>JBCCVQ010000042.1:0-1967 GCA_039194965.1 Pseudomonadota bacterium | reverse complement strand
CTGAACAGGAACCGCATAGGGATTGTCTTTCGGACGCTCTAGCGTGAAGCTGACATTGCGATGGACGGGTAAGTTACGATCGGCAAATCCAAAGCCCAATGGATGAGTATTGTCCAAATCGGCTGCGAAGATCGCGCCGCCAATCACATGCTCCGCGTCTCGAAGGCTCATATCGGCGAAGTTTAGTCTTTCAGTTCTTGTTTCGGACTCTGTGTCCATCTCTGTTTCTTTGGTCTCGTCTGGCACGTCAGTTTCTTGCATCGCGCCTTCCGTCGCCTGGGCTTGCGCGCGGCTGTCGATCGCTTGTTGTGTCCATAGGGCGGCGTCGCGAATAGACACGAGCGTCCCGCCGCGCTCGACCCAGCTGAGCACTGCCGCGGCCATGTCTTCATCAAGCACCGGCGCAAGCGGTTCTCCTTGGCGTGGCAATCCGCCAGCCAGGATCAAATGGGTGTATTCGTCCCAGTCCAGGGCGCCCAGCCGGTTCTTGTGCACCAACGTTACCGGAACGCGATGCCGATAGTCCAAAGTCCACCAGATTTCGCCGACATCATATCTTGAGAGTCCACCATCATAGGCGAGCACGACGCGAGGCGTGTCTAAAGCGCGGAATACGCTAGATGCTCCCAAATCGCGCCCGGTGATTGGAGTTAATCCTGATGTCGCCGCATACACTGGGACGCCATCTTCTGTGGCGATGGCTTGCATGACGGCATGTATATCTTCTCGTGACGCGTTCTGGCGCGCCAAGGGTACGAAGATCGCACCACGCCCGAGCTCGACGGTGCCGGATATTGTCCTGACAGTTGTTTCTTCCATTGTTGAACGAGCCATGAGGTCCGCAGCGAGGATCCGGTTCAATGCGCGCGGCGCGTATGTATGCGACCAATTGAACACATACCCATAAGGCGCTTGGCTTGGCGCTGGAGCAGATTGGAAGGCGCCCACTGCCATCTCACTCGATGTGGCCGATCGTATCTCGCGAGTTGTGACTGATGCGTATTCGAGGTCATAGGCCAGCGGCAATGTCCAACCTGAAACGTCGTAGAAAACATTTTCTTCGAACTCTGTGAACTGCTCAAAGATACCGCGGATCATGCGATTGTTCATCTGATCCATTGGGACATAATAGCTCGTCCTCGCCGGATAGGTTCGGCCACCTGCGGTTACGTCAGCGTTTAATCGACGCACCTCAAGATCATGCATGCGGAGCAAGCGCACGAACCGGGCAGCACGCTCTGGATCACCGTCTGCCGTGAACACCCAGCCCGCCTGACCGCCGCGCTCAACTTGGCGTGCATTCTCGGCGAAGAAGTCACGTTGATAGGTCGTAATTTCGCTGCGCAGATCCAGCGAGCCTTGGATCGTGGTCAGGGCCGTGCGAAATTGCGTGCGCACATTGTCGGCGGTCTCAACCAGGCCTCGTTCGGTCTCAACTGCGCCGCCGCGCGCCGCACCAGCTTCGAACAAAATGCCGAGCGATCCGTTGATTTGAGGGTAGGTCGAGCCTTTGCCGATATAGAAATTATCAAAGCCGCTCTCTGTCCAATACAGGCGTGCTTCGCTGTCCATGAAAGCCGCGTGGCGCTCGCCGATGCCCTTGGTCAATTCGCGGGCTCGCTCTGGGATCAGAGGATTGCGGCGCAGTTCTTCTCCGGGGTGGAAGTAGTAGGGACCGGCCGACCCCATCTCATGATAGTCGGCCGACACCATCGGCTTCCACTTATGCCAGTGTTTGATCCAGGCCTGACTTTCTGGCTGGGTCAGTAGCAGCCACTGCCGGTTAAGGTCGAACCAAAAATGATTGGTCCGCGCCTCGATCCACATATTGTGCGCTTCATCCGCGAGGTCGGTATTCTCGCCATAGGACCAGAAGGTCTCGACATGGTCGATCCGCCGCGCATGTCCGTCGGGGTTGAAGACGACCGTGAAGATCATTACCGCATTGTCGAGCTGTCTTTCGACCG
>JBCCVQ010000041.1:0-1989 GCA_039194965.1 Pseudomonadota bacterium | reverse complement strand
ATCCGAGCGTCGGCCACAAATTTCGACGCGCCATTCTGAAATTCACAGCCCCTCAATCACGAACGAACTCGCGAAGAACCACGGTGCTTTCGTAGCCTTCGATAGGCGGCTCATAGAAATGTGCGTCGGCGAAGTCCGTGAATTCCGCCATCGACGGGAACTTCATGAACAGGACGAAATCGTCTTCGCCAGTCACTGAGAAAATTCGTTCCACTTCTTCAAAGGCGAGCAGCCGATTTGTCAGTATCTGCTTTCGCTTGGGGTCAAGACGGTTAACGGTCAGAAACACGATGATGGACGTGGAGCTCGCCTGAAACTCCGGCGAGATCACCGCGACTTCACGCTCAATCGCGCCGATCTTGCGCAACCGCTGAACTCTCCGAAGGCAGGCCGGAGCCGATAAGCCGACCTGCTTCGAGAGTTGATCACCAGTCTGGCGGGCATTGCGCTGCAGGAGCGCAATTATTCTTCGATCAAAGCTGTCCAATTCGTCCAAACGGCTGCGGCCCATTGAGTAACCTCTTTCCTTCGTCGTAGACTAGGGGGGTCCCGCCATCATTATCGATATCCTTTAGAACTGAGAGCGGTAATTTTTTGCGGTGCGCTTTGCCACTAGCTCCCGACACTTCAAAGCCTATGCGGCAAACGCGGCCACAGGATGAGGGCCTTGGTGGATCAAGATTAAATGGTCGAAGCCGGCGCCACCCAGGATAGAGGACATCTCACCCGAGGCACCATAGATCAGCAGCTTCTCGCCCGTTCTCGCGTGATGCAACTTGGCGGCCACAATCAGCGCCCTGCATCCCGCGCGCGTTGCGTGCGTGACGTCGGCGGTGTTTACGACGACTTTGCCCGGACCAAGTGCGCCAAGCTCGACAATCGTATCGTAGATTGAGCCCGCGCCTTTGCTGTCTAGCCGCCCGCAGAGCCTGACGCTGTGGTACGGTCCGGCGTTCTCGATGCTAATTTCCATGCTGATCCGTTCCCCGCGCCTTGGTCATTTGCCTGATTTCGGCTGCGACCGCGTCCTGTTTGAGCGCTCGCTTGGATCCCGCAATTGTCAGACCCTCTAAGGTCAAGTCCGACCTGGACAGGCCAATGTCTGCGAGTTCGCGGTCGCTCATGCGCCTGACTTCTGCAAGCGCACGCTGCTCCCATCCGACATCCAGTCTCCAGCTTAGGCGTAGCCTCTTACCGTTGCCGAGCGACGGATCCGGACTCCAATTCCAATTGCTAAGCAGTCGTTTTGGAGTCGCAATGTTGCCCAGGATTTCCAGAACGGTGTTTGGTAGTGCCTGCCCTGACGCAGGGCGGTTTGCTTTGATTTGCATGTCTTTTTCCAGTCAAAGGGCTTCAAAACCATGACCCGCGAGCCATGGCGGCCTGGCGTCGAACCAGGGCTGGTTATGGTTGATCTTTTAGTGTGGCTCTAAGCAGGGCCTGCGCTGTTTATAGGCGCGAGCTGGCAAGAGCTGGGATCGAATGCATCTCATTTGGGACGAAGATTTCGCTTGTTTGGTCGATGTATGCGAGAATCTCGCGGGAGACCGTTTGTGGGGTATTGACCGTGGAAGACCTTGATCGCTTCGACCGGAAAATTCTTGCCGCCATGGAGAAGGATGCACGTCAAACCGGCAACCAGTTGTCGCAGGAAGTCGGTCTCTCTCCCGCGGCTTGCTTGCGCCGACTTCAGCGTCTGAGAAAGATCGGCGCGATTGAGCGTGAGGTCGCCGTAGTCAATCCGGTTTACAAACGCAAAGGCACAACTGTGTTCGTGTTGGTGCGCTTTGATCCGCTCAAGTTGAAACAGATCGAAGCATTGATGAAAGAGTTCGGT
Organism: Pseudomonadota bacterium; assembly: GCA_039194965.1. Lineage (GTDB taxonomy): Bacteria > Pseudomonadota > Alphaproteobacteria > Caulobacterales > Hyphomonadaceae > Henriciella. The sequence continues at coordinate 152 of JBCCVQ010000041.1, read as the reverse complement.
GCCCACCCGGATGTCGAGCGTGTTTGGTCCGTCACCGGAGAAGATGACGTCGTTCTGCTCATGCGGTGCGAGTCCATGGAAGCATTTTCGGATTTTGCTGACACCTACCTGTTTCAGCCACCGGTGGACGGGTTTCAAAGCCATGTGGTGCT
>JBCCVQ010000040.1:0-2013 GCA_039194965.1 Pseudomonadota bacterium | reverse complement strand
GACCAACGGTCTCGGCATCGGATTTCTAACGACAACCATAAACTCATCATCGACGCCGTCCGTGGTCGTGACGTAGAGACCGCGCAAAAGGCTTTGATCGCTGATGTGACAGTGTCTTACGACGACCTTGTGCTGGAACTCTTGTCAGCAACATCTTCCTAAGATAATCAATTACTTGATGTGTTATTTGACCCGCTCTCGCTCGGGTGAAATCAGCCACTTTGAGAATGTTATTGATTATTGATCAAAAATCAAAGATCGTTAACCAGCAAACTGGCTCTTCCCCTTGGTTGAGAGCCTTCGTCACTTCTTGGGAGGAATACTAAATGAACAAATCATATCTCGCTGCATGCGCGACGGCGGCGTCTGTAAGCTTCGGGGCCACCGCGGCGACGGCGGACATGTTGGATGTACACATGTCGATTCCGAAAGATCTGACGTTCTTAGCCGACAGCGCCAAGATCATGGATGAAACACTGCGCTCCATGACGGGCGGAGATGTCGGGCTAAATCTTTTTGGCTCTGGCGAACTGGTGCCGTCCGGCGAAATCCTCGAAAGCGTGAGCACGGGAGCAATACCGGCTGGTTGGAGCTTTCTTGGCCAATGGGGCGGGCAAATTCCTGTAGCGCAGATCGGCGCAACACCATTCGGTGCTGGCCCTGAAGCACTGGCTGCATGGCTCCATGTTGGGGGTGGTCTGGAGATTATCCAGCGCGGTTTTGATGAGCAAAACATCAAGGTATTGGCCTGCCATATCACCAACCCTGAACCGGGCGGCTGGTTCAACAAGGAAATCAACTCGGTCGATGATTTCAGTGGCCTGAAGATGCGGATGGGCGGCGTCGGCGCGCGCATTCTGAACGAGTTCGGCGCCTCGGCCCAGTTCCTACCCGCAAGCGAGATTTATCTGGCGCTGGAGCGCGGACGGATCGATGCAAGTGAGTTTTCCCTGCCGATCATCGATAAAGACCTTGGCTTCAACCAGATCGCGAGCTTCTATTATTATCCAGGATGGCATCAGCCGGGCAGTGTGGACGTGCTCATGATCAACATGGATGTCTGGAACGGCATGCCCGCCGAAGAACAAGCCATGTACGAGGCGGCCTGCCAGGTGAGCATGGCATGGACCCTCGCCTACGCTCCGTCAGCACAAACGCCGCAAATCGAAGAGTTCGAAGCCGGCGGTACGGTGGTAAAGCGGTTCCCGGACGAAGTGCTCGTCGCGCTGCGTGAGGCCACCGATCGTGTTCTTGGTGAGATTGCCGCAGAAGACGCGCTGTACGGTGAAGCCTATAACTCGATGAAGGCGTTCGTGGCGTCATCCGGGCGTTGGACATCGCTCCAGAGCCTGCCGGTCGAATAAAAGATCGGAGTGAGACAATGGAAACCCAAGCTAAACAGCCAGAGCTTGGGACCGGGCCAGTCCAGGCGATGCTACGCGGCGTCGCCTGGGTCGGTCGGGCCGCTGCCTGGTTGATCGTTCCAATCCTCGTACTTGTCTTAATCGGCGTCACGCTGTCCGCAATGAAGGTCGGCACGATCATTGAATGGGAGCGCGACGTTTTTCTTTTTGGCTCGAAACTGACGCTCGCAAGCCTCGGTGATCTCCAATGGCATCTCTTTGGCATCATGCTGATGCTGACGATGGCCGGCGCTCTGGTCACAAACAACCATGTGCGGGTTGATTTCATTCGCCAGCACATGAGCGATCGCCTCAAGCGGATCGTCGACTTGGCAGGCCACATCGTTTTTCTTCTGCCGCTTGCTGTGGTCGTGGTCTGGCATGGATACGATTTCACGACCCGCTCCTTCGCAATGGGTGAAGGATCCAACTACGACGGGTTGTATGACCGGTTCGTCTTGAAGGCGTTCATCCCCATCGGCTTCTCACTACTCTTGTTTGCAGGTCTCGGACTGGCGTTTGTGCGCCTGCGCGAGTTGCTGCGTGGCGACCAAAGCGAGTACGACTGATGGAATATGCACTTCCTTTGACGATGGTCGTCTGCCTCCTG
>JBCCVQ010000039.1:0-2334 GCA_039194965.1 Pseudomonadota bacterium | reverse complement strand
TCCGACCTTGGTTTCTGAGTTGGTCAATGCACGCAGGCAGTCTTAAAAGCGGGGAGTCATCGCCAGCAAAGACCTCGGCCGCATCGCATGTTCCGATCGGTGATCGATCGGCGCAACCACCAAGCGCGCGGGCTATGATGTTATCAATGGCAAAGACTGGCGATTGATTGCTGTTTTGTCGACCTTCAAAGATCTGAACTAATGCAGGCTCCGCCCTAAGCCAGTTCAACGCAAAAGGCGGCAGAAGAACGCCCACAAGCTCCTTTCCATCCATGAGTTGATCAGCTGGTGGCTTAGGTCCGGAGAGGCCACGAATGAAGGCAACAAGAAACACGCCATACGTCCACCGATCGCTCCTACGTGCCAACTCTTCAGGTGGAATGTCGGCCGGCAGCAGATAGGCTTGCCTGATGTTCAGCGCTCGTTCAGCCAAGGTTAGCGCATAGTACAGTCGTTGATCTGCAGTTTGATCACCGAGGGAGATGGTTCCGAGATAAGCCGTCGCTTCATCGATGACGGTTTGATAGAGGCCCTGGAAATGTTCAGGAGGCAGACCGACGAGTTGCGTGATCCGTTTGATCCGCGAGCATGTTGAATGATCGTGACGACGCCGTTCGCTTTTGCCTTGCGTGGGTCGAGCGCTCGGAGTGTTCGGAGTGTTCGGTTCACCGCAGCGCTCTGGCCAAAAGCGTCTCAAGGTCTGTCGAAGCATGTCTGACATCTACCAAGATTAATGATGACTTCGTTTGATTGCTAATAACGGATTGACCTAGGTCTCAGAGCATTGCGTAGTAGAGGAAAATTTGATGCTTTCTAATCCCAATCCCTTCACAACCCCAGCCTGGGATGGCTGGTGGAATTGGTTCATAACTTTGGTCCTCAGTGCTCTCGCCAGTGGCTTCAAACAGGATGTCGGACTGTCTGCAGCAACGGATGAGAAACTTGCTGGCGCCTCTCTCGTCGGCATTGATCGTCTGACGCTGGAACACACAGACTGGCAGGATCCTTCTGGTTTCTACGGTAACGACGGCGCCGTCGACATCGGTGGCGACTCCTCCTGTCTGGTAAGCTACGAAGACTAAAGAGCGACAAGTTGATGTCGATTACTTGCCGATCCCTCTGCTAATGCGACCAGCAATGTTCGAGTTCAAGCCACGCCCCACCGTATTGTTCGTCACCTGCCCCGGGCCGGACGTCGCCTTTCCTGTTGCCGGATTACCGTAAGCGGAGCTTGCTAGTGTGGATGCTGTGGAGGCCGCACGCACGCCTGCCCATGCCATCACAATTGTGAAGAATCCTGGCAGCAAGAGAAACAGAACTGATGCCACCATATTCAGTAATGTGAGCTTGACCTCGCCGAGCGTGCCCAAAATGAGCCGCTTCGGGATAAGGATGAAGTCGAACAGGGGTGAGCTACCTCCAGCTGTGATGCCCGCTGGAAAGAGCGCTCGAAGAAGATTGTCGTCGACCCATGTCGCGATGTGCCAAAGTACCGGCCAGAAATTGATCGTGAAAATGCCGACAGCGCCGACGACAAGAAACGATAACGAATAACGTGATGCCACCAGTCCAAAGGGCAGCAGAGCAAAAATCGCCATAAGGATCATTGGCTGCAACATCGGCATCAGTTGCGTGACGACATCCATAACGAGAGCAAGGCCGCCGGCAGCTGCCTCGACCCCAACTGCAGTAATGATCGGCTTAGCACTGGCACGGAACAGAGCCTGCACCGATCCGTCACTAGGCTCAACAATCTGCTCTCCAAACGAAGCATTGCTAAAGTTGCGGGGCGTGCGCGTGAGAACCCCTTGGATGAGCCGATCTTCAATCGCCTCGCGCCCTAGGCCGACGGGGATCGCTGAGGTCACGCCAGCGACAAGCCGATCGACGATTCCATCTTGGGCAACGTTCATCTGATCAAGGAGGAGTTGCCTTAGTCCGGGACGTCCATTCGTGCCCTCGCCGAGCCACCATTGACGACAGGTCGGCTTACCAAACTCCGGTTGAAACTCAGGCAACCACTCCGTGTCCCGTGCGGCGTTGAACGGAAATCCGTTGACAGGTGCGTTTGGCCGCAGCGCCTCATAAACGACCGGCCCAGCTCCACCATTGATCCGAAACTCTTCGAGAAAGAAGCGCGAACCGATAAAGCTCACATCAACCGAGTCGGCGCCTGCTGGGTTCTCTCGCTCGAAGAACCCTCGGGCGAGAGAACCCAGCAGGCGCCGACTCGGTTGATGTGAGCTTTATCGGTTCGCGCTTCTTTCTCGAAGAGTTTCGGATCAATGGTGGAGCTGGGCCGGTCGTTTATGAGGCGCTGCGGCCAAACGCACC
>JBCCVQ010000038.1:0-2452 GCA_039194965.1 Pseudomonadota bacterium | reverse complement strand
CGCCCGATTCCGCTAGATCTCCATCGCGCCCATGTTCGCGGAGTCGTTCCTCGACATCAGGAACGACACCTCGGTCTGCAGCCTCTTAAATGAGGACATGCTCGCCCCAATTTACGGGACATTCTACACGGCTGCTTGTCTGACGCTCTAGAACGCTGACGGTCAGTGCGCGGAAATCTGCTCACGTTTGCATTGGAACCAAGGTTCTGCTTCGTCGCGAAGCAATGACGACACGAGTTGGGCGAGTTCATGAACACGAGCTGCTGTACCCTTGCCCGGAGCAAAGTCCACCTTCTCAAAAGTGAACTACCAGTCTAGCGCGTCGCTCGTGAATTTTGCCTAACTGCCTGATTTGATACGCTTCTGCTGCGCCGGGAAGTATTGGAAATCGCAAGGTTTGGGGTGGGATCGTGCCAAAATCTTGCGATTTCGTGCGCGCCTGCGCGTAGGGGATTCCCATCCTGGCGGCGTTGTGATCCGATCCTGACGATGAGATTGATCCATGAGGTTAGCCATGCGTCCCGCCAAGCCCGATACGCCGAATGGCGATCTGTTCCGCAGCTCTCTTGAGGCCATTCTTGACCCGGAACACGAGTTGATCCGACTGGCAGCATTGATCGAATGGGAGCGTTTCGACGATGCGTTTGGCCCGTACTATCACCCGGGCAAAGGGCGCCGGGGACTCAGGACACGGCTGATGGCTGGGCTGCATCTGTTGAAGCACATGAAGGGCCTCTCGGACGAAGAAACCTGTGCGGTCTGGCTCGAGAACCCGTACTTTCAGGCGTTCTGCGGCGAGACGCATTTTCAGCACCGCTTTCCGTTCGATCGCTCGTCGATGACACGATGGCGTAAGCGCATTGGTCCCGATGATCTGGAAGTTCTGCTGGCGGAGACGATCGCGGTTGCGGTGAAGACCAAGGCTGTCAGTCAGAGGCAACTGGAGCGCATCACCGTGGATACGACCGTGCAAACCAAGGCGGTGGCGCATCCCACTGATAGCCACCTGCTGCTGCGATCAATCGAATGGTTGAACCGAGTGGCCAGGCGCCATGGCGTCAAGCTGCGCCAGTCCTTCATCCGCCTGGCAACCCGGGCACGCCGCGAGGCGTCACGCCTGATGCACACACGTGGCCACAAACAAGGCCTGCGCTGGGTGCGCAAGATGCGGACGTGGCTGGGGCGTCTGATCCGGGACATCAGACGCAAGATCGCGGGGAATGCTGACCTGGAGGCAGCGTTCAAGATTGCGCTGGAGCGCGCCGAGAAGATCCATGGACAGAGCTCCGGCGACAAAGACAAGCTCTATGCGGTCCATGCGCCCGAGGTCGAATGCATCGGCAAAGGCAAGGCCAGAACTCGCTACGAGTTCGGCGTCAAGACCTCCTTCGCCACCACCAACGAGCGCTGCAAGGGAGGACAGTTCGTGCTCGGCGCCATGGCGCTCCCAGGTAACCCCTATGATGGCCACACTCTGGCGGGCCAGATCGACCAAGTGGCCAAGCTGACCGGCGTCGCGGTCAAACGCGCCTATGCGGACCGAGGTTACCGCGGCCACGGGGCCGACCGCGACGGGCTCGACATCACGCTCAGCCACACGCGCGGGATCACGTCACCCACGATCCGCCGCGAGATGCGACGACGAAATGGGATTGAGCCCATCATCGGCCACATGAAAGATGATGGGCATATGGAACGGAACCACCTCGCAGGCACTGAAGGAGACGCCATCAACGCGATCCTCTGTGCCGCTGGGCATAACATGCGCCTGCTGGCACGCTGGCTGAGGGCGGTTTTGCTCCGATTGTTTGCTTCGATACTCTTCGCTCGGGCCAGATCGATCCCCGCGATCTGATCAAACCAACACCAAACATGTGTTGGTCAGTCCCAGAAACCAAAAATCACGGGCGACTAGTTACATATCTAGCGATCTGGCAGACTAGCTCGATGATCGACAGATGGATCATTTGCGTGGTGCACCCTATCACCCGCAGACCCAGGGCAAGATCCCCTCTCGTCGTTGTGCTTCGCAAACGACTACTGTGCAACGGAACGTTGGCATCAGACTCTCAAGAACCGCATCTTGCTCGAAAACTACCATCTGCCTGGAACACTTGAGTTCGCCGTCGAGGCCTTCGTCGATCAATACAATCACCGACGCTATCACGAGAGCATCGGCAATCTAACACCCGCAGACGTCTACTTCGGTCGAGGCGAGGCCATTCTGAAACAACGAGAAAGGATCAAGCGAAAGACCATCGAAGCCAGGCGCTTGCTTCACTGCAAATCCGCAGCATGATCAAACCAACCAGATGAGCCGGATACTCTCTCAGCTCAAGCTGCGCTTTGGCACAAAATATCTGACGACGGACAGTTTGATATAATTGCACCAAAATAGATGTGTATTTTGCACAATAAGTATGAACCATCTCAGATCATTTATTATTCATGG
>JBCCVQ010000037.1:0-3042 GCA_039194965.1 Pseudomonadota bacterium | reverse complement strand
CCCAGGCACCACGATCCTGTGCGGTTTTTGCAAAGACGACCGCCACATCACAGACGCTGGCCATTCCGACATATGTTTTGTGGCCGTTAAGCACATAGCCGCCGTCGCGGCGTTCGGCTGTCGTGGCAATTGCGGAAGCGTCCGAGCCCGACTGCACCTCGGTCATGCCATGTGCGCCGACCCAGGCGCCGCTTGCCAGCTTTGGCAGATAGAGGTCTTTCTGCGCCTCGCTGCCATAGGTCATGATTGGCTCTTGGACGGCCCAGATCTGACCATTGATCGCCAGGGTGAACCCATTGTCGGGGCATGCATAACCGATGGATTCAAGGGCCGCGATGGTGGCCGTAACACTGGTCGCCGCGCCACCGTATTTGCGGGGCACGATCATACCGAAGACACCAGCGTCAGCGCAGGATCGCCACGCGCTTCGCCAACCGTCCGGCTCTGAATCGATGGTTAGATCGAGCGCCCCATAGGTCGCACGGATCTCATCCAAATCTGGCGTAGGTTCCGTCAGCACGATATTGCCCCCATCCGCGCGGATGCGCGCGTTTCGCAGAGGTAGCATGCGCATAAAATTCGTCCAAAAAGGTCAACTGTCTGTGAGTTTTGGGCGCCAAGTGTCGCAACAAACCAGAGCGTTCGGGGCGAATGTCGCGAAATCTGGGTAAGGCAGCTTGTTCCGCAGTTATGCTGACCGCCCAATCAGATTGGCGCGCGAAACGTCCCGTGACTCAGATGGATTGGTGATTGCACGTTCTTTTTGGGTGCGAGGTTACCGCGGGACGCGGTGTGTATATGCGGATTAGGACTTCGAGACTTCCGACACAGTCCTAACCCCTGCGATTTGGCGTGGCGCCTTGGGCGCCACTATCGATGGCTAGTCCAGTTCGGCGAACAGGCCATCAAAGAACGTGCCCGGCGCGACATCCATTACTTCGCTGATTTCCCAAAGTCGGCTTGCCGAGATCCGGTTGGTGCCCTGCTCGTACTTTTGAACCTGTTGGAAGGAAACGCCGAGTTCTCGCGCCAACTGCTTCTGCGAAAGGCCGTTGATGGCTCGCAATTCGCGCAGGCGCGTCCCAATGTGGCGATCGATGTGCTTGGATCGCGGCGTCGTTCTTGTGTTATTCATGGTTCAACTGCCAGTATTTGTGCATATGTTGTGGGTGCAACGCATACACCCAGTAGCTTTGGTATGCGTTCGCGCAGCGGTAGAAAATTCATTGTTTACGAAACCCTTACGCCGGGACTATTGACCTAGCATAGATGATAAATCATACATCTGACCGAAAATTTCTTATTGGAGCAATGACTTGCCACGAAAGCAGATTGGCGAAGAAACGACGCTTGAGATGCTTAAGGCATTCGTCACATTGGCGGATACGCTTAACTTAACTGAAACATCCACCGAACTCAGCGCGACCCGGCAGACCGTGCGCCGGCATATTTCCCACCTAGAAGAGATCAAGGGCGGCGCGCTTTTTACCCTTTCAAAGAACACATATGTCCTGACCCCCATTGGCGAAGCCGCTCTTCCGGATGCGCGCCACATCCTGCGACAGGCCGAGCGCTGGTCCGACCCGCGGGTCGGCAGCGACACAGAGTCGGTCTATCTGGAGGCCATTCGCTTTGTGGATGACGAGGGGCGCGAGTTTCTGTCTCAGCAGCACCCAGTATCTGCGATCTCAAAACTGGGCAGCCCACTGCTGCGCACGGCACTGGCGGCCTGGGCCAACGGGGCGGCGCAGCTTGAGTCGGAGGTCGCCGCACCCATTCGGCCTTACCTGGTGATCTACCGGCGCGATCCGCGCGGCTGGTTGTGCGTGGAGATCGGCGAAAAGTCTGCCTACGCGCGTTGGTTCGGCTGGACCTGGTCGAAGAGCGCGGTGGGCCGCCTGTCATACGAGGACCGGGCGGGCGATGATTTCGACGCGATGGTGTCCGATGCCTATTCCAAGGTGCACGGCGAAGGCACTGTCAGGCTTGACCACCTCTATGCACACCTGCCCCGCGAAACGAGCGGGCGGCCCGAGCCGGTGACATTTCAACGTCTCTTGATGACTTTTGCCTTGCCAGATCTCACGCCAGTGCTTGCCGTGCTGGTCGTGATCACCGATCAGGTCGAGATAAATCTGCTGGATCCGGCCACGCAAATCGAGATTCCGCGCGAGGTGGATATGCAATTCGAGCAACAATCGGGCGAAAATACGCCAAACTTTTGACAAGACGCTATTCTTGCAAGGTCTTTATCATTCTATGGTTCTCCTCCAATTATAGGAGAATCGTTCGTGACCGCACTCAGTCTCTTCACCACGATTGTGAATGTCTCAAACATCATCCGTGAATTGGAAGTCGCTGGTATGCGGCTTGAGATTGGGGGCGACTTTGTCGCTTATCGAAAGCTCCGACACGCGCAGGCGGACCGGCCGCCGCTTTATCCGATTTTCGATGTCGCAAGTTCGTTCATCGACGATTCCAACGCGTTTTGGGTGTGTGGGTTCAACGACAAAAATGAGCTGATCCATACCCAAGTCATTCGCCATATCGACATGACTGGCACGAACCTGCGTCACCACCTTGAGCATCACCGCCACAAATATCTGACGCCCGGCATGATCGCGGACCCGGACCACATCCAATTCTCGGAGCTACCGTCGCTGGAACATATCACCGGGCGGGTTTGCTACCATGGCGAGTTCTGGTTGAAAGGCGGTGATGGCGGATTGCGCAATCAGGGCTTCACCTCGCTGATGTCGCGCATCGTCTTTGAAATCGCGCTTAAGCTTTGGTCACCGGACTATCTGTTCGGCTTTGTTCCGATGGAACTCGCGATGAAGGGGATCCCTGTGCGGTACGGATACACCCGTTGCGAACTGGGCGCCTGGGTCGGGCCCGATGAACAGGTTGCGGCAGAAGAGACGTTTGTCTGGATGAGCCGGGCAGAGATGGAACAGTTCCTCGAATCCTCGCCAACGGCGCTGTCGCAAGAGCGCAAGCTTCCGACACGTCAGGAGCTTATGCGCAACATGAGCGTCGTGG
>JBCCVQ010000036.1:0-3480 GCA_039194965.1 Pseudomonadota bacterium | reverse complement strand
CCCAACATTATTGGCGAGGCCGCCATGCTGTAGGGCTTCCATGACGGACTTATAGGCGTCCGGTACATCGGTATATTTGCCGACCAGGCCGATGCAGACATTGCCATCTGGATTGTGCACGGTTTGGGCGATTTGGTCCCAGCGCGACAGGTCTGGCTTGGGCGCATCTTGAATGCGGAAATGCTGGAGCACTTCTTCGTCCAAGCCTTCTTGGTGATAGGCCGCAGGCACATCATAGATATGGCCAACATCGCGCGCTTCGATGACGCTGCTGGGGCCAAATCGCCCAAACCGTGCACAATCCAGATGGCAATGTCTGCATCGGCCTGGTCGGCAAATATACCGATGTACCGGACGCCTATAAGTCCGTCATGGAAGCCCTACAGCATGGCGGCCTCGCCAATAATGTTGGGGTCGAGATTAAGCTGATCAATTCTGAAGAGTTTGACGATGACACCAAGCCCATCGACATCCTCGAAGGCGTGCACGGCATCATCCTGCCTGGCGGTTTTGGAGAGCGCGGCGCGCGCGGCAAGATGCGGGCGGCCCGGTTCGCCCGCGAGCGCCAAGTCCCGTGTTTCGGGATTTGCTATGGTATGCAGCTGGCCGTCGTTGAAGCGGCCCGCAACTTGGCGGGTATAGAAGGGGCGTCGACGACCGAATTCGGTCCGACCGAAACGCCGATTGTTGGCCTGATGTCGGAATGGACCAAAGGCAATGAGCTGGTCACCCGCGACGAGAATACGGACATGGGCGGAACCATGCGGCTCGGCGCCTATCCGGCCCGCTTGAAGGAAGGCTCCCGCGTTGCTGAAATTTACGGATCGCTGGAGATTTCAGAGCGCCATCGCCACCGTTACGAGGTCAACGCCGCCTATGTTGAGGCCTTGCAAAAGCATGGCATGACCTTTTCCGGCATGTCACCCGATGGAATTCTTCCTGAGATTATCGAAATGGAAGACCATCCATGGTTCATCGCGGTGCAATATCACCCCGAGCTAAAATCGCGCCCGATGCAGCCGCATCCGCTGTTTGCGAGCTTTATTGATGCCGCGGTGACGCAGAGCCGTTTGGTCTGATTTTCAGTTGCAAAACCATCGGATCTCGCCACAGTGATGGCGGGGGAAACGTGGAGCAATTAAATGTCAAAATGGACTGGATGGAGCGGCTTGGCAGCGGCAATGCTGGCATTGTCTGCGTGTGCGTCCACCAACGCCCCAAGTGAGTGTACGCCCCGCATGAACGAGATGCAGGCGATCGGCTCGCACAATTCGTACAAACTCGCCATTCCACCGAATGAGCTCGCCATCTTGGCCGAACGATCGCCAAAATGGGGCGCGGCGTTGGATTATGCCCATATCGCGCTATTCGAGCAGTTGGAGCTTGGCATGCGCCAGCTCGAGCTGGATGTGTTCTATGATCCGGTTGGCGGCCGCTATGTCGATCCATTATTGCCGCGAATGGTCGGCGCCGCCATTGGCAATCAGACATCGCTCAACGAGCCCGGTTTCAAAGTTATGCATGTGCAAGACGTCGACGCGCGCTCTTCTTGCGCGTTGCTGGTCCAATGTCTGGCGGAAATTCAAACTTGGTCGATAACACATCCCGACCATGCGCCGATCTTAATCTTGATCAACGCCAAGCAAGCCAAAATAGATCTACCGGGATCCGTCGATCCATTGCCATTTGATGCGGCCGCATTCGATGCCCTGGACGCTGAGATTCGGTCCATATTCGGGGCGGACCAGTTGCTCTCGCCGGATGATGTGCGCGGCGAATTCAAAACACTGCGCGAAGCGGTACTGACACGCGGTTGGCCGGAAGAAGCTTTGGGGCAGGTCTTCTTTGCTCTCGATGAAGGTCCAGATGTGATCGAAACTTATCGACGCGGCGCGAATGCGCTGCAGGGGCATGCGATTTTCGTGAACAGTTCCGATACGAACGCGGATGACGCAGCCTATTTCACGATCAATGAGCCGATTGAAAACGGCGATCTCATTGCTGAACGGGTCGCGCAGGGCTTTATCGTGCGCACCCGCGCCGATGCCGATACGGTCGAAGCTCGAACTGGTGACCGCACGCGTCTCGATGCCGCCTTAGCGAGCGGCGCTCAGTATATTTCGACCGACTATTATCAGCCCCGGGTTGAATGGAGTGACTATGTGGCCGCGCTCCCAGACGGCGGGCCTATACGCGCCAATCCGGTCCGTTCCTGCGCAATTCCTTAGAAGACCGCTTTTTCCCCTTGTCGGTCTCACCAGCAACCTGTATAGGCGCGGTTTGAATTTCCGAGGTCTGGCCTCGACACCCCGTTTAGTTGGAGCACGCAAATGGCTGTCCCTAAGAGTAAGATTACCAAATCACGCCGTGGTATGCGCCGTTCGCATGACCGCCTGAAAGGTAATACATTCATCGAAGACCAAGAGTCTGGTGAACTTCGCCGCCCCCACCATATCGATCTGAAGACCGGTATGTATCGCGGTCGCCAAATTCTTGAGCCAACTGACGATTAAGCGTCAGTCCTGGTAAAAGTTCAAAAAGCCCGCAGAGCAATCTGCGGGCTTTTTCGTGTGTATCGCGTACACGGTTGCATTCATGCGCTGAGGATGGCGTTGGGTCTGCACTCAACTGGTGCTAGGCTGATCGAACAGTGAAATTGGGGCTGGAGTATCGATGACTGTTTCGACGATTTTATATTCAATTGCAGCGGTGTTGAGTGTCTTAGGCGCCGCGGCGCATGAAATTTTTGGCGCTCCGAAAGTCCTCGCACCTTTGGCGCAGAGCAATTTGCCGCCAGACGTCATCTGGCTGCATCATTTTTCCTGGCATGTTGGAACCGTTGCAGTGCTCATCATGGCGGCGCTCTTCTTAACGGCCATTCGGAACACGTCTGGTCGAACCTTGGCGATATTCGCAACCCTGATGAGCACAGGTTTCGCGCTTCTCGGTTTGGGCTTGGCTGTGTTTGGCAATTCCGTGCTATGGACGACGCCCGCGCCATATCCTTGGACCATAATTGCCGTGTTAGGATGGACAGGTGTCGTCTTGCATCCCCGGAATACAGCGAGCTCCGCAAACCTTTAATGAAAGCGGCTCTGAGCGGAGTGGGTTTTTTCCCCTCTCATCCCTCCCCGGAGATGCCCGCGAAAGCGGGTATCCAGGGACAGTTATATCCACCTGTCCAAGAGGCCCTTATCGTCCATGGATCCCTGCCTGCGCAGGGATCGCCGGGGATTGAGGATAGGCAGAGCGTGGTAGGTATGTGCGGGCGGAGATCGGCCCTCAGCCTCTGAATCAAAAACTGCTCCCGCCTTCCTGACGCAAGTCAGGATCCATGCGGCTGGGAGAATAAATCAGCCAGCCGCCATGGGTGCCAACTTGCGTTGGCAATGCGGGTTTGGGATTGGGTTTGTTTTCCTCTCACCCTCTCACCGGAGATGCCCGCGAAAGCGGGTATCCAGGGACGGTCATATCCCCCTG
>JBCCVQ010000035.1:0-3545 GCA_039194965.1 Pseudomonadota bacterium | reverse complement strand
CAAACCGATCGACACGGATCAGTTTTGCGTCATTTGCGCAAATGTGATCGGCAGTTGCCTTGGGTCGACCGGCCCCAAGAGCCTCGCGCCCGATGGCACGCCCTACGCGATGCGCTTTCCGGTCATCACCATTCGCGACATGGTGCGCGGGACGTTGGCCTTGCTCGATGGGCTCGGGATTGAGCGTGTCCACGCGGTGGTCGGCGGTTCGATGGGAGGCATGCAAGCGCTCAGCCTTGCGGCCAATTGGCCCGAGCGCGCTGAGCGGGTGCTGGTGATCGCCTCAACCGCGAGGCACTCCGCGCAGAACATCGCCTTCCACGAAGTCGGTCGCCAAGCGATCATGGCGGATCCGGCCTGGGCGGATGGAGCCTATTACGCCGAGGACGGCAACGGACCCGAAGCGGGTTTGGCCGTGGCGCGCATGGCGGCGCACATCACCTATCTTTCCGAAGCGGGCCTCACCGAAAAGTTCGGGCGGCGCTTGCAGGACCGGGACACCAAGAGCTTTGGCTTTGACGCGGATTTTCAGATCGAAAGCTATCTTCGCTATCAAGGCAGCGGCTTCACGCAGCGTTTTGACGCCAACAGCTACCTCTACATCACCCGCGCGATGGATTATTTCGATCTGGCCGAGGAGCATGGCGGCAAACTCGCGGACGCGTTTGCGGGCACAAGCGCGCGGTTCTGTCTGGTCAGCTTCGACACCGATTGGCTGTATCCTACCGCCGAAAGCCGCCACGTGGTCCACGCGCTCAATTCGACGCGGGCTCAGGTCAGCTTTGTCGAATTGAGCGCCAGCGCCGGGCACGACAGTTTCCTGCTTCCGCACGAACAGCTTGATCGCGTGGTGGAGGGCTTCCTCAATGGATAAGACCCCGCTGCGCTATGACCTGGCCGCGATTGCCGAACAGATCGCTGGCGAACGCCCGCAAAGTGAAGTGCTGGACGTCGGCTGCGGCGATGGGGCGTTGATGGCGGCGTTGCGCGCCGATTGCGGGGCCATGGTGCGCGGGATCGAGATTGATCCTGAACTCGTCGAGAAGTGCGTGTCCCGAGGTCTCTCAGTCATTCAGGGCGACGCCAATTCCGACCTTGCCGACTACCCGGACAACAGCTTTGATTTCGTAGTGCTGAGCCAGACGCTGCAAACCACGGACCGCCCGGACAGAGTGCTCGAAGAGCTTTTAAGGGTTGGCGAAAAGGCCTTCATCAGCTTCCCGAATTTCGCCCATTGGCGCACGCGATCAGCCCTTCTTTTTGGCGGGCGCATGCCGATCACGCGGGCGCTGCCGGTCAGCTGGTACGAGACCCGCAACATCCACCACGTGACGATTGAGGACTTCGGGGGCCTGGTGAAAGAAAAAGGCGCCCAGATTGAGCGCCGCTGGTTCTTCTCGGGTGGAGAAGAAATCGGCACGCCAGGGGCTAACTGGCGTGCCGAATTCGCGTTGTTTCAGGTGAGCCGATAACTTAACCCGGCCTGTGCAAGCCGCAGATTTTGTGGCCGTCAGGGTCCAGGAAATAGCACAGATACATCGGGCCCATGCTGCCTTCGCGCAGGCCCGGAGGGTCTTCCGCGCTCGTGGCGCCGTTAGCAACCGCGACATCGTGCAATTCCTGAAGCTGCTCAGGGGAATCGCATTTAAAACCGATGGTGAAGCCGTTGGCCGTTGTGGCCGGTTCGCCGTTGATCGGTTCGCTGATTGAGAACGTGTCACCACCGTGCATATAGAACAGGCGCGTTTGCCCCGTGTCGTTGACGTGCACCATCGGTTCGCCCGCGCCCAAAACACCAAGAACGGCGTTGTAGAAGGCCTTCGACTTTTCGATGTCGTTTGACCCGATCATCACATGGTTGAGCATTGGGGGAAATCTCCTCTCTTGTGCGCTGGCTCTCGTAGCCGAGCGTTCACACGGCGTGGTATAGCCAGATGGGCATGATCGAAACCCTCTTTTTGCAGGCCGTGGCGATATCGCTCCAGTCCGCCTCGCCTCCGCCTCCAAGCGCTCCCCAGTCTGAGGTTAGCGCGCAAGCTGTGGAGCTTTCCGAGAGCCAGCGCGCCGCGATCCGTTGCTCGGCCGCCTTCGCGCTGGCGAGTGGGCGGCAGACCCAGAATGCCGGCCAAAGCGAATGGCCAGAGCTCGCCGAGCGCGGACGCGAATTCTTCGTGGTGACGCTGGCCGGGATCATGGACGAACGCGGCCTGGATCGCGCCACCTTGGAGCGCGAGGTGCGCATGGAAGCGCAGCGTTTGAGCGAGGCGGGGGAGGTCGAGCAGATCATGCCGGCGTGTTTGCTGATGCTACAAGCGGCGGGGCTTTAGCTTTGTTGCGCCTCGTATGAGTTAGCTTACTTTTCGTCGGGGCGATCACACGCTAAGGGTCCGCGCCCGATATGTGGTCACTCTATCAATTTCCCCTCTGTCCGTTCAGCCGCAAGATTCGCCTGCTTATGGGCGAAAAAAATATCGCGTATCAGCCCGTGCGCGAGGATCCGTGGAACGCGTCCGATCACTTTTATAATCTGAACCCGGCGGGCCGCACGCCGGTTCTGGTGGACGACAAACGATCGGTCGTGATCGCGGACAGCCGGGCGATCGGTGAGTATCTGGAAGAGACGGTGGACCGCCTTCCGATGATCAGCGGAAACGCCACTGCGCGCGCCGAAATCCGTCGCCTCACCGCGCTGTTCGATGAGAATTTCTTTCGCGACGTGACCGAGCCGCTTTTGAACGAGCGGATGAAGAAACGCATCATCCTGTCCAACCGAACAGATGACCCCAACAGAAGAGTTGGTTGTGTAATCGTCCTCAAAGGCGAGATTGTCGCTATTGGATGGAATGGGTTCCCCGCCAAAGCACTATACGGTAACCATCCCCGTCTAGGAAAGTCTGAAGATAAAGCCAAACGTAATAAGTACCCACATGTGATCCATGCTGAGCAGAATGCCTTGATGCGCAGAAATAGAAGAAACCTTGACGGTGCGACAGCATTTGTGAATAAGATTCCTTGTAATGAATGTTTGCCAATGTTGTGCGATGCTGGAGTCAAGGAACTTTTTCTATCGAAAGTAGCTTTCAAAGACGAGAAAGATCCGCCAAAGAGCGAGAAAAACTTTTATGACCTTCAAAAAAATCCAGACAGCAGTTTGGCTATCTACAAACAAGAGTGAGAATTGAAACTATTTTTTGTGTAATTATTTGATTTTCCATACTTAAAGTATGCCAGAGACACCATGAACTAGAGAATGTAGCCATGAAGCAATTATGAAAAGCTAGGAAATTTAGCATAATACTTAAATAAGTCAATTAAATCATTGAGATGTATGCGGTCACATTAAGTGACTTTAGATAACTTCACGTGATGAGAACACAAAAATCTTCAGTGTATCATTCTATTTATTTCACGTCTGTTCTTTATAAGCCTTCATCACTTCAGTAGCACAGAAAAGTTAGTTAAAACACAGAATAACTCAAAAACAACAATATTGTTGAAACCTTTTTCCCGTTCTTGTAGAAAAGAGACAATAGACACAATCCCTT
>JBCCVQ010000034.1:0-3941 GCA_039194965.1 Pseudomonadota bacterium | reverse complement strand
CTTACCAAAAAGCGCCATATCCCGCTGAATATCTGTCCGATGGAAATCCGTTCCTCAATCGCAGCGGCAAGGACGAAGACATTGAGACCGACCGGGGGCGTAATCAGTCCGATCTCCAGCAGTTTGACGATGATGACGCCGAACCAGATCAGGTTGAAGCCATAGCTTTCGACCATTGGGATCATCAGGGGCAATGTCAGAACCATGATCCCAATCGGGTCGAGGAACATGCCAAGAACCAGGTAGATCAAACACACCATCGCAATGAACACCCAGGGGCCAATATCCGCTGCACCCAGGGCGTTCACCAGATTGTTTGACAGCCCGGTGAGCGCGATAAGCGTCACAAAAACCTTTGCACAGGCAGCGATAAAGAAGATGCCTCCGGTCGTGCTGGCTACGTCACGCAAGATGGGAAGGATATCTTGATAGCTGAAGGTGCCGCGCGCCAGGCCAAGAACCACCGCGAAAATTAAAGAGAGTGCCGCAGCCTCCGTGGCCGTAAAGACACCTCCGTAGATGCCGCCAATGATGAGAAGAAACAGCAGGAAAGCGGGCCAAGCTCGAAACAGCGATGTCCACTTTTCGCGCGCCGAATGATCCTGCAAACGCATGGGTGCGATCCCGGGCGAGCGTTTGACCCAGACATAAATCACCAAGGCGTAGCCCAGAAGCGACAAGAGCCCCGGGATGATACCGGCCAGGAAAAGCTGCGCAATCGATGTCTCGGTAAAGATGGCATAGATGATAAAGAGGATCGACGGCGGAATAAGGGAGCCGAGTGTGCCTCCCGCGGCCACGCTGGCGGTGGCCAGCCTCTGATCATAGTTGAGCTTAAGCATTTCCGGCGTGCAGATGCGACCCATGGTCGAGGCGCAGGCGATTGACGATCCCGAAATTGCTGAAAAGCCTCCACAACCGGCGACAGAGGCGATCGCGACGCCACCAGGTAGACGCGCGAGCCACATACGGGCGGCGGCATAGATCTCGGTCGTGATACCCGCGCGCTCGGCCACGGCACCCAACGCGATAAAGAGCGGGATCATCGAGAGATTGTAGGAGTGGATAAGTTCGAACGTCGCGGAGAAGGAGATTTGCAACGTGCGCGCCAGCGCGCGGTCGGGCATAAAGGTCCCGGTTCGGAAGCTGAACACCAGAAACAGCGCGACCACTGCCACCCCGCCAATGGCCCAGGCGATGGGCACGCGGATGGCAAGCAGCACAAGCACGGTCGCGCACGCAAAGTATCCGATCAGCGTAACGTCCATTTGACCACTCACAACTCGGCCGGAGCGGGCCGACCGGTTATGGCCGCGCGCAGGTCTATCCAAAACAGTTGGGTCATGCGTATCAGGACAAAGCCGAACGCGATGCAATAGGCGGCCCGGCTGATCCATTTCGGGATCTGAAAGTCTCCGCCGTGGTGAGCACCATTGGACCAGTTATTGATAAACTGCTGCCAGCCAGCGACGACCAACGTGGCCACGATTACAATTCCAATCAGCGCCGCCAAGACGGCAATCCAACGGTTGAGTGCGTCCGGGAAGTGGTTCGCGAAAAGGTCGATGGCCACATGGGCGCGCCGTGACGTGGCCGCCGAGAGTGGAAACAAAATGGCGGGTACCATGAGCTCGCGGACAAGTATGATTGAATCGGGAACCGCGAAGGCAAATACCTCGCGTGCGAAGACGGTGAAGACGATTAGCAGGCAGAGCAACGCAACCGCGATGGCGCCCAGAGTGTCGAGGAGAAATTCGGTGCGTTTCAGCATGGGAGCTGGACATCGCGTGGCCGTGCATGCGATGCCCTGTCGTTCTTAGCCGCGCGCCCAGGGGTAACCCTGGGTGTCCAGGACCGCCTGCCACTTTTCGACATAACCGAGGAACTCATCATAAACCGCCTGACCGTCGAGCCCTGTGGCCTGGGCATCTGCAAGCCAATCGTCAAGATTTGGCTGCATGGCGATTTGCATGGCCGTTTGCTCGTCTGCGGTGAAACTCAGGTCTTTGACACCGGCCGACCGCATGGCATCCAGCGCTGCGCCGTCAGCCTGCGCCAGCTGTTCGCCATAATAGTCTGACATGCGCGATGCCGCTTGCATGACACCAGATTGCGCTTCGGCGCTCAGACCGTCGAAGGTGTCCTTGTTCATCACCGTCAGAACGACGGTCGTCGCGGGCAGATCAAGCGGGGCCATCGTGGCCAGCAGTTCGTGTAGTTGTGTCGCCACAGCGAAGTAAGAAAAGGTCACAGTGCAATCGATCAATCCGGTCTGCATGGATTGGTAGACCTCATAGATCGGCATATCGACCATATTGCCGTCAAACCGGCCAAAGAGCTCGCTTGTGGTGCCTGTGTTGCTGATCTTGACACCCGCGACATCGTCCGTCGTCCGGATCAGGTCAGCATTGCAAGCCAGCAGGCTGGGCGGCAGGCTGTAGGCATTGAGATAGACCAGCCCTTTCTCCGCCATGCGTTCTTTGATCTGGGTGTTGTTGGCAAAGAGATCGTCGAGCGCTTTCATCATCACCCAAGGGCCCGCTGGCGGCATGGGCTGTCCGCCGATGTTAAGCTCGGGCATTTCGGATTGCGCATAGGGGCCGACAACAACACCCATGTCGGCAACGCCAAGGCCGATGGAATCAACCGCCGCTGTGGTTTTGAAAAGCGCACCGGCCCAGTTATTTTCAACCCTCAGAGCGCCGTTGGTAGCGGCCGCGAGCTGTTCGCTGAAGTAGGTCACTGCCGCCGCACGAACCCCGCGGTTTGGACCGGGATCGTTGGCGATCAGCACCATTTCGGCCTTTGCGCCCATGGCAATAGCGGACACAGAAGTGGCGAGCGCTGCGACGCGAAGCAAACGTTTCATGGCTTTCCTCCCTTTGCCGGTCCACCTTTCGAGGTCCAGCTGCAAGAAAGATAGTATATGAACTATTCTCTAGCAACTTATAATTACATGAACGGAATTGAGGTGTTAGTAGTTTCGCATCTCAGCGCTGAGTCGCGTCTTGGCAGCATCGAATTGCGCGCCAAGCCGATCCACCAGTTCAGCCGTCGTCATCACGCGGTCGATTGCACCGATGCCTTGGCCGGATCCCCAAATGTCCTTCCAGCTTTTCGGCTTCTTCCGATCCTCGGAAAAGTTCATCTTGGTTGGATCGGAACGTTCCAGGTCATCGGGGTCGAGACCCGCCGCCGCAATTGATGGCTTGAGATAATTGCCATGCACACCGGTGAAGAGGTTGGAATAGACGATGTCTTCGGCCGCGCAATCGGCGATCATCTGTTTGTAGTTCGGCACGGCATGCGCTTCTTGCGTGGCGATAAAGGCCGAACCCGCGTATCCGCCATCGGCGCCCATGGCGAGCGCCGCCAGGATCGAGTCGCCGCGCGCGATGGCTCCGGACAGGTAGAGAGGGCCGTCAAACCAGGCGCGGATTTCCTGGATGAGCGCGAGCGGCGATAATGCGCCGGCATGGCCGCCCGCTCCGGCGGCCACCGCCACCAGCCCGTCCGCGCCTTTCGAGATCGCCTTTTCCGCAAACCAGTTGTTGATCACGTCGTGCAGAACGATGCCACCTCCGGAATGCGCCGCATCATAGACGTCGGTTCGCGCCCCGAGCGAGGTGATCCAAATCGGAACTTCGTGCTTTGCTGCTATCTCCACGTGCTCCTCAAGTCGAGCATTCGATTTGTGCACGATCTGATTGATGCCAAACGGGGCGGCAGGACGGTCCGGATTTGACTGGTTATGGCGGTCAAGCTCCTCTTTGATCTGGATAAGCCACGCATCGAGGCTCTCGCCGTCCTTCTCGCGCGCGTTAAGCGCTGGAAACGTCCCAACGATCCCTGCTTTGCATTGCGCGATGACCAATTCTGGCCGGGAAATGATAAAAAGCGGGGCGCCGATCAGCGGCAGGCGCAGGTTTTTCAGTGCGGGT
>JBCCVQ010000033.1:0-4203 GCA_039194965.1 Pseudomonadota bacterium | reverse complement strand
GGTCTATGGACGGATCTTTGCCGGCAAGACCGCGGGACATTCTGGTCCCTGGATCCCTGCTTTCGCAGGGATCGCCGGAAAGAGGGGGTAATCTCTAATCTCGCTCTTCACCGCCTGCGCGGGGACGAGCGAGGGTCGCGTGATTCCAAGCATTTCGCAGTTTTCATCTTGAGCCGACGAAAGTGACATGGTTGTTTCTGAAACAATCATCAGACCCGGGGTAGGAGTCCTTATGCAATTGTTTCTGTATGCCGCGCTTGCGCTGGTGCCGATCATCTTTGTGTTTTCGATGTGGCAAATGCGCAAACACCCCAAAGGGCTCTATATTTTATTCTTTGCTGAGATGTGGGAGCGCTTTTCCTATTACGGCATGCGAGCATTGCTCATTTTCTATCTGACTTGGCATTTCCTTTATGAAAGCGACTTCTCGCTGACTTTGTATGGCGCCTATGTCGCCTTGGTCTATCTCGGTCCACTCCTCGGCGGATGGCTTGCTGATAAATATATCGGGTTCCGAAAAGCGGTGACTTTCGGCGCAATCTTGCTCGTAGCGGGGCACGGCTTGATGGGATTCCATGGTCCGCCAGCGAAAGAAACACTACAGTCGGCCGGACAGTCCTATGTCTTGGAACGTCCAGATTATAGCGAAACCCGTGACCAGCGTGTCATTCTCGTCGGCGATCAGTCATTCGAAGTTATCGGATTCGAACAACCTGAAATTGGCTCGAATGAGCGAACACTGACCTATACGGACGCGAGCGGGCAGTCGGTTGTTCTTGAAGGAACGATCGTACGCGAGCGCAGCTCAATTCATGAGATCATCTTGTTTGCCGCCTTGGCTCTAATCGTTGCCGGCGTGGGTTTCTTAAAACCAAACATCTCAACATGCGTAGGGGCCCTTTATGATCAAGGCGATCGTCGGCGAGATTCAGGGTTCACGCTGTATTATATGGGGATCAATTTGGGGTCCTTCCTGTCCGGGATTGGCTGTGCCTGGGCAGCGGCCGAGTTTGGTTGGTCGGCCGGATTTGGCCTCGCGGCCGTCGGCATGTTGGCCGGTTTGATCGTCTTCATTTGGGGGCAAGGCTGGTTAGAGGGGCGCGCGGATCCGCCTGCCGATGTCGATCTGACGACGCCTGTTTTCGCTGGACTAAACCGCGAATGGATGGTTTATATCGCCGGGCTCGGCTTCGCCGTGATGGCCTTTGTTTTGTTACAATTTGCAGCGCTGACGTCCGCGGCCATGTATCCGATATTCGGCTTAGTTACGGCGGGGATTGTCTGGTACATGATCTCGCAATTGGATGCCGATGCGCGTAATGCGATGATTGGCTTGCTGATTCTATCTATATCTTCGGTCCTGTTTTGGACCCTGTTTGACCAGGGGCCGACCTCTCTAAACCTGTTTGCGGGCGCGCATGTCACTAATGAAATTGGCGGACAGGAATTCCCGGCCGCGGCGCTGCAATCGGCCAATCCATATTTCATTATCGTCTTTGCGCCGCTGGTTGCTGCGCTTTGGACGTTCCTGGGCAATCGAGGCTGGGAACCGAACAGCTACATTAAGTTTGGTTTTGCCATGGTGCAAATCGGCGCGGGCTTCTTCATTCTGAATATCGGGATTCAGACTGCAACCCCGGATGCGGAAGGAGCGCTGCGTATTTCAGTGATTTTCATCCTGCTCATGTACTTGTTGCATACGACCGGTGAAATCTTCCTGTCGCCCGTCGGTCTGTCGGCGGTGACCAAAATGTCGGCCAAACAGATTGTTGGCTTCATGATGGGATATTGGTTCCTTGCGAGTTCCTTCGCCAATGTGATTGCGGCGCAAGTCGCGAAAGCCACGCAAGTGCCAGAGGGCGCCGCGACCGCGGACAGTCTCGCAGCTTACAATGCGGTCTATCTACAATTGGGGGCGGCAGCAGTCGGGCTAGGGGTTTTGCTGGTCATACTCAGTCCATTTTTGCGCAATCTGACCAAGCATGTAGAAGGCAGAGGCGTGGCGACGGAAGTTGATGCGGCAGGTCAACTCGACCAAACCACAGCGAGCACCAGTTCGTAGGTAAGGGGAGGGCCTAACCCGCCCCGCCGACTGTCAAACCACCCACTTTAAGCGTCGGTTGCCCAACCCCCACGGGCACGGATTGTCCAGCCTTGCCGCAGGTGCCGACGCCGTCATCCATGGCGAAATCATTGCCAATCATTTCGACTTGGCTGAGCGCCGTTGGGCCGTGGCCGATCAGCGTCGCATTCTTTACCGGGGCGACGATTTTGCCGTTCTCAACCAGATAAGCTTCGGTACACTGGAAGACGAAATTGCCAGACGTGATGTCAACTTGGCCACCGCCAAAATCGACCGCCCAAATGCCTTTTTTGATTGAGGCAACAATCTCATCCGGATCGTCCTTGCCGCCAAGCATGATCGTATTGGTCATGCGGGGCATAATCGTTGCGTCATAGGATTCGCGGCGGCCATTGCCGGTTGCAGGGACACCCATTAGGCGCGCATTCTGACGGTCCTGCATGTAGCCTTTCAAGATGCCGTCCTCGATCAGAACGGTGCGATTGGTCGGCGTACCTTCATCATCGATCGACAAAGACCCGCGGCGCGCATCAATCGTGCCATCATCAATCACGGTGACACCTTTAGAGGCGACCTGTTCACCAACGCGGCCGGAATAGACGCTGGTGCCTTTGCGATTGAAATCGCCCTCTAGGCCATGTCCAACGGCTTCATGCAGCAAGACTGCCGGCCAGCCTGGCCCAAGCACGACTTCCATTTCGCCAGCTGGGGCAGGGATCGAGTCGAGATTGACCTCAGCTTTGCGCAACGCCCGCATGGCAAGCCCTTGCCAGCGCTCTGGTTCGATCCATTCATCATAGGCCGCGCGCCCGCCAGCCCCCGCCGAAGCTGATTCGCGGCGGCCATTTTGTTCAAGCGTGACAGATACGTTCAATCGCACCAAAGGGCGGACATCATGAAAGGCTTCGCCAGCGGGGCGGAGAATATCGATTTGTTCGTGGCTGCCCGCCAGTGAGACAGACACTTGAACGACTCGCGGATCCTTGGCGCGGACCCAGGCATCGATTTCCGCGAGCAAACCGGTTTTGACGGTAAAACCGGGGGCCTCTGTCGGATCGATGGGCGCATACAGTTGACGATTCGTGGGCGTCGGTCCGATCGCTAGCGAGCCGACATAGCCGCGTTTGGCTTGCTTGGCGGTGTCTGAGGCGCGCCGAATCGCGTCGAGTGTCAGTTCGCCAGAATGGGCATTGCCGCTGGCTTCCCCGGCCACCACGCGCAACCCGAATCCCTGGCTGGTGTCATACGACGCGGATTTCAATCGACCATCATCAAATACGAAGCCTTCCGAGCGCGAGCGCTGGACATATATGTCGCCATCATCGGCACCATTTGCGGCGTCGGCTAAGAGGGCTGCGGCGTCTTGGGGGTCGAAAGGCAGATCTGTATAAGTCATGCCTGCTATGTGACGTCATAGGGGCGCTCGATCAAGCGCCCCTATGCGCAAATGGCGATTAGCTCGCGTCTTGAACGGAAAACCGCGTCAATTGGCGCTCAGCGAGGTCCCAACCTGGCTTCAATTCCAAGGATTTGGTGAAGTCCGCATAGGCCCCAGCGACGTCGCCCGTATTCTCTTTGGCGATGGCGCGATTGTAATAGGCGGCGAAAAGATCAAGCGAATCTAGTTCAATCGCCCGGTCCAGCGGCGCTAATGCGGCGGCAAAATCGCGGCGGTAAATGTGCGCAGCGCCTTCATTGAGGTAGGCGGCTCCGAGGTCGGGTCGAAGTTTGACCGCTTCAGCATAGTCCGCCAAGGCCTTATCATAGAGGCCTTCACGCATGCGCAAGACACCGCGATTGACGTAAGTGGCCGCGCGATTGTTCCGTGTCATCGCCTGTTCCCGCAGGGCACGGGTGCAAATTTCCTCGGTCGCACGGAAATTCGAGTAGTTGTTCTTGGTCTTTTGGAAACATTCGCCGCCCAGTCCGTTGCCAATGACGAAGACTTGAGCGGAGGCGGTTTCAGCGGCCAGCGCGGTCGCGGCGGCAGCAATCATCAGCTTGAGCTTCATAGCTTTGTCTCCTGTTTGATGGGTTAACTATACACTAAGCCGCGAAGATTATCGAGCGAGTGCGACATTTTATAAGAGCTGGCTGTATTGGGTAGACCTCGGCGTCTG
>JBCCVQ010000032.1:0-4376 GCA_039194965.1 Pseudomonadota bacterium | reverse complement strand
GCATGCGCCGGAAGAGACGCTGCCAGCGCCGGTTATCGAGCCGTCTAAGCCGACACCGTCAGAGCGGCTCGAAGTCGAGCAGGAGATCTTTCAGAACGCCAAAGCGGCCATGGTGCTCGACCCCACGCCTGAAAATGTCGAAACCTATATGCGGCTCCAAAAACGATGGGTCGACAACTCAGCTTACATGACCGCGCAGTGGAAGCGGGTGGTCTGGGCCAATCCCGATCTCGATCCGTCTGTCGAATGGCCAACCAGTCAGCTCGGCCGGCAAACAGAGCGCGATATTGAACGTGCTGCCGAACAGGCGAGTATAGAAACCGTCAAAGACCGCTATGGCATCTTCTATTTTGGCGCAGGCGATTGTGACTTTTGCGCTGTGTATGAGCAGATCCTCAGCGGCTTCGCCGATCGCTACGGCGTCACCATTCTTCCGGTCTCTACCGATGGCCAACCTCTGGAAGGGTTCGAGGCCTATCAGGTCGATACAGGTCAGCGCGCCTCGATGGGGATTGCCGATGTGACGCCGGCACTCGCACTGTTCGATAGCGCCACCGGTGAGGTCATTCCTGTGGGCTACGGAATGCTGACTATCTCAGAGCTTGAATACCGCATCCGCGCGCTCACCACACTCGAAATTGGTCAAGAATATGGGGTGACACGAAATGACCTGGACTAAATCCATCGCCGCTTTTGCTGCGTGTCTCGCGATCGGCGCTGCGCCTCTCGCCTCCGCTCAAATTGATCAGGACATGGCCGAGTTTTGGCAGGACCTGAACGGATACGGAAACGTCTCAGGTCCGAGTTCCCACGACTTGCAGCGCGGCGGCTATTACACTTTGGGTCAGATTTATCTGCGCACCCCGCGAAAAACCCTCGACCCGATCGACATCCAGTTTCCGTCCTATCGGGCAGGGTGCGGCGGTATTGATCTCTTCGCAGGCGGCTTCTCTTTCATCGACGCGGACGAATTCATTGATTTCTTGCGCGCGGTCGCAGCCGATAGCGCTGGCCTCATCTTTAAAGCCGGTATTGACGCTGTGAGCCCCGAGCTTGGAGGCATCCTCGCTGATCTCGAAGAGCGCGCCAATATGATCAACTCCTGGAGCATGGATAGTTGCGAGGCCGCCCAAGGGCTCCTCGGCGAAGTTCATGACCGCGCCCAAGGAAAGTCCGATTATCTTTGCCGGATCTCAGGACTTGCCTCCGGGGTCTATGATGACGCCGCCGACGCACGACAAAAGTGCGGAATGGATAGTGGCAAGCAAGGCGTGATCGCCGCTGCAGGCCAAGAGTTTGAGCGCCAGAACGAAGAGAATATAAATCGGGTATGGCTGGCGCTGAAAGACGCCCGCCTCACCACAAATCAAGAATACGCGGAATTCTTGATGTCCATGGTCGGCATGAAAATCATCTATGCCGAGGATACCGGCACCGCCTTGCCAGCCTTCCCGCCGATCCCCATGACAACAGACGCGTTCAATGCCTTATTGGATGGCGGAACGCTTCCCGTCTATCGCTGCGACGAGACTGATCAGTGTCTTCGGCCAACACGTGTGGATATTACCATTCCGGCTGATGAAGGTTTCCGAAGCCGCGTTGAGACACTTCTAGGTCGCATCACTGATAAAGCGAGAACCCGAACTGCACTTACCCAAGAAGAAATCGACTTTGTGAACCTGACGCCCATGCCGGTCTACAAAATGCTGGTCGTCCATACCCAGTACAACAACCAGGCTGGCAATCCGCTGGCAGCCTACTCGGATGTGATTGCTGGCGTGCTCGTGGTCGAATATCTCGAGCGGGGCCTCGATGCCATTGAGGAAGCCCTGAAAGCTGAGGGACGCATCAGCGTCTATGATAGCGAGCAGGTGCAATCCACGATATCACAAGTGCGCGCCAAGCTTCGAAATCGCCGCGCCGTGGCCGCCACCGAAATTGGCGGCTGGCTCGCAGTGATGGAACAGACCCAAACCTTAGAGCGGATCATTGCAGGTCGTCTATCAGTCGACATGCAAGGCTCTTTAAGATTTGCAGAAGTGGTGCAAGCGCGATGATGATTGGGCTTGAGCACCTTTCCCATGAAGAACGTTGTTTCCGGGAGCATCGCTTGGATGCCTGCATCCGCGCAGAGATCGAAGATTGCGTCACGCTTTCCCAGACGGATAACCCGCACAACGCTCGGCTTTGGGATAAGATATGTAATCACACCAATGATTGGTCTGAGCGTTTAGCGCTTATTGATGCGCAGCTCTGTGTGGTCGTCTCCTTTGGCGAAATGATGATTTCCAAAGGCGTGTTCGGGCAGCGCCACCTTGAATCGGCCGCTTCACTTCTCTCTGAGTTTATCGTCTTTGATCGCACCGATCACCCAAAGCATCGAGCGTCGCGGGCGCGACTTCTTAAAGATCGGCTTGCAGACATTTCGCTTGGGGCGGGCGAACGTCGCGCTCTTCGTCTCCTCGAAACCCGGATAGATCTCGAACTGGGGCTCCTCGAGGGAGGCTTCTAATGGAGGTTATCGTCACTGGCGGCGGCGCGTTTATTGTCGATGTCCTAAACGCTGTTGCAGCCTTTACCGGATCTGGGACCTTCGCATCCTTCATAAGGGTGGTTCTGATCATCGGCCTAGCGCTCGCGGCCTGGCAGTCTGCGATAGCCATGAATTTCAAAGCTGGGTTTGATTTTCTGATCAAATCGACCGTGATCTATCTGGTGCTTCTGGTTCCAACCGTGAATGTCACCGTCACGGACCGGGTGACTGCGACACCGGTCGCCACGGTTAATAACGTTCCAATTGGTCTTGCTGTGCCGGCATCGATCACCACCATGATCGGTAGCACGATTACGGGCGCATTCGAGACACTGTTCGCCGAGCCGACGGACATGGCGTATTCAACGCATGGATTTGGATACGCGCTGCAGGTTCAAAGCTCGCTCGATCGATGGCGCGCCGTCGACACTTGGTATTCGCGCAACCTGACGGGCTATACCCGTGATTGTGTTTTCCCCGATATAAATGCTGGGCTAACGGCCATTGATGATTTGGTTACAGCGACAGATTTGTCGGCGGTTTTGGCAACATCTGCGTCGCCGGCTCTGTTCACTCGAGTAGAAACCGCAGCAGGGACGGTGACGGTAGAAACATGCGCGGATGCCTGGACGGGATTATCCGCCGGCCTTGCCGCCGCCGCTGACAATACAATCGATCGTCAGGCGCAGCTTTCAAAACCTCACCTGACCAATGCTGAGGCCCGGGCTGCCATGCTGGCATCTTTGCCCGTAATCTATCAGCAATTTGTGGGCGTTTCGCGCTCGGCCCAGGAGATTGCTCAGCAAGCGATCCTCGTGAACTCTACCATGGATGCCGTAGTTGATTATTCTGCCAGAGCGGACGCCTCGGCGGCTGTAGAAGCCTATGCTGCGGCCCGTGCAGAGCAGCAAGCCAAGTGGAACTATACCGTCCTTGGTGCAATCGCCGAAAAGTTTGTGAACTTTCTCTACATTGCGATCACGATTATCGTCATCGCGATCTTTCCCATTATCGCGCCATTCTTCCTGCTCCCGAATATCGGGTTCGGTTTTATGCAAAAGTATTTCGCTGGCTTTTTATACTTGCAGATGTGGGGGCCGCTGTTTGCGGTCATCCATTATATTATCACGCGCCAAGGCTATGATGCGATCAATGCGTCGGCGCAGATGCCGGGGACGCTTGGTCAGACAGTTCAAACAAGCCTCGGCATGTCGGCCACCGCGGCGGACCTAGCCGGCATTGGCGGGCTCTTGATCACCATGATCCCGTTCTTGGCCGCCGCGGGGCCCGGCATCGCAGTGGGCGTAGGGCGCTTGCACGAGAGTTTCCTCGCGCCAGTCAAAAGTGCTTCACAAACCGCGGCAGCAGAGGCGGCGACTGGCAATCTTGGGTTTGGCAATGCGAGCGTTGGTAATCATACACTGTTGACCACGTCCGCGGGTAACGCGACTGGAGGGCAGATTAGACTTTCGCCATCATACGACGTTGGTCATGCATCTTATCGAGATGCTGAAGGACGAAATTGGACACGAACGTCAGGCGGGGTGTCGCTCGTCGATGAAACGGCTGGACACAGCCGCTATCAAACCAATTTTGGATCATCGCTCGATTCCAATGCGATGACCTCGATTGGGCGTTCGGTCTATCGTTCTGAAGGTGACACGCGCCGACAGAGCGCTTCTAAATTCTACGGTGAAACAGAGACAGATCTCTCTCGTTTAACCGAGATGCTGTCGCGTATGGATTCTGAAGATGCGCAGGTGCTTTCCGAGCGAGGCGCAGCACTCACGCAGAGCGCAGCGGACTATGGGTCTTATCAGGACAGTCGATTGGATTCGATGCG
>JBCCVQ010000031.1:0-7599 GCA_039194965.1 Pseudomonadota bacterium | reverse complement strand
GCGTTGATGCGCTGGATCCACAGGCTGCGGAAGCTGCGCTTCTTAACTTTGCGGCCGACATAAGCGTACTGGCCAGCTTTCCAGACCGCAGCGGTGGCGGTGCGGAACTGTTTCGAACGCGCGCCGCGATAGCCTTTTGCGGCTTTAAGGATTTTCTTGTGACGTGCCTTTGCGGGCACCTTATTACGTGAACGGGCCATGATAAGGCTCCTTCCTACAAATTCGGTTCAGATCTTATTTCAGGCCGTTCGGCAGAAACTTTTTGATGACACGTTTCGTGTCCGCGTGGGCAACCACTTCAGTCCCGCGGTTTTGGCGGATATATTTTCCATTGTGGCTGATCAGACGGTGGCGCTTACCAGCGACGCCGTGCTTCAGTTTTCCGGAAGCCGTGATCTTGAACCGCTTTGCAGCGGCCTTCTTGGTCTTCATCTTCGGCATTTCGATCTCCTGTCGAGCGCGAGGCTCTTAAGTTAGTCATTAGAGCGACAAGGCATGCCGTTTTCGGCCCAGCCGCTGCGGAAGCGCGGGTTTAAGCGCAAATAGAGGGGGAAATCAAGCTTTAGTGTTCAGTGGTTTGGTGAGGCGTCTTGGCAGGCGACTTCTTCGATTCGGAGACACCTGCGTAGGCAGGTGACTCGGGATCGATATTGGCCAGTTAGAGCACTCGAACTTTTCGTCCCTGGAGACCTGCCTACGCAGGTATCGTCGGTAAAACAGTTCAGCCAGTGATTAACGCGGTGCCATCACCATCGTCATCTGACGACCTTCAAGCTTCGGCTCAAGTTCGACCTTCATTTGCTCGTCAAACTCTTCTTTGACGCGGTTGAGGACTTCCATACCGAGATGCTGGTGCGCCATTTCACGGCCGCGGAAGCGCAGCGTGATTTTGACCTTGTCGCCTTTTTCGAAGAATTCAGCGATCTTCTTGGCCTTCACCTGATAGTCGTGATTGTCGATGTTTGGACGGAACTTAATCTCTTTAAGTTCTTGAGTTTTCTGCTTTTTCTTGGCGGCAGCTTTTTTCTTCTGCGCTTCGTAACGCATCTTGCCATAGTCAACGATCTTACAGACCGGAACCTCTTGATTAGGGGATACCTCGACGAGGTCCATTCCGGCTTCGCGGGCGGCGTCCAAGGCAGCCTCGATGGGCATCTCACCTTGTTTCTCGCCTTCTTCGTCAATCAGCAAAACGCGCGTGGCGCGGATGTCGCGATTGGTGCGGGGGCCAGTTGGTTTGGCGCGCTCAGGGCGGCCGTATGGTCTGCGGGCTATGGCTATTCTCCTTAGTTGCCAGTGTTTGCGGGGCTAATATGCCTCTAATTGGTCAATTTTTCAACTGACTCATTGTTCAGAAGCAACCGCGCATACACGTCGAGCGTTGCAGTTTGAAGCTGTTTTTTACTGTAATTTTCACGAACAAAGGCTTGTCCGGCCTGTCCCATGGCGGCGCGCGCGTCTGGACCGAGGTTGACCAGCGTGCGGATGCAGGCGGTGAGCGCTGGCGCAGAGCCAGGTTCGGCGCGGGTGCCGGTCTGGCCTTCAATCACGGTTTCGCGCTGCCCACCATGGTCTGCGACGATGACGGGTTTGGCCATGGCCGAGGCCTCCGCTGCTACTCGACCAAACGCTTCAGGCCGGGTCGAAGGCGCCAAGACAATATCCGCCAGCGCATACGCGGCGGCCATGTCGCTGGTGTGACCGACAATGGAAACCGTTCCCCCGAGCTGATGCAGGATGATCTGATCTTCAAGCTCGCGGACATAGCGATCACGGCCTTGCGCGTCGCCCGCGAGAATTAGGTGCAATTGGGCGCGCTCGCTGGTCTCCAAGGCGCCGAGCGCATCGATGGCCAGCTTCTGACCTTTCCAACTGGTCAGCCGCCCCGGCAGCACCAAGCGTAAACGCGTGTCATTTGAGTCGAGGTCCCAAGCGTTACGCACCGCTTGGACCTGCTCATCTGAGACCTTGGCAGGGTCGAACGTCTCAAAATCGACGCCGCGTGGGATGGTAACAATTTTTTCGACCGGCGTTTCGTGCACGGCCATGACATGCGCCGCAGTCCATTCTGAATTGGCGATCACCAGGTCGCCCTTGGCCATTACGGAATTGTAGCGTTTTTTCAGGCCCGTCTCGCCGCTATAGGCACCGTGATAAGTGGTCACGAATGGGATGTGCGATCGCAGCGCCGCTTCATAAGCGCTCCACGCTGGCGCGCGAGAACGGGCATGAATGAGATCGATTTTCTCTTCGATGATCAGCGCTTCGAGCTTTTTCACATTCTTGCGTAATACCAGCGGGTTCTTGCTCGAAGCTTGGAGGTGGATGAGCTGTCCACCCGCGGCGCGCAGGTTGGGCTCGAGCCGTCCGCCTTCACTCGCCACCAATGCGCGTCCCCCGGCCATTGAAATCGCTTCGGCCATTTCAACCGTGGTGCGTTCAGCGCCGCCCGCCGACAAGTCGGGGATGACTTGTAGGATGGTTTTTCCAAACAGGTTGGGCCAAGACGATTCGTTCATTGCGAGAGTTTGACTGATTTGGCCGCGCATTGAAATGCTGAACTTGTCAGCACGGGCGACGAGTTGCAGTAGAGCCTGACGAGGAGGTGGCGAATGGCCCATGCATATTTTGATTCTCCCCAAGGTCGCCGGTTGGCATATCGCTTTACTCCGCCGCGCACCGGACTGACTTATGTCTGGCTATCGGGGTTCAAGTCCGACATGACCGGCACCAAAGTCACTGTGTTGGAGACCTGGGCGAAACAGCACGGACACGGCTTTCTAGCCTTCGATTATTCCGGGCATGGGGTCTCCGAAGGCGCCTTTGAAGACGGCACGATTTCGGCTTGGCGCGAAGATGCCCTGGCGACGATTGAGGGCCTAACGTCCGGCGCCTTGGTCTTGGTTGGGTCGAGCATGGGCGGCTGGATGGCTTTGCTGGCAGCCCTGGCGCTGAAGCCTCGGATTGCTGCAATGGTCCTGATCGCGCCCGCGCCGGATTTTACACAGAAGCTGATGTGGCCCGAATTCAGCCCGGCGCAACAAGCGGAGATTCTGGAGCAGGGGCGGACTTTGCGGCCGTCTGATTATGGCGACCCGTACCCGATCACACGCGAATTGATCGAGGATGGTAAACAATGGGCTTTGCTCGACGGGCCGATTGATCTCACGTGCCCAATCCGGATTTTGCAGGGCCAACAAGACCCAGACGTGCCTTGGCAACACGCGTTTCGTTTGATGGACGTCCTGCGCAGTGAAGATGTGGTCTTCAGTCTGATCAAGGATGGTGATCATCGCCTGTCCCGGGATCAGGACATTGCTCGCTTAGTCGCGACGTGTGGAGAGTTGGCTGACCTGGGCCGAGATCACTAAGGCCTCTGGAACTATCCCCTCGCGCCCCCTTCTCCCGATCGCGGGAGAAGGGCTTTGCCTTTGTGTGATAAAAAATCCTGCCGCTTGATTTCCGTGTGTTCCCCATTAATGGAAGTATTGAGAACGTTCACATTTACCGCGTGAGCGCAAAGAGAGGCCAACCTCATGCGTAGCTATTTATTCGGGATATTCGCCTTCGCATTGGCAGGATGCGCGACAGCGCCGGACGCTCCCGATCAAAATTTGGGTCAACCGACGGCAGACGCGCAAAGCCAAGAAGATCAAGTCGTTGCCGATCTCATCTCGCGGATGAGCCTGGAACGAAAAGTTGCGCAATTGATCCAGCCGCAGATCAATTCCTTCACGGTTGAGGATATGCAGCGCTATCGCTTTGGCAGCTATCTAAACGGCGGCAATGGGGGGCCTGGGGATGACGAGTATGCGCCAGCCTCAGACTGGCTCGCGCTCGCCGATCAGATGTGGGCGGCATCCATGGAGCCGTTGCCGGGCGACGAACCTGCGATTCCAACCATGTGGGGCACCGACGCCGTGCACGGCCACACCAACATTATCGGGGCAACGATCTTCCCGCATAATATTGGGCTGGGGGCGACGCGTGATCCTGATCTTGTCCGCCGGATCGCGCAGGCAACGGCGGTTGAGATTGAAGTCACGGGAATGGATTGGAACTTTTCGCCGACAGTCGCTGTCGCCCGTGATGATCGATGGGGCCGGGCGTATGAAAGCTTTTCAGAGGACCCTGAAATCGTTTCGCAATTTGGCGCGGCTTTTGTCGAAGGCCTGCAAGGCCGCTTAGGCGAGGACGACCGCCTTGGCGAAGGGCGCGTGATCGCCACCGCGAAACACTTTTTTGGCGATGGCGGCACTGAGCGCGGCGTAGACCAAGGCGATGTGAACGGCGATCTCGATGCGCTCAAACAGGTTCACGTCTTGCCTTACGTCGCCGCGATTGAGGCGGGCGTTGAAACCATTATGGCCAGCTTCAATTCGATCAATGGCCGCAAAATGCATGGCAACGAAGCCTTGCTGACGGGCGTGCTCCGCGACGAGCTCGGATTTGATGGCTTGGTTGTTGGCGACTGGAACGGTCACGGACAAGTCGCTGGATGCACGGTCACCGATTGCCCGCAATCGCTCTTGGCCGGGCTCGATATTTATATGGTGCCGGACGCGTGGAAGGGACTTTTGGAAACACTGATCGCGCAAGTCGAGGATGGCACGATTCCACAGTCACGATTGGATACGGCGGTGTCGCGAGTCCTTAAGATGAAATATCGGGCGGGATTGTTGGATGAAAATGCTGTGCGCCCCGCCGAACGCGGGTTCGCGGATGCGCTGGACTTGCTGGGGTCAGCGGAACATCGCGCGATTGCGCGTGAAGCGGTCGCGAAGTCGCAGGTCCTGATCAAGAATCAAGGCGTCCTGCCTTTGCGGGCCGACTCAACCGTGCTCGTCGCTGGGGCGGCGGCAGACAGTATCGCACAAGCCTCAGGCGGCTGGACGCTCACCTGGCAAGGCGGCGGTGAGCTGACCAATGACTTCTTTCCGGGCGCCAGTTCCATTTATGCCGGCATCGCCACCGCCATTGAACAAGGCGGCGGGCGAGTCAGTCTGTCTGCAACTGGCGAATATGTGGATCGTCCTGACGTCGCCATCGTGGTGTTTGGCGAGCAGCCCTATGCGGAATTTGCAGGCGACAAACGCGATCTAGTTTTTCGCGACGAAGAGGGGCTGAAATTGCTGCAGGCGTTCGCGGAAGATGACATCCCGACGGTCGCGGTCTTTCTCTCCGGTCGCCCATTATGGATGAATCGCGAAATCAATGCCGCCGATGCATTCCTCGCCGCGTGGCTGCCTGGCAGTGAAGGCGGCGGGGTTGCGGATGTCCTGTTTGGCGCGCACGACGCGACCGGCCGCTTGTCATTCTCCTGGCCGTTGGAGTGTCAAGGCACTCCTGTGAATGGGCGAGACGGCGCGCTCTTCCCGCTCGGCTATGGTCTGTCCTTTGCGGATGATGGCGCGCGCGCGGCGCTCGACGAAACCTGTGCTGCGCTGGTGGCGGGTGATAGCCTGGATTGGTTGACTTCAGGCCGGCTCGGCGATGGCGTCAGCGCACGGGCTGGCGAGGCAGACCTGCCGCAATTGCGCGGACAGACCGAATTGGTCGCCGCGCGCGGCGTCGACCGCGATGCCCAAGAAGATGCACGCGAGATTACATTCCAGCCGGGCGGTCGCTTGACCTTTGACGGCCCAGGCACGGATGAGGCGTACCGGATTGTCTATGAGCTGTTTGAGCGCCCCGAGGGCCAAGTCTCGGTTGGATCCGGGGACCAGACTTTCGATGCGACGGCGGAACTATCGGTCGCTGCCGGCAAAGGCTGGCGAGAAATGGTGCTGACCCGAGCTTGCATGTCAGAGCTCAGCAATACGCTCAGCTTCGAGTCGGATGGGCCACTGACGTTGCGCGTCCACACAATTGTCCGGGAGTCCTTGGGGGACGACGTGGAGTGTTCGTTCTAAGGCAAGAGCCGCCATGTTGAACAAAAGGGGAGAGGCGGGGCGCCCAGCGAACATATCCTGTCCGCGGGGTGCCCAAAGATGCGCCTATCGCGCGAGAGCGTCTTCGATCAGCTTAGCCGTTTCTTCGACGCCATAGAGCGCAATGAAGCCGCCAAAGCGTGGCCCTTGGCTTTGGCCGAGTAGGACTTCATACAGGGCTTGGAACCAGCCGCGCAAATTCTCGAATTCGTGCTCTTTGCCGACAGAAAAAGTGAGCGTTTGCAGCTCCCCCGCGTCCACTGGACCATCCCATGTGCGCAAGCGTTCGGCCAAGTCGGCCATCGCTGCGCGCTCTTTCGCGTCTGGCGCACGATAGGATTTGGTCGGCTCAACAAAGTCGCGATAATATGCCATCGCATAGCCAGCGAGCTGGTCGAGCAGTGGGTGTGTCTCAGCCGATGCGCCTGGCGCATAACGGGAAATATAGCCCCAGAGCTGGTCGCGATTTTCGGCATTCGCCACACTAACCAGGTTGAGCAGCAGGGCGAAGCTGACCGGTGACGTCTCAGACGGCGGCTGGCCGCCATGAATGTGCCAGACCGGATTGCCGATTTGCGCCTTCGGCTCTTCGCTCGGGAACTTCTCTAAGAATGTCAGATACTCGTCCACGGCTTTCGGAATGACGTCGAAATAGAGCTTCTTGGCGACGCGCGGCTTTTGGAACTGATACAGCGACAGGCTCTCTTGCGGCGCATATTTCAGCCATTCCTCAACCGCGATGCCATTGCCTTTGGTCTTCGAGATCTTGGTGCCATTCTCGTCCAAGAACAGCTCATAGACATATTGTTGCGGCGGCTGGCACCCCAGGATGCGCGTGATCTTAGAATAGATCGGCGCATTGTCCTGATGGTCTTTGCCGAACATCTCAAAGTCGACACCAAGCGCCGCCCAGCGCATGCCGAAATCGGGCTTCCATTGAAGTTTCACATGGCCGCCCGTCACTGGCAGAGTGACGTCCGTGCCATCTTCATCCTCGAATGTGATCGTGCCCGCCTTCGGATCGGTGGCTTTCATCGGCACATAGAGCACGCGGCCGGTGGTCGGCGAGATTGGCAAGAATGGCGAATAAGTCGCTTGCCGCTCGGCGCCGAGCGTGGGCAGCATGACGCCCATAATCTCATCGAACTTTTCCAGCGCCCGCAGCAGCATCGGATCAAACGTGCCATCTTTGTAGCAATCCGTCGCGGACAAGAACTCATAGTCAAACCCGAAACTGTCGAGGAAGGCGCACAGCCGCGCGCCCATATGCGCGCCATAGCTGTCATGCGTGCCAAACGGATCCGGCACGTCGGTGAGCGGCTTTTGCAGATATTGCTCCAGGCGCTCTGGATTGGGCACGGTCGGCGGCACTTTGCGCATGCCGTCCATATCATCTGAGATACAGATCAGCTTGGTCTCAAAGTCGCCGCCGGTCAGCGCTTCGAACGCGGTCTTGACCATGGTCGTGCGGACAACTTCACCAAACGTGCCGATATGCGGCAGGCCAGACGGGCCGTAGCCGGTTTCAAAGACCACGGGGCCCTGCTTCGGTTTGCCTTGTTTCTCCATGTTGCGCAGGCGTTTGAGCAGGGCGCGCGCTTGTTCGAACGGCCAGGCTTTTGCGGTTTCTGCGAGCGTTTGGAGATCACTCATCGTCTAGGGCTCCTTG
>JBCCVQ010000030.1:0-8997 GCA_039194965.1 Pseudomonadota bacterium | reverse complement strand
TCCTAAATCCTGGCTCCCACGGGTCAGGCTACGAAAATGGCTGATAAGATCAGAAGGACGCACTGGCGGCGCCTGGTCCAGGTGGCCAGGGCCTAACGCATGAAAAATATGCCATCGCAGGCGCGCTTGGGTTCAGGCGCTTAAAGCCTCTCCGAAAGGAAGGCACTTATCTTCGCGTCTGAAACAAGCGCGCCTCGCTCTTTATACCCTCAAGGGAGCACCCTGTGAGGCGGTTTGGTGTGCCTGGCCATTTGGGATGGTAAAGTGGGGCTTGGGTTTTGGAATCAGAATCGTTCATCCGCGCGCAAGCGGCGGTGCGGGCCTCAGAAAGTTAACCCGCCATCGCCGCGATCGCGTCTGCCACGGCGACCGTGCGCTGCGCCTCTTCCAAGTGCAGCAGCTCGGTCATCTTGCCGTTCACTTTCAACACGCCTTGGCCCGCATTGGCGGGGTCGGCAAAAGCTTCGATCACAGCTTTGGCTTGCTCCACATCTGCCTCGTCTGGCGCAAAGATTCGATTGGCGGTTTCGAGTTGCGATGGGTGGATCAGGGTCTTTCCATCAAAACCCATAAGGCGTCCCTGCTGGCATTCAGCTTCCAGCCCCGCATCGTCTCCAATGCCATTGAACACACCATCAATCGCCAGCAGGTCATACGCCCGCGCCGCCGCGACGCTCAGGCCGAGCGCTGTCTGGAATGCGGTGCGCGCTGGTGGATCATTCACGCCGCGCAATTCCTTGGCCAGATCATTGGTGCCCATAACGAACGCCGTCAGGCGCGTCCGGCCGACCGCTTCGGCAATGTCTTGGATGTTAAGTATGGCTTTTGGCATTTCGATCATCACCCACAGGCCCATATCGTCTGGTGCGCCTGCCCGGCTCATTGCATCGTTGAGGCGGTCAATATCGCCGCCATCGATCACCTTTGGTGCAAGAATGGCATCGGGGCCCGCCTCGACCGCAGCCTTCATATCATCGAGTCCCCATTGCGTGTCGAGCCCGTTAATACGAATGATCACCTCGCGTGGGCCATAACCACCAGCTTTAACCGCGTTGCAAACTGTATTGCGCGCGTCGGTCTTGGCCTCCGGAGCGACTGCATCTTCGAGATCGAACATCACTGTATCGGCGCTGAGCGTTTTCGCCTTTTCCAAAGCGCGTGGGTTCGCACCTGGCATGTAGAGACAGGACCGGCGTGGGCGATGGGCGGTGGCTGACATGTAAGTCTCCTTGACGGACGTTATCGAACACGACACGAGTGCCCGCTCCTGACCACGAAATCAACGCTTGCGCTAGGGAACCATGTCAAAAGACGTCCTCCTTCGACCCGCCCGCTCGGACGAGTATGACCTTCTCGGGGAGCTTATGTTTGACGCCATTCACAATGGCCCGACGCAATATACGAAAGCGCAATCCAAAGCCTGGGCGCCGACTCCAAAGCGCGGTGCAGAATGGGCGGCGCGGTTGAACAAGCAACACGTCATCCTGGCCGAACGAGCGTCGGAAGTGCTCGGTTTCATGTCGATTGAACCTGGCGGTTACATTGATTTCGCTTACATCCGCCCGCGCGCTCAAGGTCGCGGCCTTTTTCGCGAGCTCTTCGATGCCATCGTGGGTCACGCCATTGCGCAAGGTGATACCGTGCTCTCCACCCATGCCAGCTTAATGGCGCAGCCAGCTTTCGCCGCGATGGGCTTCACGATCGACTATCATGAAGAGGTTGCAGTGAATGGGCAATTATTACCACGTGCACGCATGATCAAACCACTTTAAGACCAAGCTATGACTGACAATCCTATTACCGGTTTCACCGCGCCGGGTTTCGACCCTGTTCGCGAGGCGTTCGAAGCAAACTTTACCGAAGACACAGAACTTGGCGCCGGGTTCACGGCTTACATGGACGGAGAATGCGTGGTTCAACTGTTTGGCGGTTATGCCGACCGGCAGAAATCGCACATCTGGGATGAGCGCACGATCGTGCCCGTCTATTCGACCACCAAGCCGATCGCGGCCCTAGTTTTGGCCAGCGTGATCGATGCCCTTCCCGCCGGCTATGAAACCCATGTCGCTGATCTCTGGCCAGACTTTGCAATGAATGGCAAAGCAGGCGTAACCATCGCCGAACTGGTTTCCCACCAAGCCGGATTGCCCGGATTTGTTGACCCCATTGACCCCGCCCTGTGGCTCGACCCACCTGCATGTGCCGCGGCGCTCGCCCCGATCGCACCAATTTGGGACCTGGGATCGGCGCATGGATATCATCCGCTGACTTGGGGCTATTTGGTTGGCGAGCTTGTCCAACGAATTTCAGACCGAACGGTTGGCACTATTTTGCGCGAAGATCTGGCAGGCCCAGCCAGCATCGATTTTCAAATTGGCACACCGACAAGCGATCACGATCGGGTGGCCGACATCATGCGCCCGCGCGCTCTGCCGGACCTAGGCGAACTCAACGCGGCCACCAAAGCGGCCTTCTTAACCAAATGGTCGTCGCCGGATCGCGGCGGCGCGGTCTGGCGCGAAATCGAAATCCCGTCCGCCAATGGCATAGGAACAGCGACCGCCGTGGCACAATTGTACGGGATCTACGCCAATGGCGGGCATCTTGATGGTAAACGCGTGATCTCCGAAGCGGCGTTTGAGGCGCTGACGCAAAGCCGCGTGAAGGGGCAAGATCTCGTGCTCCCTTATGTCACTGAATTCGCCGCCGGGGTGATGCGTAACAATCTCGGGATTTACGGTCCAAACCCGGACACGTTGTGCCATTCAGGTTGGGGGGGATCGCTCGCATTGGGCGACCCAGATCGGCGTCTCAGTGCGGCTTATGTGATGAATCGTCAGTCCAACAGTTTGCAAGGCGACCCCCGCGCAACCCGCCTGGTGCAAGCGCTTTATGGCTGCTTGTAAGCTGAGTCTCGGATCGACACGTGCCAATTGGCACGCCATTTGCTGGGTAAGGTTTGAGTTTGGAAGCCCATAACTCTCCTACTATGATTATCTTGAACCCGGCCATCGTGCCGGGTTTTCTTTATCTTACAGAGCTCGCCGCACGCGCCAGACGGCGCGCCTTAGCTTCGCCCATAAGACTGTCAATCGTGAACACAATCAAAGCCGTCCAAATAAACCCGAACGCGATTGCGTGCGCCAATCCAAACGCTTCTCGAAACACCAAAACCGAAATCAAAAATTGCAGTGTCGGCCCGAGATATTGCATCATACCGATGGTTGAAAGTCGAAGTCTCTTGGCCGCGATGGCGAAGAGAATAAGCGGAACCGCAGTGATCGGACCGGCGGCCAGCAACATCGGAACGTCCCAGCCCCCTTCGCCGATCCATCTGCCATCGGGTTGCCCCACAAACCAGCTCAACCAAATCAGCGCTAAAGGGGCGAGCATAGCCGCCTCGACGACAAATCCCGCGCGTGAGTCGACTTGAACTTGCTTTCGGATCACCGAGTAAAAGGCAAATGTTAAACACAAGACCAGCGCCACCCAGGGCAGATAGCCAAGCGCCCAAGTCATGATCGCCACACCGATGGTTGCCAATGCCACGGATAGCCATTGTGCTCGGCGAAGCGTTTCAGAGAAGAACACGGCCCCAATCAGGACATTGATTAATGGGTTTATGTAATAGCCTAAACTGGCTTCCATCACCCGCTCTTCGGCAACTGCCCAGATATAGACCAACCAGTTTAAGCCGATGAGCAGTGCAGAGACCGATAGCCAGAGCACGTGTTTGCGGGTGAGGGCGACGCGCAATTGCTGCCAATTTCTCGCGATGATGATCAGAATCAGTCCGGTTGGAACGCTCCAGATGATCCGGTGTGCCAGCATTTCTTCCGGGTGAATATGGTCCAGCGCCCGGAAATAAAGGGGCAGGCATCCCCAAATTGTATAACAGCCGAGACAGCAGAAAAAACCAAGGCGAAGCGCAGCATTCATGTCGGCTGCCCTACTCCCTTTGGTTCAGGATAGCCACCCGAATGTTGCGTTTGCAAACATCACAAAACCCGACACGGAATCCGCGCCGGGTTTTGGATGGAGTGGGAGGTAGGAGGTTAGATCTTAAAGATCCCCGCCGCCCCAGAGGACCGAGTAAGCTTCGCAATGTACGAGCACACTGTTGAAGTCGGCGAGATTCACGCCGGCTGGGACTTCATACTCTTGCGTGCCTTTGGTGGCTTTCAGCTCGCCAATGTTTATGGCGCCATTAATGGCTGTTTTGCCGGTCACGTCAGCAACGGTTTGCGGTGACAGGAAGATTTTCAAGTCTGGTCCATTCGCAGCGCGGAAATCGTCATCGAAGACAATAAAAGTCTTATCCCCGCGCTGAACCACTTCCCAAGCGCCTTTGAGCTTCTTTTTCTTCTTGATGAATGTTCCGGATGGCAGTTCAGAAGCAACTGATACGGCGGCGGATTGGGCGAAAGCGGCAGGGGTCGCGGTGACGATGCCGGTTAGGCTAATCGCAAAGGCTGCTGCGATGGGAGAGAGACGGATCATAGGAGAGCTCCTCGAAGTGTGTGTGGTTATCGGCCGGTCTTGGCTTGATCGCTACTTAAGAAGACCAGCACGCACACACCAATCACCGCTGTTCACAGGCCCGTGCGCAAGCCGTGAGCCTGTGCGCGAGTGTTGAAACAGCGCTGAACGACTCGCCCGATTAAGACGCGATTGGACCGCCACCGAGTTTGCGAATTGCCACAACACTTGGACGCGGTGGTGCAGTTTCTTCGAAATCCGGCCATCGTGTGGTCGGGGCCGCGAACGTCGCTCCATCACCATCTCCTGGGTGCTGAACGGCAACGAATAATGTTTCGCCATCTGGCGTAAATCGCGGCCCGCAAACTTCCGCCCCGATGGGCGCGCGGAAGAAGGCTTTACTTGTACCCCGACGTTCGCCGGTCGTTTCCATCGCCCAGATTCCATCGGCCGAACCTGTATTATGGTTGCCGTCTGTGGCCACCCAAAGTCGACCCGATGGATCGATGGCGCAATTATCAGGGGAACCGTACCAGCCTTGATCACTGGTCAAAGGATTCCAAGTTGCGCCAACGTCTGCAACATTCGGATCGCCGCAGCGGACCAGGATTTCCCAACGCGATTGCGTCGCGGTGAAGTCACCATCCGGTTCCGAAATCTCGATTATATGACCGAACTTATTGTCGGCGCGCGGATTGGCGGCGTCGATTTCATCTTCGGTGCGGCGATTATTATTGGTCAGCATGACCCAGACTTTGCCGGTGCTTGGATCTGGTTCGACATCCTCTGGGCGGTCCATTGGCGTGGCGCCAAGCAGGTCGGCGGCCAATCGCGTATCGATCAACACATCGGCCTGCGAGTGGAAGCCGTTTTCGGGGGTCAGTAAGCCCTCGCCGAAGACCAGCGGCAGCCATTCCACCCAACCGTCTTCGTCAAACCGCGCCACGAAAAGCGTGCCGTCGTCCAACAAGTCTCGATTGCGCTCTGGCGCGTTCGGGTCAAACTGTCCGGCGGTGACGAATTTATAGACATAATCAAAGCGCTGATCATCGCCCATATAGACGACCACGCGGCGGTCGGGAGCAACCACACTCTCAGCGCCTTCATGTTTGAAGCGGCCAAGCGCCGTGCGCTTCTTTGGGTTCGCGTTGGGGTCCATAGGGTCAACTTCGACCACCCACCCAAAGCGGTTCGGTTCATTCGGTTCTTTGCCAACGTCGAAACGGTCAAAATGCCGGCCCCACTGATACCAGCCGCTTGGGACGCTAAAGCGCTCGTGGTTTTCAGTTTCGCGATGCCCTTCAGGCAGTTCGCCTAAGAAGTAGCCATTTATGTTCTCTTCTGCCATCAGCCAGGTGCCCCAAGGCGTGATACCCCCCGCACAATTGTTCATCGTACCCGCCACCGTTCGACCTTCTGGGTCGGCGGTGGTTTTGAGACGATCTGACCCGGCTGCAGGACCAGTCACCGTCATCGGTGTTGCATGTGCCGTGATTCGGCGATTGTATGGGCTGTCGATGACCGGCTGCCAGCCATCCGCGGTCAGGGTGAGTTCGACAACACTGCCGCCATGTGCGGCCATTTCCGTGAGGCACATTTCAGGCGTCATGGAGCCGGGATAGCCATCCGCGGCATCCGGCAACATGAGCAGGGTCGAGACATATTCATGATTGGCGCAAAGCAGCCCGCGCGCCGCGCCGTCATCACCCGCTGGCAAAGGCACGAATCCGAGATAGTCATTATTGTAGCCAAATTGCTTGAGCTGATTGGCTTCACTTTGCGCATTGGCATCGAAGATCGGACTGTCGCTGAAGAGAGGATCACCCCAA
This sequence comes from Pseudomonadota bacterium, assembly GCA_039194965.1. Taxonomy (GTDB): domain Bacteria; phylum Pseudomonadota; class Alphaproteobacteria; order Caulobacterales; family Hyphomonadaceae; genus Henriciella. Next base: position 2,689 of record JBCCVQ010000030.1, on the reverse strand, counting down.
CGCAATACGACATCTGCGCGGTAACCGGCTGGGACGTGGTGCGTTTGGTCCAATCCGCGGGTGATTTCTTCAAACTTGAAAACAGGTTGATCCGGCGCTGGACCATCAGGAAGGGTCGTCACCTCAGTATTTTCTGCGGTCACACATCCAGCCATGACGAGCCCGCTGGAGGCGGCCAGTCCGCCAAGCAACCCGCGGCGGCTTAAGCGAATCTCGACAAGGTCTGAGATGGTTTGCGCGCCACGCGCAATGCGCGGATTTGAAGTTTGATTTTCTGACTGATCCATTCTGAGCTCCCCGACTAATTGCGGCTCGGCTTAGAATAGAAGTGTAACACTTTTAGGTCACCCCATACGCGACATATCCGCCTTAATTCAGTGGCGACTCATAGACCATAAACTCCCAATCGCTCTGATAGGGGTCGGTATACTCGCCTTCTGAGTCCAAAACTGGATTCGCGATATAGGCCCAAGCCGCTCGGCCTTCACCGAGATTGATCATCTCATCCATGCTGCCCCAACCCGTATCAGTCAGTTCAACTGGCGCCGTCAACGGCGTGCCTTCGGCATCAATTTCCATGAGATAATAGGCTTTCGGATGCAGCGTATGCTTGCCAGCAAAGCGGCGCAGCGTGGTGCCATCGCTCATACACTGAAACTTGGCCCAACCGAGTAAGAACCGACCATTCTGCAAGTCCGTCAGCTGCGGCGCGCCGAGCATGCAGTCATCGTCTTCGACAACCCATCTGACACGCTGAACTTTGCCATCAATTTCATTGCGGCCGTTGGCGCCAACATGTTGGATGCCGATTTTGGTCAATTCATGCGCCGTATAGTCACCGCCCCAGAAACCGCCTCTGAACGCCGGATAGTTGCGGCGACCATTATCATAGTACCATTCTTCCATATAGATACGCTCACAAGGTTCGCCCCAAGCCCAGTCACAAGCCTCAACGCCGCGCTCTGGTCGCCCCCGTGATATGGCGAGATCCTCTTCAGCTTGGATGAAAGCAGCATAGTCCGCGTCGCCATCGGGAATGAGGTCGGTGCCGACCAGCGCGACAATCGAGCGATTATCTTCGATCGGTAAGACATTATGTCCGCCACCATTGGTGACCGCAGAATTGTTGGAGGCGACGATGAAGTTTTCATACCCTTCGAAAATCGTCGATGAGGTTTCCATCTTAATCGCGATCGCGCCCTTGTTCTGGGCGTTCCAATATTTTGCGCCATCGGTGGTGCAGAGCGTCCCGAAATGACCGGTGAATGGATTGTAGAACACACGCATATGAAGGACGTGTCCGCCGCCACATCCCCATGTCCAACCCCGCTCGCGATCACTATTGTTGGGATCGTCGGGATTGAGCGTCCAGCCATCGCGATCAACGATCATCAGCGCGCCACTTTTGTGCCGCCCACCGCCATTATCGAACGAGTTTGTCGTAAACGCCGCGCCATAGACATCTTGGTCCTCGGCATAGACCAGTGTGGTCGCTGCAAGTTGTTGGCCGCCGACCGCCTTGTGAATGACATAGCGATCCGGCTGGCTGGCCAAGGACACGCCATCCCATTCGAGCAACCAAACCTCGCCATTATACTTATAGGCATTCTGGCGGTTCGCAGGATCGATATTCGCATTATTGTTGACCAGCGCCTCATTGTTCGGCTGGTCGATGCGCGTATAGGGATAAGTCTCAACCAAGTCCTTGGTGAATGACAGGCTTTCTGACGCAGGCGCTTCAAAATCAGTATTGCACAGCACGGCGATCCTTGAACAATCGCGACTGACCGTAATGCCATGGGTTTCTTGGCACATTGGGATGGTCGACTCGTTGCCGGTCCGCCGCAACGATTTTGTGGCCGGATCGTAAACGGTTTCGAACACAGATCCCACCGTCGGAATGTCCGGATCCGCATTGATGCTGGTGTCTTCCAGCGTCATCGATACGAACATGCGCGGGCGATCTGTGTCTGTCTCGCATCCCGCAAAGTAAGTGCGGATCGGCAATTGTTTCGGGTGTCGTCCGGTGAGGTCCTTCAATGTCCCGATATAATGAGGGAACGCACGGCGCTCTGCGGCGTTGCGCGCCCCGCTCGGCAACCCGCCGCTTGTCGTTTTGGACACGTCGCCGACGGTTGAGGTCGACACCGGTGGAGGAGGCGGTGGCGGCGGAGGTGGCGGAGGTGGAGGTGGAGGTGGCGACGTGGGCGGCGTCACGGGCGCCGCACCACTGGCCGGCGTTTGTGGCGCAACGTCGCCGCCTCCACCGCCACCACAGGCTGACACAATCGACAGCGCCAGTGCACTCGTCATGACGTTAAAATGGGTCTTCATCGCCAACATCCCCATGTTTGGACTCGCCCGCGTTGTCTCATTCGGACTTGAATCAAGCGATAAAGAGGTCGCGCGGATTTTGTCCGGCGGATTTACCATCCCCAATGGCCAGGCACACCAAACCACCTCACAGGGTGCTCCCTTGAGGGTATAAAGAGCGAGGCGCGCTTGTTTCAGACGCGGAGATAAGTGCCTTCCTTTCGGAGAGGCTTTTAGCGCCTGAACCCAAGCGCGCCTGCGATGGCATATTTTTCATGCGTTAGGCCCTGGCCACCTGGACCAGGCGCCGCCAGTGCGTCCTTCTGATCTTATCAGCCATTTTCGTAGCCTGACCCGTGGGAGCCAGGATTTAGGA
>JBCCVQ010000029.1:0-10653 GCA_039194965.1 Pseudomonadota bacterium | reverse complement strand
CCTAACGCATGAAAAATATGCCATCGCAGGCGCGCTTGGGACAAGCGCTATACCGACCGTCTCGAAAGAGCGGTCATCTGTTTCGCGTTTGCTCAAAGCGCGCCTCGCTCTTTATACCCTCAAGGGATGACCCTGTGAGGCTATCAGTGCTGGAACCTGTCAAAGGAGCTTAAGCGAGCGTGATCCGGTGCTCCACCAGTCGCTCATATATCTCGAGCGCTTGCGCATAAATGTCTGCGAGCTGTGGCGGGACATGTGGGCGCTCGCCCGGTGCTGGGCCAAACCCAGTTGAGCGCCAGACCGCGTCATACCAGTGCGGGGCCCAAGCGCCGTCCTCCGGCCGAGCCCCTTCTGGCCAAGACAGCATGGCGTCGGACCAGTCGAGATTTAATGCCTCGCACAGAGCGGTCATCATGGCAGGCGGGTCACGCAAGATGTCGGTGCTATCGATGACCAATGGGACTTGCCCTTCGAGGGCGGCGGCGTGTTCGAACAGACTGAGCTGTTGCGGGAACCCGATCGCCTCCAGACTAACCTGTTGCATCTTACGCTGATACGAGACGATGACCCGAGCAGGATGCCTAATCAGAAAGACATTGCGACACGCGGCCATCCAGTCTCGCGAGATGCCGTCGACCATATGGTGGGTCATGTGTTTTTGATAAAACACACGCGCGGTTGGATCTGGAGCGTTTTGCATATCCGCGGCGACCTTGCTTGGGTCGCTGCTCTGCGCCGCAAATATCTCTTCGGTCAATGGGTGCGCAAGGCCAGTGAGACGGAGATAGGCGGCATAGAAGGGTTCATCAACGCATACAGTGTCGGCGCGCGCGCCGAAGCTGCGCATCATCGTCGTCGACATATTGCGTGGGCCGGACCACATGGCGATGCGAAGCGGTGGTCTGCTCATGAGATGGGCGTGAGATGCGCGTCAATCATCGCTTGATACAGCGTCGAAAGTCGTTGCGTCATCGGTCCATCCAGGGTCGGCATGACCCGGCCATCGACCTCTCGCACCGGTGTGGTGCCCGCAAATGTCCCCGTGATGAAGGCTTCGTCCGCAGAATAGACATCGAATAAGGAGAAGCGTTTCTCATATACCGGAATGCCATTGTCGCGGCAGACTTGAAGAATGTTGCCGCGGGTGATCCCACCGAGGCAATATTCCGGCGGTGACGTCCAAACTTCACCATCACGGACGATGAAGAAATGAGTTGAATTACACGTCGCCACAAAACCATCCGGATCGAGCATCAAGGCCTCATCGGCGCCAGCTTTATCCGCCTGAATACAGGCCAGTATACAATTGAGCTTCGAATGAGAATTGAGTTTCTGATCCTGCTCGGCGGGTCCCGTCCGTCGAATATGTGCGGTAAACAAAGAAACGCCGCGCGCCCGGATTTCGGGCACGGGCGACTTGTATTCGGGAATAATCACAATGGTCGGCGGCGTGATCGTAAACCGCGGGCCTTGGTATGGGCTTTTCTTGATTCCGCGCGTGACCATCAGGCGTATGTGGACGCCCTCCGTCATATCCTGCGCTTTCAGGCAGTCGAACAAGCGCGTCTTAAGGTCATCGGGGGTGAGGCCGATATCCATGTCGATTGTCTTGGCGCCAGCATACAGTCGTTTCAAATGCTGATCGAGAAAAGCCACGCCGCCCTGGTGGACACGCAGGCCTTCCCAGACGCCATCGCCCAGCATGTAGCCGCTCTCAAAGACAGAGACTGTCGCGTCGTCACGATGTTTCAGCTCACCATTGATCGAGACCAAAATGTCATCATTGCGCACGTCATAGACATAGTCGTGCACACCATGCGCATCATCGGACATGGATCAGCCTCCTACGCGGCGTTCCTGACCTTCCCAATAAGGCTCGCGAAGATCTTTTCGCAGGATCTTACCCGACGGGTTGCGCGGCAAAGCATCAATCTGGTCGACAGATTTCGGACATTTATAGCCGGCAATCCGCTCGCGCGCCCAAGCGATGATATCTTCAGGCGCTGGGTTGGCGCCTTCTTTTGGTACGATGATGGCTTTCACCGACTCGCCCCATTTTTCATCTGGAACACCGATGACCGCAACATCGGCAACCTCTGGGTGACCAAAGATCGCATTTTCGACTTCCGCCGGATAGACGTTTTCGCCACCAGAAACGATCATGTCCTTGACGCGGTCATGGATAAACAAAAAACCGTCTTCGTCGAAATAGCCCGCGTCGCCCGTATGGAAGAAGCCATTACGAATCGCGTCTTCCGTGGCTTCGGGCCGGTTCCAATAGCCCTTCATCACAAACCCAGACTGGATAACGATTTCACCCACTTCGCCGGTCGGCACAGGATCTCCTTTTGCATCGACACAGCGGATAATCGTCGCCGGGTATGGCACACCACAGGAGCGCAGTTTGCCCCAACTGGGATCGTGCGCTTCGGGCGGCAGATAGGTCCCACCGCCAACCGTTTCAGTCAGGCCATAGAGCTGAGTAAACTTCGCGCCCATAACCTCGACTGCAGTGGTCAGCAAATCTTCGGTAATCGGGGACGCACCATAGAAGACCTGCTTCAGCGTGGCATAATCGCGCTCGCGGAAATCTGGCATTTGCGACAACATCAAAATCACGGCCGGAACCCAGAAGGCGTGATTGATAGATTGCGTTTCGATCAAGTCGAGAATCTCTGCCGGATTGATCTCCGGCAACACCACGGTGCGCGCCCCTTGCGCGGTCGCCAGCAGACCCGCATTGACGCCAGCGACATGGAAAAGCGGCATCGCGTTCATCACGGTCTCGCCGACATCATAGCCCGCCCATTCCAATGCCCCGCACTGATCCATGAAGGATTTATAATTGCCATTGGTCAGCATCACGCCCTTCGGCAAACCCGTCGTTCCAGACGTGTAAAGCTGGATAACATCGTCACTGTCCTGCGTCACGACGCCGGGCGCTGTCTCGCTCTGGCCATCGCGCCAGGTCGTATATTCGGGCCACGTCTCATGGCTCCCACCTATCGTGATGATGTGCTCCAAGTTCGGGCATTCGTCTTTGATTTGATCGATCATTTCGAACCAATCTGGCCCGACGAACAGGACGCGCACTTGCGCGTCCGACAGAATGAATTGGACTTCAGGTGCAGCGAGCCGCGTGTTCACCCCATTCATCACGGCGCGGATTTTGGCGCAGCCATACATGATCTCATAATAGACGGCCGTATTTTTCGCCAAATAGCCGACCCGCTGATCCGCGCCAACACCCAACGCGCTCAGCCCGTTTGCGACCTGATGCGCGCGCGTGTTCAACTGCGCAAATGTGGTTTCTTCGCCCTGGAACCAAAACGCCACGTCATTTGGGCGCAATTCGCTTTGAACCCTCGGGATATCCGCGACATGCGGCATCGACTTCGTGTCCATCATTTGAGACGCTCCTCCAGAACTTTTGTGTTTCTTTTGGTTTTAGGGAACAATCGACACTTGGAAAGCCCAAACGAACACGGTTAAGCTGAGAAATTCGTCTGGGGAGGCAAATAAGATGGCAAACGCTCAAAGCATCATTCTTCATCAATTCGATCGCTCACCATATTCTGAGAAGATGCGACTGGCCTTGCGGATGAAGAATTTGGCTTGGGTGTCCGTCGAAATTCCCTCCATCATGCCAAAACCGGATCTGACCCCGCTGACCGGCGGCTATCGTCGGACCCCGGTAATGCAGATTGGCGCTGACATTTTCTGTGACACTTCAATCATGCTCACAGAGTTGGAAAAGCGCTTTCAAATTCCGGCGCTCAATCTCCCAGGCCATGAGGGTTTGGCGAAAATGGTGGCAGCGTGGACTGATGGCAAATGGTTTCAAACCAGCGTTGCGGTCATCTTCGGCGCGATCGGCGAACATATGCCGAAGGAGTTTATCGAAGACCGAACGAAAATGTCAGGCCGGGCATTCGACACCGAAGCAATGAAAGCCGCCGCCCCGATCATGCGGGATCAATGGCTCGCACAGCTTTTATGGATTGAAGAACGCTTGGCCGGAGGTCGATTGGCTGGCACGGGCGATTGGCTCGTCGGTACTAAGCCCGGCATGGTCGACGTGCACGCCTATATGAACCCTTGGTTCGTCGAGCAGAACATCCCAGACTTTCTCGAAACCTGTTTCGAGAAAACGCCGCTGACCAAAGACTGGTATCGCCGAATAAAAGACTTCAAAGGCCAAGCCCCTGAAGAAATTAGCGGCGCTGAGGCCGTTGATATCGCAAATGCCGCCGCGCCCCGTTTGAAACCGGCGTCGACGGCGGGCGACTTGCGAGATTTCGAGCCAGGTGCCCGAGTTGCGATTGCGCCCGACGATTATGCCAAAGACTGGGTCGAAGGCGACCTTGTGATTGCCAATTCAGAGCGCGTGATCATTGCCCGGCAGGACGAACGTGCAGACAATCTACACGTTCACTTTCCGCGCGTCGGCTACGTGTTGCGCAGCGCATAGTCCGTCGTTTCAGCATTCGGTTCACCGCCTGCGATTAACGTATCGGCAAAATAGTGATTGCGGTCTCGGTGACCTGCTTCATCTTCGCGCACGGCAATTACCACGTCGCGCAGTTTCGCGTCCGGCGGTAACTTCCAGTACTCAATGGCGATTTGCGGCGCTGGCCCATTTTCCAACCGACCCTCATCAATTTCTGTGAGATAATGCGTGTAGCTGGTCACCGCCTCTTCTTCAAAATAGCCAATCACGCGGTGAGCGGTTTTTGGCGCAAACAAATAGAGGAAAAAGTAGAAATTGTAGAAAATGGCTTGCGCGATCATGATCAGACCGCGTTCGAACAAGGTCGGCTGAGCGATCTGGATGAACGTCATCAAGTGCATCCGCTCATTCTCGGCTTCGTCGAGTAATTCTTTGATCCAGCCTTGGTCGTCCCGCATCCGACGAATGGAGCGCAAATGCTGCAACAGGCCAGCGACCATACCGGGGACAGCTGCCACCGTTTCCAATACGACAGCGCGGTGACCATAGCGCTTGCGAAAAAAGAGGTCCGCGAAAAAGCGGAGAAATTTCACAAAAGCCAACGCAATTCGGTCGCGCAGCCCTTCAGGTTTTCGATGTGGCTCGGCATAGTCCATTTCGGTGCTCCGTGACGGTTTCCGAATAGGTAATATACCATAGAGCGATCCGGATAGGCAGGATTGACGCGCGACAGAATGCGCCAGGCATTAGCAATTCGTATCAAAGCGATAAGCGACGAAATGCGCGGGATCGCCATTCGAATAATTTAAGGCGTAGACCGGATTTGATTCCGACACACAAAGACCAGTATCATTGGCTTGCGACAGTAAATCATCGCGAATTTCAGGGGCTGGCGGGATGCAATCATCGCCGAGCGCTTCACAGCGGCTTGGCGGGCTGCCTCGGCCTTCCAGATTGATCAAATAAACCACTGGGTATGCGGCCTGATCCGCGGGCAAAGTCAGCGGGGTTTCCGGCGAATGCAAATTCTGGGTCCCGAACGTCATGACATAAGACGGTTCAGCATAGCCGACCGCCAATATACGCTCAGGGCTCACGCGGCTGTCTTCGCATCGCTCACTCGGCACGCCGCAAACGTCCTGCAATGCAACGCGGGCGCTTTCGGTTGGCTGCGCCCAAAGCTGTGTCGGTAAAACATAGATCCGGGCATGCCAGCCGAGGAACAGGCTGACCAAAACACCCATAAGGGCGGTCAGGCCCATTCTGCGGGCGAGGAAGGTCCCGATCGATGCTGCGAAGGCCACCGCGCCAATGATCCAAAGCCAAAGCGGGAAGTTCACATAGGCCGCCCATTGTTCAATCACGATGCTCGACTCGACGGTTTTGAAATCACCAGCAGCTTCGGTTTTCACCAGTCGCGCCGCTAAAGGTGAGCTGATAAAGAGCAGCGCAGCACCGCCAAGGGCGAATATGACAAAGCTCAGCCATTTCGAAACGGGCAGCTTCATTCCTTCCATCAGTTTCACTCCGACCCAGCCGCACAACAGGCCGAATGCTGGATAGGCAGGAAGAATGTAGTGGCTGAGACGGGTCGGCATCAGCTCGAAGAAAACCGTGGTCAATACCGACCAAGCGACGAGAAAGCGGATGGCTTTGATCTCATCTGTCACCGGCGCCGCATCCGCGATGGTCCACCGGGTCCGCCACTCTGGCCGCGTGCTCAGCCACCAGAATCCAACAATCACCAATCCCGCATAAGCCGATGGTGCGCCGTTACCGAGTTCACCTGGCAGGATCCAAGTGGCAAGCGCCGTGAACGCGCCAAGCGCGAGGAAAACAAATAATGCATCGGTTCCACGACGGCGGGCATTCTCGCCACTTCCGCGCAAGAATTTCCAGGCCAATGTCATGCCGGGGATGAGCAATAAGACAGCCGGGAAAAACCAAACCGGGATGTGGCTCAAATGATAAAGCGGCCAACCTGCATGACCTTCGGAGGCACCTGCGAACTTGTCTTTCAGGTCCTTGCCGACGGCGCCTTGTAGAAAGGTGCCATCCGTAGCGAATTGAATCGCAATCAGCCATGGTAAGAACATTGCGGCAGCGAGCGCCGGACCAGGCCACCAAATGAGCGGTCGCCACCAATCCCCGCCTTTGCCTTCGCCCGCTTTAGCCCAAACCCAGGCACCAAAGCCTGCATAAGCCGCCACCATGGGCGTGACCGGGCCTTTAATCAGCAATCCGCAGCCCATCGCGAACCAGAAGATCAACGCCATTCGTTTCGGGTTCTCAGCCTTGCCCATATATAAACGCGCCAACGCCCCGATGCCCCAAGTGGTCAAGAAGACCAGCATGCCGTCGGTCTTGGAAATATGCGCCTCACTGGTCAGCAACAGCGTAGCGCCAAACAGCGCCGCACCAAGAAAGGCAGCACGCCGCCCGATTAAGGCCATACCGCACCAGAATGTTGCCAGCGTCGCTAAAGCGGCGCCAATCCAACTCGGTACGCGATAGGTCCAGATATCCAGTCGGTCCTCATCGCCGAAAACCTGGGTGGCGCCCGCCTGGAGCCAATGAATGCCTGCCGGTTTCTTGTTTCGATACTCATCTTGGTATCGAATGATCAAATAGTCGCCCGTCTCGATATATTGTTTCGAAGCTTGCGCGAAACGGCTCTCATCGCGATCCAATGCCGGCAAGTTGAACACACCCGGTGCAGCCGCGGTCAGTGTCAACGCGAACAAGATGATCCAGGCTTTCCAGCCGCTGGCGAGTCGATCAAGCATATCCATGCGATTGCTTTATCCTGAGCCTGCAGCGTTGAATAGCTGTGCAATGCGGACTAGCGTCACTGAAAAGCAGAATTGAGGGGCTGAATTCATGTCTTCGTGGTTCAAGATCGATTTGTGGAAACGCGTGATTGCCGCTCTGGTGGTCGGATTAGCGGTCGGGCTTGGCCTCCGTTATGGCATGGGCGCAGAAGCTGGCGGCGCGTTTGCTGAAAACTGGATCGCCTGGATCGGCGACCTCTTTCTACGCCTGATCCGAATGCTGATTGTGCCGCTGGTCTTTTTCACATTGGTTTCAGGGATTATCGCCATGGGCGACCCGAAACGGCTCGGCAGCCTCGGGATTCGCACGCTCGGTACGTATTTCGGCACGACAGCGATTGCCGTGACGCTCGGCTTGATAATGGCAACAATCTTCCAACCTGGTGCCAGTTTATCGCCGGATACGTTTGCCGGGGCGGATGTCACGCGCATGCAGGAAGTCACCGCTCAAGCGCAGGCAGCAGGCGGTTTTGTTGAGCGTCTAATGGCAATTGTACCGACCAATCCCGTACAAGCATTGGCAACCGGGAACATTCTGCAAATCATCTTCTTCGCGATCATATTTGGGGTCGGGATTTTGATGGCGGGAAAGGTCGCAGAACCAGTCGCCAATTGGTTTGATGGCGCTTCTGAAGCGATGATGAAAGTCACCATTATCGTTATGGAAACCGCCCCAATTGGCGTGTTCGGCCTGATGGCAACGGTGATGGCGACCAAAGGGCTCGGGGTGTTGCAGAGTCTGGGGACGTTGGCCATCGCGCTCTATCTCGCGTGCGTCCTGCATATGATCTTCACCTATGGATTTGGAATTATCAAAGGCGTCCTTCGCCTGCCAGTCATCCCGTTCTTTCGGGGCATTACGGATGCCCAAGCCGTCGCTTACTCGACCGCCAGTTCTTCCGCCACGCTGCCGGTGACGATTACGTGCGCCGAAGAAAACCTCGGCGTCGACAAGGCCATCGCCGGATCGGTTCTCCCGCTCGGCGCAACGATTAATATGGATGGCACGGCGATCTATATCGGCATGGTCGCCCTGTTCGGGGCACAAGCTTTAGGGATCGAAGTGACCTTGGCGCAATACGTGCTCGTCGCCGTAATGGCGACGCTCGTCTCAATCGGTGCGGCTGGAATTCCGAGCGCGGGCCTGATCTTATCCGGCATGGCACTGGCCCAAGTCGGCATTTCGGAAGAACAGGCTTTTCTGATTATTGGCTTCATTTTACCGTTCGATCGCTTGCTCGACATGATGCGCACTCTAACCAATGTCACTGGCGATGCGGCTGTGGCTACGGCAGTGGCAAAATGGGAAGGTGAGTTAGACGAAGACGTCTTCCGTGCTGAGGATAATCTCTCAGCACATGTCGATGACCGCGAAAAACCGCTAACCACATAAAGCGCTCGTCAGAGCGCTTGGCGGACAATCTCGCCAATCATTTGCGCTTCGCTGGCGCGCGGAGACCCTGTGCGCCACGCAATGCCGATGCGTCGCCCGATCATCGGCGTCTCGAACGCACGCAGCTCTACATCAGCGCCTGAGGTCACGCCTGCATCAATGGCGAGCTTAGGTAGCAGCGACACGCCGAGGCCGCCGGCCACCATATGTACCAAAGTCGGCAAACTGGTCGCTGTAACGTCCGCGCCGCCGCGTTTACTCGGTAAACGACAGACCGAGAGGGCATGATCGCGCAAGCAGTGCCCATCTTCAAGCAGCAGAACATCCTCGTCGACCAAGTCTGTTGAGCGGATGGCATGTCGAGAAATCAGATCATGACCGGTCGGCGCAACCAGCATGAATTCATCATCACCTAAGTCCATCATCTCAATGCCTCCGGCCTCCCAAGGCAAGGCGATGAGCGCGGCGTCCAAAGTGCGGGATTTGAGGCCATCCAATAGCCGCTCGGTTTGGTCTTCGCGCAAATAGAGTTTCAAATTTGGATGCGCTTTGCGCAGTGCTTTCAAAGTGCGCGGCAGCAGAAAGGGAGCGATGGTTGGGATCGCGCCTAAGCGAAAAGGTCCGGTCAATGGCGCGCCGGCCTGCTGGGCCGCCGAGACGAGATCCGCTGTATCGGACAGAATGGTGCGGGCGCGTTCAACCGCGGCTTTACCCGCTTGGGTCAGCGATGCGCCGCGGGCTTCGCGTTCAATCAGCTGCACACCGAGCAGGCCCTCGACTTCCTTGATCGCGGCAGACAAAGTCGGCTGCGTCACATAGCAAGATTCCGCTGCTTTTGAGAACGAGCCTTGATCGGCAACAGCGCACAAAAATTCGAGCTGACGAAGCGTAGGTAGATGCATAGGCTTTATCTATCCAATCGAGATAAATTATCAATTATACAACTGGCCGAAACTCCCTATCTTCACACTTAGTTGATCGAGACGGCGAACGAACATGCCTTGAAACGCGGCGTGGTGAACCCATCTCGATCACATAAGAGGCACACCTCTCGCCTCGCAATAACGCTACGGTGGCAACCGATCCCCAATCCCTCCTGCCACCGATTTGCGCGGTCCTGCCGGGCCCTTTCCTCCCCCCCCTAACAAGGTCATCCGGCAGGACCAACGCGCCCACCCTCGGATTAAATTCTACGTGAGCGAGAATTGTCTTGCCTCGCGCCTGGAGAAAGGCATTCTAGCTTTCATGGATTTGAACGCCCCTGGCCTCCAGAATGAGCTCGTCCATCTCGAGCCGCTTGATGAACGCTTTCGCGAGCAATTGCGCGCCAGCGATGCCGTCAATTCAATCTGGCTGTCGCTGCCAGCAATCCAGCGCGGTGCGGGCTTTGACGCCTATTATGACCATGTCCTTAAGCAGCGCGAGCAGGGCGAAATTTATAGTTACGCCGTGCTCGACCCGAATGATGGCGATCGCTTCGTCGGGGTTACAGCATTATTGTATCCAAACAAAATGCATCGCCGGGTGCGTTTGGGGTATACGTGGATAGAACCGCATTTACGTGGGCAAGGCGTTTACGCCGCGATCCAGAAATTGCTCATCCAACGTGCGCTCGATTGGGGCGCCAAACGAGTGGATTGGTATGTCGAAGAGCGCAATACCCGCGCCATACGGGCCATTGAGGCGCTCGGGGCGCTGAAGGAAGGCGTGCTGCGCGAGTACGAGAAATTCGCTGATGGCGAATGGGTGGACGTTGCGGTCCTCTCCATGCTGCGCGACGAGGCCAAGGAAGCCATCCGCCGCTTGACGGTCATCATGGCCGACACTGAGGCTTGATTATTATCCACAGCCGTGCTTTACGCGCGCAACATTCACCGCACTGACAGTACGTGCGCGTTGACCGGGACATGCTTTAAGCGGGAGCCCGGCGATGTCCCCCACTCGGCGAAGGCTCGCTCAGTGGGGCGCTACTGCTTTGT
>JBCCVQ010000028.1:0-11511 GCA_039194965.1 Pseudomonadota bacterium | reverse complement strand
GTTTTGGATCGAACGCTTCATTGCCCGGCGGAAAGACCCACGACGCTCAAGCTGACGCGCAATGTCTTCAGCAACCAGAGTTGCATCAAGCTCAGGCTTGCGGATTTCGACCAGGTTCACGCGAACTTCGTCTTCGGTCATTTTAGACAGCTGACGGCGCAGGCCCTCAATGTCTGCACCCTTCTTACCGATGACCAGACCTGGACGAGCGGTGTGAATGGTGACGAGGCACTTCTTGTGAGGACGCTCGATGATGATCTTAGAGATACCGGCCTGACCGAGACGCTTTTTGATGTGCTTCTGGATCGCGAGGTCTTCGTGAAGAAGACGACCGAAATCCGCACTATCAGCGTACCAGCGGCTGTCAGAGGTCCGGTTGATCCCGAGACGTAGACCGATAGGATTTACTTTCTGACCCATTACGCGGCCTCCGCTTCTTGAGACGTGTCACGCAGGACAACCGTCAGCTGCGCAAATGGCTTCATGATCCGAGCGGCGCGACCACGTGCACGAGCGCGAATACGCTTCATGACGAGGTTTTTACCGACATGGGCTTCAGCAACGACCAGGCTATCAATATCCAGGTCGTGGTTGTTTTCAGCATTGGCGACCGCGCTCTTCAAAAGCTTGCGAACGTCGGCAGCAGCGCGCTTACGAGAGAATTGCATCTCATCAATCGCTTTCTGAACCGGCAGACCGCGGATCTGCTGAGCCAGCAGATTGAGCTTTTGCGGGCTAGAACGATACATGCGCAGAACTGCACGTGCTTCGTTAGACGCCTGCTTTGGAGGATTCTTGGCTTGACCCATGATTATCTCCGCTTCGCTTTCTTGTCCGCACCGTGACCGTAATAGGTCCGGGTTGGAGCAAATTCACCAAGCTTGTGTCCGACCATCTCTTCAGTGACGAGAACTGGGACAAACTTGTTGCCGTTATGAACCTGAAAATTCAGGCCAACGAATTGTGGCAGAATGGTCGAGCGACGTGACCAGGTCTTGATGACCTCACGACGTTCAGACGCTTGCGCCTTCTCGGCCTTTTTCAGGAGGTAGCCGTCAACAAACGGGCCTTTCCAGACGGAACGTGGCATTCTCTACGTCTCCTTAGCGTTTCGCGTTACGGCGACGGATGATCAAACGATCCGAAGCCTGTTTCCGGCGGGTTTTTGGCCCGCGTGTTTTCTTACCCCAAGGCGTCACTGGGTGACGGCCACCGGAGGACTTACCTTCACCACCACCGTGCGGGTGATCGACCGGGTTCATAACCACGCCGCGAACGTGCGGGCGCTTGCCTTTGTGGCGGTTACGGCCGGCTTTACCCATGACTTGGTTCATATTGTCAGGGTTCGACACGGCACCGATTGTGGCGACACATCCGTCTGGAACCATGCGCAGCTCACCAGATGTCAGCTTGATTTGCGCATAACCAGCGTCGCGACCAACCAGCTGAGCGTAGCATCCGGCAGAGCGCACCATTTGGGCGCCTTTCAGAGGCTTCATCTCGATATTGTGGATGATCGTTCCGACAGGAATGTTCTTCAGCGGAAGAACGTTGCCCGGCTTGATGTCTGCGGTCTTCGACGTGATCACGGTGTCACCAACGGCCAGACGCTGCGGCGCAAGGATGTAAGACAGCTCGCCATCTTCATACTTGATCAGCGCGATGAACGCGGTGCGGTTCGGATCATATTCCAGACGCTCAACGGTCGCTGGCACATCCCAACGGGTCCGTTTGAAGTCAATCTTACGGTAAAGACGCTTGGCAGCACCGCCTTTGTGGCGTGCCGTCATGCGACCTTTATTGTTCCGACCACCGGTCTTGGTCAGACCTTCGGTGAGCATTTTCACCGGACGGCCTTTGTGCAGCTCAGAGCGGTCAACGAGGACCAGCTGGCGACGACCGGGTGAAGTAGGTTTGTATGTCTTTAAAGCCATCTAAATCTCCTACAGGCCCGTCGTGATGTCGACAGACTGGCCGTCTTTCAGAGTCACGATCGCCTTTTTGAAGTCCGAACGACGTCCGAGCTGACCGCGAAAACGCTTGGTCTTGCCTTTGACCAGGATCGTGTTGACCTTGGTGACGTCGACTTTGAACAGAGTTTCAACTGCTTCTTTAATGTCAGGCTTGGTGGCGGTCAGAGGAACGCGAAAAATGATCTTGTTCTCTTCAGCGACCAGCGTCGACTTCTCCGTAATGATCGGAGCTAGAAGCGTGTCATAATTGTGAGGCTTGATATCAGCCATGGATTAAGCCTCCGCTTTTGCGCCATTGAAGCGCGCATCGATGCTTTCCAGCGCATCTTTGGTCAGAACCAAAGTCTTGCGACGAAGCACATCATAAACATTGAGACCAGCAGCTGGCAGGACATCCACGTTTGGAATGTTCTGAGCGGCTTTGGCGAAATTGCTATCGAGCTCGGCACCACCAATGATCAACGCGTTCGACAAGCCGAGCTTGGCGAGTTTCGCAGAAAGATCCTTGGTTTTGGCGTCTTTGAGCTCAGCTTTGTCGAGGACGAGCAAGGCGTCGTCTTTAACTTTAGAAGAGATCGCGTGGGCCAGAGCCATTTTGCGAACCTTTTTAGGCAGCGCGTGGGCGTGGCTGCGAACGCGTGGGCCGTGCGCAACGGCGCCGCCGATAAAGATGTTCGCATTCTTCGACCCGTGACGTGCGCCGCCGGAGCCTTTTTGGCGAATATATTTCTTGGTGGTCACAGACACGTC
Organism: Pseudomonadota bacterium; assembly: GCA_039194965.1. Lineage (GTDB taxonomy): Bacteria > Pseudomonadota > Alphaproteobacteria > Caulobacterales > Hyphomonadaceae > Henriciella. Next base: position 8,788 of record JBCCVQ010000028.1, on the reverse strand, counting down.
AGCGCGCTCTTGCGTTTTGTGCGTACCGGCTTGGCGTTTCGCAAGCTGGTAGCGAACCATGCGCTGAATGACGTCGCCGCGGATCTCTTCGATCCCGAACACCGCATCATCAACCGTGGCTTTTCCAGCCGCTTTGCCTTCAAGTGTTTTGACGGAGAGTTCCATTATTCAGCACCCTCTTTCAGAAGTTTCTTCAGGAGGTCTTGGTCGACTTTCGCGCGCGGCTGACCGCCCGCAAGAATGTCTTTGGCCTGACCCACCCAGTCTTCGCTAGCAGCGTCTTCAGCAACACCCAGCTCTTCGAGCAGAGCCGTGCGCTCATCATCCGCCATAGCAACGAAAGCAGACAGGGTACCGAGACCCTTCTCTTTCAAATTCTCTTCAGTCTTTGGACCGATGCCATCGACAAGAACGATATTGTCAGCCGCGGTGCCTTCGATCTTCACGTCAGCAGCGGGTGCGTCACCTTTTGCTGGCGCTTTGAAAGAGCCGTCAGCGGGTGCGTCGGCGTGGATCGCCTTTTTCACCGCGTCGCGAATTTCGACAAAAGAGCCTTCAGCGCCTGGGATTGCGCCTTTGACGAGCAGCAGACCGCGCTCAACGTCGGTGCGAACGATTTCCAGGTTTTGAACCGTCTTGCGATCAACGCCGTAGTGACCGGCCATCTTCTTACCTTTGAAGACGCGGCCTGGATCCTGACACTGACCCGTCGAACCGTGTGAACGGTGAGAGATCGACACACCGTGAGAGGCGCGAAGACCGCCGAAGTTCCAACGCTTCATCGCACCGGCAAAACCTTTACCGATTGAAACGCCTGCAACGTCGACTTTTTGACCAGGAACAAAATGGTCGGCCTGAACTTCAGCGCCGACCTCCGGCAGAGCGATGTCAGATTTGACACGGAACTCTGTAACTTTTGCTTTTGGCGCGACACCCGCCTTGGCGAATTGCTCGCGCTGGGCTTTTGCGGTGCGCTTGGCTTTCTTGTCGCCGGCACCCATGACAACGGCGGTGTAGCCGTCGGTGCGCTTGACCTGGCCACCTTTTTTGGTGGTCACGTCGCGCTCTTCCTCGGTGCGCAGGCCAACAACCTGACAGCCATCAAGCGCCAATACCGTCACAGGGATGTGACGGCCTTCTTCACTAAAGACGCGTGTCATACCCAATTTACGGGCAAGCACGCCAGAACGTTGAGCTGGAAGCGCCATTAGCGAGCTCCCTCAAGCTTAATCTCAATGCCGACACCAGCCGACAGATCGAGCTTCATCAGCGCGTCGACGGTTTGTGGGGTCGGGTCAACAATGTCGAGAATGCGCTTATGCGTGCGGATTTCGAATTGCTCACGAGACTTCTTGTTCACGTGTGGCGAGCGATTGACTGTGAAACGCTCTTTCCGGGTCGGAAGCGGGATCGGCCCGCGTACTTCCGCGCCGGTGCGCTTAGCAGTCGAAACGATTTCACGCGCTGACAAATCGAGCGCGCGGTGATCGAAGGCCTTAAGCCGGATCCTGATATTCTGTTTTTCCATCCTGCGATGTCCGTTCACGATAAAAACCGCATAACCAGGCTGCACTACTTGCGTGAGCGCCCAGATACGGGGTGATTAAATTGTTCGTTTCGATTGCCAGCGTCTGCCTTTCACGGCACTGCCTGACTTGCGAAGGGTGGCCTGTACGGGAATCAGCGGCTCTCGTCAACAGGCTGTTGTGTAGATTTTGCGATGGTTTTTGCGCCCGCGCTGGCGCGGATCAAACGCCGCCGAGATCAAGCCTTGGATTTCTTCGGGCTGCGGCGCTTTTCTCCATTCGGTCCACGCGGCTTTTTAGGGCCGGTTCGCGGCTTTTTCGCTTTCGGCTTTCCTGGACCACGATCCGGTGCCCGGCGCACTTTAGGACGGGTGTCGCGCTTGCGTTTTTCCTTTCGGAACGGCGCGGCCTCGGCCTCCCCGTCTGGCGCGGCGGCGCGATCGACCCAAATGCTATTATCGATGACCTGTGCTTCGCCGGCGGCTTTCATCAGGCTATCGGCGGCGTTCGGCTTCAACTCGACGAGTGTGAAGCCTGGACTGATTTGGATGGATCCGATCTCATTGCGCGAGAATCCCCCTGATTTGCAAAGCATCGGGATCAGCCATTTCGGATCGGCCTTGTTTTTCCGGCCGACACCAAGCTTAATCCAATGACCATCAGCGAAATCGGCTTTGCGAGGTCCGCGTGGCGCCCGCTCTCGATCATTTTCTCGATCGCGACGCTCAGACTTCGGTCCTCTGTCGGGTCGGTCGCGCGCTGTAGAAACATCTTGTAAGACCTCAGGCGCCGAATCCTTGGCGCGGGTTAGCCGAACAACCGCGCCTGCCAATTGCTCTGGGGAGAATGCTCCCAGTAAAGCCGTGGTGAGGTCGCGTTCTCCCGCCTCAATCGTCGACACGAACAGATCGCTGCCCAACAGTCTTTGATTCAGAGCCGTCTCGATGTCGCCCGCAGATGGCGGCGCGGCCCAAGTTGCCTCGACTCCAGAGTCTTGCAGCAAACGCTCGGTCCGGCGCTTTGCCCGCACCGGCACAATCAAAGCACAAACGCCTTTACGCCCGGCCCGACCGGTCCGACCCGAGCGATGCAAGAGACCTTCTTTGTTGCGCGGCAAATCCGCGTGGATGACCAGATCCAATCCTGGCAAATCGAGCCCGCGCGCCGCAACATCGGTTGCGACACACACACGGGCCCGGCCATCGCGCATTGCGGCGATCGAATTCGTGCGCTCTTTTTGAGTGAATTCTCCAGAAAGCGCGACGACGTCGAACCCGCGATTGGTCAATCTGGAGGTGAGCCGGTTCACCCCTTCTCGGCGCGCGCAGAAAACAATTGCGTTCGGTGCGTCATGGAAGAGAAGGAGATTGATAATCGCTTTCTCTACATCTGTCGGCACCACAGTGAGCGCCTGGTACTCAATATCGATGTGAGAGGATTTCGCCGCCAACGTATTCACGCGCGCTGCGTCGGTTTGGTAATTCTCTGCCAAACGCGCGATCGGTTTCGAAACAGTGGCCGAAAACATCAACGTACGACGATCGAGCGGCGCAACTTCGAGGATCATTTCGAGCTCTTCGCGAAAGCCCATATTGAGCATCTCGTCGGCCTCATCCAGCACAACGGCACGCAGCAAATCCATATCCAGCGACCCACGGCGAATATGGTCAACCAAACGGCCTGGTGTTCCGACAACGATATGAACGCCTTGATCCAGGGCGCGGCGCTCGTCCCGGAAATCCATCCCGCCAATGCAGGATGCGATTTTTCCTTCCGCGGGAGCGTACAACCATTGCAGCTCTTTGGTCACTTGCAACGCAAGTTCACGCGTCGGCGCAATGATCAGCGCTAAAGGCGCACCGGCCTCTGGCAAAACTTTGGAGCCCGCCAAAACCGACGAGGCGAGGGCCAATCCAAACGCGACGGTCTTACCTGATCCGGTTTGCGCTGAAACCAGCAAGTCACGCGTTTCCAAGTCCGGATCGAGCACCGCCTCTTGCACGGGCGTGAGCGTTTCATACCCTTTGTCTGCGAGCGCTTGGGCAAGCGGCGCAGCAATCTTGGATGGCGTCTGCATGATCTGGCTTTCGGTTTCGCAACGGTCAAACACCATCCAGTATGGAAGATCGCGACCGAGCGCTAGAGCCCATATAGGGTTCTAAGCGCCCTGCCTAACACGAAACGCAGGGAGGCTGCTTTAAGGGTATGCCAATCGCGCAGGCGCTCGGACAGGCGACGCCCTAATCTGATTGAGGGCAGGCTTTTTTCGAGGCGAATCTCCGCCCTGAATCGACACTGATCGCGGCGTCGCTCAGCATGTTACGGCCAATCAGTACGGGATAATTGAACCCGGTTCGGTCGGCCAAATTGACCTCGCCTCGGACCCGCATCCCGGCCACGCAAAGATCCATCATCACGACCGGTCGGACAATCGACCCGCCACCACGCCGCCGGATCGACACCCAGCGCACGACTTGCGCGGTATAGACCGCATCCCTGCCGCCACGGCTGGTGAGACGGAATTTCACCATTTCAGGCAATCTTACTTCGTTTGTCAGGGCAGCAATTGGCACCGGTTCAAAGGATGGTGGATCATCCAACGCGCCGCCTGCAATCATTTGCACGCTCATTATGGCGCTTGCATCTGTATCGGTGTCGACGCGTTCGGCCACCAAGCTCGGCGCATCTGCCTGCTCAGGGATCTGACCGGCGGCCAGGATATCGGCATGGATCGAAGTTGTCTGCGCGCCGCTATCGAGCTTGGCCGACATCAACAAGCCACCCGGCATAATTCGGGCATGCTCGACCCAGCCTCGGACATGGGTTGCCTGGGCGACGCTGACGCCCGAAATCGCAATCAGCGTCACAGCAACAAATAAACGAAAGAGCATTCCGGTTTGCATTCCTTGAGTCTCGCAGCGGTCATTTCGAATCAGTCACATGGAACCATGAAATTACGTACGAAAGATTTACGGCGCGCTCTGGGCATCAAAAAGTCAAATGAATGATCTTGGCGCTCATCTCGATCGCTAACACAATTTTAGGGGGTTCGCGCGCACGCTGAACACACTAGGGGTGAAGGATGACAAGATCATGCGACACGCCGCATTACTCGCCCTCGCCTGGCAATTTGCTTTGGCAAGCCAAGCTCAACCCAACGCCGCCTACCAGCCGGAGCTGCTCTTTTCCGCGGACCAGTCCGCGCTTTGCGAAGACTATACAGAGAGGGTTCGCTCGGAGTTTGGGTTTGACCCGACCGACATCTCACAGGGGTTTGACCGTTTCGCACCCGCAGCCCGGCATATAAACCTGATCAGTACGAACATCGTGCGCTCCCCCTACCAGGTGACGATCGATGTAACCCTCTTTTCGGGCGACATTGACGGCGACGGAATAACCGACTCGCTGCTCACGACCATGCGAGGGGGTCAGCGGGCCGTCGGCTATCAGACCTTTGTCGAGTTTACGAGATTGTCGGCAGAACAATATCGAACGGCACGCGCATATGCTAAGGCAAACAGATGGGATCGGCGCCTTAGGAAGGAAGGCAAGTTCATCATGAAGGCGATACAATTGGGCAAGACGACCGGTGGCGATCCATGGAGCTCCGAACTGGTCACCGAACCGCAGAAGGTTTCATATCCCAAAGACATTCTACCGATCGTCGAATTCGCCTTTCAATACCCGGAGCCGTTGCAAATCGTAGAGTATGATCAACGCCTCTATATCGATCAGCCGGTCATCAGTCCGTTACACCCGACGGCAAGATCGGTTCGAACCTTGATTTCGTTTGATACGGAGATGCGCGCGAAAGTCGAATGCGTCGTATCGACGGCGTCAGCCGTCAAATCCGAATGAAATCGAATGGCTGCCGATTACGCCCACCCCATTCGACTTGCCACCCTATTCCTCCGGCGGACACGCGCGCTTTGACGCAAAAATCTGCCGCGAGTCGACGCTGATCCTGGCATCGCTGAGCATATTTCGGCCAATCAAGATGGGATAATTAAACCCGCTTCTGTCGGCGAGATTAACCTCGCCGCTGACGCGAATCCCGCCGACGCAGAGATCCATCATCACGACGGGCCGGACAATCGATCCTCCACCGCGACGTCTAATCGACACCCACCGTTCAACGGGCGCTGTGTAGACGATACTCTTTCCGCCGCGGCTGGTCAGTCGAAACGTCACCGTGTCCGGGCGGTCCTCACCATCCGCAAAGACGGCAATTGGCACCACTTCCAAAGCTGGCGGATCATCAGGGGCGTCGCCTTCCATCATTTTGATACTCAGCATGGCGCTGGCATCATCTTCAGTGTCAGCGAGCTGCCCGGCAATGCCTTGCTCCGGATCGGCCTCGTCGGCGTGACCGGCGGCCAAGATTTCGGCATGAATTGAGGTCGTTTGGGCGCCGCTATCCAGCTTGGCTGACATCAGCAAACCGTCCGGCATGATCCGGACATGTTCTATCCAACCCCGAACATTGGTTTCTTGCGCCATAGTAAGGCTCGAAATACCGACCAAGGCCGTAGCGATCAAGACAAGACGAAACATCGCAATCCGCTTTTTATGATTCGCGTTGTGGCGGCAACAGGTCGACGCCGCATGAACGATCCTCAAGCCGCATTCTTGTGACCATGGCGTACGCCATTCGCCACTTCCACATCGTTGAAAAACTGGCACGGGCGCCAGGACTCGAACCCGGGACCCTCGGTTTTGGAGACCGATGCTCTACCAACTGAGCTACACCCGTCCAGTGAGGCGCCTATTTGCCCCAAGCGCGCGCGAGATGCAATGGGGTGGAAACAGGAAAACAAGGTCTATTCGTCAAACGCCGTGCGCGGACGGGCGACCAACATTTCGGTCGGCTCTTCAAAACAGTCACCGCGCAGAGCCACAAAAGTCGACGGGAAATCCGGCTCGACAAAGACTACTCTGACGCGGCCCCAATTGGTCGACGCCTCGCCTGTATCCGGGGCAACCATCGCGACATCGCATAGGCCCGTTTCTGTTTGGGCTTCGATCCACAGGCCCTCATAGCCGGTTCGGCCAGTATATTCTGCAGCGAGTCCCGCCAGATAGGCGTATCCTCGAGCCTCTCCATCCGTCGGATAAGACAGGACCGCCATCCCATTCTGTAAGTCGGCTTCGTAAATGACGTCGCCGATATCGGTGCTCCAAACCTCATCACTCCAACCGGCGCCCGCAATCGCCGCGCTGACCAGGACACATCCTGCAACCATCTTCTTATTCATCACGCTCTCTCCTTATGATCTGCTTTTCAGTCTTATTCTGCTTTGCGACCATTCGGAGGCATGTTTTAGTCCACACTGCAGAGCAAGGAGACCCAATGGCCCGCATTCCCTATGCCGATCCCGCGCAACTCGATGAGACGACGAAACGCTTGCTTGAGCGTTTAGCCCCGTTGAACATTTTCAAAATGATGGCCAATGCACCCGGCCTCATTCGCCCTTTTGTCGACTTGGGCGGTGCCTTTCTGTTCGATGGCAAACTTGATCCCGTGACCCGCGAATGCGCGATCTTGCGCGTCGGCTATCTCTCCAATGCGGGCTACGAAACCGCCCAACATGAAAAGATCGGCCTTGAGGTCGGCATGACGGATGCGCTCATCGCAGCGGTGAAAGTTGGGCCCGGCGATCCATCGCTCAGCGAGGAACACCGGATAACGCTCGCCTTGGTCGATGATCTTGTCGCAAATGTCCGGGCTGGCGATGCCACCTTCCAGCCGGCCCTCGCCCATTTTGGCGTGGAGATGACGCAGGAACTGACGCTGATTACCGGCTATTATATGATGGTCTGCCGATTCCTTGAGACCTTTGATGTGGATATTGAAGATGGCGGCGCCGGCGGTCTGAATCTCGCCAACACGGATGCATTAAGCGACTAAGCTGGCTGATAGGTGTCGACGCCCTCAATCAAGGATTTGACCATCGTCCGCTCGGCCGGGCTGAGCTCGGGCCGCCAGACGAAGAAGATCAGCACGAACCGTTCTTCGTCGCTATTATTCCAGGCCTCATGGTCAATACTGTCATTGAACATAAGCATCTCACCCGGCTGCCAATGCCGGGTTTCATTGCCAACCCGAAGGCCGCAACCATCTGGAATGATGATCGGCAAGTGACAGGTCAGACGCGTATTCAAATAGCCCGTATGCGGCGGAATGCGTGCGCCGGGCGCCAGGCGGGATACGAGAATGGTCGGCCCGCGTTGATCAATCTCTTCAAGCGGCGCGCTCTTTAGGGCCTCGAAAACCGAAGGCATCAAACCCGCAATCTCTTCATCCACCACGCCGTTCTTCTGCAAATGCACGGCGCTCCAATCGTCATTGTCGAGCAGCGGATTATTGCGATCGACCGGAACGTTACCTGCCGCATGGATGTACGGGGTGAAAGCCGTCGCGCGCTGTCGCAATGCCTCGAACTCGCGCCTAATCTGGTCTTCCGCGCCGAGCAGTTTTTGCGTCCAGTCATAATCGGACGGCTCATACCATTCCCGGTCAGGCAGTTCAGGATAGAAGAAGCTTCGTGGCTGCTGTGTGTAGCGCTGATGGTCGCCGAAGAGCAGAGATTTGGCACGCTCAAAGCGCGCAGCCTCATATGCCGTGCTGTTCACCGCCGGTTGGAATTGAAAATGGCTGTCTAAATGCATGCGAATGTCTGAACTGTGCGCTGCCAAGCGCTCGAACACACGCGTCACCATCTGGCGGGCAGGCCCATCGACCATGTTTGGATCAGGCACCAGTTTGTGGACGTAATTGTAGAGAGTCGCCGCGTCGGTGTGACGACCGCTGTCCCAAATCGCGTCGCCTTTCATCAATAGGGCGCGCAAGTTTGTTGGGTCTTCAGCGAGCACTTGATCGAGCGCCTCGATCATCTGATCCAACTCGCCTTGTGAGTGGCGGGCAATGGCAAGGCCCAGCCAGATGTCGCGATTGGCACCGCCGCTCGAGACGATACGCTCAAAGCGCTGCACTGCATCTGCGGCATTCCCCGATTGAAGCGAGGTCATCGCCGCTGTGGCGAGCGCGTTGATTTCTTGTGGTGATAGACTCATGCCTTCTCTTATCGTGCTGCGTGGGGAAGACAAAGCGAATTGAGCGGACGCGACCCTCGCTCGTCCCCGCGCAGGCGGTGAAGAGCGAGATTAGAGATTACCCCCTCTTTCCGGCGATCCCTGCGAAAGCAGGGATCCAGGGACCAGAATGTCCCGCGGTCTTGCCGGCAAAGATCCGTCCATAGACC
>JBCCVQ010000027.1:0-12619 GCA_039194965.1 Pseudomonadota bacterium | reverse complement strand
GCGTTCAGGCATGACTCGGATCGCGTTCGATCAAGACCGCGCTGCGTCGGTTCAAAAAATCGCTGAAGGCCATCCAGAAGGAGACTTCGCAGCGACCAAAGACCCTGCGACGGGCGATCTCTATATTGTGGTCGGCGAAGAGGCGCAGCCAAACCTCTCCTTCTTCGTCTCAACGGACGCAGGCCACACCTATCAGGTTATGATGCGGGTGCGCGATGTGCCGACTTTGCAAGTGTCCATTGCGGCGCCGCAAGCGCCAGAAAAGGAGCCTGCAGAGGACCTCACAGCGGCGATGAGTTCATCCGATCATGTCGAAAGGCCAGGGGAAGACACCCAAGTCGCTGATCTCGCGTCTGTTCTCATCAAAGCCATGTATTCCGGCGCGCGCATAGACGGGTTTGAAACAAGACGCTTCCGCAAACTCGATTGGCTCACAGGGCCACTGGCCGCTCAAGGCTTTTCGCAGCGCAGCGTTATCGAATGGACCGGCAATGGCGCCTCTGGCTACGCAATCACGGTCCGCAATGAAAATGCCGAGCCGCGCGCCATGAACTTTGGGCGTCTCGCCGTCTTCAATGTCATTGCCGCAACCGGCGATCAGAACGCCATCGCGAGGCGCAAGACAGCTCAGATTTTTCTAATCGTGAAAGGGCAGGACTGATGGCTGAGTTTTCAGACACAGACATTCACGCAAATAAGAGGTTTGCGAACCGGCAGAGACTGCTCGCCTTTGGCCTGATCGGGCTCTTGTTCGCAGGGGGGCTTGGTTACGTGCTGATGGCCCCGTCGAATCCAGAAAACCGGGCACGCCAAGCCGCCAGCAAAACGAGATTGATGGCTGTCGACCCGCGCGACGCGGAGGCCCAATGGGTGACCGGCGGCGAAGCCCGTCTCAAGTTTGTAGAAGAAGAGCTTGCAAGCCTGTCTGAAAAACTCGCGCAACCTGCGCGCGGCATCACGACAGAAACCGCGATGGAGATCGAAGACCTTCGCGCCGAAATGCTGCGCCTCCAGCGCGCCAATGACGACCTTCGACAGTCTCTTGGCGCCGCCACTGCGGTGCGTTCAGCAAGCACAAGAATGCCGGACGCGGCGGCTACGGCGTCAGCACCCGTAACTCCTCCCACCCGGCGGCGTCGCTCGGTTCAAATTGATCGATTTGATCCGAGCGACGACACCTATTCGGCTGAGCCTGTCTCTTTCCAAAACGAGCGGTCATACGATGATGTCTCATTTGCCCGGCCACCGTCTGAGACGGATCTCGGTCTAACACGGGGCGATATCGCTGATTGGGTGCCCACCAATGCCTATGCGCCGGCAACCTTCCTGGTTACGGTTGATATGCCAGCCGGGTCGGAAGATGAGAGCGACCCATTGCCGGTCCTGCTCAGAATTACAGGACCTGCAAAGTCAGTCCTTCAAGATGGCGCGCCGCTCGAAACAGATTTAACCGGCTGCCAAGTCAATGGCGCTGCGACCCCGGATCTCTCTTCCGAGCGCGTCCTTATTCGATTGCAAAAAATGACCTGTTTGCGCGCGAGCGGCGAAGTCGTTGAGACCGCCGTTGAAGGCTATGTCGCCCAGTTTGGTAAAGTCGGGGTGCGCGGCCGCGTCATTCGCCGCGAAGGCGCGTTTATAAAACAAGCGCTTCTGGCCTCTTTTGTTGGCGGCTTTGGTGATGCCCTCGGCGCAAATATTCAACGCTCTTATACGCCCTTTACGGGAACAGAGGATCAAAGCCTCTCGCCAGAAGAGATTTTCCGTGGCGGCGTCGGCGGCGGCATTTCCTCGGCCTCTGATCGCATCGCAGATTTCCTGATCGAACAAGCAGAGGACTATGACAGCGTCATTGAACTCCCCGCAGGCGTGGCCGTTGAACTCGTCTTTGTCTCCGGCGCGACCGTACGCGATGTGCACGATGGGAGAGGCCAATGATCCGCTCTCGCCTTGCCGCGCTCTTTATCGTTTCCGTAATGCCTGCGGCGGCCGATGAAGCTCAAATCCGAGCGGCATTCCCGAACACGAGCATTGATAGCATAGACTGCGGCCTCACCACACCGCTTTGCGAAGTGGTGGCGGGCAGGTCCGTCTTCTACACGACACCGGATGCGCGGCTGATGGTGATTGGGCGGGTCTTCGATTTGCAGCTCGGGCGGTCGATCACAGATGACCGGCTCGATGCGCTCGACGCTAAATATGGGGTTTCGGACAAGGCTCCCGCGCCTCGCGCCGCGCCTCTGTCTCTCGCCAATGGCCTTACGGGGACTTTTGATCCTGCAGATGCAATTCTGACGGGTGACGGCCCGCGGCACGTTTCCATCATTGCCGATCCCGCCTGTCCATACTGCGCGGGGATTGCAGAATCTGTCATCGCCCTCGGCGATGTGTCCGCCAGCGTCTACCTGGTTGGCAGTGTGGGCGGCCGCGCCGTGCCGGAAACGGTCTATTGCGCATCTGATCAAGAAACCGCGCTCTATCAGGCCTATACAAAAAACCTTGCGCCAGGCCCATCATGCGACCGCGCCATGGCGGTCGCGCGCAATGAACGCGCCGCCCGAAGCCTTGGCCTCTCGGGCACCCCGATCCTAATCCGAGACGACGGCGCCATTCGATACGGCATGCTCCAGGCTGCTGAGCTTGATGCATGGCTCAAAGGAGAAAAGTGATGCTGACGACTTTGGAGCTCTTCGCTGCTGGCGCTTGCATGGGAAGCTCAATGACCGGGTTTGCGGTCAACGGTTCGCGAGAGCCTGCTACCGCTTACATCTACAACCTAATCATGATGGTGATTGGGACGATCGCGACCAGTCTGGTCTTCATGCATGGACCCGGCTCAGCAGAGCCGATCTATCTCATCGCGATGGTCGTCATCGCGGTCAGCCTTGCCATTGCAGCTGCCCGCGCATTTGCAACCCGGCATCATGTGCTGGGCGCGTACTTGACCGGCCTCAGCGCAGCCGTAGCGATCGCGCTCTCGCAAACCCTCACAACAACCAGCGCGCTCTCATCTGGCGCCGCCATGTTCTAATAAGCCAAGAAAGGAAGACCGATGCGAGCCTTATTCTGTATATTGAACGTTGTATCCCTAGCCGGGTGCACGAGCATGGGCGGGGTTCTGTCTTCAGAAACGACCTGGTTCCAAGACTGGAGCTGCGCGCGCCAAGATGGCGTATGCGCCAGAACAGACACAATTGACGCCATCACGATTTCAGAGCTGGACAGTGACCCGGCTGAGGCAGGTCCTGTCTCGGGGTATCCTGCCGAGACTTTGCCTCTTTCTGCCACGCCCAAAAAACTGCGCGGTATTCAACCACTCGATCAAGACTATTTCGACGAGAAAGAAGACCGCGGTCGCCCATTCCTTGAGACCAGTTTCGGTGAAGAGGAAATAGATGCAGCGCCGGCCATGCTGGCAGAGCCAGCATTCAGCATTGATGGTGCATTCAAAAGCATGCCGGTTTCAAGCCAGCTTTCAGCAGACAGTTTGTTTGGAACGGCATTCCCTGAAGCTGCCATCGGCGCTCAGTTTGCGGTTCTACAGGGCAAATTGGGGCTGACCAATCCAGGCGCCGAATTGAGCGCATTTGAAGAGCCTTCGGTAGATTCGAAGCGAATTACCCGAACTGTGGTTCGACGCGACGGGGTCTTGGTGCCAGAAGACGAACGCGTCACCGAATTGGTGGAGGGGCCTCAGGCGCTCACGGGAACTGCGGCATTCGACGTCGTGAACCTCGATACCCCTCCAGTTGTCGAAGCGTCCATCGAGGAACCGGCTACAAGGCCGGCTGATACGTCCAATTTTGCGCTGAGCGCGCCGCGCCGGAGCGATGCCAAAGTCTTACCCGTTATCATCTCTCCTTATGTCGATGCGCGCGGCATTTTCCATGAGCGTTCCGTCATTTGGGTTGAAGTCGAACCTGCAGACTGGGTGGTGGAATAGGCAATGCCGTATACGTCCAATCTCGCTGACCAAGCCAAAGAAGAAGGCTACGGCCCAGAAAAATCTGGACTAGCGCCTCTGATGGAACGCGCCTCGTCTTTAATCGGGCGGCTTGGCGGCGGGCTCCTCGGCGCGGATGGATTTGTTGAGAGTTTTCGAGAGTTCGAACGGCGCGATCGCTTGAGCGCCATGTTGCCATACCGGATCTATGATCCCCAAACCATGCTGTTCCACAACCGCGCCTCGACAGGTTGGGTCGTAGAGCTTACCCCTATCGCCAACGGAGATGAGAGTTTCATATCGCTCTTAAAAGAGTGGGCCACCGAAGACGCAATGACGCGCGGCGTCGTTCAATTCCTAAATTGGTCATCCCCGCGTGTGGCGCCAATCATCGAAGACTGGGCGCGGCCTCGCGATGCACGAGGCGGCGTTTATCGCGCGATTGCCAAAGCCCGTAGCGGGCTTTTGGAAAAGGCCGCCTGGACCAGCCTCACGAATGCATCGCCATTTTTGGTGCGAGAGTGGCGCGCTTTCATTGCTTTGTCTTTTCCGGGCAAGCCAAGTTCCGCCGATATTTTCGAGCTTCAGGCGCAGCGCGATAAGTTAGAAGGTACGCTTGACACCGCACGGGTTGGCCATGCGCGTTTGGATGGCGGCGGATTGATTGCGCTCATGGATGACGTCCTTAGTCCGCGCCGCGGCGCTTGGGGCTCGGACACGAGCTTCGATCCAAATAGAATGATCGACGTCCAATGCGTACGCGACGACACAGAATATCAGGTCGGCTCCAGCGGGCTCGGGGTGCGTACTGAGACATTGAACCCGCGAACGCTTGAAGTCGAACGGGACGGTTTCGAATGGCGGATGTTCCAGATCCGCTCTTATCCCCAGCTCATTTCGAGTTGGACCGCGCCGCTCCTGATCGGACACCCGACGACTGACACGCTGCGCCATTCGGGATCGGTCTTATCCTGCATGACGCTGAGCTTTGGCGGGGCCGATCTCACCAATTCATATGCGTCCACGAAACTTGCCTCATCGGTGCGTTCTGCCGAAGGGCCGATGGCGAAAATTGATCCATCGCTTGGAGAGAAAGCGAGCGATTGGCGCGAAGTGGTGAGTGAACTTCAATCTGGCGACCGCCTTGTGCGGGCCGCCCACACAGTCGGCGTTTTGGCGTCCTCTACCGAGATTGAAAAAGCCGATCGCTCGGTACGATCGATCTATAAGAATCTCGGCCTGGACATCGCGAAAGGCAGTCGCATTCAAAGGCCCTTGCTCGCAGCGTGCATGCCTATGAATGGCGGAGACGGCGCGCTCAGAGATCTCAAAACGCTTCAGCTGACCCGCCGCATGGTCGCCCAGACCGCAATCGCTTTGGCCCCGTTGCATGGTGAGCCGCGTGGATCTGGTGAGCCTGTCCTGCTTATGGTCGGGCGGCGCGGTCAGCCCTGGATGTGGTCGCCCTTCCAGAATATCGGTGAAGGCAATCATAATGTTGGCATATTCGGTGCCTCAGGTTCTGGAAAGTCCGTTCTTTTGCAGGAGCTGGCGAGTGCGCACGCTGCGACGGGCGACATCGTGGTGGTTCTCGATGATGGCTATTCGTTTGCGCAAAGTGCGCGGCTTCAGGGCGGGAAGTGTGTCACGTTCTCCACGGAGAAGAAAGTCTCACTCAATCCATTCAGCTTGTTCGGAGACGATCTAGACTCTGACGGCGTCCGCGATGCCAAGGTCGGTATAACCGGCTTCATGCTGGAGGCCGCCTTCCAAGGCGAGACCCCCAATCCAGCCGAACGTGGTCTGATGATGGAGACCGTGACAGCCGTCTTCGATGAGCATGGCGCGGCCGGATCACCGGATCATGTTGTTGAACGTCTTAGAAAAGGTGGCCAGCGGGGTGAGGACATGGCGCAAGCTTTGGCGCCATTCCTCACTGATGGGGCCTATGGCGACTTCTTTGCGCGTCCCGCCTCGATCAAGATCGACAATCCCTTCACCGTCTACGAGCTTTCTGAGCTTGGCACAGACAAGCAGCTCCGCCGGCTCGTGATCTACTGCTTGTTGCTCTTGGTCGACGCGACCATGCGTTCGAACCGATCGCAGCGCAAAGTCCTGATGATGGACGAAGCTTGGCAAATCCTCGGCGACGGCGAGGCGGCTGGCTTTATTGAAGGCTTCGCGCGCCGGTGCCGTAAATATAATGCGAGCCTGATCACGGCGACCCAATCCATCGAAGACGTCAACAAATCAGAAGGCGCGAAACTCGCCTTTCAAAACTCTGACTGGACCATCTTCATGCGCATGAAGGATGACGCGGTCGAGCAGCTGCGGGCGGCCAGTCTTGTCGAACTCGACCCGGGCCTCGAAGCGGCCATCAAATCGCTGAAAACGGTAAAAGGCGCGTTCTCTGAAGCGCTTATTCGCGGCGCCGGCGGGTTTCGCTGCCTTGGGCGCCTCGCGCTCGATGACCAAAGCCTTGTCGCTTACTCATCCGACCCGGATGTGTTCGCTGAGTTTAAGCGCCTCGCAGAAATGAATGTCCCGATCGAAGACGCGGTCGCACTCATAGCAAGACAAGGAACAAGCTCATGAAACGCTTATCGCTGCGCTCGCTGACGCCTACTCATTGTAGATTGGTCTTGAAGACCATTGCCTGGGGCTTCGAAAACGCTCTCGTCGCGCTGGGCGCGGTGCTTGCGGCCCCGCTTCTCTATCGCGGCTTCGACATGGGTGACGGCTTGTTGAGCGTGAAGAATTTCATCGATCACATCATCTGGCGCGAGAACAAAGACGCCCTCATTGAAGGAATCTGGCTCGCACTGATAGGGCTCTTTGTTGCAACTTGCATCCTGAGACTGCCCGCCTGGTTTTCAATGCGCTCTGCTGAGAAAGCGAGGGCGTCATGACTTTGCCGAAATCATTTATCGAGATGGCGACACTCACCGCGATTGGCCTTTCTGTCATCGCGCTTGCTGTTTCTGCGCGCGGGTGGGAAGCCCAGCCGAAGATCGTCTCAGTGTCAGTGAAAACGCTGATCGAAGACGAACGCGATTGGCTCCTTTCAAAAAATGCGAGCGAGCAAAGCGCCAACCGTTGGATTGATACGGTGGCAACCGAGATTGAAGGATCGCTGCAAGCGCTCGAAGCGCAAGGCTATATTGTGCTTGTAAAAGAAGCCGTGCTCGCAGGCGATATTCCAGATCTTACAGAGACAGTTCGTACCAGTTTGGGCGTTCGAGAACGGCAATCAGACCCGGTCTTACGAAGCACGGACGCCCTGGCGGCTGCTCCAGAACCCATTTCATCTGAAGCAGCCGCCCAATCTTACGGCGACGTTCTCGTCGCACGCGCAAACGAAATGGAGTAGGGGATGGCGCACGCAACTTCCAAACCCCGGTTCAGACACAAAAAATGGCTTTGGCTCTGCGCCATTATTCTCGTCGCTGGAGGTCTGCGCAGCGCCCACCACTGGAGCCAGGACCATTTCATCCTGGTCAATCAAACCCAATCGCTGCCGAACTGGATTTTTATCGTCGATAAAGGGGTGCTTCCGTCTCACGGCGACATGGTGGCCTTCGTGCCGGGCCCGAACCCCTACTACCCTGCAGATCTTCCATTCGTAAAAATCGTGCGAGGCGTGGGCGGTGACGACGTTTCCATTGAAGGGGTAGAGGTCGCGGTCAATGGCCACTGGCTCGGCGCGATCAAATCGCTGACCGGCGCGAACCCAAACGTTACCGCCATTGATCCAGGCACCATTCCAGACGGGCAATATTTCGTCTGGTCACCCAGCCCAGACAGCTTCGATTCCAGATATAAGGAGATAGGATATGTGGAAGACATCCGCATTATCGGTCGCGCTCGTCCTCTCCTGTGAGCCGCTAGCATCGGCGGAATATCTCGGCACTTATGGCGAGACGTTTGAGATTTCTGAAGAAGATCTGTTGGCGCAGATCAAACGCCGACTTACCCATATGCGCGAGTCCGGAGAATTAACTCGCCTAGAACACGAATTTGCTGACCGCGCCAAAGCAAAGATCAGACGTCCCGTGCCGGTAATGGGCATCACGCACACCGCGGAGCCAAGGGCATGGGCCTATGATCCCTCCTGGACCGCGCCGGAAGATATTCGCGACACAGAAGGGCGTCTGGTCATTGCTGCCGGTCAAACGGTCAATCCGCTCGATGCGGTTCGAATGCGCACGCCGCTTCTCTTGATCGATGGAGATGAACCGGCACACGTGGAATGGGCCACCCGTGAAAGCGACTTGTCGCCCTGGGGCGTCAAAATCATTCTCGTAAGTGGCGCGCCGTTCGAGCTTGAAAAGACCCTTCAAGAGCCGGTCTTCTTTGATCAAGAGGGGCTCATCACCACCAAGTTCGGGATCCGAGCGGTTCCAGCAAAAGTCAGCCAGTCAGGCCGCCAGCTCCAAGTCGAGGAGGTGTTGCCATGATGAAATCAATCAAAGCTTTATTCTTGGGGATCGCGGGACTATTCCTGGTTCCGGGCTTGGCTGCGGCGCAAGACACGGGCTCAAGCGCGCTTGGCGAAGTGAGCGAAGCAATCTGTTCAGGCCGGTTCATCAATCCCATCACAGATGTGTGCTGGGATTGTATGTTTCCAATCACGGTCGGGTCCATTCCGGTGGCGCTGTCCTCGCGGCCGGATACGTCAAATCCAGCGAACTCGATTTGTACCTGTCCCGCGCCGCCGCCTTTGTTCATTCGGGTGGGGCTCTCCATCGGGTGGTGGGAGCCGTCCCGCCTCGCAGATGTGACGATGCAGCCCTATTGTTTTCCAAACCTTGGCGGGTTCGTGATGCCAGACGTGCTGCCACGTGGACACGGCCGGGCTGAACGCGATCAAGGGGTCGGCGAAGAGGGCGTTTGGGAAGCGCATTGGTACATCTACCCGCTATTTGAAATGCTGGAACTCATCACCGACGCGGCCTGCCTGCGCACGCCGCAATGGGACATTGCCTGGCTCTCAGAACTTGATCCCTTTTGGCATGATGACGGGCTGTCAATGATCATGAATCCGGAAGCCGCCGCGTTCGCAAACCCTGTGGCATTGCTGGCTTGTTCCGCGGATTGTGTGGCCGCGACCGCCGCACAGCCGATTGATGAACTGTTTTGGTGTTCCGGATGTCAGGGCAATGTCTATCCGCTGACGCAAAACATTCCGACCCAAACCGGCCAACCCATGGGCTCGGTCCTCGCCGCCAATCGGTTGCTTTATCATCATTATCGCCTCGGCCTCACGCCGCGCGCGGCTGGCTCTGATAGCGCCGTGCTGTGTCAGGACCAATACGCGCCGGTTTGGCGCAAGTCGCAATGGCGCGTGCAAACGACTGTCCCGGTTCCGGTAACACGTGGATCTCACCGCGCCTGTATCCCGGTGGGCCGCTCCACCATGGTTTGGCAATCGCTGAAATGGGGTCCTGTCATCGGCGAAGACTTTGGCTACCTCTATTGGGGCAAGCGCAATTGTTGTGCGGGGTAGGGTAATGATGAAGACGAATCTTCCTCTCACTCTAAGCGTGCTCATCGGAACGCTGTCGGCTTTGGCGGTTACGGGCTGGGCTGTCGCGCAGGAAGGGTCCCGCACCGAACTTGAGAAAGCGGCGATCAATCAAGCCGCAGGCAATGTTGCACGAGACTATCTAAAGACACGGCGGACATTGGATGAGACGTCGATTGATGTGGACGCAATCATGGCTGAGGCCGAGCGTTTCTCGGCCGAAGCTCGCAGCATGCGGGATAGTTTAACCGATCGACTGGCTGCGAGCAGTGAACCTGGTTCATCGGCCAGTTTTATCACAGGTGACGGTGACATTGATGCAAGCGCGCTCGCATCGGCTGCGGGCGACATCGCGCGTGCGTCTCGAGATGACAACGGCGCCGGACCACTCTTCGTCACATTTATCAGTCTCTCCATGCCGGACGCAGCGCTGACATCGATTATTCGTGACACCAAAGAGGCCGGCGGCGTCGTCATGGTGCGCGGTTTCTATGGCGGGTCTTATGGCGCTTTTGCTAATCGCGTCCGAGAGCTTTTTGAGGAAGGCGATAAGGTCGGGATCAGTGTCGATCCCCGATACTTCCAAGCGGTCGGTGTGGAAACAGTTCCGACCTATGCGGTCGTCATGGGCGAGCCGGTTTGTGATGGCTTTGTCTGTGAGCGGGTCCAAGCCGAGACACTGTCTGGAAACATCTCGGTCGGGGCCGCGCTTCAGCTACTTGCCGATCAGGGCGAGCTTGCGCCGCTTCAAGTAAAAGCCGCACTCGCACGTTTGGAGCGGGGGTCATGAGACGCCGCTTCCTCCTCCTTTTGGCTCTAACCAGCCTGATGTCTTCGGGCAGTGGTTTCGGCCAAGACGCTTATACTGATGGCCAAAACGCTGTGCGGGATGTTTTCCCACAAGGCGGACAAGAATTATTGGATGCCAGCGAGGTGCAAGCCCTGCCATCATATTCGGATACGCCGACAGAGCGGTCTTACTTTAGCAATCCATCTGCCATGGATACAGCCGGTCAATCCGCGCTTGGCGGATCTGGCGCTGCGGGGACGGCCTACACCCGCGCCATCAGCACCAATTATCTGGATCCAGCTGCAACGCGGTCCCTTCTCGCAGCAGGCCTAGCCGTCGAAGCCGATCCGCTAGCTGTGGTTGGCGTTGATGTTGGGCTTTCTGGCCAATATGGCGCCTGCACGGACGCGCCCGTCTATGACACCACCACGGGGCGTTATGGCTGCGAAGTCTCAGGGACAAGTCGCAGCGAGGACCAGAGCTGCGACTATACCGGGCGACCAAGCGTTCAGACGGTATGGATCTATACAACTGGAGATTCCGGGCAGAGAAGCTTTCTGGTGGGGCAGCTTGGCTGTCAGGAAACATCCCACACGATCATTCCTGGACCGATCCCGCGCAACGCTTGGGAGATTACATGCACGAGCCCTGTTGCGACCAGCATTCCAGTGAGAACGGTAACTCAGCAAAATGGATACAGTCTTGATCCGACCCAGTGCGCCGCGTTTCAAGCGCGCGGTGAGTGCACTGGTTTTTCTGAAGTCTGCGTCGCGGGGCCAGAGGTTGCCGGGTACGGCGTTGCGAACGGGACCGTCGATTATGCCTCATACATCGACTACCACTCCGACTTGCTCGAGGCTTTTACGACTGGGTCGTTCACGCCCTGCAATGGGCTCACCAAAGCCGCCTGCGGGCAGTTTCATTGGACGCGGCACGGTGCTGCGGAAGGGCGGTACCTCCCCCGCGGTGGTGAATGTTGGCAGATGCGCGTCTCCGCCTATTGCGAGGTGATGAGCGGCCAAGTGCTCAATACTTGTTCGCTCCCGGATCCCGCCTGCGAGCTCGTTCAAAACACTTGTCTCTCAACCGCGCCCGATGGCACATGCATTTCAGAGCATCATGAATACGCATGCCCGGCGCAGCAGATCCAAACTGGAACCGTCTCGCTTTGCGCACAGAACGTCTATTGCATCACCGGAGAGTGCTTCCCAGCGATCGAGCCTGAACCGTCTGACCAATTCCAGCGCGCCAGCGCAGCCTTCGCCGCTGTGTTTGAAGGGGCTGAGCAGCTTGATCAAAACTCGCTCACCATTTTTGACGGCGAGAATCTGAAATGTGGCAAAGCCATATTCGGCGCGTTTAATTGCTGCAAGGATGAGGGCATCCTCAATGATATCGGCCTCAATCAATGCAACTCGCAAGAACAGCGCCTCGCGCAAAGCCAAGGCCTTCATGAATGCACCTATGTCGGCACATATTGTTCCGATAAAACCTTCTTAGGCGTCTGCCTAAAGAAACAGCGGTCTTATTGCTGTCATGGCTCGCGGCTCTCTCGCATCATTACAGAACAAGGCCGCGCGCAGCTCGGCCGCTCCTATGGCGATGCGCGAAATCCAGATTGTTCGGGGTTCACCGTGGCAGAGTTTGCCTCGCTCGATATTGGCGCCATGGATCTTTCCGAATTCTACGAGGATCTTGAAAACTCGCTGACCATTCCTGATCCAGCCGCCGCATCCGTGGCTATGCAAAGGAGGCTGCCAAATCATGGCAATTAGAGCGTGCTTTTCTCTGGGCCTGGTCTTGGCATTTGGTTGGTGCGGCGGAGCTACTGCCGAGGACACTGATCCCACCTATTGCGCCCGCGATCTTGGCTATCATTTCTATTGCGACCCGGAAGTGCATGCGCCGGAAGAGACGCTGCCAGCGCCGGTTATCGAGCCGTCTAAGCCGACACCGTCAGAGCGGCTCGAAGTCGAGCAGGAGATCTTTCAGAACGCCAAAGCGGCCATGGTGCTCGATCCAACGCCAGAAAATGTAGAGACCTATATGCGGCTTCAAAAGCGGTGGGTCGACAACTCAGCTTACATGACCGCGCAGTGGAAGCGGGTGGTCTGGGCCAATCCCGATCTCGATCCGTCTGTCGAATGGCCGACCAGCCAGCTTGGACGCCAAACCGAACGCGATATTGAGAGGGCTGCCGAACAGGCGAGCATCGAAACCGTCAAAGACCGCTATGGCATCTTTTATTTTGGCGCGGGAGATTGCGAGTTTTGCGCGGTCTATGAGCAAATCCTGAGCGGTTTTGCGGATCGCTACGGCGTCACCATTCTTCCGGTCTCTACCGATGGCCAACCTCTGGAAGGGT
>JBCCVQ010000026.1:0-16563 GCA_039194965.1 Pseudomonadota bacterium | reverse complement strand
TGATGATATAGGTCCGGCCACGGCGGCGAACGACCTTGCAGTCACGATGGCGCGACTTGAGTGCTTTGATCGAGGATTTCACTTTCATGGCTTTTGCCCAAACGTTAGAACTGTTTTCACGAAAGCGCGGGACATACACATCGGGCCTAAAGGAGTCAATCATGGCTTGCAGGCTGATCCGCGAAGGGGGACGTATGATGAGTGAATTTTTGCTAAAACGGCCAATATATGGCCTGATGGCGAGCGCCGCCTTAATGACCGCTTGCGCGTCAACGCCCCAGGACGATGTCGGCAGCAGCGTTCCAGACCCGGTGCCTGTCGATAGCAGCAGCAGCGATGTTCCCATCACCATACCATCGATTCCGCCTTTCGAAGCCTCAGGCAATGCCAGTATGGATGCTTGGCGCAATGATTTTGCGGCCCGTGCCATTGCCGCTGGCCGAAATCCGGAAATTGTCTATGGCACGCTACGCAGCATCTCCCCGCTCGATCTGTATCTCGGCGAGGATGCCAGCGTCGCCAAAACCGATATTGCTGACCAAGCAGAGTTCGCCAAACCGATTTGGGACTATGTATCTTCAGCGGTCACCGAAAGCCGGAAAACCCGCGGCGCACAGCGCCTGCGTGAATTGATCGCCACATTTGATCGCATCGAAGCCGCCTATGGCGTCGATCGTGAAGCGATCACGGCGATCTGGGCCATGGAAACCAATCTCGGCTCCTATATCGGCAATTTTGACGCCGCCAATACGCTCGCCAATATGGCGGTCGAGGGACGGCGCCAGAGATTGGCAGAGAATGAATTGATCGCGCTGATGAAGCTTCAAGAACGCGGCGATGTCAGCCGCGAGGATTTGGTCTCGGGCTGGGCCGGCGCGATGGGCCAAACGCAATTCATGCCCTCAACTTTCCTGACCTATGCCGTCGATTTTGATGGCGATGGGAAAAAAGACCTATGGAACAGTCCGGCGGACGCCCTGGCATCGGCGGCCAATTATCTGCGCGCCTCGGGTTATCAAAAGGACCAGCCCTGGGGCACTGAAGTCTTAGCCCCGAACGATTTCGATTGGTCGCTCGCTGACGGCGAGGATCGCCGCCTCTCGACTTGGATCAGCTATGGCATCTCTCCCATCAATGGCGATCCTTTCTCAGCCCCCGAAACAGCTTATGCTGAACTCTGGCTGCCGACCGGCGCGACCGGACCGAAATATCTTCTGTTCAAGAATTTCGATGTCTTCAAAGCCTATAACCGATCCGACAGCTATGCCTTTTCTGTTGGCCTGCTCACCGATGGGGTACTCGGCACTTCGGGCCCGGTCGCAGTTTGGCCAACCGAACTTGAGCTGCTGACTCGGCGGGATATTATGGTCTTGCAGAGCAACCTTAACCGTCTCGGCTTTGATGCTGGGGACGTCGATGGCATTGCCGGTCGCGGCACCAAAAGCGCGCTGCGACGGTTCCAAAAAGCCAATGATTTCTCGCCTGCAGATGGTTATCCGACCGCGCGCGCGCTCGGACAGGTCCTATCAGCACGTTAAGCCTGGTCTTCCTCGGCTTCACCCACGCCGGGGGCAATCGCTTTCCAGGCAAATAGCGCCATGGCGACGAGCAGGCCAACGCAAATCCAGAACGGTAGGTTGGGGTCGACGAATTCATAAAGGAACAAGCCGAAGAGCGGCGTGATAATATACCCCATGCCATTGGCGGAGATGACCAATCCGGCAACATTGCCCTGCAATTGCGGCGACACGGCTAAAGATGCACCGCTAGAAAAACCAGGCCGCGTCAGGCCTTGTCCGATGCCGAGGAAGAATTGTGCGAAAATCAGAGTCGCAAAATCTTGCGCAGGGATCAGCAGCAACGCACCGATCAGAAGCGGAAAACAACCGGTGATCATGAGCGTCTTATTCTTCAGCTTTAGGCGCGGGATCAGCACAAGCTGCGCGGTCATCACCGCCATCGCACCGACCATAAAAGCAGGGCCGGTATATTTCGCAGCATCTGCGCCGGTCACGTTAAGCTTGTCCATAACCGCGAAAACGAACACTTGTGTGAGGATGCCGGTGACCAGCGATAAGGTCACAGCATAGGCTAGGAATGGCAGAACATTGCGAGAGCGCCACAAACCAATGGAGCCCGGAATGGCTTCAATTTTGGTGGCATCTTGGACAGGCTCTCGGTTCTCCGGCAGGAAATTCCATAACAGAATCGACATCAGCCCGGCCATCACACAGGTGATAAGCATGGGACTGAGGAGGCCGAAATTGGCCACTAAAACGGCCGCGAAGGCCGGTCCAACGACTGTCCCGAAACTGAATCCCGAAGTGACGAAGGCAATCTCGCTTTGTCGTTCGGCTCGCTGGGTTCTGTCAGCAACATAGGCCTGTGCAGACGGGCTGGACCCCGATCCGATCAGGCCAAACACGGAGCGCGACAACGCCAAACACGCAAAGATCGCAAATGGCGCCGTGATCCACGCGGACAAAGCGGCCCAAGACGATAAGAGCAGCAAGAACATCGATACCGAGTATCCAGCCAATCCGAATGAGGCGATGCGCCGACGGCCATAGCGATTCGATTGCTTGCCCCAGAAGGGTGACGTCAAAGACCAGCACAGCGCCGAAAGTGAGAAAATCGCGCCAGCCATCCAGTCTGGCAGTTCTAAAGTCCTGGTCAGCGGTGGAATCACGGCAGCGATCAGCATCGTATTGCCGGCGCCGATGGCCATTAGTGAGAAGAATAAGAGGAAAAACGCCCCACGCCGACTGGGTTGGTCTTCCTGTTCCGGGGAGGGAGATGTCGCATTCATGCGCCCTCTTTGAGCGCATGCGCGACAAAATCAAGACTTCTCGTCGCGCTTTATTGGGCTGCAACCGGTTCGAAAGGAAATTCTGAAAAGGTGGCGCGAAATCCAAAAGGGCCAATGCCAAAATGATTCAATTGCTTGGGTTCGTGCTTGTCCTGCTCATCGTCTCGGGCGCCTTGATGATCAGCGGTGGACCAGCTGTGTTCGCAGCTTTGCCGTTCGAACTTGCGTTAATTGGCGGGGCGGCGATTGGCACCGTGATGATTGGCAACGCGACGCCGGTGGCAAAAGCCGCATTTCTGGGATTCGGACGCGCGCTGCGCGGGCCGAAATGGTCAAAATCGGATTATGCTGGACTGCTCACGCTGATGCATGAGCTGGTGCGCCGGGCGCATCGCGGCGGCATCGTTGCAATTGAGCACGATATTGAGACGCCCGAGCAATCCGAACTGTTCGCCACGCTGCCGCGCTTGCAGCAAGACCCGCAAGCGCTGGGGCTGATTTGCGACAGTTTTCGCCTGATCGCTCTAGATCCGGCAATGCGCGACCAGTCGGTCACCTATCTCCAGGACACGGTGAGTGAGATCGTCGAGGACAAGCAACGCGCTGTCGGCGCCTTACAAACGCTCGCGGATGCGCTTCCGGCGCTCGGAATTGTCGCGGCGGTGCTCGGCATCATCAAGACAATGGCGATGATTGACCAATCGACCGCGGTTCTAGGCGAAATGATTGCCGCGGCGCTGCTCGGCACCTTTCTTGGCGTTTTCCTCGCCTATGGCCTGGTCGGGCCGATGGCCAATCGGTTTGGTCAAATCGTCGAAGAAGAAGCGGTCTATCTCGACACCATCGCGCGGATCATTTCGGCGTATACACAGGATACCGCACCGCGCACGGCAATTGAGATGGCGCGCGCCAGTCTGCCGGCGCATATTCGCCCGGATGTGACGGATCTGGACGAGCGATTGAAGGTCGTACGCCTGCAACGGACTCAGCGCGCCGCCTAATTCGGTTACCGGATCGGTGAAAATTTCGTCGTCGCACTTAAACGCAAAAAAAGCCGCCGAACGTATACTCCCAGTTGTAATTCCGTGGAGGACATCGTGATTCACGTCATGAATTCTGATTCACAGCCGCACCGCGGCGATGTTTGGCTATTCGGCATACCCGCGACGATCGTCAAAGGTCTATGCGGGGTAATTGCCGTCTTGGTGGCCCTCAAAGCCGCCGCTTTTGTCCCCAGCGAGCCACCGGCCTTCGATCATCAAGAGCATTTTGTACGTATTCTCGCATTTGCCGCGTTAACCGTGTGGACAGCCTTCGCCATTGGACCTCAGCGTCGGGGCATGGCGGCAATGATGACCTTGGTGTTCGCAGTATTTGTCGAGATGTTCCTCATTCCAGCGCGTGACGCAGGTGTGCCGAGCATTATCGCTGCAAATCTCGGCATCGTTCTGGCTTGGTCATCGCTTGAGCTCTATTGCCTGTCCAAAGCGAGGGTTTCGCAGGACTAAACTGCACTCCCGTTGATCTAAACACTAGCAATCACGACCGGACCACCCTACTCTCTTGAGACGGTTCAATGGGGAGTTTGGGCTTGTCGCGATTTGAAGATCTCGTTTCCACTGTGGCGCATTATCAGGCCTTAGCAGCGGAAAACTATTCGCGTGTGCGCACGCTGGCGGACGAATTGCGCGCCGGTTTGTGCGCGCATATCGGATCAACGGACGGGGTCTGTGTCCGTTTGGTGCCCCCGGCGGGCGCCTTCGAAGCCAAAGATTATGGCGACCAGGCTTTTTCCATTCCACCTAAAGGCTTTCGGCCGCTTGGCGCGATCTTGTTTGGATTGGCCGTGCGCGTGTCGACGGGGACAGATTGGATGCGGGTGACGATTGAGTGCCAGAAAATTGGCGACGATTTCATCGCGCGGATCGTTGGCGGCGATGAGTACCGCCTTTCTATCCCTCTGAAAGACAATGACCCTGAACCCTTTTACGACCACATTTACGACCACGTCCTCGACTGGTTCAAAATCCAGATCGAACGCTATGAAGCGGGCGATTATGGCGGCCGTGAGATCGGCTTCGACTTCTCTCGCAGCGAAGACGAAGCGCTGGCCTAAGCCACGCGCAAAGAGCTGATTGATGGACGTTGGACTTCTTCTCGCAGGCGGCGCCGGGCAAAGCGTGATTTTCGCGTGCGCCCTGATCGGGGCCTTGGGCGTCGGCGCGCAATGGCTGGCCTGGCGGTTACAAGCCCCAGCCATTGTCCTGATGTCGCTCGCCGGATTGGCGGTTGGACCGCTCTGGTCGGTGGCGTTTGGCGAACCCTTGCTCAGTCCGCAGGCGACATTTGGCGACGTCTTTCGACCGATCGTTTCGCTGGCCGTGGCCGTGATCCTGTTCGAAGGGGGCTTGGTCCTAAAATTCGAAAATTTGCGCGAAGCCGGCGCTTCGGTTCGACGTATGATCTTTATCGGTGGGCCGCTAGCTTGGCTTCTGGGCACATTCGCAGCGCGCTATGCTGCCGGGTTGGATTGGGCCAGCGCGGTGGTGTTTGCGGGCGTTATGGTGGTGACCGGTCCAACCGTGATCATTCCCTTGCTGCGCCAATCCAAGCTTGGCGGGCGCCCAGCGCAATTCCTGAAATGGGAAGGCATCGTCAACGACCCGATCGGGGCTCTATTTGCGGTCGCGGCGTTTGAGTTCATCCGCGTCGCCTCGCAAGGCCAAAGCCTTTTCGGTGCCGGTCTTTGGATCATTATGGCCGCATGTTACGGCATCGCGCTGGGACTAATTTTTGGCTGGCTCATCGCCAAAGCCTTCCGGGAAGGATGGGCGCCGGAATATCTCAAAGCGCCGCTGATCCTGGCCTCGATCATCTTGTGCTACACGCTGGCAGAAATGTTCCAGAAAGAAATCGGCCTTGTCGCTGTGACCGCTTATGGGATGACGCTCGGCAATTCGAAGCTTGCCGGACTAACGGAGCTGCAAAAGTTCAAGGAAGACATTGCCATCCTTCTGGTCTCGGGGGTGTTTGTCATGCTCACCGCCGACCTGACCCCGGCGATCATTTCGCAAGCGATTAATCTCAACACATTGGCCTTCCTACTCTGCATGCTGTTTGTGGTCCGCCCGCTCTCTGTGTGGATCGCAACCTATGGCACGCTGTCGCGCAAAGAAGCCATCCTGCTCGGCTGGATTGCCCCGCGCGGGATTGTCGCCGTCGCCGTTTCGGGCCTGTTCGGATCCTTATTGGTAGACTTATCGCGGGAAGGTCGGTTTTTCTTTTCCGGTGCAGATCAAATTACGCCGCTGGCATTCGCTATGGTGTTCACCACTGTGGTCATGCACGGCTTCACCATTGGCCCCTTATCGCGGGCGCTTGGACTGGCCCGCAAAGAAAGGCCTGGTGTGTTGATCGTCGGCGCCAATGCCTGGAGCGTTCAATTTGCGGAAGCGCTTGAGCAAAGCGGCATTGAAGTGATCGTGGCCGATAGCAATTACCGGCGTCTGAAATCCTCACGCGATGCCGGTCTCGATATCTTCATGGGCGAGGTGCTCTCTGAAGACGCGGAAATCAAACTGGATCATGCGCGCTTTTCGACGGTCATCGCTTTGTCGACGAACGATTCCTACAATGCTCTGGTGTGCAGCCATTTCGCACCAGAAGTCGGTCGGCACATGGTCTACCAATTGTCGATCAATGATGATGAGGAAAATGATGATCGCGGGCTCAGTTCCAATGCGCGCGGCCGCACGCTCATCCGCCGTGGCCGGACTTATGACAGCCTGATCCGGGATCAGTATAGGGGTTGGGAATTCGCGCGGACGCGGCTCACCGACAAGTACACGCTGGCAGACTTTCGCAAAGATCGCCCGGGCGCGGATATTGTTGCGGAAGTTCGTCCTGATGGCACGTTGACCCTTATGGGTCCAAATCGCGAGCCACGCGGCGGCGAAGGCACAAGCCTGATCAGTTTCGCACCCGAGCTGAAAGATGAGCCCAAACCGCAGACCGAGCTCGCGCCCGCTTAAGCGGTCACAACCGCGTGTAAGTCCCGGCCATATTTGCGCAGCCAAGCCCGCTCTTTCTTCCAATCAGGCCGGCATTTCGCAACATGTGCCCAAAAAGCCGGACTGTGATTCATTTCCAGCAGATGCGCGCACTCATGTGCAGCGACGTATTCCAAGACCTCACACGGCGCCATGATCAGTCGCCATGAAAACGCCAATCGGCCATCGGATGTGCATGATCCCCAGCGCGACCGCGTATCTTTGACGGTGACACGTCGCGCCTCGACGCCCAAATGCTCGCAATAGCGAATCACCGCATCGGACAGATCCTGCTTCGCGGTTTTGCGTAAAAACCGTTCTACACGTCGTCCGGTTGTCTCAATCTCTCCAGGGACGCGCAGGATTTGTGGGGCGCCCGGCGCGAGCTTCGCGGTCCGTCCAGGGCCATCGATAGATATATGGCAGGCCTCACCGCGCAGCATAAATTCGGCCCCAGGCGAGAGCACAATTTGCGTCGGAAGCGCCTGTAAATGCTGGGCAATCCAGTCGACACGGTCGCGTGCGAAGGCGGCGGCTTCACCAATTTTCTTCTTGCTCGGCGCCACCGCAACCGCTTCGCGATTGCGTTCATCCAGACGCAAGATCAGCCGCCGGGCTTTTGGGTTGACTTCCAAGCGAACGTTAATGAATTCACCGGTTTTTGTTACCAGTGCCATCTTGTCGCCTTTATCGATAATCATTAAATACGTCTCGACATCTATGTGCCATAAGCCTATCGGAAACCGCCTAAAAGGGGAATCGACCATGAAGAAATTAATGTTTGGTGCGGCGGGTATCGCCCTGCTCGCAGCATGTGGTGGCGATGACAACGCCTCGACAGAAGTCAAAATTACCGAACCTGTTTTAAAAGAACTTTCGGTGCGCTCCGGTGATCCTGCTGAGGCAGCTGACGCACTGGCGGCGATGTCCCTGGCCAATAGCGGCAGCGGCGTCCTCTCTTTCGCTGGTAGCTCCACCGACGGGGCATCCGCGACATTTACAGACCTCACCATCACGGGCGAAGAAGCCCTGACTGTGGGCTCATTGGTCCTCGAAGGACTGGACATGGAAAATGGCCAAGCCAATTTCGGTAAAATGAGCCTCAACGACATCTCGATTTCTGACGAAGAAGAAGATGTTGACGTCAAACTCGGTTCGATCGAGCTGATCAATCCATCGCCAGAGCTTGCCGCTTGGCTGGCCGGTAGCCTGAACGGACAGGAAGTGCCCTTCCCATCCGCTGACAAGATCGTCTTTGACAGCTGGTCAATGAACGGTCTGACCGGAGACTTCGCCGATACCGACGCCGAAGGCACATTCGGTATCGAAAAAGTCGAAATCCGCGACATGGTCGATCTGAAAGCCGCGAAAGCGGTGATTAGTGGATTCACACTGAACGGCAGCGACAATGAAGAAGGCATCGACTTCGACATGCGTCTTGGCGGTATGACGGCAACCAATGTTGACGCCAAATTCGTCAAAGCAATCCAAGAGAACATTGATGACGAAGAGGCCATGATGACTGCCGTCATGGATCTCGCTTACGCCAATCCAATGGAACCCGGATATGACGCCTTCACGCTCGACGATCTTGCGATCGACGTTGCCGGCGCCTCATTCGCCATCCCTAGCATCGTGGCTGGAGTAGAACGCAATGCAGCCGGGCAGCCGGTTAAGTTCGTCACCGAGCCTTACTCGATGACACTGAAAGCAGATCCTGCTGGCGGCGAAATTGGTGAGCAGCTGCTGCAAGGCCTGAGCGTTGTTGGCTATGAAGAGCTTGAACTGAAAGGTGCAGGCGTCGCCACCTATGACCCTGACACAGACATTGTCGAGTTTGATGCAGGTTCAAACTATCTCGAGCTCGTTGACGGTGCCAAATTTAGCATGGGCGGCAAAATCGAAGGCTACAGCTCTTACGCACAAGAAATCGCCAGCGCATTCGATTTTGAAGAACTCGCGGCGGGCGCAGAGCCAGATCCGACAGCGATGACGAATGCCATGGGCAAGCTGACCTTCCACAATGTTGAGTTCTCTATCGCTGATGACTCATTGCTTGATCGCGCATTCAACGCTGCGGCCACCGCACAAGGTGCCGATCCGGCTGAGCTAAAATCGCAAATCGGCATGGGCCTCGCTATGGC
Source organism: Pseudomonadota bacterium (assembly GCA_039194965.1). Lineage (GTDB taxonomy): Bacteria > Pseudomonadota > Alphaproteobacteria > Caulobacterales > Hyphomonadaceae > Henriciella. The sequence goes on along the minus strand of JBCCVQ010000026.1, from coordinate 7,561 downwards.
GCCAATGATGGCGCAAGGCTCTGGCGTTGATATGGCGCTGGTGACAGAGGCCACCACAGCGCTGTCAAGCTTCATCAATGATGGCGGAACGCTAACATTGAAGCTGGATCCATCGACACCCTTGTCAGTCGCTTCGATCATGGAAAACCCGGATCCATCCGCCTATACCAAAGAAGCCCTCGGCTTCTCTGCGACGCAGAAATAAGCCGAAGACAAGCTTACAAAAAGACAGGCGCGCGGTGCGAAAGCATCGCGCGCTTTTCTTTGCAACTTAAAGCACGCATACTGTCACAATGAGATTGGCATTTTTTGGTGATGTGGTCGGTAAGCCAGGCCGTCAGGCAGTGAAAGATCATCTGCCGGAGGTGCGCAATGCGCTGACCCTGGACTTTGTCGTGGTCAATGCTGAGAACGCGGCGGGCGGTTTCGGTCTGACGGAGAATATTGCCAAGGAGTTCTTCAATGCAGGCGCCGATTGTCTCACTTTAGGCGACCATGCCTGGGACCAACGCGAAGCCCTGACCTATATCGCGCGAGAATCACGCCTCTTGCGGCCCCTCAACTATCCAGACGCCGCCAATGCCCCGGGCAAGGGCGCACATCTCTTCGTCTTGCCAGACGGACGCCGTGTCGGGGTCATTCAAGCGCAAGGCATCGTGTTTATGAAACAGCTGCTCGACAACCCATTCGGCGCGGTCGATGGCGCGCTAGACGAGATGCCGCTCGGTGTGGTTGCCGATGCCGTGATTGTCGACATGCATTGCGAAGCCACCTCGGAAAAAATGGCGATGGGACACCATTGCGATGGCCGCGCCAGCATGGTGGTGGGCAGTCACACCCATGTGCCGACCGCCGACCATATGATCCTCACCGGCGGCACGGCCTTTCAAAGCGATGCGGGCATGTGCGGCGACTATGACAGCGTCATTGGTATGCAGAAAGACAATTCGCTACGACGCTTCGCAACGCAATTGCCCGGCCAGCGCTACGAACCGGCGCTCGGCGAGGGAACTTTGTGCGGTCTGTTCGTTGAGACAGATGATGCGACGGGTCTGGCGAAGCGCTGTGAGCCTATTCGGGTTGGCGGGCGGTTGTCGGAAATGTTGCCAGCCAGCTAAACTTCAACTTGCCAATATAATGACGATCTATATTCCCTGGTCTCAAGAGAACTGGGGATAATATGGAAGCTACGACGGAAAAAAGTGTTGCCTCAGACCTATCGAATTCGGTCGCGGAAGCAGCGCGTGACGTGAGTAAACACGCCTATCTTGAAGGCCCCCGTTCCGTCATAGGTTTAAGCCGCTGGGCCGTGTATGGGCTCTCTGCGTTCATGATTGCGGAGTTTATTTGGATCGCAATCTCTGCATTTTTAATTTGGCTGTTCTTGCCATCAACTATTGCCCCATTCTCCCAAGAGCAATCTGTAATCATTGACTATTTCATCGCTGCGATGGGATTGATTCATTCCGCGCTATTTTGGTTTTCAGTTGTGCTCGTGTCGCGGGTTACGTACCGGGCGATGAGGAACCTGCACACATTCGGCAGTAAGTTTGTTGAGATGTCTCCAGGTTGGGCTGTGGGTTGGTACTTCGTTCCGATCGCCAATTTATGGCAGCCCGCAAAGGGAATGAGCCAGATTTACAACGGGACATTCGCTGCCGTCGGCGAATCTGTTCCCGGCGAGTCTAGAATTGCTATTTGGTGGACTTGCTGGATTCTCAGCAACATCACTGCCAACATCTCTCTGCGCATTTCCGGATTTGATAACATGGACGCGGACATTCCGAGTTTTTCGTTCGACGTCGCATCTTCGGTTTTCGGTTTTGTCAGCGCCTGGGCCCTGATCAGATTGATCCGTCCGATCGCGGAAAAGCAAGAACTGCTAAAGCATGGCAGCTTCGCCCAAGTCTTCGACTGATCACACTGGGCCCTTTGATCTCTGCCACAAGCTGCGGTAAGCAGCCGTCTCGAACCTATCACAGCAGGAGCCCCCATGGCTGGCCATAGTAAATGGGCAAATATTCAGCACCGCAAAGGTGCTCAAGATAAAAAGCGTGCGGCGTTGTTTTCGCGCCTCTCGAAAGAGATCACCATTGCTTCGAAAATGGGCGGCCCAGATCCGGACGGCAATCCTCGCTTGCGCCTGGCAATTGCGAATGCGCGCGGCCAGTCTATGCCCAAGGACAATATCAAACGGGCGGTCGATAAAGGCCAAGGCGGTGGCGGCGAAGACTATGTCGACATCCGCTATGAAGGCTTTGGTCCGGGCGGCGTCGGCATCATTGTCGAAGCCTCAACCGATAATCGAAACCGTGCCGCGAGCGAAATCCGGACAGCTTTTTCGAAAAATGGCGGCAATCTTGGCGAGACCGGATCGGTGTCGTTCGGCTTTGAAAATGTAGGGGAAATTCAATTCCCACTCGAAGCGGGCGATGAAGACACGATCATGGAAGCCGCGCTCGACGCCGGTGCCAGCGATGTTGAGAGCGATGCGGACGGGCATTTTATCTATACCGAACGCGAAGACCTCTCCGAAGTGGCGAAAGCTCTGGAAGGCAAGTTTGGCGAAGTTGAAGCCAAATCAACCAAGCTGATCTGGAAACCGCAAAACAATGTTCCGATTGTTGGCGATGACGCTGACAAGCTAATGCGATTGCTCGACGTGCTCGACGATCTCGATGATGTCGCCAATATTTACGACAATTCAGAACTCTCTGCCGAAGAAATAGAACGTCTCGCGGGCTAAGTGACGTTTTTTGATCACGCGGGAACAAAAAACTGTGAGAACTGAAATCAGGGCTCGCAATTAACCTTTGGAATCGTCATATGCCTGTCTTCTCAAGACACGCAGTTGGAACCGCGCCGATGAAACTGAATCATCCTTTCTCCATCGCCATGATCGCAGGCGGCTTAGCCACAATGGCTTCATTCGTGATGAGCGCTGGCGCCGAAAATGGACCGGACATCACCGCCAATAATTCGAATATCGAAACCGCGATCTTTGCCGGTGGATGTTTTTGGTGCGTTGAGAGTGACTTCGACAAACTGGATGGCGTGCTTGAAACCGTATCAGGCTATACGGCGGGCAACAGCACAAACCCGACCTATAAGACCCATACCAAGCAAGGCCATCTCGAGGCGGTCCGCGTGGTCTATGATTCTTCGAAAGTCGAATATGGTGAGCTAGTTCACTATTTCCTGCGCCATATCGATCCGACCGATGATGGCGGGCAATTCTGTGACCGCGGCAATTCCTACCGCACCGCTGTATTTGTTGAGGATGCCGACGAACGCACCGAAGTGGAATCGCAGTTCGATGCGATCAATCAGGCCGGAATTCTGGCTGCCCCGATCGTCACCCAAGTCCTTGATGAAACCGAATTCTATGAAGCTGAAGGCTATCATCAGAACTATTACCAGAAGAACCCAGCGCGCTATAAATTGTACCGCGTTGGCTGTGGCCGCGATAAGCGCGTGGCGAAAGTCTGGTCGTCAGAAGGCAATAGCTAAGCTAGACGACCGCGCCCGCGCGACTCAATTCCAATGAAATCAGTGCTTGCAGAGCCGGGTCGCAAGGCCCAAATAAGCCGCGAGCGCAATAAGGGATGCACGATATGAGCGACGCCGCGACCTCGCCGCACATCACAGACGGATCAGACCAAGGGTTTATGGCGGATGTCATTGAAGCCTCAAATGAGCAACCGGTTCTGGTTGATTTCTGGGCTCCATGGTGCGGACCTTGCCGCACGCTGACTCCGACGCTCGAAAAAGTGGTCGGCGAGCACAATGGCAAAGTAAAACTGGTCAAGATCAATACCGAAGAGCATCCGGGTGTCGCCGGGCAAATGGGCGTGCGGTCGATCCCATCCGTGTTTGCTTTTGACAAAGGTCGCCCGGTCAACGGCTTCCAAGGCGCTTTGCCGGAGAGCCAGGTGCGCCAATTCATCGAATCGATCCTTGGCGGCACAGACGACGCCAAACAGCTGCAAGAAGCGCTAGAGCAAGCCGAAACGGCCGCGCAAGCAGGCGATATCGGCACCGCCGCTCAGCTCTACGGTGCGGTAATGAATGCCGACCCAGAGAATGCTGCAGCGATTGCTGGCCTGGCACGCTGCTACCTCGCCAATGGCGACCACGAACGCGCGCAGCAAATCCTCGACACCGTGCCGGAGTCAAAAGTCAACGATTCCGCGATCCGGTCCGTGCGTACCGCACTTGATCTTATGGCTGAAGCGCCGCTGGACGAAGACCTCGCATCGGCGAAAGAAACGGTTGCCGCTAACCCACAAAATCACCAAGCGCGCTTTGAACTGGCGGAAAAGCTGATCGGGCAAGGCAAAAACAAAGACGCGTCCGAACATTTGCTGGCCATTCTAAGCGATAATTTGGATTGGGAAGATGGCAAAGCCAAAGCCAAATTGCTGGAGATCTTCGAAGCCGCAGGCCCGAAGGATCCCGTCACAGTCGACGGGCGACGCCAGCTTGGCTCACTGATGTTCTCCTAAATTTGATAAAACGGGACTCGCCCGTCATCCGTTTCACCCCATTTTATGGTAAGACACGGAAAAACAGGAGTGCGCGTGCCACACGAGACGTATCGAAAACTCTCGGATTTACCGGAGACTATACCGGTCTTTCCGCTCTCGGGCGTTCTGTTGTTTCCACGCTGGTCATTGCCGCTAAACATATTTGAGCCGCGCTATCTAAACATGGTCGATGATGCCATGTCGGGCAGTCGATTGATCGGGATGATCCAGTCGCAAGGCGATGATCGCGCACAGCCAAGCCTTGCCAGCACGGGCTGCGCTGGCCGCATCACCTCTTATTCCGAAACCGATGATGGACGCTATCTCATCTCCCTCACCGGGATTTGCCGGTTTGGCATCGCCGCAGAGCTTCACGTCGAGAGTCCTTATCGCCAGGTTCAGCCAGACTGGCAGGCCTTTGCACATGATCTGGTCTCACCGCCCGAAAGCAGCCTCCCCGAGCGGCTGCACTTGGTGAATTCGCTCAAGCGCTACACGCAGATCAATGCCATGGAAGTTGACTGGGAAGCGGTCGAACACGCGCCGATGGAAACCCTGATCAACGCCTTATGCGCTGGCTGCCCCTTTGGCACACAGGAAAAACAAGCGCTTCTAGAGGCTTCCAGTGTCGCCGACCGGGCCCAGACGCTAATCACCCTGCTTGACATGGATGTGCCCGGAGATGACAGCTCAACCTTGCAATGACTGAAGACACACTCCCCCCAAAACCCGGCCCTTGCGGCGTCAATCCTCGCTTGCTGGAAGTGTTGATCTGCCCCGTCACGGGCGGACCGCTAATTTTCGACAAAGACGCCTGTGAGCTGGTCTCGAAAAAAGCCAAACTGGCGTTTCCGATCCGGGATGGGTTACCGATCTTGCTGGAGAGCGAAGCGCGCGATCTGGACGCGCCTGCGCAATGACCCAGCGCGCTTGGCCAACTCAGCTGCGCTTTTCCAAAAGCGCCCGCGCATTGACCGTCACATTTGACGATGGCGTAAATTTCACCCTGCCATACAAGACCTTGCGCTTGGAGAGTCCATCGGCTGAAGTTCAAGGCCATGGCAGCGGCCCGAAGCCGCCGCCGCCGGTGATTAGCGCCGACTTAGATGTCGAGAAAGCGGATGCCGTGGGTCGATACGCGGTCCGAATCCACTTTAGCGACGGGCATTCCAGCGGATTGTTCACGTGGGCTTACTTGCGCGAATTAGGCGAACGTATGGGCGAAGCTAGCGCCGAGGCCTAAACGTGCCTATATGGCATCAGCACAGAGGCTGGAGCGTTCGAGGACGGTCAGCTATCCGCCGACCTTAAGTTCCGTCAGGGAACTGGCTCTGGACTGGACCGTGGTCCTATCTAACCGGTGCCCACCTAGTCTCTAGGTCGACGGGATACGAGCACCCGATACGGCGCGTCTGGTCCTGTGCGCTGATGCCGGCGGACTTAGATCCACGTGAGCATCTCTCCGGCACGTCCGTAACGCGCTAATTCAGCGGATCGGTCTCTTCGACAGAAAAGAAGACTTTGCAGAAGGCGCCACCTTTCCGGTGTACCGTCGAAAGGTGATGCGGAAAGCCCCGCTCATTGCGCAGCGCCCGCCCCGCATAATTCTCCACACGAATACCGCGAATATGCCCCGTGCCGACATGATCATTGTCAGTCCCGAGCGCACTTTTCATAACACTACCAACCGCGCCATCAATAAGGCCTGGCGTGAATTCACTCTGCTCAGGGGCGCCTCTTGGATTGGTCATCGCAAGATAGCCGCCACGATAGATATTGGGTTTGGCCGGTACGACTTTGCCGGTTGCTGCCATGATCGCCGCATTGACGCCGATAAAGGCGACCCAATCGACCAGCGGCCCACCATCATCGTGCTCCCACATGACAACCGACAGGTTGATTTCACCCATACCGCCCTGCCAGATCGGCCCGCTCTGGCGATTATCACGGTGCCCCGGATCGACCCCGCCAAATGAACCTTTGCCTGGCAAGTCGACATAGTAAGCGAGCGCGTCCCCGACTTCGTAAACAATCGTCTGGATCTTAATTTCGTTGGCTGGATAGAGCACGCTGTCCTTCTGCACCTGGTCGCACAGAAACCCTTCATAATGGATCAAAAATTGCCGCCGCGCATTCTCGCGGTCGCGCGCATCGGCATCGATATCATCGGCGATACGCCCATACCGTGGATCATTGGTGAGACGTTGCGCCGCGTCCAAGTCGGCGCGCGCCTTGCCATACTCGTCCACCATTTCATAGGCATAGGCCCGGTTCTCAAAATATTGGGCGACCGAGTTATCATAATTGATGGCTTCAGACAGTTCTGAAATCGCCTCACGATAGCGACCCTGCTCATAGTCAATGATGCCCAGTTGCGCTCTGGCATAGGCATACTCCCCATCACTCGCGCCCTGAGATTTTGTGACCAGATCGCAATATCGCTCTTTGGCCGGAATATTGGTTTCGTTGCGTCCGCACTCGTCGATCCAAATCGAGAGCTTTTCCGGAGTTTCGCCAATATACGCATACTGACTGGGCATGCAGGCCGTTAGACCGAACGCCATTCCAACCGTCAGCATAGGCGCTGTGATCTGCCTCAACATGGAGTGTCCTCCTTTTTCCCCGCGCGAGAGTATACACCAAAACGGGAAATTTGTCGTAGAGGGTCCGACCCGCAATCGTGGATCGCCAGTGGGACTGATGTGCTGACGCCTGATTTCAGTATCGGGTTTGGGTTTGGCCCCCAAGGGTCGCTCACCCCCTCACCGGAGATGCCCGCGAAAGCGGGTATCCAGGGACGGTCATATCCACCTGGCCAGGAGGCGCTTATCGTCCATGGATCCCTGCCACCCGATCGAGTCGGGCGCGGCGCTGCGCAGGGTTCGCCGGAAACAGGGGGTGTCCTTTATCGCAAGCTGTATCCTCACCCCAACCTCCCAAATCCCCAGCATTCACCGGGATGCCCAAGTTTTGTATCCCCGCCTCCCCAAACCACCCCTATACTCCTGCCCATCCCCACTCACCATAAGGGCGTG
>JBCCVQ010000025.1:0-21869 GCA_039194965.1 Pseudomonadota bacterium | reverse complement strand
CCATGAGATCGATAAGAACCCCAGCCTGAGCTTCTGAGTCTGCCTGAACAACCAGACGTCCTTTCGGATTGTCTTCTCGCAATTCACGGATCCGGAAACCAACCTCCGACAATGGAACCACTTGCTTGTTCATATAGATCTCGCTGCTCGAATCGATCGCGATCAGGATACCGAGCGGGTTTTGTCGGTCCTTATTGTTCACTTCCAGTCGATCAATCTCGACGCCGGGCTCACGAATGAACTGGGCCGTGACGATGAAGAAAATGAGCAGAATAAAGACCACATCCAGCATCGGTGTGAGGTTGACATCATCTTCGGCGCTGCCGGCCGCTTCTCGTACTTTACGAGCCATGAATAACCTCCTCTAACCTGCGGAACGGACGATGTTCACCCGCTCCATTTGTGCGTCATAAGCGATATAACGCACCTCGATGATCGTTCCCGTGCGGGCCAGTGTGTGGGCCTGAATGATCAGGGCACTCTCAGGATTTTCCGCACGCGCCCGTTCCATGCCACCGCGCACCGCTGAAATATCAGTGAGTTTGCGATTGACGCGGATCTGATCTGACTCGTCAATATAGACGATGATCGCGGGCGCCGGATTGCTTGGCGCATTGGTCTGCGGTGGTGGTGGCTCAGCTCCCAGTGCCTCTTCCTGAATGAAGGTCGAAGTCACGATGAAAAAGATGAGCAGGATGAAGACCACGTCGAGCATTGGGGTCAGATCGACCGCAGCTTCGTCACTTGGGCGACTTGCACGTCCTCTCATCAGCCAATCTCCATCTGGTCTTCGACCTTTTGCACCAGGCGGCGAACTTTCTTGTCCATTCCGGTTGCAAACGGAATACCTGAAATAGACGCCACCATGCCGGCCATGGTTGGAATGGTCGCTTGTGACACGCCGCGCGACAGCGCTTTGGCGTCGGCACCATCCGTGATCGCCATATTGTCGAACACGGTCACCATTCCGGTCACTGTACCGAGCAGTCCGAGCAGCGGTGCAAGCGCCACCATGGCTTTCGCAAATGAGACATTCGCTTGTGCCTTTTGTCGGACTTCAGAGACCAGTTTATCCTTGATCCAGTGCGCGATTTTGGATTTGCGGTCGGAGCGCGAACGCCACTCCGAAAGCGCCTCCTCTGCGACAGCAGTATGGGCAATGCGGAAATAGAACAGGCGCTCCAGGATCAGGGCCCACATGATAAATGTGGCGCCCATAATCCAGAGAAGCACTGGCCCTCCGCGAGCCAAAAACTCCTGAAGTTCGGTCATTCCCAACATATGTCTGGGCTCCCGATCTCAGAGGCGGCCTAAGCCACCCCTCCGCGTTCCGCGCGTTCGGCCACAAGACCGGCAGCTTGCTCGTCCAGGATCTGCTGGTTGCCCCGCGCCATGGCCGCAGCCAGAGCATGAGTGAGCAGAAGTGGAATAGCCGCCACCAGACCAAGCACTGTGGTCATAAGCGCAACTGAAATACCGCCAGCCATCAGTTTCGGATCACCGGCACCGAAGTTTGTAATCGCGGTAAAGGTAATGATCATACCGATAACCGTACCGAGCAGACCCATAAGCGGGGCCACAGCGGCGAGCACTTTAACGATGTCGTTATAGCGTTCGATTTTCGGTGATTCACGCAGGATTTGCTCATCAAGTTTAAGCTCGAGCGTTTCGAGATCCGAATTCTTATTGGTCTCATACGCCTCGAAGACACGTGCGAGCGGGTTGCCATCGCCAGCCTGCTTGGTTTTTGCAGTTGAACGAATGGCGTTGCCCATGAAGAACAGCGTGATGATTTTGAACAGCGCAACCGACAAGCCGATCACCAACAGAGTCAGAACGATGTAACCAACGATGCCACCTTGGTTGATGCGCTCACCGAGACCTGGCTTATCGCCTTCGATCTTAAAGAGCTCACCACGGTTCGGGTCAAACGGCACAGTCATAGTGGCGCCTTCTTGACCATTGATCAGTGACTTGAACGCGCTGCGGAAACGACCGCCTGGCTGACGCTGAAGCTTCTCAAGATAGAAGTCACCTGCGCCATTGCGTTCGATGGTCACGAATCCTGCATCATTGTTGGTCGCTGCGATGAACGTCCCAACCCGAGTGACGTCGACGTCTTGAACGGACTCGTCAGAGCCGCCCATCGAAACCGATGAGTTGAAGGTCTTAACTTCAGACTGCGCAATCATCTCTTGCAGAACAGCTTTTGGCAGACGGTCCAACTCTTCACGAGTCGGCAACGTGGTTGCTTCGGCAACTTCTGAGAGTGCCTCGAAACGACCTGGATAGTCGAAGCTCGCCAAGCTTTCACGCATGAGCGGCTGAACTTCACCAACCACGGCGCGGAATTCACCGACCAATTGGGCGAAGTCACCGGCCTGAACATCAAGTTCAGCGGCCAGCGTGTCGATTTCGTTCTGATAAGCGTCGAACTGAGCGCTCAAACGATTGCCGACTGCATTTGCTTGCGCAAGCTCGTTGCGCGCTTGAGCCATTAAATCGGCTTGCTCATCAACTCGCGTTTGGAATTCGCGAAGACGTGTTTGGTTCTCCTGAGACATTTCAGAGCTGTCCTGTTGAACCAGGTTGAGAATGTCGCCCAGTGTTTGTGCCGCTGACGGCAGGGCTGCGACCATTGAAGCACCAGCAAAAGCTGCTGCGATCCCAATGGTTTTAAGTGATTTTGTGAACGTTTTCATGTGTTCTTTCCTTAACTCCATCGGGGCTTACTGAACAGCAAGCTTGGTTGCAGGCACGTACATCACGTCTTGTGTGCGCTTGCCCTGGATGATGCGAATGGCTTTTTCGATTTCAGCCTTATACTTGTTCTCAAGGTCCACCCATGACTGGGTTTCGCGGTCATAGCGTTTTGCATGACGACCGGTCCGGTCCATGTAGACCAGAGCCACACGACCAAACAGAACCATATCGACGGAGACGGGGTTGCCATCGACATCAATCGTCTCTGTCCACGTGTCGGTCTTGCGGCCAACTTCCATCTCAGACGTGTAAGCGTCCATGATCTGACGATAGCGCTCGGTCACTGAGATGTTTGGATCGACGAGATATTCACGCAGACGCTGAATGCGGTCTTTACGCTCTTGCAAGCGGAATGGCAGGTCCGCGTCGATGAACATATCAAGGTCATCGACCAGAGCTTCCAGCATTGGGACGGTCTGAGAGGTAATCTCGTCCACACGTGCAAGCTGGTCTGTTAGGGATGCAATCTCACGCTCTTGGCTTTCAACCGCAGCAGCTTGCTGGCGGGCATAAAGCTCAGCGGCTGTTTTCCGCTGCAACAGGGTCCGGAATTCTCCGACCATGTCTGAACGCTCATCATCGAGCTGGTTGATTTGCTGCTGAACTTGTTCGGCGCGGCGTGTCGCCTGTTCGCCGGTCGCGATCGCGCGATCCAGTCCCTGTGCAACAGCAGGTGCGGTTAAACCCACAACCGTTGCCGCTAGAATGGCTCCGCGAGCCGGTGTCAGAACATTCTTCATGAAGTCTGCCTCTCACTCTCCAAATGTGGCGACGTCAGATGACGTCGCAAAAACTCGTTTGAGCTCCGACGACATGCCGAAGCTATGGCTGTGCGGAACAAACACACTCCGCTAAGTAAGCAAAGGATAACGGGCTAGGCCCACCTCCTCCCAGTTTGCGACCTCGAGACTTTATCGTCTTTCTATTCTACGCAGCGTACGGGATTAACCGCAGGTCACATTCGCATACCTAGCCACCTCTGCAAAATGCTCAGGAGCTTGTCAAACTTTCATTCAAAATTGAGGCAGTTGCAAGGCCTTTTTGAAATAATATTACACTATGAGATTGTAAGCAAGGGCGAGGCACTCTCCCCCCGTGCGTTATCGGCCGAGAACACAATCTGTAAAACAATCTGAAAAGAGGTGGCTGGGGTGCCAGGATTCGAACCTGGGAATGCCGATACCAAAAACCGGTGCCTTACCACTTGGCGACACCCCAACTGAGCGGCGGACATAACCAATCCGATTTAGGGTTGCAACACCCAAATCGCCGCGTCTTTCTCCGCAACTGCAATTTTACATCCGAAAGGTAGAAATCACCGTCCGTTCAAATTGCATATGATCTTTGTGTTTTGACAAACGCTATATTAACGCCCATATCGTTATCCGATAAATATAGATTTGGAGTTTTCCTCCTATGAAAACCTTTTTTGCATCTCTGGGTGGCGCGGTGATCGGATCGATCGTCGGACTGTTCCTACTATTCTTCATCGGCATTGCGATGATCCAATTCGCGGTGAATGACGCGATCAAATCTGCGTCTGGTCCTGAAACGGGACAAGATGATGGAAACCCGATCGTCCTGACACTCGACCTACGGACATCTTATACCGATCAGGCGGCGACCACAGGACCGGATGTTTTGTTCGGTGGTGGTACCGGCTTCATCGACATTGTCACCAAACTCGACGCTGCAGCGACGGACGACCAAGTGAAGGGTCTATACATTCGCGGCAGCGAGTTTGGAATCGGATCTTCACGGGCTGAAGAATACCGAGATGCCTTTAAGCAGTTTCAAGATTCTGGAAAATTCATCATCACACACAGCCAAGGCACCTATGGCGGTGGCCCGTCTGGGTATCGCGCGATTGCCACATCTGATGAAATCTGGATGCAGCCTGGCAGCGACCTCATCGCCAGCGGCTTGGCTCTTGAAACATTGTTCATGAAAGGTCTGTTCGACAATTTGTCGATCACGCCGGAGTTTGAAGCGCTCTACGAGTTTAAGAATGCCCCGAACACTTATGAAGAAGAAACCTATACCGAGCCACACCGTCGCGCGATGACGGAACTCGCACAATCGCTTTGGGATGAGTCGCTCGCCGATATTTCTGCGGACCGCGGTGTTTCTGTTGATCAAGTGCGCGCGGTTCTTGAATCCACGCCGCTCAGCGCTGAGCAAGTCGTCGAAGTGAACTTCGCGACAAATCTTGGCTGGCCTGAAGACGCGCACGACGTCGCACTCGAGCGCGCCGGCGAGGATGCAATCTCAATTGAAATTGCCTCATACAATGCCCCCTCTGCTGAGTTCGGAGCGCCGGTTATCGCAATCGTTGGTGGACAAGGTCCGATTGTCAGCGGCGGCGCGGGCGGAAGCTTGTTCCAGGAGGGTCGCGGCTTTGCGTCCGATACGATTGCTGCGTCAATTCTTGAAGCCGGCCGCGACGAAGACGTGAAGGCGATTGTCTTCCGCGTCGACAGTCCTGGGGGATCTCCAACCGCTTCTGACCAAATCTGGCACGCGATCAAACGCGTGCAAGAAGAAGAAGAGAAACCCGTCGTCGTTTCAATGGCATCAGTTGCTGCCTCAGGTGGATACTATGTTTCCGCGGGTGCTGATTGGATTGTCGCGAATCGGACGACCATCACCGGCTCGATCGGGATCTTTGGCGGCAAGTTCGCCATCGAAGAAGGCCTCGCTCGGATCGGGATCAATGCCGAAACAATCAAAATCGGTGGTGATTTCACCGGCGCCTTCACAACCACTGAAGGCTTCACCGAAACGCAGCGTGCCAGCATTCGAGCATGGCTGGAACGTGGCTATGGCCGCTTCACGCAATTGGTCAGCGATGGTCGCGGTATGAGTTTAGAGGAAGTTGATTCGGTTGCGCGCGGACGCGTCTGGAGCGGCGAAGATGCGCTGGCCAACGGACTGGTCGATGAGCTGGGTGGCCTCACCGTTGCGATCGACAAAGCGAGAAGCTTGGCGGAAATCGAATCAGATACCAACATTCGCCTGATAACTTATCCGCAGTCCAATCCTGGGTTTGCCGTATTTGGGGCACAAGCAAGCGCTTCGGCCCAAGAACTAAAAGCGATCGGACAACTGGCTGAGATCCTCAATGATCCACAAGTCCAAGCCCTGATCACTGAAGCTGAAGCCGCCCGCAGCAGCCGCATTCAGGCGCGGATGCCAAGCTTCATCGAACGCTAAAAGCAAACAGCACTGTTGCGCAGGCCTTCCGACCATGGGTTGGAAGGCCTAATCATTTGGACATCTGCTGCCCGCGGCGCCTCACCGCATCGATAAAGTTGGACAGAACACCCATATGAAAGACAATCAGAGGGATATTTCGATGTCACAGTCCATCAAAGACCGCACGACGCAGTACCATACGCGCGATACGGCTGAGACGATGGCCGACGTCCGGCACGAAGTTGATCGTATCGACCGCCTTCTGGTGGAGCTATTGGTAGAGCGGCAATCCTTCATGGACGCGGCTGCTCGAATCAAAGGACAGCGTAAATCAGTCCTCGATCGTCCAAGGATTGAGGACGTTGTTGCCAAGGTGAAAGCTGAGGCGAGCAAACAAGGATTGTCGACGGCCATCGCCGAACCAGTTTGGCGCACCCTAATCGATCGCTGTATTGCTTATGAGTTTGAGTCTTTTGATCGTCTCAAGCCAGGTTTGGACAATTCGTAACTGGCGCGGGCGCAGGCTTCGATGGTTTGCGTGAGTCCCTCTTTGAGGGATGATAAGATGGTCGCTGCTTCGACTCTCGATACGGGCGCATCACTGCGCCCTTTTCGTTCGGCCTCTGCACAAACTTCCGCAAATGCATGCGCGCCTATGCTCAAGGCGGCACCTTTCAGTGTGTGCGCCGCATCCGCCCACTGCCTTTGATCAAGATCGGGATCGAGCAGCCGCCCCCAAGTTTCCGCCTGGTTGCGAAATATATCCAGAACCTCATCCGCGAGGTCGACATCACCACCGGTCATGGTGAGAAGATGTTCTCTATCGATTTCCATCCGTAGCCTTCCGACGTGTTCGCGTACAAATTGCATGTATATGCAACTTTTCTGATCATCCCCTCTTTTCGTTAAGATGATTCTGGTTTAATGATATTCGATAAGTTCAGGGGTATACCATGATCGATCTTTTCGTTGCCATTCGGAATTTTACTGTCGCGCTCATCTTGGCGTGGATGGGATTCTCCATCGCACCGGATTCAGATGACCAGCAGGAGCAAGGCTCAGCCGCGCCAAGCACCAGCTTTGTCGGTCTGATCGCGGGCTGAAACTGATGGTGGGCGTAACGCTCACAATCGGTCTATAAGGGCGCAATGCCGCTCGGACTCTTTTTATACAAATCCATGACCACGCTCATCGCGCCTTTTTTGGGCGCGTTGTTTCGTCGACGCGCTAAATCTGGCAAAGAAGACGCGGCGCGGATAAATGAACGCTTTGCGCAGCAATTGCCAGACCGTGCGCCCGGACAGCTTTTGTGGATGCACGCGGCGAGCGTCGGTGAATCCCAATTGCTGTTAGAACTCGCGCGGCGGATCTTTCTGGATGACGGTCACACGGGCGGGATCTTGTTCACCTGTCAGACTCAGACAGCAGCGAATCTGATCTCAAAAACCATTCGCGACGACGAGGCGTTCCGAGACAAGACCTGTGTTCAACAAATGGCGCCCGTTGATACGTCTCGTATCATGCGCCGGTTCTTGGATCATTGGTCGCCGGCAATGGCGATTATGGCCGAAGGCGAAATTTGGCCGAACGCGCTTTTGGAATTGCACGCGCGAAACATTCCAACCGCCCTTCTCAACGCTCGGATGACAGAAAAAACCATTCGGGGATGGCTGCGCTGGCCGAAAACAGCTCGTCAAATCTTCTCGACTTTGAATGTCATCGTGGCAGCTGACGTGCAAACTCAAACCGGCTTGAGCGAACTCTCGGGAAAAGACGTGACGTGTCCAGGCAACTTGAAGTCGGCTTTGCCCGCGCCGAGCGTCGACGAAGCTGAACTCTCTCGCCTCGAACAGGCCATTGGGACGCGTCCCGTCCTTCTGGCGGCCTCCACGCATCCAAGCGAGGAAGCTTTGGTCGTCGATGCCTGGATGCAGATGCAGCCTAAGCCATTCTTGATAATCGCGCCGCGACATCCAGAACGCGGCGACGACGTCGATACTTTGCTATCAATGAGCAATGCCGCAGTGTCCCGTCGATCAGAAGATGATCCTCTAGATGAAACGACCGAAATCCTGTTGGCCGACACAATCGGAGAAATGGGACTTTGGTATCGGGTCGCCGATACCGTTTATCTAGGCGGTGGCCACGCTCCAGGGGTTGGAGGACACAATCCGATCGAAGCTTTGCAACTCGATAAACCGGTCTTGTCAGGTCCGAGCATTTTCAACTTCCGTGACTTGTCGGAGCGATTGCTCCCCTTGCAAGGGTTCTCGATCATTCACGATGCGAACGAGTTAGCGTCTGCTTTCCCCACCCCGCCGGTCTCTGCCGAAATGAAGACGCTGCTGCAAGCCGACTCTCTCGGTCCCATGGCGAAGACGCTCGAAGTGCTGGAGCCAGTGTTGAGCGACGCTGGGTTTCGCGAATGAGAGAACCCCGTTTTTGGTCACGGGAGGTTGATCCGAAATCGCGCGAAGCTGCGCCGGTCATGCGCATGCTCTTGTCGCCTTTGGCCTGGGCGTATGCGGAAGTGACTCGCCGTAAAATTACTGGTGCGGACTCGGTCTCAGTCTCCGCGAAGGTGATTTGTGTGGGCAACTTAACCGCGGGCGGTACTGGCAAGAGCCCAGTGGTTGCAGACTTACGCGACCGCATAGAATCAAAGTTCGGCTTGCGCGCGGCGACTCTTAGCCGAGGCTATAAAGGAAAGCTCAAAGGCCCGCTAAAAGTTGACCTCGCTCAGCATACCGCCGCCGACGTGGGCGACGAACCGCTAATGCTCGCCGCCACCGGTGAAAGCTGGATTGGCGCCGATCGCGCCGCGGCTGGCAAAGCGATGAGCGAGGCAGGCGTCGATGTGATCATTATGGATGACGGGCATCAGAACCCAAGACTCGCCAAGGATCTCACGTTCATCGTCGTCGATTCACATGCCGGGTTCGGGAATGGCTTTGTCATCCCTAAGGGGCCGTTACGGGAACCCGTTAGCGCCGGTCTGCTGCGAGCAGATGCCATCATCGTCATGGGCGATGGCCAAGAACCCGCCATTCTACATGATTCAAATCTGCCACTGTTTCGCGGCGCAATCAGCGCCAAGCATAAACCTTCCGCGAATTGTTATGTCGGTTTTGCCGGAATCGGACGACCCGAGAAATTCTTCGACACATTGGGGCAGTTTGGCGTCGATTTACGCGACTCGGTCCCCTTCCCCGACCATCATGTGTTTAGTGAGTCGGATCTCCGTTACTTACGACGCCTCGCGAAAGACCATGGCGCCAATCTGATCACCACAGAGAAAGACTATGTCCGGATCCCCGACCAGATGCGTCAGGATATAGAATATCTCCCGATAATGGTGCAGTTTGATCTGGAACCGGAACTCGACAAATTGTTGGCCGATGTGATCAATGCCCGAACAGATGGCTAAAACCGAACAACAATATATTCGTCCCAAAGACATCGATAATCGTTCGACCTTCGGTCAGCGTGTGATGTGGCGGATTGAGTCTGTGGCCTGGGATGTCATTTATTGGTGGCCCATGAAGGCGCTTGGTCCGGAGCGCGCTTCAAATTTTCTCGGATGGTTGATCAAAACCATCGCGCCACTGTTCTCACAGAACAAGACTGTGAAGCGCAATTTGAAATTGGCGTTTCCAATTCTGTCTGACGAAGAACGCGAGCAGATTGCCCGGGACTCTTGGGAAAGTGTCGGACGGACGGCTGGCGAGCTGCCACATTTACCCAAGATTGACCCCTATAATGGCGATCGCGTTGACGTCATCGGCGCGGAGCATTTGGACGCTATCGAAGCGTCTGAAGACGGCGCCGTCATCGCCACGGGGCACTTTGCCAATTGGGAAATAATGGCCGCCGTCATCTGTCGCCGCCCCGTGGATTGTCTGATCACTTATCGGGCGCTGAACAATCCGCATATCGACCGCAAGCTCAACCAAGTCCGTCATGAGTATGGAATTGGTGTGCTCACACCGAAAGGTCTTGGGACTCGGGAATTGATGCGGGCGCTGAGCCAAGGGCGTTGCGCGGCGCTGCTCAACGATCAAAAATTTAATCAAGGCCTGGCGATTCCGTTCTTCGGTCATAACGCGATGACGGCGCCCGGCCCGTCGCGGTTGGCGCTCAAGTACAATGTCCCAATTGTGCCGATGACAACGCGAAGAGTCGGTCCGGCGCGGTTCACCGTTACCGTGCATGAACCTTTCTATCCCGAGCAGACAGGCGACATTGAAGCTGATGTCAGGGCATGTGTCGAGCGGATCACCGCCTTTATCGAAGACGAAGTCCGCGCCAATCCTGGCCAATGGTTTTGGCAACATCGCCGGTGGCCGAAAGAGGCGTGGAAAGACGCCGGCATCGTTTAGAGGCTGTGCAATTCAGCAGCACGCCTTATAGTTTGCAATGAGCGTTCGAGGAGCCCGCCATGCCTGCCATTTTTGACCTGATTGCGATTGTTGCGCTGGGCTTCTGCGCGGCACTCGGTCTCGGCGCTTTGTTCGCCCCGAAATGGGCGGCAGGTGTGGTACGCTTGGTTCCTGACCCAGATAAACCTGGTGGATTTTCAGAGTTTCGCGCGACATATGGCGGCCTACTTTTATTGATCCATTTGTCAGCCTTGATCCTGATGCTACAGGCCAATCTTGGGATCGCCTATAAAGTGATCGCCCTCTTCCCGATTGCCATGGGGTGGATGGGGGCTGGCATGGGCCGGCTATTATCTTTGGTGCTGGATAAGAATGAGAATCGCGAGAATGGGCTCATCCCCGTTTGGATCCCGCTTGAACTCGCGCTTGGGTTCGCCATACTTGCCCCAGCCTTCGGCTTGCAATCGCTATAGGAGTAGCTTTCATGACGGACCGTCGGGAGACGAACCGAAAATCCAAACGCAGACCGCCACGACGCAAGTCCACAGGCGATCCAGATTGGCAAGACGGTGAACGTATCGCAAAATACTTAGCCCGCGCGGGCATCGCGTCTCGGCGTGAAGCTGAAGCGATGATTGAACGCGGCGAAGTCCTCGTGGATGGGCGCAAACTGACCACGCCAGCGTTTAAAGTCACTGGCCGAGAAGATATTCGTGTTCATGGCAAGCGTGTGAAAGCGCACGACCCTGTGCGGGTTTGGCGCTATCACAAACCTGCAGGCCTGATCACGACCACGTCGGATCCTGAAGGCCGCCGGACGATATTTGAGGAATTGCCTAAATCACTGCCCCGCACAATTACGATTGGCCGCTTAGACCTGACGACGGAAGGCATTCTTTTGCTGACCAATGATGGCGGATTGGCGCGGGCTATGGAGTTGCCCAAGACTGGCTTCATTCGCCATTATCGCGCCCGGGCCCACGGTGAAGTTACTCAGGCAGCTTTGGACACGCTTAAAAATGGCGTCACACTCGATGATGGGACGCGGTTCACCTCGATCGAAGCTGAACTCGAGCGCACAACGGGCGCCAATAATTGGATCAATGTGCGCCTAACCGAAGGCAAAAACCGCGAAGTGCGCAAAGCGATGGAGCATTTGGGATTGCAAGTGAATCGGTTGATCCGCACGCAATACGGCCCGTTCGAATTGCTAGATTTGCGGCCCGGCGCGGTCGAGGAGATTGAGTCCGATACGCTGAGGGAGACCCTCAAAGACGACATCCCGCTAAAGCATCTCCCCCCTGCCCCAGAGCCTCTCACCAATCGACGTAAGCCTCGCGTCGGGTCACGCCTTCACAGACGCAAGCGATAAGCTAGCTTATCGCAAGAACAGGCAATAGACCTGAAATGATAGAGCGCTTACAAACAAATGCGCGACGGAGGTAAGCATGGGTTTTCAGAACGTCACAGACACGTATCAAGTCGAGTCACCCCCTGAGGGCCCATCCAATCCACCAATCTATGACTTAGAACCGCCCGTCGCATTGACCTATCCAACCGTGTTTTCTGATCATGGTGGATATACGTTCGAAGCCTTTGATGAAATGCGCTCCAAAGCGCCAATCATGTGGCACCCTGAAGAGGTCGGTCGCGGGTTTTGGGCTCTGACATCGCATGAATTGATCAAAACTGTAGAACTCGATCCCGAAACTTACTCGTCTCAAAAAGGCGGGATTTTGATGAATTACGGGATGCCCGACACGCCACGTCACCCCCTGCTCCATTCATCGTCCCTCAACTCACTGATCAATCTGGACCGCCCGCATCATACGCCTTTGCGCATGGAGCATATGGCTTGGTTCCGGCCTGACTATGTTGCCGAGCTGAAAAAGAAAGTAGATGGCAAGGTCAATCAACTGCTCGACGAGATGCAAGCCAAAGGACCCGTGGTGGACATGGTTGAAATGTTCTCCGCCGAGTTGCCACTGTTCACACTGTGCGAGATTTTGGGCGTACCAGAAGCGGATCGACCGAAATTGGTGCATTGGATGCACTATCTCGAAAACGCCCAATACCAAGCCCTACAAGAAGGTCTCGGAAACGTATCGCCTGAACAGATCATGGAATTCATGAATGAGATTCAGGCACTTTTCGATTATGGGCGCCATCAATTGTTGGACCGTCGTAAGAACCCTAAAAATGATCTCTTGAGCGCCATCGCCAACGTTAAGATTGATGGTGAGCACTTAACCGATGAATTCCTCGATGGCTCATGGTTGCTGATCGTATTCGCCGGCAATGATACAACTCGCAACTCTTTATCAGGAACGATGAAGCTCTTGACGGAACATATGGATCAACGCGCCAAGCTCATGGGCGACGAGCGTCATTATCCAAACTTCGTCAATGAAGCCATCCGCATGGTGAGCCCCGTGACATATATGCGCCGCACCGTCACCAAAGATACGGAACTCGGCGGGCAAAAGCTCAGCGAAGGCGACAAAGTCGTGATGTATTACGCCGCAGCCAACCGGGATCCTGACAAATTTGAAAATCCTAATGTGTTTGATATCGAACGCGCGAATGCGAACGAGCATTTAGCATTTGGGAATGGTCCACATGTTTGTCTCGGCAAACGGGTCGCCATTATGCAACTCGAAACGGCTTATCGAAACATACTCGGTCGGTTCCCGAACATTCGTTGGACGGGCAAAGGGTCTTTGGCGCCGAGTAATTTCGTGCATGCGATTTCAGAGCTTGAAGTCGATCTCGGGGCTTAGGCTCTGAGGAATTTTTCCATCTGATTGACCGACATTGGGCGCCCGAGCGCAAAGCCTTGAGCATAATCAAATCCGAGGGTCCGTAGTCGCCCCATCAATGCTTCATCCTCGACTCCCTCGGCAGTCGAGCTCATGCCCAAGCGGCGCGCCATCAGGGTCAAGGCTTCGAGAATTGTCTCAACCCGCGGGTTCTCAATTTGCTGGATGAGCGAGGCGTCGACTTTCAAAGCATCCGCGGGAAGATCCGCAAGCCACAAGAAGGAGGAATGGCCCGACCCAAAATCATCGAGCACGATGGCTGCCCCGGCTTCGCGCAATTCGTGCAATCGATTTAGGGTCTGCTCGGTATCGCGCAGCGCATCCTGCTCGGTGAGTTCAAGACGAATGGATCGGGGCGCAAGCTTATGTCCACTCTGCAGCGCCGCGATCAAGTCTACCAATTGTCCGTCAGCAAGGTCCAGGCTGGTAATATTGACCTGCATGAACAATGTGTCGATGCCGGACACGCGGCGAAAGCTGGCCAAAGCATCCGCTGCCTGAAGGAGCATGGAGGATGCTAAACCACGATTGTCGCCGACCGGTGCTTGCAGTCCGCTCTCCGTGCCCCAACGGGCGAGCGCTTCAAAGCCTTCGATGCGGCGGCTCCGCAATCCTACGATGGGCTGAAAAACGGGAAGCAACTCCACCAATCCAGATGGATCGTCGGAGGCGTCGTTATCGACAGCAAGAATCACCCCGCGCGACGAGTCATCATCGACCCGTCCTCCGGCGAGATGGACTTCGAGGCCTTCTGCTGTGACCAGCTCTAAGGCCACATCGCCATTGGGGGTTTCCAATCCACTGCTGAGGCGTTGTCGGCTTAGTCCGTCGAGAATATTGCTGAGGTCTTCAAGCGCCCATTCACCGGAAAGTTGACGACCCAAGACGGGCGCCTCCAATGACAGCGTGAGCCGTTGAGTCGTTCTATTCCACTGCCATTCGCCGATCGGTGCACTCATAATGACTAAGCGTCTTCCACCATTTTGGCACGAATAAGGTCTTTCACCGCGCCAAGGTCATTTGCGATACGTTCATACACTTCTCCGCGGTCGCGAAGCGACTGACACCGCACGGGCAAACCAGCATCATCTCCAGTGGCTTCAAACACGGTTTCTGGAAACTTAGCCGCGTGCGCCGTGGAGAGGATGACGGTGCAAACATCGCGCTCTGGCAAACGTCTCGCCGCAGCGGTCCCGACCGCTGTATGTGGGCAGATGAGGGCACCCGTCTCTTCCTTGAATAGCCGCATCTCTTTCAACGTATCCGCATTATTGACCATGGCAGACGAAAAGCCCGTGCACCCTAGAGGGCCTCGCGCGGTATCAGGCAAATCGGCCGCGCCGGCCTGTTTGTATTGCTCATAGGTCCGCCGCACCAAATCGCCATCGCGGCCCGCGACTTCAAAGAATAAGCGCTCGAAATTGCTGGGAACGGAGATATCCATGGCAGGGCTTGGCGTCGCCACGGCTTGTTCGCGTTTCATCACACCGCTTTCGAGCAGCGTATTGAGGGTCTTGTTCTCATTCACCGCACAAACCGTTTCAAACCCGGCCAGCAGCCCGCATCTGGCAGCCACATAGCCCGCGAACGCGTCTCCCATATTACCGCTTGGGACGACAAATCGGAGTGCCCGGTCCGGACCCAGCGCCGCTTGTGCTGCGGCATAGTACACTGATTGAGCGGCAATGCGCGCCCAGTTGATAGAGTTGACGCCCGAAAGGCTGACATCAGCAGAGAAGGCTTTATCCGCGAATAGGGCTTTTACGATCGCTTGGCAGTCGTCGAAATCGCCATCGACGGCCAGATTGTGGACGTTATTGGCGCCTGTCGTCGTCATGAACAGCCGCTGCACCGGTGAAACACGTTCATGCGGATGCAGGATGTAGAGATCGACTTGCTGCGCGCCGGCGAAGGCGGCGGCTGCGGCACCTCCAGTGTCCCCAGACGTCGCACAAACAACGCTCATACGTGCGCCACGCCGCTTTAGAACCAGGTCATAAAGCTGACCGATAAACTGCATGGCAACATCTTTAAACGCCAGGGTCGGTCCGTGATGCAATTCCATGATGAATTGATTAGGTCCACACTGGTTGAGCGGCGCGACGGATGCGTGGGAGAAACTCGCATAGGCGCGCGCGCACAGTCCGGCGATATCGTCTTGGCTTAACGCGTCACCCGCAAAGGCTTTCAAGATACGAGTCGCAATATCGACGTAAGATTCCGTCGGAGATGCAGGCGCGATCTGCGGCCATTCGGCCGGGACATAGAGCCCACCATCTGGTGCGAGGCCGGTTAAACAGGCGTCTACAAAATCGACCGCTGGGGCCTGTCCGCGTGTGGATACGTATTTCATGGCCATCAAGCCTTCTTAAATCTCAAGCGCCCGCGCGCATGGTGAAGCGCGACATACACGCCAATCAAGCCGAGCGCCATCCCCCACCATGTCAGCGCATAGCCAAAGTGGCGTTCTGGCGGCAATGGATCAACGGGTTTCGCGAATGCATAAGGATTTAGGGTTTGGCGTACTTGCGATAAATCCGCGGCATTGCGGACTGACATCATCACGGGCTCTGCAACTTTCGGCACTCCGTCCAAAGAGAGCCGTGCGCTTAAGGCTTCTGGGTTGAGCCGGTACCAAGTATCGGCTTCGGGATCGTCGCGTCCTGCAAACCGGGCGGACGCGGCGCTTCGCTCCGCGACGAATCCTTCGAACCTAACCGTCTCGGGCAGATCTGCGATAGCAATCGGAACCGGCGCGGCGCCACCGGTGGCTTCGACCATGACCAGGACAAGCTCTCCTGTCTCTTGCACCTTGCCTGGCGCATATCGACGCCAAATCGGCTCACTGTCTGCAAAGCCATAGACTTGTTGGGTGTTTCCGGCGTGCGATTGATCGATCGTCACAGTGAACAGCGACCGGGTTTCGGCTTGTTCCACGATCGATGGATTCGCCATTTTCTCAGCGTAACGTGCATATTGCCAATTCCCCAGCAGGATCAGAATCACCAGGGAAATCAGGCTAAGCCCTGTCAGTATCGGCATTGGACGAAACGTCATTTCGCGGTCTTTTCTACACTATTGCGGCTAACTTGTAGCGGATAAAAATTTGGCGCCCCATTGAGAACAATGAGGCGCCAAGCGAATATTTATGCGTTTGGTGTCCGGTCAGTGCCCGAGCACGAGGTGCGGTAGAACATAGACAAAAGCGAACAGGAATAACCAAACGACATCCACGAAGTGCCAATACCAAGCAGCAAACTCGAATCCGAGATGCTTTTTCGCGGTCATATTCTTTGCATAGAGGCGGAACAAACACACCGTCAGGAAGATCGTTCCGATGACAACGTGAGCGCCATGGAAGCCGGTCGCCATGAAGAAGGCAGAGCCATAAAGCGTTCCGTCAAACGTAAACTGTGCTTCTGAATACTCATAGACCTGCAAGCAAGTGAACATAACGCCGAGAATGATCGTCAGGATCAGCATGAATTTGGCATTGTCCATTTTATCATGCTGCAACGCATGGTGAGCGGCGGTGACCGTGGTGCCTGATAACAGCAAGATCAACGTGTTGATGAGCGGCAGGTGGAACGGATCAAACGTGGTCACACCGGTTGGTGGCCACTGGGCGAAAGCATTCAAACCTTCCCAAACCGGGCTGGCAGCATCAAAGGTTGCACCGACGCGGGCGGGATAGAAGATTGCCAGCTCAAAGAAGCTCCAGAACCAAGCAGCGAAGAACATAATCTCCGACACGATGAACAGCACCATGCCGTATTTAAGGCCAATCTCGACCACGGGCGTGTGATCACCTGTGCGGCCTTCTTTGACGACTTCACGCCACCAGCCGGCCATCACCCAAATCACCATCAGGAACCCTGGCACCAGGGTCCACAATTGGCCCTGCTCGATGCCGAACAGACCTTTCATATAGGTCACACCACCAACGGCCAGAACGAGCACGGCGATCGAGCCAATTACTGGCCAGGGTGATGGGTTTACGAGGTGATAGTCGTGTTTGACGTCTTCGGCCATGACGGGGAACCCCTTGTGGCAATAGTTGTTACAATCTCAGGCGCTTGTAGACCGGTGTGCACGGATTCTGCAACCATTCAGTTAAGCGATGCCGTTTTGGTCGCACCTTTGAACTCATTGGTGTTAAAAAACGTGTAGGACAGCGTGATCGTGCGAATGTCCTCAGCGTTCCGTTCCTCGTCCATGGCGGGATCGACAAAGAAAATGACCGGCAGCTTTTTCGTTTCACCAGCTTTAATGACCCGCTCTTCGAAGCAAAAGCACTCCAATTTGCTAAAAAAGCGCCCGGCTTTGTGCGGCGTGACATTGTAGCTGGCAATGACGCTAACATCGCTCGCGGATGTGTTTGTCACTTCATAGAAGGCCAATGCATGTTCACCCAAGCGAACCGGGAGATCGGTTTGGCTAGCTTTGAATTTCAGCGGCGCATTCGCCACATTCGCGTCAAACCGGACTTTCACTTCACGGTCGCTAATCCGATCAGGCGCCGCTTGCGCGGTCTGCGTGGTGCCGCCAAAGCCGGTGACTCGGCAGAACGTGTCGTAAAGCGGCTTAGAGGCGAATGCGAGACCGAGCATAAACAGGGCCGCGACGGTCGCGATTATCGCAGTTTTCGTATTATTCATCGCTGGCCTCGGCCGCTGCAGCAGCTTCCGCCGCTTGGCGCTCGGCGATACGTTTCTGGGCTTCACGGTCCGCTTTTTCGCTGGCGGCTTCATCCATATAGCCAGAGAAATACAGGCGGTCGCCGCCGCTGAAATCTGTTTGTTGGATCCGGAGCGCCGTCGACACGCCGACAATCACGACAAAGGCCACCAATGCGAAGGCGAGCCATGCGTTTCGCCGCTTTTGAGCCTGACGAATCGCCGCTGCATCCGCGGTTTCAGCTTGCATTTGTTCTGTCATTACAGGCCTCCGAGGGGGAAGTATAACCCGAAACCGTGCTCAATGATGAGTGCGGCAAACAGACCGAACAGATACAAGATGGAAAATGCAAACATACTCATCGCGATCTTGCGTTCGGCATCGCCTGCGTCGGGCTCGCCTGCTTTGCTGCGCCAGACTTTGCCGGCGTGATACATAAAGCCAACGGTCAGGATGGCGCCAATCACACCATATACGATCCCGCCGAGACCCGTCACCAGCGGTGACAGGCCGATCGGCGCTAACAGGATCGTATAGATCAGAATTTGTAGCCGGGTTGCTTTTGCACCATTGGTGACCGGCAACATCGGCACGCCAGCTTTCTTATACTCTTTGTGAGCCACCAGGCTCAGTGCCCAGAAATGCGGCGGCGTCCAAAAGAAGATGATGGCGAACAAAATCCACGCATCCAAGGGAGTCGTGCCCGTCACAACGGCCCATCCGATGACCGGTGGGAAGGCCCCCGCTGCGCCGCCGATGACAATGTTTTGTGCCGTTCGGCGCTTCAACACCATGGTATAAAACCAGCCATAATAGACGATGGAGAGCGCCAACAATCCAGCCGCGAGGACGTTCGCAGCGATCCACATCAGAAGCACCGAAACTCCTGACATGATCAGGCCCATGGCCAAGGCTTCATCTTTCGGCACGGCGCCAGATGGTATCGGCCGCGTGGAGGTCCGCGTCATCACAGCGTCAATGTCTGCGTCGTACCACATATTGATTGCGCCTGCGGCCCCAGAGCCAAGTGCGACCGCGAGAATTGCCACTGTCGCCAGAACCGGGTTCACCCCCTGCCCGCTTAGGCTCACGGCCGCGACGAGGCCAGCGAGCGCCGTAAAAACGACAAGCATCATGATCCGAGGCTTTAACAGCTCGACATAGTCACGTGCAGTCGCCAGTCGCGGGCTGGTTTGTTGGGCAGTCATGTCTACAGACATAGGGCGGTTCTCTTCAGCTTCTACAGAAACGGCCCTCTGCGCTGGTTTTGCGCAAAGGGCCGCCCGTTATTTGATTTGCCGGGCGGGTTTAGTGACCCGCCTCGTTTTTCACCACTGGCAGTTCGTTAAACTGGTGGAATGGCGGTGGGCTCGGCAGGGTCCATTCCAGCGTGGTTGCGCCCTCACCCCAAGGGTTCGCCTCAGCTTTGCGACGGCGCAGGATCGACTCAACCAAGCCAGCGAAGAAGATCAGCGTCGCGACCATCGACAAAGCATAGCCCCAAGAGGAAACGCTGTTCCACAATGCGAACGCGTCGGGATAATCGACATAGCGACGCGGCATACCGTTCAACCCGAGGAAATGCTGCGGGAAGAAGATCAGGTTAGACGCGATGAACATGATCCAGAAATGGGCGTAAGCCATCATCTTATTGTACTTCAGGCCGAACATTTTTTCGTACCAGTAGTACCACCCTGCGAACAGACCAAACACAGCGCCGAGAGACAGCACATAGTGGAAGTGCGCGACGACGTAATATGTGTCGTGCAAGGCATGGTCGATACCCGCATTAGCGAGAACAACACCGGTCACGCCGCCAAGTGTAAACAGGAAGATGAAGCCGATGGCCCAGACCATTGGAACTGAGAAATCAATCGAGCCTTCCCACATGGTCGCGATCCAAGAAAAGATCTTAATCCCGGTCGGAACCGCTATCACCATTGTCGCAGCTACGAAATAGGCCTTCATGTCCGACGGCATCCCGACAGTGTACATGTGGTGCGCCCAAACGATGAAGCCGATCGCGCCAATTGCAACCATCGCATACGCCATTCCGAGATAGCCGAAAATCGGCTTTTTCGAGAAGGTCGAGACAATGTGTGAGACGATGCCGAAGGCTGGCAAAATCATGATGTAGACTTCTGGGTGACCAAAGAACCAGAACAGGTGCTGGAACATAATTGGATCGCCGCCACCCGATGGATCGAAGAATTGCGAGCCAAAGTTTCGGTCGGTCAGTAGCATTGTCAGCGCGCCAGCCAGAACAGGCAGCGCCAGCAACAGCAGCACGGCCGTTACCAAAACCGACCAGGCAAAAAGCGGCATTTTGTGCAGCGTCATGCCTGGCGCACGCATGTTCAGGATCGTCACGATGAAGTTAATCGCTCCGAGAATCGATGCGATACCGGCCGTGTGTAGCGATAGAATCAACAGATCCATCGACGGCCCTGCATGTCCCGCTGTACTCGACAGAGGGGGATACAGCACCCAACCGCCGCCAAAACCATTTACGCCATTACCGCCTGGAACGAGGAAAGAAATCATCGCCAGAATAAAGGCCGTCACCGTCAACCAGAACGAAATATTGTTCATCCGTGGGAAGGCCATGTCTGGCGCGCCAATCATCAGCGGCACAAACCAATTGCCGAATCCACCAATCAATGCCGGCATAACCATGAAGAAGATCATGATCAGACCGTGATAGGTGATGACAACATTGTAGAAGCTCTTGGCCTGCTCGATCGCTTGTTGACCGGTCGTGCCATACATCACTTCCATCAAACCGGTGAGCGGGCCAATGCCAGGCTCAGCCAGTTCGAGGCGGATAAGGCCTGACAAAGAGTAACCAACAATCCCCGCAATCATCGCGAAGACGAGGTAAAGCGTCCCGATATCCTTGTGGTTGGTGGAGAAGAACCACCGCACAAAGAAGCCTGGCTT
The DNA here is from genome assembly GCA_039194965.1 of Pseudomonadota bacterium. GTDB lineage: Bacteria > Pseudomonadota > Alphaproteobacteria > Caulobacterales > Hyphomonadaceae > Henriciella. Next base: position 1,096 of record JBCCVQ010000025.1, on the reverse strand, counting down.
ATGATCGTGGGCGTCGTGGCCGTGAGCAGCAACTTGATCCATAGGCATGATCTAATCTCTCCTACTCGACCGATGCGAGGCGTGTGTCATCGCCCATCGGTTCAATAACTTGTACCATTTGCGTTGCCGCATCGATGTCGCCGGTGCGCATCACTTCGAGCCAGCGATCATACTGGTCTTGCGGGACGACGCGGACTTCGATTGGCATGAAAGCGTGGTTCTTACCGCACAGTTCTGAACACTGACCGTAATAAACACCGGTTTCTTCGACCAAGAACCAACCCTCGTTCAAACGGCCTGGTACGGCGTCCGTTTTGACGCCAAAGGCCGGGACTGTCCACGAGTGGATGACGCGGTCAGACGTGGTCTGATAGCGAATATAGCGGTTCACCGGGACCACCATTGGGTAATCCGTAGCGAGGTATTTCGGCTTTTCGGGCGTTGGCGCCGGATCGCTCGGCAGACCAAAGTGAATGCCGTTCGAAACGAATTGGATCGGATATCCGTCGGCATCCAGGTCATCGACATAGTAATAGGTCCAGGCCCAATTCCCCATGCCTTCGGCTTTTACCGTGATCCAGCCTTCTTTGGCTGCGTCTACGTAAATGTTCGGATCGTCGAGATCCCCGCTCTGTGCGATCGCTTCCAGATCAGGTTCATTCTCTTGATAGAACAGATTTGAGAAAGAAGGACCCGCAATCGCGATCAGAATAATCACTGGAACGGCCGTCCAGATGATTTCGATCGTCGTATTGTGGCTAAACTTTTTCGGAACCGGATTTGCCCGCTTATTGTATCGCAAGCAGACCCAGATCAGCAGCGCCAAAACAAACAGTGTAATCACGGTGATAATCACCAAAAGATAATTATGGAAATCGTTCACACGCTCCATAATCCGTGTTGCGGCTGGCTGAAAGCCGAGCGCGCCGGGTGTGGGCTGGCCCACAAGTTCTTGCGCAAATGCTGATCCCGTTATCAACACCGCTGAAATCCATGCAAAGATGTAACGCACGAGTCACTCCATCCAATCTTGGCTGAAGCCATATATTCGACAGACGCCGAGGTCTACCCAATACAGCCAGCTCTTATAAAATGT
>JBCCVQ010000024.1:0-22136 GCA_039194965.1 Pseudomonadota bacterium | reverse complement strand
GCGGCGCCTGGTCCAGGTGGCCAGGGCCTAACGCATGAAAAATATGCCATCGCAGGCGCGCTTGGGACAAGCGCTATACCGACCGTCTCGAAAGAGCGGTCATCTGTTTCGCGTTTGCTCAAAGCGCGCCTCGCTCTTTATCTCCTCAAGGGATGACCCTGTGAGGCGGTTTGGTGTGCCCGCAAGCTCTGACGCGCTCGCCCTGTCTCCCCACGCCCCGTCAGCAGCGCCCGCAGGTGCAAAATTCCCCTTACAAGCGAGTGTTAATGTAAAAATACAAGTCTTCGCCGTTTCTATCTTTGGTTAACAAAACAAAAAGGCGAGTGAAATGTGTGTTCGCAACGCGACACAGAGGCGAAAAAACCGGCAAAATCGAAGAAAGATGAAAAAAAATCTAGCATGCATTAACTGAGTTTCACGGGCCATATCGCCGCCGTGACCGTAAGAAATACAGGCATTTTCACATTTTCGTGATCCTGAGATGATTAATTTCGAGGGCCCGAAACAGATTCGCCTGCTCGAATCGTTCATGTTAGGGTAACGAACATAAGTCAGCTTCGGGGGAATACAGGGAGCTGACCGGATGAAAGGCGTGGGATCGATGATTGTTGCAAGTGCATCAATGATAGCCGCGATGGCATGTCAGACCTGTGTTCACGCACAAGAAAGTGTGGGACCACAAATCGACAATGCCACGATCATTGCGGCCAGTCGTTCGCTTGGCGAGCGATCGCAGACCCGAATCAACATGGTCTACACGGGATCGTTCTCGCAAACCGAGACGACGCGCCATTTTGGCTTTCAAATTCCGAGCGACCCAGATTTGAACTTTGGCGTTGATTCGGCGAACGCGTTGACCAGCCGTCGGCTCTATTCGAGCGCAATCATGACCGATGTCGCCGCGGACCGAACCGGTGCCAGCCTCTCGCCCGTGCCGCGCGAACAACGTCGATTGACCGCGGAAATCGCGTTCTCGGCGCCATCTGAACAGACCGGCCTTGGCTTCGATGTGGGAATTGCCCCCCGACTCGAAATAACCCGCGATGGCCAATTTGCTTCGCAGCGTTTCGGTGGTGAAGTTCGGATTGGTCAGAATTTCGACAAACGCGGTGAAGATCCGACCGCGAGTTGGTATCTCTTTGCCGGGGCCGACGGCGAAGCTTTGGTTTGGGAACCCGATCAAGATAGCGGCGTTTCGGCGGGCAGTATGGCCTTGCGAGACAAAGTTACAGTTGGCGATATCCAAGCTGGTCTTTCGATCCAGCGCGGCATGGGGCAACTGTCGTTCAGCTATATTCGCCGCGAGGTTGAGTATCGAGAGCGCAATCTCGGGGCCAGTGAGAATGAGGACTTCGCAGGCGTGAGCTTTACGATTAAACGCTGACCGCATGGTTGCTCAAGCAAGTTTCAAAGCCGCCATTCTGGCGGCTTTTTTTGTGTCAGAAGCGGTCGCGCAAGACGCGCCTGACGGGACAGCGGAAGCAGGTCCTGTTGGCGTTTGGTCTTTGACCTCTGAGAACGATCTGTTCGGCGGGACGGATCGCAATTACTCCAATGGTTTGCGATTGGAACGCGTTCGCCCTGCGAATGACGTAACGCCGGCATTGAATTGGATTGCCAACCGAATCCCGATCCTCGATCTCGACCGGACCGAGCTGCGCCAAGGGTTCGCGCTGTCCCACACCATCTTCACGCCCGAAAATATCGAGGCCGAGACCCCTGACCCGACAGACCGGCCCTACGCCGCTTGGCTGTATGCGTCTGGCACCGTGGTCGGTACTACCCGCCTCGGCCCGAGCCAGACCATTCAAGATGTGTTGCAAGTCAATCTTGGCGTCGTCGGGCCCTCAGCGGGGGGGCAGTTCGTACAGGAGAATTGGCACGATCTAATCCAAGCCATCGAACCGCGCGGCTGGTCCGCGCAATTGAAAGATGAGGTCGGCATCGAGATTACCGCCCAACGTATGCGCCAGTTCGCGGGCCCTCGATTGCCGTTTAACCTGGAGACCGACTACGCGCTGCATGGCGGCGTAACGCTCGGCAATGTGCGCACCTATGCCGCGACCGGTGCTTTGGCGCGAATCGGATGGGACCTGTCATCTGACTTTGGCCCGCCCCGAATCCGCCCTGCATTGGCGGGAGCAGGCGTGTTCAAACCGGGTCAACCATTCGGCGGCTATGTTTTCGCTGGCGTCGAAGGCCGCGCCATAGCCCGCGACATGTTTCTCGATGGCAATCTCTGGCGCGACAGTGCTCGCGTCGAAGACCGTCGCGATTTTGGCGCAGATATTCAACTGGGCGTGGCGCTGCATCAGGGCGATGTGCAGGTCGCTTTTAGCTACGTCCATCGCACGGAAGAATTCGTGGCTCAAAGCGGTCCGCAACGTTTCGGTGCGGTGTCGATTTCGATTGCGCGATAACCGGAGCCGTCGTTCCGGGCCAATGGCAAACAATCCATGGGCGTTTCTCACTTTAGCCCTGATTCGAAGTTAACAGAGCCTTTCTTGTGGGCAGCCTGTGGAGAAGTGCCGCAGCACCGCAGGATACATCTTGCGTGCATGCGCGGGTTCAGACACTATATGTGGTGTTGATGAGATTTAGGCAGGGGAAAGCCAATGGCCGATGGTATGATGAAACTTCCAGGACTTTTGACACCGTCAAAGTCGTACAAGCCGTTCCGCTATGCGTGGGCGTATGATTTCTGGAAACTGCAACAGCAGGTCCACTGGTTGCCGGAAGAAGTGCCGCTCGGCGAGGATTGCAAGGATTGGGTCAACAAGCTCAATGACAAAGAGCGTAATCTGCTGACCCAGATTTTCCGCTTCTTCACCCAATCGGATGTCGAAGTTGGCGCCAATTACATGGAAAACTACATGCCGCTGTTTAAGCCGGTCGAAGTGCGTATGATGCTGTCGGCGTTTTCCAATATGGAAACGGTACACATCGCGGCTTACGCGCTGCTGCTTGAAACCATTGGCATGCCGGACTCAGAATTTTCCGCCTTTATGGAATACGAGGAAATGGCCGCCAAGCATGACTATCTTGGTCAGTTTGGTACCGAGACCGAAGAAGACATCCTGACCTCCATGGCGGTGTTCGGCGGGTTCACCGAAGGTCTGCAGCTATTTGCTTCATTTGCGATGCTGATGAACTTCCCGCGCTTCAACAAAATGAAGGGTATGGGTCAAATCGTGTCTTGGTCGGTGCGCGATGAGTCGCTGCATTGCGAAGGCATGATGAAAATGTTCCACACCTTCGCTGCCGAAACAGGGGCTTTGAACACGCGCGTGAAGAACCGCATTCGCGAAGCCTGCGAAACTGTGGTGAAGCTGGAAGACAAGTTTATCGATCTCGCTTTCGAAGCCGGTGAAGTTGAAGGCATGACGCCGCAAGATATTCAGCAATATATTCGCTACATCGCTGATTGGCGGATGGGGCAGCTGAAGCTCGACCCGATCTATGGCGTCGAAACGCACCCGATTCCGTGGCTGACCAAAATCTTAAACGGCGTTGAGCACGCCAATTTCTTCGAAGCCCGGGCGACGGAGTATTCCAAAGGGGCCACGCAAGGTGATTGGCACGGTGATGAAGGCGTCTGGTCGATGTTCGATAAGCGCAAACCGCAGACTGTATTGGCTGGGTAAGCTCACTCAGTCCCCCAAAAAAAGCGGCGCAACCGAAGACCGGTTGCGCCGCTTTTTTTGCCTTGTTGAGCTCGGTCTAGACCTTCACGCCGCCTTTTTCCGCATCCGCCAAAAAGGCCGCCAGACCTTTATCGGTCAGCGGATGATTGGCGAGGCTCTTCAGTACATTGGGCGGCACTGTTGCAACATCGGCACCGGCAATCGCGCAGTCTTTGACATGGTTCGGGCTGCGAATTGACGCCGCCAAGACTTCGGTCTCAAACATGTAATTGTCATAGATGGTGCGGATGTCTTCGATGAGCTCCATGCCGTCAATATTGATATCGTCGAGACGGCCGATGAAGGGCGAGATATAGGCTGCGCCGGCTTTCGCGGCGAGCAAAGCCTGATTGGCCGAGAAGCATAGCGTGACGTTTACCGCGGTACCCATATTGGCGAGTTCGCGGCAGGCTCTCAATCCGTCCATGGTTAGCGGCAGTTTTACCGCGACGTTCGAGGCAATGGCTTGCAGTTTCTTGCCTTCGGCCACCATGGCTTCCCATTCGGTCGCCACGACTTCAGCGCTGACATGACCTTCAGTCAGGTCGCAGATTTCAGCGATCACTTCGGCAAAATCGCGACCTGATTTCATGATCAAAGACGGGTTCGTGGTGACGCCGTCAATCAATCCGGTCGCCGCAAGTTCTTTGATGGCGGCGGTATCAGCTGTGTCTACAAAGAACTTCATTGTGTGGCTCCGTATGTGGGGTCGATTTAAACTGGGCGGCCCACTGACGTGTAGGTGAAGCCGCGTTTGGCCATGTCTTCCGGGCTATAAATGTTCCGCAAGTCGACGACAACATCGTCTTTGAGCGCGCCTTTGATGCGGTCCATATCCAGCGCACGAAACTGATCCCACTCAGTCAGAATGACCATCGCATTCGCGCCTTCAACGGCGTCATAGGCATTGTCGGCATAGGTAATGCCGTTGAGCAGGTGCTTTGCTTCTTCCATCGCCTCTGGATCAAAGGCCTTAATATTGGCGCCGGCTTCGATGAGTGCAGGAACAATGTCCAAACTTGGCGCGTCCCGCATATCGTCAGTATTTTGTTTAAAGGCGAGGCCAAGAACGCCAATCGTTTTGCCGGAAACATCGCCGCCCATGGCCGCGATAACCTTCTGGGCCATAGCCTTCTTACGCGAGGCGTTAACTTCAACCACTGTGTCAACGATGCGAACCGGTGAGTCGTGATCATTCGCGGTTTTGGTCAGCGCCAGCGTGTCTTTTGGGAAGCAAGAGCCGCCATAGCCAGGGCCCGCGTTCAAGAATTTTTTGCCGATCCGGCCATCCAGGCCGATCCCTCGCGAGACTTCTTGGACATTCGCTCCCACTGCCTCGCACAAATCGGCCATTTCATTGATGAATGTGATTTTCACAGCCAGGAACGCGTTGGCTGCATATTTGATCAATTCTGACGTTCGACGCGCTGTAAACAGGATTGGCGTTTGGTTGAGGAAGAGCGGTCGATAAAGTTCTTCCATGACTTCACGGGCGCGATCACTGTCCGTGCCGACAACCACGCGATCGGGAATTTTGAAGTCTTTGATCGCCGCGCCTTCACGCAGAAATTCGGGATTGGAGACGACGGCAAAATCGGCGTCTGGACGCTTTTTGCGAATAATCTCTTCGACCTCATCACCGGTGCCAACCGGAACGGTCGATTTGGTGACGACGACTGTGAACCCATCCATCAATTCAGCGATTTCTTCTGCAGCAGCGTAGACATAAGACAGGTCTGCATGGCCGTCGCCTCGCCGAGAAGGGGTTCCAACCGCGATGAACACCGCATCTGCCTCAGCAATCGCGTCTTTGGCGTCGGTGGTGAAGAATAAGCGTTCTTCCTTGACGTTCTTTTCAACCAGGTCTTCGAGACCGGGTTCATAGATCGGCATAATGTTCTGGTGTAGCCGCTCGATCTTGCTCGCGTCTTTGTCGACACATGTTACGACATGGCCGAAATCCGCGAAACAAGCCCCACTTACCAGGCCGACATAGCCGGTTCCGATCATCGCTACACGCATGGTTTTACCTCTTTGAAACAGCGTCCCTGAGCTGAACGCGACTGGTGCAATTTTTGCTCAATGCGGTCAAGCCCGCGGATGCGAGCCGATTAGAGTTGAAATACTTTCTTGGGCTGGAACCGTCCGGCGCGAACCTCTCCTAGAGCCACGGCTTGGCCGATTGAAACCGTTAGCGCCAATCGGTCATCGCAGTCCGGTATTTGCGCGCTGCGCCAATCTTCGATTTGGTGGGGCAATAGTACAATGTCTCGCCCCTGTTTCAGCGCGGCGGCGTCGACGCTTTCAATTTCGATGATGGGCACATCGTCGAGCACCGTTTCCAAAGGTTGCAAATGTGCCATCAAAGCACTTGGATTGTCGGCCAATGCTTCCAAGTCTGACAGTTTGATCGCTGCGGTTTCGTCTAATGCCCCGACGCGGGTGCGGCGCAGCTGGCTGACATGTCCCTCCGCGCCTAATGCCTGTGCTAGATCGCGGGCCATCGCGCGCACATAGAAACCTTTGCCAGACACCACGCGCAGCGTGACATGATCTTTGTCTGGGATATCCGCGATTTCGGCCTCGTACACGGTCACTTCGCGGGATGGAATGTCGAATTCTTCGCCGTCGCGAGCGAGATCATACGCCCGCTCGCCATCAATCTTAATGGCCGAGTATTTTGGAGGGATTTGCGCGATATCGCCAATAAATTGCGGCAGGGCAGCTTCGATCTCGGCGCGCGTTGGGCGGACATCAGACGTAGCGACAACGTCACCTTCTTTGTCCTGGCTCGCGGTCGATGTTCCCCATTCCACAGTGAATACATATTCTTTGTCGCAATCCATCGCCCATTGCGCGGTCTTGGTGGCCTCACCAAAAGCAATTGGCAAGATTCCGTCAGCGAGCGGGTCAAGCGTGCCGCCATGGCCGGCTTTCTGCGCGTTGTATAAACGCTTCAGAATGCCGACGACTCTCGTCGATGTGATGTCGAGCGGTTTGTCCACGGCGAGCCAGCCATGAACTGGGTCGCCTTTGCGTTTTCTTTGTCGGCCCATGCCGATCTCCATCCATGCCGCTGCGGGTCGGACGCAGTCGGATCGAATTATCTTTGTTCGCGCGCGAGGCGCGGTACCGTGTTTTAGTCTTTGAATGCGCTGAACACGTCTTCAGCCGATGGCTCTTCAGACGTCGGCGCTGGCGCATCAAGCGGATCGATCTGCTCAACCTCTTCCGCTGGTGCCAAGCCCGGGCCGTCCTCTTGTGCGGCGCGTTCGGCGTCCATTTTCTTACGGCGAGACGAGGCTTTGGCGATCACTTCATCCAGCTCAATCTGAGAGCACAGGCCCAGTGTCACCGGGTCAACTGGCTTGATGTTCTGGCTGTTCCAGTGCGTCTTGTCGCGAACATTGGTGATCGTCGCTTTGGTCGTTCCGATGAGTTTTGAGATTTGTGGGTCGGTAACTTCCGGGTGGTTGCGAATGAACCACGCAATCGCATCCGGCTTATCGCCGCGCCGCGCAACAGGCGTGTAACGCGCGCCTTTACGTTTTGGCTGCGGAATATGGGCGATTTTGGAGGGGGCTGTCTTCAGACGATAGTCTGGGTCTTCTTCACCGCTCTGGATCTCTTCACGGGTCAGCTCACCTCCGGAAATCGGGTCAACACCGCGCATATTCTCGGCGACATCGCCATCAGCAATGCCTTTAACTTCCAGATGGTGCAGACCGCACAGGTCGGCGATTTGATCAAACGTCAAAGTCGTATTGTCGATCAACCAGACGGCAGTGGCCTTGGGCATGAGAATATCGGCCATGGAACGCTCCTTCGCGAGACCGCCAGAAACACAGCCGCCCGAGACTTCGGTCTCGGGCGGTCAGGGTTTTCGGCATGAAATTACCTAACACCAATCATATAACGCGAGTGATCGCACATTGGAAGCCTAATGCTGCGCTCGCGATAGCAAGATCTTACCAATATGACCGCCTCTCGCCATATGGGCCTGCGCCGCTTCCGCGTCTTCAAATTTGTATACCGTGTCGATAACAGGTCTAATTGCTCCGTCGACTACGGCAGGCCAGAAATCAGCAAGAACGGCGTCGCGAATGCGCTGTTTCTCAGCCACCGGCCGGGCCCGCAGCGTTGTCCCGGTCAGGATTAAGCGCTTGAGCATTAACGGCATCAAGTTCACCTGAACGCTGGCGCCCTGCATATAAGCAATATTGACGATCCGCCCGCCGATTTTCGCAACTGAAATATTCTTTTGAACATAATCACCTCCGACCATGTCGAGGATCACATCAGCGCCGCCAGCTTCTTTTGCGATGGTCTCGAAATCTTGGTCACGGTAATTGATCGCATGTGTGGCACCGAGTTTCGTCGCGTAGCCGCATTTGTCGGCGCTACCGGCCGTAATCATAATATTCTCTGCGCCAGCGTGTTTGAGCATTTGTATCGCCATCGTACCAATGCCACTCGTGCCGCCATGAATAAGGGCAGATTCTCCGGCCTGGAACTGACACCGATCGAAAATATTCGCCCACACAGTCATCATCACTTCAGGCAGGGCACCCGCTTCATTGAAACTCATGCCATCGGGGATTTTGAACAATGAGCCTTGGTCCACCGCCGCATATTCTGCGTAGCCGCCGCCAGCGAGCAGTGCGCAGACACGATCACCAACCGCCCATGCGGTGACGTCAGACCCGCATTCCACAACCGTCCCAGCGCATTCCAGGCCCATAATGTCTGAAGCGCCTGGAGGGGGAGGATACATGCCGCGGCGTTGGATTAGATCGGCGCGGTTCAGGCCTGAGGTGACCACGTCGACCAACACTTCATTCGGACCGCAGCTTGGCTTTTCCACCTGTCCGAGTTTGAGCGGCTGATCATCTTCGACCATGACAGCCCACATGGTTTCTCCCATTTGACACTCCTATCTATTTTCGTCTTCGTAAACTACATAAAGGTGAGAACTCCGAGTGGGAAAGAGCAGGCGATGTTTGAAGACGAACCAGTTCCGGAAAAGAAACTAGATTTAGAGCGCCTATCGGTTGAAGAATTGCGCGAACGGATCGACACTCTGAATGCTGAAATCGCGGCATGTGAGGCAGAATTAGAGAAGAAACAGTCGCATAAGTCTGCGGCTGATGCGCTTTTTGGAAAGAGCGATTAAGATCTTCTAAGGACGCCTGGCGTTAAAGTCGCAAAAAAGATCGTTGGAATTTGTAAGAGCATGGCCGAACAGCCCAAGAATCCTGCATCAGAACTGACCGATATCACTTTCACGGATGGTAAGGTCTTTGAGAAGGTGTTTGTCGACGGCATGGCATTGGTTGAAGAAACCGCCTCTTATCTCGACGGACCCGGGCGCAAATTGTCATCCACTCTGCCGCGCGAAGCCAGCCTGACTTACGCGGCTTGGAGTATGGAACTCACGACCCGCTTGATGCAGGCAGCATCCTGGTTGGTTATGCAAAAAGCGGTAAAGGATGGCGATATGCATCCCGAAGATGCAATGCAGCCCAAGTATCGCATTCATCGCGAGGACCCAGCCCTCGACGCAGCCGCACAACGTGGACGTGGCTTGCCAGACATATTCCTTGATTTGGTCGAGCGATCTGAAAACCTATTCGAACGCATTTGTCGCCTCGATCAGGCGATTTACGGTCGCGGTATCATGGATAGCGGAAGCCCTGTCGGTGATCAGCTAGCGCAGCTCCGACAAGCCGCTGAGACGGGCGCGTTCGATCCTTTGCGCGTCTGGGGTAAAGCGCGCTGATCGATCTATCTTCGGAGCGAAATTCGCAATTCGCTCAGTTTTGTTTCTCTGCCATCCTCGTCGACAAAAGCCGGACGCACTTTTTGGCGCGTTTTGGCATGCGTCAGTGAGAGCGGCGGTGCGGTGCCATCGCTGGCCCAAGCGCCACCCCATTGGTTCAGGCCCATAAGGACTGGCCGCAAGGCTTCACCGGCGTCGCTTAGCAAGTACTCGGGCCTAGCCCGCTTGCCGTCTTCTTTATAGGCCTTTTTGGTCATCACACCGGTGTCGACAAGTTTTCTCAATCGTCCCGACAAGACTGTGCGAGGGATGTTCAACTCTTTTTGAAAGTCATCAAAGCGCCGAACTCCAAACAGCGCTCCGCGTAAAATGAGCAAAGTCCATCGATCTCCCAGAATCTCAATTGCTTTCGCCAAATGGCAATCGTCTAGGGGAATCGGGGATTTTTGAGCGCGCGGTATCATGGCGCTTGATTTGGCTGAGTTTGCGTCGCGAATCCAGTCCAAAATTCAACCTGCGACCATGGTTACATTGCGCCCACGGGCTCACTCGGCTAGGGGAGGCCGCAGAAAGATCAATTTTTACAGGAGGCCGGGATGGCTCGCAAAAAAATCGCCCTAATCGGATCGGGCATGATTGGTGGAACTTTGGCACACGTGGCGGCACGTGAAGAGCTTGGCGACGTTGTCCTGTTCGACATTGCTGAAGGCCTCCCACAAGGCAAGGCGTTGGACCTGGCTGAATCTACCCCGGTCTATAACAGCTCCGTCGCGCTGAAAGGCGCCAATGACTATGCAGATATCGCAGGCGCAGATGTGTGCGTCGTCACTGCAGGGGTGCCACGCAAGCCCGGCATGAGCCGCGATGATTTGCTGGGCATCAATTTGAAAGTCATGAAAGCGGTGGGCGAAGGTATTAAAGCGCACGCACCAAACGCTTTTGTTATCTGTATCACTAACCCGCTCGATGCGATGGTCTGGGCGCTGCAGCAATTCTCTGGCCTGCCTACGAATAAAGTCGTCGGCATGGCGGGTGTGCTTGATTCCAGCCGTTTCGCTTACTTCTTGTCTGAGGCCACCGGCGTTTCTGTGGCCGACATTCATGCTTGGACCTTGGCCGGTCACGGTGACTCTATGGTGCCGATGGTGCGCCATTCGACGGTAGGCGGCCTGCCGCTGACCGAATTGGTCAAGCAAGGCTGGATCAGCCAGGAGAAGCTCGATGCGATTGTTGACCGGACCCGCAAAGGTGGCGGCGAGATCGTAGCGTTGCTGAAAACCGGCTCTGCTTACTACGCCCCAGCAGAATCAGCGATTGCTATGGCGAAGTCTTATTTGAAAGACCAAAAGCGCGTTCTGCCATCGGCCGCTTGGTGTGACGGCCAGTACGGCTTGAGCGGCATGTATGTTGGTGTGCCAACACTGATCGGTGCGAACGGCGCCGAAAAAGTGGTTGAGTTCGACTTTAACGATACCGAGCGCGACATGTTCATGACCTCTGTCGAAGCGGTCAAAGGCTTGGTTGAAGACTGTAAAAAGCTCGAGCCCGCACTCGCTTAAAGTTCCAACCCATTCAAGAATGCCGTCGCCACTTGGTTTGTGGCGGCGGCTTTTTTACTTTGCGTGCATGATCAAACCCGCATCACAGGGCTGTGAGCCCCCTGTTCAGCGAACGCGCGCTCCGGTATGTCCGCCCGAGATGGACCAAAAGGAGGGTTGTCTGTGTTTCGTACTATTTTTGCTTCTGCCGCATTGGTGATGACGGGAGCGACAGCGTTCGCTGACGATCATGGCGATGGCACAACATCCATGGTTTGCGTCGAAGCTGGCACGCAAGCACCTGAGATCAGTGCTGTTACGACGAGTGGCGAAGCTGTGACCTTTGCCGACATCTCCGGCGAGAATGGTGCGGTCTTAGTATTCAGCCGCTCGCTGGATTGGTGCCCATACTGCAAAGCGCAAGCCTTGGAGCTGGAGACCGTTAAAGCTGAATTGGCAGGGCAAGGCTGGACGCTGAACCTGCTCACCTATGACGCGCCAGAGGTTCTCGTTGAGTACAGCGCGGAAAAGAACCTGACCTATACATTCCTGTCCGACACCGATTCGGCCACGATCGATGCGTTTGGACTTCGCAACACGGAAATGCCTGCTGGCAGCCGTTTCGATGGTGTTCCACACCCGGCCATTATCTATATCAAAGCGGATGGTGAAGTGGTGGGTGTGCAAAAGGAGGAAGGCTATAAAACCCGCCCTCCGACCGAGGGAATCCCGCAATTGGTGACCCTCATCAACCAAGGCGCGCCCAGCGCACCTTAATTATACAAAAACGGCATAACAGTTTGCCGTAAATGAGCTCTGTCCGGTTGCGGGCCAAAGACCCATCTGATTTGCGTTGCTAATCATGGAGGCGTCTTTGGCCCGCAATATTTTACACATTAATGCATCGGCTCGCAGCGAGGGTTCGATTTCACGTTCTCTTAGCCAAGTTGTGGTCGATACGATTTCGACTGTGGATACACAGGTCGTAACACGCGACCTCGGCGCATCCCCTCTGCCGCTGCTGACCGAAGCCTGGGTCGGCGCAAATTTCACGCCCGACCAAGAGCGCAGTGCTGAACAGCGCGAAACTTTGGCCCTGTCCGATCATTTGATCGCAGAGATTGAAGCCGCAGATACGCTGGTCATCGGCGTTCCGGTGTATAATTTTGGCGTGCCGGCCGCGTTCAAGGCTTGGATCGATCTGATCGCTCGGGCGCGCAAGACATTCAAATATACAGAGAATGGTCCGGTCGGCCTGATGGACGGGAAAAAGGGCTATGTTGTCACCGCGTCAGGCGGGACTCCATCTGGGTCGGACATTGACTTTGCCACACCGTATGTCCGCCACGTACTTGGCTTTTTGGGCATTCACGATGTCTCCTTTGTCGCCGCTGACCAACTAATGGCTTCCGGCGACGAGAAAATCGCGGCGGCCCGGCAAACGATCGAATCGTTCGCGGCTTAGTTACGAACGCAGCCCCGCCGGGTTTCATTCTAGACGCTGTCGCAAATACGACTAATCTCTCCCGCAAATCACGGGAGAGATTTACCATGTTCAAGCGCGTCCTAGCAGCGATAGTGGTATCAGGCGCCTTGGCTGCACCGGTCACGGCACAAAGCGCTGCGGCGTTAGATCCAGAAATCGAAGCCACGACCAAAATGCTCATCGACCAAGCGATGCGCGATGAGGTCGGCTTAAAGTTTGTTGAGGACTTGACCACCGAAGTCGGGCAACGTTTGGCGGGTTCGGAAGCAGAAGCCCGGGCGCGCGCTTGGTCTGTGGTTGAGCTCACAAATCTCGGCTTTGATGCAGTCCGGGTTGAGCCGTTTGAGATTCCATTCTGGTCGCGCAAGCATGAAGCCATCTCGGTTCTCGCGCCCAGCCCGCAGCCTTTGGTGGCAACGGCGCTGGGCGGTTCTGCGGCAACACCAGACGGCGGCGTCACTGGGCAAGTGGTTCGGTTTGAAAGTCTCAGTGAGCTCCAGGCCGCGCCGATTTCTCAGGTCGATGGCAAAATCGTCTTCATTGACGAGACCATGATCAAGACCATGGATGGCTCTGGCTACGGCATGGCCGTCCGAAAGCGCAGCCAGTGCGCGGAAGCGGCCACCGATAAAGGCGCCCTCGCATGCCTCATCCGTTCGGTTGGTACGCAGCCGCATCGCATGCCGCATACGGGCATTATGGCACGTGACGGTGCAGAGGGTGCTGGCCCGGTCGCGGCGCTTTCAGGTCCGGATGCCGATCAACTGGCCCGACTGCTCGAGCGTAGCGAGGTGTCGGTTTCGGTTGATATTCAAACTGAGGTCAAAACCAACGCGCCGTCCGGCAATGTCATTGCTGAGCTAACCGGGACCGATCTTGCGGATGAAATCGTTTTGATCGGTTGTCACCTGGACAGCTGGGACTTGGGCACTGGCGCGCTCGATGATGGCGCAGGCTGCGGTATTGTTGTCGGCGCTGCGATGCTGATCGCACAACTCCCCGAACGGCCACGTCGGACCATTCGGGTCGTGCTCTATGGGGCGGAAGAAGTCGGCTTGTTTGGTGCCACCGCTTATGCGCGCGAGCATGGCGATAATCTTGATAATCATGTCTTGGCTTCAGAGAGTGACTTTGGCGCCGGACCGATTTGGCGGTTCCAGACCAGGTTCGGAGAGGCTGCGCTGCCATATGCGCGGACCCTGCAAAATGTGTTGAGCCCGTTAGGTGTTACACCTGGCGACAACCGCGCCAATGGCGGCCCGGATATTGGTATCTTGGCGCGTAGCGGCGTTCCCGTGGTGACCCCTGGCCAAAACGGCATGGACTATTTCGACTATCACCACACGCCGGACGATACGTTTGACAAGATCAATCCGGATGAGTTCCGCCAGAATATCGCTGTCTATGCTGCGTTCACCTATATTGCTGCCGAGACTGGCTGGGACTTCCGCAAACAAGCCGAACCTGCTTCACCAGATACCGAATGACCCCTGAAGCCCAGCTGATCGCGACCGTAGAACTCACCGCAGCGCGGTTTGAGCGCAGTGCGGCCACAGCGGAATTGGATCCTTGTGTCGTCATTGGCGGCGTGTTGATGGCGCAGCAAGCGGCAGTGATCGCGTTACGCGCTGCCGGCGATTCCATACCCGCGCAAGCCGGCGGAACAGAATTGCTCCTTCGCGCCGCCTCAAAGGACCGGCTTCCGGCGCCGTTTACGCTGCCGTTCGGGGCGACGGCGCGCCAGAGATTCGATCGGCTGGTTGAGGCACGCAACTCGTTCATGCACCCTCGCGGCCTGACCTGGCATGTCAGCAATGAAACACTCTCGCGCGGCATGCCGGTCGCGACCAAAACGGTGCGCCACCTGATCCTGACGCAACCGATATTGAACGATTTGGTTTCGCCAAGCGAGCAAGAAAAGCTCGCGGATGATCTTGAGCAGATTAATGCGTGTGCGGAATTCTTAGCAGCTTAATGCCGTTCTAAGAACGCGTCGCGAGACACAATAAACTGACGCGAATGCAAAAAAATATCAGCAGGGCGAAATTTCAAATCCGCTGCTAAAGATGCGGCCGATATTGTTAAAAACAAAACTGGAAACGCGCGCACGATTGGCTGCGATATCGATCATCAAAGATGACAACAGCGCCAGTAAGACAGAGTAAGTCCAACCCCAGTATTCGCTATACAGTATGGTCGTCACCCAGTCTTGGCCCAGGCCATACCAAACTGCCATGAGCAGCGTCGCCACCGAAAGTGTGATCGAAATAGGTAAGAGATGGACCGCGGCAGGACCACGGAACAAGGCCAGAAGGAAAGCGAACCCTAGGGCGATTCCGCTGCTGCCTGCGAAGATCTTTAAGTCGGCGCGCAGCTCTTCCATGACATCGTCAAATTGCCCTTCAATGAAGGCCTGTATGCGCTCAAGGGCCATGCTGTGGCGTAAGATTGAAGATTCATAGAACGCTCGAACCGCTGCGGCGGCTTCACCGCGGCGTTCGCAATCCAGTTTGCAGGCTGCCGCGAGCACGTCTGAGATGAACTCATCCATACCTGCGTTGAGGTCATCACGGGCTTCGTCGACTCTGGATTGAAGGCGGTCTGAAACGCGTCCTGCAAGATCGGAAATGCGGTCGGCTGTATCTGAATTGGCAATCGCAGACAAACGCTCATCTACGCTCTTCTCGACTTGTGAAACAGCAAACGATTGAGCGCGTTTATCAAAGTCATCCGGCGCGAGCGAGATGTATAAAAACGCGAGCAAAAAGATAAGTGTTCCGACGCCGGACAGGCCAAGATTTATGCTTCTCGCGAGCGATAGATTCAATACTGGCTCCGAATCGTTGCTTTGGAGGATCTTCCACCTCCGCATAGCACAAAAAACCCCGGACCTAATCGTCCGGGGTTTCTTATGTTCTGATTTTGAGGCGTCTTATTCAGACTTCTCTTCTTCAGCGGCGGCCTCTTCAGCCGGAGCTTCTTCAGCAGGGGCTTCTTCGGCCGCTGCTTTGGCTTCTGCTGCAGCCGCTTTTGCAGCTTCTTTCTCAGCTTTTGCGGCCGCTTTAGCTTCTTTCTCAGCTTCTTTACGAGCAGCCTCTTTTTCGACTTTCTCTTCAACCCGCTCTTTGGCTTTGGCGCCTGGCTCGCCTTTTTGCGGGTTGTTGCCGGCGGTCCAGCCATAGACCGGGGCTTTCTCGCCTTCGAGCGTGATCTGGCTCAGGAAACGGGCGACACGATCGGTGGGCTTGGCGCCTTTCTTGATCCAGTCTGCGGCTTTGGCGCCGTCAATCTGGACGCGGCTTTCGCTGTCCTTGGGCAAGCGCGGATCATAAGTGCCAATCTTTTCGATGAAACGACCGTCGCGGGGCATGCGGCTGTCGGCAACAACGACGCTATAGAAAGGGCGTTTTTTGGACCCGCCGCGGGCGAGTCTGATTTTGAGGGCCATGGTGTTCTCCTAGGTGTTCGGCATATTCAAAATTTGGAACCGCTCATTCCCGCGCAGGCGGGAATCTCGTGCCACGAGTCCCGACCAGAAAAGCGAGAGATCCCCGCCTGCGCGGGGATGAGCGAATGGGAGGGCGCGAAGAGGTCATTTCTCCCCCCGCAATTTTTCGTGGTGACGGATCACTTCCGCCACGATGAAATTCAGAAATTTTTCAGCAAAGACGGGGTCGAGATTGCTCTCTTCCGCCAGCGTGCGCAGGCGCTCGATTTGCCGCGCTTCGCGGGCCTTATCGGCCGGGGGCATGTCATTTTCGGCTTTCAGCTTGCCGACGGCTTGGGTGACTTTGAAACGCTCCGCGAGCGTGTGCAGCAAGATGGCATCGAGATTATCAATGCTGGCGCGATACTGAGCGAGTTGATCGGTCGGGGAGGTCATTTCTTCGGTCCCGTCAGCCCAGGAATATTCGGCACGCCGCCAGGTCCAGACATGCCGCCCGGCATCGCCGCGCCGCCGCCCATTTTGGCGAGGTCCGCCGGAGACACCCCAGCCTGACCCATCATATTCATCATGCCCTTCATGCCGCCCTTGGACATTTTCTTCATCATGCCGGCCATCTGTTTGTGCATTTTCAGGACGCGGTTGACGTCTTGCACTGTGACGCCGGCGCCCGCTGCAATCCGCTTGCGGCGAGAGGCATTGAGCAAAGCCGGTTTGGCCCGCTCTTTCTTGGTCATGGAGGAGATGATCGCCGCCTGGCGTAAGATCACTTTGTCGTCCATGCCAGAGGCGTCGAGCGCCTGTTTGGCTTTCTTGGCGCCCGGCAGGAGGCCCATAATACCGCCCAGGCCGCCCATTTTCTGCATTTGCTGAAGCTGCTGCGCGAGGTCGTCCAGATCGAACTGACCCTTGGCCATTTTCTTGGCCATCTTCTCAGCTTTTTCGGCGTCCATCTGGTCGCCGGCTTTTTCCACCAGCGAGACAATGTCGCCCTGGCCAAGAATACGGCCGGCGAGGCGTTTGGCGTCAAACGCGTCGAGCCCGTCCAGTTTCTCGCCCGTGCCGAGGAATTTGATCGGCAGACCGGTCACCGCGCGCATCGAGAGCGCTGCACCCCCGCGGCCATCGCCATCCATCCGGGTCAGGATAAGACCGGTGAGCGGCAGGCGCTCATGGAAGCGTTTGGCCGTCTCGACCGCGTCTTGGCCCGTCAAAGAGTCGGCGACGAGCAGGGTCTCGTTCGGATTGGCAATTTTGGCGATCTCGCTCGCCTCAGCCATCATCTGTTCGTCAATGGAGGTCCGGCCCGCGGTATCGAGGAAGACGACATCATGACCGCCCAGCTTTGCAGCCTGCAGCGCGCGGCGGGCAATCTCGGCCGGGCTCTGGCCCTCAATGATCGGGAGGGAGGAAACATTGTCGCCGCACTGATCTGCGAGGATGGCGAGCTGTTCCATCGCCGCCGGGCGACGTGTGTCGAGCGAGGCGAGGAGGACTTTTTTCTTGTCGCGATCGGCCAGGCGTTTGGCGAGCTTACCGGTCGTGGTCGTCTTACCAGAGCCTTGCAGACCCGCCATCATCACGACAGCTGGTGGGTTGTCGACGCGAAGACCTGTCTCAGCCTCTTCACCGCCAAGCAGATCGACCAAGCCGTCATGGACAATCTTGACGACTTGCTGGCCCGGCTTGACCGAGCGGATGACGTCTTCGCCGACCGCTTTATCTTTGATCGAAGCGATGAAATCTTTGACGACCGGCAAAGCGACGTCGGCTTCGAGCAAGGCGACGCGGATTTCGCGCAGGGCAGCGGTGACGTCTTTCTCGGTCAGCGCGCCGCGCCCGAGCAATCCGTCAAATACCCCGCCAAGGCGGTCTGTTAGCGCGTCAAACATCGCGTCACTCCTTTTGCCGATCTGTCCACACAGGATAGATAAGCGCTCAAGCCATCAACACAAAGCAGTAGCGCCCCACTGAGCGAGCCTTCGCCGAGTGGGGGACATCGCCGGGCTCCCGCTTAAAGCATGTCCCGGTCAACGCGCACGTACTGTCAGTGCGGTGAATGTTGCGCGCGTAAAGCACGGCTGTGGATAAGAATCAAGCCTCTGAGTCGGCCATGATCAGGCTGAGGCGGCGGATCGCTTCCTTGGCTTCGTCGCGCAGCATGGACAGAACCGCGACATCGACCCATTCACCATCGGCGAATTTTTCGAATTCACGCAGCACGCCTTCTTTGACAGCGCCGATGGCCTGAATGGCGCGAACGGCGCGGGTATTGCGATCCTCGACATACCATTCAATCCGCTTGGCGCCCCAATCCAGGGCGCGCTGAACCAGCAGTTTCTGGATCGCCGCATAGATGCCCTGACCCCGCAAATGCGGTTCAATCCAGGTAAAGCCGAGCCGCACCCGGCGATGCATCTTGTTGGGATAGAGCAGCGCGGTGACGCCGACAAAACGATCGCCATCATTCGGGTCGAGGACGGCAAAGGCGTAGATTTCGTTTTCCTGACTCTGTTTCAGGACATGATCATAATAGGCGTCAAAGCCGGCGCCGCGCTGAATTGCGGGCAAGGATAACCAGATCGAATTGACCGCATCGCTGGCGCGCAACTGCTCCCGGAACCGCTCATCAAGCGGTTCGAGGTGAATGAGCTCATTCTGCAGGCCAGGGGCGGTGAGGTCCATGAACCTAAGATGCCCTTCTTGTTGATTGAAGCAAGTCAAATCTCGATCACAGATTGTAAGGCTTTGTCGCAAAGCGCGTCGGTCCTGCCGGAAAACCTTAGTAAGGGGGAGGAAAGGGCCCGGCAGGACCACGCTTGAAGGTGGCAGGAGGGATTGGGGATCGGTTGCCACCGTAGCGTTTGAGCGGAAGCGGGGACTCCGCTTCTCATAGTGATCGAAATGGGTCCGAAATGCCTTGTTTCAAGGCGAGAGAGTGATGAACCCCGATCAACTAAGTGTGAGGATAGCGATTTTGAGATAGTTGTATAATTGATAATTTGTCTGAACTAGATAGATAGAACCTATGCATCTTCCAACCCTCCGCCAGCTCGAATTCCTGTGCGCTGTGGCCGATCAGGGCTCCTTTTCAAAGGCCGCTGAATCCTGCCATGTGACGCAACCGACTCTGTCGGCGGCGATCAAGGAAGTTGAAGGCCTGTTAGGTGTGCAATTGATCGAGCGGGAAGCGCGCGGCGCATCGCTGACCCAGGCCGGCGAGGCAGCGGTGGAACGCGCGCGCACGATATTGTCCAGCACGGCGGATCTCGTCTCGGCCGCGCGGCAAGCCGGGGCACCGCTGACCGGTCCGTTTCGGCTCGGCGCCATTCCGACCATTGCGCCTTTCCTGCTGCCCCGCACGTTGAAAGCCCTGCGCAAGGCGCATCCCAACCTGAAACTCTATCTCCGGGAGGATCAGACCGAACGTCTGCTGGATGCGCTGAAATCGCGAACCCTGGATGCCGCCCTGATCGCCTTGCCCTGGGAGGCCAGCGGCATTGAAACCATGGATCTGGGCGATGATGAATTCATGCTGGTGGCGCCGACGGGCCACACATTGATCGAACAGGGCAGCATTCGCTCATCTGATCTGGCGGACGAGGATGTCCTGCTGCTGGAAGACGGCCATTGTTTGCGGGATCATGCGCTTTCCGTCTGTCGCTTGCCGACCAAGCGCAATGGCGCGGATGTGACGGCGACGAGCTTGCCAACCCTGGTGCACATGGTGGCTGGCGGATTGGGAGTCTCGCTGCTGCCCAAGCTCGCCATCGATGCGGGCGTCACGTCCGGCGCTGATGTCGAATTGAAACCCTTCGAGACGCCGATGATCGGACGTCGGATTGGAATTGCCTGGCGCACCGGTTCACCGCGCACGGAGGAAGCGCAGATGATTGGCGAGATTGTCCGCGGCGCGCTCTAGGTCGTTAGCGGTTTTTCCCGGTCATCGACATGGGCGGAGAGATTGTCCTCTGCCCGGAAGATGTCCTCGTCGAGCTCACCTTCCCACTTGGCAACAGCGGTCGCCACGGCCGCGTCACCGGTGACATTGGTCATGGTCCGCATCATGTCGAGCAGGCGGTCAAAGGGCAGGATGAAGCCAATGATCAGGAAGGCCTGTTCCTCGGAAATCCCGACTTGCGCCAGGGCCATGCCGGAAAGGATCAAACCGGCGCTTGGAATGCCCGCGGCACCAATGGAAACCAGGGTGGCCATCACCGCGACCAGGACATATTGCGCCAGGGTGACTTCTATCCCCATGGCCTGTGCCCCGAACAGAGCGACCATGCCGATATAGATCGCGGTGCCGTCCATGTTGATTGTGGCGCCTAGTGGCAGAACAGATCCAGCGACAGCCTTGTCGACGCCGAGATTCTCTTCCGCACAGGTAATCGTCACAGGCAGCGTGGCCGAGGAACTGGCGGTCGAATAAGCGACAGCCTGAGCATCGGTGATGCCACGAAAGAAGGGCATGAGGGGCAGGCGCAACACGCCTTTGATGATGCCGAACCCATAGGTGAAGATCATGTGCAGGAAACAGGCGAGGTAAAGCGCAATGGCGAGCGTACCGAGGCTTTGCAGGACGCCCAGGCCTTTCGTCGCCATGACGGTCGCCATCAGGCCAAACACGCCGATTGGTGCGGTTTCCATGACAATAATGGTGACTTTCATCATCGCTTCCGAGGCGCCATCGAACCATTTGGCGACAGGTTCGGCGATCTTGCCGGCCATCAGAATGCCGACGCCGAAAATGATCGCAAAGAAAATGATCTGGAGGATATTGCCCGTGGCGAGCGCCTCGACGGGATTGGTCGGGACAATGGCCAGCAAGCGCTCGACAAACCCGCCAGCCGCGGCGGCGCGCTCGGTCACATCCTGCATGCGGGACACATCGGCGCCGGCAAACGTGTCCGCTGACAGGCTGGCACCCGGCTGGAAGATGGTTGCCATGATCAGACCAAGTGTGACGGCGATCGCGGTGGTGCCGAAATAGGTGCCGAGGGTTCGAATGCCCAGGCTGCCCAGGCGTTTCGGGTCGCCCATGGCAATAATGCCGGAGACCAGCGTGAAGAAGACCAGCGGCACAATCAGCATCCGGATCAGGCGCAGAAACAGGTCCCCGATCCAGGCGATGTAGGATTCCGCAAAGGCACCGCCGGATTCGGCGCCCATGCCATAGCGCAGGCCCAGACCCACGGCCAATCCGACCACGAGCGCTGCAATGACGCGTTTCCATAGATCAATCTTGAACCACCAGGCCATGTCCGCTCCCATCAAATCTGTAATTTGGCAAGGCTAGTCCGCATTGCGCAGCTATTCAATGATGCAGGCTCAGGATATGAGCAGACTTATGGATATGCTCGATCGTCTATCAACCGGCTGGAAAGCCTGGTTCATTCTGTTCGCCATCACGCTGACAGCGGCCGCGCCCGGCGTCTTCAATCTGCCGGCGCTGGACCGCGATGAGAGCCGGTTTGCGCAAGCGTCCAAGCAATATATCGAGACCGGCGACTATCTGATCATTCGCTATCAGGATGAGTATCGGAACAAGAAACCGGCCGGTATTCACTGGCTGCAAGCCGGCGCGACGCATGTGCTCGGCGATGAAGACAAGCTCGACATCTGGACCTATCGCGTGCCGAGCTGGCTCGGTGCGGCCCTTGCAACACTGGCCACCTTCTGGTGCGGCATTGTCCTGATCGGGCGCCGCGCGGCCTTTCTCGGGGCGGCACTGTTCGGGGCGACACTCTTGCTGACCAGCGAAGCGCATATTTCGAAAACAGATGGCGTGCTGGTCTTTCTGACAACCTGGGGGATCGGGGCGCTGGCGCGGCTCTATATGGGCCAGGCCGACAAGCCCAAACGGATGGCGTTGATATTCTGGTTCGCCATGGGCTGCGGCTTGCTGATCAAGGGCCCGGTCACGCCCATGGTGGCAGCCTATGCCGGATTTGGTGCCTGGGTCTGGGCCAAAGCCGGGGAAGGCAAAGGCGGCGATTGGTGGCGCCCGCTCATCTGGTGGCCGGGACCAGCTTTGGCGGCCGCGATGTTCCTGCCCTGGCTGATCGCCATTCAGTTCGCGACGGATGGCACCTTCCTGCAAGGCGCGGTCGGCAAGGATCTCAAGGACAAATTTGCTGGTGCCTCCGAAGGGCATGCGGGTTGGCCGCTTTATCATCTGAGCCATATCCCCGTCTGGTTCTTC
>JBCCVQ010000023.1:0-32777 GCA_039194965.1 Pseudomonadota bacterium | reverse complement strand
GACCTCATTGGAGGGATCCACTCTGACGCGGGATGGAGCAGCCCGGTAGCTCGTCAGGCTCATAACCTGAAGGTCGTAGGTTCAAATCCTACTCCCGCACCCAATAAACCCCTGAAAATCCTCGGATTTTCGGGGGTTTTCTTTTGCGCGGATGCCGGCCATTCACCGCCTTAAAAAAAAGGCGCCCAGAGAGAACTGAGGCGCCCGTTCAAGGGAGTGAGACTGGATTTATTGGGTCAGTTCAGCGAGCTGAATCTGATTACCCGTTACGGTATAATGGACCGCGGCCAAGTCTGGGCGTTGGAAGGCTTGGACGCCTTGCTCGACGAGATCTGCTTGGCATTCGATGCGCGCTTCGGCGGCCAGTCTGAGCGGGAATGTGATGCCAGATGGTTGCAGCACGTCGCACGCGGCTTCGGCTGTCGCCAGCATATTCTCGTAATTCTGTTCTGCCGTTAGCGCAGTGTCATGGGGAAATTCTGCAGTGATTTGAACTTGGTAGTCTGCAAACGCAGCTGGCGCGAACGCGAATAAGGATGCTGCGATCAAGAGGGAGTTAAGTGTACGGGTCATGGGAGGAACCTTTCGATAGCTGGTCGCTCTATTTTTTTCTTGCGACACGCTCCATTTAGGCTCCCCAAGTCAATTCCAAAAATGAATATATTGCCTTTTCATTATTCGATTTTAGAATAATGAGGATGAAACTCTCGGGCTTTGATCTGAATTTGCTCCTCGTCTTCGACGCGATGATGCAAGAGCGGCACACGTCGAAAGCCGGATTGCGGATTGGCATGTCGCAATCAGCGGTCTCGAAAGCGCTATCGCGTCTCAGATATCATATGAAAGATGATCTCTTTGTGCGATCGCCCCAGGGCATGAGCCCGACCCCCTTGGCCTTGCAAATGTATGGCGAAGTCCGCAGCGCCCTGCAAAAGCTCGACACCATCCTGAACCCGACCGCCTTCGACCCGGCAGAGTCGGATTGGGAATTTCGGATTGTCGTGAATGAGTATATCGCATCGATCTTCTGGCCCGGCCTGACCGCGATCATTCGCGAGCGTGCGCCGGCGGTTGATTTGAGACTCTTGCCCAGTATTGGGCGCGGGTTTGACCAGCTAGATCAGTATCAAGCCGACTTTATCATTTCACCCCTGCCAGAGGTTCCTGACCGATTTGAAACAATCGATCTCATCGAGGATGAGTTCTTGCTCTTAATGCGAACAGATCATCCGCTGACAGAAGGAACGTTGACCCTGGAACGCTATGCGGAGGCGATGCATATAATGGTCACCATTCGCGGGGATTCTCGCAGTTTCATTGATGATGTGCTGGCCGAACATGGCCTATCTCGACGCGTGGCAATGACCATAAATACATTCTCGACCGGACCGAGAATTGTTGCTGAGACGGATCTCATCATGATGGCTCCAAAACGACTGGCAGATGACTTTTTGGACCGTGATGAATTGGTCGCGCGTCCGCTTCCCCACGAAATCACGAACCGCCCCAGCTTTGTCAAACTGGCCTGGCATAAAGGTCTGGCGACGCATTCTGCGCATGATTGGTTCCGTGAGCTGATAAAGACGGAGTTTCGTTGACCCGGCGTGCGCGTAAGCCGGAGCCATGCTCTAAACCTGCACAGCTGCGAGTAAGTAACAGCCAGCCGTCGCGATTGACCCCAGCGTCCGCACTGTGTTCCAGCGCGTCCAAACGGGGCCATAGGTTTTCCAATATTCTGCGGCGTCGTCGCTCGTCGGATCCATCTTATCCAGTTTCTCATTCATCGGGACGTTTCCGCGGGCGGTGACGATGAACACCAAGGGCAAGTAGATGGCAGCTGCAGCGATGATAAAGCGCATCGCTGCGCCATCCATGGCGATCCAAGCGTAAATGGCGAACAGGGCACTCACCGGAACAAGCGCCAAGAAGCTCGCCAGGAAGAAGGAGCGAAAGACGGTGCGATTAAGCTGCTGCATCGAGTCTATCCCGCCCGCCGGAGCGGCACGCATAAGGCCACGCATGACGAAATCCGAGAAGGATTGAAACACGCCCGCCAGTAAGGCGCTGACAAGGCCGAGGAAGAGGCAGACATAGATTGTTGATTCGGGAGACATGAGCGTAAGTCCTTATGAAAAACGCGCACTGGCCAGTCGGACGGGCCAGTGCGCGGTGAGAAATTAAATCGCGACAGGTGCTGGCACGTTCCAAATGCCGGTCTTCGCTACGTCACGGGCGAAATCTCGGAAGTCCTTTGGCGGACGCCCGAGCGCGCGTTGCACGCCATCCGTAAGATGAGCATTGCGCCCGTCGAGCACGGTGGAGAATAAATAGTCGAGCATCCACACGACTTCCTTCGGCGCGCCAGACTCGGCGACTTCGGCGACGAACGCGTCATGTGGCACATCCACGTAAGCGATCTCCCGACCAATCGCGGCCGAGAGGTCAGCGGCGACTTCTGTCAGAGTCATTAGTCGGGGACCCGTGACTTCGTAGACTTGTCCATTGTGATGGTCCTGCATCAATGCAGCGGCAGCGACATCGGCGATGTCATCGGCGTCCACGAACGGTTCGAGTTGATGGCCAGCTGGCAGTGTGATTGCGCCGCCCAGGACCATATCTAAAAAGGCCGCTTCTGAGAAATTTTGATTGAACCAGCTGGCCCGCACAACGGTCCATTCCAGTCCACTGTCTTGAATGATCTTCTCGCAAGCTTGGGCTTCCGGTTCGCCGCGGCCGGAGAGGATGACCAATCGCTGCACGCCTGCAGATTTGGCCTTGTTAACAAAGGCTTGGATGGCATCCGCGGCGCCAGGCATGGCAAGGTCTGGCGTGTAAGTAATGTAAGCGGCGGTGACATCTTGCAAACAGGCGTCCCAACCCGCTTCATGGTCCCAGTCAAAAGACGGCGTCGCAGATCGCGATCCGACTCTGACCGCGCGGCCGTTCGCTTTGAGGCGGTCGACGACGCGGCGGCCGGTCTTACCTGTACCTCCGATCACGAGGGTGAGGGGATCGTTAGGGGTGAGAAAAGTCATGGTTTCGCTCCTTGGTTGGGGGTGTGAGCGAATGAATACGGATTTGAACAATCTGCTTCTTGCCGCCAGACGACAAAATTTTGACGCAGGACGACAATCGAGCGTGAGGGCCTTATTGCGCTTTCAAACGGTATGAGCGCGGGGTTTGACCGGACCAGCGCTTAAACGCGCGGGTGAACGCGCTCTGTTCAGAGAAACCAGCAAGAAAAGCAATCTCGGCCAAGCTATATTCGGTTTCGCGCAACAATTGCTGTGCCAATGTCCGCCGGGCGTGATCGACGAGCGATTGGAATGACACACCGTTCTCTGCGAGGCGTCGCTGCAGTGTGCGCGCGCCCATGCCAAGCGATGCCGCAATGTCTGAGAGCGTCGGCACGCCTTCGCTCAGGGTTTGCGACACCGCCATCCGAACCCGTGTTTCGAGTGCGGCATCATCGGGAAGCGCTGCGAGTTCTTTTTCAAGGTGACGATCGAAGAATTGGACGATCGTTTGGTCGCCGAGATTGTTCGGCGCCGACAGCGCCGCATCGCTGACCAGCAGCGCGTTGCGATCCGCATCAAAATGAACCGGACACCCAAAATGCGCTCTAAAGACGCCAATATCACCGCGGGCCGCGTGTTTGAAATAGACCGCCAATGGGACAAAGGGTTCGGCGCTGACTTCTTGGCTAATCGCCGCGACGGCGGCGAGACTGGCTTCATTTGAAAGTTGCATGCCGAGACTGCCATCTCCGGCTTTCTCCAAACTGAAATAGTTTCCCTGTGGATCGCGTTCGAGCGTGTAGGCCTCTGCGCTGCCTAACACGCGGCCATAGCGTTCGGACCGAACGTAAGAGCCGCGTAGGTCCGGTGCAGACTTCCAAGCCAGACCAAATGCGCCATATTCATCGCAGCGCATGGATGCTCCAATGCGAAGCGCCAAGCCAAGCCCGCTTGGATCCCGCTCTGCGAGCGCCGCGAAAAATCGATAATAGTCGTCGGATGAAACCAGTTTAGCGGCGTCAGGCGGTGCGTCAGGATCCAGTCCTAAGCCTGCCACAAGGTCACGTGTCTCAACACCATCGCTGGCTTGAGCGACAACTTTATAGACGTAGAGCGACGTAATCTGTGCCACGCATTGAGGTCTAAAGTGACAGGCGCTGATTTCAAGACGATCGGGCGAACATTCGTGGCCAGTCTAAGCACACACCAAGTCTTAAGATGACCGTGCTACTGCAAGTAGAATTCAAATCGCGAGTTTTGCCTTTATTGGGAGTAGAATGTGAGTGCCCAACCTCAAGTCGTTATCGCGCCGTCGGACCTCGAAGAAATCGATATCGAGATCGATGATGAGCTCGAAGGTGGCGACGCCGAGGCGCTTTCAGACGCGCCTAAAGGCATCGTCGATCACCTGAAGTCGCCGATCGGCATGATCGCAATCGGCGTGATTGTTGTGTTGCTGGGCGGGGTTGGATTTTTGTTCGGGTTCGGCGTGATTGGCGGAGACGGGAAACCACAACTCGATGCAAACGCCGAAGTCTCAACTGCCCTCGGTGAAGGAGCAGAGGCGATAGATCCGGTGGCTCCGGTCACCGAGACGGAACAAGTCGCCACCAGCGACGAAGCGCTCAATCCAACGGAGCGCGCGCCTGGCGGCGTTGATCAAAGTGAGACGCTCGAGGAGGTTAAAGCGCCGACTTATGGTGAAATCACTTACACGGATACAGGGGCGATCTATCATACATCGCCGACAAACGTGCCTTTGCTGATCGATGGCGAGTCGAGAGATTTGACCTTATCCTTGGGCATCTTGGCGGATCGAGCGTCAGCGGAACTGCTCAAAGATGAAGGTCTGACGGTCAACCTTCTGACGATTGAAGCCGCGCAAAGCGTTGATTTCGGACCGTTCCTAGACTGGGAGATTCCGGGCCTGATCACCAAAGACTTGCGTGCGCGATTGCAAGCCGAATTTCCAGACGCGAAGATCCGCGCCATTATGATCCGTGACTTCCAGCTTTAGGGGCGGTCCGAGTTTAATCCGTCAGTTCATCCATCAAAAAATCGACCGCGGCTTTGATTTTGTTCAATCGGTATTTCGGTTGGTTATATAGCAGAAAAATCCCAGCGCTCGGGTCGCGGCTAATGGAAAGCTCAGCATCCTCAAGCGTAACCGCGATCAGGTCACCGCGGGCCAGTTCCGGTTCGACGCCCCAGCCGAAAAACAAACCCATACCCGCGCCCGCTATCGCGACTTCAACCAATTCGCGGCCAACATTGCAAATGAAAGCAGGTTGGGTCGGGACCTCTTGCCAGCCATGCTCTGTTTTGGCGTGCCAAGCGATGATGCGGTCGGGGCCGCGATACATCAGCGCCCGGTGGCGGTGAAGGTCAGCCAATACGCGTGGGGTGCCATATTTTTCGAGATAAGATGGAGCGGCGACGAGGATCATTTCGGCACCTGCGAGCTTCCGAGCAATGGCGCGCTCAGGCAAATCCGCGGTCGCCCGGATCGCAATATCAACTTCATGATTGGCCAAGTTGTAGACTTGATCGGTGAGCTCCACATCGATCATCAAGTCGGGATAGGCGGCTCGAAGCTTGTGAATGGCGGGCGTTAAGAGCAGGCGTCCATAGCCGGGATTTGCGGTGATCCGCAAGGAGCCACTTGGCGTGCCCGGTTGATCGCTAATCAGGGCGCCCGCATGGTCGAGTGCTTTTAGAGCCGGGCGAATTTGTTCGAGGTAAACGGCGCCGAGTTCAGTCAGGCGCACGCGGCGCGTGGTGCGATGCAAAAGCGTCGTGCCAAGCTCCGCTTCAAGATCTTGCAGACGGCGGGAGATGGACGAGGCGGGGACGCCGAGTGCCCGCGCCGCTTTGGTAAAGCTGCCCGTCTCCGCCACTTTGATGAAATATTCGATTGCGCGAAGTCGGTCCATGGCGGGCATCTATGAGTCAGTGTTGCGCTCAATGCATGCGCCATTGTTGCCAAAAAGACAATACTCTTGTTCTATTTTGCCAATTTATACCGCGGTTTTCACTCCAATATTGCGATTTCGATATCATAAGCAAACCGGAGAGACATTATGAACATCATTGAATTCGCCGAACTTGGTTCCCCTGCGGACGTGCTCAAGCTCAAATCGATTGACGATCGCGCCCCACTAGATGGGGAGGTGAAAGTAAAGGTTCTCGCGGCCCCAATCCACCCGGCCAACTTGCTACAGATTTCCGGGCAATACGCAGCTGCGCCGAGTTTGCCGGCCATTCCTGGCGGCGAGGGCGTGGGCGAAGTCGTTGCGCTCGGGGCAGGCGTCGAACATCTGAGTGTCGGGCAACATGTCCTTCTCGCAGGAGTTGGCGGCACATGGAGAGATGAGCTTGTCGCGCCCGCCGCGGCATTTCTGCCGGCGCCGGGCGGAGATGTTGAACAGCTCTCAATGATTGCTGTGAACCCGCTGACCGCCCATCTCATGCTCACCGATTTTGTCCCCTTGCAAGCGGGCGACTGGATCATCCAGAGCGCGGCGAATTCCGCGGTCGGCGAAATGGTGATTCAGCTCGCGGCGCAGCGCGGCATCAAGACGGTCAACATTGTTCGCCGTGAGGCGCTGGTTGCGCCGCTCGAGGCGCTTGGCGGGACCGTGGTTCTCGTAGACGGCCCCGATCTGCAAGAGCGGGTGAAAGCGGCAACCGGCGGCGCCGAAATCAAGCTCGGCTTCGATTGTGTTGGTGGGGAGACATTCGAGCGGATGGTTGAGACACTGGGATATGGTTCTTCCATTGTCGCGTATGGCACGCTCTCGGGGAAGCAGCCGGAGTTAAACATGCGGGCTCTGATCGCCAATGATGTGCGGCCGCGCGGGTTCTGGTTGGCCAAATGGTACGAAACCGCCACGGACGCGCAGCGGCAAGCGGCCTTCGGCGCTTTGGTGCCGCTCGTGGCCAGCGGTCAAATCAAGACCAAAATCGATTCTCGCTACCCATTGGAAGAGATCTCTGCGGCGGTGACTCGGGCAGGCGAAAGCGGCCGTGATGGCAAAGTCCTGCTGGTGCCCGCGCACAGATAAGCCGAATGCATCGCGATCAATAGGAAGGAAAGATCATGCCCGATACCGTCTCGCCCCCGCTTTTCAGCGCCCTCATCGCAGGCAGTTTGTTGACCCTTCAAACCGTTCTGATGCTCACCGTCGGGATGTATCGCACCAGCGCCAGTTCGGGGGTCGGCCATGAGGGCGACCCTGCGCTGGAGCGGCTGGTGCGCCGGCACGCCAATTTGGCGGAGAACGCGGCGATCTTTCTCGTCGTCTTGGCTCTGTATGAGCTGCTCTTCGGGACCACGAAATTTGTCATGATTATTGGTCTCGTCTTCGCGACCGCGCGCGTGATGCACGTTGTCGGCTTTTCGAGCGATGCAGGGTCACACTTGGTCAATCCAACCGGGGGCAGGCGGGTGTTTGTCTTGCTGCGCGCCGGCGGTGCGGGGCTGACGGCCCTTTCGACATTGGCTTTAGGGCTAACGCTCGTGGTCACACTGGTGCGGGCGCTTTAGCCCAAACCCTCAGCACAAACGCGGTTCCGGCCGAGTGACTTTGCGCGATTAAGCGCAGTATCGGCCGCCGCGATCAAAGACTCCGCGGTGCGGCGGGGCTTGAAAGGCGCGATCCCAAAGGATGCCGTCGCTGGCATGCTGGCACCATTAAACAGAGATGTCGTGGCGCCGAGTTCCTCGAATTTATGCTTCACAGAAACCATCAAATTATAGGCTGAAGTGACGTCGATGAGCGGAAGAATAATCGCGAACTCATCACCGCCATATCTGGCAACCAGATCCGAGCCTTTAGTATGGTCAAACAGCGTATTCGCAAATGATGTGAGCACGGCGTCTCCAGCCTGATGGCCAAGGTTGTCATTGACCTGTTTGAACTCGTCCAAATCCGCGATGACGAGGCAAAACCCGTTTCGGGTTTCTTCAGAGTCTTTGATTTGCCAATCCAAACGGTTCTCGAAGGCGCGTCGGTTGGCAACGGAAGTGAGGGGGTCAAGCAAGCTTTGCTTGCGAACGCGTTCTAACTCCTCGTTGAGCTTTTTGACGCGCGATTGCGATTCCCGTAGCCCATCCGTCAGACGCGTTGAGACGACCGCCATTTTCTGACTCTCTGAAATCAATGTGGTGAGCAAGGACTTGAAGTCTTCTTCAGGCGCTTCAGTGGTCGGCGTGGTTTTCAGGTCATCCAGCGTCGTGCGGAAGTGCGTGTTCTGCATAATCCCAGCTTCGAGCAGCTTCGAGACGTCTTTAATATTCGTCTCCATCTCGCGGCCAATGGTTTCATTCGTTTCTTCTGTTTCAGACCGACCGAGATGTTGATTGTAAATCTCGTTCAGCTCGTAACTGTCGAGCGTGCCGCCTGCGCCGAGTATCTTATCGATTTCTAGTCGCACTTCTGGTGGCGTTCGGGTGACATAGGCGTACCACAAGGCATAGGTGACGGGATCTGGCGGTGTTCCATGTCGACGAATCTGATCGAAGGCGGACTTACAGTTCTGAAAAATCTGCGTGCGCTCGCTCACCGGAGCAGCACTATTGTCTTCGATCGTTTCGGCACGTGCAGCGGATGCCATCGCAGTCCCCATATCCAGAAGCTTTGATCAAAATTCTACTGAGGGTTGTTTTAATTATGGTTAATCGGAGACGCCAAGCATGCGTCATAGCTGCTATGATAGATCGCGGGGCAGGTGGATTTAGATCGGTGTATCGATGCCGAAGCGAAGACGAACTTCGCGTCTCAGGTGAAACCGCAATTCATCCGGCATGGACTGAAATTCGGGAATCACACCTTCCAAGGGCCATATAATCAGCGACGGTTGGCGCTCAATCAGAGCGGCTAAATCCTCTTCCATTCGCACGATTGCAGCTTCCGAAGTGGCCAGCGAGAACGGTTCGAAAGGGGCCCAACAAACTGATACAGCATGCGCATTCGGCTCATGGCGCATTTGCCGTGCCAAACCACGTTGTCCTTCCCGAGCAACATTGTCGCCATACACATAGACGACATCAGGATTGGCGCGCAGATCTTCGCGTACGATCCACGCTTGTTTGATCACCCGAAAAGGGAATGTTGCACTCGTACTCGCCATAGGGTCCCGGCCACGTTGATTGGTTAATCCAACGTTAAAGCAAGGATCACGCCAATAACTACTTAAAGTAGTGAAAGAGATCCATCACATCGTCTTTTTTTGGGGGAATCGGCGATAGCAGACGCGCGATTAGGACTCTTCGCGGCGCAGATCTTCGTTAAGGCTCGCAAGCCGTACGCTGACAATGTAAGCCTGCTGCGACTCCATATTGGCCATGATCAGACCGGCTTGTTCGCTGCTCAGCAAGCGTAGGAAACCTGCGGCAAATCCTGGGTCCATTTGATTGAAAATTGTCGCCGCCTGGTCGGGCTTCATCGCGCCGTACATTTGCGCCAAATGGTTGAGATCGTCGCTGGCAAAGGCTTGCATGTCTTCCCAGCGAGTTTCGAGCGTGGCTTGTAGGGCGGTCAAATCAGCGCGCGTTTGCTCCAGCTCGGCTGACCAGGCTTGCAATTCGAGCTCCCGTGCAACGAGCTTTTGGGATTCATCCTCCAGTCTCGTCTGATCGGCTGCTAATTGCGCCGAAAGATCTTCGCTGAAACAGATTTGTCCTTCAATCGGTAGCGACTTCGCGGTCGCATCAGCCAAGGAAACGGCAGCCGGGGTTTTGATCGCGGGCTCCTCGGTTTCAGCGGCGGTGGCTTGCGATAGATTGGCGGGCACCAGCCGTGTTGCAGCGCCCAGCGTAAACAAAATGCCCAGCGTCAGAAGCACATTCGATCGATTGGTGGACTTGATCGGCATGGCGTCAGACTACCTTCATTCTGGATCGTAACTGCGTCGGCAGCGGCCGGAGCGGTGAGGGGCTCTGTTCTGCCGCGGTGACGGAGGCTTCTGTCAGATCCTTCAATCGGTCCATAAGGTCGGAGATTTCTTGCAGTTTTTGTTGTGAGGGTTCTTCCTCGCGCACTGTTGGAGGGGCAGCTGCGTGCGGTTGGGGCGCATGTGCGGGCATTGGCATTGGTGGCGGCGTCTGGCTGAGCTGACGTTCCGCCGCAGCGTGCGCTTCTTTTAATCGGATCGTCGTGTCTTCGATGCGCGCACAGGACAGTTTCGCTTCCTCAATCAGACGCGCCAGCCGGGCTGCAAGTTCGCCAGCATGGAACCGCGCTTCATCTGTCGTTGTCGACACAGCAGAAATCGAATCTGATAGGGCCTTAATCGTCGCGCCAAGGCCGTTCCGCGTATTCTGCAGCGCTTTCAGGCGACGGCTCAGCACAATGCAATACAAGCACGCGACCGAAGAAATCAATATGATGGCAATATCAAACGGAGAAATTGGCACGCAGCTACCTCAACAAAAATTCAGTAATGAGAACGCCTTTGGCGACACCGTCGCCGAGCACTAAATCCGCGCGACGCCCAAGCTGTTCGCGCATGTGTTTGTAAAAAGCGGGATCTTCAAAATCTTCGACACTGACCGACCGCAAATAGAGCAGGAAGGCATCGATCAACGCTGTCTCGTTCGACTTAACCAGTTTGGCGTCGCTCTTTTCAGTCGCCAGAGAGAGATTCATTTTTAAGTATCGGGTCGCGGGCGCACTGCCGATCGTGATCAAGATTTCTTGCACCTCAGTGTAGGTGTAAGGCTTCTTGTCTTCAGGCTCTTTTTCGACCGTTTCATAGTCCGCATCGGCGTCACTGGCCACGGTTGTGGCCTCCGCGACCGGCGCGGGGGCAAGGAAGTAGACGCTCGCGAAAGAGGTGGCTGCGCAGGCCAGTCCTAAGACCAGCAAGCCCATCATGTTCAGGCCGCCTTTGGCAGGGGTTTCCTCCGCCTGCGCTGCATCCGCCTTCTCACTCATATAGGCCTCGCCAACCAGATTAAACCAGAAGTGGTTTTCCTCGTTAAATCAATTCCTAGTAAAGGAAGCCTTAACGCTTTCAGCCGAGAAATTAACCTAGTTC
Source organism: Pseudomonadota bacterium (assembly GCA_039194965.1). GTDB lineage: Bacteria > Pseudomonadota > Alphaproteobacteria > Caulobacterales > Hyphomonadaceae > Henriciella. The sequence continues at coordinate 21,720 of JBCCVQ010000023.1, read as the reverse complement.
AACCGTAGCGAGAAAACGGAATTACTGCGTATGGGGTTTATCGACAATCTGCGTGCACTCAGTTTGCAGCGCCAGATTATGCTCGGGGTGGCTGTTCTGGGCGTTTTAGCGGCAATGACGTTCCTGGTGCGAGGAACGATGAAGCCGTCTATGTCTTTGCTCTATGCAGGCTTGGATCCTTCGCGCGCTGGCGAGGTGATTAGTGAACTCGATCAACTTGGTGTGGCTTATGAGATCCGCGGCGAGGCGATTTTCATTGCGGCCAATGCGCGTGACAAAACGCGCTTTGCGCTGGCGCGCGATGGGCTGCCGCGTCAGTCCATTCAGGGCTACGAGCTGTTGGACGATGTGAACGGCTTCTCGGTCACGTCGGAAATGTACAACGCGGCCTATTGGCGTGCCAAAGAAGGTGAGCTGACGCGGACGATCCTAACCACGCCGGGCGTCGACTCGGCGCGTGTGCATATTGGCGCCAATCTTCGCTCCGGCTTTTCCCGGTCGCAACCGACACCAACGGCCTCCGTCACATTATCCTCAACGCGCCGCCTGAGCGTCGGGCAAGCTGAAGCCATTCAGTATTTGGTCGCGCTGGCTGTGTCTGGCCTTAATCCTGAAGACGTCGTCGTCATCGATCCGCGGCACGGCATCTTGGCCGGACCGAACACCGAATCTGCGGAACCGCCAGGCGTCATGGCGGAAGATCAAGCTTCGGCGCTCGAACAAAAAATCAAGCGCCTGCTCTTTGCGCGGTTAGGGGATGGCAATGCCGAAGTCTCCGTCAGCGTCGATGTTAGTCGCGAGCGGTCGGTTGTTTCCGATGTCCGCTTCGATCCGGAATCTCGTGTCATGCGGTCGCGAACCACCAGCGATTCAAATCAGACCAATCAGTCCAATGGCGGCAATCTGACGGTTGCCAGCAATCTCCCGCAAGGGGCGGGCGCCGGTGGTGGCGGTGAGAGCTCAAGCAAGAACTCGACGGAAACCGTCAATTATGAGCTGAACGAAGTGCGCACCCAGACGGAGCGAATGCCGGGACAGATCGAACGGGTCTCTATCGCGGTGCTGCTCAATCAGGAAGCGCTCGGCATTGATCTCACGGCGGCGGATGCGGCGACACAAATCGAAGAGGTTCGGCAGAATTTCGAAGCCCTGGTGCGCAACGCCGCGGGTCTGGAAAACGAACGCGGCGATACGCTGACGGTTGAGCTAATGCCGTTCCAAGCCCTTCCGGAAGTTGAATTGACGCCAGCGCCGAGCATGATCAGCCGGTTGATTGAGCAACACCTCTGGTCAGCCATTCAAGCCGCCTTCTTAGGCATGATTGTCTTGGCGCTCGGCTTTGGCGTGATGCGGCCGGTCTTTGCCGGCGGCGGTGCGACCGGTGCCGCTGACCAAGATGGCGACACCGCGGACGGCGCTGCTGCCCCCGGCGCGGATGGCGATGTCGAAGCTGAACTGTTTGGTGCTGCCAGCGACCCCATCGACTATCTGAAAGACTATACGCGTGAGAATGAAGAACAGACGGCGGCGCTCCTTCAAGAGTGGTTGAAGGAAGATCGAAAGATAGCGGCCAATGAATAGCTTGCCGCCCCTTTCTCTGCCGAGGTTTCACGTCAACGCACTGACGCCAGCCAAGAAGGACAAGACCACCGCCGCGCACACGCCGCTGGCGGAGCAGAGTTTTGACGTACCGGATCAAGAACCGGAGCAAGACCAAGCTGCGGAGGCCGAGGCGCCTGCCGCGTTGGAGGTGCCAACCGCATCGCTGTTGCCTGAAATCGATACCGGGATGATCTTGAATAGCTTAGAGACCGCGGTGACGGATCTGGAGCGGTCCGCCCTGGCGCATTCCCAGAAATTGGTCGCGGAGTTTCTGCAAGCGGCGTTCCCCACCCTGTGCGCGTCGTTCTTGGCTGACGAAGTGGTTCAAGCTGCGCGCGAGATGGCGCCGAATGAGATCGAGCGGCTGGTGGTCAAAGTCCCGCCTGCCTTCGAACAATCTTTCCAGCGCGCTGTCCAAGCATCACCGAAAATGGCCGAGATTTGTGAGCTCGAAACATTCGGCGGTGATGAGCAAATCGTCATTGATGTCAGCTGGCGCACAGGCGGTTTGAACTTCAACATGGATCAATTTTTGGAATCGAGTCTGGGCCGCCTGAGCGGGCCAACGCATATGCAAGAGGGACAGGATGTCTGAGCCAGAACAAGTCGAAACCGTGGTCGGCGAATCTGAACGGCGAAGCAATTCACCGGCAAATCAATTCAACCGATCTATTTTCGGGCTGCCGGTCAATGTCGTCGTTTCGATCGGCCAGAAGAAACTCAGCGTCGCTGAGCTTCTCAAGCTGAAGCCGGATACGATTATTCCCCTAACAGCGAAGATTGATGACCCAATAGAATTGTTGGTCGAGGATCGCTTGATCGCTCATGGCGAGCTGATCGAAATGGAAGATGGCGCCATTGGCGTTCGTCTGACCCAGATTGAGGAAGGCGACGATGGCTAGGCTCGCGCAAGCGATCCAACCGCAAAACGCGGTTCGATGGTTTTTGCTGATTGCAGGCGCTGCCCTGATCGGTTCGGGTGTGGTGTACGCCCAAGCTGTGCCGGATCCAGCCACTGAGGTCCTACAAGGGCTGCTTGGCGAAGGCGAAGGTCTGAGTGGGACTGTGATCCAGCTCTTCTTGTTTGTCACGGTGCTGAGCTTGGTGCCAGGCATCGCTATGATGGTGACCTGTCTACCCTTCATGGTCATCGTGTTCTCTATCCTGCGCCAGGCGCTGGGAGTGCAGCAGGCACCGCCAAACATGATGATCATGGCGTTGGCGATGTTCCTGACCTTTTTTATCATGGAGCCCGTATTCATGGAGGCGTGGACGAATGGTCTGTCGCCTTACATTAACGGAGCGCTGAGCGAGCAGGAGGCCTGGCGTCTGACGACGGAGCCGTTTCGGGAGTTCATGACACGTCGTACCGATCCGGAAGCCCTGCTGGTGCTCTCAGACGCATTGAACCGCCCGGTTGGACCCGATACAGAGCCTTCTTTCTCGCTGCTCGCCACCGCTTTTATGCTGTCGGAGATCAAGCACGCCTTCCAAATTGGCTTTGTCATCTTCATGCCATTTATGGTCATCGACCTGGTCGTCGCCTCGATCCTGATGGCGGTTGGTATGATGATGGTGCCACCGACTGTTGTTTCACTTCCATTTAAACTCGGATTCTTCGTGCTGGCGGATGGCTGGCTGAAGATCACCGAAGCGTTGTTAAGAGGATATGCCTAGTGAGTACCGCGCAATCGCAAACAGACGCACCAGAAAGACCCCCGCTTAACGTATCGCCATCGCAGCGCGCGGCTGTCGTCGTCGCGATGCTGGGCGAGGAGGCCGCGAGACCGATCATAGAGCGCCTTGATGACCAGGCCGTGATCAATATCGCGGAATCACTGGAATCGATCAATTTTCTCGCCCGTGAGCAGTTGATAGAAATCGTCTTGGACTTCCTTCAGCATTTGCGAAAGCACAAAGGTGCAATGCGGGGCGGCGAGGAATCAGCTAAAGAGTTTATGACCAGCGTTTTGGATGAACCGCGCTTACAGGTCATCTATGGCGGTGGCGAGGTGACACTCGAAGAACAAGTGCCGGAACCTGAGAACAAAGAAGATTATAGTCGCCTCTGGCAAAAGTTTGCGGCGCGCGAACCGGCACACATTGTAAAATACCTCTCCGGCCTAACGCCCAATATTATCGCGCTGATCTTGCGCAATGTGGACGCGACTTTGTGCGCCGAGCTGATCTGCTTGCTGAGCGAAGACTTGCAAACCCAAGTGCTCGGCGAAATGGTCGACCCGCCACCACCATCTTACGAAATCGACTCGGTCATCGCACGCATGGTGCGGATGGAGTTCTTGCTTGTGCCAGAAGAAGATGACGATGATGGCGATGCCCATTTGGCATCGCTCGGCGAGATGCTCAGTCTGATGCCGAATGAGCGACGCAGTTCGCTCATGACCTATGTCGAGCAATCGCATGCGGGCAAAGCTGAACCGATCCAAAAAGGCATGTTCGAAATCAGCGACATCCCGGTCATGCTCAACCGCAATAACGTTCCCGTCCTGTTTAAAGAAATCGATCAGGCGGTGATGCTCGATGTGTTGAATTGTCTGCAGAATGAATATCCGGATGTCGCCAAGTATTTCTTATCCAATATCTCCAACCGTATGGCCGACCAGCTGAAAGGCGAGTTGGAGCGGATGAAGGCGCCGGCCCCGCAAGTTTCTGAAGAGATTCAAAAAGAATTCCTCATGCAAATGATGGCATTCAAACGCGATGGCCTTATCACACTGGAGCGCCCAGAGCCTGAAGAAGACGAATAGACGTCGGATTTCTCCGGACCGTTAGCGCACGACCAATTCGGCATGGATCGCACCGGCTGTTCGCATCGCGCGAATAATGTCAGCCATTTCTTGCGGGCGCACACCAAGCGCATTCAAACCCGCAATCAGTTCAGACAGAGTCGTGTTCTGGTCCAGCAAGGCGATATTCTCGTTGCCTGTTTGACCGACAGCAATGTCCGTGCGCGGCAGCACGATCGTTTCACCGTCTGAGAAGGGGTTTGGCTGAACGACCACTGGGTTCTCACGCACTTTGATCGAAATATTGCCTTGTGCGATGGCAACTTGCGAGATGGTGACATCTTGGCCAAGCACAATCGTTCCGGACTTTTCGTCGATGACGATCCGAGCCGGCGTTTCGACTTTCACCGGAAGGTTCTCAATCGCGGCCAAGATCCGCGCCGGAGAGCCCATATTGCCGGTGATACTGAGCTCGATCGAGCCGGGGTCACGCATTTAAGCGACCGGCTGGCCCAGTGCCGAGTTGATCGTGTCCTCCACGCGTGCCGCGGTGGTGAAATCGGGCGTGTGCAAAGCCAACGTGATTGTATCTTGGGCATTGAAGTCGAACGGGATTTCTTTTTCCACGATCGCACCGCCAGGGATCGCGCCGGTTGTTGGCGTGCCAACCGTATCGCGGGCGCCGTCCGCTTCGACATTCAGGCCGCTGACCATGACGCTGCCCTGCGCCACCGCATAGACTTCATTATCAGCACCGCGCAACGGGGTGAGGATCAGTGTGCCGCCTTCGAGGCTGCTGGCATCGCCGATCGAGGCGACAGAGATATCTATATTCGATCCGTTTCGCGCAAATGCCGGCAGGGTCGAGGTGACCAATACAGCCGCCACATTATTCGGGCGAATTTGCTCACCTTGGACATTCATGCCGAGGCGCTCGAGCATGTTTTTCACAGAGTCTTCCGTGAACGGCGCGTTGCGAACGGAATCGCCGGTTCCGTTCAATCCGACCACAATACCAAACCCGACCAAGTCATTGGTTCGAACGCCCTCAATATCGAGTACGTCGCGGAGTTTGGTTTGCGCATCAGCTGCAAGCGGCGTCACCGGAGTAGCGAGCATGCCGAGGCAAAGAAGGGCGGTCAGAATTCGCATTCATCTATCTCAGATAATTCGTAATGGAGAGGTTGGAGAGGCGGGTGGTGAGCAGATATGACGCTTCGAGATTGGCTTCCAACTCACGCAATTGCGTTGCGGCTTCATATTGATCTTTACCTGCTAAGTCGGTGAACGCCTGGTTGAGCAAGGTTCGCTCACGCGACAGTAGTTCTTGTTCGTTCGCAATATTCGCCTGGCGCATGCCAACGCTCGCTTGGATATTGACCAATTCGGTGCGGCCGCGTTCCAACCGCTCTAATGCTGTGGTCATGGCAGGGGAGTCGGAACGGACAAATGGGACAGCGATGGACGTATGCGACAAGGCCATGACGGCGAGACCACGAAACATATCGGCGAAGGCAGAATGATTGCCGACCACACTGTCAGCATCGCTCGCAGATTGGGCGCCGCGATAAAAACTGGTCTGAAAGCCGCCGGCCGGATCGTCAAAATAGGTGTCGAGCTGTGCGGCGAAGTCGGCCTCGTCAGTGGCGGCTGTTGCCAGCGCAGTAATGTCACTCAGCAAATCATCGGCGGGGCCGAATGGACTGGTCGCGGTCGCGTCGCCAGAGAACAGAAACCGTTCCCCGTTTCTCGCATTCATTCGGGAAAGGGCATCGTCCAGCGCCGCTCTGGCTTGTGTTGCAAACAGGTCTTGCGATTCGATTTCGCCGGTTCCGATGGCCCCGAGCATGCCAATTTGCAAACCGGAGGTCAGCTCCCTGACGGAGGTTAAGGTGCTATCGGTGAGTGATAAGCGAATGCTGCGTAAGCCGAGGCGCGATTGCTCATCCTCATTGTCTTGAATGGCGCGCTCTCCCAGCAGGGCTTGATCGATCCGGCCATTCAGGTGTTTCACCAAATCCGACTGAAACCCCGTCGTGGCTTCCTCACCCCGGGCCTCTATCTGTTCTCGCAAGCCACCGATATTGTTGACGATGGCGGTATTGAGCATTCCATTCACACTAATTGGCATCGGACTAGAGCTCTATCAATTCTCGGATTAGTTGGTTGACGACTTCAATCACCCGCGCATTGGCGGCATAGGCCTGTTCGATGATGATCAGGTCTTGCATCTCTGTTTCTATGTCGACGCCTGTTTTCTGCGCCTCTACTTTTTGAGCCGCTTCAAACTGAACCGAAACGGAGGTCAAAACAGACTCGTTTTGGATGCGTTTTTGGCCGGCAAGTGTACCAAGTTGTGCGATCAAGTCCCGCGCGGTGTACCCGCCTTGTAGACCGGGCACCCCGATGGACCGAACCTCAGAAAACGCGTCGGTGAGATTGGTTAGGATCGTGTTGTCGCCTGGCGGACCTTGGACAGCAGCGCCGAGTCCGTCGCGCAAGCGCCATACCGCGCCGCCGCGATCAGGATCAACGAGGGCGTTCAGCTGAAATCGTCCGGCAACGCCTTCACCCGCGGTGGCATTTGTATCCAAGAACAGACCGGGCGATCCGACAGGATTGGTCGGATCAAGCGTTGGATCGGAAAACCGGTCGATCAGATCTTGCGCCATTGTGTCGAGCTGCAGCTCCAATTCTGGCAAATCGGTATCGCGCAGTGTGAACAAACCCGCGAGCGTTCCGCTCGACACAGCGCCAAAGGTGACGGCGCCCGGCGTGATGTCGAGACCATCGACGGTGAGGCCAGACAGATTGCCATTGGCGAGGGTGATGCCCGGCGCGACGGTGGCAGTCGGCGTAAACTCCACAGTTTGAGCGGTGCCGCCAAGCAAATAAACGCCTTCTGCGGTTAGTACATCAATGGTGCCACTATCGCGCGGAAACGTCTGTATCGGGAGATATTCGGATATCTCGTCCAGCACACGTCCGCGTTCATCGAACAGAGCTGCGGCCTGAGACGTGGTTCGGTCGACGCCTGAAATAGATGTATTTAGCTGCTGCACTTTTTGGAGCGCGGCGTTCAACCGGTCGACCGTTTCTTTGATGTCCTGATCGGCGCGTTGGCGTTCTTGAGTGATCAGGGCGGAGAGGCTGTTAAACTCATTCGCCAAATTATTGGCCTGGAGCACAACTTCATTGGCGAGCGTGGTTGATTCCGGACTCTGAACAGCGTTTCGGAAAGCTTCTTCTAACCCTGTGAGATGCTGGAACAGCATCGAATTATCGACGTCGTCGCCGACGCGTTGTGATAAAGCGGCCCAGGTTGAACTGAGCACTTCTGCCTGTGAGAGGTCACTGCCGAGGCGTTGTCGCTCGACCGTCAATCGCTCATTCGTGGAGCGTTCAACACCGCCGATTTGAACACCGGCTGTCTCGCCCCCGAGAATGATTTCATTGAGGGTGATCGAACGTCGCACATAGCCCGGCGTGGACGCGTTCGCGACGTTCGTGGCGACAATATCAGCTCGGGCGCCGACTGCGGTTAAGCCGGACCTGGCAGAGAGAAGAGCGGCTGTGATGCTCACGTCAAAAGCCCCTTAGGCCGACCGGCCTTAGCGCTTCAGATTGGTTGTTTCTTGCAGCATCTCATCGACGGTCTGAACGATCTTGGCGCTAGAAGAATAAGCGCGCTGCGTCTCGATCAAGTCGACAAGTTCCGCGGCGATGTCCGTGGTCGATTCCATCAATGCGAAACCAGATACGGCGCCAACTGGGCCGGTGCCCGCATCCCAAAGATACAGACTGCCACTTTCGCCAGAGACGCTATAGGCTTGCGCATCAAGTGCGTTGAGACCGTCAAGATTCGGCACATCGCCAACCGGGATTTGGAACAATGTCCGTCGGAACCCAGTATTGTAAATCGCTTGCAGATTGCCGTTTTCATCAATCTCGACCGATTGCAGGTCGCCAATCGGCGCCCCGTCTTTGGTCACCGAGGTTGGCGAGAACGGAGCGGCGAGCTGGGTCATACCTTCAAGCTGACCCGGGCGTCCGATAAAAATGTTCACCGGCGAATGTGCGAGCGCAATGTTAAATCGACCAGTCGTCGCATCGTAGGTTGCGCCATTCGACGCTACCACGGACGAAATCCGACCGCCCGTCGCGGTGCTATCGTCGAACACAATATCGAGCTGACCAATCGAGACGGCTGGATCGCCGGCATCGTCATACATCTGAACTTGCCACGTATTGCTGGCGCCCGTCGCGGGCACTTGCGGCGTGAATTCTAGGCGCATCGTCTGTGGGCGGCCAAGATTGTCGAAATACTCGACCGACATGGCGTAAGCGCCTGTCGAAGAGCCCGCTTCGGTCGCGCCTGCTGGGAGGTTGATACCGATATCGATGTTTGTTGTCGGGGACGCCGTGAATTGCGAGGTCGCAATATTGACCGGCTCCAGGTTGGCGCCACTATTGCGGCTGACATTGCCGATATCGCCATTTGCGTCAGCCGGCCAACCGAGCAGGAACAGGCCACTTTGCGTTCGCAGGTTGCCATTCTGGTCGGCCGTGAAGGAGCCAGTGGGCAAGAGCTGTAGAGGACGATCCGCGGCGGCTTGATTGACGCCTTGCAATGTCGTCACAGGCACCAAGCCGCGACCCGCGACGGCGATGTCCGTCGCATTACCGGTTGAGATGAGCGATCCGACCGCACTCACATCTTTAAACGTATCAACGCTCACGCCGCCAGCTGAGTAGGCGGAGTTGCGTTGCTCAACAACCATGTTCGAGAACTCGACATCAACGCGCTTATAGCCGTTGGTTTCTGAGTTTGCGATATTGTCTGAAATTGTAGAAAGGCGGGCTGAGTTGGCGTTTAGGCCCATAACGGCCGCGTTCAAAGATGATGTTATACTCATGTCGGTCGCTCCTGCAGTCGATGCAACCGAAAGTAGAAATCATAGGTTAATAGACGAATAATCCGTGATGACGCGCTTAGTCTTGCTTGAGCAGCGTGATGGAGATGCGGCGGTTTTGTGCCGCATACGGATCATCTAGAACCAGCAAGTCGGTGGCGGCGCGACCAGATACTTCTTGAATGCGCGGCGCCGGGAAGCCGCTTTCGACCAGAAGGCGGCGGGCCATGTTGGCACGATCGACCGAGAGGTCCCAATTGTCGAAGCTTGACGCTTCGCTATAGGCAAGCGCGTCTGTGTGTCCGACAATTTTGATCGAGTTGCCGAAGGCGCCGAACGACTCTGACACCGTGGCGACCAGCGTCACCAGCAAATCAGTCGGTTCACTTTGACCGAGCTGGAACAGCGGAACTTCTTCGGAATCAACCAACTCCATGACAATGCCCTCAGGCGACATTTTGACTTGGATATGTTCATTGATCGCGGACGCTTCATCTTTCAGTGCGAGTTGCAATTGCTCAACTATTTCAGCACCTTGTGCTTCGTCTGGGCCGAGGCCTTCGCCCACGTCACCAACTTCATTATCGGTGCTCTTCGACGTCGAGGGGCGACCCGCCGAAGCGTCACGCGTCGCACCGGTGCCCATTTTGGCGTAGGTGCTTTCGGTGAAGATGGACGACCCGTTGAGGCCATCCGATCCACCGCCTGAAATCCGGCTGATCGGAATGGTCGGGTTAAAATAGTCCGCGATGCCTTTGCGCTGTTCTTCGGTGGTCGCATTGAGCAGCCACATCAGAAGAAAGAAGGCCATCATCGCGGTCACAAAATCAGCATAAGCAACTTTCCAAGCGCCGCCATGGTGCCCGTCGCCGCCACTCTTTTTCTTCTTCTTGATGATGATTGGCGCAAGGCCCTGGGCGCTATCCGCAGACATGTTTTATTCCCACATTATTTGGTGGGATTGAGGTAGCAAAGTAAGGTAAATTTCAGAAATACAACTCACGGTCGATTTTTTCAAAGCCGATAACGTTTTATCAACTTAAAAAATTCTACCCTAGGTGGAGAGATTGTACACTCGTCTAGGGGTCAAGCGTGAGCGCCGTTCTGCAAAAGAAACTCGAATCGAGCGGGGGTTTACCCCCGAGCGTCCTGCAGAATCAGGCGTTCTGGATGTCGTTAGAAACGGTTATCGCCAATTGGTTAAATGAGATTATCGGTGGCGAGAATCAACTGCGCTTACAATCGCGCGAAGTGTGCCGTGGCGCCGCCTTATCTGACGACTTGTTCGGGGCCTATCTGTATGGCTTTGAAAGCGACTCCAGTGACTTCATCGTTGCCGCGTCGATCGACAATTTGATCGCAGCGCGGGTCGCTGGCGCCAAACTCGATCAAGACCCCGCGGCCTTGGCAGAGGCGCCGCAATTGTTTTTGCAACTCTTGCTGGAAGCGCCCGCAGCTGACCTCGGAACCAGTGTCGCATTAGCCTTTGGCATGGTCGACGAAGATGAGCGCGGACCAGAAGGCGTCGCATTCGAAAATCTCGAAGTCGATGGCAGTTGTCTGCTGATCTATTATCTTTGCGACATTGACGGCCAAGCGATCCGAATTGGTATCGCGCTGAAGCTCGACAAAGTCATCGCCCATTGCACAGCCGCTGGAGATGGCGTGGCCACCGCCGATGCCGCCAGTGTGCCAACCGCAGCCAATCTTGCGCAGCCACGCGTCCAAAATTCGAGCGTTCAACTCGACGTCATCCTCGATCGCGTGCCGATGAGCATCGCCGATTGCGTGCGCTTAGAGCCGGGCTCGGTGATCACACTACCTGGCACCCATCGCTCGAAGCTGACCATTTCGGCCAAGACCGTCGACGGCCCTGTCGACATCGCGGTGGGCGAGCTTGGCGTGTGGAAACATCAACGCGCGGTGCGGCTAAAAACAGACCTTGATCCAGCCTTCTTGCAGGAAGTGACGGCGTCATGATCGGGCAGGGTGAGTACGGGTTAGAAGGAGTGATGCGGTGAACGCAATTCTAGGTTTGGTCGTGACCATGTGTATGGTCTTTGGCGGGTACATTCTCGCTGGCGGCAAGATGAGCATCATCTTGAAGTCACTGCCGTTCGAGATGATGATGATTGGCGGCGCCGCCACCGGCGCCTTCCTCGCGGCCAATGATATGGCCACGATTAAACACACAGCGGGCGACCTCGGCGCCGCGGTTGGCGGCCCAAAGTGGAAGAAGCAAGACTATTCGGACCTGCTCTGCATGATGCATGAGCTGCTGAGCGTGTTGAAGGAAAACCCGGTCGACATCGAAGCGCATATCGAAGCGCCAAACGAGTCGTCCATCTTCCAAAAATACCCAAAGATCCTGAAAGATCACGAAGCCATCGAAATGATCTGCGACACCGTCCGCTCAATGATCATGAATTTCGACAATGTCCATCAGGTCGAAGAATTGCTCGAGAAACATTTAGAGTCGCTGCTTGAAGAGCGCCTGCATGGCTCGCACGCTCTGCAAAGCATGGCGGACGCCCTTCCGGCGCTCGGCATTGTTGCAGCGGTGCTCGGCGTTATCAAAACCATGGCCTCAATCGATAAGCCACCTGAAGTGCTCGGCGGGATGATTGGTGGCGCCCTGGTCGGAACCTTTCTCGGGGTGTTCTTGGCTTACGGGGTCGTCGGTCCATTCGCAGCCAAAGTCAGCCATACGCGTAAAGAGGAACATTTCTTCTATTCGATGATCGGCGAAGTTTTGGTCTCCAGTCTGCACAAAAACCCAATCAATATTTGTCTCGAAGTGGCGCGCCGTCATGCCCCCGCCAGGGTCAGGCCGAGTTTTGATGAAGTCGAAGAAGCTGTGAAGGGATTACGCCAAGCCGCATGATCAAACGGTTCACATCTGCAAGCCTCTTGCTCGCTCTGGTTTCCGCTGCCCACGCGCAAACCGGAGCGAACGACGTTTCTGAGCCTGCGGCGACAGCCGCGGAAGAAAGCGCTGCAGGGCTCGACGCATTTGTGGATGCCGCCATTCGCAGTGGACTGCTGGTGCCGAACGAACAAGGTGAAGTCGATGTGCCCCCTGAAACCTTGGCGCGCATGGCACGTGTGTGCGGCAGCGAATATCCGCTCAACCTTTCTGTCGTCCGATCCCTGCGCCGCTTTACCGAACTACCTGCCGGGTCTGAAACGGATGAGGGCGACCCAGAAGCCAAACTGATCAAAGACTTGAAGTCCAAACTGGCGCTGGGGCTCTATACAGAGGCGGGCGCCCTGATCGCCCGCGCGCCGGAAACAGACCATGTTGCATTTCGCAAACTGATCGCGCTGATGGAAAACCGTCAGCGCCCAGATGTCGACTATTTCAAGACGCTGACCGATTGCTATCCTGAAGCCGCCCTGTGGCACGCTGTGGCCCAGCTGATCGTCTTCGACCCACAAGGCGTCGACGGCATTGCGGTGCAAATCGGTGCGATCCGGACTTTGCCGTTTAACATGCGCGAAGATGTCGCCACGTTGGTGACGCCGACCCTGTTGATTGAGCGTCGAGGGGATTTGGCGCAGCAGATTCTCGCCACGTTCACACCGGTGGAAATCGAAAACTCCACCCGATTGAGCGCCTTAAAAACGGCGATACTCGACATGCCGACAGGCACGGAGTCGGATGATCGGTTGGTCATGCTGATGAGCCGTCCAAAGCTCAAACTGGCCGCATTGCTGATCCTGGTTGAACGGGACGACTATCTGCGTCCCACCATTCGATCTTTCGCGCTGGAAGAAGCCTGGGACGTACTAGAGAATACCGACACGCAGCACGATCTCGACCCGATCCTAGAGTTTGTCATCAAGCATTTGGCCAGCGAAGATCTCTACGCTGGCCTCGATCGCGTCCGAGCTTTGCCCGTGGCGGATCGCCAAGATGTTCGGGCGTCGATCGACAATTATACGATGATCGCTCTGGATGATTATCTCAGCGACGACGACCCCGCCAATGCGATAAATGCGCTGGAAACTCTGAACACGTTCCACACCGACTTGCCCGTCAATGAGCGCGGCAATGAGTTGCGCAAACAAGGCGCCAAACGCGCTATTGAGCTCGGCCTGTTCAGCATGGTCAAACACTTCCTAGAGCCCGTCGACCGGGAACCGCAAGTGGGTCTATTGCTCGCGACCGCCGCGTTCTGGGGCCATGCCAATCAAGAATTGTTTGCGGTCCGGGATGAGTTTCCCAAAGAACCAGAAATCAACCGCATGGCAGGCATCCGCGCCTTGCAGGCAAATCTGCCCAAAATCGCAGGCATAGCTTATGACGCGCTGGTGGCGCATCCGAGCATCCAACTTGAATTGCTTGAACAAGGCGCCGTGGAAAGCAATTGGGCCTTGTGGCGATCCGACCTTAGCGGCCTCGTCGCTGGGCTGACCGATGATGAAGTTATTCGCTTGGACCGTGTCCGCTCGATCAAGATTGCCAGCCAGTCGGACCGGAATGCGGCCACCCGCAAAATCCGCCCCTATCAAATCTCAGACCTATTGAACTCAACTCGACAAAGCTTGTCGAAACCTCAGGCAGGAGCCGCAAATGAGCAATAGTATATACGCCACATTGTCGAGACAGGATGGCTTGTTGAAAGAGCTACAAGTCGTCGCCAATAATATCGCCAATACCAACACGACCGGATACAAAACCGATCGCGCAGTGTTCGCGGAATATCTGATGTCGACCGGAGAGACCACGCCCTCGCTTTCGATGGGCGGTTTGGCCGGACATAATTTTGATCTCACCCAAGGCTCCGTGAAATTCACCGGCGGTCAGTTTGATCTTGCCGTACAAGGCGAGGGCTTCTTCGCGGTTGAAACGCAAGGCGGACCCAGGTTGACGCGGGCGGGATCGTTTCAGCTCAATTCTGATGGCGAACTGGTTGCGCCAGATGGCGCGCGCGTATTGTCGAATGGCAGTGCGCCGATCCAGCTGCCGCCGGATGCCGAAGGCATTTCGATTGCGGGCGATGGCACAATCTCCGCCGATGGTCAGATCTTAGGCCAAGTCGGGGTGTTCACCGCAAACGGACAATTGCAGCGCGACACCGACACGCGCTTCACAGCGGCAGGCGGCATCACGCCGTCTGAGACCGCCACAGTTCTTCAGGGCGCCGTGGAGGCGTCAAATGTTTCTCCGGTATTGGAAATGGCGCGGATGATTGAGGTCCAGCGCGCCTATGAGGCCGGACAAACTGCGTTGGAGCGGGAAGACCAGCGCATCACTCAAACGATTTCAACGGTTAGGAACCGATAGGCACAGGAGGTAAGCCATGAAATCTCTCCAGATCGCAGCGACCGGCATGGCCGCGCAGCAAATGCGCGTCGATGTCATCTCGAACAATATCGCGAATATGAGCACGTCGGCCTACCGGCCGCGCGTCGCGGAATTCTCCGATCTTGTCTATCAACAATACCTGACGCCAGGGACTCTCACCTCGCAGCTCGGAACCACTGTGCCTGCTGGCATTCAGCTCGGCACGGGTGTGAAGGCGTCGACTGTATCGATGCAGATCACGCAAGGCTCTATGCGTCAGACCGGAGCCGAGTTGGACATTGGTATCGACGGTCCTGGTTTTCTTGAAATCACGCTCCCCGATGGTGAGACCGCCTTTACGCGCGACGGTAAGCTCAATCGCAGCCCAGACGGCGAAGTCGTGACTATGGAAGGCTATCCGCTGGCAGATGGCATCACCCTGCCATCTGATGCCCGCCAGATCACGATTAGCCGTGACGGTGAAGTTACGGCCTATTTTGACAATCAAGTTGAAGGTCAGTCGCTCGGCGTGATCTCTTTGGCGACCTTCATCAATGAGAAGGGGTTAGAAGCGGTCGGCGATAATCTGTTCCGCGAGACCCAAGCGTCAGGGCAAGCCAATCGCGGCGTGCCGGGCAGTCAGGGCTATGGCACCGTTCGACAAGGATTCTTGGAAGATTCCAGCGTTGACGTGGTCAAAGAGATTTCGGATTTGATCGAAGCTCAGCGCGGCTATGAGTTGAACTCTAAAGTCATCACGGCCTCCGACGAGATGTTGGCCGCGACCACCCGGCTGAGATAAGATCATGATTGATATTATTTGTCTCAGTCTTGGCTTGAGCGTGTCATCACCGGTCTCGCTAACGGCGAATGATGTGATGCGCCGCGGTGAGATCATCACGGTCGATAATACCTCGCCCGCAGATGATGTCTGGCAGCAAGAGCACAATCAATTGCTTGGCCGGGAGGTCAGCCGAACGGTCTATGCTGGCCAGCCGATCCAGCCCAAGGATACGCGCGCCCCACGTCTGGTGAAGCGCAATCAATTGGTGACGCTCAAATATTTGAAAGGTCCGCTCGAAATCTCACTCACCGGGCGCGCCCTCGGCGAGGCGGGTGAGAATGAAGCTGTGACCGTACTCAACTTGGAGTCTCGCCAAGTTGTCGAAGGAATCGTTCAGGCAGGAGGCTGGATATGGGTACAATAGAAAATGCGCTTGCGACGGGTTTGGTCGCAATTGGGCTAACCGCGTGCGCCTCAAGTGGTGCCGAACGCGAACCCGCGGTCATTGAAGTCCAGCAATCCCCGTATTGGGGGCAAACTGAGGCCGCCTATGGTCCGCCAAAGACGGAAGCTTCTGCTTCGATCTGGACGACGGCGCCAAATGCGCTGCTCGGCATGCGCCGGGCCAAGGATGTCGGCGATTTACTGACCGTGGTTGTGAATATGAATGACCAAGCGAGCTTGCAAACCTCGCTTTCGCGCAACCGCTCGACGAATGAGAATTTCACGCTTGGGTCGCTTTTAGGATTACCGCAATGGGCCAATGGGGTCCTGCCAGGCGGGGCGACGCTGTCGCCGGCTGTCGACTATGATCGATCATCTGCGCTTTCGGGCGATGGCGCGGTCAGTCGAGCTGAACAAGTTACGTTCCAATTGTCGGCCCGCGTGGTTGGGGTGGAGCCGAACGGCAATCTGGTCATTGCCGGATATCAGCAGACTCAAGTCAGCGATGAAATCCGCTACCTCACCGTGACCGGTGTCATCCGGGCTCAGGACATCACCCGGACCAATACCGTATCGTACGAGAAAATCGCGGATGCCAGCCTGTCTTATCTCAGCCGCGGGGAAACCCAGGCCGGGATCAAGCGCGGACTGGTTCCAAAAGTTCTAGAACACGTTCTGCCTTTCTAAGGATCCTATTATGAAACTCGTCATCACCAGCGTTGTCGCCGTCATCTTTGTTGCCTTGGGCAGCTTAGCTGGCGTCATTTTGAAACCGGCCGCGCCAGCGGCAGCTGCGGTCGCGACGGATGCTGCTGGTGAGGGCGATTATGCCGGCGACAAAAAGGACGGCGCCGACAAAAAGGCCTCTAAGAAGGGTGACAAGTACGACAAAGAGGGCAGTTCGAGCGCCAGCGCTTATTATAAGTTTAGCCGCGAATTCGTCGTTCCGATTATGCGCGGCGGCCAGGTCAAAAGTTTGGTCATTCTGCATATCAGCTTGGAAACGGATACAAGCACCGCAGACGATCTGTTCAGGGAAGAGCCAAAGCTGCGCGACAATATCATGACCACGCTGATCGAACTCAGCAATGATGGGCGAACTTTGGAAGAGCTGACCAATGTCAACAATTACGAGACCATACGGGCCATGATCCTGATGAATTTGAATGAAGCGATTTCCGAAGGCATCAAGAATGTCTTGATCGTCGATGTCGCCAAACAGGATCTTTAGGGTCGCCTAATGAGCCTTATTCATCTGAGCTGAGCTTGCGCACGCCGTTCAAGTCAGTTGTCAGATAATTATTGGTTCCGAGTTTCAGCTGCCCATCTTCATTGGCTAGCGCCGTGACTTTGCTGACAATGTCGGCTTGTGTCGAGGCGATTGGCTGACCGTTGGCGAACAAGTCGATCTGGAACTCATACACGCCATTATTGGCGGGCGTATTCTGATCGGTCAGCTCACCATTCCAAGTGTGCCGCTGTTGATCGGGATCGAGGGCTTCTTGCCAGACCACTTGCTGTGAACTGTCAGTGACGGTCAGGATCGCCTGGTCATAATTGCCGAATGCCGGATTGATCTCAAACTCAACCGGCTTGCCCTCATAGGCCACGTGTTTTGACGACACGGCCACGTCCTGGCCAAGCCATTCGCTAGCAAGCGTCGATTGCAAATCGCCAATCATCGTGGCGATACTGCCGAGCGTGTCATTGGTTTTGACCTGTTGCTCCAAGGCAGAGAAAGTCGCCAATTGCTCAACAAATTGCGTTGATTCCAGAGGCTGAAGCGGATCCTGGTTGCGGATCTGCGCGGTCAGCAATTGTAAGAATGCGTCAAAGTCTTGGGAGAACGCATTCTGGTCTTCCGACGGTGTCGAGGCGGCGGTCGTTGAGGACCCTCCGGTCGTGCCGGTGGTTGTGACTGGATTGATCTCACTCATGGCTTACTCCTAAAGCAACAAGTCGAGCCGGTCCCGGGATTGAGTATTGTTTGCAACCGGGACGGCTGACGGTGAGGGGCGGCGATCCTCTGCCGCAAAGAGAGGCGCCTCTTGGCGCGATGACTCTGAAGAGCCCCAATTCTGCTGAGACTGTTCGCCCGCCTGTTCGCGGAAAGACATATTCTGCTCAGACAGACCATGATCTCGCAGCGCTTGGGTCAATTCGAAATGCATTTCCCGAAGCCGCTTCAACGCTTCCGGGTTTTCTGTCGTGACGGTGATCTGTTGCAGACCTTGTGCGTCGAACTTGAAGTCAATCATAACCCGGCCAAGTTCCGGCGGGTCCAATTGCACGACCAGCTGCTCTTGTGGGTCAATGCCGTTATTGATCGCATTCAAAATCACGCCCGTCAGCTCATTGGGGGTCGCTAAAGGAATAGAAGGCGCGGTTGGGGTGAGACCGGTCGTGGGGGCAACCGTCGGCGTGGAGGTCGGGGTGGCGGCCGCGACGGAGGTTACGGTGTCCGGGATAATTGTCGTCCCGTCGCGAGCGACAGTCCCGCTGATTAAGCGGTCGACAGCGGTGGTGTCTGTCGACACGCTTTGCCGCAACGCGGTTTCGGCGCTGTTTGCGTCACTTGCCGAGAGACTGGTAGCGGTTTGTGGCGTCTCAGCGTCATTTGCGAGCGTTTCAGCACGATTTCGGTGAATCTCGTGGGACTCGAGCGGCAGCTGATCGGCGCTTGTCGATCTCGCCGCAACCTCGCTGGACGTTGTTCCGGTTGTTTCGCCAAGCTTGATTGTTTGCGCCCGCGAGTCTCGCGTTGTTTCACGAGAGTCAGTGTGTGATCTAATGCGTGGATCTTGAGCAACAAATTCGGCAGCTTGGTCGGGCTGCGGCGCGTTTAGCTGCGCGTCACCCCGCGTTGTTCGCAGCGCGGTATCGGCCGCCTGTCCGGCATCCACCGCTGCTGGATCAGCGGTTGCGGCGACATTAAGCTTGGTAGGATCGACCGCTTCAGCTTCCCCCTCAATGAGGGCATCGCTCGCCGTGGGTTGGCCATCAAGACCGAGCGTTTGGACGTGCGTTTGCGGAACTGTATCCGGCACGGATGTATGCGCCACTGCTGCTTCTTCAGCGGGTCCATCCGGCTGAGCCGGGGCGGCGTCATTGTTCACATAAGATGCAAATTCGTCACTCGATGACGAGTCACCGCTTTTAGCGGTTTTGGGGTCGAGGGCTGTGCTCTGGTTCGTCTTTGTTGCCGTCCTCGGCGACGCCAGATGCTCTCCTAGCAGTCCTGCGTTCATGTTGGTCTCATTGTTACACGACAGCAGTACAACAGGAGGGCGTAAAGAGTGAATTAACAACTTAAAGTTTAATCTCGATTAACTGATTCAGGAGGGATCTCATGCTGCCAACTGCGCCGATCACGACCACGCAAAGCCCGGCGACCCCGGTCTTGCCGTCGCCAACTGACTCCGCTTCCGACGAGTCGAAAATCGCGTTCGAGCAATTAATGTGGGCGGAATTGCTGACGCATACCGGACTCGAAGATGCCCTCACGCTCGGCGGCGGAGACGGGGCTGCTATGTTCGCGCGGTACTTTGTCGAGGCGATCGCGGAAGACATGGCCAAGCAACATCCGCTTGGTCTGCTCGACGCTGAATTGCCTCCGAGCGAAACAGTTAAACTAGGAAGTGAGGCGACAGATCATGGATAAGATCGATATTGAAGCATGCTTAGATGCGCTCGAAGACCTCTTTGAGCAGGAAGCGAATAACATTGTCAGCGGTAACCTATCGGAGCTCGGCGAGATCGCTCAAGCCAAAGTGCAACACCTAAGTGCATTGTCCGCGGCCATCGAGGGCGGGGCGCTGCGCGATCAACCGCAAACCGTGATCGTGCGTATCCAAAAACTGCAGCATGTCGCGGCTGAACACGACCAACACCTGCAAGCTGTAAGGTATGGTTTGTCGCGAACACTTGAGCGCCTCGACCGAATACAATCGGACGCAAATGTAGGCTCTTACAATAAATCCGGGGGGCGGGTGCAGTTCTCAGACGCCCGTGGCCGCTTCGAAAGTAAGGCCTAATACAGTTAAATCTTTTTTCATCTAAAAGTAGTATCCGGAATAATACAACCACTCGTGGTTTACGGATTAGATTTGTCAGGATGACACCAAACAAGCGCCTCCTTGGAGGCTAAACAAAATACGGGACATGCATCCATGAACAATACTCTTTTGACCAATAACAGCGCGATGGTGGCGCTGGAAACCTTGCGCGGCATCAACAAGGACCTGGCTCAAGTTCAGGCTTCTATTTCGACCGGTAAGGAAGTGTCTAACGCGAAAGATAACGCTGCTGTTTGGGCGATTTCGACCGTCATGTCGACGGACGTTGAGAGCTTCAAGCAAATCAGCGACTCTTTGAACAAAGGTTCTGCGACGGTCGGTGTGGCTCGGAACGCTGCTGAAGCCGTTACCGATCTGATCACTGAGATGAAAACACTGGTTGTTTCAGCTCAAGATGATCTGAACGCTGATGACCGTGCCAAAATCCAAGCGGACATCACTGCTAAGCGCGAGCAAATCGCAACTGTCGTTGGCGCCGCTCAGTTTAACGGTGTGAACTTGGTTCAAGGCACGAGCGACTCATCCTTCCTCGCTTCGCTTGACCGTCAATCTGACGGTACAGTTAGCACGTCGAACATCTCGGTTGGCCGTCAAGACTTGACGACGAATTCAGGTGTCTTTGGCACGGCTGTAGGTGCGGTTCCTTCTGCGGCGTTTGCAGACGTTGACGCAACTGGCACGAACACCACGACGATGGACGCTGCGACAGGTAAAGTTCTGCAGTTCGACATCACCGCTGATAACTCTGCGGCTTACTCGTTCACAGTGAACGGCACGCAGTTGTCTTACACGTCGGACGCCTCTGCGACGACCGGTGAGATCCAGGCTGCTTTTGCCGCTCAGATCAATGCGCTTGGTATTGATGGTTTGACTGTTGATATTGGGACAGCTGACAAGCTCATTCTGCGCAACGAAAACTCGTTCGCTGATGTTACGGCCTCTGCAACATCTGCAACGCCTGCCAGCTTTGTCGCAGAGACCAATGACGGTGCTGCTGCAACGGATGTAAACGGCACGCAGACACTTGCTCAGCGCGCAACAACGATCGAAATCTCTGCCACAGCATCTTTCGCTGAAGGCCAAGGCCTGCGCGTCACGCTGGGCGGTGACAGTTTCGAATATGTTGCGGGTCGCAATGAGACAGCTCAAGACGTTGCACGTGGTCTCGCCACAGCGATCGGTTCTGCTTCTGTCAGCGGTGTTGCTGCTCAGGTTCAGTATGACGCTGCGAATGACACTTGGAACCTTGCTGTCGATGATGCGACAGGTGCTCAGACCCTGACTGTCGTTGCCAACGACGGTAATGGAACGGCGTCTGGCGGTCTGTTTGGTCTCGACCAAATTGACGTGACCACCGCGGCGAATGCCACGGCTGCTCTCGCCAATATTGAGACGCTGCTCGGTAGCTCAATCTCTGCCGCTGCTGCCTTTGGTTCTGACCAAAGCCGCATCGAATCGCAGTCTGAGTTCATTACCACGCTGTCTGACTCTCTGAAGTCTGGCATCGGTACGCTCGTCGACGCTGACTTGGAAGCGGCTTCTGCCCGTCTTCAGGCTCTGCAGGTTCAGCAGCAGCTCGGTACTCAGGCGCTGTCTATCGCCAACCAGGGATCGCAGTCACTGCTGTCACTGTTCAGATAATAACAAATACCCGGAGCGTCTTCGGACGCTCCGGGTCTCTTTTAACGCCTTAGGAGGATTGATTGCAGGCTCTAGCTCACACAGCTTACGGCGAAGTTCGGAACCGAACCGCAGATAGCAGATCCATCGAACGTGCCTTATTCCGGCAAATCACCGATGCGATGATTGAAGCGCAAGACACGAAGCAGAGCGACCCCGAAAAGTGGGCGAATGCAATCTCCCG
>JBCCVQ010000022.1:0-37149 GCA_039194965.1 Pseudomonadota bacterium | reverse complement strand
TTTGTTTAGTTTGGGGGTGGGGCTCGCGGTGGGTCTATGGCCGGCGCTCTTTTACAAACCGCACGCGGGGGCTTAAATGTTTCCCCGCCGCGTCTCTGGGAGTTTAATTGGGGCGTTTCTCTCCGCGATTAGTGGACCGAGTGTGGCGCGCGGCGTGTCATTCTTGAAAGACCATCTCAATCAGCAAATCTTCGCCGATACTGTGAACTTGATTGACGACCCTTTTCGGGCGCGCGGGATGGGTAGCCGGGCGCATGATGGCGAAGGTCGTCCGGTCGAACGGCGGGCGCTGATCGAGAATGGCGTATTGACCAATTGGCTTCTCAATGGTGCGTCAGCTAAGCAACTGAGTTTAGAGCCGAATGGTTTTGCCAGCGGCGGATTCGGGGCGACGCCCGGCGTAGGTGTCGCCAATGCCTATATTGAAGCCGGGCAACACACGCCCGAAGAACTCATGGCGCAGGTCGGCAAAGGCCTTCTGGTGTGCGACATGTTTGGGCCATCGATCAATCCGAACACCGGCGATTATTCAGTCGGCGTGGCCGGCTTCTGGTTTGAGAATGGGGACGTACAGCATCCCGTCTCGGAGGTCACAATTGCTGGCGATCTTCCGGGCATGTTTAAGCGTCTGGTTCCGGCATCTGATCTTGAGTTCCGCGGAACGCGCGATGCGCCTTCTTTGTTGATTGAGGATATGTCGATTGCCGGCGAGTGAGATTGATCTCGAAGACTTAGAGACCCTCAAATCCGTCGCCCGCGAGGCTGGCGCGCTGGCTATGGATTATTTCGAGCGCGCTGATGTGCGCTTTTGGGATAAGTCAAAAGGCCATCCGGTAACTGAAGCCGATCTAGCCGTTAATGCTCTGATTCGAGAGCGTTTAATGGCCGCGCGCCCAGATTATGGCTGGTTGTCAGAGGAAACGGCGCTGAGCAATGAAACGCGAACAGCCAAGCGTGTCTGGATAGTCGACCCAATTGATGGCACGCGGGCTTTCATGCGTCAGGAACCATACTGGTGCATCGGGCTTGGTGTTTTGGAATCCGGGCGCCCGAGAGCCGGTGTGGTCTATGCGCCAATGTTAAAGGAAACTTATTCCGCGGCAAAAGGGGGCGGGGCGTTTCTCAATGGTGCGCGTCTGCAGGTGACCGATTGCGATCATGAAGAGGGCTGCCGGCTAATTACCAATAAGGGCATGCTGACTCACCCCGCTTGGGCCGAGCCATGGCCGAAGGTTGAGCTCGCCAGACCGAAGCCCAATGCGACGCTATTGCGGATTTGTTGGGTCGCATCCGGCAAGTTTGACGCGGTCGTAACCTTGTGGCGAAAGTCCGATTGGGACTTGGCCCCGGCGACATTGATGATCGAGGAGGCTGGCGGATTGGCCACCACACATCTCGGCGAGTCATATGTATTTAATCGCGGCGAACCTGCACAAAGAAGCCTGTTGGCGGCTGGAAAGCCGCTGCATTCCCTGTTATCAGCGCGAGTCAAAGGCGTACGGCTACCCGATCCCAATTGGACCGTACGTCCGTATGAGCGAACACAGCAAACGGAGCGCCAGAGCATGGGCGAGACTGATACACGGCAACTGCTGCACATCGTTATTGGTGGGGAATTGAAAGACGTCACCGATGTCGAATTCGAAGATCTATCCAAGATTGACTTCGTCGGGGCCTTCTCGAATTACAAAGATGCCTATGACGCCTGGAAGGGTGCCGCACAGCGGACGGTAGATCACGCAGAGATGCGCTACTTTATCCTGCACGCGCACAAATTGCTCGATCCAGAGACGGGTGACCACCATCACGTCTAAAGCCGACCAGACGCCAAATCGCCGATCCTTGTTTCGGCTCTTAGGGGCGCATTTCTGGCCGCAAAAAACCTGGTTCATCGCGGGCACAGTGTTCGCGGTGATCACAGCCTTAAGCGCGGTGGGATATGGCTTTGTCTTGGCATTTGTCGGCAATACTTTGCAGTGCCAGTTACAAGGCAATGCAGGGGATGCTTGCGAGACGGTTCAGAGCCTCACCGAAGGTATCGGCTTAAACTCTTCGAATGGATGGGTTTGGTTCGGCATTATAACAATTATCGCGCTGACCGCGGTGCGCGCATTGTCCATGTACGCGATGACCTTGCTCAATAATACGGGCGTTCAACGCGGCTTGGTGTCTATTCAAAGCGTTCAATTTGATGCGCTCACAGATGGCGACTATGCCCGCGTGGCAGGCGATAGCTCCGGCGGTTTTGTCTCGCGCTTTATCAATGACGTGAACGCCATCCGGGATGCGGCGCTGCGCTTTGCCAATAACTTCACCAAGAGCTTAGTGACGGTCATCGGCGTGTTGATCTACCTATTCGTCCTCGACTGGCAATTGGCGCTGATCATTCTGGTGGTTTACCCGCTGGCACTTGGCCCTGTGATTGCGCTCGGCAATTCCATTCGAGGGCGCGCGAAGAAGGCTCAAAGTCAAATCGGCGAAGTCACCGCGCTTGTGTCTGAAGGCGTTCAATCGGCCCGGATCGTCAAAGCTTATGGGTTAGAAACCTACCAAAAAGACCGCGCCCGGCTCGGATTTGCCGAACGCTCGCGGCTGTTCCTTCGGGTCTTGAGCCAGCGGGCAGCTGTTGATCCCATATTGGAAGTTGTTGGCGGGATTGCGATTGCCGCGCTCTTGGGATTTGTGTCCTTCCGTATCGCTGCTGGGACCAACACGCTGGGCGATCTTTTAGGAATTATCGGTCTGATCGGCGTCGCTTCACCTGAAGTCCGTGCGCTTGGGTCCATCACCGCTGTTGCGCAAGAGGGGGCAGCGGCGGCTGACCGCGTCTATGACATTCTCGACGCTCCGTTGAGTGTGACGGATAAGCCAGACGCCAAAGCGCTTTCGGATGTTCATGGGGAAATCGGGTTCGAAGATGTCACCTTCGCTTACCCGGACGGAACACCTGCTTTAAAGGGTTTGAGCTTTTCTGTGGGGTCCGGCGAAACTATTGCACTGGTTGGTCCGAGTGGGGCAGGGAAATCAACGGTGTTTAACCTCATTCTTCGGCTCTATGACGCGGCCTCAGGCGCCGTCAGAATCGATGGCCAGAATGTTCGGGACGTTGACGCGAACAGTTTGCGCGCAGCGACAGCCTTGGTCTCTCAGGACACCGCGCTATTCGATGACACGGTCGGGGCGAATATTTCGCTCGGTCGTTTAGGCAGCGATCAGTCTGCAATCGTCGCCGCAGCCGAGGCCGCGAATGCGGATGGCTTTATCCGTGAATTTGGCGACGGATATGAGTCCGAAGTGGGCGAGATGGGGCGAAACCTATCAGGCGGACAGAGACAGCGTGTGGCTCTGGCGCGGGCGATCTTGCGGGATGCACCAATATTGCTGCTTGACGAGGCCACCTCGGCCCTCGATGCGGAGAGCGAGGCGAAAGTGCAATCTGCCCTCGCAGAATTCGCTCAGAACCGGACAACGCTGATTATTGCGCACCGGCTTTCAACCGTTCGCGCGGCAGATAGGATTATCGTGTTGGATGATGGCCGCGCCGTAGAGAGCGGCACGCATGACGAATTGATGTCCGCGGGCGGCGTTTACAAGAAATTGGTCGAAGCTCAGCTCAATTAAGACGAAGCATCTTGCAACGGTCGCTCAGCGGGCGTTTGCGCCGCCGCAGTTTTGAGGAACCGCGCCAGTTTTTCCGAGCTTTCAGCGCCTTGGACTGCAATCTGGCGATGGGCGATGTAAGTCGGCACGCCTGAAATGCCCATTTGTCGGAACAAATTTTGTTCTTGTCGGGTCGTTTCGACATCGGCTTCGCCAGCCAACAGATCTGATACAAGATTGGAATCTAACCCAATTTTTGCGGCAATCGTCACCAGGATCTCATGATCACCAATGTCTTGGCCTTTCGAAAAATAGGCATCGAAGAGGGTTTCTTTCGCAGCCATGCCGAGATTTTGTCCTTGCGCCCAACGGACGAGACGGTGAGCATTAAAACTGTTGGGGCGACGGGTGATCCGATCGAACTGGAAGGGAATGCCATCTTCTTCGCCGTACTGGACCAACAAGTCGCGCATTTGGTTCGCGCGGTCTTTGCTTTGATCAGAACCGAAACGCTCTTTCATATAGGCTTTATAGTCGACACCGCCGGCTGGGATGGTGGGGTCGAGTTCGAATGGCCGGAACAAGATTTCGACCTCTAATTCAGGTACCAATTCAATCGCGCCCTTGAGGCGTCGGAGGCCCACCCAACACCACGGGCAAACCAAGTCTGAAACCATTTCAATATGGAGGGTCATGACGCGAGTCCTTCTGCGGCGTGGGCTTTGAGATGAGCCAAATCGACAATGGCCAAAGTCTTGTGATGGGTGGCATCCAAATGCACTGGCGGGGCGACATTCATTTGGCGGGCTTCCTCCCAGCGCGCGGCGCACAAGCACCACTGGTCGCCGGGTTTGAGACCGGGAAACTGGAATTCAGGCCGCGGCGTGATCAAGTCGTTGCCGCGATGAAAGCTGTAATTGAGAAATTCCGATGTGACCGTCACACACACCGTATGCATGCCGTGATCCATGGGCCCAGTATTGCAGCAACCATCTCGGAAAAACCCGGTCAGGGGTTCATAGCTGCACGGCACCAAGGGTTCACCCAAGACGTTGCGCGATTTGGTTTCGACTTCGGTCATGCCGTGACAGGCTTTTCAGCTTTACCAGACGCCGCGCTCAGCACGCCGCGATAACTCGGCTGGACCTCCATCCGCTCGGTAATGCCTTTTCGCTCCAGCAGGGCATGGGCTTCCGCCAAACGATAGAAAGGCAGGTGCATGAACATATGATGTTCGCAGTGATAATTGACCCAATAGGGCGCCAGGAAAATGCGCTCTAACAGGCTGGCATGGGTCGTTCGGGCATGCCGCATGGGATCATTATGATCCGGGACAACTGCGTGTTCGGCAATGTTGCGCAACCTTGTGATCATCATGTTCCAGGTCGCCATTGGCAGCAGCCAAAGCACAAAAAAGGCCCACCAATGGCCCAGCGCGGCTAAGACCGCAAAAATCAGAGCATTGGTGATCAGGTAGGGCAAAGCAGCTTCGCGGGCCGCTTGCATGCGATTGGCGGTGTTGACGCCTTCGCGGATCTTCAGCCCAAGCGCATTGGCGAATTGATTGAGGCGCTGTTTGTAGAAAGTCTGTCCGGTGAGATCGCGGATAATCTTCCTCCGCATCGACGATTTGGTAATCGGGAACGGCGCTGACAGGGCCAGGTCAGGATCTTCAGGTTGTTGGGCGAATTTGTGGTGCTGTAAGTGATAAGGCCGATAGGACTGAAGGCTGCCGCCAATCGGAGCGCCGGACAACCAGTGGCCAAAAAAATCATTGATGGTCTTGTTCTTTGCCAGCCCGCCATGCGCCGCTTCGTGCATCAACACCGCCAGTCCTAACTGACGCGCACCAATGATCGGAACCGCCAATATGATCAGCCAAGGCTGCCAGATCGCTGCCGCCATAGCGAGTATGATCACAGCCCAGCAATGCACGACCATGCCGAGCCCCACAAGATCGGAACGACGGGACACATGGTCCCATTCTTCACGGGTAAACAGATCGAGCGGGCGGATTCGTTTCGCAGCAGGCATAGGAGGGATTATACATCCCTGTCCTTACGGTAGACAAGTTCGCCCTAAAGCAGGGCTGCCAGCGCCAATCCTGCGACGACGATGGCCCCGGTCCAGACATTCGCTTTGAACATATCCAGCGCCCGCGCCTCGCGATTGGTTGAGAGGCGCGAGACTTGCCAGAGGCTATGGGCAAAGAAGGCTAAGGCGAGGAGGGCCCCCACGCGGCCTGCACCGGCGAAATATGCGCCGAGGAAGATCAATCCCGTCGCGATCGTCTGGAACACGAAAACGCCTGTGAGGACCTTGTCGCCAAATAGACGTGCGGTGGACTTTACGCCGAGCAATTCGTCGTCTTCCATATCTTGCAGGGCGTAAATGGTATCATAAGCTACTGTCCAACAAACCAACCCGAAATATAGCACCACCGTCGCCAACGAGACGAAGTTGATTAGCGATCCTTCAACCACGGTCGCAGCCGCAACCAATACGCCCCAATTGAAAGTGAATCCAAGCCATGCTTGAGGCCACCACGTCACGCGTTTCATGTACGGATAGGCAGCGACCAACGGAATGGCGATGAGGGCCCAGATTTTTGCCATTCCAGGCAAACACAACCAAACTATGAACCCAACCGCCAACTGACCTGCAAGAAATATATAGGCCTGCTGTAAGCTAACATCGCCTGCTGGGAGTGGTCGGGCGGCGGTTCGCTCGACCTTAGCGTCAATGTCGCGATCTCGGATGTCGTTCCAGGTGCAGCCTGCACCACGCATCGCCACCGCACCAATCGCGAACAGCACGATCCAGAACAAATCGATCCACTGAAACCCGCCTGGAATGCGCATGAGCGCCAGTCCCATCCAACACGGGAGTAATAAGAGCCAAATCCCCACCGGCCGGTCCCAGCGCGCCAAAGCCGCATAAGGACGGCTGCCCTCTGGCAGGGTTTGCAGCCAATCAGGCAAGGCGCTGTCCAATGGGATGTTCCCCCAGCGCTTTTGATCAGGATCAGGCGACTCAGTCATGCTGCTTCTATAGCGAGTTTTAATTACCGCGCCATGTCTTAACGCCACTCCAGGATGCGCCTATAGAGCGCGTTATGAGCCATATTGCCCGGATATATGTAACCGCCCGCCTGCAAGCGAACGAGGCGGTGGCCCTGCCAGAAGGACAGAGCAAGTACTTGATCCGTGTCATGCGCCTCGCTGACGGGGCAATTGTGCGCGCCTTTAACGGCACAGATGGCGAGTGGTGCTGCGCTTTACGGGTGCAAGGCAAAACGGCGGCTTTGTCGCCATTGGAACAGACCCGCGAACAGATTTCAGGCCCAGATCTGACCTTGCTTTTTGCGCCAATCAAAAAAGCGCGGACAGATTTTATCGTCGAGAAAGCCACCGAATTAGGGGTGCGGGCGATCCGGCCAGTGTTGACGGAATATACGCAAACCCAGCGCGTGCGTACCGATCGCATGCAATCGCTGACGATCGAGGCGGCTGAGCAGACCGAACGGATGGACCTGCCGGAGGTGTTTGAGGCCGAATCATTGCCCAAAGTGTTGGCCAAATGGGATGCAACTGTCCCGTTCATCTATTGCGATGAAGGAGCGGATGCGGCGCCGATGGCGCAGTATCGATCACAATTAGGTGACCGATCCGCGGGCGTGCTGATTGGCCCGGAAGGGGGATTCTCGCCAAGAGAGCGACAAATGCTGCGAGACCTCGATTTTGTCCTACCAATTACACTCGGCCCTCGCATCCTTCGCGCGGAGACAGCGGTTGTCTCAGCGCTCACCCTTTGGCAGTCACAGGTTGGCGATTGGCAGATGGCTCCCTATCTGCCTGAAAGATAATAATTCCAGGAGGGCAGGAGCGTGACAACTCCGACAAAGGACATTGACGAATCTGCGCCGCGGATTGCCGGAAAGACAGAACTCGTCGAATGGTTCGAAGCGGGCAGCAAACCCAAAGCCGATTGGCGCATTGGGACTGAGCACGAAAAGTTCGGGTTCACCTGGTCTGACCTAAAGCCGCTGCCTTATGAGGGCGACGCCTCGATCCGCGCCATGCTGGAAGGCTTACGCGATCAGTTTGGCTGGACGCCGATTGAGGAGAATGGCTACCTGATCGGCCTGAAAAAGGATGGCGCCAGCGTCAGCCTGGAACCCGGCGGGCAGTTTGAGCTGTCCGGAGCGCCGCTGGAGCATATACACGAGACGTGTAACGAAGTCGGCCAGCATCTCGACGAAGTGCGCAAGATTGCCGACCCGCTCGGCGTTGGCTTCATTGGCCTCGGCGCGAGCCCAATCTGGTCGATGGACGAGACCCCGATTATGCCGAAAGGGCGCTATAAGATTATGCGCGCCTATATGGAAAAGGTTGGGCGTCTTGGGCGCCAAATGATGTTCCGCACCTGCACCGTGCAGAGCAATCTGGATTATGGCTCTGAACGCGACATGGTGAAGAAGTTTCGGGTGTCACTCGCGCTGCAACCCCTTGGCACGGCTCTATTCGCCAATTCTCCATTCCTGGAGGGGCGACCAAATGGCTTCCTATCCTATCGCTCGCAAATTTGGACCGATACCGACCCAGACCGGACAGGCATGTTGCCTTTCGTCTTCGAAGACGGGTTTGGGTATGAGCGTTATGTCGACTATGCCCTTGATGTTCCGATGTATTTTGTGCGGCGGGGTGGGACGTATCTCGACGCGTCTGGTCTGAGTTTCCGCGACTTCATGGACGGCAAATTGCCAATCTTACCGGGTGAGCTTCCGGCGATTGATGATTTTGAAGACCATTTGTCGACCATCTTCCCTGAAGTCCGCTTGAAGCGTTTCCTAGAGATGCGCGGCAGCGATTCTGGGCCATGGTCGCGCTTGTGTGCCTTCTCGGCATTTTGGACCGGGCTTCTCTATGATGACGGAGCCCTCGACGCGGCCTGGGACTTGGTCAAAGACTGGACTGATGGCGACCGCGAGGCCCTCAGACAAACGGTTCGGACGATTGGGTTGAATGCACCCGTTCCTGGCGGGCAATCACTCCAGGCCTTCGGTAAGCAGATCATGGATATTGCCCGCTCTGGCCTCCGCGCCCGAGCAAAGCTTTCGACGTCTGGCGATGATGAGACCGGATTCTTGCAAGAACTCGATCGGACGCTCGACTCCGGACTGACCCCAGCCGAAGAGCTGCTCGCCAAATACCATAATGAGTGGTCTGGTGATCTAACTCACATATTCAAGGACCTGGCATACTAGCGCATCAGCGCCGCACGGCAGGACTTTCAAGCGCCAATCCCTGCGACCGCGCCGCGAGATAGAGTTCCAGCGCAATATAGGTCTCGTCACCAAAGGGCAGGGGTTCGGCGCGTACACCCGTGTCGCAATCTCGCAAACGGCGTTGAAGAGACCCGAGCGATTGCCATTCCAGGCGATAAGCAGGAAAGCCATTGCCGTGGCCTTGGCTGATTGTGTCACCACGCAGCTGTTTGCCCCAATTTTCGGTGTGGCATTGTTGGCAAGACAGATTGAACTGGCCCCGACGGGTCAGGAAATAGTCCCGGCCGCGCTGATATGAAGGTTGTGCAGCGCCGCTTATGTCGACCTGAGAGGCCATACCGTGCGATTGCTTGGCCACATAAGCCGTCAGGGCCAGTAAGTCATCGTGCTCATAATCCAGCGGCTCAAGCCCTTGATTCCGGGTCCGACACTGATTGATCCGGCCTTCCAAGTTTAGCAGCTGGCCGGATGCTGCATCGATCGCCGGGTAAGTCGCGGCCACGCCGCGCAAGTCCGTATCGTGGCATGACGCACATGATGTTTTGCTCTCAGCTGTGGATTGAAACAGATCTGCCCCGCGATCGACCCAAAGCAGGCCGGGATTGGCAAAGACATCATCCTGTAAGGCTTGCGTATCCGGGGTTAGAAACGCGTAGCCTGATTGAATCTCTTCCGCTGTGAGCGCTTGAATTTGTGCTTCCTCCGCGCCCCGCTGACAGGCGGCAGCAACAACGAGACAAAGGATCAGGCCAAGCCGGATCATGTCACCTCTAAATTGGCGATGTCGCGCCAGGTTTCACCATTCTGGTCGGTCCATTCGAACGTCAACGTACCGCTTGAGGACGCTCGCATGTGGAAGGTGAGAAGCGGATTTGCGGAGATCGCCGGATGAAAATCAGCCGCGAACACCAATTCGCCTTCAAACCGGCATTCAAATCGGGTGATGATGTCACGCGGGATCACTTCTCCACGCGACCCACGGCGAAAGCCGCTCTCCATTTCGTGTTGGATGAGGGCTTTGAGTTCGATGATCTCGTCTCGTTGCGCTGTCTTTGGAACAGCAAGGCGTATACTGGCCATATCAAGCGCCTCCTACAAAACCACGCACGCGGCAAGCGTGACAACGGTTTCCATACTGCCGGACCACAGCGATCCATCATTCATTTCCGCGACCGCTTGAATGGCTTGCGTGCCCGACATGCGGATCCGGGTTGCAACGATCGCTTTGCCGGATTGCGGCGTGAAATGAAATTGGGCGACATTTGCGAGCGGATTTCGCGGCGAAAGAATCGCGACGCGTTTGACATAATCTTCCGGCAACATCGGACTATCGACGGTAACGTTTAACGGTACCGAGAAGCCGTTTTCCGCAATTGGGGGCAGCTTGACCGTCACACGTCCTTCCCGGATGGGGCGATCGCCAAATAGCTCTCGACGCGCACGATCTAGATCTTCTTGCGCCGCAACTGCAGTTAAAGGGGTTGCCGTGATAGCGATCCCGCCGCCAATACCGGCCAACATTTGGCGTCTGTCTAACAAGCCGGATCTAGTCATCATCATCCGCATCTGCCTCCGTCTGGCTTAAATAAGCCACAAGATCTTCCACCTGTTGAGCGGATAAGATGGGCGCATCCGCAAAGGTCTCACCCACCTGATATAAGTCATGATTGCGATAATAGGAGGGCATTAAGGCCCCTGGGCGGACAAGTTGATAATCAACAATGCGTAACCGGAGTTGGGCAGGCGATAGTCGATCTGCAACCAAACTCAAATCGGGACCGACATTGCCTTGAAATTCAGCCTCTAATCCTTGCACAATATGGCAAAGGACGCAGTGACCTTGTTCGCGATCGATAAATACCGATTTGCCGCGAATTATGTTCCCTGGATCTGGCGTCAGCGGCGTCGGGAGTGAGTCAGCGACAATCACCGCGGGATCGACTAATCGTGGTTCACTTTGGCCGCAAGCGACGAGGAGCAAAGCGGTCGCAAGGATCGATCGGCTCACCCGAAGGCCTCTGACGTGATGGTTTCAAACCAGTGCGCGGCTTGCAGTGCTTCGGCATTTCTAACCGCTTTGTCCGCTCCGAGCGGGCTAACACCGCCCGCGCCCGCAATGCTGCTCAAGCCCGCATTGTCATTTGAATAGACACCGGCAATGGAAATGGCTTCATCGGGTGTCGTGTAGGAGTAACATGTATTCGCGAGGATGGTCGGTTCTGGCGCCAAACCAGCGAGGATTCGCGCAATCGCGACCGCGCAAACTTTACCTTGCAAATTCGCTGAAAATGCCGATTTCGGCATCGGCGCTGCAATTGTGGCGTCGCCGATCACATGAATATCCGACTGCAAAATCGACTCAAAACTTAAGGGATCAATTGGGCACCATCCGGTGCTATTGGTGACGCCTGCACGTTCAGCAATAAAACCGGCTTTTTGCGGCGGGATGATATTGATCGCCGTAGATTGGAAACTCTCAAAGTCGGTGTAGACAGTGTTCGTCTCGGCATCCACGCGCGATACTGTTCCATCATTGCTGGCACCGCGCCATTCAAGATGATCGGGATAATGCTCCGCCCAAGCCTCTTGGAACAGAGCCATCTTTGAGAATTGTTCTTTGGCATCAAGGACAATCAATTTCGACCGCGGCTTTTGCGTTTTCAAATAATTGGCGATCAGGCTGGCCCGTTCATACGGTCCGGGCGGACACCGATATGGGGCAGGGGGGACGGACATGAGAACGATTTCACCGTCTTCCACGTCTTGCAATCGATGCTGAAGCAGAAGTGTTTGTGGTCCCGCTTTCCAGGCATGCGGCAATCGCTCTGCGGCGTCTAAATCATAACCTTCCAAGGCGTTGAAGCGTAAATCGACCCCTGGCGAGAGGATGAGCTTGTCATAAGGCACAACTGTATCGAGCCCGACTCGTACTGTTTTCCCTGTCGGATCGACATCACTGGCGACGTCGAAGATCAGTTTGATACCTGCCGCCTCGAGGGCATCGTAAGAGAAGCTTTGCGCTGATACATCTCGCAACCCGCCAATCACAAGATTGCTGAAAGGGCAGGCGGTAAAGAGCGCATTCACTTCGATCAAAGTGACGCTCGAATTCGGAAGTAACTTTTTCAGTGTCATCGCCGTTGTCGCGCCGCCAAACCCCCCGCCAATAATGACGATGCGCGCATCGGTTTGGGCATAGGCCGAGATTGGCAGAGCGAAGGCGCTGACGCCCAGAAGAGTAGACTGCAAAATGTGACGGCGGTTGAGCGACAGGGTCATCGATCAGCCTCTGCTTGTTCGAGATAGGCGCTGACGAGGTCAATATCAGCCTCAGTATAGCCTCGCGCGAGACGGTGCATCACGGTGGTTCCATCTAGCTCTGACTTGTACTGCAACAAAGCTGCTCGCAATTGTGACGTATCATGGTCGCTTAAAGACACGATCGCTCCGCCGCCCTCGGAATGACACCCGGTACAAGCCAGCGCGAGCACGGCTCCGCGATCAGTTTCGCGCTCGACCGTCTGACCCGAGATATCTACCGGCGCAGAATCCGTCTGGCCGCCACACGCCACGACAGCGAAAACGCTGAGTGGCATGCAAACGGCTCGAACCCAGGGATTAGGCATTCCTGAGGTCTTGATCCTTGAGCGGCAATTGGCGAACCCGTTTGCCCGTTGCCGCATAGATCGCGTTCAGGACCGCTGGCGCTGCAACCGCAATCGTCGGCTCGCCGACGCCGCCCCAGAAGCCGCCGGATGGCATGACAATGGTCTCCACCTCAGGCATGTCTGCGATGCGCATCGAGTTGAAGGTATCGAAGTTCTGTTCTTGGGCGATCCCATCTTCGAACGTGATCTCGCCAAACAGCATGGCTGAGAGGCCATAGACGAAGGAGCCTTCGACCTGTGCTTCGATTTGCTGGGGATTTACCGCATGGCCAGGATCCGTTGCGGCAACGATTTTGTCGATCGATAAGGCGCCAGAATCGTCCACAGTGACTTCCGCGCAGGCCGCCACATAAGCGCCGAAGCCGTACATCACGCAGAGGCCACGGGCCTTACCATCGTCATTTCCCCAGCCAGAGCGATCTGCAGCGGCCTGCAGGACGGCTGCGGCTTTTGGGCTATCCCCCAAGTGCGCCAAACGGAACTCCAGTGGATCGCGTCCAGCCGCGTGCGCGAGCTCATCCATAAAACTCTCTAAATAGATGGCGTTCTGGTTTAAATTCACACCACGCCAAAAACCGGGTCGCACGGGTGGGTTGCGCATCGCGTGATCAATAAGGAAGTTATCGAACGAGTATTTAAGCGTCTGATCCTCCAGACGCGGATCGACACCGGACGGAAGCAGGCCTTGGAACGTTGCATAATCCACGCCATCCTGTAGCGCTTGAGGGATCAATGTCGCGAGAATGGATTGCCCGGATATCCGCAAATGCAAACCCGTTAGATTTCCCTCAGCATCCAGCGAGCCGCGCACACGGCTTTTTGTCGTTGGATGGAAGAAGCCATGGATCATGCTCTCTTCGCGGGTCCAAAGGAGTTTGACCGGCGTGCCCGGCATTTCCTTGGCGACCAAGACGGCCAAACTTACATAGTCAGGCATAGCACGCCGTCCGAAACCGCCGCCAAGATGGATCTTGTAGACTTCGCACTGTTCGATCGGGAGGTCGGAGGCTTCGGAGACCGCCGCGAGAGCGGACTCACCGTTCTGAGTTGGGCACCATACTTCACAACGCTCTTCTGTATAAAGCGCCGTGGCGTTCATCGGCTCCATGCAAGCATGGTTTTGAAACGGCATATTGTATGTCGCTTCGATGATCCGATCTGCATTGGCAAAAGCGCCTTGCAGGTCGCCGCCGCCATTTCCGACAAACGCCTCATCGGATGTCAGACCATCATCAAGCTCGGCTTCAAACTCGCTGGTCGAGAAGGCGACACCGCCTTCCCATTCGATCGGCAACGCGTCCATCGCCTTCTTGGCTTGCCACCACTGGTCGGCGATTATAGCGACGGCGTTATTCTCTGTTCCAAACGGATTTCGAATGGCCACTACCTTTTTGACGCCAGGCATGTTTTCGACCGCCGATGCATCAAAAGACTTCAAGGTCGCCCCGATTTTCGGTGCTTGTTGAATGGTTGCATTCAGCATGCCGTCTAATTGGATATCAGCACCATAGACCTGCGCGCCAGTGAGCTTGTCGGCCGTATCCAAACGCTGTTTGGGTTGACCAATGATTTTCCATTCGCTCGGATCTTTGACCGTGACTTCAAGCGGTGGGGCGAGTTGGGAGGCTGCACCCGCAACTTTGCCATAGGTCGTTGTTTGGCCGGACGGACCATGCGTGATGACGCTATTTTCAGACGTACATTCAGACGCCTGCACACCCCATTCATTCGCAGCCGCTTCGATCAGCATAGCTTTCGCCGCAGCGGCGCCTTCACGGACATAATCTTGCGAGCCGCGAATGCCTTGACTGCCGCCGGTGGAGTAATCTCTCCAAATACGTTCGCGTCGCAGATTCTCACCCGGTGTTGGGTACTCGGTCGTGACTTTGTCCCAATCGCAATCGAGCTCATCAGCAACCAGTTGCGCAAGACCTGTAAGCGTACCTTGGCCCATTTCTGAGCGAGCTATGCGCACAGTGACTGTGTCATCATGATCGATATGCGCCCAGGCATTGACCTCTTCATTTGGTGGAAGGTCAGAATAGTCAGGAGCGTCAGCATCGGTGGTTGCTGGGGCGCAGCTTGCCAAAATTCCAATCGTCAGACCGGTTGCGCCGGTTCCGACAATAAACCCTCGTCTTGAGAGCAAACTTGTATCAGCCATGTTCGTCTCCCTTAGGCTTTTTCGACAGCGAGTTTGATGCCTTTGCGGACGCGTGCCAGCGTTCCGCATCGACAGATATTGGTAATCTCGGCATCAATATCTTCATCGCTTGGATTTGGATTGTCATTGAGCATCCCGGCGACCGCCATGATCATGCCAGGTTGGCAGTATCCGCACTGTGGGATGTCCAACTCTGCCCAGGCTTGCTGAACCGGATGGCTCGCCCCTTCGGAAAGCCCCTCAATTGTGGTGATTTCTTCATCGCCATTGAGCGCGCCGAGCGGATAGACGCAGGCCCGAACAGGACTGCCATCAATATGGATGGTGCAGGTCCCGCATTGGGCGATACCGCAGCCATATTTGGTGCCTGTAAGACCGACTTGCTCTCGGATCACCCAGAGCAGGGGCGTGTCATCCTCCGCGTCGACGTTTACTGTGTTTCCATTGATTTTAAGTGTCGCCATTTTGGGACTCCTCCGGCGTTTATCGCGGCAGTCCCTCTATCCAAGACGCCTACGCATTAACCTAAATAATGATGCAATCGTTCAGCGAGTAAAGGCTTGAGACAAAGTTTTTTACGAATGTAATTGCATTCGCCTCTCATTCGCAAATGCCTGCAAGTATTACAGCACTGGCGAAATTGGAAGAATGCGAACCAGGGTGCCTGCGGCTTGCCCGTCCTGGTTCGGCAATCGTCGCAAAAGCGCATTGTGCTGCACAAAAGTGCTCAGCAAAGAACTGTCCTGGCTCGGAGCGGCAGAAACGCCTATTTCACCTTCATCGCTGATCTCAACCCGGGCGCGCATGAAGTGTTCACGCGGACCATTTGCGCCAAGCGCATGGGTCAATTTCGCTGAGACAAGTTCAGTCCGCCAATCAACGCCGAGTAGGGGAGAGAGGAAGAGATGGGCACAGACCATCGCCGAAGCTGGGTTTCCTGGGAGCCCCAGTGCCAGCGTGTCTTCGGTGCGTGAAAACCAGGTCGGTTTACCCGGGCGGACGGCAATCTTCTCAAATATGGATGTAAATCCACGCTGTTTGAACGCGTCTCGCATATGATCATGGTCGCCAACCGAAGCGCCGCCAATTGGAAGCAATATGTCGACATCTGCGGCATCGATATGCGCATGAATAGACTCAATCGAGTCGACCGCCACGCCCAGTCGAATAGGCTCGCCGCCCCACCGTTCAATCAATCCAGAGAGCCCGTACGGATTTGAATTGACAATCTCCCCTGGACGCAACTCAGAACCGGGATGTTTAAGCTCGTCGCCATTCGACAGCATACCGATGCGCAGACGGCGTTCGACTTCGACGCTGGCATTATTACCGGCCGCCGCGACCGCCAAATGCACGGGCTCGAGCAGGGTCCCGATCGGGACGAGGACGTCATCGATATTGAAGTCGATGCCGGGATACCGGATATGACGCGGCTCAGCAGATTTCTCTGTGACGACAATATCATCGCCCTCGGGTTCGGCATTTTCCTGGATCAGAATATGATCGGCGCCGTCGGGAACCACGGAGCCAGTGAACACACGCACCGCGGTGCCAATTCGAACCGTCCCCGCGAAAGGGTGACCAGCAGGTGCAGCTCCGATCAGCTTCAGTCGTGCTCCTTCAACCCGGACATCTTCAAACTTAACGGCATATCCATCCAT
The DNA here is from genome assembly GCA_039194965.1 of Pseudomonadota bacterium. GTDB lineage: Bacteria > Pseudomonadota > Alphaproteobacteria > Caulobacterales > Hyphomonadaceae > Henriciella. Next base: position 20,769 of record JBCCVQ010000022.1, on the reverse strand, counting down.
GGCTGACACTGCGACATCCGGACGGCTGACATGCGCGATAATCGGTGCGGCCAGACGCCGACCAAGTGCTTCTTCAATCGGAACGCGTTCCGTTTGGGTCGCCAATCTGTTTGATCGCAGAAGGTTGAGCGCTTGCTCGACACTGATCAGGTCGCTCATGCATCCGGCTTTCGATATGTTCCAGATTTCCCGCCGGTCTTTTCAAGCAATTCGATGTCAAAGATCCGCATCGATTTATCCACGGCCTTGAGCATATCATACAGCGTCAAGCAGGCGCCGCTAACAGCGCTAAGGGCTTCCATCTCGACCCCCGTCTTGCCGGTCGTTTTGGCCGTCGCAACCACCTCGAATACGGACTGCCCCTCTAGTGGTCGAATCTCAACCTTTACACCGGACAAGGGGAGGGGGTGACAAAGCGGGATCAGATCTGACGTCTTCTTTGCCGCCATTATACCTGCAAGTTCTGCAATCGCAATCGGATCGCCTTTCTTGGTGTCGCGTCCAATCGCGGCCTGAAACGCTTCGGGGGACATGCGAATAAAGCCATGCGCCTGCGCGATGCGGGTTGTGTCAGCTTTATCCGAAACGTCGACCATTCGGGCGCGGCCGTCCGGGCCGATATGCGTCAGATCGCTCACGCTACGTCTCCATCAAACGCGGCATCAACTCAACCAAATTGCAAGGCTTGTGGCGATTATCGAGTTGAAAAGAGATAACTTTGTCCCAACCATCTTTCACCGCGCCATTCGATCCCGGCAGGCAGAAAATGAAGGTTCCCTTTGCGAGCCCAGCTACGGCGCGCGATTGCAAGGTGGATAGCCCGACGGACTGATAGCTGACCTGGTGAAAGATCACGGAGAAGCCATCAATGGTCTTTTCAAACAGCGGCGTAACCGCCTCTGGTGTGACATCTCGGCCGGTGAGACCTGTGCCTCCACTTGAGATGACGACATCGACATCCGGGTCTTCAATCCACGCTTCGACGCAAGCACGAATGGTCGGCGGATCGTCTTTGAGAATTTTCCGATCTGCAAGCGTATGCCCGGTATCTTGTAAGCGCTGCACAAGCAGATCGCCAGACGTGTCGGTCTCTAATGTTCGTGTATCGCTGACCACCAGCACGGCGATACGGACCGGTTTGAATTCGAGTGACTCATCAATGCCTACCATGTCTTAGACTGTTTCCTTATCTTTCCAACGGGCGGCATCTGAGTAATCTTCCGCCCTAGGTTCAATCCATTTTGCACCCGAAGCGGTTTGTTCTTTCTTCCAGAACACTGCTTTGGTTTTAAGATAGTCCATTAAAAAATCCGCAGCCTCGAATGCCGCGCGGCGGTGTTTCGAAGCGGTTGCGACGAACACGATGTTGTCTCCGGGTATCATGTCGCCGACACGGTGCAACACGCACACGTGATCAATCGGCCAGCGCGACTGCGCATCTCTTATGGCGGTTTCGATGCCGGTCTCAGTCATCGGCGAATAGGCCTGGAGGTGCAAGATTTCGACGTCGCCTGACGAGGCCCACGGGCGAACTTGGCCGCTAAACGTGACGATCGCTCCAGCATCGCTGGCGTGTGCCTCAAAGCTGCGTAATGCCTGCGCGGCATCAATCGGATCCGCAGAGACTTGCAACATCTAGCCGCCTCCAACTGGCGGCATGAAGGCAATTTCGGATGCCGCGTGAAGCGGCGCGCCGTCAAAGATTATTTCGTTATCCAGAGCGATCCGGACCGTCGGGTCGAGTAACACACCGCCGGCCCCATATCGTTTGTCGAGCCAATTTCGCAGCGCCCCAGCGGTTTCTATATCTGCTGGGATTTCGAGCCTTTCTTCTTGGCATCCCGTAACGTCCGACAGTCGACCGAAGTACAATATTTTCTGCATTTCAACCTCCCGTCACGGACATATGGCGCGCCAGCGCTGGGTCTTGACCACGGCGTTCAATTTTAAAGTCGTGACGCTCCGGCTTTTTAAACAAGGCTCGATCCAAACAAGTGTCGAGCGCCGCCGTTGGGTCGTCATTCTCTCTGAGTGCGGCGCGCAAATCGATGTGATCGTCTTGACCAAGACACATATAAATCCGACCCGTGCACGTGACGCGAACGCGGTTACAGCCCGCGCAGAAATTATTCGTCAGCGGGGTGATAAAGCCGAGGCGTCCGCCCGTTTCTTTGACCCGAACATAGCGAGACGGACCGGCATTTGCGTCCGTCATGTCTAGGTCTTCAAGTGTCCAGTGTTTTTCCAATTCATCGCGGATCATTGGCAACGGAATATATTGATCAATCCGGTCTTCATCTGTGTCGCCAAGCGGCATGACTTCGATCAACGTCATGTCGATGTCGCGCGCATGGGCCCATAAGATGATGTCTTTCAGTTCACTTGCATTTTCATGCTTGAGGGCGACCGTGTTGAGTTTGATCCGTAAACCCGCAGCACGGGCGGCTTCTATACCGTCCAGAACTTGCGAAAGTTTGCGGCGCCGGGTGATTTTCTCAAACTTATCCGGATCGAGCGAGTCGAGCGATACATTGATCCGTTTAACCCCGGATCGCGCCAGCATTTCCGCATGTTGTGCCAATTGCGTTGCGTTCGTGGTCAGCGTCAATTCGTCTAAACCCTGACCAAGATATGAACCGAGGCGTTCAAACAGTTCCGGCATGCCCTTACGCACCAGAGGCTCGCCCCCGGTGATCCGGATCTTTTTAACGCCGCGCGCGACGAACGCTTGAGCGACTCTGTCGAGTTCTTCAATGGTCAGTAAATCGCGCTTAGGTAGGAACTGCATGATCTCAGACATGCAATAGGTGCAGCGCAAATCGCACCGATCGGTCACGGAGATTCTCAGATACGTGACCTGGCGCCCGAATTGATCAACCAATGGACGCGAATGCGGGCGGATGATTCCATCAGGCATGTTCACTCTCCAATGCGCGTTCGAGATCCTCGACGCAGTCAATATCAATGGCAGCGGACGCAGAGAATGTAACCGTCTGCGCCCCGTATTCAATGTCCGAGAAGATCGACTTGGCGCCGCGATCACCCGTGATGGCCGACAAGCGATCGAACTGCGGGCGCTTAAACAAGGCTGGCGGGCCAAGAAAAGTGTCGTTCTCGCTCATGATGGCCTGCACGTCCGGGCGCAATGACAATTCTAGCATTCGGTTCAAATGTGCAGTTGGAACGTTGGGCATATCCCCAAGCAAGATCAGCACTTGGTCGATATCCGTTCGTGCGCGGAGTTGCGCCAAAGCTTTACGAACAGATGTGGACTGGCCGTGATCCGCAATATCATTGACGACGACCGTCCATCCTGCATCCAGGAGAATGGCGCGGCGTTGATCCTGATCGGGCGCCACAACTGCGATGGCCGCTTGCGGGCGATGATCTGAAAGAAGGTTCGCCGCGCGCTCCAAAACCGATTGCCCGTCTAAGTCGGCTAGTAATTTGTCTCCGTCCTGGAACCGACGAGAGGCGCCCGCCGCCAATAGGATGAATGCGGTGCGTGGGTTTTCTGGGTGCGGTCTTTGTCTTGAAACAGCGATAATCTCTGCGAGCGTGGATAGCGCAATGGATGACGCATCTCTCAGCGAAGGCACCAGCCCGATTGGGCCATGTACCCGCTCAATATCGCGCATCGAACACCCAGCGTCACGCAACGCTTCGCAACGGATCTGGTGCGTCCGCCGACTTCCCACGGCGCCGATATAGAAGGCCGGGCCGGCTAGGGCCTGGCGCAGCAAAGGAACTTCCAAATCGCGATCGTGGAAGAGAAGGACAAACGCCGTCCACGCATCGTCATCCACCTCTGGTAAATCCGACACCGTGGTCAATTGATCGATTCTGGATAATCCCGCCCGCGCGGCGTCCTCAATGTCCGCTTCGTCGAGCAGTTGTAGTCGTGTTTCTATACCAGAGGCATCCGCGATCTTTGCAAGCGCCAGAGCGTCCGCTCCGCGACCAGCGATGCGCAAGCGCATTTTGGGTGTGTAGCGAAATCGGAATGCGTTCTGGGCGAGGCGCGTTTGATCTGCACAAATCGAAATTTCGCCTATTTGATTGATCTCAAACAAGGCTGAGCAGCGACTGGAAAGATGGTCCACGAGGTCCCGTACGATGTCCGCGTCCGGGTTCGGCGCGATCAAAACATCGATCGCACCGCCACACGGCAACGGTAGATCAACGAAAGGGGACCCGACTCCATAGCGTAACGCGCGCGCTTCACCGGTTTGGATCGCTTGGCGCGCCTGTAAGACCACATCTGCATCAATACAGCCGCCAGAGATATAGCCGAAACTGCTGCTTTCGCTGACCACCAGCAGGGCGCCAGGCGCGCGGACTGCACCACCTTCAGTTCCAGTCACAACCACTAGCGCACATGCGCGGTCAGCGGCTTGCCATTCAGCAAGTTGTTTAAGCACATCGTGCGGATGTTCGCCTGTCATCGCCATTGCGGTCATGCAATCGATGTAAACCACGATTTATATCGAGGCTAGCCTAATCCGCGACCAGGGATACAAGTTTTTCGAGATCGGACTGCTGGCTTTCGGCGGAGCGCTGGCAGATGTTTTCATACAGCGACAGAACAGTGCGGCCGCGCTCGGTGACCAAAGCGCCGCCACCCGACACGCCGCCATGTTGAGTTTCCACGAGAGGGGAGGCGAAACACCGGTTCATCTGTTCAATCAGTTTCAAAGCCCTGGGATAGGACATCCCCAAAGTCGTTGCTGCTGCCTTGATAGATCCCGTTGCGATCAGTTGCTGCAACAGTGTCGCCTTTCCGGGACCGAACCGCGTGCCATTTGGGAAGTCGATACGGACGCTCAGCTTTGGCATTTCATCTATCATCTTAGAAAGGTTCGCCTGTTTGGGACTAATCGGGAACTTGTCTTCATTTAGATGAAATTTAATCGAGTACAAAGCCATCGTCGCGTTCCGCGCTGTGTCGACCAAATCCTAATTGGATGTAAACACGCGGGAGAGGGGGCTTTGCGTGTCATGGCTCTCATGTGTCGTTCGGTCGATAGAAATACAAAACACGATTGGCGCACGTGATCGGTCAATTTTCCCACGCCAAGCCGTTATGGGGAATTCACAGCCCTTTATTCGATAATCTACATTATGGGAAATTATAAGCATAGCTCAGAACTGGTAAGTCGTTTAATTACAGAGCGATACACCAAAATCGCCTATTTTGACGTTATCCGCCCATTTTGAACGATCGATCTCCTCTACAGCTTGGTCTTATGAAAGATCGGTACCGGCAACGCACGAACAATTAGCAGAATGAACCGCCAGAACCATGGTGCGTAGGCCCGAACACGTTTCTTCGCGACAGCATGGCTTATGCTCGCTGCGATTTGGTCTGGCGTTGCCCATAAGGGCCCGGATTTCTCGATATCTGCGGTCATCGGCGTGTCGATAAAGCCGGGTTTTACGCAAGAGACATAAATGCTGTCAGAGCTGGCAAATCGGTGCGCCAGACCTTCACAAATCCGCTCTAGGCCCGCTTTGCTGGCGCCATAAATGTAATTGGATTGTCGGCCGCGATCACCGGCAACCGATCCGATTGCGATCACGTGTCCATGGCCTTGGCGTTCAAATTGAGCAGCGATCTGCTCTAACCAAACCGCTGAGGACACGAAATTTGTATCAAGCAACGACCGTAGCGCATCACCATCATTCTGCAGCAATTCCTGATCGCCTAAGGCCCCATACGCCAACAGACATTCGTCAATCGTTTCAGACATGCTCAATATATCATGCATGGTCGCCGAGACTTGATCGGCTTTCCCAATTTCCGCAGCGATGGTGGTTACGTCCATCAATGACCGTCCGGCAATATCCTGCGCAACAATTTCGAGCTTCCGCTTGTTTCGTGCCACCAAAACGGCACGAGAAAACCGATTCTGTGCAGCCACCAGGCGCAGGTAGGCATGCGCGACCGCCGAGGTCGCACCGAGCACAATGAGTGTGTTATTGGGTCGGGTCATGAACCATCCTTTTGAGTCACTCGCCGCCAGAATGACGAAGAGAGGTTTGGGTCGCGCAACGCTTCGAGACGGGACCAGTTGGGATAGCTGGACTGATACGTCTCTGCCGTCATCACGCCGTCTTTAGCGGGATACATTCGGCCGCCATGATCTCGTGCAATCGCGTCGAGGTGTCGTAAGAAACATTTGGTCTTTTCCCCGCGATTGGGAAAATCGAGCGCCAGACTGACGCCGTCCAACGGAAAAGAATTCAGGCCGGGCGATGTCTCTGGACCGTGACGCTTTAGAACCGCGAGGAATGAGCCCTGCCCGCTTTTTCGTATGGCTTTCAGCAAGGCGGTCACGCCTGCATGGCTCTCACGCATTGGGATGATTGATTGGTGCTGATAAAAGCCCCGCCGACCATAGAGCTTATTCCAGTCGTGAATTTGATCGAGCGGATAGAATAAGCCGTGATAGTGCTGAACGCCGGAAAATGACGCCCCAGGACGCCTCTTATAGAGCCAGTTAAATGTAGAAATTGTGTATCTATTCAATAAGATAGACGGAATTTCGCATGGAAATGTCTTCGTTTTTGGATCGCGTTGAGCGTCGAATTCGCCATCTTCGATAAATCGCGCACGCGTGAAAATTCCCGCACCGCGTTTCGTTCTAGGACTGAAACAATCGACCCAGGCGGCGGTATAGGTCCAATCCGCGCTTTCTGCACTCAACTCAAAAAAGCGATCCAGATTTGGGTATCGGATATTCTCGACATAAAGATTGCTCGAGGCGATCTTTTTGAGCTGAACCTCAACCCAAGAAATGTATCCGGTTAAGCCGAGTCCTGAAATTGTGGCGGCGAACAGGTCTGCATTTTCTGAGCGGCTGCAAATCAGCGATCGATCATCTGACCGAACCAAGCCAAGCGCGCTAACATGCGTCCCGAATGATCCTGCCACATGGTGATTTTTCCCATGCACATCATTCGCGACGGCGCCGCCTAAGGTGACAAATTTGGTTCCAGGCGAAACGGGAATAATCCACCCATGCGGGATCGTGATCTTGTTCAACTCGCCGAGGGTCAATCCCGACTGTGCGCGTAACCGACCGGTCGTCTTGTCAAACGATAACAGATTATCAGCCGCCAATGTCAGGCATAAATCGCCATTGGCGTTGAGGGCAACATCGCCATAAGACCGACCAGCGCCATGAAACACTGTCGGTGAACGCGCGCCAAATGGTGAGGATGCGCCATCCGATAAGCGCGAGAGGGCTCGAACGTCATGCGCATACCGAAAACAGCGCCCCCAGCTTAGAGTGCGTTTTGCCACAACGGCCCCGTAAGATCATAAGCAAACGTACACGCAGTGATCATCAGCAATGACAAACTGGCTTTGTCTTTCACCGCATATATGACCGGGTCGTCTGTCACCTCGCCGCGCCCAGCAAGTAGCCAAAATCGCAACACCCAAGCTAAAAGAAATGCCGAACCGATCAAAACGACCGTTTCCGATCTAAACACTGAAACGGATGACGACATGCCATACATGAGCATGGCTAAAACAGCCACGGCACCCATGGCGGATCCGACGGCAAGAAGCGGTACGGAATCACCTGCCACATAGCCGCGGCCAGCAACGGATGTGTTTGGGTCTAAAGATCGAACTTCGATGAAGCGTTTGCCAATCGCCAGAGACAAGAAGAAGCAGCCGATAAAGGTGAGCAGCCATCCCGATGGCGGATAATTTACGACGAAAGCGCCCGCGACAACTCTCGCGGAAAACAATCCCGCCAGCGTACAAACATCTGCGACGGCAACTCTTTTAACACCCAACGAGTAAGCCAGCGTCACTGCCAAATATGCCAAACAGGCCCAACCAAACGCCGCGCTGATCAGGAATGCGATACACACCGCGGCTGGGATCACTAGTGCAACAAACCACAACGCGAATACGACGCTTAACCGCCCGCTCGCCAATGGCCGACTAGCTTTGCTGCGATGCTGGCGATCATCTTGAATATCAAACAGATCATTGATCAGATAGGTTGCACTGGCCAGGCAAGAGAAGCACAGGAATGCGCTGATCAGGAGTAAAAAATCGATTGGTCTTAGGTGGGTGATTTGGATTGCCGGGACCACGAATATGAGCAAGTTTTTGGCCCATTGATGCAATCGTAATCCCTCGATCAATGCCGGAATTTCGCTCCGTCGATAGGCCAGTTTCTCGACTTGAACCGCGGATCCATCGGCTCGCTTTAAATGATATGACCGGTTGGGCGCGTTGATCGCATAGCCGCCCTGCCCGGCGCGCCACACAGCAAAATCGGCTTTAGAATTGCCGGCATATATGAATTCACCGCCATGCCGTGCTTTTAGAAACTCCGCCTTACGCGCGGCGGTTAAATTGATGCCAGGCGTTGAGCCTTTGCAGAAATCAATGCCAAGATAATGGCCGATCCGCCGCACCAAGGATTCATCGGATCCCGATACCAGTTCGACCTGATGCCCTTGTTGTTTATACGATTCTACCAGGGCGAGGATTTCTGGCTGATAAGGCAGCTCAACCGGATTTACAAAACGCCCGAAACGGATAGCCAATAGTCGTTTAGCACCCGCCCGGTCGGTAAGCGCTTTGACCAGAGCGCAGAGAAACAGAAACGGATTCCAACGCGCACTGAGCGCTAACAGCTCAAACGTCAGGTCATTTCGGATCAACGTTCCATCTAGATCCACAACTAGGGTCGGTTTGGTCACGTCTCGCTGGCGTCCTCATAATCAATCGAACGCATGTTGCGCTGACGATATTGAAGCGGCAGTGAAACCCAATCGCGCGCGCCTGTAATCAGCCTAGTGTCTCAATTCCCTGGGTGGCGATGACGATCGTTCAATCCCTAGACCTGACGGCGACAAGTCCGATGCGCGATATTCAGTAAAGTTCGACCCACGCGACCACACAAGGGCGTTGAGGTCGATCCTCGTGTCCCTATGGGTCTGATTTTGTTCTTCTAAAAATGGTACGCCCAACAGGATTCGAACCTGTGACCTACTGATTAAAAGTCAGTTGCTCTACCAACTGAGCTATGGGCGCATCCGAACGGCCCACATAGTTGAGTGCCTGTCCGGGGTCAACGGTTTTTGCTGCTGAAATCGAGTCTGAATCAGTAATCTTGTCATCTGCTTCCAATACGCGCAAAATCATCCAATGAGACGATTGATCCCGATTCTAATAATCTGTGCGCTTTCAGGCGCTTGTGCGACCAATTCTAACTCTACGACGCAAACGGATGGCGACCCATCTGAGAGTGCGACGGATCGGGCGATTCAGCGCTCTTCTGACGGATTCAGCGATGCGGCTTTGTCTCCCCTAGAAGACGTCAATCTAAAGCGCGCGAAGATTCCTGAAGAATTTGAGGACATCCGCAATCCATATGCCGTCGCGCCTGAAATCACTTGCGAAAAAATCACCAAAGAAGTCAACACGCTAGACGGATTACTGGGGCGAGATTGGGATATTCCACCACCCGACAAAAAGGGGCTCAGCGACCGCGCTGCGGATGGTGCATCCACAGCGTTTTTGGACGCGGTATCTTCTGGCGCATCAGGGTTTATTCCTTATCGCGGTCTGGTCCGCACCGTCACAGGCGCGAACAGTCATGCCACGAAAGTCCGAAAAGCTTATGAGCGTGGCTCGCATCGACGGACGTTTTTGAAGGGCATAGGACTAATGAAGGGCTGCGCGTATCCGGCATCGCCTTTGCCCTTGCAAGAAGAGGAAGAACGCGTCGTCTTTCGCTAGCGGCTAGTCCGCGTCTTTCGGCACCGATTTGGTGCGCTCCCAACGCGTCGATAAGTCCGTACGAAGAGCCTCGAATGTTCCGGCTTGGATCGCCGCTCGCATCGCCTGCATCAAAGCTTGGAAAAACGCGATATTGTGCCAAGAGAGCACCATTGAGCCAAGGTACTCGCCCGAGCGGATCAAGTGATGCAGGTAGGCTTTGGTGAAGTCCTGACTGGCCGGACAATCGACGGCCGGATCGAGCGGGCTGGTATCTTCGGCGAACTTGGCATTCTTCAAGTTAATCGGTCCGTCCCACGTCCAAGCTTGGCCATGACGGCCGGCTCTGGTCGGCAACACACAGTCGAACATGTCGATCCCTCTGGCGACGGCTTCGACCAAATCAATCGGCTTACCAACGCCCATGACATAGCGCGGATAATCTGCCGGCAGGTGTGGCACCGTCATGTCGATCGTCCGGCACATCTGGTCATGGCCTTCACCGACAGCAAGCCCGCCCAAGGCAATACCGCCAAAGCCTTGCGCTGAAACCGTCTTAGCGGACGCTTCGCGCAAGTCTGGATAATTCGACCCTTGAACAATCCCGAACAGAGTCTGCTCAGATCGTTGACCAAAGGCGTCTAGAGACCGCTGCCCCCAATCAGCAGACAGTCGCATCGAGCGCTCGGCTTCTTTGTGGGAGCAAGGATAATCGGTGCATTCATCGAGCTGCATCGAGATATCCGCCCCGAGTAGATCGGACTGGATCTCTATGCTGCGCGCAGGTGTCAGGCGGTGTTCTGAACCATCAATGTGGCTGCGGAACGTCACGCCATCAGCGTCCATTTTGCGTAATTGCGATAGTGACCAGACCTGAAAGCCACCGCTATCGGTGAGCATTGGACCAGACCACTTACTGAATCTATGCAGCCCGCCGAGCCGTTGAACCCGCTCGGCGCCCGGACGCAGCATCAAATGATACGTGTTGCCCAGTATGATGTCTGCACCGGTCTGTTTGACCTGGTCCATGTAGAGCGCTTTGACGGTGCCCGCGGTTCCAACTGGCATGAAAGCCGGGGTGCGGATATCGCCGCGCGGCGTCTTGAGCCGACCGGTCCGGGCACTGCCGTCCGTGGCGTATATCTCAAAAGGAAATTTAGCCATTACTTCAATCGATCCAGTCCAAGCACCCGCATGACTTCGCTGCGTGCGACGCGGCATTCCTCAGCGAATTTCGGATCCGCCAGATCTGCTGATGAAAGGCGATCTCTATAGGTGACACGGACGACTGCTTGCAAGGCATCAATGCGCGCTTCGTCGAGCAAGACGCCTTGATGACATGCGGCGCGTTCCTCTGCGGTCATGACCACCCGCAAGCGCAGGCAAGCCGGCCCGCCGCCATTGCGCATGGACTGACGCACATCGACATATTCAACCCGTCCGATCGGACCGTTGCCTTCGACCAGACGCTCACAATAAAGCCGCGTCGATTCGGTGTCGCGTGTCTCTGTCGGCGCGAGCAGGACCAATCGATCTTCACCCGGCCATTGTAGCAATTGGGAATTGAACAAATAAGACTTGATCGCATCTTGCAGTGGCACATCGCTCTCGCGCACTATGACCGGCTTTAATTCAAACAGGCCTTCGCTCGCGACTCTGAGGTCGGATAATGTCTGCGCCGTATTTTCAAAAGCATGCTCGTGAAAGAATAAAGTGTCTAACGTCCCGACACACACGACATCATTGTGGAACGCCCCGGCATTGACCGCTTTAGCGGACTGTTTGGCGAACACCGTTCGCTCTGGCCGCAGACTGTGGCTGGCCGCAATGCTCTGACTGGCGAATTTCGATTGACGAGCTGGGAAGCGCGTCGCAGTTTCGCCCGCGTCCCTGCCATAAACGAAAAGCTCAACTCCCGGCGCGCCATGTTCCGCACAAAGCCTGACATGATTGGCTGCGCCTTCGTCGGCAAAGTCCGGATGCGATGGCAAGGCGGGGTGCACGACAAAACGGTTTCGCACACAGCCATTGCCCTCTTCATAATCCGTCATTGGGAAAATCTGATACAGCGTATCGAACGTGTCTTCGGGTTCGATGCTTCGATGAAGCATCGACGATAAATTAGCGGTCGTGAGTTCGAGATGGCCACTTCTGGTATCTGGCGACGGCGATACCGTTGCAGCATTTGCCGCCCACATCGCGCTCGCTGAGTAAGCAGCTTTAAGAAGTCGCGGTGCACGTTTTACAGCTTTTTCGATCATGTCGACTTCAGAACCGTGAAACCCGGCCTCCCAGAGGAAGGGCATGTTCGGGCGATCCAGAGGCGGGAGAATGCCCTGGCAGAAGCCCGCGCGGACCAACATCCGCATTTTTTCCAAGCCTTGCAGAGCCGCATCTCGAGGATTGGAGATTTCGCCAGCATTGTTCTGACTGGCGAGATTGCCATGGGACATGCCGCCATAATTGTGGCTCGGTCCGATGAGTCCGTCAAAGTTCACTTCTACTGTTGTGGAGGAAGACATGGGAACCCCTGTCTTTAGCCTGTTGAAGGCTGCACCCCTTTATCGTGCAACCGAATAAGAACGTCGGTGCGTGCGTCTCAACAGGCTCAGGGCACGACCGATTGCAGTCAAAAAACTTTACTTCGGAAACCCGATTGCGCCAAGGCGTGTGGCTTGATCAGCGACTTGGCTGGCTTGTGGCCAGGCGCAATAGTCGGCGGCATAGTAAGCGCCAGGGCGGAAATTCCCAGAGTGGCCAGGCCCGCCAAATGGCATCGCGCCACTGGCGCCCGCGGTCGGGCGGTTGCGGTTCAAGATACCGGCTTTCATCTCTGCGTGCGCTTGCAACCAACGCGCATCATCATCGCTGACCAGTCCACCCGATAGTCCATATTTCGTATCATTGGCGCGTTGGATAGCGTGCTCAAAATTGTCGACACGAATGATTTGCATGAGTGGTCCAAACAATTCTTCATCCGGAATGTCGGTTGCTTCAGTGACATCAATCACGCCTGCGGTCACGAAGCCGCCGCCACGGTCCATACGCTTCAGGCGGCGCAGAGACTTGCCACCTTTTTTGGACAACATCATCTGGAACTCGACGGCGTTTTGCGCCGCTTGCTCAGATACAAGCGGGCCCATGAAGGCGTCTTCTTCAGTATGGTCGCCAATGCGTAAGGATTTTGCCCGCGCCACAATCGCGTCGACCACTTGGTCCCCCCACGTCCCGCTTGGCAGGATCACACGCCGCGCGCAGGAACACCGTTGCCCAGTGGTGAGGAAGGCCGATTGCGCCGCGAGATCAGCGGCGGCGTCAATCTCTGCTGGATCCCAGATGATGAGCGGGTTATTGCCGCCCATTTCTAGCGCCAGGATGACTTCAGGGCGTCCAGCGAAATGCCGATGGAAGAACAGACCTGTCTGCGCGGAGCCGGTGAACAGAAGACCATTAATGTCGTCGTCTAACAAAGCCGCCCCGGTATCGCGCCCGCCTTGAACTACATTCACCAGGCCTTCGGGCAAGCCCGCGGCTTCAAACGCTTCAACCATGATATGGGCGACGGATGGCGCCAATTCGGAAGGCTTTAAGACACAAGCATTTCCTGCCAATAGCGCCGGCACAATATGCCCGTTCGGCAAATGGCCCGGAAAATTGAACGGGCCGAACACTGCCATGACACCATGCGGACGGTGGGTCAGATGCATAGACCCAAAGGCCGTGTCAGAGAACGCTGTTCCGGCCCGCTCCACTTGCGCCTTTATCGAGATACCAACCTTTGCCGCCATCGCGCCTGCTTCACCTTTGGCATCCCATGCGACTTTGCCCATGTCGCGACTGATTGCTTCAGCGATTGCATCCGCCCGCTTCGTTACCTCTTCTGCATAGCGTTCGAGAATTGTTGTGCGATCATGTTGTGGACGGCGCGCCCAATCGGTTTGAGCCTTGCGGGCAGCAGCGACGGCGTCTTCAACTTGATCATCGCTACACGCCTGGCCGTCCCAGCTGGTCTCACCCGTTGCCGGATTGGCTTTTTCGAACCAATCGTCTTTGCCATCGGCCCAATGACCGTTGATATAAGCACTCTTGGCCATGCTAACTCCTCAGCCAGATGCGCGCTTTGTCGCCGCGTTTGAGTTTCAATTTGTCGAGCGTCTCTTGGCTCGTCATAAACCGAGCGTCGCCCATTTCTGCACCTTCAATCAAGCACGCGCGATACTCTGCAAGATCGGTTCGCGCGGCGATACCGGTGGAGCCTGTCGCCGGTCCGACATCGAGCTCCATAACCTTGCTCTCTCGTATGGTGCGCAGATTATTCCGGTTCACCTGCATGATCGGGCCGCCGTCGAAAATGTCGACAACTCGTTCAAACTCAAACCCTTCCCATTCTAAGAGTTTGAAGGCCGGAACGCCTTCAACATGGACGCGGCCAATCACCTCGCGCGCTTCGTTCGGCAGCAGGTCCACATAGACCGGATATTTGGGCATCAGGTCCAAAATAAATTGATTGTCTGTGGTCGCGGAAAGATAGTCGGCTTCGGTGAATGACATTCTGAAGAAATGCCGACCCAGGCACTCCCAAAATGGCGTATCGCCTTCATGCGAAACCACGCCGCGCAATTCGGCAATGACTTTCTCGCCGAACCATTCCGGTTGAGTTTTGATCAGCAAATAGCGCGATTGCGCCAACAGACGTCCGACGCCTGCACCACGATGTTCAGGCCGCAGGAACAATGTCCCGACTTCCGTACAGCCGACAAATTCGTTGGTGAGGATAAGGGCATCCATGTCGAAGCGTCGGTCGGCTTCTTGGCTCGCTTGAGCGAGCGTGATGATCCGGTAATTAAAGAATGGCGACTTCACGCCAATGCCAGCTTTGACCGCGCTACAACCGCCAATCTCACCCGTCTCGGTGTTTTCGAGCATCATCAGATACTTGCCATATTCAGGCTGGTCCAAACGCCCGGCAAAGGAATCAACGGATTTGAGCAATCGTTTGCGCAAAATCTCTTCGTCGACGGGGAGCGACGTAAACCCTGCCCCGGATTCAACAGCCATTGCGCGGAGTGCGTCAAAGTCAGACAGCTCCGCCGGTCTCATTACATATGGCGACTTCATCCCATCAACGCCTTGATCTTGGGCGCATCCAAACGCCCGTCTGCAATTCGGTTCAGCAATAATGCTGACAATTGTGCTCTTTCAACGAAGCTCGACATGATCACATATTCTTCGTCAGAGTGAATGCGTCCGCCCATCACGCCGAGCGTATCGACATTTGGCACGCCGGCCGCAAAGATATTATTGCCTTCACAGACACCGCCCGTGTCGACAAATTCGAGCTCCAGACCGATCGCGCGGCCGGTTTGTGCGACAGCATCAAAGAGATGTTGTTGCGCTTCATTGCGTGGCTTGGGTGGGCGATAAAATCCGCCATGCATATGCCCAGAGATACCGTCACGCCCTTGCGCGACCGCCAATAGCTCTTCAACTTTTTGCGTCGCCCAGGCGGCGGCTCCCGCATCCGGTGCACGCGCACCAAAACGAACAATGGCTAGGTCAGGCACGATATTCACCGCGCCGCCACCATCAATTGCGCCGACGTTGAAGGTCACCCCTTCTCGCTGCCCGTTAAGTTGCTCGAGAGACACGACCATTGCCGCGGCAGCTTCCAAAGCGCTGCGGCCTTCTTCCTTAGCGCGCCCAGCATGGGCGGATCGTCCATGTAAAACAATATCGAACACAGCCGAACCTTTGCGTCCGCCAGACATAGCGCCTGTGTCCATACATGGCTCATACGTCATACCAATCATCGCGCCAGATTGTGCAGCTTCGGTCAGAAACGGGGCGCTGGCAAAATTGCCTGTTTCCTCGTCCGGCGTAATGACGATTTGATAGCCGAGTCTGTCTTTCAGTGGGCCCGCCTCAAATGCCTGCAAAGCACCAAGCATCACGGATAGACCACCCTTCATGTCCGCAAGACCCGGACCATTGAATTTGTCGTTACCGATATCGGTAATCTCGGTAAACGTGTTTGGCGGGAACACGGTGTCATAATGCCCGCTCATGATCACCTGCATATCCGCTTTCGGGCGAGATGAGATACGAATCACGGGACCGGTCTCAAACGCCTCTACAGCGCCGTTATTCGAGACCTTTTCGAACGGTTCTGTCGCGATCAATTCAATGTCGGCGTCCAGAACGCTGAAGGCATCGGCCATGCGCGGCGCGAGCGCGTCTAAGCCAGCGCGATTCCAACTGCCCGTATTGATTTTCGCCCAATCAAATGTGCGTGTTTGCATCTGCTCTTGAACAGCAGAAACGCGTTCGCAAACCGCTTCATCTTCGGGTGTTTTTTGACTGAGATCGACCATGATTGCTTTGGTTTCACGCTTTAGAGAAAACAACAAGCCCCGGACAGAAAAGTCCGGGGCTCACTTTTAGTATGTTCGCTGGTTTAGCTATTATTGCGGTCAAACTCCGCAAGACGGTCTTCGGCCTCTGCCAAACGTTCGTCCACCGTTTCACAAGTTTCCGGGGCGTTGCCGATAACTTCTAAGTCTTTGCAGCGCTCTTTTTCTTTTTTGTAGTCGCTCACCTCATTGAAGATCGTGAAGCGCGCCAAGGCAACGGCTGTGGCATCTTCAGCGGCCATGAAGTCAATCCAACCGCGACCCCCGCGATTGTTGGCATTCCGGAACGCGGTACGTGCGCCCGCGCGATCATCTCGCTCATAGCGTGATTGGCCAACCAGAACCCAAGCGAGTCCGGTATTGGCGAGCCCGCCTTTGTCGATCGCTTTGACCATCGCATCTTCAGCGCGCTCCCAGTCCTGCAACTCACTGAAAGAGCGACCGAGACGCTCATACATTTTGCCATCTGACGCGATTTGCGCGGCTTCTTCAATTACCGGGATCGCACGGTCAAACTCGCGTGCCACTTGGTACAAGTTGGCGAGCAATTCGAGGCGCTGATAGTTCTTTGAGATGCGGCCTGCATTCATTTCCTTTTCCAGGATTTTTGCCGCCGAATAAGGGACATCAAACGTATTGTAGAAATTGACGATACGCATCAGCTCGTCTTCAGTTTGAAGCAGTCCGCCGAGATACATGGCTTTTTGGACTTCAAACGCCTTGCGGTCTTCACCGGCTTGGAAATACTCACCCGCAATCGCTTGCCAGAGGCGGACATCCGATGGGTCGCGCTCCAATAGCAATTCAAGCAGCTCAGCTTTCTTCGCCTTATTGCCAGTCTTATCATACAAGAAAATCAAGAAGTCATAGACCGAACGATCAGCACCTGGGCCGTCGGCTTGAAGGACTTGCTCAGCCCATGGCAACGCGTCGGAGAAGCGATCCATTTGTTGATACAAAACCGCTAGAGTCCATTTCTGGTTGCGGTCCGGGACACCGCCCTGCTGCATCCACAAGTCGAAATACTCGAGCGCTTTTTCTTTATTGTCACCAGACAGATAAATTTGAGAGATGTTGTAATAAGTGGTCTTGAGCTCGGTCTCTGGAATGTAGCCGCGGCTAATTGCGGTCAGCAAATCATTTACAGCGCCTTCAAGGTCATCTGTTTGGATTTTGATCGCCGCGCCCAAACGCAAGGCCGCACCTTCTTCATAACAGTTAAGCTCTTGAGCTTTCAGTGCGTTTAAGGCCACCAAAGCGGCTTGCGGATTATCGTTTACGATCAGCTCGGTTTCAGCTTTCAGATAATTTTCCGCATTGGTCGAACTAAATTGGGTTTCTTCGCATGCCTGCGCGGCGGCGGTGCCAACCCCTATCGCAGCCATAACGGCTATCGACGCGACGCCTTTGATGAGTTGCTTCATCATGTTGTTTCACTCCTCTCCGCCGGTTTGGCGATCATTACCCTTTGAACCGGAAGTTTGCTCCGATTTCAAGCGCTTCAAACGATAAGTTGAAGCATTTTTCCCAGACTCTTTATTCTCCCAGTTTCCTATTGTTTTAAGCGGAACTCAAGGGGGTAGACCACACCTGTCACAGTCACAGGCAATCCATCCCGAATTTGCGGGGCAAATTTTACTTTTTTGACGGCTTTTATCGCAGCAGATTTGAAAACGCGGTCGGTACAATCTGCTTGAATTCCAAACGGTTCTCCTCGGATGGAAACGCTAAACGAAACCTCACAATATCCTTCCAGGTTTCTCGAGATCGCCGGACGGGGATATACAGGGACTGGCGGCATGATCGGCAACAGATGTCGTTTCTGAATTGTGTTCGTTCGCTTCGGCAATATAGAGCCCACTTCGCCTGGTCGATATTCTGGCGCCGCGCCTCTATAGTCGGCCGGTAGTCCTTTCACGTTATTCACCTCATTGAGCAGTTTTGGCTGAGATGGAGGCGGCGAAACGGGGTCGAGGCGCTTGACAGGCTGTCGGGCGGGCGTGTTCGGCAATCGGATCTCGATCGGCTCAAAGGTGACAAGCTCATACGTCGTGAGTTCAGGCGCTTCAAAGTCATCGACTTTTACCAAATGATCCATTGCCATGAACAGTGCGAGGGTCATTGCGCCTGCGGGCATCGCCGTTCCGAGCAATCGGTTCGTTTTACTTCGTCCGATTGAAACTGCGCCCTTGGTATTTGTTTCGACTGTCATTCTGTCCTCCCTTTGTTATGTTGTTACATACTGTCATATTATGACAATGTCAACGCAAAAAGAGAGGGGACCCGATTGGATCCCCTGCCCTCGTTTTCATTTTTGTGCGGATTAGTCCGCTAACGTAAACTCCAGCGGATACACAACGTTGCGGCGCTCAGCCGCCTGACCGCGAATAATTTTCGGCGCGAACTCCACACGGCTCACAGCGCGTTCGGCTTCACGCTTAAACACGCGATCGGAACAATCTGCCTCGACATTATAAGGCTTGCCGCGTGTGTCCACGTCAAAGCGAACTTCGCATGAGCCTTCAATGCCGCGTTCAGCAGCCCGTGACGGATAAGTCGGCACAGGCGGACGAATCGGCTGTGCGTCACGGTCAGAAATCGCCACAGGGTCAATCGCCAGTGAATTTAGCCGGGTTGGCGGCAGTTCACTTGGCGGTGCGCCCTGAATGTTTGGCGTTGGCAAATCAATGTCATTCTTGCTCGCCGTCAGTTTTGGTGGTGGCGGCGGCTTGTCTGCATTGTTTAGACGGCGCGGTTTGCTACGTGCGCGACGGGTCACATCTTCTTCTTGAGCCTCAGGCGTAATGCTCTCGAGATTATACTCACGAAGGTTTTCCGGCTCTTCAAAGTCGGCAGAGATGAAGAAGCGCATCAGATGGAATAGCGCCAATGTCATGATCACTGCGAGCGGAATACCGATTGCCATACGCGTTAGTGGATTTGCAAACATAGGCTACTCCTAATTATTGACGACTGAAAGCGGCACGCGCCCCAAGCCGTCGACTTCGTTGACGACCTCCATGAGATCGATGAGCACCCCAGCCTGAGCTTCAGAATCCGCTTGTACGACCAGACGACCTTTTGGATTGTCTTCGCGCAGTTCACGAATCCGGAAGCCAACTTCCGACAATGGCACAACCTGCTTGTTCATGTAGATCTCGCTATTGCCATCAATCGCGATCAAAATCCCAAGCGGGTTTTGGCGTTCCTTATTGTTCACTTCGATCCGATCAATCTCAACGCCTGGCTCACGAATGAACTGAGCCGTCACGATGAAGAAGATCAACAGGATGAAGACCACATCGAGCATCGGTGTGAGGTTTACATCATCTTCGGCGCTACCGGCCGCTTCTCGTGATTTACGAGCCATAAATGTCCTCCTCTAACCTGCAGAACGGACGATGTTCACCCGCTCCATTTGTGCGTCATAAGCGATATCACGCACTTCGATGATGGTTCCCGTGCGGGCCTGAGGATGCGCTTGAATGATCAAAGCACTCTCTGGGTTCTCCGCCCGGGCTCGCTCCATGCCACCGCGCACAGCCGAAATATCGGTCAGTTTGCGATTGACGCGAATCTGGTCCGTCTCATCAATGTAAACAATGATGGCCGGAGCCGGATTGCTTGGCGCATTGCTGCTCGGTGGTGGTGGCTCTGCTCCCAGTGCCTCTTCCTGGATGAAGGTCGAGGTCACAATGAAGAAGATCAGCAGAATGAACACCACGTCGAGCATCGGCGTCAGGTCGACAGCCGCTTCGTCGCTTGGGCGACTTGCACGTCCTCTCATTAGCCAATCTCCATCTGGTCTTCGACTTTCTGCACCAGGCGGCGAACTTTCTTGTCCATTCCGGTTGCGAACGGAATGCCAGAAATAGACGCCACCATGCCGGCCATGGTTGGAATGGTCGCTTGAGACACACCGCGCGAGAGCGCTTTTGCGTCAGCACCGTCTGTGATCGCCATATTGTCGAACACAGTCACCATCCCGGTCACAGTTCCGAGCAGACCAAGCAGCGGCGCTAGAGCCACCATAGCCTTCGCGAATGAAACATTCGCTTGAGCTTTTTGGCGAACTTCAGACACCAGCTTGTCTTTAACCCAGTGCGCGAGTTTGGACTTCCGGTCGGAGCGCGAACGCCACTCCGAAAGAGCCTCCTCTGCGACAGAAGCATGGGCAATGCGGAAGTAAAACAAGCGCTCTAGGATCAGGGCCCACATGATGAATGTGGCCCCCATAATCCATAGAAGCACTGGCCCGCCGCGAGCCAAAAACTCCTGAAGTTCGGTCATTCCTAACATATGTAGGGGCTCCCGATCTCAGAGGCGGCCTAAGCCGCCCCTCCGCGTTCCGCGCGTTCGGCCACAAGACCGGCTGCTTGCTCATCCAGGATCTGCTGGTTGCCGCGCGCCATGGCAGCTGCCAGAGCGTGGGTCAGTAGAAGTGGGATCGCTGCAACCAGACCAAGCACTGTGGTCATAAGCGCAACTGAAATACCACCAGCCATCAGTTTCGGATCACCGGCACCGAAGTTTGTAATCGCGGTAAAGGTAATGATCATACCGATAACCGTACCGAGCAGACCCATAAGCGGGGCCACAGCGGCGAGC
>JBCCVQ010000021.1:0-43219 GCA_039194965.1 Pseudomonadota bacterium | reverse complement strand
TCGGCCGCAAAGTTAAGAAGCGCAGCTTCCGCAGCCTGTGGATCCAGCGCATCAACGCTGCTGTTCGCGAACATGATGCGGACATGACTTATAGCCGTTTCATCGGTGGCCTCGGCAAAGCCGGGATCGAGATGGACCGCAAAGTGATGTCTGATCTGGCGATCAAAGAACCTGCCGCTTTTGGCGCCTTGGTGGAGAAAGCCAAGGCCGCCCTGGCTTAACAACCAGGTTCACACCTTAGCCTTTCTCCGCTAATCCGACCGCTTCAAGCGGGGTCGGACCGGCCCCGTTTGTCTCCAAACCAGACCAACGGGGCTTTTCATGTCCGACATTCAAACCATCGAAACAGAAGCGCTCAAAGCGATTGACGGCGCTGGCGACCTCGCGGCGCTGGATACTGTGCGTGTCGCGGAGCTCGGCAAAAAAGGCCGGGTCTCTGGCCTGATGAAAACGCTCGGCAAAATGAGCCCGGAAGAACGCCAAGACATGGGGCCGAAGCTGAACGCCCTGAAAAACAGGGTCGCCGACGCAGTTGAGGCGCGCAAAGCCGTGTTGGAAGACGCCGCGCTGGAAGCTCAGCTTGCGACGGAAAAGCTGGACATGACCTTGCCGCCAAAGCCGGAGCATGTCGGCGCGCTGCATCCGGTTATGCAAGTGTTTGAAGAAGTCGCGGCCATCTTCGGCGATATGGGCTTCTCGGTCGCTGAAGGCCCTGACATTGAAGACGACTGGCACAATTTTACGGCGCTGAACTTTCCGGCAGGCCACCCGGCCCGCGAGACACACGATACCTTCTTCATGGAGGCCCCAGAAGGCGGCGATCCAAAAGTCCTGCGTACGCATACCTCGCCCGTGCAAATCCGTACCATGTCAAATGGCAAACCGCCGATCCGGATCATCGCGCCAGGCCGCGTCTATCGCAATGATTGGGACGCCACGCACACCCCAATGTTCCATCAGGTCGAAGGCTTGGTGATCGAAAAAGACATCCATATGGGCCACCTGAAAGGCTGCCTGATTGATTTCGTCAAAGCGTTTTTCGAAGTCGATGACGTTGAAGCCAGGTTCCGGCCGCACTTCTTCCCGTTCACGGAACCAAGTGCCGAAATGGACGTGAAATACACCAAGAAAGGCGACACGATTGAAATCGGCGCTGGCGACCGTTGGATGGAGATTCTCGGCTCCGGCATGGTGCATCCAAATGTTCTGAAGAATTGCGGCATCGACCCGAACGAGTATCAGGGCTTCGCCTTCGGCATGGGCATCGATCGCCTGGCCATGCTGAAATACGGCATGCCCGATCTTCGCCCCTATTTTGAAGCCGATGCCGCTTGGACCCGCCATTATGGCTTCCGGCCTTGGTTAACTCCAAGCGTGAGTGGCGGACTGAGCTAATGGGTAACGGCAACACAGTCGAATTCCTGGTCGCCATCTGCGCGCTGATCACGTCGGCGATGGCTGTTTTCATGGCGTGGGATCAAGGCAGTGTCATGCGCGCCCAGCAACACGGCGCCGTCTATCCGGTGCTGCAAGTGGACGGTTTTGCTGATAATGATAGCCGCCGCACCGCGCTTGGCATCAATGTCCGCAATAGCGGTGTTGGTCCTGCCCTGATCGAGTCGGTCCAATTCTTTGTGAATGACCAGAAGACCGAGAGCTTTGATACCTATATCGACACGCTGCCGACCGGATACAGCCTCGACTATGCCGCCATTTCAGGCCGCGCCATGGCGCCGGGAGAGATGGTGACAGCGATTTCGATCAGCTGGCCAAATAATGAATTTGACCCGAGCATGATCAGCCGCATTCAGTCTGATTCCGATGCTTGGTCTTTGGAGATTTGTTATTGCTCGGTCTTCAATCGATGCTGGAAGACAACGCAGATTGGCCAGTCGCGCGCCAAACCTACACCGCGCTGCGAGCGTATCGACGGCGATATTTTTGAAACCCTTGGCGAACCTCGGTTTGTCCCCGCCCCTAATTCTCAGACCGAATAAGAGTCCATACGATGAAATTCCCACTCTCTTGGTTGAAAGACTATCTCGCCACGACCGCCTCCTTGGATGAAATTCTCGGCTATATGCTGAAAGCGGGCCTGGAAGTCGAAGACGTGACCAATCCGGCTGAAGATCTCAAAGCCTTCACAGTCTGTAAGGTCAAAGCCGCCGAGCCGCATCCCGATGCCGACAAGCTGCGCGTCTGCACGGTCGATACGGTGGACGGTGAAAAGCAAATCGTTTGTGGGGCACCAAATGCCCGCACGGGAATGACGGCCATTTACGCCCCACTCGGCGCCTATATTCCTGGCCTCGATTTCGCGCTGGATAAGAAGCCACGCAAGATTCGCGGTGTCGAAAGCCAGGGTATGATGTGTTCCACCAAAGAGCTGAATGCGGGCGAAGATCATGATGGCATCGCGGATTTGGATGATGCGATCAAACTCGGCACCCCAGCCGCGGACGCGCTTGGTCTAGATGATCCGGTCATCGACTTCGAAGTTACCCCCAATCGCGCGGATTGGCTTGGCGTCAAAGGGATTGCGCGCGATCTCGCAGCGGCTGGCGCGGGGGCATTCATCGACGATCCGGCCCGCAAAGTCAGCGGCAGCTATGATTGTCCGATTGAGATCAAGCTGGACAATCCAGAAGCGTGTCCGGTTTTTGCCGGCGCATTCGTTCGCGGCGTCAAAGACGGCCCATCGCCCGATTGGCTGCAAGCCCGGCTTTTAGCGGTCGGAATCACCCCGAAATCTTTGCTGGTGGATGTAACCAATTATATCTCAATCGATCGCGCACGGCCCTTGCACGCCTATGATGCGGCGAAATTAAAAGGCCCGATCCGTGCCCGCTTAGGCAAGGACAGCGAACATTTAGTCGCGCTGGACGGAAAGACTTATCAGATCAACTCCGAAATGTGCGTGATCGCCGATGATAGCGGTACGATCGGCCTTGGCGGCGTGATGGGCGGCGAAAGCACGGCGGTGTCTGCGGCCACGACGGATGTGTTCATCGAAAGCGCCTGGTTCGACCCGCTCCGCACCGCCCGCACCGGACGCACCACGGGGATTATCTCGGATGCCCGCTACCGCTTCGAGCGCGGGGTTGATCCGCAATCCTGCGTCGAGGGCGTACACTTGGCGCTGCGTCTGATCACGGAATATGGCGGCGGCACGGCCTCGAAGGTGACGGTTGCAGGCGAAGCGCCACGACGCGATGAGCCGGTTGAATTCTTCAAGCGCGACGTCGCCCGCCTCACTGGTCTGGACATCAAACCCGCAGCCATGCGTAAAACCATCAAGTCGCTGGGCTTTACGATTGAAGACACCGGAGAGACCTGGCTGCTGAAAGTCCCAAGCTGGCGATTCGACATCGAGCAAAGCGCTGATCTGGTCGAAGAGATCGCCCGGCTGGAAGGCTTTGACGCCCTGCCAACCGCCTCGCTGCCGCCTATGAAAGGCGCCAAGCGCGTTGTCACGACACCGATCCAAGATCGTGTTCGCACCGCCCGGCGTACGCTCGCCTCTCGCGGTTTCCTCGAGACCGTCACATGGAGTTTCATGCCGAAACCCCTGGCCGAGCTGTTCGGCGGCGGCGCGGATGAGCTGACCGTCGCCAACCCTGTGGCCAGCGAGTTGAACCAGATGCGTCCGAGCATTCTCGCCAATTTGGCGCAAGCGACACAACGCGGCGCCGACCATGGTGAACGCGATTTGCGTTTGTTTGAGGCTGGTCCAATCTATCTTGGCGATGGTCCTAAGGATCAACGCTCGGTGGTTGCCGCATTGGTGCGCCCGGTCAAGTCGCGCCACTGGAGCGGCGCCGAGACCTATGATGCGTATTCGGCCAAAGCTGACCTCGACGCGGTGCTGAACGCCATCGGTCAACCCGCATCACGCTTCCAAATTGGGGATGCCAAACAACCGCACTGGCATCCTGGGCAAGCGGCGAGTTTGAAACTGGGTCCAAAAGTCACCGTCGCACATTTCGGCGCCTTGCATCCGCGCGTGTTGAAGGCGTTAAAAGTAGACGGTCCTGTCTATGGCTTTGAGCTCAATTTGAACGCCCTGCCGCAAATGAAAGCGAAAACGACGAAAACCAAACCGGTCTTCGAGAAAGCAGACCTGACGCCGGTGCGTCGTGATTTTGCTTTCGTTGTTCAAGCCGATATTGGAGCGGCTGCGATCGTCAAAGCGGCCCATGGCGCGGACAAAGCGCTGGTCTCCGCGGTCGATGTGTTTGACGTCTATCAAGGCCAAGGTATCGAACCAGATCAGAAGTCGATCGCCATCGAAGTCACCTTGCAACCGCGAGGCGAAACGCTGAAAGATCAAGACATTGAGGCGATTTCTCAGAAAATCGTCGCGGCCGTCGCCAAAGCCACAAATGGTGTGCTACGAAGCTAGTCGGTAGTGCGGGGAAAAAACGGCATGGTTGCGCAACATGTGGTCACTGGAGTTGGACTGCGCAAACGCTTGTACGGCCAATTAGAACCGGACAGGCAAGCCGGGTCTGGCCTTTCCGCGCTCAATAGCTTCATCGTCTTTTTGGTCTTAATGAGCTTCCTGGCGCTCGCTTTGGAGACCGAAGAGACGATCGGTCCGCTTTGGCGGGTTGGGATTGATTATCTCAATATCGCCATCGTCACGGTGTTCGCGATCGAATATGTTGTTCGCGTCTGGGTGGCCGGAGAAGATCCGCGCTATCGCGGGCTGAAAGGACGGCTACGCTATATCGTCACGGGATATGCAATAGCTGACCTGGTGGCTTTTCTCCCCGAACTCTTGTGGATCCTGCTCACCCCGGCAGGTGTGGGCGATGACGTCCTGATCGTCTTGCGGGTGCTGCGGCTCGCAAGACTGGTAAAATTGGCGCGCTTCGTCCCGGCCTTTGATGTACTTGGCGCGACCGTAGAACGCGCAGGAACGCAGCTTTTGACGACGCTCGCCATGGCCTTAGCCCTGGTCTATGTCTCCGCGGTTGTGCTCTATTTTGTTGAAGGCGTAGGCGGACAGCAGCAAGAAAGCTTTGCCTCAATCCCCCGCGCCTTATGGTGGGCCATCGCCACGCTGACAACGGTTGGATATGGTGACGTTTATCCAGTCACCGGCCTCGGCCGAATTTTCGCGTCGGTCATCGCACTGGCCGGGATCGGTGTGGTCGCCCTGCCCGCGGGTGTGTTTGCCAGCGCGTTTTCGGACGAGCTGCGCGAGCGCGAAATCAAAAAACTCAAAGAACGCGTCGAAGAAGTCGAGACCGAGAATGTAGAGCTCGAAGCGGAGAATGAGGAATTAGAAGCCGAACTCGATACCGATTTGGACGAAATCAAGCCCTGATTACGAGACCATTTTCAGCGCCTTTTTGGCATCGCGGACGAGTTCTGGGCGGCCAATCCAATAGCCTTGAATATGATCTGCGCCGAGCACCGCTACACGCGCGGCAAACTCTTGCGTTTCGATCCCCTCGACACAGGATTCAAGGCCCAATTGCTTCGCCAGGCGGATGGCAGCGAGAAGAATGCGCTTGCTCTGCTCGCTCTTATCCGACTTGCGGACGAAGCTTTGATCAATCTTCAACTTATCCAAAGGCAGCGTGTCGAGCATTGACAGCGATGAGTATCCAGTGCCGAAATCGTCTAGCGCGATTTCAATGCCAAGGTCTCGTGCTTCTTGTAGAATGGCGATGTTGCGATCAACATTTCGGAACGCGACCTCTTCGGTAATTTCGATCGTGATCGACGTTGGGTCGACATCGTGCCGCCTCAAGACGCTGAGCAATGTGTCGAGGAAATCAGAGGCGATCAGCTGCGCCGGCGAGACGTTGATGGCCAGACGCTGATGTCGAAGCTCCAAATGTGACAGGGCTTCATCCAAGTTGACCCAGAGCATCTCATTGAGCAGCCCGAGCTTCTCCGCAATCGGAATGAAGTCTGACGGAACTGGATCACGATCAAAGGCGCTGTCGGTCCAACGCGCCAGCAATTCGTAGGCGACGATATCGCGTGATTTCGCATCCGCAATCGGTTGGATCGCGGCTTTGATTTGACCATTTTTAATGGCGGCTTTGAGTTCGAGCTCCAAGCTCGAATTGGCCAATGCAGCCCCGTCGATGCGCGGATTGAAGCGCGCCCAGCCCAGGCGGCCGCTTTTGGCGCGGCGCATCGCTGTATCGGCTGATATCAACAGCGCATTCAATGTCTGTTTCACGGTTTCACAACGCGCATATCCGATCGAAGCGCCGATCGAAATCATGCCAGCTTCCCAACGAATGTCGGAGGTGATCCTCGCGTGCAACACATCAATGGCGTGGTCGACGGGTTTCCCGTCGGCGTCTTCTTTCAATAAGACAGCGAATTCATCCCCGCCCAGCCGCGCCGCCGCGCGCACCATCGGTGACTCTTTGATCCGCCGAGCGACGGTCTCCAACACTTCATCGCCGACCGCATGGCCATATTGATCGTTCAAGGGTTTGAAATGGTCGAGATCGATAAAGGCGATGCTGATCTGCGATTGGCACGACCAGTTGCGACGCAGGGCATCCATAAAGGCACGTCGGTTCATCAGTCCGGTTAGGCTGTCCGTTGCGGCCAGCGCGTCTTTTTCGCTGATCAGCGCTTGCAGCCTTTTGTCGGCAATCGCCCGGGCCAACGAAACCACCCCTAACCCAAAAAAGGAAAACCCAGAGACGGCCGCCATCATGAGACTGAATGCTTGATGATCGGCGCGTGACCACTCAGCGCCCCATTGCAGGGTGAAAAACTCACACACAAATAGGTAGACGCAAAACGCCTGTACGGGGGCCAAACCAAATTGCAGTCGGTAATCGAGAATCAAGACGATGAGCAAAGGAATGAACAGGATGAGTGGCAAATCAAACGGCACCACTTCGCCGATCGACGCCTCCCAGAACGTGCTGCCCCAATACGCCGCGAAGAGCACAAGCAGGCCGGTAAACAGGACCGGTTTCACGTGGATATTCCGATGCGCGGAGACAGTGATCGTCAAAAGCACCGTCACATAAATCGAAATTTCGTAAAACGAAGCCGAGGTGAAAGCATCCCGGACCGCGAATATCGCCACGACAGCCGACATCACCACCAGGCCGAGTAAACCCGTCCAAAACGCAAGCAAACGAAACCTCTCAGAGAGGCTATGTTCGGTTTCCGTGAGATGTCCCGTACGTTTGAACATACAAAGACTGTATCTGAATGATCTAAAAATCTATTTTTGGTAGAATACAGAAATATTATACGTGCAGTAGTATTCTGTTAAGGCCGTTGGCGCCTGCAAATACACGCATTTCTGGAGACGCTATGGCAGCTCTGTGCCGGTTTGAGCGCCGATTTAACTATAATCGGCGATCCGGCTCAACAATCGCCCACGAAACTCGAAGAAGCTCGCGCCGCGTATCTTCACGGTCTCGCCAGCCCGTACGCCATTTGGCAGGTCGACCGCGGCTTTGCCTTCAAATTCAATCTCAGCCGCCGCTTTGCCTTCGCCGACGACAATCGAAATCAGGCGCTGGCGGCGATAGGAAAAGGCATTTCCGGACAATCGCGCCACTTCGCCCATCTGCTCACGCCCTTCCAGGCGCATCGATTGGCTGGCATTTGAGATATTCTCAAACACCACGTCTTCGGTCACGCAAT
The DNA here is from genome assembly GCA_039194965.1 of Pseudomonadota bacterium. Taxonomy (GTDB): domain Bacteria; phylum Pseudomonadota; class Alphaproteobacteria; order Caulobacterales; family Hyphomonadaceae; genus Henriciella. The sequence goes on along the minus strand of JBCCVQ010000021.1, from coordinate 35,575 downwards.
CGAGCATGCCCTCGATGTCGCGGTCATTATAGCTTTGTATATAGCGGTGGATAATGTCTTCATGCATGTCAGCCAATTCCTTGCCGTTGAGGCCAGCCCCCGCGTACTCATCTCACATAATCGAGCATTTTGTACAGATCGGTTAAGTTGCACTGCAACACAAGGCATGACATACGGGCGGACTGTGAAATCTGAAGGAGACGAGCAATGGCTTTGCGCGTGGCAGTTGTAGGAGCAACCGGTAATGTTGGACGGGAATTGTTCAATATTATGGATGAGCGCAACTTCCCAGCCGATAAGGTGCATGCGGTAGCCTCTCGCCGGTCGCTGGGGCGCAAATGCTCTTATGGTGACAAGACCATTCTGTGCGAAGACTTAAACGAGTTTGATTTCAGCCAAGTTGATATGGTGTTGATGTCCGCAGGCGGCAGCGTCTCAAAGGAATGGGCGCCGAAAATCGCTGCAGCGGGCGCAATTGTGATCGACAATTCAAGCGCCTGGCGGATGGATCCTGAAGTGCCGCTGGTGGTGCCAGAAGTGAATGGCGAAGCCGTGCTCGGCTATGGCCAAAAGAACATCATCGCCAATCCCAACTGCTCGACCGCGCAATTGGTCGTGGCCCTGAAGCCCTTGCACCAAGCCGCTGGTATCAAACGCGTCGTCGTCTCGACCTATCAGTCCGCCTCAGGCGCCGGCAAAGCCGGGATGGACGAGCTATGGACGCAGACCAAAGGCATGTTCGTCAATGACGCGCCGACCCCGGACGTGTTCTCAAAACAAATCGCTTTCAATGTGATCCCTCAAATCGACGTGCCGATGGAAGATGGCTCGTTCAAAGAAGAGTGGAAAATGCGCATGGAGACGAAGAAGATCGTCGATGAGTCGATTGAACTCGTCGCCACCTGCGTCCGTGTCCCGGTTTTTGTCGGCCATTCCGAAGCGGTGAATGTCGAACTTGAAGACCCATTGTCCGTCGAAGATGCCCGCGAGCTGTTCCGCAATGCCGATGGCGTGCAACTGATCGATAATATCGAAGATGATCAATTCATCACGCCGGTCGACTGCGTCGGCGAATGGGCGAGCTATGTCAGCCGCGTGCGCAAAGATCCGACCGTCGAAAATGGCCTCATTTTCTGGAACGTGTCCGACAATTTGCGCAAAGGCGCGGCGCTGAATGCTGTTCAGATTGGCGAAGAATTGATCAAACGCGGCGTCCTGACCCCGGCGCTCGAAACCGCTTAGCAGCGCGTGCCCCGCCTCCTGTTCGTTTGCTTAGGCAATATTTGCCGGTCGCCCGCCGCAGACGGGATGGCTCGAGCGATGGTCACTGATGCGGGCCTTGATTGGACCATAGACAGCGCCGGGACCGGCGCTTGGCATGTAGGCGCACCGCCCGATCCGCGCATGATCGCCGCAGCCACCGCCCGCGGCATTGACTTGCACCCCCTTCGGGCGCGGCAAGCTGAGGCGGGCGATTTCCATCGCTTTGATCACATCTATGCGATGGACCGCTCCAACCATGCTGACTTAGCCGAATTGCAACCCGCCGACAGCAGCGCACAGCTGCATCTTTTCTTAGAGAATGCTGACGTCCCGGACCCGTATTATGGCGGCGATGCGGGCTTTGACCATGTCCTCGACCTCATCCAAACCCGCCTCAAAACCGTGTTTGACACGCTGCGCGCGAGTTGATGTAAAAACCCTGCACAGCTCAGCTTTTTCCGCTTGCATGCGAGCCAGATTTGCGGTTTATGGCGGCTTCGGTCGCAAGTCAGTGACCGACTTACCCACCGGACGCGGGCGTAGCTCAGGGGTAGAGCACAACCTTGCCAAGGTTGGGGTCGTGAGTTCGAATCTCATCGCCCGCTCCAAAATCAATAACATACAACACGTCGCAGGCCGCCACTTTCTGGCGGATTGGGCAAAGTAAGTTCCAGATAGTTTCTGTGCATAGAAAATCGACACTCTCGGTCGGGCCCGCACATCTGCGTTTCAAGCAATGTCGCTCTGCCTATGAGTGGAGCAACCGTTTGGCGAGGGCCAGCTAAAGCCGTTGAAACCCAAAACAAGCTCTATCCGAGCGGCGGCTTATCCCTAGAAGCGGACGTAAGATCCAACCGGCCTAACGTCCGCTTTGGGTCAGGAGAAGACATAACGGTTGATGCTGTTCGCGAGATTTGGTTGAAGAATTATCATGAAAGATCGCCTCATATACGTCGAACTGAAATCTGGTTATTCTGACAATGGTCCGGCCTGGATTGGCATTGCGGGTGCATCAAAGACTGGGCTGACAGTTTACTCGAACGGCAAAGCATTCAGGAGCCTCAAGGGTAGTGGAATCGGTGCCAATTTTTTTGATATTGAAACACGCGATGAATACTGGATTTCAGGCATCAAGAAGAACAATCAAGACAGGCATTGGGCCGGCGGCGGAGAAGTCGCCATCGATCGCCTAGCCGTGAACGATTATCTCGCCGAAACGGGCTTTCAAGCTCTTCCATCTAACCTTATTCCGACTGACTTGCTGCCGGCCAAGCAGCAATCACACCATCGCGAACTTGAGCATAGTAGGTTGGAGGATCGCTCGGAACTGTTCAAAGGCGAAGTTCCAGGTAGTCGAGCTGGAGTTATTAAGCGCAAAGTGTGATCTCGCCCATGTCTCCCATTGCTCGCAAAGCCGAGGAAGCCAATGCGCCCTCCTTAGCCTAGAGAGATGATGACGACGCCTGCGGTTACAGCGACTGCACAGAGGATTTTCTGCACGGACACTTTTTCTTTCAAAAATGTCACGCCGATAAGTGCTGCGAACAATATGCTCGTTTCTCGCAACGCTGAAACGCCCCCCATCGTGGTCAGACTCATAGCCCAGACTGCGATGCAGTAGCCTAATGTACTGAGGATTCCTGCGATCAAGACTGTGAGACCGTCGCGACCTCTCGGCATGGGCAGAGGTTTCCGGCGTATGATAATATAAGCCAGCGGAATCAAAATCCCTGCTATCACCGCCTGCCAAGCGGCATATCCGAGGGCGTTCGTGCCGACGCGAACGCCGATGCCATCGACAACCATGTAGGATGCGATGAACCCGCCAGCGGTCAGAGCGGCCAAACTCGTTTTGGCATCCGCGCGTTGAGCTCCTGAAGTGAGGATCAGAATGCCGAGCGAAATGAGCAGGATACCGATCAGTGTTTCAACACCTGGAACCTCTCTGGCGAACAGCGCCGCACCTAATGTCACCATGAGCGGCGCAGACCCACGCGCGATGGGATAAACGTTCGCCAAGTCGCCATGCCGATATGCGCGAATCAAGAAAAGACAGTACGCGACCTGAAGAACGGAAGACAAAAAAATGTATGGCCAGCTTTGCAGCGATGGCGGCGTCAACACCAAAGCGAACGGCACCGCGGCACAGGCTCCAGTCAAGGTGATGATGGATATCGACCAGAGACGGTCATCGCTAAGTTTTAACAGTGCATTCCAGCCAGCATGGACAATTGCTGAAGCGATTAGAAGCGAAACGACAAGAACAGACACGCTGTCTGACTTGGGGTAGTTTTTATCGCCCGTCGACTCCTATCAGAAACAAAAATGATTGCGATTGAGTTCCGTGAATCAGAGTTCAATAGAAATACGTGGCCAGCGGTTCGTCCAGCCTTTGGTTCGAATACGGTTGTGAAACGCTTCGCGCTTGTGTTTCTCGTTAGAGGTCGGACGCAGAACCATGTTTTGAAGATCGTCGAAGCCGAACGGCGCAATCAGTTCACAGTCGCTGCCTAACTTTCTCGTTGCGATCGCGGTGGCCGTCTCAGGCCAGAACTTCATAGCATCTGCCACATCCGTATAAGGTCGATCATTGTTTCTGATGTGCATCCTCGCTTGGTTTTTGACCGACCAGTCGAAGCTAGGGTCGAGGCGCTTTAGCTTTCGCTCGATTTCCAAATCGACTTGGGATGAGAGCCTCTCTGCGTCGAACCAAAGCACGTCGATATCGCCATCGCGGCAATCGCTCTCCAAACCGTGCAAATCATCCCATACTAGGTTTCGGACGAACCCGGCTCCGATACAGGCTGTTTCGATATTTAATCGCTCCACAAGTCCGAGTGCGTGCCATCGAACGGGGTCTCTTTTGAGTAGATCGATTATAAATTCATCCACAGGGTCAGTTTGACTTCATTGCATCAGGCTCGCAATGACAGAATGAATGAGATCCACAACTCAACGATCATATCAATGAATGAACACGCGATATTGGTGACGGGTCTGCCGGCGTCAGGCAAAACCACGCTCGGGCGTCGTTTAGCGGCTGAGCTATCTTGGTCTTGCTTAGATAAGGACGACTTCCTAGAGGCATTGTTTGAATCGCAAGGTGTGGGCGATGAGCAATGGCGCCGACGCCTCAGCATTGAGGCAGACAAACAGTTTGAGACCACCGCACTTGAACAGACCAACACGGTGCTGGTCTCTCATTGGCGTCCACGCGGCAGAACTGATACTGGAACGCCCGCGGACTGGGTCCATCGGCATTTTCAAAATACCGTTGAAGTGTATTGCGAGTGTGACCCAGAGCTCGCAGCGCACCGGTTCATTAGCCGAACGCGGCACGCGGGTCACTTAGACAAAATCAAGTCCGAGGACGCTATTCTTGCATGGATGCGTGATATGGCAGGCTGTTACCCAATTGGTTCAGCATCAGTAGTACGAGTCTCTGCGATGAGCGATATTTCAATTCACAACGTACTAGATGAAATCAGGCAATTGGGTCTCTGAGCGATGCTCTCGAATGCCTCCTCTTGCTCGCATAGCCGTTCCCTACGGCACCTCATCGCACACTAGCTGATGAGCAAGTCCGCAGCTCGGCGACCATCGCTCCAAGCGGAATCGACATAGCCAAAGTCGTCCGCAAGCGCTTCGCCAGCGAGTAGGATCCGATCCGCGATGGGCGCGCGGAGTCGCAAATTGTCACCCGCCCGATAATTCGTGTTCGGATACATATAGGCTCCGCCAAAGCGCGGGTCTTCACTCCAGCGGTTCTTGGCAAAACCTGTCGGTTCTGGCAGCGCGATGCCAAGTTGTGTCTGCAAGGTCTCGTGCAGCAGTGCCTGCGCCTCCTGATCCGACATGGCTTCGAGAACTCGGCCTTGATCACCCGCGGCATAGGCGAGGATGACGGGATGTCCGTGCGATTTCGAAAAATCGAAAATGCCGTGAATGTCGTCAGTGTCACATGTCGCCATGACATCTGTTTCAAAAGACCAGATGGCCTCGGGATAACGGATCCAGAGTTTTGCGAAGCTGCCCATATCCATTGCTTCCAACGCCTCGCTATGGCGCTTTGGCAATCCCGGCTCGAACACAATGCCTTGCCGTTTCAAAACACCGATCGATACGGTCACAATGACAGCGTCGGCGGTGATGGTCCGCTTGTTGGTCGTCACGGAAACACCAGCTTCCGTGCGCGCAATCCGCTCAGCGGCTTCGCCAAGCACGGGCTGCAGCGGCTCAGCGACAGCTTCTGCCAGGGCTTGCATGCCGCCGATAACGGTCGGCTCTATAAGTTCATCCGCGGAGGGTCCCGCTTCTGCGCCCGCACCGATCAGCACATCTCCAGACAGGTCTTTCAAATCCGCCGCATAAACGCCGGAGATCAGGCGCGCGCCCGAGCAATTGAATGTTGGGTCAGATTGAAAAACGGGCTCAAGAAGCTCTCTTGCGCTTCGCGCCCTTGGGCGACGCCCAAACATCTTTGCGGCTTGATACTGAACATAGGGACCTGTCAGCGCAGGCTCTAACGCCGCCTCCACCTCTGAAGCATCCCGAATGTCTATTACGCCCGCCTGGAGCAGTCCGCTCTTCCGCATATTGGTTCGTGAGCTGACAAGCCCCAATTCTTCGGCGATCGGCATCAATTCATTATTGGTCACTTTCAACCAGTTCGCGCCAAGGTCTGCTGGAAAGCCGCCAATTGGAACGCTTAGCGCGCGACCGCCAATACGCTCACCGGCTTCGATAAGCTCCACTTGATATCCAGCGTCCTGCAATCGGCCCGCCGCGCCAATTCCAGCGAACCCGGCTCCAATGACTACGACACGCCCGCCAGGCGGGATAGGCGTTGGCGTGGCGGCGCAGGACGCCAGGCTTAGCGACGTTGCGGCCACAGAACCGGCAAGCAGGAATTCGCGTCTCGTCGTCATATTGTCCTCCATCAATATTTAACTGTCGTATGACAGGTTGATTAAACTGTCAAATGACAGATAAACTGAGCGCGCGACTGGAATAGGAACACATGACCACGACTGTGAAGAAAAAAGCCAAGGATCGTCGCGCTGAGCTCATCAGTGCGGCTCAGGCCATTTTGGCAAATGAAGGGGCTGGAGCGCTAACGCTCAGAGCCATTGCAAACGAGGTCGGAATCAAACTCGCCTCGTTGCAATACCACTTCCCGACCTATGCCGCGTTGGTAGAGGCGATGGCGGACAAAACGGTTGAAACCTATTCTGAAGGTCTTCGCCTCGAAACCGAGGCTGATGCCTCCCCGGAGACAAGGCTTGCGCAAGCCCTGGAGTGGTTTGCTGGCCCGGCTGATCCGGAGAGTGACCTTTCAAAACTGGAACTTCAATTCTGGGCGCTGGCCCAAACGAACAAAGACGCAAAAGCGGCGCTGCGACGCTATCACGACACATATATTGAGTATTTTGAGAAACTGATTGCGGACGCCCGCCCGAATTACACGCCTGCACAGATCAGAGCCAAAACCATATCCATCGTCTCGTTGTTTGAAGGCTCTGTTCTGTTTGTCGATCTGGTGGACGATCACAAAACGCGTGTGTCTCGTGCGCGCGACATATTACAGACAGCGAGAGCCATGCTGGATTTCGAATAATCGCTCTGTTTTGGCGTCTTCTTTTGCCCGCTAAGCCGGCATCTGATTCAAGATCGAGCGCCTGAACCACGCCACTGGATCTTCGGCACTCGCGCCTTGCGCGAGCGGACCGGCTTCATATGCAGGAGACTCTAGTCCTCGCTGCACCCGCTCGCAGATCCAGACGTCTTCCGTTTGGAAGTCACCTGTCTCGAGGGGATGTTTTTTCCAGTGATCAGATGAGATGACTCCTGAGGATTTGTCGTAGCCAGATATGCCCTTTCTCGGGTCTTTGGATTGCCAAGGTCCGACCCAATGGCGAACTGTCATCCGACATCTTCCCGGCGCCGTTGCCAGCATGGACGAAACGCTAAACCCAAACGGCGTCGGAACGATCAACGTGGATGGGAAGAGCAAATAGACCCCGCCATATTCCGTTCCGGCGATGTGTTTGAGACGCGGCAAGCTTTTCGTTTGCTCGCGGATGAGACCCGGTATGCGATGCTTCGCGGCGCCATCATCCGTCGCATACCAGACCATATGATCGCCGAGCCTTTCCCAGACGTTTTCACTGGGGATGGGACCGCCCAGCGTGTGCTCGTGAAGATATGCGAGATGATATCCGTCAATCGCATTCTCGACGAAGACTTTCCAATCGCATTTCATGTCATAGATCAGCGGCGCAGCTTCGCGCAGCTCTTTGGACGAGATCTCATGCGGCCAAGCTGATGGCTCGATCGGCCCTATCCACTCGGAAAAATCGGCATCTGGATTTGGGTTCACGAAGACCAGGTCCTTATAGACGCCGACACGCGCAGGCTTCAAACCGAGCCCAGTGCGATCCAAGCCGGGAAAGCAGTTTGCCAGGTCCGGCGCGCCGCGCAGCCGCCCGTCCAAGCCGTAGGTCCATCGATGATACGGGCATACGAGACTGGATCCGGTATTGCCCGTCTCATCTTCCAACAACGTCGCGCCGCGATGACGACAGACATTGTGGTGCGCTTGCAAACTTCCATCTTTGGATTTCACAATCGCAAGCGGAAAAGCCCCTGCCTGAATCGTTCGGTAGTCACCCGTCGCCTCAAAATCCTGAACGATGCCTGCGAATTGCCAAGCATCCGCGAACAGGTCTTCGCGCTCACGTTGTTGCCAATCGGCGCTCGTATAAGCCGCGCGCGGAAGAGAGGTCATTAGGATCGCTCCAGCGACACCGCAAGCATCAACGCAGCCCGTTTCGATGCGTTCCGAACATCGGACATATCGCCCATGGGCGTCAGAGAATCTGTGTTGAAATAGATCCCTGCCACGCCCGCAGCGACGGCATCTAAGTCATCACTTGAAGCATTTGGAGCTTCATTCTGAAGAACACCGCGAACGCTAGCGATAAAGTCTCGCGTCCACCGCTTCATGAGCGTGGCAAGTGCCGGGTCCTCTTGGCTCGCGGCTATCAAGGCCTCTGCGACCAGAACGAATTGCGCATCAGAGTAGTTGGGGTCGAATAGCCAATCGATGAGCGTTTCAGTCGCGCGAGACTCTGGAAGAGCGTCGATCATCCGCTGAATACTTCGTTCTGATCTCGACAAAAACCGGTCGACCAGGGCGGCAAGCAGATCGTCGCGATTGCCAACATTGTGGCGGATCAGCGGACGCGCCAATCCAGCTTGTTCAGCAATCTTCTCAAGGCTTGCACCTTCAACCCCAAACCGCGCCACGCAGGTTTCATAGGCGCGGAGAATTTGTTCACGACGTTCGTCTTTGACGCTTGGGCGACCCATGTGCAATCCGTTGTTTTTCTAAGTTGACAATCTATCTAGCACAAAATATTTGATTTTCAACTTTGATAATTAAAATGATTGGATCTGTCCATGGAGTGGGCTTTCAAAACACTGAGCGAAATGGAGGTCTACGGTTGGGAAGAGTGGATCGGTGCCTGGTTCTTCTATTTCTCATTCGCCTTCCTCGCCTTCGAGCTCATTCGCTACCTAGTGTTGCGCAAACTCAAATGGTCGCTGATCGGCGATACAATCACCAACTACCTCACCCTGTACATGTTCTTAGCGATCAGTTTCGTCTTGCTCGCCGGGTTGTATATTTCAGCCTATGTCTACGCCGCTCAGTTCGCCTTGTTCGACATTGAAGTGAATTGGGCGACGATTGCGATTTGCATCGTGCTTGCGGACATAGCCTATTATTGGGAGCACCGGTTCATGCACCGCGTGAACTTCGTATGGGCCACCCATTCGGTGCATCACTCATCGCCCTTCTTCAACATCTCCGTCGCGTATCGCTTTGGACCGATGGATGGAGTCTGGCCGATCTTCTTCCATCTGCCTTTAGTGCTTCTGGGCTTTAACCCATTCGTCGTTCTGCTTGCGGAGCTGCTGGTGCAATTGTTCCAGACAGCATTGCATACCGAGACCGTTCGAAAACTCCCGAAACCAGTCGAGTGGATCTTTAACACACCATCGCATCACCGCGTCCACCACGCCTCGAACAAGAAATATCTCGATGCGAACTACGCTGGAATATTCATTCTCTGGGACCGGATGTTCGGAACCTTCGTCGAAGAGGATGAGGAGGTTGTCTATGGTCTGGTCAAACCTATTCCAGAAATCAACTCACCCAGCCGCATGATCGCCGCGCCGTTCGTCGCTTTCTTTCACGGGTTCTGGCGTCTTGGAAAGAACGTCCTCGCAGCAAGACGCTTAGGCGACGCCTGGATGTACGCGTTCGGCACCCCTGAATGGACGCCAAAACAAAAACGCGACCGTCAAATTCAGGCTGCCGAATAGAACTCACAAAAAAGGAAAAGATCATGCCTTCTCCCTCAAAACTCGCATTGGTCTCCGGGTTGGTCGTGACGGCCAGCATCTTCTTCGGCGGAGCTTGGCTCGCCAGTGGAATGACGCCGGAAATTTCAGCGCCAGTGGAGGCGCAAGCCGCCCGCGAAGCGACGCTCACTCCCATGCCTGCTGCCGACTTGGATGCGCCAACTGAAATCTCGTATAGCGAGCTGGAAGTCACCGTAACCGGGGCCCGCAACACCAATGGCCGGATCATCATCTTGGTGTTCGACAAAGCGGCGGCTTACGACGCTTATGACTACGAGAACGCAGCAGGCTACGCTGAGTTGGATGCCCAAATAGCTCCCATGATTCATACGTTTACTGGCTTATCGGCTGATGGCCACGCCGTGGTTCTGTTTCATGACGAGAACGAAAACTATGACCTGGACCTCATGGAAGGGGTTCCTGTTGAAGGCTACGGAACATCGAATGCGAAAAGCGCCTATGACGAGCTGAGTTTCCCACAAGCGGTCGTCGAACCTGGATCCATCAGTGTGAAAATCCACTATCTGGAGTAAGTGTTTCAACCGAAACACTCAAGTTTCCAATGTCCGCTTCTGCTCGCTTTTCGGAAACCTCGGGTCGATCCGATGGAGATATTTATCACTGCGTGCGCTATGCGTGTGGCCACCTAAAAAAGACCACGAAGCTTGACGGTCAATTTGTTTGGTCAGCCACGGGTCCGCTCTCATCCAGTTGAGCTTTAGCGCGTCCGGACTTCACCTGAGATGTTGCGCGATCTGCAATCTCATTTACGCATTCTCGATAGGAGTTGTCGAAGTAGTTTTTTCCGACCTTGCGCCACCATTTTTGTCCGCCGGGCGTCAACATAATCGCATATAGGTTGCGCATGTTTCGCCGGTGCAGCGCATCGTTGAACAAGCCTTGACGCTTGAGCTCGTGTCCCAACTCTATCGAGCTCACGACTGTTGTCAGTCGCATGTCCAACCTCCGCCGTTCGACCAAAGTCAGATCGGACTCAGTATATAATGCTCGAGCCATGAACTCTGAACTTTCAGCCGTGTCGTACCAGCCATGAAAGAGATTCCCAATCGCCAACCATGCGCTTTCACTGAGTTGCGCTTCCGCTAATCGATTGGCTTGTTCGGTTTGCTGTTTGGATTGGCGAACCTGCAATCCGACAAAGATCAGTGATGCGATAATCGCCATCGCTGCAGCGATTTGGCTTACAAAATATAGGCTTTCTAAGGTCATTGCGGGCCTCTTTTGCTAAAGGAGTTGGGCAGCAATATTTTTTTCGGTTTCAATTCGCGAAGAGCGCTACGATCGATCGCTTGCGGAAGCGAAATCCGGGCGAACGGGAACTTAGCGCTATCGCTTTCGTCAGACACAATCATCGGAAATCCGCTGTCTGATGTCGGCGCCAGACAGGATCGCGATGGCGAGTGAGGATGCTTCGGTCGCAGAGCTGACCTCGAGCTTTTCAAATATCCGCTTCTTGAACGTATCGACTGTGCTGCGCTGGACATTCAGGGCGTCGGCGATCTCGCCTGACGTATTACCTGCTGCGATCAGATTGAGCGTTTGCCATTCGCGGGGAGACAAGCCAAATTGGCGCAACCGCTCTGGCTCTATGGTCGCAAGACAGACTTCAAACCGCCCCATAGGCATCCATACTGAAGCTGATACCGGACATCCCATATCATTGCTCCGTTAAGTCGACATTTCGTCAGTTTCTCGAAGCATGGCTGAGGCGATTGCGATCAGCGAGACGAGGCACCAGGTGCTCTCCAAAACGAGAAATGGGAGATACGAAATCAACCAGGATGCATACGCCGCGAGGCCCGCCCCGACGGCATTTATCGAGCTGTACGCTACAGACTTTCGATCGAGCGCCCCAAACACATTTAGCGCAAAGGCGAGGAGCAGGAGTGATACCCCGGCTGCCCCGACCCAATCAGCGTATTGAAACTGATCAAGCATCTGCGCTCATCCGATCAAGCCACCATTGGTTCATTTGCCAGATCGACTTCTCGAGCGGCGATAGGCGTCCCTGTTGGGTGAGTGGCGCGTTGAGCCCTGTCCAGACTTTATCATTCGCATCGATGTCTTCGTGGTGGATAATGTTGACCAAGCCTGCACTGGCTTCGGACGCCTCTGCAAAATCATCCAGTTGCAAATGTGCCTTGGGCGACAGCAAATGGATCTTCAACAGCATCTGATCCGCTGCGTTTGGAAAAACTTGATACCAGGCAGCGCCAGTACCCTGAAATGCCAGCATGAAGTGCGGGAATAGAACAGTGGCAAAAAGATCGCGCTTCTGCCAGTCCTCGAGGCCTTCAATTGGCGGCAATCCGGGCGCAGGCGCGTCATGTGCCGATGGCATGTGCAGGATAGACCACGGCCCGGTATTGTCCGGTATCTTTGAATCCCGCGCGTGGAAAATCGGTTCAAACGTTTGCGCGTGGGTCGCGATGTGGTGATAGGCTTCCATGAAGTTCTCGACGAGCACTTTCCAGTTCCAAGGACTGTCAAATTCAAGCGTCTTGACCACCACCATATCTTCCAGTTTGAACTTCAAAAAATATGCAGAATAGTCCGCGACTTGCGGGGCGAACGGCTCGGCTTCGGGGTCGAGATTGGCCAGGATAAACCCGTTCCAGATTTCGGTTTTGATTTGCGGAAGCTGGCAGTCCTTCTCGGAGAACCCGTCCGCGCCCTCCATAAGCGGGGCCCGAATAAGCTGTCCGGTCGTGTCGTAACTCCAGGCATGATAGGGGCAAGTGAACAGCTTGCGCTTACCGTCCCCTTCCGCAATTGGTGCCGCGCGATGCAAGCAGACCCGCGACATCACGCGGAACGCGCCATCCGTGCCATGCACCACCATCACGGGCTGCCCTAATAAGTCGAGCGACATATATTGGCCAGGCTCAGCGAGCTGATCCACGCGGGCGAGCGGTATCCAGCTCTTGCGCATGATCTGTGTTTCTTCGAGCGCAAAAACCCGTTCGCTGAGATAGGCATTTGGCGGTAAGGTGTAGGCGCGGTCTAGCGGCTGACGCGCACGTTCTATTTCTTCGCTGGCTATGCCCGGAATGCGATCAATCAAAGTGGTCATGCGGGTACACCTTCTTTCTCTGGTTGAAGCCAGTCTGCCATGCCGAGCTCCGACATAACGTAGGCACGCCAGTCTTCGTCATTCATCGAACGACGCCCCGCGAGCACTTCGGGGGCGGAGACACCGGGATCGTATCGCAGTTTCGGTTGATCGGTCGTCGACGCCTCAAGAATCGTATCCGCCACAAGTTGGGGGTCCTCGCCCGCCACTTCACCTTCCGATGTGGAAGCCACCACCTGATCATTGAAGGAATCATAAGGGGTGCCGCGAGAAAAGAATGTGGACGCGTCGGTATTGTGCATGCTCATGCCGGTATTGAAAAATGCCGGGCGGATCGTACTGACCGAAATGCCAAAGCGAGCTGTTTCCATCGCCAGAGCTTCGGCGAGCCCCTCAATCGCGAACTTACTGGCGCAGTAGACCGACTCACCCGGGATGCCGGTCACGCCCGCCATGGAAGAAACAAAAATAATGCGACCGTTTTGCTGTTCGCGCATAACTGGCAAGGCCGCACGGGTCATATCCGCGGCTGAGAAGAAGTTGGTTTCCATCACTTGCCGAATGTGCCCCTCATGCAGCGTTTCGAGCGCGCCAAAGCTGCTCATGCCGACATTGTTGACCAGAACATCCACCCGCCCAGTGATTGCTTTCACCTCTTTGACGACATTTCGGTTTTGAGCTTCGTCCAGCACATCATGTTCCAGCACAGTGAGACTGACGTCTTCCTCCAAGGCCCAGGCATCGAGGTCGGCGCGCCTCTCTGATGCCCGCCGCATGGTCGCAAATACATCGAAGCCAGCGCGGGCGAGTGTCTTAGCGGTGAGTTGTCCAAATCCTGTCGGTCGAGAACATCCAGTGATGATGGCTGTAGGCATGGTTTCCTCCTGATTTCGAGGGGCGCTGTAACATAGGTACAATCCCGGAGTCAATTAATTTAGAACGATCGATTTAAATTAGACATTAAGGTCCGTTGCCTATAAGCCCCGCTCTATGACAGCGAACACACCAAACACCGCAAAGAAACGCCGTCCCGTGGGGCGCCCAAGAGGTGATGGAAAGCCTCATCTGACGCGACAGCGTGTGTTTGAAGTGTGCACAAAGCTGATTGCGCAGCATGGTTTTGCGGGAACAAGCATTCGAATGATGGCAAATGCGTTAGAAGCTTCGCCTGCGTCTTTGTTCAATCTGTTTGGATCCAAAGACGGAATGTTGAACGAACTGATTGCTTATGCGGCGCAAGGTTCATTGGCATTCTACGAAACGCTGTCCGAGATCGATGCGGCTCCTGAGATATTGCTCTACAAAAGCATCTACGAAGAGGTCATCGCCGTCGCCTCGGCTGACCGGGATTATGTCGGCATTTTTTATCTGCCCGAACTTCGAAAACCTGAGTTCAGTTCGGCGCAGGCTGTACGCGCAAAAATGATCTCGCATTATGCAGAGCTGATTGAACGATGTTCAAGGGGCGGCGTAATGAACGTTGGCAATGTGCAATTGCAAGCAGAACAAGTGTTTCAATTGACGGAAACCTCGATCCTCGCACCGAGTCTGGTGGACATGCTCTCGCCTGCCGATCAGGCGCGGCAAACGGCTGAGTTTTGTATGCGCGCCATGGGGTGCAGCGAAACAGAATTGAATTCGATTGCGAAAGCAGCGGCAAAGGTCGAACTCCAAATCACGCTTCCCGAGGCCTAGCTGATATTGTCCCCGATATGTGGGATTTCGCCTTTCAGGAGAACTCTCTAGTCGTGCCGCGCCCAATGATGGGCGCAACTTCACACGGCCAGAAAAATGTCATTTGCGAACTTCATTGAATCTCAATTGCCCTGCATGCGCCGGTACGCGTTCGCTGTGTTGGATGACATTTCTCGGGCGGATGCTTGCGTCGAGCAAGCGTTAAAAGACCTATTGGAGGAATGGTCGCTTTTGGGTGGCGGTTCACACCCGGTGAGGCGCGTGGATCTGTTCATCAGGCTGCAACATTATCTGCAGAATTCGTCTACGACTGCGACACCAAATCGATCGCAATTAGTGCTGCTGCTCCTGGAGATGGAGCAGTTTTCGATCGATAAAGTGAGCTTAATCTTAGGCGTTCCAATTGAAGAATTGTGGTCGCTGGTAAATAGCGAGAAATATGCCGCCTCGCGTGCATCCTGCGCCAAACGACTGATAGGCTAATATGTTCTTCTGCTCGCCGAACAAATTCTGCGCTAAAACCGACAACGTCAGATCTTGTTCACCGGAAGCTTCAGATATGTGTGACCATCAGATTCGGCAGGCGGTAAAGCGCCGCCGCGAATGTTGACTTGCAAAGATGGCAAGATCAGCCGCGGTGCCTGAAGCGTGGCGTCGCGCGCTTCCCGCATGGTAACGAAAGCCTCCTCATTCTGATCCCGCAGATGGACGTTTGTCGCCACTTGCTCTGCGACGGTGCTTTCCCAGGCGATCTCATCGCGCGTTTGTGGCAAGTAGTCATGACCAACAAAAATGCGTGTTTCGGGGGGCAGAGCCAGGATCTTCTGGATCGAGCGATACAGCGTGCGGGCATCGCCGCCCGGAAAATCCGCGCGCGCTGTGCCATAGTCCGGCATAAATAGCGTATCGCCGACAAAAGCCGCGTCCTCGATCACGTAAGTCACACAGGCTGGGGTGTGGCCTGGCGTGTGCAGCACTTTGATTGAGATGGACCCGAACGGGATCTCATCACCGTCGTCAAACAGCGTATCGAACACCGTGCCGCTGGCGCAGACATCCCTGGCATTGAACACCGGGCCGAACAGTTTCTGAACCTGAACAATCTTAGCTCCGATGCCGATTTTGGCGCCGGTCTCTTCTCGAACATAGTCTGCCGCAGACAGATGGTCGGCATGCGCATGCGTATCGAGCACCCATGTGAGGGTCAGCCCACGCGCGCGGATATCTTTCAAGATCGCGTCAACAGATTGCGTGGTGAGCGCGGCGCGATGCGGCTCATAGTCGAGTACCGGATCGATCAGAACCGCCTGCTGGGTCGCGGCATCCTCGACCAGGTAAGTCACCGTATTCGTAGCGTCATCAAAGTAAGCATCGACATGGATCATCGTTTATCTCCTTTGGGGAACATATATTAGCACTTGCTAAATTAGCAATACCTAATATATGTGACACATGACCAATACCCTAGCCCTGCTCGATCCCAGCGTTTTTGAAGCCAAGGCGGAAATGGCAGCCAGCCTGCTCAAAGCCATGTCCAATCCGCATCGCTTGATGATTCTGTGCCGCCTCGGCGCCTCTGAGGCGTCTGTCGGCGATCTGCAAACCGATAGCGGACTGTCGCAATCGGCCTTGTCTCAGCACTTGTCCGTACTGCGCGCACGGGAGCTGGTGGCGACCCGGCGGGAAGCCCAGACCATCCACTATCGATTGTCCGATCCAGCGGTGCGCCAGGTGATTGAAACGCTGATGAAAATTTACTGTCCGGAGATGTTGAAATGACGACACTGACAAAACTCACCCCGCAAGTGGCGGCCGACCGATTGAAGTCCGGTAAGGCTGTCCTGGTCGATATTCGCGAGCCGGACGAGTATGCGCGCGAACATATTCCCGGCTCGATTTCCTTGCCGGTCTCGGCGCTCGATGAGGCCGACCTGAAACTGGATGCCGGTCAGAACGCCATCTTCCATTGCAAGTCCGGCATGCGCACAGATTCAAATTGCGCCACCCTGGCGCAACATGTGGAAGGTGACGCGTTCATGCTGGAAGGCGGTCTCGACGCCTGGCGCGCCCTGGGTCTGCCCACGGCCAAGAACAGCAAGACGCCGCTGGAGATCAATCGCCAGGTTCAGATCACGGCCGGCAGCCTGATCCTGATCGGGGGGCTGCTCGGTTGGTTCGTGGCGCCCGCATGGTTCGGCCTGTCCGTCTTTGTCGGCGCCGGACTGATGTTTGCCGGGATCAGCGGTTGGTGCGGAATGGCGACGCTGCTGCAAGCCATGCCCTGGAACCGACGTCAGCCCGCATAGACGCGCCATGATCGAGCTGACCCCGGATATCATCGCTCTGACCTTGCTCAGCGGTGCGATTGTCGGCGTGTTCCTCGGCACGTTTGGCGGCGGTGGCTCGGTCCTCGCCGCGCCCTTGCTGCTTTTCCTGGTCGGTATTGATGATCCACATGTCGCCATCGGCACATCTGCCGCGGGCGTTGCGGCGATTGCCCTGTTCAGCCTGATCGGCCACTGGCGCGGCGGGCGAGTGAAATGGCCATGTGCCATCGTCTTCGCCATGTCAGGTCTAATCGGCTCAATCCTCGGTTCGAGCCTCGCCAAGATTACTCAAGGCGATGTCTTGTTGCTGGGCTTTGCTGCGGCGATGGCAATGATCGCCTTATCCATGTTCCGCAAACCCAAGACCGCCGGCGATCCTGATGTGACGCTGACACCGCGCATGGTGCTGCAACTGGCGCCGATCGGACTGGTCGTCGGCCTCGCCGCAGGCTTCTTCGGGATTGGCGGCGGGTTTCTGATTGTCCCGGGCCTGATGCTCGCGGTCGGCATGACGATGACCAATGCAACCGCGTCCTCTTTGGTATCTGTATCGATATTTGGGGCAGCAACCTCTGCCAATTACGCCGTGTCCGGCCTGGTTGATGGCCGCCTGATCCTTCTGCTTCTGGCCGGCGGCGTACTGGGCGGTGTCATTGGTATCCTGATATCCAAGTGGCTGGCTGGCAGGCTGCGCACAGCGAGACTGGCATTTGCCTCAATGATTTTTGTCGTGGCGGGCTTCGTCGCCATACAAGCCATAGGCGGGTTGGAGGTGGCATAATTGTACACTGCGGATTTGAGGATGGACTACAAACCGCTTGCAAGAAAGACCCAACGCACTGTTTTTATTTACCATTTAGGACCTGACTAATTCTCATCGTCCGCTCCGAATTATCTAAAAAACGCGACGATTCAACGAGGTGGCGATCAGCCGCTTTCAGACCCCCGCTCGCCCCTAGTCCGCATCCGGCAGCGCGAACGCGATCACATGATCGCCCTTTCGGGTGCCGGCTGAGCCGTGGCCGCCTGCGGCGATGACGACATATTGGCGCCCGTCATATTCATAAGTCATCGGCGTGGCTTGCGGACCAGCGGGCAGTCGGGCTTTCCAGAGTTCGGTTCCATCGATGACGGAAAAGGCGCGGAGATAGTCATCCAGCGCCGCGCCGATGAAGACTAGGTCGCCGCCGGTAATGATCGGGCCGCCAATGGTCGGCGTTCCGAATGGTAAAGCGATGCCACCCGGCGCCAAATCTTCCGTCGTGCCGTGTGCGCGGCGCCAGATGATTTCGCCAGAGGACAAGTCGACCCCGGCCAGCACACCCCATGGCGGGGGTGAGCATGGCAGGCCTAAGGGTGACAATAATGGCGCCCGCTCCATGATATAAGGCGCGCCTTCCATTGGCGCGGTTTCAGCCCCGTCTTCGATCGCGGTCACGTCGGTTTCATCGCCAGTCTTTCGCGTCAATTTCACATAGCTTGCGACATTGCTCATGTTCACGACCAGCAGGTTCCGCGTCGGGTCGAACGCGGCGCTGCCCCAGTTTCCACCCCCTCCCGTAAACGGGTAAGCGAGTGTCCCTTGCTCGGACGGCGGCGTATACAGCCCGTCGGCGCGCAAGCGTTTGATTTTGTTGGCACAGGCGGTTTTGTCCCAAATCGTCACGCCGAATGCATCGCCAGGGTCAAGCACGTCCGGCACCACAGCCGGGGTCGCGGTTGGAAAAGGCTGGGTCGGTGATAGCACTTCGCCCTCGACGCCGCCTTGCGGAACGGGGCGCTCTTCGATGGGCAAAAACGGAGCGCCCGTATCGCGGTCGAGCACGAAAATCAGCCCCGTCTTTGTCACTTGCGCCACAACATCATGCGCCGTCCCATCGCGCCACACGGTATAGAGGCCGGGCTGCGCCGGAACGTCATAGTCCCACAAATCGTGATGTACGGTTTGGAAGTGCCAAATCACTTCGCCCGTTTCAGCGCTCAGCGCCACAACGGAATTGGCGTAGCGATTATCGCCAATGCGATTGCCGCCATAATAGTCTGGACTCGGGCTCGATGTCGGCACGAACACCATCCCTCGCGCTTCATCGACAGAGAGGGTCGACCAGGCATTTGCGTGCCCCGTCACATCTGCGGACTCGCCTGCCCAGGTCTCGCGTGCGGGGTCTGATGGATCGCGCGGCACGGGGTTGAAGCGCCATTTCAGGGCGCCTGAGCGGGCATCAAAAGCGTGCACGGCGCCGAGCGGCGCATCGGTCCGCAAATTGTCGCCAATCGCCGAGCCTGTAATCACCGTGTCGGCGACAATGGCAGGCGCTGAAGTGATTTGAAACTCACCGGGCCATCTCAACTGAAGGCTCGGCTCGACTTGCACATAACCGCCCTCCCCGGATTCTTGGCCAGACTCTTGGCCGAAGTCCCGACAGGGCTCACCTGTTCGCGCGTCGAGCGACAGAAGGCGCGCATCGATTGTGCCCATGAACAGACGTGACGCGCAGCTTGTCTCAGGGGCTGCCATTTCATCGCGCCAATAGGACACGCCGCGGCAGGTAAACTGATTGGCGGGTCGTCCATCGAGTGGAACGCCCGGATCAAACCGCCAATTCTCCGCACCCGTTGCCGGATTAAGTGAGAACACTTCATTGAATTGAGAGCAGAAGATGAGCTGACCTTCGACCAGGATGGGCGTGGTCTCGAACGCTGTGCGCGACGTCACGGCCTCACGCCCTTGCAGGGCCCCGGTTCGAAAATGCCAAGCCACCTCTAACTGATCGACATTGTCCTGCGTGATCTGATCGACGACGGAAAACCGGGTGCCTTTGCCATCCTGCCCATAGGCGCTCCAGCCGATGCCTTCGCCCTCCGTAACGGTGCGCACCGGTTGAGACTCGCCCTTGATCGCCAGGTCATCGCTCAGACCGAGCATGCTCCACAGCGCTGAGCCACCGAGAAATGATCCACCAATGAGGAGCAATAAAATCAAGATGAAAAGCCGAATGGGAGTCAGCCTCATAAGATTGTCCTTGTCGTCGCACCGTTAATTCGATAATTTCAATTATCAAATTTGGATGATTTAGACAATGGCCAACCCAAATCCCGCGAAAGATGGTCGCCTCTATGCTGGACAAACGGTCGAATCACGCCGGCTGCAAAGGCGCGAAAAGCTGATCGAGGCGGGCTATATTCTGTTTGGAACTCTTGGCTTCCATCAAACAAAAATCGACGCGGTTTGCGCTGAGGCCGGGGTCGGTATCCGGTCGCTTTATGATGAGTTTGGGCGTCTCGAAGAGTTGTTCCGAGCCGTCTATGTACGCCTTGTTGAGCAAGCCTATGACGCCGTCGACACGGTTCTGAGCACAAACAGCGCAAATCTCCTTGAAGCCGCTGTCTCCGCCTATCTTCATTGCATGTTGGACGACCCTAAAAGCGGCCGCATTGTTTCGATCGAGAGCGGTCGGTTGGATATCGAACTCGGCCCCCTTCGAAGCGACACGCTTCAGCGCTTCAGCCGACTCTCAGAAACTTACTTGGAAGGCTCAAATATTCCCGCCAACGCCAAACAGACTTGGTCAATCATGTTTGCGGGCGCGATTAATGAGATCGTGGTGAACGAACTCATATCCGAAACAAGAACCGATCCTGATGCCTTAGCGCGCGTCGCCGCCAATGTGTGGCAAGCCTCGATTGATGGTTACCGCGCCGACGTTTGAGACCGCAGCGCGGACGCGGGCTCGGTTGCAAGTCGAACGCATCTAGGGTGATGTCTCGGCTAAACCGTCTCGACCTCTTTCGGGGCGGTGACTTTGAGTTTGGTCTTCTCTTTGCGCGGCTTTGGCAGCAGTCGGAACCGGGTTTGGCACCAGGCGAACCCGACGCCGACATCCAATAACGCATCACCTCGCCCGCACGGACAAGCAAACTCAAACACGCCATAAACGCGATAGGTTTCACCGGCGACCAGCGGCACTGGATCCCCCGTCACATGGTTTGGGGAATCATCGACACAGAGCACCAAATCTTCGAAATTGACTTCATAAGACATGCGGTTGGCGTTTAGCACAAAAGCCGTATCACGCCTATGCATCGCCGCGCGGCAAGCGGTCTCAAGTGCCGTCTAAAGCGCTCAGAAAAAGGCGCTCTGTCCAGTGCCAATTTGCGCCGGCTGTCGTCTTGGCTTGTCGAATGAGGTCCGCCCCAAGGTCCAGGTCGCCATTGGCGCGGGCCAACAGGCCCTCTAATAGCAAGGTCTCTTGGTGGCGAGGATGATCCGACTGGGCGCGCCCAAGCGAGGCCCGGGCCCCGGTTTCATCGCCAAGCATCAGTCGGATTAGTCCCTGACGAGCTGAGATCCGGCCTGTTGCCGCGGTAAGTCTGATTTCAGAAACCACATCGATCGCGGCGTCGATCTGTGATGCACCGGCTTCAAAATCGCCTTCCAGCAAGGCGAGCACAGTGAGCGCTTCATACGCATGCAGTTGCGTGCCCTTTTGATCTTCCGCGAGTGCCCAGTCGAGAATGTCTTGGACCACGGGGCGGTCCGCTGTGGTGCCAGAATAGCCGCGAATAACCGCCTGGCGAATCCTTTCTTGATGGGCGTTTCGAGTGCGCGACATGTCATCAAAAGCGGTCTCAGCGGCGTCGCTATGCGCAAGCGCTGCGCTCCAATCCGTCCGCACAAAATCCACGTGCGCAGCCAATCCTTGCCCGCGTGCGAAATAGTAAGTGTCGTCTGCGTCTTCTGCGACTTGGATGATTTGGTCCGCATACGCGTTGGCTTGTTCGACCTCACCTTGATTGATCAGCATGCCCGCGAGGCCGAACAGGCTCGACATCTGGCCTCGAAAATCGGCCATCTCTGTGCGCATCTCCAAGGCTTGGTTGAGCAAAGTTTGAGCTTTTTCATACTCACCGAGACTGACGGCATTGGTGCCAAGATTGTGCAGCACAGTCGCTTCGGCCGGTCGATCTCCAACGACCCGATGGAAGTCTAAGGCTTCTTCTAAGTATTCCGTCGCTTTCGGGAGGTCGCGTGTCTGCGCCTTCAAATTGGCGAGTGAGTTGAGCAACGACCCTGGCGTGCGCTCATAGCCTGCGTCTTGATAAGCGATCCGCGCTAAGCCGAGGGCATCTTCAGCCGCCGCAAAGTTTCGCAGACGTCGTTCCACAATGCCAATATTGGTATAGGCATGGGCATGAGTCTCCGGCGCTTCGCCGCGATCAACCACCTCGAGCGCCCGATTGAACGAGGCCAAGGCCGTTTCATTGTCCCGGCGTGTCATCTGGACCACGCCCAATCCGTTAAGGGCGCCGCCCAATACGGCCAGATCGTCTGCCGCCTCCGCCTTTTCGATCACCATGTTGAACTGCGCCTCCGCAGCGTCCAAATCGCCGGCCATACGGGTTGAAACAGCCAGCTCATACTGGATCTCAAGATTATCTGGCGCTTGCGACATGGCGGCCCGAAACATGTCGACCGCCTCGGCGCTCTTTCCCTGCAATTGTAAGTCGAGCCCACGTGCGTAGGTCTCTGCGATAAAGGCATCATCGAACAAGTGGTCGGACGCATTTTGTCGGCGCTCGCCGGAGCGCGGCAAAGTGGCCGCGACTTGTCGGCTCATTTCCTCGGCTAATTCTGCCGCAAGCTGCCCGGACACGTTTGCGATCGCAGATTGTCCGCGCGGATTGATGACGCGATATTCCAATGTTAAATTATCGGCGGTCCCGGTCAGTCGGGAGACCAGAAAGTGTGACGCGCCGTACCCATCTTTTAAGGCCTTTTGCAGGTTTTCACTGGGCAGCAGATCCGTCGTTTCGGGCGCTGCAAATCGATCCGTCAGCGTCAACATGGTTCGCTCGTTGACCACCGGTAATTCCGAGCGCGCTTCCAAATCATGTGCCACCAGACTCATCAGACCGAGCGTCGCCCAGTCTAGACTCGAATCGCCGGTGTCATTTTGCACCGGTAAGACCGCGATACGATTTTCAGAAATTTGCGCCCGGCTGGGAAAGAGCTGAACCACCAAAAACAAACCGAGCAAAACCGACGCGACCAGCGCCATCGGAACGAGACGTTTCTGTCTCAACTTTGGCGGAGTTTGCGCCGCACTTTGTGGCACTTGGGCGGCATTTGGTGGCGTTTCGGCAGCACTTGGTCGCGTTTCAGGGGGGGGCGGAGCGGTTTCGGCGGCTTCGATATCGGCGATAAAGCGAAAGCCTTTGCCGTGCACGGTTTTGATCACGCTTTGCCGCGTTCCGTCATCATCAACCGCCCGACGAACCAGTTTTATGCGACTAGAAATCGCCGAATCCGAAACAATTCGGCCGCCCCAGACGGCTTCAATCATATCATCTTTAGACAAAACGCGGTCGCGGTTTTCGACCAAATAGACAAGCAATTCAAACACTTGCGGCTCGACGCTGACCACATCCCCATCCTTGGTCAGCTCCAAAGTCGCCGTATCCAGCTCAAATGGCCCGAACGCGTAACGCATGTATCCCTCCAAATCGGATTTCACGCGAAAAACACGATTTCTGCAAGCTTTCTGCAAGCGAAAATCAAGCATCGCGTGCCGTTTCCCCGCAAACACAGGAGGTCACAACGACACCCTCAAACCCTCGTTATGGAGACCCAAATGTCCCGATATCTTGTTTTCGCTTATGGCATTGCGAGCTACCTAATTTTCCTCGGTGTATTCGTCTACGCCATTGCTTTTCTTGGGAATTTATACATTCCCAATTCGATTGATGCCGACCCTACCGGACCCATTTGGCAAGCCGTTTTGATCAATCTCGGCCTGCTCGCAGGGTTCGCCGTTCAGCACAGTTTGATGGCCCGTCCGGCCTTCAAACGCTGGTGGACCAAGATCATTCCAGCCGCCGCCGAACGCAGCACCTACGTGCTCTTCTCAAACCTCGCCATGATCGCCCTCTTCCTGTGGTGGCAACCGATTGGCGGCGTGGTCTGGGACGTCGCCTCACAACCTGCACGCTCTATCGTCCTAGCGACCTATTTCATCGGCTGGGCGATCTTATTCTACGCCACCTGCCTATTGAACCATTTCGAATTGTTCGGCCTACGCCAGATTTGGCACCATTTGCGCGGCGAAACTCCATCTGGCCCGAAATTCCGCCAGCCAGGCCTCTACAAGCACGTCAGGCACCCGATCTATGTCGGTTGGTTGATCATCTTCTGGGCAACCCCGACGATGACCATCGCGCACCTATTATTTGCAGTGATGACAACGGCTTACATCCTGATCGCGGTTCATCTTGAAGAACGGGACCTGGTGAACGAACTCGGCGACGACTACCGCGCCTATAAGCGCCGCGTGCCGATGATCATCCCATTCATCAAATTCGGCAAACCGCGCCCTGGTGCCAAGACATCAGAAGTGTAGAACGTCGGAAACATCGGGAGGTTTTGCCAAAAGCCTCCCGAAACCCTTAAGCAGAGGCCTCGAAGACCGGCCACATATCGACGATCTCGCCATCGTCATAAACCGCGATATCGCCAAACTGTAGGAACACGGCTTCGCTTTGCTGCGGCCGGAGAAACACAAATTCATCTGCAGAAATTTCGAGGTCTGGTCCGCCATTCAACATTTCCTGATTGGACGAACGACCGAACGTGGAATTGTAAGCCAGGCCGGGCGGATCAACAGGGTCCGCAAGCCAATGACCGCCATAGATAAAAACGGTCTTGGAGTAATTCGGGTCCCAAGTGCGTTTCGCCGCATCGGCGAATTCCAAGCCCGGCATCCGCGTCGTGGGTAATGATTTGATCACCGGCGTCGCAATGAAGCTGGCTGGCAGATGTGGCTCCAACAGCTCACTGTCAAAATGCGTCGGTTTGACCAAGCAGGAGCCCGCCGAGATCTCGTTCGCAATAGAAGTGTCTTCGTAATAGCGATATGTCGGGCTCCCTGCGGCGTTGCGCGTGATCGCAGCCATGGTCTGTGCATCGAACGTCGCTGCGGCCTGATCAAGCGCCGAACGATAGATCTTCCACGCGCCTTGCAGGGCTTTGTCGCGCCAACCAAGTGTGGTCGGGAGCGCTGGAATATGCGGCTCATATCCCATAAATCCTGCAAACTCTAAGTGTTTCGAGGTCGCTATGTGATCCAGCGCCGCTTGTAAGTCTGCGCCGGGCTCAAAACCTCCGCGGTGCAGTCCCACATCAAGTTCGATATTTATCTTCAGTGTGAGGCTTTGTGCCGCCGCAAGCTGTTCATATTGCTGCAGGCGGTCATTGGAGTCGATCAGCCATTGCACGCGCGCAGCCGCCTCTGTCGCCCCAGCAGGC
Organism: Pseudomonadota bacterium; assembly: GCA_039194965.1. Lineage (GTDB taxonomy): Bacteria > Pseudomonadota > Alphaproteobacteria > Caulobacterales > Hyphomonadaceae > Henriciella. Next base: position 10,467 of record JBCCVQ010000021.1, on the reverse strand, counting down.
AATGTTTCAAAGTAACGCTTCGCAGCGCGCACTGGCAGCGGCTTGCCAAGTAGTTGACTGGCCTCTGGCATGGTGAGGCTGAGCTCCGTCAGCATTGGTAAGTTGAACGTCATCAATCGATCCGTCTGGGCGCGGTCTCGAATGTGTTGAATCAAGCCAAGCGATGGCAAAGATTTAGCGACGATCCGATACCCCATTCCATTCGGCAGGTGACTGACCAACGTGTCTATGTTGGCGTTCAACCGCGCTCGATCGATAACCAAGGTTGGTTGCGCGATATTGGCTGCGGTTAAGGCGGCTTGCACGTCTAGAAAGTAGCCATCTCTCGGCCCGCTTTTGTCGCTTGGTTTTGACATCAGAGTGGCAACTCCCACGATCGCTGACCCGCCAAGGATCAGGCTTCTTCGATTAAGACTAGGCATTGAACGGCTCCCCGAACACCTCGGCAAGGTGCGGATTGAGAAACTTTCCATTCGGGTCGAGCGTCCTGCGCAACTCGTTGAACGATCCAAAGGCAGGATACAGTGTCTCAAAGTCCGCGCGTTTTAAGCTATGCCATTTCCCCCAATGCGGTCGCCCGCCATGCGCGCGGAAAATCGGTTCAAAGTCCGAAAAGAAATAGTCAAACCGCTCATCCACGGCGGCATGAATAGCAATAGACAGACATGGGCCGTCATTGAATGGACTCAGCCAAGCGTCATCGGGCGCCACGAAACGCACCTCCATTGGAAAGAATGCATCCTTACGACGGTCCATTTTCGCTACGACTTTTCGCAATGCCGCCAGCCCTTGGGCGCGCGGCATGTGATACTCCATCTCATTGAACTTTATCGGACGTGTGGTGGCCAATAATTCCAGCGAAGCATCGCTGACATCCTCAAGCGTCCCGCTGGGCAAAGCCGATTGGGCTACTCGTCGCCGCAACCACGGCCACCAGCCGAACGTGTCACGTAACTGCTTCAACCCAGCCAGCGTCTCATCGTCTTCGGAGGCCATCGCACCTGTTGTTTCGCCCTCATGCAAGTCATGCGTGAGCGTGGCTGCGACGCCCGTTCCCGGCAGGTAGAAAAACTCGAAATTGCGATGCGCGTCCGCCGTGGCTTCGGCCGTCTCGATCACTTGTTCTATGGGTTCGGCTTTGAGCACCCGGCGCAAGTTGAACGCCGGAATGGTCTGCACATCATACTCAGCGACGACACCGAGCGCCCCTAAGCCGACTTTGCCCGCGGCGAACAGTTCGGGATTGGATTGTTCGTTTACATCAAGCACATCGCCATTGGCGGTTACCACGCGAAATCCACGAATATAGTCGTGGAGCGCTGTCAGCTTGGCGCCTGTGCCGTGCGTGGCGGTCGAAAACGAGCCAGCCAATGTTTGGTCCACGATATCAGGCAGATTCGGGAATGCTCGCCCTTGCGCTTGTAATGCTCCTGCGGTTTGGAACAGCGTGGTGCCGGCGCCAAATGTCGCGATGCCGGTGGCATCGTCATAAGCCCTCAATCCCGAGAAGTAGCTGACATCCAGTATAACCCCCTCACTGGGCACAAGGCCCGAGAAAGAATGTCCGCTCCCGCGCGGGCGGATGTGATCTGACGTCGTCCGGACAAACTCTGCAAGCTCATCAAGAGTTTGCGGCGAAGCCAACTGTTTGGGTGTGGCGCGCTGCGCCCCTGACCAGTTCATCCAGCTGTCCTCTCCGGGCGGCGCTTCTGGATAGTCTGGCGAGTAACCTTCGCGTTCGAAGTCTTTCATCCCCCAAGCAATGTGTTGCCCTACGGGTATGGCGGCCGCTGCGGTCAAGACCGCCCCGCCTTGCAGCAATCTTCGACGCGAAAGCCCCATTGATCTTCCTCCTCCCAAATGATAGTGATAGCTATCGTTATTGATTTTGGCAGGTTTTGTCAAACTAAGGAAACAATTGATGGCCGAAGCGTCCCCTCCGATCACCGCGCGCCGCAACGCTCCACATCAAAAGCGTAGCCGCGAAACAGTAGGCTTAATCCTCAACGCTGCCGCTGAATTGTTGGAAGAAGTCGGCTTCGAAAAACTCTCCACCAATATGATCTGCAAACGCGCCAATCTCACACCGCCCGCGCTGTATCGCTATTTTCCAAACAAGTATGCGGTTCTGAAAGAGCTCGGCGAGCGCCTCATGGCGGCGCAAAATGACTTGATTGATGACTTAGACATACACCTTTCTGATCCGGCCAAGATTGAAACACAAATTGTCGATCTTCTGACCGCAACGCTTAAGGTGACCCATGAAATGCCCGCCGGGGGTTGGATCATGCGATCGCTGCATGCCACGCCAATTCTATCGGACGTACGCCGCGACTCGCATCGACGCGTCTCCCGAGCGCTGACAGATCGCATGCTGGAGGCTTGGCCGAATCTTGATTGGAAAACCAGCTACCGCACCAATCGGCTCGGGGTCGAAATGGGGTACGCCTTGATCGAAATGCTATTCGACGAACCTGAGCTCGATCACATTGAGTTGATCCAGGCGTCAGCATCTATGCTGGCGCATAATCTAAGATCTCTGTTGAAGAACGTGAATTAGCCGCGCCAATTCTTCGGTGGCGAACCGTGTTTTCCCGTGCTTTCAAACTTCGCTTCTTCGGCCCGGTGACGAACTTGAAGATTGAATAAAACACCCTTGAATCGCGGCAGCAAAAGATAGCAAAATCCCGCCATCGAGCCGATCAAAACCGCCCATAAGAGAACCAGAATAATGAGAGGCGCTTCGACGATTGGAAGGATGAAGTAAAACGGCGCGAATACGATCATCATTAAGGATCCGACGAAAAATGCTGGCCCATCGGCGGTGTCAGCTACGGAAAAATCCAGGCCGCATTCTGGGCACGCCTCATGGAATTTTAGGTACTTGCGGAACAAGGGGCCTTTTCCGCATCTGCCGCACTTTAACATCACGCCTGATTTGATCGGTGTTTCGAACATTGCAGTCTCCTGTCCAGCAAGTGGGTATAGACCTCGCCGATTCAATTCCACGCGCGTCTTGGTCGCACCTTATCCAAGCGTCTCAATTTTCTCTCATAAACCGCATCTCGAGATTTCGTGATTTGACCAAAACACGCTCCCCAAACAATTGCGAATGAGACCGCGAGATTTCTGTTCTGGAAATCAACACACCGAAAATGCGGCGAATGGGAGTGAAATTTTATGAAGACCAACCACAGACGAATTGCGTCCTTTGCTGGAGTATCGGCACTGGCGCTATCGCTTTCCGCGCCGACGATCTCAGCGCAAGAAAGCGATGAAGACGACAGCCGCCGATTGAGCACCGTCACTGTTACTGCAACCCAGCGAGCAGAATCCATTCAGGATGTTCCGATTGCTGTCACGGCGCTCAATCCGGAAATCTTGGAACGCGCTGGTGTCGCCGATGTGACGTCGCTGGACAGCGTCGCCCCGAGCTTCAACATGAACAGCTCAGACACAACGACTGGCGGCACGACATTGCGTATTCGCGGCGTTGGTACGACCGGAAACAATATCGGTTTGGAGAGTTCTGTCGGCGTGTTCCTGGACGGCGTTTACCTCTCACGACCTGGCGTCGCGCTTGGTGATTTGTTGGACTTAGAACAAATCGAAGTTCTGCGCGGACCGCAAGGCACCCTATTTGGCCGGAACACCTCGGCGGGTGCCCTGAACATCAAAACCAAACGCCCGGACTTGGAGTCTTTTGAAGGGTTCGCCAACGCGACCTTAGGCAATTACAATCTCGTCAATCTGCAAGGTGGCGTGAACATCCCGATTGTCGAGGATACGTTTGCGGTTCGCGTCTCCGGCGCCATCCGTGAACGCGATGGTTTTGTCCGTGGATTAAACGGTGCGGAAAGTCATGACCGCGACCGAACGGTTTTGCGCGGTCAAGCTTTATTGGATTTAGACGATCGCGGGACATTCCGAGCGATTCTCGATTATTCCGAAGCCAATGAGCAGTGTTGCCACGCGGTTTGGTTTAACGACACACCCGCCGTTGCGGCGTTCGCGGCCGCCGGATTGCCGGCCGATGGCGGCGCCCCAAATGTTGGCCCATCGGCGCTTGAAAACCTCCGCTCCAATGACAGCGAGTTTGGCAATCCATTCGAGCAAACGGGTTTTTCACTCGAATACAATGTCGACACCCCACTGGGCGCGCTGACTTACATTGGCGCCTATCGAGACTTTGAAGACGAATCCTTTCGCAGCACCGATTATACTGGTCTGAACATTTTCACCGTCGGCCGCTCTCCTGAAGCGCGATCTTTGACCGGGAACGCTTTCACCCCTGGTGGCAATGTCACGTCGATTGAAACCACGACCCATGAGTTGCGGCTTCAGAATTCGGCACTCGACGACCGATTAGACTGGCTGATTGGCCTCTATTATTCGGATGAGACGATTGATTCTCGTGGCTCTTTGACACTGCTCGATGAATTTCAGTCTGGTGTGAGCGCGGGCCTGTTGGGGTCTCCGGTCAACCTCTTGAACGTCTTTTCAGGCGGTGTGGACGCTACCGGTGATTTCGCCGACAACGCATTCCTTCAAGAGGGTGAGTCCTTTTCGATTTTCACTCACAACATTCTCGCGGTGACGGACCGTTTAGACCTCACGGTCGGGCTCCGTTATGTCGAAGAGACGAAGGACGGGCGCTTCAATCAGGTCGGCGGAAATTTCGACGCCTGTTTGGGAACGTTTAACACGCTCGCGACGGACCCAACGGCAATTCCGTCCGCGCTTGCTGGTCCTGCGGTCGCTTTGAACTGTTTCGTTTTCGCCGCCCCGGTATTCAACGAACAGAATTTCGGACCCTTGTTCGGGGCCTTCTCTGGCAGCGGTCTGGATGGTTTGTTGCCACAGGAATTCTCGGACACATTTGAAGACGAGGAATTGGTTTACACCATCAAACTTGGCTATGAGATCACGCCCGACATCAATGTTTATGGCGGGTTTACGCATGGATTTAAGTCGGGCGGGTTTAACCTAGACGCCTCCGCGGCAGCGGGTGGGGCCGACCCTCGGTTTGACTCAGAACTCGTGGATGCCTGGGAGTTTGGCTTGAAATCGACCCTGTTCGACGGACGCGCGCGGGCAAATGTCGCTGTGTTCCATCAGGATCTCGAAGGGTTCCAAGTTCTCGAGTTCACTGGCATCCGGTTTCAGACCTTTAATGTCGGCAAAGCCGAAGCCAGCGGTATCGAAGTTGAGACCGAGGCACAATTGACTGAAGCTCTATCCGCGAATTTCAACTGGACATATTCCGATGCGCGATATCCGGATGATTGCGACATCTTAGATCCGACCGACCCGCGCTTCAATCCGAATGCGGCCAACCTTTGCGGCAACAGTCTGACCAATGCGCCGGAGAATGTCATCGTCGCGGGCGCAACCTATGAGTTCGACGCGGGCGGGTACAATTGGTTTGCGAACGGTAATTTGAGATATGAGTCGGACCGGCGGACGAGTACTCAACCGACAGAACTTCAGAGCGATGTTCTGCTTCCAGGTGATATCCAGGACGCCAACACCAAGCTCAATCTACGCGTCGGTGTTTCTTCGCCAGATGACCGCTGGACGCTGGAGCTTTGGGGCCGAAACGTGACCGACGAGATCACCAAAAACGTCACTTTCAACATTCCGCTACGTGGGGGCGAAGGCGCTCGTGCACGCGGTCAATTCACTCAAGACCCCGCCACGTATGGCGTGACCTTGAGAACGCGGTTTTAGGATACTCCGAAAATTGCGTTTCCTTCGACTGGGGCAGCTTCGCGCTGCCCCATTTTTCAGCCTTTGAAGGCGGTCACTTCGATTTCGATCAACATCGCTTCCTCGATCAACCCTGCGATGACCATAGTGGCTGCCGGACGAATGTCACCGAGATGACGCTCCAACGCCGGACGAATTTCAGCCACCAACTCGCGATCGACGACGGTGTACTGCACCCGCGCAATATCCGACATCGCGAACCCTGCTTCGTCGAGGACGCTGGAGATTGTCCGAAAACAATTCTCCGCCTGCTCCGCTGCCGTATCTGGCAAGGTCATCGTCTCGTAATCATATCCGGTCACACCAGAAACGAAACACCAATCGCCCTGCACCAGGGCGCGAGAATAGCCCATCGTCTTCTCAAATGGCGACCCTGTGGATATGTGCTTTCGAACTGATGGCATGGCAGCCTCCATTGCGGTTTTCGCGTTGGGTCATAAACTCATTGGAATAAAAACGGGAGGCTGAAACGCTATGCATTCAACAATTTTACTCTGCGCCGCAAGTCTGGTGATTTTGACCTTACTGCTCGCGTTTTGGACCAGTATTCAACGTGGGGCGAGCAAGACCATCGCTTATAACGCGCCTTTAGACCCCACATCCGCGATGGCAAAAGCGCAACGCGCGCACGGCAATTCTGCCGAATATGCCGCGCTTTTGATCGGTCTGTTCGTCATTGTTGGCTTCGCTTATCAAGGCCGCGACCTCGGCGCATTGGCGATGTGGACCATGGTTGCCATCACCGTCTCTCGCTTTCTTCACGCACTTGGATTCCTACTCAGTCCAACACTTGAAAAACCGCACGCGCTGAAAGCTATCGGCGCATTAGTGACCTATGTTGGCGGGCTACTGCTCGCAGGACTGGTCATCTCAAAAGCGCTTTAGCCTATTTGCCTTCGAATGTCGGGGCTCGTTTTTCGAGGATCGCGTTGACGCCTTCAATGTGATCCTCGGTATGGTGCATCATCGATTGCGCAGCCGCTGAGAGTTCCATGATCGTGTCATAGTTCGCCGTTGCACCGTGTCGTAGCAGTGTCTTGGCGACGCGAAGGCTCTGTGGCGGCTGCTGCGCCATACGCTCCGCCAGGGCCATGGCTTCATCCATGAGCGCCTCCCCTGGCACTGCGCGGGAAATCAGCCCCCAATCCGCAGCCGTCGCCGCATCGATCACGTCGCCCGTAAACAACAGTTCTGCTGCCCGGCTCGCGCCAATAATGCGCGGCAGCAGCCAGGCGCCGCCATCGCCCGGGATTAAGCCGAGCTTGAGGAAAGTCACTCCGAATTTTGCCCGATCCGAAGCGATCCGAACATCGGCCATACAAGCCACATCGCAGCCGAGGCCGATGGCAGCCCCGTTCACCGCTGCGATCAACGGGACTTCAAGATTGTACAGCGAATTCACAATCCGATGGATGTTGCGCCGATACCCTTCGCGTACGCTGTAAGGAGAGCCGCCAAACGCACCGCTGCGGTCGCGCATCGCTTTAACATCGCCGCCAGCAGAGAAGGCCCGACCCTCACCTGTGAGAACAGCACAGCGAATGGCTGGATCGTCTTCAATCTCAGCGCACGCAGCGGCCACGGCAGCACCATCGCCTTCTTGTCCGAGCGCATTCATCATCTCCGGACGGGTCAATGTCAGGGTGGCGATGGCGCCTTGCTTCTCGAGACGAATTACGGACATGCGGGGCTTCCTCCAAAAAATTGTGATTGCCTTTTACAACGCCTGTTGCGGCTGTCACCTCTTGCCTAGGGGCAAGTCCTGTGACCTGGTCGGGTTATGAACACAATCGCCCACATGGTCATCGCGTCTGCGGTTCTGGCAAAGCGGGATCATCCAACCCGGAACTGGGTTGTGGTCGCGGGTAGCTTTGTTCCGGATGCTTCTATGTTTGTGTTCTTCGCCTGGAGCCGCCTACAAGGCTGGAGCGGCGATGAGACGTGGAATGTCCAATACTGGATGGAACCATGGCAAACCCTTGGCGCGATCTCAAACTCTTTCATCTTGTTTGGATTGCTGTGCGCGCTCGCATGGTGGCGAAAGTGGCTCTTTCTGGGGGCTTTGAGCGCCGCCGCGCTCATTCACCTCGGATTGGATTTTCCGTTGCACGCGAATGATTCGCATCGCCACTTTTGGCCGTTGAGCGATTGGCGGTTTTTCTCACCGGTTTCGTATTGGGATCCAGCTTACAATGGCTGGTTGGGAGGGCTGATCGAAAGCATCATAACGCTTGGTGCAATCGCCGTGCTCTGGGCGCGGTTCAACGCAGGACGCTGGCGTATCGCGTTTGCACTTCTCGCACTTGTCCAAGTGCTGTTTCTTGCAGCTCAAATCACTTGGTGGCTGAATAATTAAGGCGCGTCAGGAATGGCTTGCGTATATGTTCCTGTAAACCAGGGCGTCCAAGTCTCGGTCTCTGCATCATATTGTTCGAAATGTTGCGTCACCGTACCATCGGCGTTGAGATTCCATTCACCCGTAAACTCGGCCTGTAGACCGTTCGCAACATAAGTGATCGTTCCGGCCAGCTTCATCGATCCAGACTCAGTCAGTCCGCCTTCATAATCAATCATGGCGCCCTGACTCACCCAGACTTGCCGCCATTTCTCAGTCGCAGGGTTATAGTAGTTATAGCTCTGCCCTGTCCCGCCATTGGCCGACGTCCAGCGCTCCAAGATTAGGCAGCCATTCTCTTCACGGGTGATTTTGTTATTCCCGGCAAACGTGCCGTCAGGCGCAGTGACCTCCCAGTCGCCGAGCCAAAAATCGAACTGATGAAAAGCCGCCTCGGAACATGGTGGCGCAGGCGCTTCCGCATCTTGAGCAACGGCCGGCGCGATGCCCAGCGAAAGCAAACTCAATCCAACCGCGAGTGTGCGCATGGTCACCTCCAAAGAAAACGCCCTGCGGCGCAGCATCGCGTCGCAGGTCGAAATGTCAAATCGGATGAGCGTAGATTACTCGGCAGCTGCCTGCAGGTCCACTGCGCTCAAGCCGGTGTACCGACGCATGTGATGGTCGACATTGCCGAACTCACTGTCGATCATCGTCAAACGCTTGAAATAGTGGCCGACCGCCAATTCTTCCGTCATCCCCATGCCGCCATGGATTTGGATCGATTCTTGACCTACGAAACGTCCAGATTGGCCGATGCGAACTTTGGCCGCCGACACAGCTTTCTTCCGCTCAACGGCGTCTTCGCCAAGTTTTAGCGTCGCCATATAAGTCATAGAAATCGACTGTTCGTGCTCCATGAACATATCAACCATACGGTGTTGAAGCACTTGGAACTTACCGATTGGTGTGCCGAACTGCTTGCGTTGGCGTGAATACTCCACCGTCATCTGATGGGCGACGCCCATGGCGCCCACAGCTTCGGCACAGGTCGCCGCAATGGCTTCGTCAACCACCTGCTCGATGAGCGGCAATGCATCGCCTTCCGAACCGATCAACGCATCGGCCCCGAGAGACACATTCTCGAAATATACTTCTGATGCGCGCCGACCATCGACAGTTGGATAGTCACGTGTGGTCACGCCATTCGCGCCTTTGTCGACGATGAAGACCGATACCCCGCCTTCATCGCGGCGGTCGCCACCTGTTCGGGCTGTGACGATCAATTTGTCAGCCCAAGGCGCACCGATCACGACAGCTTTGTGGCCGTTCAGCGTATAGCCCGCGCCATCTTTTTTAGCAGTGGTTTCTAGATCGGCGAGGTTGTAGCGCCCGCGCGGTTCAGCATAGGCGAACGCAAATGTGCTCGCCCCGCCCATGATCGCTTGCAGATGCTCTTCTTTTTGCGCCGCAGAGCCCGCATGCTTGAGGAAACCGCCAGCACAAACGACGCTCGGCACGAAAGGCTCAACAACCAAGCCTTTGCCGAACTCTTCCATGACAACCATCGAGTCGATTGGACCGCCGCCGAGGCCGCCATCGTCTTCGCTGAACGGGGCCATCAATAGACCAAGTTCAGCAAACTGGGCCCACATCTCAGGCCGCCAACCGCTTTCGCTTTTAACCACGCTTGTGCGGGTTTCGAAATCGTATTGTTCGCGGATCAACCGGGCAAGGCTGTCGCGGATCATTGTCTGTTCTTCAGTGAAGTTAAAGTCCACAGCGTGGCCCTCCCATCAATTTTCGTTGGTTTGTTTGTTCATTAAACTGGCGCAGCTTCCGATCAAGTCCGGATCGACCCGAGTTGACGCTACGGACTTTGGCGAAGTGACCAATCTGGCCAAGTCACGCGCACTCTCGTCCCATTGGATGGCGACGGTGAGCGGCGCGTCATCCAGGACCACAATGGCTTCCTCAGACGGATCGTCGCCAGCATGAGCCACATCAATTTGGTGTGCCGCGCGCGAACGGCCCATTAAAAAGAATTCGGTCGCTTCCCCAACTGTGAAGGATGCGCCTCCGTTCGAAGCGATCTCAACTTTGTCGCCGGGGCTCAAAGGGTAAAGACCAGCAATCGCTTCACGCTCCTGCGCGGTTGGCATCTGATCTTCGCAAGGCGCATAGTAGATGCCAGAAAACAGCGCGAAATAGTCGTTCGTATCGCCCTGCGCCCATTCGCTCACCATTTGGTAGAGCGCAAAATCTTCGCCTTCCACCAACAAGGTTTCGCGATAATTGTCGCTGCCGCCATCATAAACGCTGGTCCAGTAGACGTGCGAACCCGGCCCTATGGATATTGCCTC
>JBCCVQ010000020.1:0-43678 GCA_039194965.1 Pseudomonadota bacterium | reverse complement strand
CGCAAGAATATCACCATGATCGATGCCGATCAGACCGCCGATGCGATTGTCCGCAAGGCGCTGGCCAGCCCGCATACGCGGCTGCCCCTGTTCCGCGGGGATCAGGAAGAAATTGTCGGCATCCTGCATGTGAAAGACCTACTCAGGGCCATTGTCGGCAATAATGGCAAGACGACGGGGCTCGATATTCTCGATATCTGCCGCGATCCCTGGTTCATTCCCGAAACCACGGCGGCGGAAGACCAACTCGACCTGTTTCTGAAGAAACGCAGCCATTTTGCGCTCGTTGTGGACGAGTATGGCGCCTTGCAGGGCCTGGTCACCCTGGAAGACATTCTCGAAGAGATTGTCGGCGATATTCGCGACGAGTATGACGTGGTCGTACGCGGGGTCCGACCGCAGTCTGACGGCTCGGTCTATGTCGAAGGCGGCGTCACCATCCGGGACCTCAACCGCGCCATGGGCTGGGAGCTGCCGGACGAGGAAGCCGTGACCATTGCCGGCCTGGTCATCCATGAGGCGCAGACCATTCCGGAGCCCGGACAGCGTTTCGCTTTCTATGGCTATCGGTTCGATATTGCGCGTAAAAACCGGAATCAGATTACCGGTCTGAAAGTCATGCCTGTGCGTGAAGAACGGGACGCATGACATGCGGACCTTCGCCGAAATCCTGGACCTGGCCGCCGGCCATCACGGCTCGGCCGATGAGGTTCTGGCCCGCGCGGCGAATGAACATGGTGTTTCGGATCTGACCAAAATCAGCGACGATCGTTACCTGGCCGAAATGACCAAGGCCGTCTTCAGTGCTGGATTCAGCTGGAAAGTCATCCGAAACAAGTGGGACGGGTTCGAATCCGCCTTTGATGGGTTCCAGCCCAATCGTGTCGCCTTCTATGCGGATGAGGAGCTCGACCGCCTGCTCGCGGACAAGGGCATCGTTCGCAATGGGCAGAAGATTACGGCGACCATTGCCAATGCCCGTTTCGTGGCCGAGACGGCCAAAGCGCATGGCAGCTTCGGCGCCTTTCTTCGGGACTGGCCATCCGAGGACCAGGCCGGCTTGCTCGCGCATCTTGGCAAGCATGGGTCGCGGCTTGGTGGCGCGACGGCGCAATATTTCCTCCGTTTTACCGGATATGATGCCTGGATCGCCTCGCGCGATGTCTGCGCCGCTTTGATGCGCGAAAACGTGCTGGATAAGCCGAGTGCGACCAGTAAGACCGCCTTGAAACAGGTCGATGCCGCGATCAATCAATGGCAGAGCCAGTCAGACCTGCCACGCGCGGTCATCTCCCGCGTTCTGGCGCTCTCGGTCGGACCGTCATGACTTTCGCAGCCACCATGATCACGCTCTATCCCGAGGCCTTTCCCGGGCCACTCGGAGTATCAATTCTGGACCGAGCTCATCAGGACGGACTTTGGTCCCTGGAAACGGTGCAGTTACGGGAATTTGGCCTCGGCAAGCATCGTCAGGTCGATGAAAAGCCCGCTGGCGGGGGTGCCGGCCTGGTTTTGCGTCCCGATGTGGCGGCCGCAGCGATTGATAGCCTGCCGGAAGACAACCGGCCGCTCATCTATCCAAGTCCGCGCGGCGCGCCATTAACCCAGTCCATGGCCGCCGATTGGGCGCAGGGGCCGGGTCTGATCTTCTTTTGCGGGCGATTTGAAGGCCTTGATCAGCGCGTGATTGACGGGCGCGAGATGCAGGAAGTCTCGCTCGGCGATTTTGTCCTGGCCGGCGGCGAAGTTGCGGCGATGGCGATGCTGGAGGCGACCCTTCGCCTGATCCCGGGCGTGGCCGGAAATCAGGCCTCGGTCGAAGATGAAAGCTTCAGCGATGGCTTGCTCGAATATCCGCAATATACGCTGCCACGAACCTGGGAAAACCGCGCCACACCGGACGTGCTTCTGTCCGGTGATCACAAAGCTGTTGCCGAGTGGAGGAATCAGCAGAGTCAGGCATTGACAAAACATCGCCGACCCGATTTATGGGCGGCTTCCCGAAATGGACCCAAATTGCGAGCGTCGGAGACGGACGATGAACATGATTGAACAGCTTGAAGCTGAAGAAGTGGCCCGCGTCACCGCTGGCAAAACCATCCCAGAATTTTCGCCAGGCGATACGCTGTCTGTGAACGTGCGTATTAAAGAAGGCGACCGTGAGCGCGTTCAGCGCTACGAAGGCGTTTGTATTGCCCGCGCCGGACAAGGCCTCAATGAGAATTTCACCGTTCGCAAGATTTCGTTCGGCGAAGGTGTTGAGCGGGTTTTCCCAGTTGTGTCGCCTATGATCGAGAGCATTGAAGTGAAGCGTAAGGGCCGCGTTCGCCGCGCCAAGCTTTACTATCTGCGTGATCGTCGCGGTAAATCGGCCCGGATCGCCGAGCGGACCACCGGTCACGGTATGGAAACAACCGAGATCACAACCTCTAAAACGGAACTTCGCCGTCAGCGCGACGCTGCAAAAGTGGCGCGCCGCGAAGAAGCTGCAAAAGAGCGTGAAGCCTCGGCAAAAGCCAAAGCGGCTGAAGACGCCGCAGCAGCGGCCGCCGCTGAAGCTGAAGCAGCTGCTGCAGAAGCCGCCCCAGAGGGTGACGCTGAAGCATAGTAGCTTTTCTGAACTCAGATACAGAAAGCCCTGCTCACTGAGCGGGGCTTTTTGCTGTTTAAGAGGTGAGTTCTGAGTAGATTGGCACGGATCATGCGTTCGAAAGCTTTGTCCTAATAGCCTATAAAGGCTACGTATTTTTCTCCCGACACGTGAATCCGATTGGATTCTCCTATTTCATTACATATACGAAATAAATGGCGCAATGTTTGCGTAGCGCTTTGCAACTGTCCCGATATGGATCGGGGATGCGGGCATGGCGTTAATAATAGGTGACCGAGAGCGTCGCTTAAAAGGGGTACAAAATATGAAACTCTCTAAGTCGATCATGGTCGGTGCGGCGGCAGTATTGCTGCCAATGTCGGCCTTTGCAGATGGTGATAAGAATAGTTGGGACGGACAAGCAGCAGGAGAGCGCTACTCAGCGACCGGTGCTGCGACCTCCGAGCGCGCGCTCACGGATGACGAGATCCGAGATATCATCGCCAAATCTGGGGCCGACGGCACCAATCCTGACATTCGCTATCTAGGTGGACCGCAAGAAGCGGTCGAAACGATTATGTGCTGCGAGAATGTCGACGAGCAAGTCGAGACGCGTACAGAAATCGAAGAAACGATGGAATATATCGACGCTGTTACGCGCCGCGAGATTACTCAGCCGGTACAACGTACGGTGATTCAACCGATCACGCGCGAAGTGCTGCAAGGCTCAGTTGAGGATATCACAGAGGACCGAGTCTACGAGACCCGCCGTCTCGACACGCAATATGTGCGTGATGACGTGCCTACCGTGGTTGAGAATTACATTCCACAAGTGACGACCGAAACGCGCGATGAAGTCACTGAAACCTATTATGATGTGGTCACGCGCCGCGAAATCATCCAACCGATTGAGCGGACAACAGTCGTACCGGTTCAGCGCCGCATCGTGCGCCCTGTCACCGAGACTGTGACCAATGACATTCGCTACGAAACCCGCACCGCGCCGGTTCAGCGCAATACGGTGGTCGTTCCAGCAACCGTGGAGACCGTGACCGAAGACCTCACCACGGTGAACGAGGAACAGCTGACAGAGAAAGTCATTCCGTATACCTCGACCCGTAATATCTATCAGCCGAAAACGATCACCACGGTGCAGCCGATTGAGCGTCAGATCCTACGCGGTACCAAAGAATCGATCACGGAAGCGACCCGCTATGAAGAAGAGCGTCTTCCGCTACGGGTCGAAATCGAAGATGCCCCGCGCGTGGTCGAGAATATCACTCCGCGACTGACTGAGCGGACGATTCTCGAAGTTGAAGATGTTTATGTCGACAATGTCACCCGAAACATCGTTCAACCCGTTGTCGTCACGACGATTCAGCCGGTTGTGACGGAAGTGCTGAAAGGGCGGACAGAAACGGAAACCCGCGCGACGCGTTACGAAACCGAAACCCTGGCCGTCAAAACCGAGCGCGTATCGGTGCCTGACACCGTGGTGAACTACATTCCACAACTCACTGAAGAGTATCAGGAAGAGCGGTCTGAGACGTATTTCGAAGCGGTCACGCAGCGTGATATTTATCAACCTGTTGTGCGCACAATCGTGCAACCGATTGAAGTTCGCAAAATGAATGCGAAAACAGAAACCGTTACCAATGCAACTCGCTATGAAACGGTCCGTGCGAGCTTGGTTGTTCTGAACATCGGCAACTCGTGCAACTGTAACTAAGTTTGTCGGAGCGCTGCGGCGCTCTGATACCAAAATCGGACTGGCAACACCCATGCCAGTTCGTCTCTCCGGGCTCTTTCTAAGAGCCGGTTGCTACGAGAAGGCGTTGCGGCATTCCGCAACGCCTTTTTGTTGTCCTTGAAAGCTTGCAGAAATGCCCGCTGCATGCTGATACACGCGGCTGGAAAGGTGGAATTAAATGTCCGGTCAAACGCTATACGATAAAATCTGGAACCAACACGTCGTGCATGAAGATGCAGAGACAGGTGAAGCGCTTCTTTTTATCGACCTCCATCTCATCCACGAAGTCACCACGCCGCAAGCATTTGCGGGTTTGAAATCTGCGGGTCGGAATGTCCGTCGCCCAGATTTAACACTCGCGGTTGCCGACCATAACACGCCGACCGAAGGCCAAGCCCTTGGCTTAGAGGGGGTCACCGATGAGGCCGCTCGCAATCAGCTCGCCGCGCTCACCCGGAATGTCGAAGCGCATGGCATAGAGTTTTTCCCGATGGGCCATATCAATAATGGCATTGTGCACGTGGTCGGCCCGGAACAAGGACGCACGCAGCCGGGTATGACGATTGTTTGCGGCGACAGTCACACTTCTACGCATGGCGCTTTTGGTGCGCTTGCGCACGGTATCGGCACGTCTGAAGTCGAGCATGTCCTCGCGACGCAAACCCTGCGCGCACGCAAAATGAGAAACATGGCGGTCGAGGTCTCTGGTGATTTGCCAGACGGCGTCGGTGCGAAGGATCTCGCCCTACACTTGATTGCCAAAATTGGCACCGCAGGCGGCACAGGCAGCGTCATGGAGTATCGCGGCGAAGCGATCCGTGCCTTGTCCATGGAGGGGCGGATGACTTTGTGTAATCTGTCCATCGAAGGCGGCGCTCGGGCGGGACTCATTGCGCCGGACGAGACGACGTTTGAATATATGAAAGGCCGGCCCTCAGCCCCGAAAGGCGGCGCCTGGGAGATTGCTGAACGTCACTGGCGCACGCTTCACTCCGACGCGGACGCGCTGTGGGATGAAGTGATCCAGGTGAATGCGGCGGAGATCGAACCGACCGTGACCTGGGGCACCAGCCCCGAACAAGCCATTCCGTTGTCAGCCACGATCCCGGATCCTTCGCAAATGAGCGACCCGGTAAAGCAGGCCGCTGCGACGCGCGCGCTGGAATATATGGATTTAGAAGCCGGTTCGAAGCTTGCAGGCACGCCGGTCCAGCGTGTGTTTATCGGCTCTTGCACCAATTCGCGCATAGAAGACTTGCGGGCGGTCGCCGAAATCGCCAAAGGCAAGGCGGTTGCCGACGGCGTCCGTGCGATGATTGTGCCGGGCTCGGGACTCGTCCGCGCGCAAGCCGAAGCCGAAGGACTGGACGAGGTGTTCCAAGCCGCCGGGTTTGAATGGCGAGAACCCGGATGTTCCATGTGCCTTGGAATGAACCCGGATATCCTCGCCCCAGGTGAGCGTTGCGCGTCGACCTCCAACCGCAATTTCGAAGGTCGCCAAGGCCGGGGCGGCCGCACGCATCTGATGAGTCCACGCCTGGCCGCGCAGGCCGCAATCTCTGGGGTGATTGGGGGGTAGATGTGGCGCTGTTTGGCGGCCCTCGCGCATTCCTGACGCCAGAAGCTGAGACCTGGCAGCTCGACTGTTGGGACTGGCATTTGCGGCAGGCGGGGGTGGCTGAGCAACTCGCGTACACGCCGCTTGTCCTTCCGAATCAAGAATTCTTTCCCGCATTGGGGGTGTCAGGCCATGAGCGCGCTCAAGCCATATTCCAAGCCGTGAAATCTCATGCTGGGTTGGCCGATTGGCCGGTCAGATTGGTGGCTCAAAACGACATGCCAGCATTCTTAGACGGCGGAGCGTTCGTTCAGCACGAGGGAAGCTGCGCTGGAACGTTCCGGATCGACGAAACCGGCGAAGCTGTTATCACCTATGCGCCCGACTTGGTTGACAACCCAGCAGGGCTCATCGCTACTTTGGCGCACGAGCTTGGTCATTATTTGAACGAGACGTTCGATAGTGACCCACCCGGCGATCTCGAACTGAATGAGCCCGCGACGGACATTACGTCGATCATCCTGGGGTACGGGATTTTCTCAGCGAACCATTGCCTCGTTCATGAATCTTTTGATTCAGGATATCGTGTTGGCAAGGTTGGGTATTTGACGGAAGAGGAACGGATTTTCTCCCTGGCCATATTCCTCGAGATGACAGGTCGATCTACTGAGGACGCTGCGCCCTACTTGAAGAAATACCTGGGTAAGCAACTGAAGAAGGCGATGACCTATCTTCGATCTGAGGGCGTGGTGAACTCTCTGAGGGAACAAGTAGATGGCTAAACTCTCGAATTGGACCCGCCGCGAGCGGCCGGGGCAATGGCCGTTGATCGGGTTGCGCGTTGTTTTGGAGCCACTGGATTGGGCGGCGCATGGTGACGGCTTGTTCCAGGCGATCGCCGCCCCAGCGGTTAAAGATATCTGGGACTATATGCCGATCGGGCCGTTCAAAGACCGGGCGGAGTTAGAGCAAACGCTCGATTTTGTGCGCGCCAATCGCGGCTGGGAAACGCTTGTCATCCGTAAGGGCAATTGCGGCACGGTTCTCGGCATGGCGAGTTATATGCGTATTCGCGAAGATCATGGCAGTGCAGAGGTTGGATGCGTCGCGTTTGGCCGCGCTTTGAAACGCACGCCGGAAGCCACCGAAGCGATGTCCTTGATGGCGGCGCATTTGTTCGATGAGCTCGGATACCGTCGCTATGAATGGAAGTGCCATAATGACAATGCCGCGTCGCGCCGGGCGGCGGAGCGGTTCGGCTTTGCCTTCGAAGGCGTTTTCCGCAATGACATGGTGGTCAAAGGCAAGAACCGCGACACCGCTTGGTTCGCTATGACAGATGATGATTGGCCAGCATTGAAAAAGGCGTTCGCGAAGTGGCTCTCACCTAAGAATTTCGATGCGGCGGGACAACAAAAACGAAAATTGGAGAGCTTTCGCTCATGATCACGGCCTTGGACCATTTTGTTTTGCTCTGCCCAGATATCGATGAGGCGGTGTCTGACTATACGGTTCTGCTCGGGCGGGACCCTGATTGGCAAGCGGAAAGCGATGGCGCGGCAACGGCGATGTTTGCAACCGGCAATACGGCCATCGAACTGATGGCCCCGCGCGGTGAAGGTCCGGTGGCGAGCAAGCTGCACGAGATGACAAAGGATGGCGCAAAGCTGACCACGCTGGTCTATCGCAGCGACGATATTGCCAGCGATCATCACCTGATCACCCGCCGTGGCCTATCGCCGAGCGAAATTGTCGAAACCACCAGTTTAGATCGAAACAGCGGTACAACCCGCGCCTGGAAACGCTTCCGCATTCCGGATGAGAAAATGGCCGGTGTGAAGTCGTTCATTCTTCAGCCCGACGCCCCATTGGCGACGACAGCGCCTGCTTTGGGGGCAGCAACGGCTCTGGATCATCTGGTCATAAATACTCCGAATCCCGAACGCGCCGTCGCCACGTATGGCGCGCGTCTAGGCTTAAGATTCGCGCTTGATCGGACGGCAGAGCAGTGGAAAACGCGATTCCTATTTTTCCGTCTGGGCGGTTTGACTCTGGAAGTCATTCACCGGCTCGGCGAGACCCACGATGCCCAATCTGATGACTCGATTTGGGGCCTCACCTGGGAAACCAATGACCTCGCCGCCGCGCATGCACGTTTGTCTGCAGCCGGGCGCGACATCAGCGAGATTCGAACCGGGCGTAAGCCGGGATCGGAAGTCTTCACGGTTCGCGACCATACCCAAGGGGTCCCGACCCTGTTCATTGCGCACGCGCCGCGTTAGAAGGTCCAATATGAAAGCGTTTACTCAACTCCGTTCCACTGCCGCGCCGCTTTTAGACAAAGGCAAGCTGATGGTGAATGTCGACACCGATATGATCATCCCGAAGCAATTTCTGAAGACGACAGAACGCGATGGGCTTTCCGAAGGCCTGTTTCACGAGCTGAAGACGTTGCCAGATGGCTCGCCGAACCCGGACTTTGTCTTGAACAAGCCACAATACAAAAACGCCGGCGTGTTGATTGCGGGCGAAAATTTTGGCTGCGGCTCCTCTCGCGAGCATGCGCCGTGGGCGCTACTCGACCAAGGTATCACCTGCGTCATCGCGCCGAGTTTTGCCGATATTTTCTACAATAATTGCGGCAAGAATGGCATTCTCGCCATCGCTCTACCGATCGAAATTTGTGACGCGCTGGCGGCGCAAGCGGGTGGCAGCAATAGTGTGTTCGAAATCGATCTCGACACAAAGACCGTGACCACGCCCGACGGCGTGACGCATGATTTCGATTATGATGAAGGTCGTCGTGAGAAGCTGATAAAAGGCCTCGATGATATTGCCCTCAGCTTGCAAGCTGAAGATGCGATCAGTGCCTATGAAACACAGCGCAAACTCGCAACGCCATGGTTGGAGACGGCCTGATGAAACATCTTTCTATTGTCGTATTTGGCGCGATTCTGCTAACAGGCTGCATTCCGGATATCATGAATACCAAACCCGAAGTGCGCGGCTTAGAAGGCGCGGCGCCGGTGCAGACGTTTACTGATCCGGCATCCGGAACTGACATCACTCTACGCCCAGAAGGTCAGCTTCGCTTGAAACTCGATAGCAATCCGACCACCGGTT
This sequence comes from Pseudomonadota bacterium, assembly GCA_039194965.1. Taxonomy (GTDB): domain Bacteria; phylum Pseudomonadota; class Alphaproteobacteria; order Caulobacterales; family Hyphomonadaceae; genus Henriciella. The sequence goes on along the minus strand of JBCCVQ010000020.1, from coordinate 34,657 downwards.
ATTATTGGTATCTGAAAGATATCGACGCATCGAAAATCGACCAGTTGAGCGAAGGCTATTTTGCTGATCCTGCACCAGAAGGCCTGACAGGCAGTGGTGGCCATCAGATGTTCGTGTTCGAAGCGCTCGCCAAAGGCAGGTCGACCTTGGTTCTGTCCTATGAACGCTCGCCGGAAGATGTGGCGGAAACGCTCCAACTCAAAATCAAGGTGATCGAATGATAATCGTCGAAGGCAGTGCGCGCATTCCAGAAGAGGCTTGGGACCAGGCCATCGCCGCAATGGAAACCATGATTACGGCGAGCCGTACCGAGCCCGGCTGTATCGAATATGCCTATAGCCGCGACCTGCTCGATCCAAATCTAATGCGAATTATCGAACGCTGGAAAGACAAAGCTGCCTTGGTCAGCCATTTCGCAGAACCGCATATGGCCGTGTTTCGCAGTGCCTTGGCGGAGGTTGGACCACAAGACCTGGAAGTCCGGATGTATGAGGCCGAGCCAGAGCCGCTTCCACTTTAAGCCTCTGCTAAACCCTGCCCCTATCGGTCGCAGTGGACACGGCGAACACAACCTGATCTATGGCGCCCAACTGAATTTGCGCGATAGAGGATGAGATGAGCCAGACCCTGCTCCTATTACCCGGCGACGGCATCGGCCCGGAAGTTACCGAACAAGCTCGCCGCGTGGCCGAAACGCTCGCGCCTGACCTGCAATTTGACCAAGACTTGGTCGGCGGCGCCTCAATTGATGTGCATGGTGAGCCACTCACCGTTGATGCTTTGGTCAAAGCCAAATCCAGTGATGCGGTCCTGCTCGGCGCCGTTGGCGGACCGAAATGGGCGGGCGTTGAACGTCATTTGCGCCCGGAAATGGGGCTCCTTCAATTGCGCAAAGGCATGGATACGTTTGCGAACCTGCGGCCAGCCTTTTGCTTTCCAGCATTGGTTGATGCGTCGAGCCTAAAGCGTGAAGTGGTCGAAGGGCTCGACATCATGATCGTGCGCGAGCTGACTTCGGGCGTGTATTTCGGCGAACCGCGCGGATTCGAGCGCGGGCTTGGAGATAAAAGCTTCGGCTATGAAACCTCGCGCTACACAAAGGGCGAAATTGACCGGGTGGCGCGGGTTGCGTTTGATATTGCCCGAGGACGCCGCGGTGAAGTGGTGTCGACAGAGAAATCGAACGTCATGGAAAGCGGCCAGTTCTGGCGCGAAACCGTGACAGAACTACATTCCGCGGAAGGTGAAGGCGTCGCGCTGCGGCATGTGCTGGCGGATGCCTGTGCGATGGAACTGGTGCGTCATCCAAGGCAATTTGACGTCCTCCTCGCGGGCAATCTGTTCGGTGATATCCTTTCGGACGCAGCGGCGATGCTGACGGGCTCGATCGGCATGCTTCCGAGCGCCTCTTTGAGTTATGAGGGTAAGCCCGGCTTGTACGAGCCCGTACACGGTTCGGCGCCAGATATTGCCGGTGAAGGCAAAGCGAACCCATGTGCCGCAATCTTATCACTGGAAATGGCGCTGCGCTGGTCGCTAGGACGCGCGGAGGCGGCAGACAAATTGTTTGCGGCGGTCGGTAAGGCGCTTGAAGCAGGCGCGCGCACCGGCGACATCGGTGGATCAATGTCGACAACTGAGATGGGCGACGCGATTATCGCGGCGCTTTAGTCCACCCGTTTCGCTCATCCCCGCGCAGGCGGGGAACTCCATTTTTTAAGTACGGAATACGCGGCACGAGATCCCCGCATGCGCGGGGATGAGCGCGTTGGAGTTTTGGTCACTCCTCGTTCGCATCCATTGCCAGCACGATCTGCGCATAGCCTTTTGACAGGCGGCCCATATTCTCGACGGTGAGCCTTTCATTGGTACCGTGAAACCCGGTCAAATCTTCTGGCGACATCATTGCCGGCATAAAGCGATAGACGCTATCCGTGATCGCCGTTGCGTAGCGCCCGTCAGTGGCGCCGAGGACCAATCCTGGGGCAACCGGTGCCTGACTGGAATCGGCCGCCACCGCGTACAAAACGCCAAAAGCGAGATTGTCCATCGGGCTGACCGGCGAGGCGCCCGTACCGCGAATGCCGCTTCGACCGAGCGTGACCTCCAGGCCTTCAATATCCTTGGTCACGTTTTTAATGTGCGCGAGAATGCTCTCTTCTGTGTCCTTAGGATGGATACGGAAATTGATGATGGCGGTTGCGCGTTGTGCCAGAACGTTTTCTTTGGCCGAGCCGGTTAGCATGGTCGGCGCCGTGGTCGTGCGGATCATTGCATTCGCAGCCGGTTCGGCACTCAGTACGCCTTTCAGGTAACCGCCAAACAACCACTGATTAGCAAACGCCATGCGCTGGACGAACGGCATATCTGGGCCCGTCGCTTTGAACAGGCCTGAGACGAGCGGATAATCCATATCTGCTGACATCTGATTCTCATCCAGGGCGATCAAGGCGCGTGACAAGCGGACCGTGGCGCTATTGCGTGGCGGCGTCGAAGAGTGCCCCCCCTGGGCGGTCACTGTCAGCGTATAGGTCACATAGCCTTTCTCAGCGACGCCGATGAAGGCCACTGTGCCGCCGGTAAGCGGATTGTTCTCGATTGCCATGAAGCCTTCGTCCAAGGCCATCACGGGCGAGACTCCCCGCGATTTGAGCAGCTCGACCCCGGAGCTTGCACCGGAGCCCGAGACTTCTTCATCATGCCCAAGCATGAGCAAAACGGTCCGCCGCGGTTGGAAGCCGTCGCGCGCTAATGCATCGAGCGCTTCGAACAGGCCCACCATGGAGCCCTTATCGTCAATCGCGCCCCGGCCATACACATACCCGTCCTGAATGGCGCCCGAGAAAGGATGGGCATCCCAATCGTCTTCTGTCCCAATATTTACTGGCACCACATCTTGGTGCGCCATGAGCAGCAAAGGATCGAGTGATGCGTCGCTGCCTTGCCAAGTGTAGAGCAGGGTATAGCCGCCAGGCACGGTTTCTTTGTTGGCGGCGGCGTGAAACGCCGGATAGGTCGCTTCCATCCAAGCTTGCAGGTCGAGCCATGGCCCTTCCTGCCCGACGCGTGGGTCGCCTGGAGCGACCGTTATCGTCCGAAACTGAATGGCTTCGCTGAGATGCTGTGCCGCGACATTCGCGTCAAAGTCGGGCACCTCCGGCAGAACGATTTCGCGAACGTCTTGCGGCGTTCCGCCATAATTGAATGTACGCACGAGAATGATGCCGACGAGCAGGATGAGAATCCCACCTGCACCGAGTAATATCCGCTTGACCATTGCGGCTGCCTCCCAAGTCTTTTTTAGAGTCTGACCAGGGCGCGCAAAAATAGCAAGCTCTGCCGCTACGCCAGCGCTGCGTAAGCGGCCATGATCAGCGCGAATCCTCGCATGTCACCGGTCAGGCCGGATTCCATTCGGTTCATGACATAAGAAATGCACATACGCGCATCCTGGTCGATCAAGACAATTGATCCCCCATAGCCGCCCCAAAAGGCGATGTTCTTATTCGGCCCGAGCGGTAGGACGGGATTGTTAATGCCATAGCCCATACCCAGTATGAGCGGAATCCCAAGCACCAGATCGACTCCGCTGGCTTGTTGTTCGAACACCCGGCGCGTGCCTGCTTCAGATAGGATCTTTTTGCCGAAAGCTTCGCCGCCATTTGCCATCGGCGTCTGCGCGCGAACAATGCTGCGGGCATTGCCATGACCATTCGCCGCCGGGATTTCGGCCTTGCGCCACCCGTCCTCCATAGCTTGCGCCGCGTCGACAGCCGGATTTTTGAAGGTCCGGGCTGCGATGGATTCTTGATCGTCAAATGTCGCGGTTGAGGTTGGCGTTTCCAAGGGCGAGATCCGCGAGAATTCTGATTCCGGGGTACCAATATGAAAATCTGCACCCAATGGATCGGCAATTTCTTGCTTATAAAAGGCGCCTAATGTTTGACCGGTCACGCGGCGGACGACTTCGCCGATCAAATGTCCTTGTGTCAGTGCGTGATAGCCAGATGCTGTGCCGGGTTCCCACCACGGTGTTTGGGCGGCAAGTTCGCGGACCATCCAGTCCCAGTCATACACCGCCTCGCTGTCAACCGGGGTGTCCATGCCCGATAGGCCCGCCATATGTGACAAGAAATGCCGTACCTCGACCTTGTCTTTCCCGCCGGTGTTGAATTCCGGCCAATACGTGCCGACCGGGGCGTGCAGGTCCACTTCGCCTTTGTCGGCTAAGAGTAACAGGCACATTGCGGCCATGGTTTTTGTGCTCGACCAGACATTGATGATCGTATCTTCAGCCCAAGGCGCGGCCTTATCGCGGGTTAAATGTCCGCCCCAAAGATCGACTACGAATTCCCCCTCATACGTGATGGCGACGCTCGCGCCAATCTCGTCCAAGGTGTTAAAATTGTTCTCGAAGGCGGCTTTGACGCCGACGAAACGGTCGTCGCAATTCCCTGAAATATCTACCATTAATGCTGTCCTGTCTGAAATTTTTCTAAATCTGTGGCCGCCAATCGCTTGGCGCGAGTTCGAAACCGTCAAACTGAAACCCGGGGGCTACGACGCATGAAACCAGCGTCCAAGCGCCGAGGCTTTCTGCTGTCTGCCAATGCGTGGCGGGCACTGTGACTTGAGGTCGATGTCCAGCGCGTAAGTCTGGGCCGAGCGTATGGGCTTTTGCGCCTTTACCGTCTGGCGGGGACAAAGTCAGCGAGAGCGGCCCTCCCGCATGCCATAGCCAATGTTCATCGGCATCGACCCGATGCCAGGCTGAAACTTCATCGACCTGTAGAAGATAATAAATCGCCGTCGACCTGGCGCGATCTTCACCCTCGGCGCGGTAGGTTTCGACATAGTGACCCCCTTCCGGGTGGGCCTTCATCTTGAGCAACCGGATGATCTCATTGGCGCCCAAGTCGCCCGCTCGTGCGATCATTAAAACCGGTCCTTGCGCCCGCGAATTTCGCCAAATGTCGCAGCCGCGTCGCCCGGATGTCCCATAGCGGTCTGAAGTTCTGGCACATCCGCCCGCAAAAACGGATTTGTCGCCAATTCACGGGACAAAGGCATCGGAACGGTGCGTTCACCTCTGGCTCTTTTCGCATCGATTTCAGCGATGTAGGCGATTAATGCCGCGTTATCCGTCTCGATTGTCTCAGCAAAGCGGGCATTTGCCTGAGTATATTCGTGCGCGCAATAAAGTGTCGTTTCTGGCGGCAGAGACTTGATTGCCAACATCGATTTCCACATCATCGGCATGTCGCCTTCGAAGACGCGTCCGCAACCGAGCGCAAAAACAGCATCGCCGACAAAAGCGGTTTTGGATTCTGGTATGTGAAACGCGATATGGCCGAGCGTGTGACCCGGCACGTCAATCACATGAGCTTGCAAAGCGCCGAGCATGACTGTGTCGCCGCCCGCGACGGCGCGATCGATACCGGGAATTTTCTCGGCCTCACCGTTTGGGCCGACAATCTCACATCCCGTGGCGTCTTTGATCTTGAGATTGCCGCCAGCATGATCCGGGTGCCAATGGGTGTTCCAGATCGCGGTGATCGTCCAACCCTTCGCGGTCGCTTCTGCCAGATATGCATCGGCATCCGGTGTGTCGATGGCGGCGGTTTCGCCAGACACTGGGTCGTGGGCTAAATAGCCATAATTATCATTCAAACAGGGGAATTGATGTATGGTCAGCATGATCCCATCTCTTCGGGGTAGTTTTTGTTGGAGCGATTAGAGACATATGCGTCAGCCCGCGGCAACCCTTGAAGCTTTTTATGCCTCCAGATTGGGTCAGAGCGCGGCGCGTTTAATGTCGGAACGGATGAAGGCGCTCTGGGGATCCTGTGCCGGACAACGCTTGCTAGGTATTGGCTATCCCAGCCCACTTTTGCCATTGTGGGAGGACGAAGCGGCCTCTTGTGTCGGGGTCGTTCCTGAAGAATTGGGGGAAGTGCGGTTATCGAATGCGCGCGGGCAATCTCTCTGCCTGGCGCCTGAGCAGAAATTGCCGTTTCCTGAGGGTCTATTCGACCGCGTGTTCTTACTCCATGCCTTGGAAGAGGCCGACAGTCCGCGGCAGTTGATGCGCGAGGCCTGGCGAATACTTGCGCCAGAAGGGCGTATCGTCGTGGCGGTGACCAACCGGCGCAGCATGTGGTCATTGGTCGAATCGAAGCCTTTCGGACATGGCAGACCCTGGACCCGGTCGCAATTGGTGCGCTTTCTGAATGACAGTCTGTTTCAAGTCACGGCGTCGACTACCGCGGTTCACATGCCACCGCTCGATTGGCGAATCATCACCGGCGCGGCCAATTCTTGGGAGCGCGCGGGCGAGTTCGCATTGCCTGGTCTCGGCGGGGTTGTCTTGGTCGAAGCGGTTAAACGGTTATACTCAAAACCGGGTGGCAGCGCCGCTGCGCCAGTGACCAAAGCTGTAAAGGCGGGCAGACCAAAACCGGTTTTGCCTAGAAATCTGGCAGCAGGAAGTCCGGCTGATCCGCGCGAAAACAGCGCAATTGACGTTACAAACCAAGCCGATACGGGTAGAGTTAAGACTGCAATTGGAGGCGGGCCAAAATGAAACTAGTTACAGCGATCTTCAAACCAAGTCGTCTCGACGCGGTCATTGACGCGCTCGGCGAAGCCGATGTTTCGGGACTGACCGTGTCGGAAGTCCGCGGTTATGGACGTCAGCAAGGCAAGACCGAAGTCTATCGCGGCGCTGAATATGAAGTCAGACTATTGCCGAAAGTCAAAGTCGAAGTCGCGTGCAGCGCCGCCGAATCAGACCGCGTTGTCGAAGCGATCACCGGTGCGGCTAATACCGGCACGATCGGGGACGGCAAAGTCTTTGTAGCGGATCTGGAAACGATTGTTCGTATTCGAACCGGTGAGCGCAACGAACAAGCCATCGGCAGCTAGCAACCGAAAACCCAGTTGCCGCTCTAGGCAATGAGCGGAGTTGGCTTATGTCTCGCGCATGAGCGAGGCATAAGAACCTATGAAAATTGCAATTATCGGAGCGGGACTTGCGGGTCTAACGCTGGCGTCTCGCCTCGCCCCTGCGCATGATGTGACCGTGTTCGAAAAAGCGCGGGGACCCGGCGGCCGGATGTCGACTCGCCGTGCCGACCCTTTTGTGTTCGATCACGGTGCGCAATATTTCACCGCCGAGACGACAGATTTCAGAGCGTTTCTGGATCACTTGGACGCGAATGCTTTGATCGCTGGTTGGCCTGCGATGATCGATTTACGCGATGGTGCCAAAGTCTCTTCAAAACCAAAATGGGTCGCGACGCCAAGTATGAATGCGATCTGCAAATGGCTGGCACGAGAGATTGACGTGCGCACGCAAACTCATATTGCGCGGTTGATTGAGCACCGGGAAGGGTGGCAGATCGAAACCCGGGATAGCGCAGTATTCGGCCCATTCGACTGGGTCGTATCAACCGCGCCATCGGTTCAGACGGCGGCGCTCATGCCAGAGGGATTTGTCCACCAGGAGACGTTGAGCCAAGTCGAAATGCATGGCTGTTTCGCGCTGATGCTCGGGTTTGACAGCGCGATGGAGCTCGGTTGGCAAGCGATGAAGTCGGGGTCGGAACCGATCGGATGGATGGCGGTGAATTCGGAAAAGCCGGAGCGTCAAACATCCTGCAGCATATTGGTTCAATCGAACAATGCCTGGGCCCAGGCGCATCTGGACGACCCGTCTGAGCGGGTACAGGCCACACTCTTGGCCGCAGCCAGTGCGCTGGCGGAGGTGGATTTGTCCCGCGCAACGCATCAAAGTTTGCATCGGTGGCGCTATGCGTCGACGCCGAAACCGGCGGGGCTCCCATATCTTCTTGACCCGGACCTGCGTCTCGCCGCGTGCGGCGATTGGTGCCTTGGAAGCAAAGTAGAAGCGGCCTTTGAGAGCGCTCGGGCCTTAGCCGAGCAGTTTCAATCCATGTCAAAGGCTTGATTTTCGCCGCTGTTCCCGGCAGGTCACCAGACTCAAGATAGGAGTCCTCGATGACCGGCCCTAAAGCGTTGCCGAATATTCTCGAAATCACGCCCTATAAAGGCGGCCAGAAGCTCGTGGGCGCACATAAATTGTCGTCCAATGAGAACCCGCTCGGGTGTAGCCCGTTGGCTCAGGCCGCCGTTTTGGAAGCGGCCAAACATATGGAACTCTATCCAGATGGCTCAGCCAGCGCCCTGCGTGAAGCGATCGGTGCGAAATATGGCATCGAGCCAGACCGCCTGGTTTGCGGGGCGGGGTCGGATGAAATTTTCCAGCTGCTCGGCCGGGCCTATTTGCGCCCAGGTGACAATATCGTACAGAGCCAGCACGGCTTTCTCGTCTATCGCTTGATCGCCCAGCAAGCCGGTGCTGAAACACGCAGCGCACCGGAAAAAGATCTGACCACAGATGTTGATGCGATGCTGGAGCAAGTCGACGAAAACACCAAAATCGTGTTCTTGGCCAATCCCAACAATCCAACCGGCAGCTACATTCCTTACTCTGAGGTGAAGCGTCTTCACGCCAATCTGCCGGAACGGGTCTTATTGGTTCTAGACGGGGCCTATGCCGAATATGTGCGCAAGAATGACTATAGCGCCGGAATGGAATTGGCTGGCGAAATGGCCAATGTCTTGGTCACCCGAACCTTCTCGAAGATTCATGGCTTAGCGGCGTTGCGCCTCGGGTGGGCGTATGGGCCGGAAAGTGTGATTGATGCGCTGCACCGCACGCGCGGGCCGTTTAATGTCAGCGCAGTATCACAGGCAGCAGGCATCGCTGCAATTAACGATGATGCGTTTCAGGCCAAGTCTGCCGATCACAATGACGCGGAACTCCTCCGGGTCAAAGAGGCCATCGAAAAAGCCGGCTTTAAGACGTTTCCAAGCGTCGGAAATTTTGTGCTGATTGAGTTTCCAGAAGAAAAGGGTCGCACCAGCGTTGAGGCGGACGCCTTTTTGAGAAGCCAAGGCATTGTGATCCGGGATGTGAATGTCTACGGCCTGCCGATGTGTTTGCGCGCATCGATTGGTACGGTGGAACAGAATGACGATCTCATCGCCGCGATTGAAGCCTTTTCGAAAAGCTGATGAGCGAAGACGTTTTCAATAAGATTGCGATCATCGGGATCGGCTTGCTTGGATCTTCGATCGCGCACGCGACGCACGCTTATGGCGGCGCGTCCGAAGTGGCGTTGTGGGACACATCAGAGGATGTGCGTACCCGCGCCGCGCGGGTCATTCATGGCGCGGTTTGTGAGACGGCTGAAGCAGCGATTAGCGGGGCTGATTGCGTGATCTTATGCACGCCGGTTGGTGTCTTGGCTGAAGTCACCGAACAAATTGCCGGCGCCTTGAAGACGGGGGCCATTCTAACCGATGTTGGGTCGGTAAAAGCCAAAGCCGCAGCCGATATGGCCGCGCATTGCCCGGATCATGTCCATCTTGTTCCGGGTCATCCGATTGCGGGTACGGAAAAGTCCGGGCCTGAAGCGGGGTTTGCCAGCCTTTTTCAAGACGCCTGGCATATCCTGACGCCGCTGGCGACTTCGGATGACGCTTACGCTAAAGCTGTTGTGGATCTGACCGCTTATTGGAAAGGGCTCGGCGCGCGGGTCGAAACCATGGATGCCGCGCGTCATGATCGTGTCCTAGCGATCACGTCGCATCTGCCGCACTTGATCGCCTACAATATTGTCTCGACCGCCTATGACATGGAAAGTGTCGAGCAGGGCGAAGTGGTCAAATATTCTGCCGGCGGATTTCGTGATTTTACCCGGATCGCTGCATCGGACCCCACCATGTGGCGGGACGTGTTCTTAACCAATAAGGATGCGGTGCTGGAAACGCTGGGCCGGTTTAGTGAAGACCTGGCGGCCCTGCAGCGAGCAATTCGCTGGGGCGATGGTGAGATGTTGATGCGTGAATTCGCCCGGGCGCGCGGTATTCGCGAGGCGATTATTGATGCTGGCCTTGATACCGCTGAAGCTGATTTTGGACGCAGACATTTGGATCCTAATTCAGATAGTTAGCGCTGCCGCGCGTTAGGGTCTTACTTGGGGCGCGTTCAGGATGCTCCTACGCGCAAACGGAGCCAAACTGAACGCTCGAACGTCGAGGCTAAAGCAATCGCGATGAAAAAGCGTCTATCAACAGATCGATCTCCTCCTCATTCGTGTAAGCATGAACGGAGAATCGGAAGCCTTCTTTGCGCTCGTCGCAGCGGATGTTTCGCTTAGATAGTTCCGCTCGAAGCGGGTCACGATCGAGGAGATTGATCACGAGTGCACCGCCCCGCGCACCTGAGGTGCGCGGCGACACCAGAGTCCCGTGCGAAACAGCGGCGCACAGCCGGTCCAGGTGGTACTGGATTCGGGCGTGCACCTGTTTCGGACCGAGCGTTTCCCACAGGTCCAGCGCTGCAGTCGCCAAAACGAATGGCGCGGGCGACGGTGTCCCGCCGAAGAATCGCATAGCTGAATCGGCGTAACGAAAATTGTGAATGTCCATCTCGAACGGTTGTTCGTGCGAGAACCAACCAACATCCACGGGGGCGCAAGTTTCGATCATCTCGTCGGAGGCATAGAGAAAGCAGGCGCCGGGTCCGAAACACAGGAACTTCACGCCCGTGCCGAGCGCAAAATCCGGCTGCCAGAGACTAAGGTCCACGGGGATCGCCCCAGCAGATTGAGCAATGTCGACGACGCTGATCGCGCCTCGGTCACGGGCAAGCGCGCAAAGCTCTGCGACAGGCGCCAGTTTCGACGTGTTCGAAAAGGCATGCGTGATGTGGATCAACCCAACACTGTCATCAAAGGCCTCCGTCCAGGCGTCCAGGTCAGACACGTCACCTTGCATAAACTTGACGCGAAACCCCATCCGTTCTGCTTGTTTGAAGACAAAGCCCGTGGTCGGGAAATCTTCCAGCGAACACAGGATTGTCGGCTTGCTTGTTGGCGCAGGTAAGGAATAGAGCAGCTTTGTCAGACCGCTGGAAATGTTGGTCTGCGGACAAAGATTTCGCACCGGACTCCCGAGATATGCGCCAAGCCGGGCGCGAAATGTATCGAGCACATCCAGCCATCCCGGCCAGGCGTCACCGCCATGGATCATCCATTGTTGGATATAATCCTGGCCCAGCCGGTCGGGCGCCGTTTTCGGCAAGCAGCCTACCGAGTGGGACAGGAAGTAATTATCTGGAACGTGAAAATGCTCACGCATCCGTCTTGGGCTCGAGCTTGTCTCGCTTGACGCCATAAGACGCGCCCCAGCGATCCGTCATTTCTGCGCGGACGCTCCATAAGTCCGGGAAGAATTTCTGCCGAATCCCGGCATCCAGAATTTCCACCGGGCGGCCCTTCAATGAATTCGCGGCCACTCCGATGGAGCGATAGATCAGCTGCATATGGGCGTTGCGGAATTTCTGAAACTGCTCGTCAAACTCAGCCAGTGCCTCAGCCACCATATAGGCTTCATCGTGCGAGTATTCGCTGTCATAGACCTGTTCGAGCGTCCGCTTTCCGCCCTCAAGGTAGATATCGACAAAAGTTTGCCAGAGGTCTTTCGGCATTTTCAGGAGCACTCGAAATCCCGGGCTCTCCTGGCCGCTGCCATTACCCAGCAGAAGGCGGATTTCCTGATAATCCTTGGGCGACATGGTCTCCAACAAGGCAAGCTGTGTGCTCATCATTTCCTGACACATGTGGACGCGGCGAAACAGCGTAAGCGCCTTCAAAGTCCGACCCGCACGCATCTCATCGTCAATGTCGAGGAGCGTTGTGCCCATCAGCTTCATCCACAATTCTTCGACCTGGTGGACGATCATGAATTGTAACTCGTCCGGATTGCACAAGTCTTCTGGCTCTTTTTGACACGCCAGAAGTCGTTCGGTGTTCAAATAGATTTCGTAGTCGAGCTTGCCCGCGCCACGCATCATTTCGAGGTATTCTTTACGATTCATAGTTTTCTCTCTCTTGAATTTGGTTGAATTCAAAAGACGAGGATCAGCCGTGGCCGGTCAGCCAGCCGCGGAGAACATGCTGTGCTAATGGGATGATTGGGTCACGATGCATGACACATCAATAACAATCATGAACTTAATCGTATACCCATTTGACGGAGTGCGTTGGGGGAGCGGGAAATTGCTTGGCAGCGAGGGTCCATCTTGTGGCGTTTCAAGCCGTCAGCTCGTTTTAAGTGTTGTCCTCGGTACAGCAGATATAGCGGTTCGAAATCATTCGCTGGGTTCGATCGCGCGATTGCGGGCCATATCGTTCGCCTGAAACAATTGAACGGGCGACGCTCCCCTTTAAGACGCCGCCCGTCCATGCGCCGCTGTGAAGCGGCGCTTACGCGCCAAGCTGAGCGCGCCTACGGACCAGCGCATCAACTTTCGCGATCGGACGCCTGCAGATGAGAGTGGCTGCGACCACTTTTTTCTGCCCCCCGTCCTGCAATTATGAATACAGAATCCAACATGAATGAACTCGTTGTAATGTGTTGGGGGTCGTTCATCCTGAGTTGTGTTCTGTTCAGGTTCATTCTGACGTGGCTTAATGGATGCAACCTGAGGAGGGAGACGAACATGAAAACTTGGCTCGCAGCATCAGCACTGGTCTTGCTCGGGGCGTGCGCCTCGAGCGTGCCTTATGGCCCCGCCGCCAAAGAAGGTGCGAAAGGCTATTCGGTCCTGCCAATCGAGAATAATCGGTTCCGCATCACCTATACGGACTCGTCGATGGACCTGGCTCGCAGCCGCGCCCTGCGCCGGGCCGCCGAGATCACTTTGGAAAAAGGCGATGACTGGTTCCAAGTCGTCACCGCTTATAGCGACACGGGTGAACTTGCGGGTGGCAATGGGACCTCTGTCTCAATCGGTGGCGCCGCTGGGTCCGGGGGTCGATCCAGCGTCGGGCTCGGAGTCGGGATCGCGCTCCCCTTAGGGGGCGGGTCTTCGGGACCTGTCGAGCATGTTATGGAGATCGTCACTGCGCCAGGTCCGAAACCAGACAATCCGAACGCCTATGATGCAGCCGACGTGCTGGCCAATATCGGCGGCGCCTAAGCTGGAATAGGCGCGCCTGCCCAATCGAAACATTTGCCTGAGTCTGCGGGCTCGAGCAGTGCGATGACATCGAGCAGCTTGCGCGCGGCCTTGTCTGGACTGAACAATTGTTGGTCAGGCACGTTGCCCTGAAATGGTTTGGACAAAGCCGTGTCGACGGTGCCTGGGTGTAAGCTAATCGCGATGAAGGCCTCGTTCCGGCGACGTTGCTCAATGGCATAGTTTTGAATGAGCATGTTCAACGCTGCCTTGGATGCGCGGTAGGCGTGCCAACCTCCAAGGCGATTATCGGAGATTGATCCGACCCGGGCTGACAGCGCCGCGAACACCGCGCGTGTCTGACGCGGCATGATTGGAATGAAATGTTTGGCGACGAGGGCGGGACCGAAAGTGTTGATTGCAAACACCTGCTCGAACGCCGCGGCGCTCTGCTGACGGAGTGACTTTTCAGGCTGTAACGCCGCGCCATTGGAGAGGAGCCCTGTGGCGACGAAAACCAGATCCGGCGCACCATCGTTCGCCACGATTTTGGCCGCCGCAGCGATGCTCGCTTCGTCTAATAAATCGAGAGGCGCAGAACGGACTTTGGCATGTGCCCATTCGGTCGGTGTTCGCGAAAAACTGTAAATGGCGTCAACGTCCGCGCGCGCAATCAAAGCCTCAACCACAGCCCTGCCTATACCGCCAGATGCTCCGATAATGACTGCTCGCATGGCCATGCTCCCGTTTGCACAAGAGCTAGTCCATTCTAATCAAGAACAAGCCTAAACCCGCAGTCCGGTTTTTTCGCGGTAAATGGTGAGCAAGTCGAGTTGGCTATCGGTCGGATCGCCTTCGGCTTCCGAAATCGCGACCAGCATGCCGTCGAGATCGACCAACTCCTTACCCGTCATGCCTGGCCATTTGCGGACAAAGTCGGTCATTTTCGACATCACCACATGGCTGGCACCAGCGTTTCGAGACAGCCATCCGGCTTGCGCGATGAGTTCGTTCGCATCGCCTTCGGGAAACTCAAAGTGATGCATGATTTCGCCGCGAATGGCCGCTTCTTGTCGTTCCGTCAGCGTGCCGCGGGCCTGAGCGATTTCGAGCATTAAAATCGCGGCGGCTTCACGCGGGTCGTCAACCACAGCCAGGCCACCTTTGCCGGTTTTGTTCTTGAACCGCATCTTGCGCGGTAGATTGGCGACCGTTTCGATCGCTTTGACACCGTCATTTGCCGCATCGCGCAGCACTTTTAATCGCCAATACCAAACGGCGATAAACCCGACGATACCGAGAAGCGCAGCGAGAATATGCATGAAATAGCCCTTTGTGGTGTGCGGTCAGCCTAACCTGTAATCGAGTTTCGTTGAAGTCGGGATGAATACTTGCCATCATGTTTTTTATGACCTTGGACGAATACAATGACTTTTGTGGGGCACTCACGGCAACCAGTCGCGTCATCCAGTGGGGCGGCAGCCATGTTTGGAAAGTTGGCGGCAAAGTTTTCGCCATTGCCGGTTGGGGCGATGCGGATTTTTTTGCGGTGACGTTTAAAGTAACGCCGCTCTCATACGAGATTATGCAAGATCAACCCGGCCTCCGCCCGGCACCCTATCTCGCTTCACGTGGGATGAAATGGATCCAACATTATGCCGCGCCGGGTCTCAGCGACCGCGATCTCAAAGCCTATATTGAAACAAGCCATCGGCTGGTCGCCGATGGCTTGTCAAAGAAGAAACAAAAAGAATTGGGTCTTTTTGTCGAATAACTACTGGCTGCCGCCACCCTCGCTGGCAATCGCGTCATCGATACCTTGCGAATTGTGCGCCTGCTGCACGACGTATGCGCGAATGGCTTCGACTTCGTCATCCGAGAGAACATCTGCGAATGAGACCATGCCGATCGATTGCAGATTACCGTCAACCAACACACCTTTCCAAGCATCGGCGCTGGCGCTGTAGGTCGACCATCGCAAATCTGGAAGCACACCCGCGCTCACCGCAAACGGGCCATGGCAGACCGTGCAATTGCGGGCATATTGGACCAGCCCTAATTGCAATTGCGCATCATCGCCAAACTCGGCAGTCTTAGGCGTACGCTCGATCAGTGGGATATCGACATCCGCGATCACTTTATCGCCGCCCAGTTTAAACGTGACGACTTTTCCGACGGTGGGCGGAACCGGTTGCGGCGCGGCCACCGCACCGGCGGAAAGCAAATAGGCAGATCCCCAGCCGGTGGTAATTGTCACATATTGCTCGCCATCAATTTCGAATGTCCCCGGTCCTGATGCGGCACCCGACTTCACATCGTGCGTCCACAAAGCCTCGCCGGTCGCGGCATCATATGCGACGAACTCCCCATTCAATTTCCCTTGAAAGATCACACCGCCAGCCGTCGACAAGACGCCACCATTCCAGGGGCCTTCATGCTCAACGGTCCAACGCGCTTCATTGGCAACCGGGTCCCACGCGATCAGGCGACCTTTCAGACCAGAGCGAAGAAACTTGAATACCTCGCTCGGGATCACTTGCGGAACGCCAGCGGCGAAATCGGCGCCAGTATTCCACTTGGTTGAATCATCCTGGAACCGGGGATCGGTACCATAAGCTTGCGGGATTTCTTGCGCAGGAATGTAAGCCAGACCAACATCCGGGTTGTAGGCCATTGGATGCCAATTGTGTCCGCCGAGCGGGCCAGGGGTCTGTAGATACGGGATTTCTGCATACCGCGCTTCCGGCACCTCAATCGGACGACCATTTTCGTCCAGTCCGGTGGCCCAGTTCATCGGCACATAATTATTGCCGGCAATGAATTCGCCGGTGGCTGCGTCGATGACATAGAAGAAGCCATTCTTCGGGGCTTGCATGACCACCCGCCGGTCAGCGCCATCGGCGCCCAAAGGTAGAGTTGCGATGATCAGGGTCTGCGTGGCGGTATAATCCCAATTGTCGCCCGGCGTGGTCTGGAAGTGCCACTTATATTCGCCGCTATCAGCATCGACAGCGACAATCGAAGATAAGAACAGATTATCCAGCCCGGATGGGTCACGGACACGCTGGTTCCAGGGTGAGCCGTTGCCGACTCCGAAAATGACAGTGTCATTCTCTTCATCATAGATGATGGAGTCCCAGACCGTGCCGCCACCACCATCTGTGGTCCAGGCGCCAGTGTCGCCCCAAGTGACATTTCCGACTTGCTCAAAGGCGCTATCAGAGGCGGCGCCATCAGGTTGTTTATCCGGGCTCGGCACGGTGTAGAAGCGCCAGATCAACTCACCCGTTTGGGCATCCAATGCGTTGAGATAGCCGCGCACACCCAATTCTGCACCGCCATTGCCGATTAGAACTTTGCCATCGACCACGCGCGGCGCTCCAGTAATGGTATATGGCTTCGATTGGTCGACCGTAACTTGCGACCAGACCACTTCGCCGGTTTGGGCGTCTAATGCTTCCACGCGGCCATCGATAATTCCGACATAGACTTTGCCATCATAGACCGCGACGCCGCGATTAACGACATCACAGCAGGCATTCACGCCAACCGCTTGATCCACATCCGGGTCATAGACCCACAACTCTTCGCCAGTCGCCGCATCGAGCGCGTAAACAATCGACCAGGCGGAGGTGACATACATCGTCCCGTCAATCACGATCGGGGTCGATTCCACGCCGCGATTGGTGGCCAAGTCATAGGTCCAAGCGACACCAAGATCAGCGACGTTTTCGGTGGTGATTCCGGACAAGGGCGAGTGTCGCGTTTCCTCGCGGTCGAACCCATATGACAGCCACTCGGCCGGCGTTTGCTCAGCATTGTCCAGCCGGGCATCCGTTACGTCGGCAAATGCTGAGGTTTCAGCCGGGGGCTTATCCGCCTCGACCGCGGGGGTTTCATTTGTTTCGGACCCTGAACAACTGGCCAGGACAAATGCAGATGCGGCGGCGAGCGCCGCGAAATGACGCGGTTTCATGTGCGCTTTCCTTGTTTCCTCTCACGATTGGCGTCTGATGCGCCTTTTATGGGTCAGACACTAGGCGTTTTGGCCCAGGTGTCGAGACAGGACGCTGGGGAAAGTTAGGGTGAAGACCCTAGATGTGCGAAACACACGCAAAAAGAGTGGTGCCAGGACCAACTCAGCTTATATCCCCCCTTTGATGGCGACAAGATTTGGCGGGGTATGAAATGGCGAGCGAGAAAAAGCTCAAAAAAAACCTGACTCTGTTTGACGTCTATGCCGTCTCAACAGGGGCGATGTTTAGCTCTGGATTCTTCCTTTTGCCGGGCATTGCGGCAAGCTATACGGGGGATTCTGTCTATCTCGCTTACTTGCTTGCCGGGTTCCTGATTATTCCGGCCATGCTGTGTATGGCGGAGCTGTCGACGGCGATGCCGAAAGCGGGGGGCACCTACTACTTCCTCGACCGCGCGCTCGGACCGCTTTTCGGGACGATTGGCGGGCTTGGGTCTTGGGTGGCGGTGGTGTTCAAGAGCGCATTCGCGCTCGTCGGCATGGGCGCTTATTTGAGCCTCTACTTAGATGTCCCGATCTTGGTTCTGGCGGTGATATTGACCCTGGTCTTTGGACTGATCAATGCTGTCGGCGCGAAAGAAACCACCTTTTTGCAACGCCTATTGGTGTTCGTATTGGTGGTTATTCTGGCGGGCTTTGTCATTCTGGGCTTGGCAAATACAGACATCGCTGAAGGCTTACGACCAAACGCCGAGTCGCAACCATTCTTCACCGAAGGCACGGTCGGGTTCGTCGCGACGATCGGCCTGGTCTTCGTCTCTTATGCGGGTCTCACCAAAGTCGCCAGCGTCGCCGAAGAAGTCCAAAGCCCGGACCGAAATATCCCGCTGGGAATGGTCCTGTCATTGCTTACTGCGACGGCGATTTACACGCTTGGCCTAATCGTCATCATCGCCATTCTGCCGGTTGAAAGCCTGTATGGCAGTTTGACCCCCGTGGCTGATGCGGGGCGCCAATTCGTTGGCGATTGGCCGTTTGACCTAGGGGTCATTCTGATCGTCGTATCAGCGATTGCGGCGTTCGCTTCGACGGGCAATGCCGGGATCATGTCGGCCAGTCGGTACCCGTATGCGATGGCCAAAGACAAATTACTGCCCGAACGATTTGCCGCGATTGGCCGGTTTGGGACGCCGGTCTTCTCGATCGCGGTGACAACATTCTCGATGATCGCGGTTCTTTTGCTGTTCAATGTTGAAGCCGTGGCCAAACTCGCGAGTGCGTTCCAGCTCTTCCTTTTTGGCTTGGTCAGCGTTGCCGTAATTGTCATGCGTGAGAGCCGGATTGCGACTTATAAACCTGGTTATCGGCTCCCCTTCTATCCGTGGTTGCCGATTGCCGGAATTCTCGTCTCGTTCTGGTTGATCGTTGAAATGGGCATTCTGGCGATTGGCTTCACCGGAATGCTGACCATTGCCTGCGCGCTTTGGTTCCAATTCTATGCGTCGGGGCAGTTGGTTCGTCGCGGCGCGATTTATCATGTCCATGAGCGGTTAGGTCAAATGCGCTATGAAGGACTTGAGCGCGAACTGATGACGATCATTCATGATCGGACGCAGAAACAAAACCTCACCTACGAAGCGCTGATCGCGCGCTGCGTAGTGCATACCTATTCGCACGGCACGTTCACACGCGAAATGCTCATCGATGAAGTCAAAAACATCGGCCATAGCGCCTATGACATTCCTGAAGACGTCATGGAGACTGTGTTCAATTCGAGCGCAGCGACCCTGCACCCACTGAGCGAACATGTCTTACTTGCCTATCGCAGCAATGCAGCGCTCTCGAGCCCAGAATTGGTTGTGTTCCGATTTACCGATGAGGCGCGACTGGACATGCCTGATACGGAAGGTGTCCACACGATCATGATGCTGATTTGCCCGCGCAAGCCGGCGGGTTTGGATCTGCGTTTAGCAGGGCACTTGGCAGAAGTTGTCCAGGCGTTTGATTTTGAACGCCGGTGGCTGAGTGCGAAGTCGGATAAGGATATGAATGAAATCCTGATGCGCGACGACCATTTCCTCCATGCGCCGATCTCCGACTTGGGGCATTTGCCGGACTATGTCGGTCGGCCGCTCTCGGAGATCGATCTGCCGGGCAGCTGCTTGATCGCAATTATTGAACGTGATGGCGACATCATTATTGCCGCGCCTAAGGAAGTGCTACAGCCCGGCGATCATGTCGCTGTGATCGGTGAACCTGAAGATCTTGCCATGTTGGTGAAGGGCTAATCCACCAGCGCCACCTGGCTTAGCTTGGCTTGCGATTCTTCGATCACATTTGCGACCAAGGCCTGCCACGCCTCAATCGTCGGCGCTTCGGCAGATCCCTCCGGAAAGTTCACGGACCGAGAGGCGTTTACACATCCGCCCTCAAGCCGATTGCCGCCATGCCTGGCCGGCACAAATCCGGCCATCGCTTCTGCTGCGCCGGCGCCTTGCGCCCCATAGCCTGGGACAAGGAAGAGTGCATCGGGCGCCAGACCACGCAGCCGACGTGCTTCATCCGGGCCTGTGGCGCCCGTAACGAGCATTAAGCCGGACCACCCGGAACGCCCTTTTAGACGCTCAATCATGGGGTTGAGGCTTTCGACCACACGGGCAAAAAGCGGCGCCCCTTCGAGGTCTCTGGCTTGATAGTCGGCACTGCCTGGATTGCTCGTGCGGGCCAAAACGATAACGCCCTTGCCGGTGGTCTCAGCGGTTCGCACGTGCGGCTCGAGTGTATCGAGGCCCATATAAGGATTGACGGTCAGCGCATCGCAAATAAATGGCGCATCCTCAGAGAGATAAGCGGTCGCATATCCTTCCGCGGTAGACCCGATATCACCGCGTTTGGCATCCATCAGGATTAACAATCCATGATCTCGCGCGGCGGCGCAGACATTGGCCAAAGCGCGCATGCCTTGCCAGCCATGACGCTCAAACAAGGCGGCTTGCGGTTTGACAATCCCCGTGCGGCCCGCGGCAGCTTTCACCACGGCAATGCCCCACGCCTCAAGACCCTCTGGGGTATCGCCGCCGAATAGAGCTGGAATGCGCCCCGCATGCGGATCGATGCCAACACAAAGCGGGCCATGCGTGCGCGTGGCTGCGACGAGGCGGTCAGCAAATGTCAAAGTCTATTCTTCCACGCTGCAAGCAACTTTGACCACTTGCAGACTGCGGCGCGCCAGGTCGGCCTTGTTGCCGTAGCTTGCGGTTGAGAAGGTTTCGGGGGGTTTGCCTTGCACGTCGGCGCCCGTGGCTTTGATAAATTCAGCCACCGCTTCTGGCGCCGCAGTGTAGATACGGCCCCGGCGCGAGCTCTCAGCGACAATCACGCCGCGAACATTGCCATTTTCGTCATAGACAGGACCGCCACTAAGACCACCTAAAGACCCCAATAATCCGCGTGTGCGTCCGGTTTCAGCCCAAGCCAGGACCGATTCGCTATTGCTGCGGCGTCCGCGCGAAACCAGGTTTGACCGTGACAACAAACGCGAAGCCGCTTCACCAGGGCGACCTTGAGGGTAGCCAACGTGAAAGCCATACGCGCCGAGCCGCAAATCATCTTCGGTGTTGATGGGTGCGGGATTGGGGCTGGTCTCTGTTTCGATAATGGCGAGGTCGAATTGCTCGGACACCACGACACGGATGGCGGGCGCATATTGTCCGGGGGCGACCAAGAGGGCGACTTCATTACAGCCATCAACCACATGTCGAGCCGTCAGCCATTGCCCCTCACCATTGATGGCAAAGGCCGTTCCAATGCCGCTTTTTGGCGCTGTGACTTGTACCAGCACGCGCTCATCAAATGCTGAGGGCGGCGGCAGCATAGCGCCTTCTTGTTCGATTGCTTCTGGTGGGGGACGCGGAGCGTCATCGGATCCGCCTGAGAACACCGCCCAAAGAACGACGCCTAAGACGAGCGCATAAATTACCCAGTCAGGTATCCAACGCATGTTCGCTCGTGGCTCCTCTTACACTCGTCCCAAATTCGGATCCCATAGGCCAGCGGCCAAGAGCATCGCAACTGAAACCTTCGCCGCAATCAACACAATTGCCGCGCCAGCTTCATCATTTTGGATTCGCTGCGGAATGTCGCGCAGAATCATATCAATAATTCGATAGGTCAATAATTGCAGTAGCAGAGCAACCGAGCCCCATAATACGAGGTCGAGCAATGTCAGGCTCGATGCGAGGCATGAGGCGATGGGCACCGCCAATCCGGCGATTGCGCCCGCAAGGGCGAGACCTGCGGCGCCGTTGCCACCGCGAACCAAAGCCAGTTCTTTCCATGGCGTGAGCAAAATATAGATCGTGCTGGCGACCAATAACAGGATACCGGCGGTCCCTGTCATCAGCAGGAAATCTGGGAAGCCTTGTCGGAAAGATTCGAGCGTTGCCGTCATAGAGTTTTTTCTCGCCTATTATCCTACCCGCATTTGCTCTAACCAAGCCTGGTGCTGCACTCAAGATGAAAGGACGTAAAATGCTCAAAGGAAAGACCGCTTTGGTCACCGGTTCGACGAGCGGGATTGGGCTGGGGATCGCAAAAGCGCTGGCTGAACAAGGCGCTGATGTGGTTTTGAGTGGATTGGCGACAGACGAAGAAGCCGATGCGTTGAAAGCGGAAATTTCTGAGGCGTATGGCGTCCGAGCCGGCTTTTCTGGTGCGAATCTCACCGATCCTGACGCCATTGAAGGCATGATGGGATATGTGGCGCGCGACTTTGGCGGGGTCGATATCCTGGTCAACAATGCCGGGATACAGCATGTTTCACCGATAGAGGATTTTCCGGTTTCGCGTTGGGACCTGATCATCGCCCTCAATCTTTCCGCGGCGTTTCATACGACCCGAATCGCGATGCCGCATATGAAAGAGCAGGGTTGGGGACGAATCATCAACACCGCATCGGCCCACGCCCTCGTCGCCTCGCCTTTCAAGTCTGCCTATGTGGCGGCAAAGCATGGTATTTCGGGTTTGACCAAAGTGGTCGCGCTGGAAGGCGCCGAACATGGCGTCCGCTGCAATGCGATTTGCCCCGGCTATGTCTACACGCCCTTGGTCGAAGGGCAGGTGGCGGACACCGCAAAAGCGCGGGGAATCAGTGAGGAAGAGGTCAAACGCGACGTTTTGCTTGCGGCTCAGCCGACCAAAGAGTTTGTGACCACCGAACAAATTGGAGCCTTTTCAGTGTTCTTATGCTCGCCCGGCGCCGACTCCATCAATGGCGCGATCATGAGCATGGATGGCGGCTGGGTCGCCCAATAGGGGCAGGCGATTCACCCCAGAAATGCGGGATATACGTATGGATAGGGTGACACTATCGAACCGAACTGCGATTCGTATATGAAATGTCCCGAGAGATGATTGATCTGTAATCTTTAATCCGCTAGCGGTCCTTGCAAGCGGCATCTGCCGGGCAAGCGTAGGAGCAGCCATGTCACTTGCTGGCTATGAGATTTTCGCCCTCATCGGTTTCTTCTTCGCGGCTTATGCGGTGATCGCCAATGACTCGATCCAGACGCTCGGGACTTTTCTAGCTTCCAATTCGCACCGTCCGTGGTGGCTGCTTTGGTTGTTCGCAGCCGGGATTATGGTTGCAGCGCTGATCTTCCAGCTGTTCTATGGCGGCGGCGATATTGCCGACGGTAAGTTGAATAAGCTCCCTTACCCTGAAACCGGGATTCAATGGTGGCATGCTTTGCCGCCCTTGGTGCTGATCTTCCTCACCCGATTCGGGATTCCTGTTTCCACCACCTTCTTGGTCCTTACGGTCTTCGCGCTGTCGGGCGGCGCGGCGACTGAAGGCGTAATGAGCTCGATGCTGATCAAATCGCTAACGGGCTATGTCGTGGCGTTCGCAGCCGGCGCAGTGGTTTGGCTCCTGATCTCGCGCATGTGGGAAGTTTGGGTTGGGCGCACGCGTGATGATGATGAGCGTCTGCACCCCATTTGGACGGTGTTCCAATGGGCGACGACGGGCTTCTTATGGTGGACGTGGCTGCTTCAGGATTTCGCCAATATCTTCGTATTTATGCCGCGTGAGCCGGTCTATGACGCCGATGGCGCGATCACGATGATGGTGTTTAAGCCCGAAATCATTATCGGTGGCGCGTTGCTCATGGCAGCGATGATGGCTTACATTTTCAAGACGCGCGGCGGTGAAATCCAAAAGATCGTTCTGTCCAAGACCCACACCACAGACATCCGCGCCGCAACCATTGTCGACCTGATCTACGCCGTCGTCTTGTTCTATTTCAAAGAGCTGAACGATGTGCCGATGAGCACCACTTGGGTCTTCCTGGGTCTGCTTGCAGGTCGTGAAATGGCGATTTCCTTTGTCACCGCATTACGAGAACGCGGGGCGGCGATCATGGACGTCACGTCTGATGCAGGGCGGGCTTTGATCGGATTGGTGATCAGCGTCATTCTGGCGGTCGGCATGCCTTGGGCCGCGACCGGCCAAATGCCGACATTCTAAGGTGAGCGCGTAAGCGAGGCTTCGCAGTCCTTAGCGTTGCTCGAACGGATCTCGCATCAAGATCACATCTTCGCGTTCCGGTGAGGTTGAGACCAATGCGCAAGGTTTGCCGACCAGTTCTTCCAGTCGGCGAACATATTTCACCGCTTCAGCCGGCAAGTCATTCCAAGACCGCGCGCCGCGGGTCGAATCGCTCCAGCCCGGCATCGTCTCATAGATCGGCTCAACTGCGTCTTGGGCGGCCGCGGTGGCCGGGAGATAATCGAGCAATTGATCGCCGAGTTTGTACCCCGTGCAGACTTTGATCTCTTCCATCCCATCCAACACATCGAGTTTGGTCAGCGCGAGGCCATCTACCCCGGATACGGCGCAGGCCTGACGGACCATGACGGCGTCAAACCAGCCGCACCGCCGGGCCCGCCCTGTGACCGTCCCGAATTCATGTCCGCGCTCTCCGAGCCCTTGCCCTACCTCGTCGAACAGTTCGGTTGGGAATGGGCCGGTACCGACCCGCGTTGTGTAGGCTTTGGCGAGACCCAAAACATAGCTCACGGCGCGGGGGCCGAGGCCTGTCCCGGCAGCGGCTTGCCCGGAAACCACGTTGGAGGAGGTGACGAACGGATAAGTCCCGTGATCAACGTCGAGCATCACGCCCTGCGCCCCTTCGAACAGGATGCGTCGGCCGAGTTTCTGGCTCTCGCCGAGCACTTTCCAGGCCGGACCGGCAAACGTCAAAACTTTTGGCGCAATCGCTAATAGTTCAGCTTTCAATGCGGCGGCATCCGGCGCGTCTAGACCCAATCCCGTTCGCAAAGGGGCATGATGGGAAATCAATCGCTCAAGCTTTTGATCAAGTGCCGCTTCGTCAGCCAGGTCGGCAACGCGAATGGCGCGGCGCCCGACTTTGTCTTCGTAAGCAGGGCCGATTCCGCGCTTTGTTGTGCCGATCTTCGCCTTATCGCTGGCGGCGCCTTCGCGCGCGGCATCGAGGTCACGGTGCCATGGCAGGATCAAACAGGCGGTTTCGGCGAGAAGCAAATCATCCGGGGTCAAAGTAATCCCGGCATTCTCCATATTCTCTAGCTCAGACAGCAATTGCCACGGATCAACGACGACGCCATTGCCAATGACAGATAGCTTACCGCCGCGAACCACGCCCGATGGCAACAGGTTCAGCTTATAAGTGGTGCCGTCAATCACCAGCGTATGTCCGGCATTGTGTCCGCCTTGGAACCGCGCCACCACATCGGCGCGATGCGATAACCAATCGACAATCTTGCCTTTGCCCTCATCACCCCATTGGGCGCCGACAACCACAACACCAGCCATGTTTGAAACTCCTAAATTAGGACCCGCGCCAATGACGTCGATTGGCCCAAAAAAGCAAGGCCCTGACTGGTCAAAAAGCCTGGGAATTTGGGTAAAATTCAATCGATTGGTTTATCCGTACTCAAACGGAGTTTTGATAGACCTCTCCTTATGAGGGCGAAAATTCGATATTTGCGATCCGCTTCAATGCGGATGAGCGCGGCTTGCTGTGGCGTATTGTTGGCGTCCAGTCCTTTGTCTTTTGCTGATACGGTCGACCGCGCGCATTTCAATATCGATGGCGTCGCGATCGTCTGGGCCGCTGATTCCACTGGAACGACACCGATTGTCTCTGATTTTGTTGTTGCCGCGGGGGGCGGAAGTTCGGACCTTATCGGGACGGATGTTCACACGGTCGTCACGGGATCTCTGGACGCTTTAGATGAGTCGTTCGCCGATGGCGCGGGCGCCGCATTGCGCATTCAACGCAGTCCTGGAAACCCCAACCAAACGACGCTGCAAGGGGATCGGTTCACCTCGAATGCCGACGTGCTGAACCCGTTCCAGATTGGCAATAATACCGATGTCCGCACCATTCGCAGCGAGATTCTCAGCAGTTTCTATGTCGCTTCAAATGCCGCGTTCAATATCGACGTTGTCTCTTCGGCCATCGGCGATCCGGCTGATTTGGATCTGATACGATTGCGTATGCGGATGACGCAGTCAGGGAATGATGATGGCTTAGCCTTCGGAAGTGCAGCACAGATACCGCATACGGGAAACACCAATCGTTCAGGCGTTCAATGGGGCGGCTATCGACGGCTCTCCACGATGACGGGCGGCCGCGATATATTCCGCGGCAATCGCCGGACCGCAGCCAGCGTTGGCACGATCGCAGAACAATCTGTACGGTTCGATTTGGACTATCGTTGGAACACTGGAAACATCGATTTGAGCGCCGGGACGTTCGATGTCGAAGCCGAAGTCATCTATACGGTCTATATCCCCTAAGGCGCTAATGGAAAATCGTGGGTTTCGATGCTTGGAAGCGTTTATGCGCGCGGGCAATCGAAGCCCGTTGTCCATGCGGTGCCATTTGATACGTCTGGTCACGCAGATAATTCATCAATTCCTGACGTTTGCCGGCCGAGGCGAGAACATCTGGCGTCAAGGTCTCGCCAATGTGGACAGGGATCGCCGTACCCACTCGCCGCTTCACCTCTCGGAAGATCAGTGCCAACCGCAACTCGATCGACATGTGGCTGGCCCATTGAAACAGCCTTGAGTTCTGACCTTCAAAGAAGATCGGTGTGACATGCGCATCGCTGCGGCTTATTAGTTTGGCGGTGAATGGTTTCCAGGTGTCGTCTACGGCGGACCGACTGAACGGTGTTGGCGAAGTTGAAACACCGCCGGCGGGAAACACGATGATACACTCCCCATTCTTGAGTCGGTCTAAGCTCTCTGCACGAGTCGCAATGTTCGTCGCGCGCGCTTCTTTGCTATCATTGAAATCGATCGGTAGGAGCCATTCGCGGGCTTCCGGTGCGCCATCGAGCACGGCATTGGTGAGCACTTTAAAGTCTTGGCGCCGCAAAGAGATGAGCCAAGAGATCAGCAAGCCATCCAACACCCCAAATGGGTGATTGGCGACCACAACCAGTGGCCCGTTGGCGGGGATCTGTGCCAATCTTCGAGAGCTGAACTCGACGTCTAAATCTAAGAGCTTAATCGCAGCGGCAAAGAACGGTTCGTGGGTGAGGTCAGCGCGATAGGTCTCGTAGAGTTTTTGTAAATAGGGTTGGCCGGACAAACGCTCGATCGTTCGGACCATGCCGCGCTTGAGCGGATGGTCAAAATAGGCCGCATATGAGAGCTTCGGCGTGTCCTCCATGCCTTGAAATTGCTCTGATTTTTTGATTTCGGCAAGCGCAGGACTCACTCTTTCATCAAACCTGCGGCTTTCAGGGTCTTACCAGCGCGGATAACGCGGGCGAGTTTTTCCTCTGACGAGCGGTCACCACTGTTCGAATCCGGGTGGAACCGTCGGACATATTCGGCGTAACGCGCCCGGATCTCTGGCGGCTTGGCATCAGCATCCAGATCGAGTTCCGCGAGTGCGCGTTTGGCCAAGCCTGTCGCTGAGCGATTGGCACGACGCTGTTCGCGGGCTTCGGCTGCGTCTTGGAAGAATTCAGCGCCGCGCCAGGTTTTCGGGTCGTGCGCTTTGCCTGCCTTGTCACCGCCCATCGGGCCGGCGCCGAACTTCCAAGTCTGCTTAAAGCCATAACGCGCATTCTCGTTAAACGCTTTCAGCTGCTCGTCTGTCATCGTGTCAAAGAAATTGAAATTCTTATTATATTCCGCCGCGTGGCGTTTACAGAAAAAGAGCTTGCCGTCTCCAAACCGCTGCGGGGCAGGGTGCTCGCCTGCGAGGTCACAGCTTGGGTGGTCGCAGACGCGAGTCTGCGTGGCTTTTTCACGCGAGGTCTCGTCGGCCGGTGGCTTCACCCTTATATCGGTGAACTTGGGGCGATATTTGTATCCGTCATCCATAGGCGCGGTAACATAGGTGCTTCGGGTTAAAGAGACCAGAACTAATGATCAGATCAGACAGAATTCACAGCAGTTTAACAAAAACCTTCGCGCCGAGCGTCCTAGAAGTGGTCGATGACAGCCACAAACATGCTGGTCATGCGGGCGCCAGTCCGGACGGTGAAACGCATTATACCGTGCGGATTGTGTCGTCCGCATTTGAAGGCCTGTCGCGTGTCGCCATGCAACGCGCGGTGATGGACGCATTGAAGGATGAATTCGAAACAGGCCTTCACGCACTTTCCATTAAAGCGAGTTCATGAACGCGCTTTGATCGACCGCTGATAGGTTTCGTTAAACCAATCATGCTACTTCCAGCCTCATCGGAGAGTAGCATGTCAGCGAAACTTCAATCGATCACGCAAGGCGAAGACAGCTGGTCAACCGTCCGGATCGCCGCGACTCCAGACCAAACCTGGGCCGTCGACGCGGACTATTTGCATGGCCGTTTAGATGTTTTGCGCAAGCTCGGTGCGCACTATGCCAATCGGATTTGGCTGCTGGATTTGGTCTCTGACATTATGCTGGTCGCAGGCGTTCTCAGCGCGTTCTTTGTCGCCTGGTGGAGCTGCATTCCAATTATTGGCCTTGCCTGCTTGCAGCGTATCTCCAATCGCCGCATGGCCGGAGAGCTTGCTGGCAAAGCAGCGCAAGAGTCGACTGACGCATTTTTGTACTTGTACAATTCTGGCGTTTTATGGCTGGAACAGCCTACCAATCCGCCATCGGACCCGCGACACCGTTTTCAGTCGCGCTAGCTTTTTGCGCCAAAAAGCGTCTGAGTGGCGAAACGCTCGAAGCGACCAATAGACCCAGTGAACGTATCGGCTTGGTGATCAGGGAATCATTCGAGAATAGGCGATCAATCGCATCTAAGGTCAACGCGGTTCCGGTGCCATCGAACCGTCTTGCCTGCGAATAGGCTTGCAGCATCATCGGCCCGCCAATGTCGCCGCCAAGGTGGAGCGTTTCTTCTGCAATCTCGATCAGCGCTGCAACATCGCGGAAGCCTTGATTGAGGCCTTGGCCCGCCAATGGATTCACGCGGCGTGCGGCATCGCCGATCAAGGCCGTGCGCTGCGAGGTAATCTCAGTCGCCAATTGCAGGATCAATGGATAAGATCCTGCCTCCCCCTCGATTGTCATCGGTCCGGCAAAGTCGCTGAACCTTGCATTCAATTCGGCTTCCGCGTCTTCCTTTGGCAATTTGGCCAGCGTTTCGGCCGCCCCGCGTTGCATATACCAAGCAAGATTCGCGCGATTGCCAGTTAGAGGCAGGGTCGCAAAGGGACCTTCGGGCGTGAACAATTGCCGCGCGATGCCGTCATGCGGTTGCGAAAGCTGCACGTTCGCAGTGAACACAGATTTCTGATAGTCGCGCCCTTCGGTCTCGATACCGACGGCCTGGCGAACCGGCGACCGCATTCCATCCGCCCCGATCAGCAGGCGTGTGCGCAATGTGCCGCCATCTTCAAGATGGAGGGTTGCTTGATAGGCGTCTCGGTCAACCGATTTGAACAAGGCGGGCGCAAAAACTGTGATGTGGTCATGTGCTGCAACAGCGTCGTCCAAGGCCGCTTGTAGAGGTTCCGCCATCACCATATGACCCAGCGGTTCATCTGGATCAGGGCTGTCCAAGTCTGATTTATCGAACAGGGCGGAGGGTTGTCCGAAGAAATGCGTCCCACCATCGACAGCTTCTAAGCCGTTAAGAGGCTGTGATGTGCCTTTCAGAGCGTCGGTAACGCCGAGGGACCGGAGCAAGCGCCAACTGCCTGTAACGATTGCGAAGTTTCGGCCATCAGGGCGTGGCGGCACGGATCGGTCGCGGGCATCGATGAGCGCCACATCGAGCCCTAGATTCGCCAATCCGAGGGCCAAAGAGGCCCCTGTCGGCCCGGCGCCGACCAAGGCGATGTCGAAAACGCGTGTCGTCATGCTTTTCATCTACGGAGTCTCATGCAGCGGGTCCATGCCTGACAGACAAACGGGCGTTTGGGTCGCACTCTGCTCGAATTTTGGTCACGCCATGGCAAGACGCAGATGAACATCTTTTTAATTCTGGCAGAAAATCGGGCAGGCGTTTTGGTGTCGTCATCAACTAACCAGAGCTGCGGGAGATATCGGGCAATGAGTTTATGGATGAAAACAGCAATGCGGGGCGCAATGATGCTGCCGCTTGCAGGCATGGCGGGCCTTGCCGCACATGCGCAAGACGCAAGCGCGGTCAGCGCTTATGTCGATAGCAGTTACCTATTCTTGATCGGCGGTCTGATCGTTATGTTCATGGCGGCAGGCTTTCTCTGCCTCGAGTCAGGACTGGTGCGCTCCAAGAACGCGTCGATGCAGTCGCTTAAGAACGTCGCGCTGTTCTCTGTTGCCGGCCTGATGTTTTGGCTGATTGGCTACAATATCGCTTATCCCGCTTCGACCGCGCTTGGCGGCATTATTGGCATCCCCGGGGCGATCCCGTGGTCGGGCGAAGAATCGCTCGATACAGGGTACGCCGCGAGTTCCGATTGGTTCTTCCAAATGGTCTTCGTTGCGACGGCCGCATCGATCGTTTCAGGAACCGTCGCAGAACGCGTCAAATTATGGTCATTCCTGATCTTTGTGGTCTTCTTGACGGCCTTCATTTACCCAACTGTTGTGAGCTGGGAATGGGGTGGCGGCTATCTCGATAGCGCTTGGGGTTTCTCTGACTTTGCTGGGTCTACACTGGTACACTCGACCGGCGGCTGGGCGGCTCTTATCGGTGCGCTCATCATTGGACCGCGTGCCGGCAAGTATTTCGGCGAAAAAGTGAACCCAATGCCGGGATCCAACATTCCTTTGGCGGCGCTCGGTACGTTCATCCTTTGGTTCGGTTGGTTCGGCTTTAACGGTGCGTCTCAGCTGGCAGCCGGCACGTTTGACGACATCAATGCGGTGGCGAAGATCTTCGCCAACACAAACATGGCCGCTGTCGGCGGTGTACTCGCCGCGATGATCCTCACGTCCGTGCTTTACAAAGGCAAAGTCGATCCGACCATGGCGTTTAACGGCGCAATCGGTGGCCTGGTTTCGATCACGGCTGAGCCGTTGGCCCCAAGCATGGGTGCAGCTGTTGCCATCGGTGCGATCGGTGGTGTCCTGGTGGTGCTTACTGTGCCGCTGCTCGATAAGCTGAAGATTGACGATGTCGTCGGTGCGATCCCAGCCCACTTGGTCTGCGGCATCTGGGGAACGATCATCGTCGCTGCCTCTTACGGCAACGCGATCATGCCACCCGCACCAGACGCAGAAGGCGCAATCGGTGTCAGCTATGTTGGTCAACTGGTTGGTGTCGTTCTCACCGGTGTCGTCGTATCAGCTTTGTCCGCCGCAGTGTGGATGGTCCTGAAAGTCACCATCGGTGTGCGCGTCAGCGAAGAGGAAGAGCAACTCGGCCTCGACCGCGCAGACACAGGTGTCGAAGCTTACCCAGAGTTTGCTTCCTAATCGATTTGCCCGCGCCGGGTGATGCCGGCGCGGGCAATCCAACGCTTCCACAAGTTCGGAAGCGTTTCCTCCCGACTTACCCCGGTGCTGCGGCACTGGGGTTTTTTCTTTGATGATTCCTTCGGTTTTTTCTTTCAGGCAAATTCATGGCCGTTAGCGCCGTTTTAAGGCCGCGCTTGTAATTTCATTTTTGGTTCAGAACGTCCGTCCCAAACCGGAGTGTAGATTATGGCAAATTCGATCGCAGAAGCGGCCCACATGAGAGAAGTCTCAGATCCGGTATGGCGGATTGTTTCAGGCACTATGGCGTTTGCTTTAGGTGTGTTTATTTGCGGCAGCGTTGGGTCATATGATCCGCTCGACCCAAGTTGGAACGCTGCGACTAATCGCAGTGTTGAGAATCTCTTCGGCGCAGGCGGTGCTGTGTTCGCAGATGTGATGCGGCAATTGCTCGGTTGGTCCGCTTGGGTGGCCGGTCTCGCCTTGATGATTGGCGGCGCGATGCGCACCGTTTTGATTGGTGCGCCGCGCGTTCGCCGTTGGCTCTTGGGTCTACTATTTGTCCCGCTCTCCGCCGCGTGTTTCGCGTCTTGGCCAGTGCCCACATCTTGGCCGTTGCGCGCAGGCCTCGGCGGAATGGTCGGCGATAGTCTGCATGAACTCGCGACGATGCCGTTCCAGGCATTGCTCTTACCCATGCCAGAACTTCTCGCCGGGCTCGTTGCTGGCGCGCTGGCCATGCTGTGTGCGTTCGCGGCGCTCGGGTTCCGACGCGGTGATGCGCGTTTACTGCATGCCGCCGCAAGCAAATCCAGTGCCCGCGCGGCGCGCCAGGCGGGCGGCCTTCTCGGGCGGTTCAAGTGGCAACGCAAACCGCGTGAAGACGCGTTCGATATCGAAGACGAAACTCAAATTATGCGGGCCAACGAGCCACAAGTCGACCGCAGCGCTTTTGTCGAAGAGACGATTGAAGACGCAATCGTCGAAGACGTGCCCGCACCAATGCCGGAACCTGCCAAGCCGGTGACCGTCACGGCGCCGCGCTCTGCCACAGTGCCGACCCCGCGCGTGAAACGCAATCGTAAGTCGCGCGGCCAAAAGGTGCCGCCGCTTGACCTGCTCCAAGTTCCGCCCGCGCAGCGCAATGAAATTGATGAGGACTCGCTTTTGGCCAAAGCCAACCGTTTGGCAGAAGTCCTGCGTGAGTTTGGTGTCCGCGGCCGCATTCGCGAAGTTCGCCCCGGTCCGGTTGTGACGCTGTTCGAGCTTGAACCCGCCGCAGGTGTGAAGTCGGCGCGCGTGATTTCGCTGGCTGACGATGTCGCCCGCTCGATGAGCGCCGTTTCGTGCCGGATTGCGGTGGTGCCCGGCAAGAATGCGATCGGTATCGAATTGCCGAATGATGAACGCCAAACAGTGTATCTGAGATCGCTGCTCGACAATGAAATTTACACTAAGACCAAGGCAGCGCTTCCCATGGCGCTGGGGGAAGATATTGGCGGCGCCCCAACGGTGGTTGAGCTCGCCAAGATGCCTCACTTGCTGATCGCGGGGACAACCGGCTCGGGTAAATCGGTTGGTGTCAACGCGATGATCCTGTCCCTGATCTTCAAGCTCCCGCCTGAAGAGTGCCGGTTCATTTTCATCGACCCGAAAATGCTTGAACTCAGCATTTATGAAGGCATTCCGCATCTGTTGTCGCCGGTTGTGACGGACCCGAAAAAGGCCGTTTTGGCGCTACAATGGGCCGTGCGCGAAATGGAGATGCGCTACGAATTGATGTCGAAAGCCGGCGTGCGAAACCTTGCCGGCTTCAACAAGAAGGCAGCCGAGTATCGCAAACGCGGCGAGCATCTCACCCGCAAAGTTCAGACCGGCTTCGATGATCGCGGGAAGCCGCAATATGAAACCGAGATTTTGCCGCTCGATCACGTGCCTAACCTGGTCATCGTGATCGACGAAATGGCCGACCTAATGATGGTTGCGGGCAAAGAGATTGAGGGCTGTGTCCAACGCCTTGCGCAAATGGCTCGGGCCGCGGGAATCCACTTGATCACGGCAACGCAACGTCCATCAGTAGACGTCATCACGGGTACGATTAAGGCCAATTTCCCGACTCGTATTTCCTATATGGTGACCACAAAAATCGACTCGCGCACCATTCTGGGCGAGCAAGGCGCTGAACAGTTGCTCGGCATGGGCGACCTGCTCTACCAAGCCGCAGGTGTGAAAACCAAACGCTGCCACGGTCCCTTCGTCTCGGATGAAGAAGTCCAAGCGGTGGTGGATTGGTTGCGCGAAAATGGCGGCGAACCGGATTACAATCCGGAAGTCCTGGAAGAACCCGAAGAAGGCACCGGAAGCGCCATCATGGATGCCATGCTCGGCACGTCGACCGGCGATAAGGATGAAGATCTTTATGCCCAAGCCATGGCGGTCATTTTGCGCGATAAGCGGGCGTCCACCAGCTATCTGCAGCGCCGTCTCAAAGTTGGCTATAATAAAGCGGCGACCTTGATTGAGCGGTTGGAGGAAGAGGGCGTGATTTCGGCGCCAAACCATGCCGGAAAACGAACAATTCTGCGTCAAGGTGACCCGGAATAACCCAACGAGATAAGCAATTGTCCTAAGTGACGGGCCGCGATTTTCCGGGTCCTCTTGGTGTTGAGACATCAAAAGGAGCCGGAACGCTATGAGCCATACCCCACACGAATTGAGCGACGATTTTCCAAATGATAAAGACCGGATCAGCGAGCTTAAACGTACCAGTCCACACTTTTGCAAACTCGCGGATCGTTATCACGAAATCAATCGCACCATCCATCGGATGGAAGAACGGATTGAACCGGTTGCCGATGTCACTGAACTCGCCCTACGGCGGGAACGGATGATGCTGAAAGATCAACTCTACGCAATGATGCAGCCAAGCGGATTCTCACGCGCCGGCTGATGAGCGGTGTTGGTTAGTTTTTCCTCTCACCCCCACACCGGAGATGCCCGCGAAAGCGGGTATCCATGGACGGTCATATCCACCTGTCCATGAGGCCCTTATCGTCCATGGATCCCTGCCACCCGATCGAGTCGGGCGCGGCGCTACGCAGGGATCGCCGGAAATTGAGGGTGGGCTGAGCGTGGTGAGTACGTGTTGGCGGAGACCGGCCCTCTTGCCTGAACCTCTGACTCAAAGACTGCTCCCGCCTTCCTGACGCAAGTCAGGATCCATGGCGGTCGAGACCTCAGCCAGCCGCCATGGGTGCCAACTTGCGTTGGCAATGCGGGGTTTGTGTTTGGGTGTGGGTTTGTGTGTGGGATTGGGTGTGGGCTTGTTTTCCTCTCACCCTCTCACCGGAGATGCCCGCGAAAGCGGGTATCCAGGGACGGTCATATCCCCCTGTCCAAGAGGCGCGTACCGTCCATGGATCCCTGCCTACGCAGGGATCGCCGGATCCTGGATCTATCCACGCTCTCACCTACCCAAATCCCCAGCATTTACCGGGATGCCCAAGTTTTTTATCCCCGCCTCCCCAAACCACCCCTATACTCCTGCCCATCCCCACTCACCATAAGGGCGTGTCCGGAACGGCTAGGCAGGAGGGGGGAGCGATGGCCGCGTCGCTGAGTTCAGGGAGCTGTACCCTGTCTTCGGTAGCGCGTCGGGCTCGTATCCTAAATCCTGGCTCCCACGGGTCAGGCTACGAAAATGGCTGATAAGATCAGAAGG
>JBCCVQ010000019.1:0-57897 GCA_039194965.1 Pseudomonadota bacterium | reverse complement strand
CAATCAACGCGCATGGCCGCAACAACTTAAAAAGAACGAGAAGGTTAGGTTTGGTTTGCGCGCCTTGGCTAGGCGTCCATCGGACGCCTAGCCAAGGCGCTCAGGGAAGTCAATAAAATCAGCACCTTAGGCTCTACCCTACAAAAGTTGATTTCGTAGGGTAAAAGCGCTATACCCTACAAAAGTCAAAAACGTAGGGTAATCATGAAAGCCTTCCCATTATCGGTTCAGACAACGTATCAGGATCTCCTTGAAGCCCATAAGATGCAGGCGGTTTCCGACCTGGGGGGCACCCCGTATCTCAAAGAACAGGGGGACAAGGGCGGCTACTGGTACGCGCAACAGCGCATCGGCGACCGTGTTGTCGATCGCTATATCGGGCGTGATTCACCTGAGCTGCGTGAGCGCATCGAACAGGCGAAAGAGAAAGCGGAAGACCGAAAAGAATTCGAAAAACGCTGTTCAACCATGGTGGCGCAACTGCGCGCAGCGGGCGTGCCAGCGCTTGACCGCGAAACAGGAAAAGTCCTGAACGCCATGGCGCGCGTCGGCACATTCAGGCTCGGCGGAACACTCGTCGGAACCCACGCTTTTCGACACTACAGCGCCGAACTGGGTGTTCGGTTTGATGCGGCTTTGGCTGTCACCGATGATGTGGACATCGCTGCTTTTGAAAACTTGAAGCTTGTCATTGATGACCATGTGGACCCATCACTCGCTGATACATTCAAAGAATTGAAACTTCAGCCGGTGCCAGGTCTCGATCGCAAAAACCGGCCAACCCGATGGATCATGGGTGACGGCGGCGCCAAGGTTGACTTCCTGGCACCTAGAATGCTGGAGGATAGCGACACACTCTTGCTTGAACCGCTGGGGCTCTACGCGCAGGCCTTGCCGTTCTTAAACTTTCTGATCGCTGAACCGATCCCCGCTGTTAGCCTCTATCGTAGTGGCATTTTGGTGCAGGTTCCGCGCCCCGAGCGATATGCGGTTCATAAACTGATCGTCGCGCAGCGACGTGTGGCAGATGCAGCCGCCAAAGCGCGGAAAGATTTGGCCCAGGCAGAAATGTTGATCGACATTCTTCACGAGGACCGACCCTACGCCTTGGAAGAGGCTTATAAGACAGCCCTCGACAAAGGTCCGAAATGGCGCGACGCGTTAGGAAAGTCACTCAAGCAAAAGCCGCACCTGCAGAAGAAACTGGAAAACGCAAACTAAGGCGACTTGCAGACGGCGCGCACAACACTTACTTCTATCCCACCATTTTGGAGAGTTCATGTCCCGGTAAGGCAGGGAAGCCAGACGGCTTCCCATCACAAATCTAACAACTGAAACGCGGTGAAGTTCATTCCTCGCCGCGCTGTTGGACTGTGCATTTAATCCTTACCGAATTTGACGCCCGAGCCTTGCTCGCGGCCAAGACATGAAAGACCATCCCCATGACACGGGACTATTCCAAGTTCCTTCCGCATGCGTCTCCGCAGGGAAGACAAAAACACGATGCGACGCCCCTCGAACGCCTCGGCTGGCAAGCATTCTTTGCGCAACAGACGGCCGCAAATGAAATAACTGAAACGCCTCCGGTTCGTATCGTTGAGGTTCATCGAAACGGCTTACACATCGCCGGCGACGGCATCGATGAAGTCATTCCACCGTTAACCGATGCGACGGTCGGCGATTGGCTATTGCTTGATCGCAACCGGCCTCAAACCAGCCGCGTAATGATGCGCAAAAGCCTGATCAAGCGACGCGCACCGGGCACGGATCGGCAGGTTCAATTGATCGCTGCCAATGTAGATACGGCGCTGATCGTGTCGTCGTGCAATCAAGATTTCAATATCGCGCGACTGGAGCGTTATATCTCGCTGGCATTTGAAGCGGACATCATGCCCGTGATCGTACTCACCAAATCCGACCTCACAACCGATACGCAAGACTATGTCGATCGTGCTCAAGCTATTTCCAATATTGTGCCGGTTATTGCGCTCGATGCGCGAGGCGACGAGCCTAGAGACAAGCTGAACGACTGGTGCAAGGCGGGACAGACCGTTGTGTTCCTCGGATCTTCAGGCGTTGGGAAGTCCACGTTGACGAATGCTCTGCTTGGTGATGAGCAGATCCCGACACAGGGCATTCGGGAAGATGACGCTAAAGGGCGTCATACGACCACGCGGCGGCAATTGCATCTCATTCCCGGCGGCTGTCTTGTGCTGGACACGCCGGGCATGCGCGAATTGCAGCTTACGGACGCCGCATCCGGCATCGACGATGTCTTCGCAGATATCAGGGACCTCTCATCGGGGTGCCGCTTCAAGGATTGCCAACATCAGTCGGAGCCAGGATGCGCGGTGCAGGATGCGATCGAACGCGGCGAGATCGATCCAGCGCGCCTTAGTCGATGGCGCAAGCTGGTCGCGGAAGATGCGTTTAATTCGGCGAGCCTCGCCGAGCGGCGCGAACGAGACAAGGCGTTTGGCAAAATGGTGCGCCAGATCAAGAAGCAGAAAACACGAAAGGAATGGTCATGACCGCGGACAAAACAGGCCGGATTATCTGGCACGATCTTTTTACAAGCGATCTCAAACGCTCAATGAAATTCTACGAAGAGGTCGCCGGCTGGAACTACGTCACCGAGCACGCGACCGATTTTGCCTGGGGCGGCGGAGAGAAGGATTTTGTCCTTGCGCTTCTCGATGAAGAAGCGGGCGCTGGCTTCACCGATACGCCGCCGGAACTGTCTGACGGCTGGGTCGCCTATGTCGAAGTTCAGGATGTCGATGCGACGACGGCCCTCGCTGAAAAGCTCGGCGGCACGATCGTACGCGACCCCTTCGAGGTTCCTGGCGTCGGGCGCAACGCACTGTTGCGCGATCCAAACGGTGCGCTGTTCGGCGTCTCCCTGTCGCGTCACAGCTTTCGGGCGCCGACGAAACAGTTCGGCGTTGAGATTTATGCAGGCGGTTCGGGAGAATTTCCGGCAGCATTCTATACTGAGCTATTCGATTGGGCGGTCGAAACCGAGACCGACGCTACAGCGCGCGGGCGGGTAATCGGACCGTCAGGCGATGTCGTGGCGGAGGTTTCGACTTCTTACGAGCCGGTAGATTCGACGGCTCTGTGGATTCCAACGCTCAAGAACGCTGATCTCAAAAGCGCAGAACGCGCCGGGGCAAAGCGCTTGGACCCGGATTCAAAAGAGCCCTACGCTGTCTTGCTCGATCCTGCGGGCGTCTTAGCGTGTCTGCGTCATGGCTCGCCGCAATTGAAAGGATAATCATGCAGCTGACTGAACAATTGGTCCCAGCATACATCAACATGCTGACAGCGCTTTCAGGTTGGCTCGACAAGGCCGCAAGCGAGAACGACAACCCTGATGACATACTCTTAGCGCGTCTGGCGCCGGATATGTTTCCGTTGACAACGCAAATCCGGTTCGCCTGTGTTCAAGCATATGAGGTTGTCGCCCGCTTGAAAGGCGAGCCGTTCGCGGATGTTTGGCATGATCTGATCGAAGAAGGGCGCAATGGCGGCGATGCGCCAGGAACCGTCGAAGATGCGCAGGCCAGAATTCGCGAGACGCTTGATTTTCTTGACGGTCTGCCGGGCGACGCACTCGATGGCGGGGAAGGTCTGGCGATCGCGCATGAACTGCCCACAGGCATGATATTCGACATGACCGGGGAGCAGTATGCGCGGGACGGGGCGTTACCGCAGTTTTACTTTCATTTGATGACGGCCTACGCAATTCTTCGCCATTCAGGCGTCAATCTCGGTAAAGCGGACTACGTACAGCACGCGTTCGCTTATCTGAGGCCAGGGACGATGCCTGAGGCGTAACCTAAACCATCTGCCGCCCGAGGCGTTTAAACCACTGGCGGCAGACTTTTGACGACTATCCGCGGTTCCACACCATCACACCTGTCCTTTCTTCGGGACTATCGAACAAAGCCGCGCGGATCGGCGCCGCAAAGCTCGGATCATCAAGCTTGAGGGACAGGTATTCGCGTTCATCTTCTTTCGACGTCTCTAGCCACCCGGCGCCAAGCTCCGCCCCGCCGGCATAGACGCGATAGTCCGGTGCCTTGTCGTTGGCCTTGTCCTTGTTGGGAACGATCTTCGCTTTGACGTTGATCGTCATGGTGCGAATAGTTCCGACATAGCTGTCTTCGGTTCTGGTAAATGTACCAATCGCGGCCATGGGTCAGACCTCCTTTTCAGTTGTGTGAAGTTGTTTGCGCGCGCGTTTGAACGCAGCGTCGCCGTTCAGGAATCCGTCCAACATGAACGGGGCGAGATCCTCGACACGTTCTTTTGCGCCATAGGATTGCTCATAGATCGCGGCATAATCGGTAAGCGCGGCGTGCAGCTCCGGATCGACGGCGATGGTGAGTTTAACCGGCGTGCGGTCGGGTAATTTACCAAGGCGTAGGGACATGTGTTTCGCTCCTTTATCCGTAAGGTCGTAAGATGAGATCGCGCGTGACGATCACGCGCATAGGCCAGCCGGGCCGCACTTTCAGCGTCGGCTGGATGTTGAGATTACGGTCGACCATGCGTTGCCCCGCCTGATTGGCGGTGTCCTGGAAACTGCCCTGCACGGCGTTCAAGAGACGGTCGTCGTCGTCGATGGCAAGTTCGGTCCCGATGCCGAGGATCGAAGCGAGACCCGCCGCTACGAAGACGCGGCCCCAATGATTATCAACCTTATCGGAAAGACCCGCATATCCGGACTGATCGGCGCCCCATCCGGAAATAGAATGCGATCCCAGACAATCAGCGCCCGGTCCTGACCGAAAGAGACCTGGCTGTCATAACGCCCGACCAGCCGCGCGCCTTGCGGGATCAACAAATGCGATCCGGAGACCGTATCGTAGACCGGCTGTGTCACCTGCGCGATGATGGTGCCCGGCAGATCGGAGTTCAGTCCCGTGATCAGGCTCGCAGGAATAATCGTTCCCGCCATCACCTGATAGGGCGAGGCCGGATCGACAATCCGGTGCGGGTTATAGATGGCGTCGTCATTGGGGCTGTCAGCAAATGCAATCTTTGAGGATTGTAGATTGGCGTCTTGGGCGTCCATGCCCGCAAAGGGCGATGCGCCTGCATAGGCGGCGGTAGCTTCACTCAATGCAGCAAACGGGTCGGTCGATCTCGCCGACGCGGGCGTCTCACTCACCTCCCGATTCGATCCGCCGCGCAGAGAAAAGAAGACCGGCGATTCCAGACTGTCCTGAACGAGCTGCGCCTGACGGATGCGCTCGGCCCGTTCGGCTTCCGAGACCGGATCGGGCCAGAAGTCGTTCAATGGATACTCAATCTCTGTCAGTTCAATCCCGAGATCGCGTTCGGCCTGAACAAAAGCCCCGCCAAGATCACCGGCGATGGGCGGGCCGAGTTTTGGAACCGCGTCGTCCACGGCGGGCATCTGTTCATAGGATGCTGGTAACGCAGCCAGCGCATCGGCGGATCGAGTGCGATCGATGCGGCAAGAAACAAGAGCACCGCCACGACGCCGGCGCCGACAATAACCACCTTGCGATTGATCTGCGTCACCGGCCGCGGTTTGGCGCGCAGCTTCAACTCTTCGGCCTGGGCTTCGAACGGGATGGGATCAGCCATCGCTTCGTCCCCCGAACAGCCCTGCGCGGCGATTGCCATTTTTCAAGATGCGGACGACCGTCTGGTTCTTCTCGCCATGACGCAGTTCGGCTTTTCCAAACAGGCGATCGACAATGTAATATTGCCCTCGCACACGGTAATTGACGAGCTGGGCCTCGCCCTTGGCGCCGACAATGAAAAGCGGCGGCGCGTTGGTTGTAGCGAGGCGTTCCGGCATTTGGATGAAGACATGACGGCCATCGTCAAAGACACGGACCGGGCGCCAGTCCGGTCGGTCCCCTTCGATGCGGTAGTCGAAATTGAGATCTGCAAGCGTCAGCCCGCGCGCGATTGTGCGCTCGGCTTGAGCCTTGGCGCGGGTGTTTCGTCCGCGAAGGCTTTCCAGCTCGTCCTGCGGATAACGCCAGGACAATGCCGCCATGTAAGACCCGGACGTCGACTCCAGTTCCAGATGATAGGTCCGCCGGTCGGTGGCAATCATCAGATTGGTGGAAATGCCGGCGGAGATAGGTTTGACCGGCACATGGGCGCGTGAACCTTCCGGGCCGCCAGATGATGTATCGCCGACGACCCATCGCACTGTGTCTCCAGCTGAAACCGAGATCAGTTCCTCACCCGGTTGCAAAGCGATGT
Source organism: Pseudomonadota bacterium (assembly GCA_039194965.1). Classification (GTDB taxonomy): domain Bacteria; phylum Pseudomonadota; class Alphaproteobacteria; order Caulobacterales; family Hyphomonadaceae; genus Henriciella. The sequence goes on along the minus strand of JBCCVQ010000019.1, from coordinate 51,642 downwards.
CGGAGACCTGACCCGGCGCAGAATAGAGCCGGTAGAGCGCACCCTCCGTATAGGGATAAACCTGAACGGCGTTCATATAGCCATCAAGTGAAGGTTCGATGCGCGCTTCTTCCGACCCTTTCCGGATCGCATCGGTTGGCGACAGTTTGCTCGGCGCGACGCTGGGCGCAGGGATTTCCTTCATCTGTCCGGGCAGCGGCAACGGCCGAAACGTCTCTACAATCTCGACTGGCAGGTCGGCGTCTTCGACTACGGCAATGGCTTCTAGATACTGATCTTCATCATGCGGTGCCGGATAGGTTTCGCAGGCGGTCAGCGCGAACGCCCCTAAAAGCAGTGAAACAGGCAAGCGTTTGTTCGTGATCATGGGGTCTCTCCCCTATTGAGATCCTGACCCCAATTGAGGCCGTGAATGAAAATCCCGAGGGGATTCTTGCGAAGGGTTTCTGCGTCGCTTGGCGGATCGAGAATGACCGTCATCAACGCCGTGAAGCGCTCGGTGCGCGTATGCGCGGCGTTCTCATAAGTTTTCTCGACCCAACGCGCCTGGAAACTGTCATCGGATATCCTCACCACACTGACCACATCGACGGTGCGCGAGCGCTTGCCGACACTGGCGAAAGGGTCGTTCTCGCGGGCATAGTCATTGAGCGCCATGGCGCCCTTGTCGGTGGTGTAGTCGTATGCGCCGAGCCAGTTCTGGCGCACGACGACTGGGTCTACTGAAAGCCCGCGCACGTCTTCGAGAAACCGCGCCAGATGATAGGCGATCTGCGCATCGGTCGGCTCATAGCGGGCATTGGCTGGACCGACCGCCTGCACGGCGCCCAGCTCATCGACCTCGACCACATAAGGCGTGACCGTTGACTGCAATGAACGCCAGACAAGTCCGATGGATGTGGCCATGGCAAGCCCCAGACAACCGAAGGCCATCAGCCGCCAGTTGGCCGCCTGAACGCGGGCAGAGCCCAGTCGTTCATCCCAGACTTGCCCCGCTTTTTGATACGGCGTTTCGGGGGCGGGCGTTTCGCCATAGCGGGTGGATGATCTCTTGAACAACGTGAATCTCTATTCCTCGTCTCTGGACGTTAGGCTCGGCGCAGCGCCGCCCGACGAGCCGTCGCCATCGCGCAGCGTGTGCGCGGCCATGCCGCCCGCGTCGCGAACATTCTGCTGGGTCTGAAAACGTTTCGCCCAATTATCATTGTGTGCGGAGGGTCCGCCTGAAGCTGACGCTATTGATCCGGCTGAAGATGATCCACCGGTTGCGGCAAAGGCTTTGGCGCCGCCGCTGGCATAGGCCGCTTTCAAAGTCTCGACAGGCTTACTGGCGAATGAGCGCATCGCATCGCCGCCCGCCCGGGCGACACCGGCCATACCTGCGGCCGCACCTGAAACCCCAGACTTGCCCGATGCGACTTTGCTCATGACGAAGCTTGTTCCGGCTGCGCCAGACAGCGATGCGCCGGCTTTGACTGCAGAGGAGGCGCTCCCTGCGACTGCGCCGGCCGCTGCGCGTCCGCCAACGGCACCGGCATAGGCGCCAGCGGCCAAACCACCGACCGTGCCGACGGCGGCACCCGCGCCAAGTTGCGGTGCGCCGGTGATCAGCCCTGCCGCAATACCCGGCCCAAAAATGCCGAGGCCGAATATGGCGATGGCCGCGAGCATGGTCGACAATGCCTGTTCCATAGTGACATCACCGGCGGCGAAGGATGTGGTCATGGTTGCGAAGGCGGTCGAACCGATGCCGACAATGATGGCGAGCACCATGAGCTTGATGCCGGAGGTGACGACATTGCCGAGCACGCGCTCGGCGAGGAATGTCGTCTTATTCCAGAGCGCGAACGGCACGAGAATAAAACCGGCGAGCGTCGTCAGTTTAAATTCCAGAATGGTGATGAAGAGCTGGATCGCCAAAATGAAGAACGACAAGAGGACGACCACCTAGGCGAAGAACAGAATCGCAATGGTCACGAAATTATGGAAGAAGGCGATCGGGCCGGTCAGTTCACCGATCTCTTCGAGCAAAGGCTTCGCCGCTTCATAACCGGTGGCGGCGATAAAACCGGGGCGCATCAGATCGCCCGCCGTCATGGTCGATCCGCCTGCTCGGAAGCCAAGCTCTGCAAAGCTGTCAAAGACAATCGCGCTCAGGATTGCAAAATTGCCGATGATGAACGCGAAGAAGCCGACATAGAGCACCTTCTTCAAGAGCTGCGCGATGACATTGGTATTGTCAGACATCGCCCAGAAGAGACCGGCAAGCGTAATGTCGATGGCGATCAGGATTGTCGTCAGATATGCGACATCCCCCGCCAGCAGGCCGAAACCGCTGTCGATATAGAGCGAAAACGTCGCCAGAAATGAGTCGATGACGGAGAGGTCATTCATCTACTGACTCCCCGGCGTATAGGCCGACCCGCCGGACAGGAAGCGGTCGAGTCTTGCTCTTCCGCGTTCGCGCTCGGCCAAATCGCGCGAGCGCTCCATGGCGTCAGCGCGGTATTGCGCTGCCAGCAATGTCTGAATCTGCATGATCTGTTCAGCCGACAATGCCGCGATCTGATTGCCCGCTTGAACGGCGCTCAAATTGCCTTCCGCAGACTGACTGTCGCCGACGAGGCCGTGCAGTTTTTCGATATCGTCGCGAATATTGGTGACGACCTGGGCCTGAACCTGCAGTGCATGTTTGTATGCTGCACGCGACTGCTTCCAAGCTTCGCGGGCCTCGGCGACGATCACCGGCGTCGGCGGCGGATTGGTGCCGTAGGTCTCGCGGTAAATGACTTCATATTCGGTTTCGACTTCTGTGACCTGGTAGGCGATGCCTTCTGCGAGCCGGATCAACTGATCGACCGTCAGCAACTTATTTCGCAAGTCATCTGCAACCGAGGTCGGCAATTGCTGGAGATCCTTCGCCATGTTCTCCAGCATCTCGATCTCATGGGCGAGTTGCCGGATCTGATTATTGATCTGCTCCAGCGTCTGCGTGGCGGTCAGAATATTCTCGGCATGATTGGCCGGGTCATAGACCACGCCACCAAAGCCGAACTGTGCTTGGGCTGTTGGCGCCATCGCGGCGCTCGAAAGCGAAAACACCAATGCGGTCAGTATGCGTTTCATGGGGGACTCCTATTCCGCCGCAATGGGCAGTTCGCTGCCCAGCCATTGGGCCAGCAGTTCAGCGGCCCAACCGAGATTTTTTCGCGTGAGGAACCCGGCGCAAAAGGGCTCGCCGGTCTCCACGATTGTGTCGATGAGCTTTTGATCGTCGTTGCTGGATGCGCCGCAAAGTGCCAGCGCCACGGGACCAAGGCCACGTTCGAACACCCGTGCGCCTAGCGGCGACTGGAAATAGTAATCCTGCCGGGGCGTCGCCTGCGCGATGATCTCGATCTGGCGCGGGTTTAGTCCGAACTTCTCATAGACCGCCGCCTGTTGTTGTTCGACCGCGCGCGGGTTCGGCAGGAAGATACGTGTCGGACAGCTTTCGATGATCGCCGGCGCAATAGACGAGTCAGAGATGTCGTTCAGGCTTTGCGTGGCGAAGACGACGGCGACATTCTTTTTGCGCAGCGTTTTGAGCCATTCGCGGATGCGGGCTGCAAACAGCGGATTGTCGAGAAAGAGCCACGCTTCATCCAAGATGATCAGTGTCGGGCGACCATCGAACCGCTCTTCCAGCCGATGAAACAAGTATGTCACCACCGGTGCGACTGCCGAGCTGGACGCCATCAGCGCTTCCATCTCGAAACATACTGTATCCGACAGCGGCAGGCTCTCGTGATCGGCATCGAGCAATGACCCGTGCGGACCTTCCAGCGTGTAAGGATGCAGAGCGGCTTTCAGCTCATCATGCTGCAAGAGCATGGAAAGCCCCGTCAGCGTGCGTTCTGACTCATCAGCGCTTCTGAGAGACTGGATCGCGGACCACAGGGTTTCTTTTTTCTCTGGCGTCACCTCGACGCCTTCCTGGGCCGCCAGCCCGGCGAGCCAGTCCGCGGCAAAGCTCGCGCCGCTCTCTGAGTCGATGTCGCGCAGGGGCTGCAGCGACGGTGCGCCATCGCCGCCAAGATCGATAAACGCCCCGTTCATGGCGAGCGTCGCGGCGCGGGCGGAGCGACCCTTGTCGAAGATGAAAACCTGCGCGTCTTCGTAGCGCCGCCACTGCATAGCGATCAGCGACAGGAGCACCGACTTACCGGCGCCGGTCGGGCCTACCACCAGCGAATGACCGACATCGCCGACATGAAGATTGATCCGGAAAGGCGTCGTCGCATGGGTATGCCCCTGAATGAGCGCTGGCGCGTTCAAATGACTGTTCTCGGTCTCCCCTGCCCAGACAGAAGAGAGGGGCGTCATATGGGCGAGGTTCAATGTATGCAGCACCGGTTGGCGGACATTGGCGTAGACATGGCCGGGCAAAGACCCGAGCCAGGCTTCAACCGCGTTCAGTGTTTCGCGGATCGCGGTGAAGCCGCGCCCGTGAATGATCTGTTCGGCGAGGCCGAGCTGAGATTCTAGTTCACCAAGGGACTCATTCATCAGCGTGACGCTGGTTGTGACATATCCAAAGCTGACGAGATCGCTGCCAAGCTCCTGCAGCGCCTCGTCCGCATCAGCGGCTTTATTGTCGGCGGCGTTGTCAATGAGGGCGGCCTGTTCGTTGAACATCACTTCGCGAATGACCGCGCCCATATTCTTGCGCTTAGCGAACCAGTGACGGCGCTGACGCGACAACACTTTTTCCGCTTCATGCTTGTCCATGGCGATGAAGCGTGTCGTCCAGCGATATTCAAAGCCCTGCCGGTTCAGCTCATCGAGAATGCCGGGCAGGGTCGATGCCGGAAAACCTAAAATGGTCAGCGTGCGTAAGTGCGCATCGCCGAGCATGGGTTCGAGGCCGCCCGTGAACGGTTCATCGGTCAGGATCGCGTCGAGAAAGACCGGGATTTCCGGCGGCGTCACCTTATGGCGCTTGGTTGAGACGCAATCATGTAGGTAAGTCAGTGTCTCTTCGTCATCGAGCGGCGCGATTTCGTGCAGGGCATGGCTCAGCAATTGAAACGCCTGATCGCATTGCGTCTCAAAGGCATCGAGGCGCCGCCGCCAGTCATCGGCTTCTTGGCACTCCGCGCGCTGGATCAGCGCTTTTTCGGCGCGGCCTTTGGCGTCGGCGGGCGGCAGCCAGAGCAGGGTCAGATAGTATTGGCTCTCGAACTGGTCGCCGGTTTCTTCAAACCGCAACCGCCGTTCCTGCTCAACCAGCCAGGACGCCGCGTCACCAAACTCTGAATACGGATAATCATGGGTCTCATGGCGGGCCGCTTCAAAGAACAGCGCCCATCCGGACCCAAACCTTCTCAGCACGTTGTTGATGCGCGCCATGGCGGCGACGAGTTCGGCCTCGGTTGCGCTTTCAAGGTCCGGCCCTCGATACCGATACGTCTTCTGAAAAGAACCGTCTTTGTTGAGGACCACGCCCGGTCCCACGAGGCACGCCCATGGGAGGTAGTCGGCAAGCTGCTGTTTGGTCTCGGTATATTCACGCAGGTTCAACATGCGAGATGCCCTTTGTGCCGAAGCCCGCGCATAGCGACGGCCATGAAATCAGGATCGGCCTTCGCGGCCATCACAGCGGCGGTGTGTCCGGCGATCCAGAAGAGAAGCCCTGGTATCCAGAGCCGCAGACCCAGCGCCAACGCGGCTGCGATGGTGCCGATCAAGATCGCGGCTGATCTCGGTGCGCCGCCCATAAGGATCGGCTCGGTCAAAGACCGGTGCAGCGGGATTTCGTAACCGTTCATGGCGCTCTCCGCTTAGTGAAGAACGGCGCCGCCGCCGAAGGAGAAAAAAGCGAGGAAAAAGCTCGTCGCCGCGAATGCGATCGACAAACCAAACACAATCTGGATCAGCTTGCGCAATCCGCCGGAGCTTTCACCAAAAGCAAGCGCGAGTCCGGTCATGATGATGACGATGACCGCCGCAATCCGGGCGACCGGTCCTTCGATCGATTGCAGGATCTGATCGAGCGGCCCCTCCCAGGGCATCCCGGACCCAGCTGCATGGGCCGGCCCTGTTAAGATCAGCACAGTGATGATTGCGGCTGTCAGATGTGCAAGCCAAAGCGATTGGCGATTATCATTGAGCACCATGGCGCCCTCCTTCGGTTTCAAGAGTGAGTTGGGGTTGTGCAATCGGTTCGAAGCCATAGGTCTCGGCTTCGAGACCGGAGACGCGGAGCACCTGTTCGACGCACCGTTTGCCATCGCGACGCGCCATAAACACGACGACGTCAATGGCCTCGGCGATCAGATCGCGCGGCGGTATGCTGATCGCTTCGCCTGCGAGTTGTTCAAGCCGGGTGAGCGACGCTTCCGCAGAATTTGCATGTAGTGTTGTGACGCCGCCGGGATGACCGGTGTTCCACGCTTTCAGGAGATCCAGTGCTTCGGGCCCGCGTACTTCGCCGACGACGATCCGGTCGGGCCTGAGCCGCATGGTCGAGCGCACAAGTTGGGTCAGCGTGGTTTGGTCACGATGCGTTCGTAGTGCGACAGCATTGGATGCAGCGCATTTTAGCTCGCGGGTGTCTTCCAGAATGACGATGCGGTCATCCGCGATTACCGATTCTGCCAATAGAGCGTTGGTGAACGTGGTTTTCCCGGACGACGTTCCGCCTGCGATCAGAATGTTGTCGCGCGCCGCAAGCGACTGGCGAAGTGCATCGGCAATAGCGGGCGCCAGTGCGCCCTGGCCGACATAGTCGTCCAGCGTGAAAGGTGTCTGTGCGCATTTGCGGATCGAGAAGCACGGGGCTTCTGCAATTGGAGGCAGCAAGCCTTCGAAGCGTTCGCCCGATCCGGGCAACTCTGCAGAGATGATGGGCGAGGATCGCGAGCACTGCTCACTAATGCTGTCGGCGACAAGACGAATAATCCGTTCACGAGCCGCAGCGTCGATAGTTTCGCATTCCTGGCAAACGCCAACACCGGCCCGCTCAATCCAGATCGATCCGTCTGGGTTTGCCATGATCTCGATGACGTCATCAGCATCCAGTGCCGCTCGCACCACGCCCTGACACTCCGAGCGTAGCATTTGCTGTCGGCGGGAGGAGGTTTCGGATTGGCAGGGCGACAAGGACATTTGATCGAGTCTTCGAATGAGTTTTCAAAGCTGATTGTCCGCGCCGAATGATGATTTCGGTAGATTGGAAACCGCTCATTCGTTCATGCGATTTCGCAAACGTTCATGGTTGGTTGGAAACGTCGTCCATGTCGTCGCGCGCGCCGGAAAAAATACGCGCCGCCAGACCTGCGTCGTCGTCGAGCTTGCCTGCGACCTGTTCGATGAAATAATCGAAGCGTCGTTGACCCAGCCTATGCGCCGCGTCGCGCTCACCTTCGGGGAGCGGTTCGGTGCGTGTGAGCCAGTAAAGAATGAACTGGCCGAGGGTCTCGACTATCAGCGCCGTATCGCGTTCGATGGCGTTGACGCGTAATTCCATGCGCTCGAGACGCTGAACTGCGGCCTTGTCGCCGCCGAGTTGGCGCTCATCGACATAGGCCCAGAGCGCTGCTTCCATGATTGCGGATTTATTGACGCCTGGCGCGCGGGTCATTTCCTCAAGGAGCGCATGAGCCTTGTGCGAAAGACGGATATTGGCGCGCGGCTTGCCCATGGCCTTAGAAATCCGGCAACAGGTCTTTATCGACCTTATCAAGCGCAAGCGCTTTCTGGGCTCGGTTCAGGGACGCTTCCGCTGCGGGATCGAAATCATCCTCCGGCCCCGTCGACTCCCGATCGAATTCGTCGTTTGACTGACTTTTTGCGGGCGCGTCAAAGGACGGGGATTTCTCCTGCGAAAAACCGCCATTCTTGGATTCCGCCTGACCTTCCCCCTGTTCTTTTAGGATCGGGTTCGATGGTGCTTTGCGGGTTGACCAATCGTCGCCACCTCCCAAGGACAGCGACGCGTGGGGCGCGGGATCGACAACACGGTCGGTAAAGTTCCTGTCCTGATAATATTTGAGCTTCTTCGCTTTGATGGGCGGCGCGCCCGACACCATGACGATCGCGTCGTCGGGTGGGAGCTGCATCACTTCGTCGGGGGTGACGAGGGCGCGCTGGGTTTCCTGGGCGGAGACCATGACATGCGAAAGCCAGGGCGCGAGCCTGTGGCCGGCATAATTGCGCTGCGCGCGCTGTTCGGTCGTTGTGCCGAGGGCGTCCGATATGCGCTTGGCGGTGCGTTCGTCGTTCGAGGCAAAAGCGATCCGCACATGGCAATTGTCGAGGATCGCATTGTTCGGACCGTAGGTTTTTTCGATCTGGTTGAGCGATTGCGCGATCAGATAGGCGCGAATGCCGTAGCCGGCCATGAAAGCGAGGGCCGACTCGAAAAAGTCGAGACGGCCGAGCGCGGGAAACTCGTCGAGCATCATCAGCACGTCGCGGCGGGTGCCCTTCTGGTCGGGCAGAGTTTCAGTGAGCCGGCGGCCGATCTGATTGAGGATCAGCCGGACCAGCGGTTTCGTGCGCGAGATGTCTGATGGCGGCACGATAAGATAAAGAGAAACGGGGTTCGCGCCGTCTATGAGATCAGCAATACGCCAGTCGCTTGCCATTGTCGCTGCGGCGACGACGGGATCGCGATAGAGCCCGAGGAAACTCATCGCGGTCGATAAAACGCCGGAGCGTTCGTTCTCCGATTTGTTCAACAGCTCCCGCGCCGCCTGCGCGACAACAGGATGGGCGCGGGGCGGTCCGTCCGCCGTGAGATGATGGGTCTTCATCATCCTGGCGAGGGTCGTTTCAAAACTCCGCGACGGATCTGACAGAAACGCCGCGCAGCCCGCCAGCGTCTTATTCTCTTCGGCATAAAGAACATGCAGGATAACGCCGACCAGCAAGGCGTGTCCGGTCTTTTCCCAATGGTTGCGCCGTTCGAGCGAGCCTTCGGGATCGACCAGAATGTCGGCGATGTTCTGAACGTCGCGCACTTCGAATGGCCCCTGACGCACTTCCATCAAGGGATTGTATCGGTGAGAGATTCCGCTTGTGGGATCGAACCTGACGATATGAGAGAAAGTTGAACGCCAACCGCTGGTCAGGGTCCAGTTCTCACCCTTGATGTCGTGAATGACGGCACTGCCGATCCAGGTGAGCAGTGTCGGCACCACAAGGCCCACGCCTTTGCCGGACCGGGTCGGCGCAAACGCCATCACATGCTCTGGCCCGCAATGGCGCAGGTATTTGTTTTTCCATTTGCCGAGAAACACGCCCTCATCGCCCAGGAGGCCGCAGCGTTCGATGTCTTGACATTCGGCCCAGCGCGCCGAGCCATAGGTGGTGACATGCTTTTGTGATCGCGCCCGCCAGATCGAACCGGCGATGGCCGCAAAGGCGCCGAGAAAGCCGCCGCCGCCGGCGATCAGCCCAGCGCGGTTAAAAATATCGGGCGCATAAGCCTCAAAGGCGTACCACCACTGAAAAAGACGCCACGGCTTGTAGATCGGGTAGTCGAACAAATGGAACCAGGCCCGCCCCAGGCGGGGATGAAAGCCGAGGGCCGCCGCCGTCCACTGGGTTGCGAACCAGACTGTCAGCCCAATCACGGCGAATACGATGATGATCTGTCCAATGAGCAGTTTGGTCGGGGTCACGTAAATGCCCCTCCTCAATCAAACGGTTGAATCCATCGTCTGATCAAACGGCATGGCAGACGCGAAAGCCAGAACGGGAATTTCAGTATTGTTCTACGTTTCTTCACGAAACAGGTTGCAACGCGTTCAAAAGCGCAAAAAGAACAGCCGGCTAGATTTCGAAACCCAATTCTTGCAGAAAGGTCAGATCTGTATCAGCACTATATCTCGTCGGTATTTACTGCGTGCCGATCAAGTTGGGCGGCAAGACGGTCGCGGTGTTTTGAGAGAAATTCTTTATTCTCGGCTGTGGCATTTGCGATAAGGTCGTTCGCTTGTTCAATCGCTTTCGGCAAGGTCAAAGCCTTGCATGGCTCTCCTCGCCCCATTAGCCTATCTTCCACGAGCTGTGTCCACACTGCCTGTCGCGCATCGTTTAAATGCTGCGGAGCTTCTGTAAAAATAAGAAACTCACCAAGTCTGCGATAACGAGCGTCGCTAACCTGACAAATAATATCATAGCGCTCGGCCCAATCGGCGTCATGAAAATCGCGAAGCCTCTCTTCATCCGCTGGTGAAAGAAAGTCCTCGTACATTTGCTCTTCGACATGACGAGCAGGCTCGTACTCAGGCAGCGTGCCGACAAATATTTCGAGTAGTCGTTCTTTCAATTCTGGGGACTGATCGAAATTTTCAGCTCGAGATTCGACCTGGTCAAGCGACAGATCGGCGAGACGCGAATGAGGGTGAGCATCTTCCGGATCAATCAAACCTGGGAGCGCATTTGCGCGCAGCCTTCGTATTGGTTTTGGATTGGATTTTATCAACCCGGCGATTTCGTTGTTGGACTTTCCGTCGAAGTCACCGGTAGAATACTGAAGGTCCACCGCAATGACTTCATTTTGGTTGTCTGGATTGACGCCGATTTTGTGGAGCAAAAACGTATACGGCTTACCAAAGTAAAACTCAGTCAGCCCGAACAACTCTTCCATTTCGCAGAAATCGAGAACAGTTCCCTTGTTGGAAAAACGCATAAAGCGCGACCATGTGTCTGGCGCTAAATCTCGTACTTTTCGGCACATGAAGATGGTTGCTTCAACATCCGACATCGCCTCGTGGGCGTTCGCGTGATTGAAACCATTGGCAGGTGCCAACTGATCGAGTTTGTAACTTGGCTGTCCTCTCAAATTTTCAGGAAAGACTATACTATCCGGCTCGTAGATTGAGACTGATTGCAGCATCTTGAGGGTGTCCAGTCGACTATTGCCGTTGGTGTTCGTGAGGTAGACTGGAAGCAGTGACTTGTAGAACAAAGAACGTAACAACACTTCGTCGAATTGGATCGAATTGTGCCCGATAAATTGAGCTGGCTCCCAATCGCTTAACTTCTGATGGATCTGACACGCCATTTCAAATTGGCTTGGGTAACTTGGATCATCGAGTTGATCAGCGGTAACGCCAGTTACATTCATCGCACCAGGACTCGCAACAATGTGTGGCTGCAGGCGCGATCTGACTTCAAACCGCTCCACTTCGTTCAAATCATCATCTGTTAGGATTGCCGCAAACTGGAGTATCTGATCATGAAGTGTTTCGGTACCGGTCGTTTCAGTGTCATAGAAAACGAAAGCCATGGAGACGACACCTCAGAAGATCTTGGCGATTCGATAGGTCATGGCAGTCGTACTCACATTGAATGCGCGAGCCATTGCCTCCATCGCTTCGTCATCAGGAACGCAGCCATAGTCCAGTCCTTCGAGTTCCATGTATTGAAGAACAAGCGCTTTCGGCATCAGTAATTCAGCAGCAAACTGATTTGCTTCAATCTCTATGCTGATCGTGCCCGACCCGGATGTTGGATCGCGATTAAGCATTGTGATAACTTTGTCTACGTGCATGCCTTTGCGTAAAACCTCGTCATGCAGTTCAAAATGGCCGATTTCATGAGCAATAGTAAAGCGTTGTCGGCGAACGTGATGACGAGCATTCACGCCTATGACCGCTACATTGTCTTTGTAAAATGCCATGCCAGACAACTCGTCGTCGAGCGCCGAATACTGAATCTTGATGCCAGCGCGTTTGGCAATACGATCGACTTTCACTGGCCATCGATCGATACCTTCACGATCCAATACGTGACGTGCCGCCTTTTCGCATTCTTCGCGCGTTAGGGATTTCTTTCTCGCCATGAAAACGACCTAACGCACGCTGCGCGCGACTGCTTGAATCTGCGCGAGCTGAGCATCGCTGAGTTCCGGACTGCGGTGGATGCGAAGTTCACCATCTTCATCATCATCGTCCAGAGGAAGGCGCGGAAAAATCTCGTCCATCGATACGACGCCTAACACTGTGGCCAGGTGATATAGCTGATGTCCCGAAGCAGTTTGTCGGCCCGTTTCCATGTTGGCAATTGTGCCGCGGGAGAAGCCGGTGAGAGCGGCAAAGTCCTCTTGCGTAAAGCCCTTCGCTTTTCGCAAATCACGTATTTTTTCGCCGATTTTTTCGTTGAAGATTGATGTATCCATCACGGCGTTATCGTTTTTCGGGCAGATAATGTCAAGCAAACGCACAATCCAAACGCAGCATTGACTGACAAAATTGTGCACCATGATCACATATTAATTGTGAGCAAGATTGACATCGTGGGAATCAAAAGCTATTGCGGTCATGTGCTTGAGGCAATCACGCCCATCGTCATGGAGATGCACAATGTCAGTTGAAATTGATATCGAGAATTGGGCGTGCTCAGACGCCAATAAACCGCTCCCTATTGCGGAGTTCTATCGCGTGCGCCTCTGGGACGGCGACGGGTTCGACGAAAAACGTCGGATCGACGATGCGACGCCGACTGGCGCGCAGGTACTTGCCGCCTTTGATCGGCACCCCGTGAACGAATTCGTTCTGTTGCTTCTCGACAAGGACGGTGTTTCCCAGATCGAGTCGGACGAAGTGATTGACATCAGCGATCGCCGCGCTGAACGCTTCTTCGCGTTCAGGACGGATAGAGTTTGGCACGCGGCCTACAATGATCAGCGTTTTCCCTGGGGTGCCCCGAAGGTCGCGGAACCGATCTTGAGGCTGATCTTCCGCACGCCTCAAAACAAAAACCTCGTGCTGACGCGCAGCGGTGAAAAAGATCGCATCCTGACGCCGGACGATATCGTCAATCTCGATGACCCCGGTTTAGAGCGGATCTTCACGCGGAAGCGGTCGTGGAAGCTCCTCGTGCAAGGCGTCCTTCTGTCGTTCGACAGCCCTCTGGTTGTCGTGCGCGACGCCCTTGTGAAAGCCGGCATCGATCCGGACAGCGGCTGGACGGCGGCGCTAAAATTCGTCGGACTGCCGCGTGAAGCGGTCAAACTGACTGACACGATCGACCTGTCCCGCGAGGGCATCGAAAAGCTCTGGCTCCGGCCGGATCACGTCAATAATGGTGAAGCCCCGTCGGGGCTTCACCAAGCCTTCCGGCTTCGCGACGAAGACGAGACCTATCTGCAGGAGCGCGGCGAGCAATGGGAAACCGTCATCGACGGCGTACAGCGATGGTTTATCATCCGCAACTACACTCTCCCCGATGGCTACCGACAGAAAAATACGGATATTGCCGTTCTCATCCCGCCGACCTATCCGGCCGCAGCGCTTGATATGTTTTTCTGCGCGCCGCATCTCCAGCTCGCGTCGGGACGGGAAATCCCGCAGACACAGGTCAAACAAGACATTTGCGGCGTCTCATTCCAGCGCTGGTCACGTCATCGTCATGGCGCGACGACATGGAATCCGTCAGTCGACAATCTGATTACGCATATTGCGATCATCGATGAGGCGATCGCGCGAGAAGTCGGAGCGTAACAGATGACGAGACTTGTCATTTCAGAGGCGGATTATGCGCGCCTATTTCGTCACCTCTTTCCCGGCGACGGCAAGGAAGCAGCGGCGATCTTGATCTGCGGCATAACCAGCGCCGCGCGTGATCGTCTTTGCGTCCGCTCCGTCATTGAAGTGCCCTATGACGATTGTTCCGTGCGCACCGCGACCCGCTTGACTTGGCCAGGCGATTACCTTGACCAAGCGATAGCAGAGATGGATGCGATTGATGGCGGGGTCATCCTGATCCATTCCCATCCCGGAGGATATTTCGATTTTTCCTCGATTGACGATGCAAGCGATGCACTGACCATGCCCTGCCTACAGACGGGCGCACGCAATCCGGTTGCGCCGATCGGCTCTGCGGTGATGGTGCCGGATGGCCGCATCAAGGCGCGTCTTTATGCGCAAACCATGACCCCGACCGACATCCTCCAGCTTACGGCGGTTGGTCACGACATCCGCGATCTCGGCAAACAACTTGATGAGAGACCGCTTGCCTTTTCCGCAGCAATGACGGCGGACCTCGCGACCAAAACGGCGTGCGTCGTCGGAATTTCCGGCACAGGATCAATCGTCGCCGAACTTCTTGGGCGGCTGGGCGTCGGGCGTCTTGTGCTGATCGATTTTGATCGTGTCGAGGAAAAGAACCTCAACCGAATTCTCTATGCGACCCCGAAGGACATTGGCCGATTCAAAACCCACGTATTGCGCGACGCCATCAAAGCCCATCATCCGGGCGTGGATATCGAAACCTTCGAAACACCGGTCTCCTATGCGAAAGCACTCATCGCCTTAAGCGGATCTGACATTCTCTTTTCATGCGTCGATTCCATGGAAGGACGCTATCACTGCGACCTCGCAGTCCAGACTTTCATCTGTCCGATGATCGACATCGGCGTCGTCATCCCGACAAGAACGCTGGAAGGTAAAGTCTCCGTCGCGGATGTCTGCGGCCGGATCGATTATGTGTTTCCGGGTGGCTCGACACTCTGGGATCGAGGTGAAATCACCGGCGCGGGCCTTACCGCGGAGTATATTCGCCGCAACGATCCCGACGCCTATGCGCGGCAGGTCGCGGAAGGCTATCTGAAAGGCGTTCCCGACGAAGCGCCGTCAGTTATTTCACTGAACATGCGCGCGGCGAGCGCGGGCGTAAATGAATGGCTCGCGCGACTTTATGGGTTCCGTCATGACGCAAACGAAAATTATGCGCGTTGTCATTTCTCCTTGGCGTCAGGCGAGGAAGAGTTTGAAAGCGACGAGACTAACGCCGGTCGCGCCCGCGTGGCGACTTTCGGCCAAGGCCTGAAACGCCCGCTTCTCGGATTGTTGTCAAGCGCGGATGATGAAAGGCACGCGGCATGAATTGGCTGAAGAAACTATGGCGCTTCATCTTTCGGAAGCGTCCAGACCTTATTCTGAAATGGCATGAGGGAGATGAACCTCCGCATAACCTAAAGCGTGGTCAGCTAGTGGTCGCACGAGAAGGTGAAGAACTTTGGGCTGCTGCATTCATCTGCCCTTGCGGATGCGGCGAGCGCATTGAGCTCGCGCTTTTACCGGAAGTAAAACCACATTGGGAACTCACAAGTGGTGCTCCGAAAGCGCCAACTTTGCATCCTTCTGTCTGGAGGAAAGTGGGATGTAAAAGCCATTTCTGGGTTCGGCAGGGTAAGGTCCAATGGTGCAAAGAATAAAGCAGGCCAAGGAAGGGTGTCTAAGCCGCGACTATTCAATTTATAGTATAGTGATAGCCACGGCGGTGAAATCTGCGTTCAAATTCAATCCGTCGGCCATATTATTCGAAACCCCGCAAGGCGAGATTTGAGATTGCGATGTCATTTAAGTTTATACATTCATCCGACCTGCACCTGGGACGTCGGTTTTCAAACATTCCCCAACCACCAGACGGAAACATCCGTGGACGGCTAATGGAGGCTCGACACGCCTCCATATCGCGATTGGCGAAGGTCGCGCGCGAGCGAGACGCGAACCATATCCTGCTCGCTGGAGATACATTCGACACGGCGACGCCGTCTGCATCAGTGGTTCAGCAAGCCCTGACGGCTATGGCAGACCGCACCGATGTCTACTGGTGGATCATACCGGGCAATCATGACAACCTCCGAGATGCAGAACCTCTGTGGGAAAGGGTTCTGCGAGACGCCCCGCAAAACGTCCGACTTATTACGGATAACGCACCGATCGAGTTGAGTGCGGGTGTCCAGCTCTTGCCGTGCCCTATCGCCTTTCGTTCATCGGGGCGGGATCCAACCGCTGAGCTTGCCTCAATGCCGACCAGCGATGGTGATTTGCGAATTGGGCTTGCGCATGCGGGCGTCGTCGATTTCACTGACAGTGGTGCCCACATTCCACCCGACAGAGACCAAAGCGCAGGGCTGGATTATCTAGCGCTCGGCGATTGGCATGGCCGTATCGCAGTCAGCCCCCGAACACATTACAGCGGCAGCCCCGAACAGGATCGCTTTAAACACGGCAAGCGAGGTGTTTGCCTCGCCGTATCAATCGCCGCCCCTGGTGCGGAACCCGAAATCGATGAAATCGAAATCGGTGAGTTTTTATGGGCCAAGGCCGAACTCCCGCTGTTGTCGGAAACCAACGTAGTGGAAGCGTTGGAAGATATCCTTCCTGAAGATAACCGTCGAAACATCTTGATGCGTGTCAAGGCAACTGGATGGTCCAGTCTCGCGCAACAGGCGGAGTTGCGCCAGGCGTCGGTGCGGCTCGGGCCGGATTTCGGCTTCATGGACCTTAACTTAGATGATCTCGGCACGACGTATGACGAAGCTGACATCGACGAAATCGACAAAGCAGGCGCCCTTCGACTGGCCGCTAATCGTCTGAAAGATGACGCTGAATCTGAAACACTCTCTACAGATGAGCGGTCGGTGTCTGCCGGAGCGCTATCGCGCCTCTACGCGTACATTAAGGAGGCGGAATAATGCGGATACGATCTATCACGCTCACCAATGTTCGGCGCTTCACGGATACGGCTCGTATAGAAGGATTGAGCGACGGATTGAACGTTTTGTGCGAGCCGAATGAGTTCGGAAAATCGACTCTGTTCGATGCATTACAAGCGGTCTTCTTCAAAGCTCACACCTCGAGCGATAAAGACGTTAAGGCGCTTCGCCCGCATGCTGGCGGTGCGCCAGAAGTCGTCGTCGAAGTCGAGACGGACGACGGTCTCTTCGTCATTACAAAAAGATGGATGTCAAAGCCTGCCGCCAAGATCGAGCAGGACGGACGATTGATTGCTCAAGCTGACGAAGCTGAGTCATGGATTGGTCGGCTTTTGGGTGGGGGAGACGGCGGACCATCGGGGCTTTTGTGGGTCCGGCAAGGGCTGACCACTTTATCGGAAGGATCGAAGAAAGAAAAAGAAGCCGCACTTGAGGCCAGGCGTGATCTGCTTTCCTCTGTCACCGGAGAAGTTGAAGCGATGACGGGTGGAAGGCGCATGGATTTGGCGCTGTCACGCTGCAAAGAAGAGCTGAGCGATTTTGCGACCGCCGGCGGTCGACCGAAAACTGGCGGGCCCTGGAAAGACGCCGAACAACATCTTGAATCACTCCGTTTGCAACACACTGAATTGGCCGGTCAGGTTGCTCAGCTTCGCGACCAATTGGACGAACGCAAGCGAAAGCGTCGCGAGCTTGAGGAACTCGAGAACCCCGAGGCAAGCGCTGCGCGGAAGAAACGTGTGGCGGACGCTACAGCAGAACTGCAAGCCGCACAGCGTCATGCCGACGCCGTCGAATCAGAAGCACGCAAAGTTGATGCGGCGCGGCTTTCGGTCACAAATGTTAAATCTCGCCTCGAGGGTTTGCGAAGAGACTTAAATGAACGTGATGCTTCCGCGGAGGCACATCAGTCCGCCGCGGAAAACGCCGAAGCTGCCCGGTTGGCGCTGAAGGCTGCCGAGGATTCTCATTCGAAAGCTCAACGGGAATTCGATGAGGCGCATAAAGAGTATCAATCCGCGCAAGAAGCGCTTCGTGCTTCTCAGCGTCGCCAGGCAGCGCTAGACGGTGCCGAAAGGCGTAAAGAACTAAAGGAACGCATCGAAAAGGCGGAGGCTGCGCGCATCGACGTGGAATCCGCTGCTGCGGAAGCCGCACAAGGCCCTGATTCTAAATCCATGCGCGAGTTGGAAGAACTCGCAGCGACGCTAAAAACGATGCAAGCAATCCACAAAAGTAAGTCGGCAAGTGTGCTCATGAATTATACCGAGGGTGGGCAAGGGGGAATCAAGCGGAACGATCAGGAGCTTCCGGACGCCGTGCCAGTGTCAATTACGGGGAATACTGATCTCGTTATTGAAAAGATCGGAACACTAAGTATCCATACCGGGATTGGCGATGATAAAGACGACTCTGTTGAGACTGCTGAAAGTGCGCTGATTGATGAACTTGAGCGTTATAACTGCACTACAATAGACGAGGCGCGCGATGCTGCATTTCAGCGGGATGCTGCAGAACAACGCCGACTGGCGGCTAAAGCGACTTTTGAGTCCCTTGCCCCAAACGGTGTCGAAGATCTGCGCAAAAAACTCACCGCAATTCCCGAACTCGATGCCGCCGACGCAGACGTTCCGACCTTGGAAGACGCAGAGACACACTTTGCTAAAGCGGAAGAAGATCGGTTAACGGCAGACACGGCCCGCACTGTCGAGACAGAACGTTTCTCTGACGCGCGCTCAGAATCGTCAAAGCTTGATGCAGCGCTTGAGGCCGCGCAAACCCGTGAAGCAAGAGCGATAACCGCATTGGCGCAGCATAGCGATACAGACGAAGCGCGGCTTGAGGGTGAGCTAGCTCGCGCTGTAACTGCGCTTGAAGCCGCTGAAGCGCTTCACTCAGAAAAATCGAAACTCGCGCCGGATGTTCGCGCTGCCGAAGCAACGCTTAAACGCGTTCAATCTATCGAGGATGCCGCCAGGGCAGAGATTGCCCGCCTAAAGCCGGCGCTCGCGGCGCTGGAGGCGAATATTTCTCGAACCGCGGACGAAGCCGTTGAGGAACGTCTGGCGGAAACGAAACAGCAACTTGAGCTAGCGGAGGCTAAGCTTGCAGGAATCGAAAAGGAAGTCGCCGTTCTTCAAAAGCTGCAATCAGTCTTGGAAGACGCCCGCAGTGAGGCCCGTGACCGATATTTCGAACCCGTCGCCAACGAACTAAAGCCGCTCCTTCAGCTGCTTTGGCCGGATGCGGATCTGTCCTGGGGTGACCAAACGCTATTGCCATCGTCGCTAATTCGGAATGGCCAGGAAGAACCAATCGATATCCTTTCCGGCGGCACCAAAGAACAAATCTCACTACTGGTTCGTCTCGCCTTCGCGAGGATGCTCGCCAAGCAAGGACAGAGCGCTCCCATCATTCTCGACGACGCTCTAGTATTTACAGATGATGATCGGATCGAGTTGATGTTTGACGCTCTGCATCGGCAGGCTGGCGATTTGCAAATTCTAGTCCTTTCTTGCCGTCAACGTGCGTTTCGACATTTAGGCGGCAATTTGTTACACTTGGCATAGCGGCGGCCTTCGCGCCGAACTCTCGACGTTGGGTGGTTCGTTACCAATTCATCGAAATAGGGACCATTATCGACACAGGATTGAAGTTAAACTGTGAACTCTACGGTGCGCTTACCGCATCATGCTATCGCGTAACCCTCCAGTTCAGAATGGCGAACATTCGCTACAACGTCATCTAGCTAATCCACGCTTCGCCCCAACGGTCCATTCAATCCCACTCCCTCTGATTTTCACCGTTATGGACCGACCGCGCTGGCGCTCCATGGCGGGCCGCCACGGCACAAGCATGAACTCTTTCGACTTGGCGATCAGCGCAAACCGTCCCTGTGCGAGATCGACCGGGCGCTGATAGGAACCTGAGAAAGAGACGCCTTCCATCGCCGGGGCATAGGTCATACCGGTCGCGCCGGAGAGGTTCGCCGCCTCCACGGCAAGCGCGCTCGACTTAAGCTTTGGATCGGCCGGATCGATCCCCTCGCGTTTCAGAAACGCCGCCCGTTTTTGCACGGCGGTTTTTACCTCGGCGCCGAACCCTTCGCGGGTCGTCCTCTCCCCTTCCGCATCATCGAGCCAGACCGACGCCCGCGCCTCGATCTGCGCATCGAGCGAAACCCATGATTTCACGGTGACGTTGGCGCCGCCGGTGCGTTGGGCTTCAAAAGCTGCAGCGCGTTCGAGATAGTTTTTCGGGATGACGAAATTTCCATCCGCCAATCGTTCGACAACGCCCGCGCGGCGCAAGGCTTCGAGGCGGCGTTTATGGGCTTCGCGATAACCCGCACTCGACGCCGGATCGTCAGCTGCGTGAATGGCTTCCGAATAACGCCCGCGATGGACCGCCGCGATCTGCGCAATCGTTTTGTCAGACGCGCGCGGGAACCGCGCCTGCGGCACCGCCTCGATGATCGCGCCAGCAGGCGGCAAAGCGCCCGGCTCATGAGCGCCGAGCGCCACGTGCCAGCGTTTGCCGTCAACGCCGTCCACGACGAGGAACCTTGTATCGCGCAATTCGTCTTGCGCGCCGTCGCTGACAACGCGGCCAATGATGGGTCTTTGTTCCGGAGAGGCGTATTCGAAGATCGCAAGCGGGCCGCGATAGTCCTCGCCCGCTGCCATGGAGAGCGAGCGGATGATATCGCCGCGCTTTTCCAGTTCGCTAAGCGTGCCGTTCCAGTCGTTTGCAAGGCGCCAGGAGAGATCGCCGACAGGCTCGGCAAGCCGCAATCCTTCGAGATGTTTGAGCCGCCGTAAGGTCAACGTGCGTTCAAACTGGTCGTGGCCGTGGCGCGCGGGCGCAACATGGATGATCGAGTCGACCGCTTTTTCTTTGATCATCCGGTCGATGGCGGTGAACCGATCTTTCGTCACCTCGCTCGCCTTCGCGCGGGCGATTTCGAGATCGCGGCGCGGGCCGAGCCGTTCTGTGACCAACTCCGACGCCATATGGCGCATTCCTTTTGTCAGATATTCTCGCGCGATGACGAGATCGTCGTCGAAGCGGTCCTTGCCGCGAATGACAATATGCGTGTGCGGATGGCCGGTGTTCCAGTGATCGACGGCGACCCAATCGAGGCTTGTCCCCAGGTCCTTCTCCATCTGCGCCATGAAGGCTCGCGTCGTCTCTTTGAGATCGCCAAGTTCGGCGCCGTCTTCGGGCGATAGGATCACGCGGAACTGATGGCGATCGTCTTCAGATCGCGAGAGGAACCCCTCATCGTCGATGCTGTCCGATGTTTTGTCGTACAACACACCGTGTTGGTTATCGGCGTCCGGCGCGTCCTTCGAAACGCCGTCACGCTGGATGTAATTGACATGGGCGCGGAAGGCGGCGCGTCCGATCCCTTTTCCGGCTCGCGCAATATGAGTTTTGACGATGACGCGGCGCATCCGGAATTTGGCGAAAGGATGGGCGCGGAATGAGGCGGCGCGGCCGGCGGCTGTGCCCCGCGCCAGACGCGCGCCGGAAAAGCCTTTTCGGCTTGCAGGCTTCGTTAGTTTCGCCGCCGCCTTCCGCACGCGCGATCCATAGCGCTTGTAGGCGCCGCGGCCCTTGTCGCCGATCCGGCCGACCCTGGGCGTGAACGCATTCTCGCTCATGACGCGCCGAAATACGCTGGCGCCCTCTTAACGCCAGTCGTCACCAAGCATTCGCGGATATGAGGGCGCCAAGGCTTCTTCAAAAGGGCGCCAGAAAAAAGATGTGCAGACAATGGGTTAGGCGCTGCCTGGCGCCAGACCTTTAATCTTGCCCTCCGGGGGCGCTTTTGATCCGTATGGAACGCTTTAGATCGCATGGGAGAAACTTGGAACCGCGCTAATCGCTGATCGAGAAGAGAAGTCGAGCGCTCCCGCGCACATCTTCGATCTTTGTGGCGCCGAAATACCGCCCATCAAGGGATCGCCGATGATCGTTCAGGAAAAAGACTTCTCCTTCGCCAAGTGTGAAACAGCCGCTCCATGACGGCAATTCGAGACCGCTGGAATCGGTCTCAAGCGCAGTCGCGACCGTCTCGCCATTGATCGAAACTGTCTCATTTACGCGGCAGATTTCATCGCCGGGCAGGCCCCGCACGCGCTTGATGACCGGCCAGCCGGGCGCGAGAAATCCGTGATCTGCAATCCAGATCGCCGCCGGGGCTTTGCCGGAGACGACGGCCCACCCGTTCAGGGTGAGGGGCCCGTCGCTCCGCCAGTAAAGCCCTTTCGGTGCCGATACCGTCCGGTTCCAGAGCAAAACCTCATGAGAGGAAAGAACCGAAGGGAGCGCCATCAATCCGCTCGAGACGGCGGCGAGGCCGAGAATGATCGCCCGTTTCATCTGACCCGCGTGGCGCTGTCGCGATACTGACGGCTTTCCGACCAGGCATTGAGCTCATCGATATGATAGAAGACCCGGCCCCCATGTTTGCGGTATTTGGGACCGCCGCCGGACCAGCGATAGCGGTCGAGGGCGGCGCGAGTGAGCCGCAGATAAGCGGCGGCTTCGACGACGCTGCGGAAGGGATTGTCGCCGTGATTATCGGGTGCGATGGCTGTCCTGGCGTCTGGCATGTCGGTTTCCTTTCTTCGCTGAACCATGGCGAAGAAGTTGGAAGAACCGGGGCCGTTTCGTCAGCTTCGATTTCAAAATTGTTGAAACCGAACCCCCGTGGCGATGTCTATCTCAGCAGTTTTTTGTAGCCGTAACGCATTAGAGAGAGCCCCTTATCGACAAGGCGTTTGGTGCGTTGCTTGTAGGAATTGACCCCGCCGTCCCAGTCTTCGGCGACGAGATGTTCGCCGAAAATTACCGACGCGATGCGGCGGCGCGGCACGCCTGCAAGCTCGCCGTCAAGGGCGATGATCGCATCGCGGAGCTTTTCCGGCGAGAGGCCGCGCAGGCGTTTATGCCCGCCCGTCGCCCCGTGACAGACCCGCGCGAACTCTTCGACTTCGCGCAAATGTTTGCCGACAAGCTGCCCGGCGCCGAGCGTCAATGAGAAATAGACCGCCTGCGGAACGGGAAGCGCGTTGGATTCAAGTGCAAGCTGGGCGGCGTAGCCGGGCGCTTCGATCACAAGTTTTTCCCGCCGTCCGGGCGCCACAAGAAAATGTTTCTCGCCGGGAATTTCGTCCCATCGCAGGAGCGGGCCGCCGGTTTTAAGGCGTGTTTCGATCTGCAGGGCGGCGTCGAAACTCGCCGACATCACCTCCGGCAACCAGAAGGGCGTGACATCGAATGCGGAAAGCGCCGGGTTCGGCAGAAAGTGGAGACCGAAGCGTTCGGCGACATAGCAGCGCTGATTGAGCCGGAAGAGCACCGAGCCGTCGGGACGCAGACCCTTGAAGGCGCGCACGGCGCCTGCGCGGCGGCGCGCGGCTTTGAGAAAAGGATTTCGGCGCACATACTCCCAGGACCACCCTGTATAGGGAAGCGCCAAAAGACGGTCATATGCCGTTCGATCCTCATCCCATTCGCCGTCAATCCACATGGACGCCGCCCCCGATTGTGGACGACATAAGGCGCGGAAAAACCGATAGAGCCGCGCCTCCCAAGGCCGCCCTAATTAACTGGTTTCCCTTTCAAATTTTGTGCCATCATGAGTTGCAATGGGCAAAAAAACGCCCGGATTCGGTATTCCGGGCGTTGGGTGATGTTCGCTGGAATCGCGCTTAGTTTTTCGGGTTCCAGAGAATGACGTGACGGCCGTCTTTCTCTTTGACCGGCGCGAGGTTCGCATAGACCTTGCGCGGTCCGATGGCCGGATCGGCGAGGGTCAGCGAGACATATTCCCGTCCCGACGAGGCCGCCTTGCGCAGCCAGCCGCCGCCAATGTCGGCGCCCCGTTCGCCGGCGAGGACCCGGAAGTCGGGCTGGGTGTCGGCGGTCTTTTCCGCATTCTTCACGATGCGGATATTGGCGTTGAGGCTCAGCATTGCGAGCGCGCCTTCAAAGCCATCTTCGGTTTCGGTCACATATCCAAGTGCGTTCGCCATGGTTTTCATCTTTCTTTGCTTGTCACGAGAACCCCATGTCCTCGTCGACGCCAAACCGCCCGGATGGAGCTTCGCGCCTCTAAGAACCCGGAATGAAATGCAGGGGCGCAGCGTCAGCGCAGCACCGGGAGCCACACGAAATTTTCCTGCGCGAGGAGCGCGGGGGCTTGCCCCCAAGCGGGGAAAATTTCTTGGGGCGGACGGTTTCGAGGCGCGAGGTTTCGTCCAGGTTCACGGCCGAAGACGAGACAGACATGGGGCACGCTCGCAGGTGACGAGAAAAGATGACAACCCGTTGGCGCAACGCGTGATGTTCCGATGCGGAAGGGCGGCAGGACGCTCATGCGGCGACCTCCATCGCTGCCGTGTCCTCGATGGTTTTCTCGTCCGGCGTATCGCCCGGCGTTTCAAAGGCCAGAAGGAAATCGGCGGCCTTCGAGGCGAGCGACGCCGCGCGAAAGATCGCGCGATTGTCCTCGCGCAGGACATCGAGCCAAGCGCCGACATAGTCCGTATGCCGCACGGTGGGGGTGATCGATTTTTCGGCGCACAGGAAAGCGCTGGTCATTTCTGCAATCAGTTCCTCGCGGGCATAGTCTTTCGTTCCCTTATTGGTCCTGAGATCGCGGTCGAGGCGTGAGGCGTGGCCGGTCCAGTGACCGAGTTCATGGAAACAGGTGCGGTAATAGTTGATCTGATCGAAAAAGGCCGGTTGCGGCGGCACCTGGATGAAGTCGCGGGATGGCACATAGAACGCCTTGTCCCCGCCGATGCGAAAGTCTGCGCCGGTCGCCTCAATCAAGGCCTCGGCGCGGGGAACAATTTCACACTCCGGCAAAGGCAAATCGCGCGCGAAACCGTCCGGCAGGCCGTCGCACTGGTCGGCGTTGAAGACGGTGTAGCGTTTCAGAAACGCGACTTGTTTCGCGTCTTCGCCGGTCTGGCGCGCCTTCTCGCGCTCAGCTTTCGGCGTGAACCTGTCGGCATAGACAACCGTCGCCCCGCGCTCGCCCCTGCGCACGCATCCGCCCAGCGCCAGCGCCTGTTTGAACGTCAGCCATGTCTGACAGGACCGCGCATCTTCGATGGCCGCGCCCCACAACAGCAGAATATTGATCCCGGAATAGGCGCGCCCGGTGGACCCGTTCTTCGGCAATCCGACTGCCGCGCAAGCGCCGCCCCAAGGCTGCGCCCATGCCGCGCGCCCTTCTTCGAGTTCTGCAATGATTTTATCCGTCACCTCTTGGTAGAGGTCTCTCCGCTTGCTCCGGTGTTTTGTCTGCCTCGCCATATCTTACCTCCTTCTCACCTCCCGCATCAATTTCCCCAGCAGGCGGGGGTGGGCGGCGGAAAGGAGGGGCGGGCCGAGGGTGATAGACGGGCGGGCAAGTGGCGCCAGGTAAGACGCCCTCAAAACAAAAAGATCGGAAAAACCCCGGCCCCTTGCGCGGCCGTCGCCCTCGGCCAGACACGCCGTCCGCCCACCCCCGACTGCCCGAGGGAAATCACTGAAAAAGCCGGCGAGGCACGCGATGACCATCGATCTTTCAATAGAACCTAAAAACGCGCCAGGGATGGACGCCGTAAGGCCGAGACCGCCAAGCGGGCTCGGTTCACGACAGCCCGGCCAGCTTTAGCCGGCGGCGCCAGCTGTCAGCAAAGCTTCAAGGGGTGCCCGCGCCGCTTCTTCTTTTTCCTGAGAGAGCAGTTCGAGAATGATCTGCCGCGCGGTGACGATATGCCCGGCGCAGTAGCGGATGCGGTCAAGATACATCGCCTTGTGTTCGGGATCTCCGCACACGACCTGATCGGCGCAGACATAGACGTCATAGCCTTCCAGAAGAAACGACAAGGCCACCTGCGTCACCGCCCCTTCCAGCAACCCGCCGCAGAGGATCAGCGATCGCCGGTTCATTTCCGCAACAGACGCGCGCAACGCATCGTCTACGACAAACTCATTAGTATCGGACCGATCCATAACTGGGGCCGCAATTGCTTTGGCGAGTGAATGCAAAACGGAAACGTCGCAACCAAGAGACAGCTTATGGGAATTGGCCTCACCTAGAATGACCACGGCACAGTTGCGCGCAATGAGAATTGGTTCTCCGGCCATGGAAATAATCCTCTACTGACTATATTTATTCAACGCTCCAGTATCGCAAATTCACAATTTCAAGGTCCGGAACGTAGACACATGGCTTGGCTGGGACTCGCTAAAATCGTCTGGTCAATGATCTAATTTAGCGAACGCTTTGAGTGCGTAGCGGGAGAATTGCTCAAGATGAACTGAGGTCGTCTCTGGCTTCAACAAGATAGTGGAAGCTAATTGAACCAGCAGTGCGCGCGTTCAGATGAGGAGCATATTCGGGGTCCGACATAAACGCTGAGGCGGCTTCCTTTGAGGGCCATTCAATAATAATCCGAAGCGAAGCTGGCGTTTCTTCACCTTCAATTTGCTCGTGATTGGCAGTGCGGGCGAGGTATTTACCCCCATGCTTTGCAACGAGCCTATTTGCGGGTCCGATATAGTCTGAGACCCAGTCGTCATTGGTCGGTGTCACGGCGAGTACTGAATAGTAGGTCATAAGACATTCCCTTCCTGATCTGTGATTCTAAGTATTAGGCAGAAGATTGCTCTTTTCTTCCTGCATCTGGCGCATGTGTGCTTCCCTAGGACGGAGCAAACTCATCGTCACCGCACATAAAGTCCACGCGGTGATTATGCCGGAGGCGTTAATCAGAAAGAGCTCAATGTTGTGGTCCGGGAGAATTGTCAGTCCGTAGGAAAACACCATCGCGCCAAGAAATAATCCAAGTTGCGCGCCCGTCGCCGCCGAAGTCAGTATCCCGGGCCAACCGCGCCACTTCAAAGCGTTGGCGATGCCGATCCCCTGAATTGTACAGAAGACGAAACCCATCGGATACCAAATGCCGAGGCTATCTGCGTCGACGTCATCTTCCACAATACCCATCAAAGGCTGAAATCGATCGACGAAAAAGCCCCCGTACCACATGAACATTGTGGATAGTAGAATGAAGCTACCGATGGCGGTTGCAATAATAGGGACGCCGAATAATCGAATATTTAGTATGGCTTGCACGGATAAAGCTCCTTCACATGACGGTCACCGTTCAAGGAGCTATAAGGTTCGTGTTTCTGAGGCGTGTAGGGAGTGTAAAGTTCTGTAAAGACGAAGGGCATCCATACGACCAACAACTTTACTGGGTCGAGCAAGGCAGTTCGATGCTTACTCGCGACTGCGGACTGTTTTGAATCCTTATCTCGCCCTTGAGAGACGCTACTATCCGCTTCACCAAGGTTAGGCCGAGCCCGTAACCTGGCACGTTCTGTCGATCCGGACCGCGACGGAAGGGTTCGAAGACGTGCTCTTTCAATTCGTCTGGAATACCGGGTCCGGCATCGGTTACGCTGAGCGATACCGAGTTGCCGCTGGATGCGAGATCTACCGTAATGGGGGTTGCGCCATGGTGTTTCGCGTTATCTAGCAAATTTCTGATCAGATGTTGAAGCAGCCGACCGTTTGCCCTGACCGTCGGCAGGCGCTCACCGCTCAATGTGCAACCCTTGTAGTTTGCGCATTCGATCGCTGCCAGTGCGAGCAAATCAACATCTTCAAGGTCGTTATCACTGCTCGGTGCGTCGAGGCGCGACAGTGTGAGTAGTTCTTCGATGAGTGCATTTAACTCTTCTATATCGCGTTGAAGAGCCTCTCTTCGAGCTGGATCATCTTTATTTTGAAGGAACTCTATACCCATTCGAATGCGCGCGAGCGGCGTTCTCAATTCATGTGACGCATGGGCGAGCAGCAGTTTCTGCGACTGCACCAAGCGTTCGATGCGCTCGGCCGTTGCGTTAAAGCTGCGCGCCACAGAAGCGACTTCATCTTTTCCCTCAAGGTTGACACGTGCGCCGAGCGCGCCATCGCCGATCTCCTCTACGCTCTTTTGGAGCCGCTCGAGCCGAGCGGTCACGCTACGGACCAGCGGGTACATCAACGCACTTACCAAGGCACTCAAAAGGAAAAGGAAGACCGCGAAGCTGATGGCCAAATCAGGGACAGGTGGACGATCGAGAACCAGGACAATGAAACGCCCATCCTTGAGCAATGTCGCCCACTTTGTTTGGCCGAGATTGCTAACCCACACACCAGCGTCCGTAGGTGACAAATCAAGCTCAGCAGGTATGCCTGACGCACCGAGTAACTGTTGATCTGCGTCATAAAATGTAATTTCAGCATCTAGAATATTCGCCAGAGATTTAAGTGCAGCTTTGTTATTTTCAGGTGTGGTAGTGGCCTCAGGAGCGAGCGCCTCAATCATTGCGGCCGTTCTATACTGAAACTCTTCTTCATACCGATCGAAGCCAAGTATGCTCCACAAAAGATAAGCCAGAACAGAGAATGCCAAGAGGCTTCCGACGATGAGGGCTATGATGCGGACATAGAGATGGCGATGCATATACGTTAAGCCTGCGCCTTGGCAAAAACATAGCCGACGCCTCGGACGGTGATGACACGTTTCGGCTGCTTGGGATTGTCTTCGATTTCCGCGCGAATGCGCGACACGTGCACGTCTATAGATCGATCAAACGCCTCAAGATCGTTGCCTTGAAGCTGGTTCATAATGAAGTCACGCGTCAGCACGCGGCCGGCTCCCTTGGATAGAACATCAAGCAATTGGAATTGATAACTCGTTAGGTCGCAACGCGCACCGTCTAAGCGCGCCTCCAGGGCGTCACGATCGATTTCGAGTCGACCGAATCTGACAATTGAAGCCTCTCGGCCTGAATGACCGCGCCTAAGAATAGCTTTTATACGTGCGAGCAATTCGCGCGGTTCGAAGGGTTTGGGCAGATAATCGTCAGCCCCGATTTCGAGCCCAACGATCCGATCCATTGGGTCGCCTTTGGCGGTAAGCATCAAGATTGGAACATCGGAGTGCCTACGCAGGCGCTTGCATAACTCAAGTCCGTCTGCATCAGGAAGCATCAAATCCAACACAACCGCTGCATACGGATTCTCTTTAAATTTCAACAAACCCTCAGAACCCGTACCAACGGTGGTTACCAGATATCCCGCCGAGTTGAGATAATCGTCGAGCATTTCTGCAAGACGTTCATCATCGTCGATAACGAGAATTGTATCTGCCATTCCTTACATGTTCCGCTACAAGGTGATCCGCACAATCATCTGATAGTAGCGGAAAAATGCTCCAACGTCTCGTAGCGCAATCGTGTTGCGACGAGGTCTCTGTATTGTAAATTTATGTAAAGTATCGCAGTGAGGCGGGCGCTCAGAGCAGCGCTATTGCGAATTTGAAGAAGAAGAAAACGTCAATTACAAACGACAAAATCATACAGCCATACATATATTTTCTGTGTTTGACGTCGCGCAGTTCATTCTTATCGAGACCAATGCGCACAAAGAGACTATCCATCCAGCTTACCATTGCGAGAAATTCCTTCGTCGAAGTTGGACCAAAGACTTCGCTTAGACGAACCTTGTCGTTGGTTCAGCGGTCCTCGGTGTTTCGCAAGGTGATAGGACCTACATGTAAGCTGGATTTTTCCCGTTCGTTAAGTTCTGTGAAGCCTCAGACACCCGTTCACAGGACTGGTTTGGCTTTACATAACTTTACCTCGCCGACACATGTCGGAAATGGCC
This sequence comes from Pseudomonadota bacterium, assembly GCA_039194965.1. Classification (GTDB taxonomy): domain Bacteria; phylum Pseudomonadota; class Alphaproteobacteria; order Caulobacterales; family Hyphomonadaceae; genus Henriciella. Next base: position 22,414 of record JBCCVQ010000019.1, on the reverse strand, counting down.
GCAAAGTAGCTGATGCTTGCTCGCGGAAGCGGTCGTAACGGCGCATTCGCAGTTTTTTCAGTGGCGGGAGGGCTCGCCACCAAATGTGCGATGAGGCCAACATTATGAAGCAAGTACTATCACCGGTTTTGATATTGGGCGCATTGTCGATATTGCCTATTGAGGCGTATGCCCAGAATGACGACACGGACAGCAAGTGGACATTCACGGTGGGGACCGGCGTCTTTGCAACCCCAACCTATCTAGGCGACGATGACATTCAGTTATCGATCTTTCCTAATCTCCGAATTGAGTACGATAACAGACTGATATTGGGTTTTGACGGTGCGGAATATGCCGTGGTCAGGACAGATAATCTGCGTTTGGGACCGGTTTTTCGGTTCCAATTTGGACGTGATGAAGATGGGTCAAACCCATTAGCTATTACCAATACGGATAATACGGACTTAGTCGGCCTTGGCGATGTCGACGGTACGCCGGAGCTTGGTGGCTTCGTCGAATATTCTCTCAGTTCATTTACGGCGAGAGTGGAAGCCCGGCAAGGCATTGGCGGACATGACGGCTTCATCGGTGAAGCCGATGTGACTTACAATCATTCATTTGATCTTGGGGCTAGGCAAGCCTTTGTATCGATCGGCCCTTCTATCTCTTTCGGTGACAGCAGCTTCAATAGTGCTTTTTTTGATGTGAATGCGGAACAGTCTCTCGCCTCCGGTCTGTCGACCTTTGACGCTGACGGCGGCATCAATTCCGTAGGCGTGGGCGTCAATTTTTTCAGACCGCTTACGGACAAAATTTCCGTCGCGATTTTCGCCGACTATGATCGACTGCTTGGCGATATTGCCGATAGCTCGCTTGTTCAAGAACGTGGATCCGAAAACCAGTTCACTGGCGGATTGTTTTTGAATTACACCTTTTAGGTTCTGGCCCGTCGCGTTGACTAAACTGAGCCTTTGAACAGTTGGCGTACGACTGCTTGATATGGCCCGCTCACAGGCACCAAGACGCGATTGCTCATTTCAAGGCTTAATTTGGAACCGTCTTCAACCCATCTCCGCACGGCCTCCCGGCGCACCCAGTAAGACCTGTGGACCTGGAAGCCGTCTTCGGTTTCCAAGTCCTTCAGCGCCGCGCCAAAGCGATGCGAAATCATCTCTTCATCGTCTTCGCCAAATACACGGACATAGTGCTCCTCGGCCTTAACAATAAGTACGGAGGTAAGGTCATTGAATTTTGTTAGTTTCAGAAGAAGAGCATTTGCCGGATCGTTAGGGCTTGACCGAGTGCCGATAGAGGTTGCCGCACTCTTTTCTTCAGCATAGCGAAAACGCGGATAGTTGAGAAAGCGGTCAAAAAGGTAATTGGCGCCAATCCAAAAGAACATTGCCCTAGCGATCTGGATCAGGCTTTCGACCAGTACGCTCTGCCCACTCGTTGTCTGCCCTTGAGCGGGGGCCGCCCCTGAAGCTGGGTCGGGAAACATGGCCGTAATGAAAGAGACATACGGACCGACAAAGACGCATGATAGAAGAATGCCCAGTGTGCACAACAGCCATAAAGGCGGACGGTAGCGTCTTAGGGCAAACCATGTGGCGCGCGTTGAACCTTCGCCGATCCACCACGGTATGACGGACAAGAGGCCTACGAACAGAAACGCGCCAGCATATCCAAGTCTGTCGCTATACCCCGTGGTCGTCACCGTCATTGCGGCAAGTGCCAGCGGCAGGACGATGAAAAAGATGATTCCGCGCGGATCAAATTTCAGACTTGGCGGGCGAAGCACTCCGTTGAGCGTTTGAACATGCATATTACTCTTTCCTTGGGTATGTCGTGACCCTGTTGCGGCAAGCACACCATTGTCCCCACGCCGGATTTATCATTCGATCCTTATTAGCATTAATGCTTCTCATTCGCACGTCTTAATGAATGACGCACTCATGAAAATGCGTCCAATCACCACTTCACTCGTGACATGCGGTCCTCGTGCGTCATGAATGACCCGTTCATGAAAAACACAGGCCTGAACCCGGGGTTGCCGGTCATTTTCGCTATTCGCAGTGGGCCTGCGCATTATGATCTAATGCAAAACACCAATCATTTTCTCAAAGAGCATGAAGCCGTCTGTAGTTCAAAACAGTGATGGAACCGACGAAAGCGACGTCGCCACCCGACTTAGATCCCTAGAGATCGATCGCACGCAAGAGTCGCGGCCGAAGCGCCGTGTCTTTCTCTTTGCATTTATTTTTCTGGTCGCCCTCGCGCTGATCGGCACTTTGTATGTTGCTGTCAGCGACCGGGCGCCAACGGACACATCGACTACCCAATCCAATCTCGAACCTATCATCGAGACAAGCAAACCGCCTGCAGCATTGCCCGCTATTGCACCTACTGCTGAATGGCTTGTGGCTGGGTATCTCGTGGCAAGACGGGAATCGCTCGTTAGTGCTGAGGTAACAGCCACCGTCGCTGAACTCTTAGTCGACGCGGGATCAAGCGTTGAAGCAGGCGATATCATTGCGCGGCTCGACGGATCGCTTGCTGAGGCAGATTTGAATATTGCCCGGTCGCGGGCCGAAGCAGCTGAGCGCACGATCGAAGCCATTGAGGCAGATCTCAATGAGGCCAAAGCGTTTCTCGAAAGGATCAGCGTTCTCGTCGACGATGGCGGTGTGACAGCGTCCGATTTTGACAAAGCGAAGGCGCGCGTTTTGTCTTTGGCAGCTCAAAAAAGGCGGTCCGAAGCGGAGCACCAGATGGTCCTTCAGGAAGCATCGCGCGCGCAGGTCTTTTTAGGCAAACACACAATCACAGCCCCATTTTCGGGGGTGGTGACCAGTTGTGATGTTGAAATCGGAGAAACAGTATCGCCCATGTCAGCGAATGGATCGTCGGGCGTGGGCGTTTGCACAATCGTTGATCCCACATCCATCGAAATAGAGATCGATGTGCCCGAGACCTTGATCAGACAGATCAGCCTCGGCTCTGAGGCAACAGCCTATCTCGATGCCTATTCAGACGACCCCCTAGGTGCGAAAGTGATTTCGATCGCCCCCGAAGCCAATCGCGAAAAATCAACCATCCTCGTGCGCTTGACGTTTCTCGCGCCCGACCCCCGCATGCGGCCGAACATGGCCGTCAAAGTCAATTTGGAAAGATCTGATACGGAGTAATTATCATGGCAGACGCGCCCTTCATTGAAGTTACAAACGCAAAGAAAGACTACGTCAAAAGCGGCAACGCGCTGACTGTTTTCGAGGGTTTGAACTTCTCGGCTCCGAAGGGAACGTTTACGGCGCTCATGGGGCCTTCGGGTTCAGGAAAAACCACTTTGCTACATGCGATTGGTGGACTGGAACGTCTCACAAGCGGGACTGTCCGCGTCGGAGACAAGGAGCTTGTAATGGCCTCTGAAGGACGTCTTTCAAAATGGCGCTCCCAGACGATCGGGTTCATTTTTCAGTTCTATAATTTGATGCCGATGCTCTCAACGCGGGCCAATATTGAGCTCCCCTTACAATTGACAAGCCTAGGCGGTGGCGAAAGAAAACGCCGGGTGAAGAACGCCGTTGAAATTGTCGGCATTGACCATCGCCTCAAACATAAGCCGAGAGAAATGTCTGGCGGGGAACAACAGCGCGTAGCGATCGCGCGCGCCATCGTTTCTGACCCACCTCTTTTGCTCTGTGACGAACCGACCGGCGACCTTGACCGCGCTACCGCGACGGAGGTTCTGAAGGTTCTGCAAACGCTCTGCAAGGATCTTGGTAAAACCATCATCATGGTGACCCATGATCCGGAAGCCGCTGACTACGCTGACCGGCTATTCACCTTCAATAAGGGCGAGCTTGAATTGGCGAGGGGTGCAGCATGAGCGCGTTCAACCTGGTCCTGAGCAGCATTCGTCATGCATGGCTGCGCAATCTGCTGCTGATGCTATCGATTGTCATCGCCTATATGTTGTTTGGTATGCTGATGGCGTTTGAACGCGCTTATAGCACCAATAGTGAAATTGGTGCTGGACGCATCATTACAGCCAATAAGACCAGCTTCACAGAACCCTTGCCGATCTCCCATTTCAGGGCGGTGCAAACAGTAGACGGTGTCGAAACGTCAAGTTATGCCGCCTGGTTTGGAGGACATTATAGAGAGCCGCGCAATCGGCTTCATACGCTCGCCGTCGATCCTCTGTCTTATTTGACCGTTTATGGCGATGACCTTCAGCTCACCGACCAAGAACGCTCCAGATTTCAAAAAGAACGTGGATCAGTCCTTGTTGGCGAAGCCATGGCGGAACGCTTTGGTTGGAGCGTCGGTGATCAGATACCGATCATAAATCGTCAGATTGCTCGCCGAGATGGCGCAGATACGTGGGCCTTCACGATCGCCGGTCTGGTAAAAGGCACGACGGCCTATGTCGATACCAGCTTTCTCTATATCCACTACGATCTTCTCAATGAAGCGCGCGCGTCGGACCAAAATACAATTGGCTGGATTGTGACCAAGCCGTCCCCAGGCATTGATGCCGGCGCTCTTGGCGAAAACATTGATCGCTTCTTTGAGACCTCCGCTGAGCGCACCATCACGGATAGCGAGCGCAGTTTCGCTCAGACCTTCGTTGCGCAATTTGGTGATCTTGCTCTCGTTACGATGCTTATCCTCGGCGCGGCGTTCCTCAGCCTATTGATGATTGTCGGGAGCACCACGGCGCTCGCAATTCAGAAAAGAACCCGGGAGATCGGCATCTTGAAAGGGCTCGGGTTTTCCCATGGTCGGGTCCTGACAATGCTGATTGGGGAAAGCCTGCTTGTGATCATATCCGCAGGTGTCGTTGGGCTTATTTTGGCCTCATCCATGATCGGCGGCTCCGCAGAGATGCTGGTCTCTATTGCGCCCGGAATTGCCGTCTCCCCTTTCATTGTAACGCTCGCAGTCGTCTCGATGATTGTGCTTGCGGTTGCGGCAAGTCTCCTACCGGCCTGGCGCGCTGTGAACGCCCCAACGTCACGTGTACTAAGGAAAGGATAGGCCGATGTTTCGAATGATCGGACAAACTGGCACGGTGCTCGGCGTCAATCTGAAGGGTCTTGCAGATCGCAAAGGATTGGTCGCAGCCACAATGCTCTGCGTTGCGCTTGTTGTGGCCACCCTGTTAGGGCTTGATGCTTTGAACCATGGCTTGCGGAAAACACTGGCGCAATCGGGCGATCCGAATATCGTTATCATTATGCGCGGCGGCTCACAGGCGGAAATCAACAGCACAGTGAATCGGGAACAGCTTGATATCCTGCAAGGCGCACCAGGCATTGGCGCCATTTCGCCAGAAATCAATCTAGTAGTGGACGGCTACCGCCGCGACGATGGCGAGCGAGCGAACATCAGTATGCGCGGTATCAGTTCTGCAGGGGTTGAGCTGCGTGACGGAGTCGGGTTGGTCGCGGGTCGATGGCCAGAGATTGGTTCGCCTGAACTCGTGGTTGGGGCCAAAATTGCCGAGAGCTATCGCGGTATGGAGGTCGGCGACCTGGTCGAGTTCGGGTCGGCGAACTGGACTGTGGTAGGTCACTTTGAAACCGATGGCAGTATTTTTGAGTCTGAGATTTGGGGCGATCTGACAGCGGTTCAAAACCTCTTTGAACGCGCCAATTCGGTTCAGAGCGTGCGCGTCAGAGTGGAAGACTCCGTTACGCTAAGCGCATTGAGCGCATTCAACGAAACCGATCCACGATTGCAGCTCTCGGTCAGATCGGAAGCGGATTATTATGCCGCCCAAGCCTCGCGAACGAGCGAGCTTGCCCAGTATCTTGCATGGCCGCTGGCGATCGTGATGGCGATCGGCGCTGTTATTGGCGCTGTCAACACGATGCTGTCTTCAGTAGCTACGCGTGCGAAAGAAATCGCCACGCTCCGCGTCCTTGGTTACGGCCGCATGGCGGTCTTCAACGGGCTAATGATTGAGTGCATTGTAATTTGTATGCTGGCAGGCGTCATTGGTGCTGGCATTTCATATGTACTGCTCGATGGTATCACCGCTTCAACGCTTGGCGGCGGCATCACTCGTATCGGATATTCTCTGGAGTTTACCTTGTCGGGGTTTATTCAGGGCATCGTTTTGGCTGTTGGTATCGGTTTTCTCGGCGCGCTAATTCCAGCGCTCCTAGCCAGTGTGAAGTCTGTTACCGACAACCTTAACTGAAAACTGTTTCAGCAAAACTGCGGTACGACTGAGCCGGATACTTCGCAAAACACACGCCCAAACACCCAGGAAATATTTGGAAGCAGGGCGAACATTCGCGTCCGATCTCGCCTTATCAAACAGGCCCACAAAGTTGATAATCCGGGTCATGAGCATATCCGATCGAGACCTGAACGACGCCCACGCGATTCTCGCCGAAGTCGTCGAGGCGTGCGGCGAGAAATTCCTGCCGCTATTCGATAGTCTTGATCGCGAAGTCATACGGCGCAAGCAACTCAAATCGCGGCTCGATGGCGTCGGCGCTGTCGATCCGTCTAGGCGGCGATCCGCTTTGCGTCGAAGGGCGCGAACAAATCGTCCGGGTAAGGGTGGGCGATCTTCATAAGTTCATTGCGGCGATATTCGAGCGATCCGCCCGTGCCGTATTCCGGCCGCTTGTTATCGTGGCCCATCAAAAGACACCTCAACTCAAAATCGATTCCAGCTTCCTTCATTCGGTCCTCAAAACTGTGGCGGAATGAGTAGATCACGTGCCTCGATGTTTCGAAGAGTCCTCGCCGGTCGAAAGCGCCGCCGAGCGCTGCCGAAAACGAATTCGTTCGGTCGTGATATTTCGGGAAGCCCTGCGGCGCCCGTTTCGCCGCCTCCAGGGCAACACCGACGAGGGGAATTTCCCGCAAGGTCGCGTCATCGGTTTTGAACACGCGGTCGTCACGTTCGGCGATACGGATATGCGGCACCTTCGCATCAAGCCGAATGTCCTCGGGGCGTAGATTGATAATCTCGCCATGCCGGCACCCCGTCTCGATCAGAATATAGGTGACGAGTTGGAGTTCTTCGGTGAGGTCTTCGAGCGCTTCTCGGACCAGGATCTTTTCTCGCACCCACTGATTGGAGAACGGAGGGTATTTCCTGCGTTTCGTTTTGCGCGTTTTGAAGTTGAGTTTTCGGAATGGATTCTCGCGGCTCTCATCGCCCATATAGGCGAAGTATTTCGAGTGGAGATCGCGCATATCGCCGAAGTGGCGGGCGGCCGTCTTTGGCGACTTGGGCTTCGTATCCGGATCATCCGGGGAAATCTGCTCGTTCCACCATTCAAAATAGTCGTGCGCATCTTCGCGGGAGATGTCAGTGATCGCGATGTCGCCCTTGCAAGCGATAAAATAGGCGAGCGATCGGTCCTTTGTCGCCTTCCAGAGCTTCTTCTGGGCGGGCGACTTGTTGGCGAGTTCGCCAACGACGATTTTCGTCTGGTAGATCTTCATCGCTTCTGAGACCAGCACCTTCGGTTCCTCGACGCCGCCGAGCATGGCGTCGGCGACTTCTGGAACGACACGGCCGTCGGCTGTGGACTGCTCGCCGACAGCAAGGGAGCGGCGGACCAATTCTTCGATCAGCGAGGGTTCCGCGAGCTCATGCAACGGCTTGTATCGAAAGCCCGCTGACAGGGCGCGGGCCTTTGCAAGTTCGTAGCGCTTCGTCGCCGGCTCGATATCCATCGCATGACCGGCGGCTTCGAGCCGCAATTTCTGTTTCAGTGAGAGCCAATATTCATCGTCGGCTTTCGCGAGCGCATCGCGTTGTTCGCGTGCGCGTTCGAGTGACTGGGTTTGGAGCGAACAACGCACCAAAGGGCCGTCGTAAAACCCGCGCAGTTTGAGCGGCACGGATCGTTGATAGTGAAACCAACCATTGCGTTCGAGCAGGTAGCGATCGGGGTCATCTGACTTTGCCATGACTGAAACGATCTCCCGGATTCTATCCAAAAACTATCCAATTTCTATCGCAAACCTTCGCAGAATCCGCTCCAAACGAATCGTGAAAAGCGAACAAAGCCTTTGAAAGCAAAGGCTTAGATCAAGTTTTGTGGAAATAAACTGGAGCGGGCGATGAGATTCGAACTCACGACCCCAACCTTGGCAAGGTTGTGCTCTACCCCTGAGCTACGCCCGCATCCTTGTATGGGGTACTCGGCAGCTGAACTGCCGAAGCGCGTGTAAAGCGCATTCTAGCGGTCTTGGCAAGTGGCTCTTGCCAGCGTGAGAGGGAGCTGGAAGTGGCGGCTGCGCGCAGTTGCCCAAGGTTGCATTTTTAACGAACGTTTCAGTTGATAAACTGCACACTCTTCTCCGGTCTAGCAAAGGAAGTGGACGTGTCAGCGAGCCTTTCGCAGGGCGAAAATCACAATGACCGCAGGGAGTTTAGGGCGGAGCCAACTCGGAAATCTATGCGACCTTCGGCATCTGGTGGACCACGCAAATCATAAATCGGTGATCCGCAATCATGTCCGGCAGTCTTAAGTCTGCCCCGATCTTCGTGTTAAAGTGTCGTCGGGCGGTATTGTGATGTCGGAATGAGGACAGTTCGTTTCCTGTTTTTCACCCTTCTTCTGGGCGCGACCTATGTTCTCGGCGCACGATTCGGGGTGCCGGATAGCGTGTTGGAGCGCTTGGATGCCGCGGTGGAAGGCGGGATCGAGCGGGGTGGCGAACTCGGAAGCATTGCGATTACAGAGTTGGAGGCAGAGGCGGCCGATCTTCGGGTACGTTTTGACCGGTCTCATACCTATGATGATCAAGCCTCCGCTGCGGTGAGCATCGGTGGTACTACCGTTGAAGTTGCACCGCCGCCTGCAGTCGTTGTGGAGCGGCCATCGCCGGTCCCTGTTCAGCCCGTTACAACGGAGACCAATGCGGCTGCCATGCGGCTTTGCCTGACAAATGTTTCGAATGCACCGCCTGCTGATGGCGATCTCAACATCGTTGGATTTGCAAGGGAAATAAGTGTTGATGGCATCGCGCTGCTATTGGCCCCGGCTAGCAATGCCTGCTTGTCGTCGGGCTACGGCCCGAGGGGCGCAAGTGGCCGGCTTCATAAGGGCGTGGACTACTTCACGAAGACCGAAGGAAATGTGCTTGCTGCCGCTGATGGCACTATTCTGGAAGCCCTCTATCGGGATGATTATGGCTACATGGTCGTTATAGATCATGGCGGCGGCGTTTATACGCGCTATGCGCATTTGAAGCGCATTGATGAACCCAATCATGAAGGGGCGGTGGTTCGCAAGGGCGATGTGCTTGGCCCCATTGGTAATTCGGGGGCTTACACAAATGTCGTGCATCTTCATTTCGAGATTTTGCAGGGAGACTACAACACGCCGCGGAAATCCTTTGGGCTTGTGCCATTAAATCCCTATGCTGCGTTGATGCCGTAGGTCAGGGGTTGATTATGGAAGAGGGTACCGATGCCGAAGAGGGTGTGTGGCGTTCTGCGCTGAGGCGTGCGGCGCTTCCGAATGCTGAAAAGGTTGTTTTTTTCCGTGAGCAAAAGGTTGAGGACAATGTCCCTACAACCGCTTTCCGGCTGACGAGTTTCGATGCGGCCGGCGTCGTTATTGGCGATGACAGGGATTATGATCTGCTCAAGGCGGTCATGACGCCGCTCGAGAATCTGGCGGCCTCCGTAGATGCCGAGCCTTTGCGCGTCGAGCTGAATCTTCTAAACGCCGAACTTAGCTTTAGCGAAGGATAGAGCAATATGGACAAGCGTATCATAGCGCTGGACGGCGTGCGGAATTTCAGGGATTTTGGAGGATATGCGTCCAGACATGGCGGTCATGTGAAGTCAGGCGCACTTTTCCGTTCGGGGCATTATGGCGAGGCGACGGCGTCGGACATAGATGCGGTCGAGGCGCTCGGAATCCACTTTCAGGTCGATCTTCGCAGGCCCGATGAGCGTGAGCGGTTTCCGGCGAAATGGAATGGCGCGGTTCTGGTTACCAATGATCAGGGCCGGGAGACTGAGGCCCCTCATCAGAGATTTCTCCAGCGGGTGGAGGCCAGCGCCGAAAAAGCGGACAACTGGATGAATGAGTATTATGAGCTGGCTCCATTCAAGGCCCATCATCAGGCTCTATTCAGAGATTGGTTTCAAGGGCTCGCAGAAACTGGAAATGCGGCGCTCGTAAACTGTGCAGCCGGAAAAGACCGTACAGGTATAATCTGTGCACTGACGCATCATATCCTCGGCGTCTCGGAAGGTGACATCATGCAGGATTATGAGTTGACCAATGTCGCCGCCGGGGTGGACGACCGGCTTCCGGAAGCGACAGCCTATTTTAATGATATGCTCGGCAAGAACTATGAAGAGGATGTCTATCGGCCATTTCTCGGCGTTCGGGCCAGATATCTGGAAACCGCATTTGCATCTATACGGAAGAGGTCTGGATCTGTTGATATCTATATTGCGGAAACGCTTGGCATTGATGATACCGTACAGGAGCGCCTTGTTGAAAGACTTGTGGTGTCATAGTGGTTGCCGGGTTATGCTGTGCCGTGTGTAGACCATCAAGAAAATGCCAACCGCGATCTGAATAATTGCGAATACCAGACCCGAGATCGAGGGTGTCAGGTCGCCGAAGCTGATATCCTCCAGCGGCAAGATAGCGTCCACTAGAAAAATAATATAATATCCAAGGTTGGGGATACCGGTAACGGCGATATAGAGACCCATCAGAAACATTCCGATCGGCAGCAAGATGCCGGTCTCCTGAAGGTCAGGCGTGTCCTCACTCAAGTCGGCCGCGAGCCAGTTGCCGAGATCAGACGATCTGCTCAATAGCACCTATGCCACGGCTCCGAAAACGACAACGTCCATCGCCTGCAACATGGCACTTTTGAAGCTCGTGCTCGTAACGAAATTGGACAATGAATAAATAGCATCGAGAACCCATAAGATACCAATAATCCTAACGAGCAATATTGCCAGTGAGCGCATACACGTTTTCCTTTTATAGGACGATATTTCTATCCAGCATAGATTTGCGCTCCCGATAAATCTAGACCGCTATCATCGCCCCTGCTAATCCGCTTCGATGACAGATAAAATTACGCTCTCAGCTGTTCAGGCAGTATCCTCTTTCTTTGATAAAAGTGCTGCTCTCGACCTCGCCCTCAGCTGGATTGAGGAGGCTGCGAACGACAAGCCGGATGTCATCGCTTTCGGAGAGGCCTGGCTGCCTGGATATCCATTTTTCATCGACTCTCCGCTCGGAGATACGTGGTGGGATGCGGCCGCCGAGCTTCTTGAGAACGGCATACTTATCGATGGTCCAGAGATTGCCGCGCTCTGCAAGGCTGCCAAACAGGCGAGGGCGGATCTGATCATCGGTATCAATGAACTCGATCCGCAAACGCGCGCCACACTTTACTGCACCATGGTGACGATTTCGAAGGATGGCCACGTTCTCAACCGGCACCGTAAGATCAAGCCAACTCACCATGAGCGATCAATTTGGGGCGACGGCGACGCGAAAGGCCTTTATCCTCAGCCGAGAGAATGGGGCAGGCTGTCCACTCTTAATTGCTGGGAGCACAACGCCGTTTTGCCAGCTTACACGTTGATGGCACGGGGCACGGATGTGCATGTCGCCGCGTGGCCTGGGCAGGAGCCGGAAACCGCGCCGTCTGCACCGGTATGGGCTCGTCAGCTTCTATTGTCCCGAGCGTTCGCGTCTCAGGCTGGCGCGTGGGTCATTTGCTCCGCTGGATTGCGCTTGAAATCCCATGTTCCTGAACGCTGGGCATCGCTTTGGGAGTTCGACCATAATGGCGGGACGGCGATCATCGATCCTCGCGGGGAGATCGTGGCAGGTCCTCTGATGGGGGAGGAAGGTATCCTGACAGTTGAGGCGGATCTTGCCCTTGCGCGGAAATGCAAAGTTTCCTCTGATCCCGCCGGTCACTATTCCCGGCCAGACCTCTTCAGGTTAGAGGTTGACGGGGAAGAGGTTTTTCCGGGGAACCGCGGATAGGCTAAACTGTAATAGAGGCTCGCGTCCGACGCGAGGCGGCTTTTATTGTTCGGGATTTGTGCCATTCTTCTGTAGCGAGTGTTTGAGTTGACCGTGCCGCAGAGGGGATCTGGCCAATGTCGTCGGATGACATCCAGGAAGAGACGACGCATCGGCGCCTTGTCCGTTGGCAGGACAATTATGACACGCCGCTATGGCCGATCATGCTTGCCGCGCTTCTGCTCTTCCTTCTACTGATCTTTGCGGCGGCTGGTGTTCAGGCAAGGACGCAACTGGCTGCTGACCGCGCCCTTGATGAGGTCGACGCCGTATGGGCCCGCGCCCGCGCCTCCGGCCGGCAGGTTCGTCTGATCGGTTCGCCGCCAAATGAAAGGGCCGCCCAGCAAGCTTATAATGCAGTCCAGAATGCCGAGGCGAGCACCTGGTTTTTCAGCGGCCGCCAGCCCATGGACGTAATCCGCGATTTTGATACGGACGAAATGTTTGGCATAGCGGCCGCTGACCGAGCCGACGCATCGCCTCCGGATTGGCGGTTCCGCAGATCTGGCGGAACGATCACGCTGGCTGGTGAGGTCCCCGATAGGGAAACAAAGGCGGCCATCAACGAAGTCGCGCGTTTGTCGCTCGGCTCATCGGGGATACTCTCCGTTATAGACAATCTCGCGACCACTGGAGAAAGCGCACCACCCGATCATATGGGTATTGCCTTGCGAGCGCTGGCGATATTGCGTTCCTGTGAAACTGCTGAAATCGTATTCGAGCGGGGCGTCTTCTCGGTGGATTGCGAAGCCGAAAGGGCGCGGATCGATACCATTCGTGAACGCGCAGAGGCTGATCTTGCCTATGGCGAAATCGGCACGATCGATATCGATGTGGCATCGTCAACACAGGATCCGATTGTTATTGAGCCGACAGAAGAGAATATCGCAGCCTGCGACGACATAATGGCGGATCTTCTGGGTCAGACGCGTATTCTATTTGAGACCAACAGCGACCGGATTGATCCGTCCAATTCCAATCTTCTCGATCGTATTGCTGACGCCGCAGAAACCTGTCCCGGAACACTGCAAATCAGTGGCCATACGGATAATCGAGGTTCGGACATTATCAACGAAACCTTGAGCCAGCAAAGAGCGAGTGCCGTTCGCCGGGCACTGATCCGCCGCGGTGTGCCGCCGGGCCGCCTGGTCGCCGAAGGGTTCGGGTCAAGGGTTCCTATTTCAAGTAATTTTACCGAGGCCGGGCGGGCGCGAAATCGACGTATAGAGATCAAGGTGCTTCAATAATGTTCCGTGCTTTAACATATCCCAGGGTGCGCAGATGGTTTGGTTGATCCTTCAAATCCTTTTTTTTCTTCTCCTTGCTGTCGGCATTGGAGCGATTTTGGCATGGTGGTGGTTCCGCCGCCGTTATGAGGACATAACCGAACGGCATGCCGTTCTTGTTCGCAATCAGAACAACGCGCCGGCGACGGTGACAAAATCCGACCTGGAGGCTTCGATCGCGGCCGGATTTGGCGGACTGCGCATGCCGGATGTGGTGCCATTGGAAGAGCGCATGGCGAACCTTGAAAGAGCCGTCTCATCAATTGCGATCCCGGATCCGGATTTGTCCGGCATTGAAGGGCGTCTTGAAATGATTGAGGCAGGCCTCTCAAGCTCTGCCACGGATCAGGAAACTGCCTCTGCGAGTCTTTCATCCCTGTCTGAGCGTCTCAGTGACCTTGGCTCCAGGATCGGTTCGATGTCTGCTGATGACACATCGAACGTTTCTGATCGTGTGGACGCGCTGTCCACCGCCATCACCGAAAAGCAGTGGGTCGATCTGCGCCCGCTGGAAGCCAGAATGGCGCGGCTTGAAGCGGCGGTTCAGTCGACGGAGCCGCCAGCTGTTGACCTTTCATCTATTCACAGCGCTCTGGGCGACATCCAGCTCCTTATTGAGAGCGCGGAAAAACCGCAGATCGATCTGGCACCGATCCAGGGCCAGCTTGATCATCTCGTCGAAGCCGTCGCCGACCTTCGCCAGAACCAGCCAGGAAGCGCTGCTGAAAATCTGGATGCCATCACATCCCAGCTAACATCTATCTCTTCGACGCTCGCCACCATGGAAAGACCGGACATGGAGCCCGTCTTGGAGATGCTGTCCGGCGTTGAGCGCCGTATCTCTGAGCAGACTATACCCTATCTGGAGCCGATCGATGAGCAGATGCAGGGGCTATATGTCCGGCTTGCCAATCTGGAAGGCGTTCTCACGGCTCAGCAGCCTGCGGGACCGATCGATATCGAGCCGCTGCACCGGCAGATTGACGGACTTGCATCGCAAATCATGGCTCCCGATCAGAACTTCGATGTCCTGTATGGACGATTGACCAGCCTCACCGAAACCATTGCCGGAATCGAAGCCGCCCTCGGTGCGCTGCGCAGTCAGGTTGGGACCGGCCAGTATGGGTCTGATCAGGGCATGGACATGATCGAGCGGCGGTTGGCGGCCGTGCAGGAGAGCATGCTTGGCCTGCGCCAGCCCGATCTTACGCCCGTGCTGGGTCAGCTCCGCGCTATGGATAGCCGCTTCGATGTCGCGTCACTTGAGAACCGTCTGTCGGCAATAGAGTATTCGCTCAATTCGCTGCACCAGATCCTGAGATCACGCGATATGCCAGATTATTCGCCGCAAATTCCCCGTCAGCCAGCCCAAACCTATCTGCCGCCGCAGCCGCTGGAAACACGCAGCTATTACAGTTCGCCGATCACGCCGCCATCATCGCTTGCAAATTCGACCTATAGAGCGCCGGAACCGACTCCTATGCCCTCCGATCCGATCGAGGCGGAGCGCCGACCCGACGATCAGGCCAATTTGCTGGTGCGCCCAGCCTTCGGCAAGCCCGATGATCTTGAGCGGATCAGCGGTGTCGGGCCGAAACTCCGCGACATGCTCCACGGAATCGGCGTCTATTATTTCTGGCAGGTGTCGGAATGGTCGCCGGAGCAGGTCGAATGGGTCGACAGTCTTCTGGATGCTTTCCACGGTCGCATTGAGCGGGACAATTGGGTGAGTCAGGCGCGGATGATGGCAGCCGAACCCACATCGGTTCGCCGTCCGGGTAGTTAGGCTGTCAAAGCTGCTCTTGGTTTAGCGTCCGCCGGGAACCTGTCCCGGAATATTGTCTTCTGTGTTTGGCAGGCGGACAGCGCTGACATTGCCGAACAATTGTTCCAGAAGTCCCAGTTCCCGGCCCCGCGTTGGCGTTTCGCGAGAGGCGTACTGGATTACCTGACCATCATCGGCGTCATATTCGACAAGCTCATCTACTACATTCTCTTCGTCAAACCGGATGGCAATCACCTTACGTTCCGTGATTTTCGGTTTGAAGAAGGCAAAGTTCGAAGCGGTAGAGGATATGTAGAACCAGGTGTTCTGGTCGAATATGCTTTGCGTTGATGGCGTGCCGAGGCGGGCAAGCACCGAAGAGCGTGTATCCTCTCCTGGCTCGATTTCGTTCGGCTGGGCTTCGTCCGGGAAATAGCCGTGAAACGATCTTATAGGTGTACACCCGCTTACCAAGGTACTGGCGATTGCAGCCAGTATCGCGTAACGAAGCATCTCTTAACTCCTTACTTTCCTCCAGCTACCGGCCTATCTAGGCCTTTGACAAGTATTTGAAGGCAGCTCGTCATGGGATTGTTGAACGTATTTTCCTTTGAAAAGCGTGAACGCCGGAAAGTGGCGAGGGCGCTTCGTGACAGCGTTCTATCGATTTCCCGTGAGCCGGAAGCTTATCAGATCGGCTGGGCAGAGGATACACTCGATGGCCGGTTCGAGCAGGTGGCGATTCACAGCGCGCTTTTGATGCGACGATTGCGCGAGGAAGGAACCGAAGGCCGCGAGCTTGCTGAAGAATTCATGGAGCAGATCTTCTCGAATCTCGATTATGGTTTACGGGAAACGGGGGTCGGAGATGCTTCGATCAGCCGTAAGGTGCGCAAACTCGGAGAAAGATTGTATGGGATTGCCCGCGGAATAGATGCGGCGTTTGAAGACGATGATGATACAAAACTCACTGAATTTGTGGAAAGAAATGATCTTTCAGGCCGGGATGTGGAAGGCTTTGCAAGTTATCTGCGCCATATTGAGACCAAACTCCGGAGCCAAATGGGCTCCGACTTGTTAAAGGGCAGGGTGGAATGGTCCCGCCCCAGTGATTTGAATGGCTGAAGCGAAAGGCTCAAAGGGTTGAGCAAAGAGCTGGTACTCTCCGTCGAGATGATGGGAGGCGATGATGCGCCCGGCGTGGTGATCGACGGCCTGTCGCGCTTCTGCGCGCGCCGTTCTGGCGTGACATTTATTCTCCATGGGGATCAGAGTGAGCTGGAGCCTTTGCTCGCCGGTACGCCTAATCTGGCAGCACGGAGCGAAATCCGGCATACGGATATTGCCGTACGCATGGAGGACAAACCGTCCCAGGCGCTTCGACGGGCCAGAGGGTCCAGCATGTGGAACGCGATTGAATGCGTGAAGCTGGGCGAGGCGAGCGCTGCTTTCTCGGCGGGGAACACGGGCGCGTTGATGGCCATGTCGATGATGCAGCTTCGCAAGATGCCCGGCGTTCACCGACCGTCCATGACGGCCATATGGCCGACAATGACTGGAACCTGCGTGGTGCTTGATGTCGGAGCCAATCTGGAGGCTGACGCGGCTCAATTGGTAACCTTCGCTGTTATGGGCGAAGCTTATGCCCGGGCGGTAACGGGAAAAGCGAAGCCAACCATTGGTTTGCTCAATGTTGGTTCTGAAGACTCCAAAGGCCATGGCGACCTGAAAGACGCCGCCACATTCCTCTCGGCCAATACGCTTGGGCTGGACTATCGCGGGTTCGTTGAAGGCAATGATATCTCCGCTGGTACGGTGGATGTCGTTGTTACGGATGGGTTTTCCGGCAATATCGCCTTGAAGACAGCCGAAGGTACAGCGCGGCTTGTGGCGTCCTATCTCCGAGAGGCACTGACAGATAATCTTGCAGCGAAGGCGGGGGCCGCCCTCGCATCGAGTGGTCTGAAGAAGCTTCGGGACAAGATGAACCCGTCGAGTGTAAATGGCGGCGTTTTGCTCGGTCTAAACGGCGTTGTCGTAAAAAGTCATGGCGGTGCCGACGCAGATGGTATTGAAACAGCCCTGAGACTCGCTACAGATCTTGCCAGCAGCCGGTATAAAGAAGAGGTGGAAGCCAGCCTTGCTCGCATAGGCCACGTCGCACCGGCCCCTGACAAACCAAAGGCATCTGCAAAATGAATAGAGTATCTCGGATTAAGGGTATTGGATCCTATCTTCCGGAACGCGTCCTTACCAATAGTGACATTGCAAAGATGGTCGATACGACCGATGAGTGGATCTCCGCACGCACAGGCATCAAAGAACGCCACATTGCTGCCGATGATGAGTTGACCTCGGATATCGGCGTCGCCGCAGCAGAGCGCGCCATGGAAATGGCCGGCGTTACCGCCGACGACATTGATCTGATTGTCATGGCGACGACCACGCCTGACCAGACCTTTCCGGCCTGCGCCTCCCACGTCCAGGCGAAGCTTGGCGTGTCGCAAGGGGCGGCGTTTGACCTTCAAGCTGTCTGCTCTGGGTTCGTTTTTGGCCTGTCCACTGTCGACAAGTTCCTGAAGTCCGGCGAGTTCAATACTGCTTTGCTGATCGGAGCCGAGACCTTTTCCCGGCTGCTCGATTGGGACGACCGTTCGACTTGCGTTCTGTTCGGCGATGGCGGCGGTGCAGCAGTGATTCAGGCGGCAGAGGTTGACGAGACCGATCCGATGGCGAGCAGGATCCTCACCCACCATATCCGCACCAACGGCCAGATGGCAGACCTGCTCTATGTTGATGGCGGTGCATCTTCGACGGGAACCATAGGGCATGTCCGTATGGATGGACCTCGCGTTTTCAAGCATGCGGTCACCAATATCAGCTCTGCGATTGAGGTGGTTCTTAGTGATGCTGGTGTAACGGCCGAGGATATCGACTGGTTTGTGCCCCATCAGGCCAATCAGAGAATTCTCGATGGCGTGGCGAAGAAAATGAAGATCGGCAGCGAGAAAGTCGTCTCGACGATTTCCGGGCATGGAAACACGTCGGCTGCGTCTATTCCCCTTGCCCTCGATGTCGCTTTTCGTGATGGCCGCATAAAACCTGGTCATCTAGTACTGATTGAGGCGATGGGAGGCGGATTTACCTGGGGAGCCTCTTTATTTCGCGTGTAGTAATCCGTTAAGGATTGGTTGTTATTTGTTAACTATTGGAGGAGTTCCGTGGCAAACAGAACGTTAACCAGAGCTGAAGTGACAGATGCGCTTGTTCAGCAAGTGGGTCTCACGCGGCAGGAATGCTCCGACTTGCTCGACCGTACCATTGAGCTCATTGGAGACGCCTTGCAGGAGCAGGGCGTGGTGAAATTGTCCCGCTTCGGTAATTTTGTTGTCCGCGAAAAATCCGCGCGCGAGGGCCGCAATCCCAAAACCGGCATCGGAGCAATGATCAGCGCACGCCGCGTGGCAACATTTCGATCTTCTCCAATGCTGAAGGCACGGGTCGATAGCGAAGACTGACAAATGACCAGGAGATTTCACCATGGCCGCCATCAAGGCTCGTAAGACGAAAGCCGCAGACGCTCTTCGATCGATTGGTGAAGCCGCCGGTGAACTTGGTCTTCAGGCCCATGTGCTTCGATACTGGGAAGGCAAATTTCCTCGCCATGTGAAACCTATCAAGCGGACAGACGGCCGCCGCCTGTTTCGTCCCAAGGATATGGAAGCCCTGCGGGCGATCCAGATTCTGGTCCATGATCGCGGCATGACCCTTAAGGGGGCGAAATCGCTTCTGCAGGAGCAGGGCGTCACCACAGTGCTCAACGGGGAAGCGCGTCTGCTGGTCGCCCGTGACGCTGAAGGCGAAGCCAATGCTGACAGCCCGGCGCGTGTCCTGCAACGAACTGTAAGCGAGGCATTTGGCTCACCTGTGCTTGAGGAAAATGCGTTACGTCCGGCAGCAACCGGTTCGAAGGAGCGATTGAGGTCTATCCTAACGGAAATCACGGATGTAAAGCGCCGCCTTGATGCCAAGCGTTCGGCCGAAGCGGCATAAGGTCCCTGCAGCGCTGGATGGATAAAAACCCGTCCTCTATTCGACTTTCCATAAATGGTCGGAGCGAGAGGATTCGAACCTCCGACCCCCGGTCCCCCAGACCGGTGCGCTAACCGGGCTGCGCCACGCTCCGACGCCTCGCTATATGGCGGAATAGGTTTTTCTTTGCAACGGTTCAACGCGGCATTCCTTGTTGCCTTCCCCATGGGCATTGTTGCCCTTTGCATCGGCGTTCGCTAGCCATGGCTGATGTCTGACACCAAAACCCAGCGCGCGACGGGCTATGAGCCTCTTTCCTCAATTGAGGAGATTACCACGGGCCTCAGCTCTGTGGGATACATTTCCACGCGGCAGATTTCGACCGCGGTCTATCTCGCCCATCATTTGCGCAAACCGGTGCTGATTGAAGGGCCGGCTGGTGTCGGGAAAACCGACCTTGCTGCTTCCACGGCGCAGTTCCTCGATCTGCCGCTTGTCCGTATGCAGTGTTATGAGGGTCTTGATGACGGCAAGGCCCTTTATGAGTGGAAGTATGGCAAGCAGCTTCTCTATACCCAGCTTTTGAAAGAGAAGCTGGGAGAGGTGATGGACGGGGCAGACGGACTTGATGCGTCCTACGCGAAGCTCGGCAGTTTTGAAGATCTGTTTTTCTCCGAAGACTTTCTTGAACCGCGCCCACTTCTGACTGCTATGCGCCAGGATCGCGGATCGGTTCTTCTGATTGATGAAGTGGACAAATCCGACGAAGCCTTTGAGGCTTTTCTGCTTGAGGTTTTGTCGGACTATCAGGTGACCGTGCCGGAGATTGGCACGATCAAGGCGAAGGTTCCTCCGCTTGTTGTTCTGACCTCGAACAATGTTCGCGAGCTCGGCGATGCGCTGAAACGGCGATGCCTTCATCTGCATATTGATTTTCCTGAGGCGAAGCGGGAGCGCGAGATTGTTGGTGCTCGCGTACCAGGCGTCGATGATGATCTGCTCCGCCAACTCGTCGATTTTGTACAAGGTCTTCGTAAGGAAGATATTCGCAAGCGGCCGTCTATTGCAGAAACGGTCGATTGGGCGAGAACGCTTTTGCTAATGCATGCTGACCGTCTCGATGAAACGCTTGTTCGGGATACGCTGAATGTCCTCCTGAAGCATGAAAGCGATATTGACAGTGTCGAGATCAATATCAGCAAGCTTGTCCGCGATGCGGTGGATGGGCCGCGCCTTGGCGGACCGGCGTGAGCGCGAGAACGCTTTCGGATTTCATCCGGGCTCTTAGGGCGGCCGATGTCCGCGTTTCGACTGGCGAAGCGATTGATGCTGCTGAGGCGATGAGGCTGGTAGGCTTTGAAGACAAAACCCGCCTTCGGGAATCCCTTGGAATTGTGCTGGCAAAATCTGCCGAGGAAAAAGATGCCCATGACCGGCTGTTCGATCTCTTCTTTGCACGGAGGCAATATAATCCCCAGACGGAAACATCGGATACAAATGAAACATCTGAAGTATCCGAAGACGCTCCAGATATTCAGTCGCTGATCGAAGCAGGTGACGAAGCCGCGATTTCCATAGCTTTGGAAGAGGCAAGCGAGGCGGCGGAAATTTCCGATATCCGCTTTTCGACGCAGGTTCCCTACTACGTGCAAAAGATGATGAAAGCGCTTGGCGGAGACCGCCTGCAGGAAAAACTTGTCGGTCATCTTCAGGCCCACACGCCAGAGGATGAGGAGGAAGCCAGCGCGCTGATCGAAGCGCGGCGCGAGATGATGGCCCGGGCCAGGGAGCATGTTGAACAGCAATTTGATGTCTTCGGGGCCGGCGCGACGGAGCAATTCCGTGAGGAAATTCTCTCCAACAAATCGATTGACCGCCTGACCCGCCGGGACCTTGAACGGATGCAGGCCTTGGTAGAAAAAGTTGCTAAGCGCCTCGCGACGAAATATTCCCGGCGGCGCAAGCGGCGGGATACTGGCCGCCTCGATGTGCGGCGAACCTTGAGGGCGAATGCCGGGTTTGATGGCGTGCCGTTCAATGTTACCTGGAAGCAGAAGCAGCGCGACCGACCGAAAATCATAGCGCTTTGCGATGTCTCTGGATCGGTCTCCCAATATGTCCGGTTTTTGCTGATGCTGCTTTATGCCTTTCGCGAAACAGTTCCTGATATCCGCACCTTCGCGTTTTCCGGCCGGCTCGAAGATGTAGACGAGACGTTCGAAACGCTGGGCTTCGAGGCGGGTATGGAACGGATCGTCAAGACAATTGGTATGTCGTCTACGGATTATGGGCAGGCTTTATCGGATTTACGGGTTGGCTATTGGGATGCGATCGATCGGCGCTCGACGATTGTCATGCTTGGCGATGGCCGGTCGAACTATGGTGATGTGCGGCTCGACCTTTTTCGTGAGGCGGCGGCCCGAGCCAAGCGGGTCATTTGGCTCTGTCCGGAACCGCAATCCCTTTGGGGCACAGGCGACAGCGCCATACCTCGCTACCGCCCGCATTGCAGTGTGCTGACGGAAGTTGCGAGTTTAAAGGATCTGGAGCGGGCGGTAGATGGCGTGCTCGCCGCCTATATCTGAATAGGGGTTAGGCAGCAGCCCTGAGCGCATCCCATGGTTTCGCCTTGCGAAACCGGGGATAACTCAAGATGTATCCCACTTTTTAAGCGCGGCTCGAAGCTCCACTTTCAGGGCTCCATGGATGACGGCGACCTCCGTACTCATTCCCCTCGGGACTATCTGTGGCAGGAGGATCGGTGCGGGCTCGCGGGCGGCGCGCATTGTCCGTAGACGGTGAGCCAAACGCTTTGCATGGGCCTCCGGCGCGTCGATGACCTTCCGTATCGCGATGATCCGTTGGGCAAAGCGTTTGGCCAGGATGCGGGTAGGTGTCACCCGGTGAGAGAGCTCGGAGAAGTCCGGCGCAGCCCGTCCATCCTCATAGCCGGGCGTTAGAGAGAGATGGGGCGTTCGCACTCGGGGAAAGTGAGCGATTTCAATGCCTTCGGGCGTTTGGATGGGAGTATTGTCCGTCTCCGATGCTCCGGCTTTGCCCGTGGGCGGACTGTCCGTCCTCGGTTCCAGTTCCATCTGTAAAGCGAGATACATGATCAGGCGGCGGAGGAGCGTTTCGAGGGCTCTGAGTTGCGCGCTTGCCCTCCGGAGACGGGTTTTTGTAACCCGCTTGATCGAGAGATGGATATTCGTCCAACCGATCAAACCGGTGACGGCCTTGTCGACCTCGCTGATCGCGAGGGTTGAGAGGGACGGTGTCTCGGACAT
>JBCCVQ010000018.1:0-72490 GCA_039194965.1 Pseudomonadota bacterium | reverse complement strand
GACGCGCTACCGAAGACAGGGTACAGCTCCCTGAACTCAGCGACGCGGCCATCGCTCCCCCCTCCTGCCTAGCCGTTCCGGACACGCCCTTATGGTGAGCGGGGATGGGCAGGAGTATAGGGGTGGATGGCTTGGGCGGGGATACAAAACTTGGGCATCCCGGTGAGTGCTGGGGGTTTGGGTAGGTGAGAGCGTGGATAGATCCAGGATCCGGCGATCCCTGCGCAGGCAGGGATCCATGGACGGTAAGCGCCGCTTGGCCAAGGGGAGATGACCGTCCCTGGATACCCGCTTTCGCGGGCATCTCCGGGGAGAAGTAAAAGCGATAAACAAACCCAAACCCCGCTTTGCCAACGCAAGTTGGCACCCATGGCGGCTGGCTGATGTCTCGACCGCCATGGATCCTGACTTTCGTCAGGAAAGCGGAGAGGGATTTTGGCCAGTACCATCACTTGCTTCACCCTCCTTTGCATGAGGCGATCGAGGGTGACGCGTGGCGCGAGCCTGCGCTCAAAACCGCTTACACATTAGCCAAGAAAAAGGCCCGCAGATCACTCTGCGGGCCTCATGTCTCAGAAATTTTGAATCGTCTCGCCTATTGGCATGCGAGACATTCATCATAGTCGGTATTCGGCACTTCCATACCGGCCAAACTGGCTTCTTTCTCATCCGCTCCAGCGAAGCTCGCACGCTGCACCGATTTAGAGCGGCAATAGTAAAGCGATTTCACGCCTTTCTCCCACGCCGTCCAGTGCAGCATGTGGAGGTCCCACTTGTTGATGTCAGCGGGCAAGAACACGTTCAGCGATTGGGCCTGACAGATATATGGCGTGCGGTCGGCTGCATGCTCGATGATCCAGCGCTGGTCGATTTCAAACGCGGTTTTGAAGGTCGACTTCTCATGCTCATCAAGGAAGTCCAAGTGCTGCACCGAGCCTTCATGCTCAAGGATG
The DNA here is from genome assembly GCA_039194965.1 of Pseudomonadota bacterium. Classification (GTDB taxonomy): domain Bacteria; phylum Pseudomonadota; class Alphaproteobacteria; order Caulobacterales; family Hyphomonadaceae; genus Henriciella. The sequence continues at coordinate 71,537 of JBCCVQ010000018.1, read as the reverse complement.
GAGGTCCAGACATCGTCCGTGTTTTGCCCCTTCTGCTCGAGCATTTGCTCGAGATGCTTATTCTTCACAGTGAACGAGCCGGACAGCGTTTTGTGCGTGTAGACATTGGCCGGGATCGGCTCGATGCCAGCGCTGGTGCCGCCGCAAATGATCGAGATGGACGCGGTCGGCGCCACCGCCATTTTGTGGCTGAAGCGGGCCATCATGCCGGCTTCCGCAGCGTCTTCACAGGCGCCGCGTTCCTTGGCCAGCTTGACCGAAGCCGCGTCCGCGCCTTGGCGAATGTGTTTGAACATCTTCTCGTTCCAAACCTTAGCCATGGCACTTTCCATTGGCAGGTTGAGAGACTGTAAGAAGGAGTGGTAGCCCATCAGACCGAGGCCGACAGAGCGCTCACGCTTGGCTGAATAGACTGCGCGAGCCATTTCTGGCGGGGCGCGATCGATAAAGTCTTGTAGGACATTGTCGAGGAAGCGGTAAACATCTTCGAGGAAGGTCTCGTGCTTGCTCCATTCCATGAACTTCTCTGCGTTCAGAGATGACAGGCAGCACACCGCGGTGCGATCTTGGCCATTGTGGTCAATGCCGGTCGGCAGCGTAATCTCAGAACACAGATTCGACTGAGTCACTTTCAAGCCGAGCTGGCGTTGGTGCGCCGGCATGGCATTGTTCACAGTATCGGTGAACAGCAGATATGGCTCACCGGTCTGGATGCGCAGCTCAAGAATCTTTTGCCAGATCTTACGCGCATTGACTTTGCGGAGTGGCTCACCGGTCTTTGGCGACAGCAGCTCAAACTCGTCGTCATTCTTCACCGCTTCCATAAAGGCATCGGTGATATTGATGCCATGATGCAAGTTCAAAGACTTACGGTTGAAGTCGCCAGATGGCTTACGGACTTCCAGGAATTCTTCGATTTCTGGGTGGTGAACATCGAGGTAGCAGGCCGCTGAGCCACGACGCAGCGAGCCTTGGCTGATCGCCAGAGTCAGCGAGTCCATCACACGAATGAATGGAATGATGCCGCTGGTCTGACCGCTACGGCCGACTTTCTCACCAATCGAGCGGACATTGCCCCAATAGGTGCCGATGCCGCCGCCATTTGAAGCCAGCCAAACATTCTCAGTCCAGGTGCCGACAATATCATCCAGGCTATCACCGACTTGGTTCAAGAAGCACGAGATGGGCAGACCGCGATCGGCGCCACCATTCGACAGAACCGGTGTCGCGGGCATGAACCAAAGCTGGGACATATAATCATAAAGGCGCTGGGCGTGATCAGCATCGTCGGCGAACGCTTCAGAGACACGCGCGAACATATCCTGATACGACTCGCCCGGCAGCAAATATCGATCTTCCAAAGTGACTTTACCGAATTCGGTCAGCAGCGCGTCGCGCGACCGATCTACTTGTACACTGGGCACGACTCGCAGGTCTGGCGCGCCGGATTGCGCATCCTTTTTGGTGACCGCTTTCGCGAGTGTTGCTTCGTTAGTGCCTGCCATGTCGTCTTACCCCTTGCAAAAGGCCCATCACATATAGGAATGAAACAGAAAACCGCCATATACGGTGTTTCAAATCAGCCCTCACACAACATATTGTGCCTCTAAGGTTAACGAGAGGTCAACAGGCCCCGTCTCAAATTCGTCATTTTAGCGGTGGATAATCAGTTAATGTCTGGTTAATTCATGGCCCTCACGCCCGTCCCCATTAGGGGATCGACCTGCTTGGTTTTACTGCAAAAAAATTGGTTACCAGATGGCTTGAATTTTTTAACGAATTGATCCTCTGGCGAATGGAATCGGGGAGCGCTCAACGCATGGTAGCATGAAACGCAGATTTGAGGAAAAATGGGCGACCTACTAGATGTAGTAGGTGGGGGCTTAATCGCCTCTAAATGCTCGATTTCCGCGGACGCCTGCGCAAGCAGGGGTCTATGGACCAGGCCTTTCCTCATGCCCGGTCGGCACGTTCCGTCCATGGATACCCGCTTTCGCTGGCATCTTCGGAAGTTGAGTTAAACCCGAATCACTCCGCCACATCCGGATACGCCCGCGCGATTTGCTGGTTCCATTCATATAGCGCTTCCCAATTCGTCCCGGCATTGCTCATCAGGCCGAGGCGGACAATGACCAAGTCCTTGCTCGGCACCACCCAGATCGTTTGGCCTTCATGCCCACCGGCATGGAACGCATCCCAAGGCGGCGAATCAGCATTTTGCGGATGGCTGCGATCTTCACCATAAGCCGTGATCCACCACCCGGCGCCATAGATATTGGCATTGTCCGCGGGGGTCTTGGTTCGCGCAAAGTCGACCCAGCCTTCGGGAAGCAAGCGCTCATCCGCCCACACGCCATTGCGGAGATAGAGATAGCCGAACTTGGCAAAGTCGCGGGCCGAAGCCCAGACGAGTGAGCCGCCGAGGAAGGTGCCAGAGGCGTCGAATTCGGGTTGGGCCTTCATGCCGATCAAATCGAAAAACTCAGATATTCTCATGAATGCACACGGCCCTTCATAGAGATACATCCGATCTGACCCCACGACGGCCTCCACCGGTGCTTCATTGAATCGCTTCCAGCATGCGACCATCAGGTTCTTGGTTTCTGGCAAGATCGACTCTTGTGTGCGTTCGGGTCTTTCTCCGGTTGATCGCTTTACTCTAGTAGTTTCGAGCAACGCCCAACTCACCAAATGAAACCCCGCCGTCGAATAGTTCCAATGCGTCCCCGGCGCATGGATCAGCGGCAGCTCCTTCTCCACATAAGCCAGCACGTCATATTTGCCCCGCCCATACATCATGTTGACGACGTCATTATCGGCGAGCCCTGTCGCATTGATCTCTTTATAGTCGAGCCCGTCCGTCATGGTCAGCCATTGCCGCCAGGTGATCGCGGCCCGGGGGTCATCCGCCGCGAACGGGGTTGGCATCGGCGCGTCCAGGTCCTCAATCAGACCGAGCTGGACCGCGCGACCGACCAAAGCCTGGGTGATCGATTTCGCCATCGACCAGGAGACCTGTTTGGTGGTCGGGCCGAACCCGTCCCGATAAGCCTCAGCGACCAGGCGGCCGCGATGGATGATCACGATGGCGCGGGTCTCGCCCATCGTGTCAGTTTTCTCGCCAGCCATGGCGGTGGCGATGAGATCGTCGACCAGCGGCGCAGTGTCGGCTGGCATGTCGCCAATGTCCCAAGCTTCGGTCGGCCAGGCGACGTCCGCGGGATGAGGTTGGAGCGGGTGGAGGCGCGCGTCTGGAAACGCCGCGTCGCAATCAATTGGCAAGCCGCCCGCAACCACTAAGGACTTGCATTCGGCGAGGTCACTCTGAAGATCGAGATCAGATTGGGCATGGGCGGTATGAGCGAGCACCATCAAAACGCTCATTCCCGCGAAGGCGGGGATCTTTCGCCATAGTCGACCGAGCCCGCGGCACGAGATCCCCGCCTTCGCGGGGACGAGCGGATTGAATCGCATCTTGTGCCGCACCAGCGCCTCCCATAGTCTTGCTGCAACTCTAGAGGCAGGACATGAAACCCGTCAAAGTTCTTCTGTTCACGCTTTTTGCTCTGATCGTTATTGGCGGTGCGGTCTGGCAATTCTGGCTCAAACAGCAAGTCGCATTTGCCCAGGTGGCCACAGCCTATGGCGCCAAGCAGGTCTGCTCCTGCCGGTTTGTGGCGGAGCGGCCGCTGCAGTCTTGTCTCGGCGACTTTACCGAGAATGTCAGCGCCGTGTCGTTCAAGGTCTCGTCCAGTGAGGTTACAGAGAATGGGGATACAGTGGAGGCTGACACGGTCACGGCCAGTGTGCTTGGCGGCCTCGTAAAAAACCGCGCCCGGTTCGAACCGGGTCTCGGATGTACGGTGGTAAAATCATGAACAAACTCGTTTTCCTCTTCGCTCTCCTGATGCTGATGCCCATGTCGCGCGCCCAGGCGAGCGAACCGCTCAGCCCATTCTTTGACTGGTTCACGGGCTGCTGGATGTCCGAAGATGGCGCGATGCGCGAAGTCTGGTCCGCCAATGAGGGCGACCTGCTCTTCGGCTATAGCGTCAATCTTGATCTAGAGCAGGACCGGTTCCCGGGCGCGCAGATCACTTTCTTTGAACAGATGCGAATCGATCTGATGGGCGATGAAGATCACCCAGCCGCATTTTACGCCTATCCGGCCGGCCAAGGGCCAACCCGTTTCGTGCAGACCGATTATGGTGACCGCACCTCGACGTATGAAAATGCCGAGAATGATTTCCCGCAGCGGATCCGCTATTGGCGCGATGGCGATCAGTTAAAGGCCGAAATCTCAACTTTGGATGAGACCACGAAGCGACGATTCACCTTTATCCCCTGCCCTGCCGACTGATCCACAGCTTACGCAGCTGCAATGATCGATTCGCTTTACGCCCCGCGTCGCCAACCCTAAAACCCTTGGCATCGTCATTGGGGGCGATGAGGAGCCGCTTATGCGCATCATGATCGTGACAGACGCCTGGGAGCCACAGGTGAATGGCGTTGTGCGGACCATGCAGCGCGTGATCGCGGAGCTTGAGGCCGACGGGCATGAGTTTGACGTGATCCATCCTGGGGATGGGTTTAACACAATGCCCCTGCCGACTTACCCCGAAATCAAATTGGCATTGTTCGCCGAGCGCAAAATTAAGGAACGGTTTGAAGCGTTTGAACCAGACGCCGTACATATTGTGACCGAAGGCACACTCGGTATGGCTGGCCGGAAAATGTGTTTGAAGATCAAACACCCTTTTTCGACCGCCTATCACACCCGCTTCCCGGAATATGTCTCAGCCCGAATGCCGATCCCAACCTGGGCGGGCTATAGTTTTGTCCGCTGGTTCCACAAGTATTCTGGCAAAGTCATGGTCCCGACGCCGAGCATGGTTGAGGAGTTGGAAGCCAAGCGGTTTATCAATCTCGTCGCCTGGACCCGCGGCGTCGACACTGAGTTGTTTCATCCGAACCGGCGCATAGAAGCGGGCGCGGAGGACGACCTTTTTAAAGGCTTGCCACGGCCAATCTTCCTCAATGTCGGTCGCGTCGCGGTGGAGAAAAACATTGAGGCCTTTGTCGAGCTTGACCTGCCTGGAACAAAAGTCGTGGTCGGCGATGGCCCCGCTCTGGAATCTCTGAAAAAGAAATATCCAGACGTCCACTTCCTGGGCGCGCGTTTTGGGGAAGATTTAGCGAAATACTATGCCAGCGCCGACGTTTTTGTGTTCCCGAGCCTCACCGATACGTTTGGTCTGGTCGTCCTAGAAGCCATGTCATCGGGCACGCCGGTTGCGGCGTATGAAGCGACAGGCCCAAAGGACGTGATTCCGGGGTCCGATGCAGGCACGATCACGCCAATTGGCGGCGACCTTGCGGCCGGCGCGAAGGACTGTCTGGCGCTCAGTCGAGACACCTGCCGGACCTATGCGGAAGGCTATAGCTGGCGCTCCGTGGCGCTCGCCTTCTTGGAAAACCTTCAGCCTTTGCCAACTCCGGAGCGCCGTCGGTTCTGGCAAAAACTTCGTCGCAAGAAGAAGACCTGGATCGATTGGGAACAATTCACCGATTGGATGAACCAACCCGAAGACGATAAGAACAAGGAATAGCGCCATGACCTGGGAAACCGGATTTTCGATCATCAATCTCATGGTCATGCCCGCTTGGGCCCTGCTGATATTTCTACCGCGCGCGAAGATCACCCGAGCGGTCGTGCATTCGATGATCTATCCGGTCCTCTTCGGCGCGATCTATGGGACCCTATTGATAGGGTCGTTATTCTTTGGCCTGTCTGATCCGGATGCCGGATTCACATTTACCGGGGTGCAAGCCCTGTTCGATCATCCCAATGGCGTCATTGTTGGGTGGAGCCATTATCTGGTCTTCGATCTGTTCGTCGGGGCGTGGCTCGCGCGTGATGCACAGCGCCAGACCATCGCCCACTGGCAGACCATTCCTTGCCTTATTGGATCTTTCATTTTCGGACCTGTTGGCCTTTTACTCTATGCCTTGGTCCGCCTGCTAAACGGCAAGGGATTCTCTCTTTTTGAAGCCTGATCGAAGAGGAAATCTCCTCTGACGTGTAGTGGCTCTTAACTGACAGCGTAATCAGGTGCGGTGCGCCCCTTTAACGCGCTGGACTGGCCTCGAACTTGCGTCTAAAGACCCCACGAAATCAGTATCTTGGCAAAAGAGGTTTTACATGGCTGTTCGCGTCGCAATTAATGGGTTTGGCCGCATCGGTCGCCTGGTCCTTCGTTCCATCATCGAACACGATCGTAAGGACATTGAAGTCGTCGCGATCAACGATCTCGGCCCAGTCGAAACCAATGCGCATTTGCTGCAATACGACACCGTCCACGGCAAGCTGAACGAAGACGTAATCGTCGATGGCGACATGATCCGCGTCGGCGATCGCGCGTTCAAGTGCACCGCCATCCGCAACCCTGCTGAACTGCCGCATGGCGATATGGGCGTGGACATTGCGTTTGAATGTACCGGCATCTTCGCTTCGAAAGAGAAAGCGGCCGCGCACCTGGAAGCTGGCGCCAAGCGTGTTCTGGTCTCTGCGCCAGCCACCAATGCTGACAAAACCATCGTTTACGGTGTGAACCACGAAACGCTGTCTGCAGATGACCTGGTCGTCTCTAACGCGTCTTGCACCACCAACTGCTTGTCGCCTGTCGCGAAAGTCCTGAACGACACAGTTGGAATTGAGCGCGGTTACATGACCACCGTTCACGCTTATACCGGCGACCAGCCGACCCTCGACCGGATGCACAAAGACCTCTACCGGGCGCGTGCGGCGGCAAGCTCGATGATCCCAACGTCTACCGGTGCGGCCAAAGCCGTTGGTCTGGTGCTGCCAGAACTCGCTGGCAAACTGAACGGGTCTGCGGTTCGGGTGCCTACACCAAACGTCTCAATGATCGACCTGGTCTTTGACGCTGGCAAAGAAACCTCGGTCGAAGAAGTCAATGCCGCCATCAAAGCGGCAGCCGAAGGCCCAATGAAAGGCGTGCTTGGTTATTCTGAGAAGCCACTGGTCTCTGCTGACTTCAATCACGATGCGCACAGCTCGACCTTCGCCGCTGACGGCACCAATGTCACCGAAGGCACGCTGGTGCGTGTGCTGAGCTGGTATGACAATGAGTGGGGGTTTGCGACCCGTATGAGCGACACCGCTCTGCACATGTCAAAATTCCTGTAAGCGGGCAGACATCTCATGGCCGACTTTAAAACGCTCGACGATCTCGACCTCGCCGGGAAGGTTGTGGTCACGCGGATCGACATCAATGTGCCCGTCGAAAACGGCAAGGTGACCGACACCACGCGCATCGACAAAGTCGCGCCAACAATTCTGAAAATCCTCGAAAAGGGCGGCAAGCCGGTCTTGCTCGCCCATTTCGGTCGCCCCAAAGGACAGCCCAATCCGGACATGTCCTTGCGGGTCACAGTGCCGTCGCTCGAAGCCGCGCTGGGCAAGACCGTAACTTTCGTCGAACGCCCAGACCGCGCGGCGATTGATGCGGCGCCTGCCGATGCGGTCATCCTGATCGAGAACACACGGTTCACGCCGATGGAAGAAGCCAATGATCCAAACATGGCAGGTTTCTTGGCCTCGCTCGGCGATGTCTATTGCAATGACGCGTTCTCAGCGGCGCACCGGGCCCACGCTTCAACTGAAGGTGTAGCCAAGCTTCTGCCGGCCTGTGCCGGTCTGCTAATGGAAGCTGAGTTGAAAGCGCTCGACGCGGCATTGGGCAATCCGAACAAGCCGGTGTTAGCGGTGGTCGGCGGCGCTAAGGTTAGCTCTAAAATCGACCTACTAAAAAATCTGGTGTCGAAAGTGGATGCACTGGCAATCGGCGGCGGCATGGCGAACACATTCCTCGCGGCCCGCGGATACAGTGTCGGCAAATCGCTCTGCGAGCACGATCTCACCGATACCGCCAAACAAATCGAAGCCAATGCGAAAGCCGCCGGTTGCGATATCTTGCTGCCAATGGACGTCGTCGTGGCAAAAGACTTCGCCGCAAATGCAGCGCATCGCATCTGCGGATTGGACGAAGTCGCGGACGATGAGATGATCCTCGATGCTGGCCCGCAAACGGTGGCGATTTTGGCGTCAGCTTTGGATGTCGCCAATACCCTGGTTTGGAACGGCCCGCTCGGCGCATTCGAGTTGACCCCGTTCGATAAAGCCACAGTGCAAGCCGCTCAGGCGGCAGGCACGCGCTGTAAATCAGGCGCTTTGATTGCAGTTGCCGGTGGCGGTGACACCGTCGCCGCGCTAAACCATGCCAATGTGTCTCAGGATTTCACCCATATCTCGACCGCCGGTGGCGCGTTTCTTGAATGGATGGAGGGCAAACCTCTTCCCGGTGTCGAGGCGCTAAAAGGCCAATAAATGACAGATACTTTCTCCTTCCGCTGGCCAGCCAAATCCGCGGAAGCAGAAACCGCCAAAAAGACAGCGGTGTCAGTTTCAAAATCAATCAACTCCTACGGGCTGATCGCAAAACGCGGTCAGCCTTTTTCTATCTTGAGAGGGACCTTTAGATGGTAAATCAACAAATGACTCAGCAGGCCGCCGAAAAAGCCGGCTTTGTCGCCGCTTTGGATCAGTCGGGGGGCTCGACGCCAAAAGCGCTTAAACTTTACGGCATTAATGATGATGCGTGGTCGAGCGACGAAGAAATGTTCGGCCTGATCCACGACATGCGCGCGCGCATCGTGAAGTCGCCGGCCTTTACGGGTGACAAAGTCATGGGTGCGATCTTGTTTGAGCGCACCATGGACGGCGAAATCGACGGCGTTCCGACAGCGACTTATCTCTGGGAACAGCGCGGGGTGGTGCCGTTCCTGAAAGTCGACAAAGGCCTGGCACCTGAAGCCGATGGCGTACAGCTGATGAACCCGATGCCTGAGCTTGATGCCTTGCTCAGCCGCGCGGTCGAGAAGGGCGTGTTCGGTACCAAGATGCGCTCTGTCATCCACGCTGCAAACCAAGATGGAATTGCTGCTAACGTGGCTCAACAGTTCCAAGTCGGTCTGCAAATCCTCAGTCACGGTCTGATTCCGATTATCGAACCTGAAGTGAACATCACCATTGATGATAAAGCTGCAGCCGAAGACATCCTGCTGGCAGAAATCACCAAACAGCTCGATACGGTTCCAGCCGATAAGCAAGTCATGCTGAAACTGTCGCTGCCGGAGAACGCCAATCAATATAAGACGCTGGTTGACCATCCACGGGTCATGCGCGTCGTTGCTTTGTCGGGTGGCTATAGCCGCGAAGAGGCCAATCGCCGCCTGTGCCAAAATAGCGGCATGATTGCGAGCTTCTCTCGTGCGCTGACTGAAGGCCTTTCGGCCAATCAATCAGATGCCGACTTTGACACGATGTTAGCCGGTACGATTGACAGCATCTTTGATGCATCCTGCGCAGGGTAAGCCGGACACATTTCCGATTTGAAAAGGCGGCTCGTTGAGCCGCCTTTTTGATAAGTGGATGTTGCCACGCAATCATGCCATGATCACGGCATGGCTTTACAGATGCGTCCTGGATGCGAGCGTTGCGATATCGATTTGCCAGCCGACCAAGTTGGGGCGTTCATCTGTTCGTTCGAGTGCACCTTCTGTACAGATTGTACGGAACAGCAGCTCGACCATCAGTGCCCGAATTGCGGCGGATCGCTGGTTCCAAGACCGCTCCGAACAGGGCAAGCCTTGGCTAAGTTTCCAGCCAGCACAGAGCGGGTCTACAATCCGATTGATTGACGCTCGCCCCCAGGGCTCGCAAAAAGACCCGATGGAAGCAAAATCTCTGATTTGGCGGCTGGTGCATACTGGCCTCCTCTCTGGCGGGATGAGCGCCCTGGTGGCGCTGATCGTGACCATCGTGAATACCGGCCTGGATTGGGGCCTCGGGCAACGTTGGCTGATCGCTTGGAGCCTGGCCTATCCCGTTGCCTGGTTTGCGGCGTTGATTTGGGGTCCAAGCGCGCGAATGCTGACCAATTGGCTGCTCCGTACGCCGCCCAAATCTTGACGAGTCGGGCCTGTTCGGCGCAAACCGTCCCATCATGTCTGAACCGCAACGCGAACGCCCGCGCCTTTACCTGATTACCCCGCCTCAAATTGAGGACGTGTCGGCTTTTGTCGACCAGTTCCGTGCGGCGGTACAAGGCGGCGACATTGCCAGCCTGCAGATCCGCGTGAAAGATGGCGATGCGATTGATACAGTCAAAACCCGTGAAGTGACGAAAGCGGTAAAACGGATCTGTGCGGCAGAACATATCGCGCTGATCATCAATGACAGTCCACAACTGGCGAGAGCGTTGGAAGTCGACGGCGTGCATCTTGGCATGGATGATATGGACATTACCGAGGCCCGCGACTTGGTGGGACCGGATATGATCATTGGCGCGACGTGCAAAAACTCTCGCCATCAAGCAATGATTGTCGGCGAAGCGGGCGCCGACTATGTGGCATTCGGCGCGTTTTATCCGACCGTTACGAAAGCCAACTCAACGCTGGCCGAACCTGAAATCCTGACCTGGTGTCAGATGTTCCTCACCCTGCCCTGCGTCGCGATCGGTGGGATCACGCTCGAGAACGCCGCCCCATTGGTGTCGGCTGGGGCCGATTTCCTCGCCGTATCCAGCGGCGTCTGGGACCATAATGACGGCCCCGCCGCTGCGGTTGCGATGTTCAATCGCGTCATCGATGAAGCGATGTCCGCGTCGAAGATTTAGTCCGCTTTGGGCGGCGCGGCGCGCCCCGTCACCTGATCATGCGTTGATTTATCGATGCGGAAGATCGCTTGCAAAACCTCAGCAAGAACCCGCAAGACCAAGATGTTGATCACCACCACGAATGGCGCCTTGATCAGGCGCCACAGTGCCGAGTCCCAATCATGTTCAAAATAGTTCAGAGCATCCCAAACATGATCGACGCCCCGCCACACGACAATGACAATACCGATATAGTAAAGCAGTTGCACGAGGAGCGGCCCCATCGGACGCTCAAAACTCAAAAATCTAGAAAATATACCCATGGGACTCGTTTAGTGATGCAGGCTGAAGGATTACTTACCTTCTTCCTTCATCTTACGCAGCGCTGTCAGATTGTCACTGATCCGGAAAATGACGATATACATCTCGCAAATGATCCGGACGAAAAGGATGCCGAGCAACGTGCCGACAATCGTCATGAGAAACAGCCCGATTTGCCCATTCATAAGCGCTGTGAAACTCGAGACGATACCGCCAAGAATCACAAATACGAGCAAAATATAGTAAGCGATTTTGATGATGGAGCCGGCCATCATTTTTTCAAAGCTCAGAAACCGACCAACAATACCTTCCATGAATACCCCCTGTACATTTGTATGGATGATCAATGCATTAGCACAGTTGCGACGCATTCGTAAGTACACCCCAAATGCTTGACCAAACCGCCCGTCACCGCTACGCCGCGCGATCTACTGATGAGGACGTCTCACATGGCCAAAATCAACGGCAACGAAATCAAACCCAATATGGTGATTGAGTATAATGGCAGCGTCTGGCGCGCGATGAAGTGCAACCACGTCAAGCCAGGAAAAGGCGGGGCCTTTAATCAGGTCGAGATGCGCAACCTGTTCAACGGCTCGAAAGCCAATGAACGCTTCCGTGCCAACGAAACCGTCGAACGTGTGCGGCTGGAGCAAAAGGACTTTCAGTTCCTCTATGATGCCGGTGAAGCTTACGCCTTCATGGATCAGGAATCGTTCGAACAAATCGAACTTCAAAAAGACTTTGTCGGCGAAGATGGCGACTTCCTTCAAGACGGCATGACCGTCGAAATCGAATTCTATGGCGACACGCCGATCGGGGTTGCCCTGCCTCAGCAAGTGACGCTGACCGTCGAAGAGACAGAGCCAGTCGTCAAAGGTCAAACCGCGGCCAACAGTTTCAAGCCTGCGACGTGCGATAACGGCGTTCGCGTCACCGTGCCGCCCTTCATTGGCGTCGGCGAACGGATCATCGTTCAGACCGAAGACCGCACCTATCTGCGCCGCGCTGACTAAAGGGCACGTCTAATATGTCAAAGCCGTCCGCGCTCGGAAATGTGATGATCGAGGCGGCCCGCAAAGCGGGTCGGTCGCTGGCTCGCGATTTTGGCGAGGTTGAATATCTGCAAGTGTCCAAAAAGGGCCCAGCGGATTTCGTCTCAAATGCCGACCATCGCGCCGAAGACATCATCTATGAGCACTTGACCAAAGCGCGTCCTGGCTATGGCTTTATGATGGAAGAGCGCGGCATCGTGGACGGCAGCGATAAGACCAACCGGTTCATCGTTGATCCCTTGGACGGCACGCTAAACTTCCTGCATGGCCAGCCGCATTACGCGGTCTCAATCGCGCTCGAGCGGGAAGGACAATTATTTGCTGGCGTTGTCTATGATGTTGCCAAGAATGAGATTTTCTGGGGCGAGACCGGCCGCGGCGCCTGGCTAGGCCAACGCAAACTGCGCGTCGCCGGACGCAAGAAGCTTGACGAGTCGGTCATCGCCACAGGCACGCCTTGGATCGGCAAAGCTGAAGAGTATCATTCTCGATTCGCCGCCGAAATCAGTGTGATGACCCGCAGTACCGCTGGCATTCGCCGATATGGTTCAGCGGCTTTGGATCTCGCTTGGGTCGCAGCAGGGCGGTTTGATGGCTTTTGGGAAAGTCACTTAAAACCGTGGGATATTGCGGCCGGCATGATCCTGGTGCGTGAAGCCGGCGGGGCGACCAGCGAGTTAAGCGGGGGCGACGTCCTGGAGACAGGATCAATCCTAGCCTGCAATGCCGATTTGCATCCGCAAATTGAACGGATCTTGCGCATGGCGGGGAAAAACGTCCCCAATGTCGACTGAGTTAAACCACGACCCACAGCCCAGACTTGGCCCCATCGCGCGCCTACGCGCCGGGATTAAGTGGCTGAACGCAAACAAGAAACGCTTCTTCTGGTGGTGGATCGGCTATCAGGCGATTAAAGGCATGATCACGCTCTCGCTGATTTGGATCCCGCTTTTGCTGCTCTGGCTGCGCAGCCGCGGCGAGGCTTAGCTCCCGAAAACTGACGCGAAGGCGGCAGATGCGGCGACCAATCCGATGGCGGAGCCAATTGCGATCACCATGCGTTTGAGCAGTTTATTCACCGAGAGCCGTTTGAAGAAAAAGATAAGTACCGCGATCAGCGGCAACAATCCGATCAGGTATCCAATAGTGAGACCAAACCCCACGCCGCTCGCTGCGGCAGGGGCTTCGCCATTGACTTCGGCAAATGTAACATCGGTTCCAAACATTCGAAGTTGCGGCGCCATCTCAACGCACGAACTGCCATAGAAAGATGTGTTTACGATGTCTGCGGTTTGGCATGTTTCGCCGAAACTATTGAGTTCAACCAGCGGCGTCGCGATCTGAACCACGATCGAAAGCACAATCACGATCAACGCGTAAGGGATAAGCAGAAACCGCCAAAAATACTTGGTCGTCATGGCGCCTTGAGTTGCCACCGATGAGGCGACAATTAGCGTCCCCGAGGCCGCGATGCTCACCGCCATCACATCTAACCCATTGATGTTCCATCCGAAAATATTGCCAAGAAAGGCTGCAATGGCTGGAAACAGTCCGGCAAACAGGCCCGATATGAATTTCAGCGGTCCGACCAAGGTAACGAACGTCCCGATCAGCTTGACCAGCTGCATCGCCAAAAAGCCGACGCCAAACATGTCAGACAGCGATCGTAAGATCTGCCACATAACTCATCCCTCTCGGTCACGATCATGACAAAGAGCGATGAGCTTAACAAGCGGTAAGGTTTAGCTGTTCAGCTCCACATCCCAATAGAGATAGTCCATCCAGGTTTCGTGCAGATGGTTGGGCGGGAATTTTCGACCCATCTCCTGAAGGAAATAATTGTTTGGACGATTGGGCTTGCGCTGCGGATGCATGCCGCAATCATGCGGCATACGACCGCCCTTTTTGAGATTACAAGGCGAGCAGGCAGCCACGATATTGTCCCATGTTGTGCGCCCGCCTTTCGAGCGCGGGATGACATGGTCAAACGTCAAATCATGCGGTGAACCGCAATAGACGCACTTAAAGCCGTCGCGCAGGAAGACATTAAAGCGCGTGAACGCTGGCACCCGATCCTGGCGCACAAATTCGCGCAAGGCGATGACCGATGGCAATCGCATCTCAAAGCTCGGACTGCGCACATAGTGATCGTATTCGGCGATAATATCGACGCGGTCCAAGAAAACCGCTTTGACCACATCCTGCCACGGCCAGAGTGACAGCGGATAATAGGATAAAGGTCGATAATCCGCATTCAATACGAGGGCGGGCCGGCCATTTGGTGGGGTGGAAAGGACCTCAGCCATGACAGAATACCTCTGCCATGAAGGTCTTAAAATGTCGAACTTTCGTCTTGAAAGCGATCACTCCTTCTCGATTCGCACACAGAAATACTGATTCGCTGTGTCGATCGTATGACACTGAGATTAACTGTCTAGGAGAAATCGATCTTGGCCCATCCGTCAGATGTCGCCCGTAACGCGGGCCGATCAAGCCCGATGGGCGTTATACCAATCGTACAGCAAATGCGCCGCGACAGCGCGATAAGGCCGCCATTGCTCTGCCTCTGTCGAAAACGCTTTGGCGGATAGTCGCGTCTCCGCACCGCTCAGTCGTCGATGTGCTTCTATCAATCCAACATCGCCATGCGGGAAGGCATCCAAATGGCCGAGCGCATTCATCAGGAAAGTCTCGGCGGTCCAGGGCCCGATCCCGCGCACTTTGAGCAGTGTTTTTCGAGCGTCGTCGATGGGGGCTTTTGCGAGCGCTTCAAAGTCTAAGTATCCGTCCTCTACGGCCGATGCGATCGCCAATAAATGCTGCAGCTTCGGACGCGACAGTCCGCAATCCCGAACCGCTTCCGGATCATCCATAAGCACCGCGCGGGCGGTCATTTGCGCGTATCTCTGTCGAACCCGCGCCCAAATGGCGTCCGCGGCTTTGGTGGAGATCAGTTGATAAACGACAATCCGGGCAAGCGTTTCATAGTTTGCGACTGTGCCGCGCCAGGACGGCAATCCAATTTCGCGATAGGCGCGGGCCAGACTTGAATCGCGCGCCGCCAGCGTTTCGCACGACTCGCGCAACTCGTCCGCGCTCGGCCCATTCATTGTAAATCCGCGCGAGTCCGCCCTTGCGCGGCCAAACCTTCTTCCAAGAGCCGGTCGCTCGCCGCTTCCAGCTGGGTTTCCAACTCAACCAACATGGCCTTGGGGTTCAAATCGCTGCGCAGCGGCGGCAAAACCTCATAGACGACTCGTCCGGGTCGCCGGACCATGCCGTGCGCCGGCCAGCAGAGACCAGAATTGGTTGCGAACGGCACCAGTGGCACCTCCAGCGACTTGTAGAAGGCGCGAATGCCCGCCGGTTTGTATGCTGGTGCGGCGCCTGGCAAAGCGCGCGTGCCTTCGGGATAGATCAGCATTTGCCGACCTTCATCCTTCACCCGCCGTTTCGCCAGAGTCAGCATCCGTTTCATCGTTTTCGCGCCGCCATCGCGGTCAATCGCCATCATGCGCGTCTTCAGCGCGTACCAGCCGAGCGCTGGATACCACAGCAATTCCCGCTTCATCACAAGCACTGGGTCATCGAACACTAAGAATGGCAGAAACACATCCAGCATGGCTTGATGTTTCCCAGCAATCAGGACGGGGCCACCCGGAACATGCTCTTTCCCGCGAAATTCGACACGAATGCCGCAAATCATCCGCAATCCAACGACCACAAAACGCGCATAGAGGCGGATGAACCAGAGGATCGCGGCGCGCGGCAGGAGCAGCGTCGGCAAAGCGAGAATGCCGAGAATCGCCATCCATCCATAAAGCCATATAACGAAAACAAATGACCGAATGGCGTTCACAAAGTGTCCTTTAACGAAGCCAGCACAGTCAATCGCGCCGCGATACGCGCGGCCAGACCGGCCATAACGGGGGTGATCAAGAGGATCACAATGTCCCAAAAATCCAAACTCAAGCGCGGCAAAAGCTGCGTTTCAACCGAATTAGCGCCGCCACCAGAAAACACAATGAGCGCTGTGATCATCAAGGCCGCCACTGCGCCGCCCATGCCCGCCTGTAACGCCAACACCCAGAACCGTCGTTCAAACAGACCGGCAATGTAGCGATCTTCGGCGCCGGAGAGATGCAAGACGTCAACAATATCGCGCCGCGCTAAGAGCGCCGCGTGGGTCGCAAAGGCGATCACCGCAATCGCGGTCGCGGAGAGAAGGGCGACAATGGAGAGCGCGACGAGGCGCAAAACCCCCAACGCACTGCGGACATTATCGGCATAGCCTGCATTGCCCGCCACATCGCCATCAATACCAACCTCATTGAGAATCCGCTCAATATCCGCGCTCGGGTCTCCGACAGCTGGATCGGCTTGAACCACCATCAGCATCGGCACCGGTAAGCCATCTGGCATTCCGCCTGGGCCCAAGCTTGGTTCGAGCAGGCTTTCGACTTCATCGCGGGATAGGACGCGCGCTTCAAAGACGGTCGCAAGCGCGGTAACTCGATCCGCCGCGTCTTCAGCCGTACGCCGGTCTGTGTCGCGCATAATGACAGTGATATCGCCTTCAATCTGCGCGCCCCAGGCTTCAGCGGCCTTGTACGTGCCGCGGGTCGTCAACGCCGCCAAGGCGGCTAGAAAACATAGCGCGCCGATGACAAAAAAGAGCGCTGCTTCGCGCGCGTCGCTGGACGGCAATAAGGGCGTATCGCGGCGGCTCATGAACTGGCCCCATATTCAACATCGCGTACTAAAAGACCATTCGACAGGCGCAAGACCGGCGAATCAAATTCGCGCAGCAACTCTAAATCATGTGTCGCAATCAAAATTGTGGTTCCGACTCGCTTATTCAATTCGGCAAACAAACGCATGATTTTGCGCCCCATTTCCGGGTCGACATTGCCTGTCGGCTCGTCGGCGATGAGCAAGTCAGGTTTGTTGATCAAGGCGCGTGCGATGGCGACGCGCTGCTGCTCACCCCCGGACAGTGAAGGAATCGGCGCGTCCACGCGCTCGCCAAGCCCGACCCACCGCAACAGGTCGATGACTTCATTGCTATAGGAGTCCATTTTCTGCCCAGCGACGCGAAGCGGCAAGGCGACGTTTTCAAAGGCTGTCAGATGATCGAGCAATCTAAACTCTTGAAACACAACACCAATTCGGCGCCGGATCGCGGCCAATTGTTTGCGTTTCAGCTCATAAGTCTGACGCCCAAACAGGCGGACATTGCCGCGAGTGGGCGCGTGCGCCAGATACATCAGTTTCAGCAAAGAGGACTTGCCCGCGCCAGAAGGCCCAGTCAGGAAGGTGAAACTGCCTTGGCGCAAGACCAAGTCTATCTCACTCAGAACTTCCCCCGTGCGGTCATAGGTCAGACTGACACTGTCTAACCGGACTGCGGGTTCGTCGCTTAAATCAGGCCGGAATCGCGACATGTAAATCCTTCAGCAATAGGATGTCGGGCATATCGACTATTCCTAAAAATTAAGCGAATGTCCAAATTATGATCCTCACCTGTCCAGAGTGCGAGACTCAGTACTTTGCTGAAGACTCTACTATCGGCGATAGCGGCCGGACAGTGAAGTGCGCCACGTGCGGGCATTCCTGGTTTGTCGGACCAGAAGGCGCAGGGGCAGAGGAAAACCCGCTCGGAGCGCATGAAACCTATCGTTTGAAAGTGCGTGAGCGGCGTCGGCGCAAAAGTCGCGCGGCCGCATTGAGCGCTTGGTCGACAACGGGGGCAGCCCTGCTGGTCATCTTGGTTGGCATGCTTGTGTTTCGCGGTGAAGTGGTCAAGCGCTGGCCGGAATCGGCCTCGACTTATGCCGCCATTGGCATGCCCGTAAACCGATTTGGCTTGGAATTTCTCGATACGGAAGCCGAACGCTTTTTCGATGGCACGACGCCAATACTGGAAGTTCGTGGCGCGGTGCAAAATGTGGCAGGTCGATCGGTCTCGGCGCCGTTGGTCCGGGTCATATTGCTCGACGATCAAGGCGTCGAAGTCGCCCGGGCTTTTGCGCCCGTGACGCCGTCCTCCATTCCAGCAGATGCGACTGCTATTTTTGCAGCGCGGGTCGAAAACCCACCATTTGAATCATTTGAACTTGAACTCGACCTGGTTCCAGCCGATACCGCACTCGCTGCGAACGGATCCTGACGCTTATGAGTCACCCAAAATTTGATACCGTCCTGTCCGAAGCCGATTTGATGGCGCGGATAGACGACCTCGCGAAACGATTGGCCCCACGCCTGACGGGCGAATGGTCGGCGATCAACATTCTGATTGGCGCGACGCCCTTTACCAGCGATCTGATGAAAGCCTTAGCGCGGTTGGATATTCACCCGGTGCTCGATGCGCTGTGGCTGGAAAGCTATCGCGATGCGCGCGAAAGTTCAGGGCGCGTAGTTGTCCGGGCGGACATCGCACGACAGGTTAAGGATCGCGGGGTCCTGATCATTGATGATGTGTTCGATACCGGGCGTACCCTCGCCTTTGCTCGCACACACTTGCTGGCCAAGGGCGCTCGCGAGGTGATTACCTGTGCCCTCGCCCGTAAACCTTGGGCGCCGGAAGGTGCGGACAATGTCGACTTTCACGCCTTTGATGCCCCGGGGCGGTATCTGGTCGGCTACGGTATGGACGATGCGGGCTTGTATCGCGGCCTGCCTTATATCGGCGCGCTGGACTAAAGCTTGTCGTCCAACCATTCCAGAATATCGGCTGAAACCTGCTCGGTTCCAGGTTCATCGACAATCCAATGCGCATGGCGTCCGTATTCGATATAGTCGCCTGGCAGCTTCGCCTTGGCATATTTTGCGCCCACTTTACGCACAGCTTTGATCACCGTCGCGCGGTCTTTTTTGGCCCCAATCGTGAGGGTTGGGACCGTCACTCGGCTTTCGTCTATGGCTGACGGATTGGCGAGATCGAAATAGACACGGCCGCTATCATAAAGTGCTTGCTCATATAGCTCATCATGCCGGTCCTTCGGGACGGCGTTCAATACGCCCCATCGGAACCCATTTGGGCCGACTTTAAACACGCCGCCCGGGATGTTTTTCTGGCCCACTTTGAGAATGCTCCAAAAGGTTCGCAGGACGCGCAAGTCGGTCACGGTGCATCCTTCGGGCTGCGCGGGCGTGAGGAAGATTCCGGCGCGGACCTTACCGGCTTCGACCAATTTCTGCGCAATCATGCCGCCCATGGAGTGGCCGATAATCACCGGAGGCTGCCCATCCCGCTGAGCCAGCGTGGCAGCGTGCTCAGCGGCGGCGTCGATATAGTGTTGTAGTGTCAGATCCGCGAGGCCATCTGGCGGGTTGGAGGCGGTTCGAAGCTCGGGGAATAGAGTCGGCGTCTCGCAGGTCCATCCTGCCATGGCGAAATCGCGTTTCATGCGATTCCAGACGTCACCGCCGCAGCCTACGCCATGCAC
This sequence comes from Pseudomonadota bacterium, assembly GCA_039194965.1. Classification (GTDB taxonomy): domain Bacteria; phylum Pseudomonadota; class Alphaproteobacteria; order Caulobacterales; family Hyphomonadaceae; genus Henriciella. The sequence continues at coordinate 51,974 of JBCCVQ010000018.1, read as the reverse complement.
CATTAACAGTGATTTCACCATGTCCACCAGCCCTGCCTACTTGCCTTATTTCAGAATAGCATACGAGGGTTTTGCGCCTGATGGAAAGGAAAATCCGCGTCCTAAACCGGCTCAGACCATGGCGTAAAACGCTGTGCAACTTCTTCATAGACCGGACGCTTAAAGGGGACGATCAAGCCCGGCACATCGGTCAGTTTCGCCCACCGCCACGCATCGAATTCTGGCTTATGCTTGTCCAAACGGACGTCGCTATCAGAGCCTTTGAACCGCAGGGCGTACCATTTCTGTCTTTGCCCCAGATAGGGCCCACCCATGCGGCGCAATAGGTCTGGCGGGAAATCGTAATAGAGCCAGTCTTCGGTTTCTTCGAGAATATCCACCAGCTTTGCGGCGACGCCGATTTCCTCATCCATTTCGCGTAAAGCGGCTTCGACGGGCTCTTCGCCCTCATCGACACCGCCTTGCGGCATTTGCCATTGAAAGGCGCCGCGGCCATTCACCCGGCGGCCAACAAAAACATGCCCGGCTTTTGAAAATAAAGCCAAACCGACATTGGCGCGATATAGCGCTGGATCTCGTTTCTTTTGGGTCACCCTTGCGGATTTAGACTAGCCTGACGGACCTGACCAGATGCCTGGGAACGCGTCGCATGATAGGAGGCCGGCGCCAAAATGATGCCCTTCTCCTCCAATGTTGGAATCCAGTCTTTCAGAATATCCAGGGTCACTGGGAAGGACATGCCTGTGCCCAGAGCGGCCCCTTGTTCGCGCGCCGTGGTTTCGAGGAGCAAGAGCTGCTGGGAAATCTCATCGGCGCCCGGCCGTGAGTCGATCCAAGCGCTGGACTTTCCGTAAGCTACCCCTGTTTCGCGGGCACCAGAGGCAAATTGTGACCGCACCAAAGAGCCATCTTCGAAGAAGGCGAGGCCTTTGTCTTTCAGATCCCTCATAATCGGTTCGAACGCGTCAGGTTCCGTGGCGAACTTGTCGCCCTGGTAATTCATCACGCCGATATAGCCGGGTGTTCGGCCCAGCATGCGCGCCAAACGCTGCTTGTTTGCATCAACCGAGACGCCGACTTGCATGACCTGTGGATGCGGGCGTTGGCGGCCATAATCATACGGCTCCATCGGCACTTCGATCAGAACTTCGTGTCCAGCGCGGCGGGCGTCGCGGACCATGCCGCGCAACCCTTCAGCGGTCGGGGCGAAAGCGAGCGTGACTTCTGGCGGAAGTTCATTGATCGCCGCCTGAGTTCGTATCTTGTTGATGCCCAATCCGCCAACGATGAGGGACACTGTGGGCTTGCCTTCAGGATTTACAAAGGCCCTCGCATTGCGCGACAGCGGCGTCGCGTTTGCGGGTGCCGTCGCAGGCGGCGAATCGATTGTAGGGGTCTGAACAGTCGTAATCGATGACGTTCCAGAGCCGTTCTGCGCCACTTGGCTAAAGGTTTGCCCCGGCATCACGGTTTGTCCGTTAATACGGATCCCACGCGACGTGTCAGGCTCGTTTGCAACACGGCGAACCGAAGCGCCAGCGTCATATTCGACCCCTAGATCGGGTTCTTGAGTTTCCACATCGCGGGTGGAAGGTGATTGCAAATCGGCAAAACCGACCGCTTGCTCATATCCCGGGAGCCGCGGGTTTAATTGAGGCGCGTCACTCGGCGCATCTTCAAACAGCGCGACCCGCATAGACGGGCTCGACGCATCCGGCGTTCCCAGCATGTGAATGGCAGAGCCCGCTGCACCTAAAGCAAGCGTCAGCGAGAACGCGCCCAGTAGGCCATGGACAAAACCGCTTCGAAACGGTGATGGATCACGCTTGACGCGAGCAGACATTGAGGCTCCTGAGAACACTTTAAAGACCAGTCCCCGACTTGCCGTCTAAATGGTTAAAAAGCAGCAAACTCGAATTAACCTTTGAGATGATTTGCGGGGAAATTCGAGTCTAATATAGTCACTTTTTCGCAGAGCCGCTGCGACGGTCTGTGGAAGATTATCCGGCGCGCGTTTCTTTGCTCGCAATGACGCCGCCAGATTTCAGGAATTCTATTGCCTTTTCAAGCTGGTAGTCGCCTTCATAGTCTTCTGGCGGCATGTCATCCGGAATATGCGGAAGATTGCGCTCGGTGCCATCTTCATTGTTGAGCGCGTTCGGCAAATCGGCTTCTGAGTATCGACGGATTTTGGCCAAATCCTCTTCGCTCACGCGGCGATTCGCGACTTCAACATCTGGAACAATGCCGGTGGTTTGGATCGACCGTCCAGACGGCGTGTAATAACGCGCTGTGGTCAACCGGATGGCGCCGCGCTCAGCTCCGAGCGGCATCACGGTCTGAACGGAGCCTTTGCCGAAGCTGGTCATGCCAAGCACCGTCGCCCGGTCTCGATCTTGGAGCGCACCCGCCACAATCTCTGAGGCTGAAGCGGAGCCATTATTGATCAGCACAACAATCGGCACATTCTTGAACACTTCACCGCGCTGGGCGTTCGAACGCATGACATCGCCCGGGCGCCGGCCAATCGTCGAGACCACCTCGCCGCCCGACAGGAATTGGTCACTCACAGAGACGGCTTCATCGAGCAAACCGCCGCCATTATTGCGCAAATCGAGAATCAGCCCGTTCGGACGACGACCGATTTCGTCGCGAATCTGGTCAAAGGCTTCGACCAATTTTGTTGTTGTTTTCTTATTGTTGAACGTGGCGATGCGGATATAGGCGATGCCGTCGCCTTTGTCTTCAAACTCAACATATTTCGGTTCGATCACTTCGCGCACGAGCGTGACATCAAACGGATCTTGACCTTCGCGATAGACGGTGACGGTGAGATCTGTACCGGGTTCACCGCGCATATCACGGACCGCATCATCAAGGCTGAGGCCAACAATCGCTTTGGAATTGATATGCGTGAGCAGATCGCCCGGCTCCAAGCCCGCACGGCTGGCGGGCGTATCATCCATCGGCGTGACGACTTTCACAAAGCCATCTTCCATCGTGACTTCAATCCCGAGGCCGCCATATTCACCGGAGGTGGTGACTTGTAGCGCTTCAAACTCTTCCGGCGACATATAGCCAGAATGCGGGTCGAGCGAGCCAAGCATGCCATCAATGGCGGCTTCCAAGGCGGCAACCTCGTCAATCTCTTCAACATAGTCGGCCTTCGCCCGGGCCATGACTTCGGTGAACAAGGAGAGCTGTTCAAAAGCCGCTTCATAACGCGGCGAGTTATATTCTGAGTCCGGCCATGCAACTGCTGACACGCCGACGGCGGTGGCTCCTAAAACAACCCCGAGCGCGGCCCCTGTCAGCATAGCTCTCATGTTCCGTCTCCTCGTTTCGGCCTTAGCCGCGTTTCATCCAATTTGCCGGGTCCATCGGTTCGCCGCCTTTACGGACCTCCATAAAGAGTTCCGGCTCGCCATTGGCTCGGTCTGCCATTTTCGCCACCGGCTCCCCCTGTTGTACCGATTGGCCAACAGAGACGTAACTTGATGACATGCCCCATAAAAGAACATGGTAACCGTCACTTGTCGAGAGGATGAGCAGCTGTCTGTAGCTTCGAAATGGTCCAGCAAACTCAACCCGCCCCGTGACGGGGGCAGAAACTTGCGCGCCGCTGCGTGTGGCGAAGGCGACGCTTTCGGATTTTTCGCCCCCTGGCAGGCGGTCACCCCATCCGCGTACCACGCGTCCGGTGGCCGGCATCGCGAGCACGCCGAGCGGTTGGGAGACCGTAGGCCGCGGTAGGTTTGGCCGACTGGCGACGCGGGGCGGCGATTGTTCGGCAAGAGTCAGGCGTGGCTTTAGCCGCGGCGCGCCTGGCACTGCGGTTTCCAGTGCGGCGATGAGCTCGCGGATGGAATTAGCTTTTTCTCCAAGTGTTTCAGCACGTTGGCGTAGAGACTCGGCGTCAGCATTGACGTCTTCAAACGCTGAGCGCTTGGCCGCCGTCATTTGCGTAATCTCTTCTTGTTTCAAAGCCAAAGCAGCGTCGGCAGCCGCGAGCACTTTTTGCTCACGCAGCACCTGTCTTTCGAGGCGGCGTAGTTTGGTAATTTCGGTCGTCAACGCACTGGTCTTGTGTTTCACCTGCGGCGCCACTTCGCCCATCAGAATCGCCGCGCGGATGGCTTGGTTGGCGTCTTGCGGCTGGGTCAGCAATGCCGGTGGGCGATGTCGTCCGGACAATGCTAACGAGGCCATCAAATCTTCGAGAGTGTCCTCTCCCTCGACCAAATCGGTCCGGGCTGAAGACAATCGCGTGCGAAGCGAGATGAGCTTGAGCTCAGCCGATGTCGCTTCTTCCTCGCGTCGCTGGCTTTCCATAGCGGCGGAAATCAAGTCCCGTTCGAGCGATTCCAAGTCGTTCGCGACCAAGCTGCCCGCTTGTTCAAGCGCTGCGAGCTGCTGCAGCGCATCTTCGCGTTCAGCCTCTAGCGCTTCCAATTCGGCGCGCGAAACATCGCCCTGTGATTGCGCCGGTAAGGCGACCGCACCGAGCAGCAAACAGGCAACCAGTCCTGAGACAGAAGCAAGACGAGAGACTCGCATTTGAAAAGTATGACATGATCCGTGTGATCAGGACATTAATGAAAGCCGCGAAGCTTGAAGTTTTCAGCTAAGACTTAGCTCGCGCCATCTTTCGCCGCGATTTGGTCGGCGAGGTCGACAATCACTTTGGCCTGTTTCCAGGTCGCGTCATCTTGCATTTTGCCATCCAGCATCGCCACGCCCGCCCCATCCGGGATCGCTTCAAGCACGCGTCGGGCAAAAGCCACTTCGTCCGGATCGGGGCTGAACACTTTTTTGGCGACCGCGATTTGGCTCGGATGCAAGGTCCAAGTGCCGACACAGCCCATCAGGAACGCATTGCGGAATTGCTGCTCACAAGCTTCGAGATCGGCAATGTCGCCGAACGGGCCGTAAAAGGGCTTGATCCCCGCCATGCCGCAGGCATCGACCATTTTGCCGAGCGTATAGTGCCAAGGGTCTTGTTGGGCACCGGCGCGGGCGCTGCCATCCTCTTTTGGGTCTTCGATGACCCGGTAGAATGGGTGGCCGCCGCCGACGCGCGTGGTTTTCATCTTGCGCGACGCGGCCAAGTCGGCTGGCCCAAGCGAAATGCCCTGCATGCGCGGCGATGCGAGGGCGATGTCCTCGACCCGCGCGACGCCTTCTGCAGTTTCCAAAATCGCATGCAGCAAAATCGGGCGGCTAAGACCCGCTTTGGCTTCCAATTGCGCGACCAGCTGGTCGACATAGTGAATATCCCAGGGTCCTTCGACTTTCGGGATCATCAAGACGTCGATCTGGTGCCCGGCTTTGCTGACGAGTTCGGTGACATCATCCAGGAACCAGGGGGAGTTTAAGCAGTTTACCCGGCTCCACAGTCCAGTGCCTTTGGCTTGCCAGTCGAGCATGCTCGCCATCTCGATGACGCCAGCGCGCGCCGCGTCTTTGGCATCTGCAGGAATAGCGTCTTCGAGATTGCCGAGAACGACATCGCAATTGTCCGCCATGCCTGGCACTTTGGCGCGCACCTTGTCGAGATGCGGTGGAACGAATTGAATCATCCGCTCAACCCGAACCGGCAGGTCCCGCATTGGTTCAGGCGCTCCGGCAGCAAGGGGTTTAAAGAATTGGCGCGGCGCTTTTTGTCTCATCTTGAGGTCTCCCATTCGCGGCGCAACCTAGCGGGACGCGCGCAGCTGGCAATGGGGAGATAGTCGCAGGGCTAAGATGCGAGCGGATGCGCCGTTTCCAGCAGTTCCGCCAATTCGTCGGTCAGGACATGCGTATAAATCTGCGTCGTCGCGATATCAGCATGTCCAAGCAGCGTCTGCACGCTGCGCAGATCTGCCCCGCCTTGCAGCAAGTGCGTCGCATAGGCGTGCCGCAATGCATGTGGATGGATGCGCGCGGGCGCGATCCCGATTTGAAGCGCCAGTTTCTCGAGCATCTGAGCCAATCGGCGGCGGGTCAAATGCCCAGACTTGCCGCGGGACGGGAACACAAAGGCGCCGCTGCCCGTGCCATATTTCTCATCATCGCGCGCTTCGAGCCAGTTGCGGAGTGCCAGCAAAGCGGGCGCGCCGAGCGGGCAAAGTCGTTCCTTACCGCCCTTGCCGCGGATGATCATCTCGCGCGTCTCCCACCGACCAAGACGGCGGCGCGGAAGGTCGCCAAGGCGGAGACTGACCAATTCACTGACGCGTAATCCTGCGCCGTAGAGCAATTCTAAAAGACAAGTCAGGCGCGGGTCCTCGACTGTCGCTTTTAACAGCGTGTCGACCTCTTCGCGCGACAGCACATCCGGCACCTCCCGGGACACTTTTGGCGCGTCGAGTTTTGAGGTCGGATCATCTTTGCGGTCTCGTTCTTCGAACAGGAAGCGAAAGAACCGTTTGAGCGAGGAGAGTTTCCGCGCTTGCGTAGACGCGGCCAACCCGTCTTTCGCGAGGCTCTGCAGCCAGCCGGATAGGTCGCCTGCTTCGGCCACACACAGGCCACCGCCAAGATAGCCGGATGCGTCCAATAAGTCGCGGCCGTAAGCATCCAGCGTATTCGGCGATGCCCCGCGCTCGGCGGACATCATCTCAAGAAACGCTTCAATACGGGCCTGGTCAGACATGTCGGTCACTCTAAGCAGCAGACCTTAACGGCAAACAAAAAACGGGCGCTCGGTGAGGAGCGCCCGTCTTGGTAAATCCTGGAGCCCAGGCTTATTCCTGCGATTCGCTTTGCTGTGACTTGTCGACGACGACGTGCCCGTCTTCGTCCTCGCCATTCGACTTATGCATCGCGATCACCACCCCAGAGAGCGCCAGAATGGCGATCAGGTTCGGGAAGGCCATCGAGGCATTGGCGATATCGCCCAGCAGCCACAATGCGTCCGTATTGGTGACAATCGTACCGGCAAAGACGACGAGCACCCACGCATATCGGAATGGATGGGTCGCCCATTCGCCGACCAAATAGGTCAGTGCTTGTTCGCCATAATAGGACCAGCCAATAATCGTCGTGAAGGCGAAGAAGAACAGTGCAATCGGCACAATCCACTCGCCGCCTGGCAAAGCTGCGCCATAAGCCCGCGTGGTAATCGCAGCCGAGTTGGCATCCGTTTCCCAAGCGTGATCAACGCTGATTTTGACGTCAGCATCGACCGCACCCGCGAGCGCTATCTGATAGAAGGCTTCTTCTTCAGCTGCCGCCGTTTCCACCGCCAATACATCGAAGGCCCCAGAAGCGGCTTTTTTGGCTTCGCGGAGATCCGCACGCGTCTCGTCGGACCAGTCGAACAGGCCGTCAAATGTCACACCTGCGGCGCGGCAGGAGGTGAGATATGCCTGAGCGGTCTGACCATTACTGGCAATCACCGCGTCGCGACCATCTTCATAGGCCGACGGCACAAGATCGCCGACGCTAAATCGAACCCCTTCTTCGCTTGGATCAAGCGGAAGTTCGATGCCACGATCGTCGCAATAGCTCGCCGCCATCAGGGTTGGACTTTTCTCGAAGTCGCCCGTGACCGTGAGGATGACCAAAGCGGTCATCGTACAAATCACGATTGTGTCGATGAAGACGCCGATCATCGCGATTTCACCTTGCATAACCGGGTTTTTGGTTTGCGCGGCCGCGTGCGCGATTGGCGCCGAGCCTTGCCCCGCCTCGTTCGAGAACAGACCGCGCGCAATACCGGCGCGCACGGCGGCGAGGACGCCATAGCCGGCAGCGCCGCCAAACACCTCTTTCCAACCAAACGCGGAATAGATGATTTCCATAAACGCGCCCGGAACTTTCGGAGCATTGATGACCAGAACAATGAAGGCGATCAGAACGTAAAGCGCGGCCATCACCGGCACGACTTTGCCCGCGACCGACCCGATAGACTTGATCCCGCCAATGATCACGGCGAACACTAAGGCAGACAAGATAATACCGACGCCCCAGTTTGGAATGGATAGGCCGAACGAAGCGCTTCCCACTTCCAGCGCCGCTTCGGTGATCGAGTTGGCTTGGATCATCGACCCTGTCGCGGTCGCCGAGAACAATGTCCCGAGGCAGAAAATGACGGCCAGCCAGCCCCAACTCTTCCCCAGTCCGTTTTTGATATAGTACATCGGCCCGCCATTGATGCGGCCATATTCATCGGTTTCGCGGTATTTCAAAGCGAGCGAGCTTTCGGAAAACGCCAGCGCCATGCCGAACAGCGCGACAATCCACATCCAGAAAATCGCCCCTGGACCACCTAGCGTAATTGCTGTCGCAACGCCCGCCAGATTCCCGGTACCAACCTGTCCTGACAAAGCCGTAGAAAGCGCCTGCCATGGCGTAATTGCGCCGTCATCACCTTGCGCCTTTCGACCGTCCCAGACCTCTTTCAATGCTGGAACGAACCGTCTGAGCGGTCGCCCGCCGAGCCGGATCATCATGAAGATACCGGTTCCCAGCAGGACAATCGCGAGCGGACCGACCGGAAGCAACCGTGTGTCGCCCCAAGTTCCGCCCCAGATGAATCCACTGATTGTTTCAATCAGCGATACGACGTTCTCCATAATGCCTCCCCGGCAAAGCTCTGCTTCCTCGTTGGGCGCACCCTAGAACAGAAACGGGCGCTGTGAAGCGCCCGTCGGTAAGTTTTTGCAGATATGAGATGGAATGCGTGGAAACTACCCCACAAATCCTTCCGAGACGCCAAAGTCGCGTCGCGCCGCAACAATCGTCACGACAACGCCTGCCAGGACGTCTAACAATGCCATAACGGTCAGAATGAAGAAGACGGACGTGGCGAAGTTGGGGTGCAACAGGAACAGCATCAAGCAAACGATGAATACGATCATCGAAAAGGCGTGATTCATGATCGTCGCCGTCCCGGTGCTGGTCGATTTGAGGATTTCCATAAACAGAATCGCGATCGACAGCAGCAATAAGGCGTCGCCTTTGGTCAGGACCCATTCAATCTCGCCGCCAATCATCGGAATGGCAAAGAATTTCTCGCCGAGCACGCCCATAAGCGGAGAGGCACTTTCGCTCAAAATCGTTGCGCCATGGGTCAGCGTGACCGGATCGCCGACCGTGGTGAATGCGATCAGACAATAAATGCCGACCGGAATGACAAAAAGTGGAAATGCGCTCATTAAGATTCGCATTAGACTACCCCTTCTACGCGGACGCGGGCCATTCTGGCATCTGGTCCATGGCTTTTGCTCTGAGACAGATCACCCGATCCGCGTCTCCTCACGCCCCCAGTTAACCGTAATAGAACTTAATGCAAAGTGAGCATGCACGTGACGCGATCAGAAACACCGCCCTTTTTCATCCTAACTGGACCGCCAGGATCCGGAAAAACCACGCTGCTGCAGGCGCTTGCGACTGATTTCACCGCGATTCCCGAAGCCGCGCGGCGGGTGCTGGCCGAACAGCGTCGCACGGGCGGACGTGCAACCGGCGAGCAAAACGCCGCCCACTTTGTGGCGCGGATGCTGGAGACTATGACCATTGATTATGACGGCGCCAAAGGATTGACGCTGTTCGATCGAGGCCTTCCAGATCTGCTGGCATTCTGCGCCCATTATCGGCTGAGCGACACATCCGTGCGGGTCGCGGTTCACTCCCGACCGTATCGAAAACGCGTGTTCTTTTTGCCGGCTTGGGAAGAGATTTATCACGCCGATGATGAGCGCCGCCTCGACTTTGTCGGCGCAGAAGCTTTTGGAGCTTTAACTCGAGCTGGGTTTATCTCCGCAGGCTATGAGATGGTCGACGTGCCAAAAACCAGCGTTCAGGCGCGCGCAGGATTTATTCGTGCGCACATCGAAAGTTAAAGCTCGTCAGACCCGCCGGGATTGCGGCGGCGACGAATAAGCCACATCACGCCGCGCAGGTCAGACAGAGCATCCGCAAGACGACCGAAATTGGTATATTTCGAATTTCCCGCACCGCGCTCGCGGTGATTGACATTGAGGAACTCAACCTTGTGCCCCTCCGCATTCATTAGGGCCGGCATGTAGCGGTGCATATGATCAAAATAGGGAAGCGCCAAAAACACATCGCGTTTCATCACTTTGATGCCGCAGCCACTATCATCACAATCATCGCGCAGCAGGCGCTTGCGGATCGCATTGGCGAAGCGCGAACCAAACTTTTTCCAAGCCGAGTCTTTGCGGCTGGCGCGGCGGCCCATGACCATGGTCAGGCCTTCCGGCGCATCCGCCCGTGTGAGGCTGCGATACAGCGCTGGCAAATCGGCCGGATCATTCTGGCCGTCGCCATCCAAAGTGCCGATAATCGGGGCGCGCGCATGTTGGACCGCGGTGCGCAATGCCCTGGATTGCCCGGCATTCTGGCGATGTGAGATCACCCGCAATTCTGGATATTTAGCTTTCAAACCGACCAGGACAGCACGGGTATCATCAGTCGATGCATCGTCTGTTATCACCATTTCGTAGGCGCGCCCGGACAGCGCAGCGGCAATTTCGTCAATCAATTGTTCTGCATTTCCCGATTCATTATGCATCGGCACGCAAACAGAAAATTCTGGCGATTGGGTCACGGACGGGTACTCCACCAATAGTAGATTTGGGCCTTAATCTAAAACACAACCAGATGAAATCGTTTTTGACTGTGCTTGTCGCGGTTCTAGGAGATCGTCCAACCAAAAAGAACTAGACTCGTCGCCATAGAAAACGCCGACATGAAACCAAGGATATTCGCCGCCCAATAAAACTGGTTAGAACGCTTTTCAGTTTTTTCTATATAGCTTGCGTACCACTCCTTGGACTCCTTCCTCCACGTTCGAAATTGATGGTAAGTTTCATTATCGAAGTGCTCATCAGCTTTCAGGATCGCTTCCTCCATTGAGCTGTCAAAGAAATGGCTGTTTAAACTGTGATTGAAGTAAGCAGCCCAGCCACAAAGCAAACCAAGAATCACTCCAAGCACAGAAAGACAAACTGGCCACATGACAGCCTCAATGGGAACGCGCTGCAAGAGTAACTCCGCGACAGTGGGGTACGCTATCGCTGCACCCGCATTTAGTGTTATGAGACTTCTGATCAGCATTTGACCGTAACTTTGCAACGCGGTTTCATTCACGGTGACGCGGCTCATGTAGTAGGCTTGGATGCCCTCCACAGACGCTCGATGGTCAGCTTCAAATCTCATGGTGTACCCTTAATAAACAAACTCAGCATTATCTTATCATGAGTCGAAACCTCCCGATTGAACCACTCCTAGCAACGGTTTCAGCAACGCTGCGGGCGCGCAAACGTCTTATCCTTGGCGCGCCACCCGGCGCCGGTAAGACGACGCGTGTCCCGCTCGCTTTGGCTGGATTGCTCGACGGGTTTGAAGCGCTACCCGGTAAAATTGTCATGCTGGAGCCGCGCCGGATCGCAGCGCGCATGGCGGCAACACGGATGGCGCAAACGCTCGGCGAGCCCCTCGGGCAACGGGTCGGTCTGTCGACGCGGGTCGACCGCAAGATCAGTAAGCAAACTCAGATCGAGGTGGTCACGGACGGCTTGTTCACCCGCCGCGTACTCGCCGATCCTGAATTGAAGGGTGTGAGCGCCGTGATCTTTGATGAGATTCATGAACGCAGCCTCTCAGCTGATCTCGGCTTGGCCTTGGCGCTGGAAAGCCAGCACGCCTTGCGCGAGGACCTTCACATCCTCGCCATGTCGGCGACGCTCGATACGGCTGATATGGCGCGCAAACTGGACGCCCCGGTGATCGAAAGCGAAGGCCGGCAATACCCGATCGAAACGCGGTATCTCGGCCGATCTCAGGATCGACTTGAAGACCAAACTGCACGGGCGATCGAACGTGCTGTGCGCGAAACTGAAGGCTCTATTCTAGCCTTCCTACCCGGTGCCGGTGAGATTCGCCGGACTGCCGAACGTTTGAACGTGGCGGACGATATCCTCATCGCCCCTCTGTTCGGTGCCATGACCCCGCAAGCGCAAGACGCGGCTGTTCGCCCCCGCGATGATGACGGGCGCAAAATTGTGTTGTCGACCGATATTGCTGAGAGCGCGCTGACCATTGATGGCGTATCGGTGGTGGTCGATGCCGGTTTTGCGCGGGTGCCACGTTACGTTCCAGGCAGCGTATCGACCGAGTTGCAAACGGTGCGGGCGGCGCGGGCGAACGTTGACCAAAGGCGGGGGCGGGCCGGGCGGCTCGGTCCGGGTATTTGTTACCGGCTCTGGGATGAAGCCGAAACGCGCGGGCTGACCGCAGCGCCTGACCCTGAGATTCGCCAAGCGGATCTCTCTGGCCTGGTCCTCACGCTTGCTGAATGGGGCGAGACGGATGCGACCGCATTAACCTGGCTGACGCCGCCGCCTGCAGGCCGCTTGACCGCAGCGCGGCAGGACCTGATTGGGTTAGGTGCGCTGGATGAAGCTGGCGGCCTCACCCCCAAAGGCGCAGCGATGATCAAACTGCCTATGGCGCCGCGTCTGGCCGCGCTGATTGTTGGGGCGGAAGGCAAACCGCAGAAAGCCCTTGCCGCACGCATTGCAGCTTTGGTCAGCGAACGCGGTGTCGGTGGAAATAGCGCGGATCTCACGGAACGCCTGGCTAAGTTTGAGCAAGATCGTGGGCCGCGGGCCACACAGCTGCGCCGCCAAGCTGTCCGCTGGGGAGGCGATACGCCGCCAGCCGGGGCGGCGGCTGAAGTATTGGCCGCAGCTTGGCCAGGGATGATTGCCCGCAAACGCCAAGGAACGCAGGACCAGTATCTCTTGGCTTCGGGTCGCGCCGGACAGGTCGATGCTCATTCAGCGCTGGCGAAGTCGGATTGGCTGGTGGTCGCTGATATGGTTGGCGGGGCGAAGTCCGCGCGGATTACCCTCGCCGCACCGCTAAGGGAAACCAAGGCGCTCGAATTGGGCCAAGTTAAATCGCGTGATGAAGCTGATTTCGATCCGAAATCGGGTCAATTCAAAGCTCGTCGCGTCAAAGCCATCGGCGCGATCACCCTCAACGCCCAACCGCTGCCTAAACCGACGACGGAGGTCGCACGACACGCCTTTTTGGATCATCTCGAGCGTAATGGGTTTGCATCAACCGGCTTAGACGACCCCATTCTTGACCTAGTGTCGCGTGTCAAAGCTCTGGGAGCTGTGTTTGGCGCGCCTTGGCCGGATTGGACGAATGAACACTTGCAAACACAGGTCAGAGAGTGGCTTGAGCCAGCGCTGACTCAAGATCCCTTTACGGTTCCCAGTGCGACACTCATTCGAGATGCATTAAAGGCGCAGCTGGAATGGCCACTACCGCAAGACCTGGATCAAAAAGCGCCGCTTCGGATCACCCTGCCATCTGGACGCAAAGCCAGCATTGACTGGCAAGACGAACGAGCGCCCTTGGTCGAGTGCAAAGCCCAGGAGCTTTATGGCGCGTCACAGCACTTGATGATCGCCGATGGGCGTATCGCAGTCACGCTGCAAATCCTCTCACCTGGCGGCAAACCGGTGGCGACCACACGCGACTTGCCCGGCTTTTGGGCCGGCGGCTATCGCGACATGGCGAAGGATATGCGCGGGCGATATCCGAAACATGACTGGCCGGATGATCCGGCGAACGCGACCCCGCATGGCGGACTGACAAAAGGGCGTCTCAGCAAGCATTGATCATCATTTGATTTCGAATTCGAAATGAATTAGCCTCGATTTGGGATGAGGGCAAAATCGGGGGCAACAATGATTTGGCGAGCATTTTGTATTTTCTTGGGTTTCTTTTGGCAGTGTTACGCCGTTGCTCAGGACGAAAAATCTATCATCGAAAAACTAGATCACGAAAAGATCTGCACCAGAACCGTCAGCGTTTTACCTTCCGAAGACGCCTCGCTCCCCAAGTATCCCGCCGTTTCTGGTACCACCATTATCAGTGAAGCCAACAGTGGAAACGATCTGAAAATCTCTTACACAGACTTAAAATCAGTGACGCTTGAACAAGCGGTCCTTGCTTCTTTGGTTCCGTGTTTGAGCGCGAAAAAAGCCGGATCAAAGACAACAGGATTGAGCGAAACAACCCTGAAAGGCCGCATGGAGCATTGTTGGGAAACGCAATGGTCGAAAACATTTGAGCCAGATAGCAAGCGATTTAAGGATAAGGATGGCGCATTAGCTGCCCGCCGTAATCTGCTGCTGCTGTTCCAAGAAGCAACGACAGGCTGGGACGAACATTTTTTTGTACTGCGACGTGAGTGGCCAAGGCATCAATTGAAACGCGAAGTCCAAACATCGATCGCTTATCCTGACGAGTTCACTCAAAAAATCGACAAGAGTTATCGGCCTTTTGTGTCGCAAATGCTGGACGATATAGCGATCATGGCGTTCTTCGAAGACGATACGTCCATCTTCAACGTGTATTGCAAATCGCAGACGCTGAAGAAGAAGGGCTCAACGAAGGCTGACATTGATACGTACGCCAAGTCCAAAGTCTCAAAAACGCCTATACCGTACGATGCGTTCACCGACTTCGTTGTTCACGATTATGATGTCGTTTGGGGGCCCTCACGATGGATCGGGAAAGATCGACCATATGCCGAAGCATGCGAATTTGAACACAAAGGTGGTAACGCACCTGGCATTGTCGCGGAGAAGAAGATAAAACAGGACTGCGCCAAGCTCTCAAACATCTACTCCAAACTTGATCCGACAACACTAAAAAAAGATCCTGTCTGGAAAACGCGTAAATGGGCGCATCGAGTGAAAGTCGTATCCGCGCCAGATCAGTTTGCTCTGGGCTCAAGCGCCAGCGGCGCAACGATAGGTTCGGTTGTTCTCAGAAATTCGACGGATACGGACGTTATAAATCCTGAAGATGCGCAATGGACGGCAAATGCAGCAATTGGTTGGAGCCATGCCAAAACCCATACCCGTAAATCACTCGTCAAAATGGGATCAACTTCATCCGCTTTGCCCCGAAAAAATGTCAGTGAACGCGTAAAAACGTCAACGCGAACAATCACGCCATACATCGCGATTGACTTAGATCCAACCGATCTAAAATCCCGTGAGCCAAACAGTGATGGAATCCCGACCATCATCACCAAAAAGGTTGAATACGCGATCCTAACGGCGGGTCTTCGGTTGGACTGGCAGGAAGGCATCACAACCTCGCCCATGGATGCCAGCCAAGTTGTGAATGCCCGAGATTTTGCTCTGACAGGTCGAAGCATTCCAGGGAATCGCTGGGCCTTGAGCGCTGAATTGATCACCGACAACTTCAATCTCCAGTCAGCAGAGCGCGTCGGCGGGGAATGGGCGCCGCCTGGGAGCTTTCTCGAAGGACTTGGCCCACTATATGAGACTTATGGCCCAACCCCGTTTCCGCTAGATGCCTTTGGACAAAAACGGCTCAGCGACCCGACGCATAAATCGAGATGGACATGGTGGAACAATGCCTGGTCAGGGATCTACATCAATTGGGATGCAAAACTGGTCACAGATTACTTAAATTATTCCCGCGCTCCTCGTGACTTCGAGCCTGAGTCCGATGATGTTGGGTCGTTTGTACCATTAATCGTTCTCGAAGAAGACGACCGCTTTCTTGAAGGTCTGCTCTATGGAACTGATCTATCTCTCACGCTCTCAAAGCATGACTTTTTGAGCATCGGTAAAGACGATGTTTTCGCGACATTGAATTTGAAGCGTGTCAGTCGCAACGAGTGGAACGGCGATCAGGAGGCGACTCGCTGGGAAGCCGAGTTCAAACTGATCGATCCGGAAAACAGCAAAAACAGATTTATTTCGCTTAAATACGAAGATGGTGAGAGTTTCCGAAGCGGCCAAGGTGTTGAAGATCAGGTCACCTTTAATCTCGGCTATCGCTTTTAAGATTCTCGCCAATCCCCACTCGCAAGGCCGTCCAGCGTCCAGTTGCCAACGCCATAGCGAATGAGGCGTAAGGTCGGATGCCCGAGCGCCGCTGTCATCCGTCGCACCTGCCGGTTCCGGCCTTCTGTAATGGTGAGAGAAATCCAAGTGTCAGGGATCGACTTTCGCACCCGGATCGGAGGAGTGCGCGGCCACAAATCCGGTGGCTCATCCATGAGCGTTACGGTCGCTGGCGCGGTAACGCCATCCTTGAGCTTCACCCCGGATCGCCATTGTGCGAGGCTCGCTTCATCCGGCACACCTTCCACCTGAGCCCAATAGGTTTTCGGGGTTTTGTTGCGCGGATTGGTGATTTGAGCTTGCAAGCGGCCATTATCCGTCAAAACCAGCAAACCTTCGCTGTCAACGTCAAGGCGCCCAGCGGCGTAAACCCTTGGAACATTGATATAATTGGATAAAGTTTCACGTTTGGACTCTGTCGTCCCGCGATCGGTAAATTGCGACAGCACATTGTAGGGTTTGTTGAAAAGAATGACCCGAGTCATGCAATTTTCTTTGACGGTTTTTGGTCTCAAGGTCCAGCGATAGGCGCTTGAAGTCTATCAACTTATTTCGATTGTGACGGAAATATGGTCCGAACCTCGCATAATTTTAATCCGTATCGATGCATATTTTTCATCCGAATTCGTTGTAATCGGAAAAAACTGTGCTAAGTTCCTCGACCAAGTAAAGTGCAAGAAAGGAGGGACATCATTATGGTATCAGTTCCCATCCACAAACAAGCGGAGCTTAACCGCGAAAAATTCAACGGACCAATACTCGATCGCGACAAACTTCGTGAAGGCACTTATGTTGCGATCATGACCGCGATTGGTTCAGTCTTCCTGGTTGTCGCTGTGAAAGCGCTTTATGCGATTTTTTAGTCGCCAAAACTGAACCAGGATATGGCTTTTCGGGCGGTTTTCAGTCATAAGCCGCCCGATGACCAAAACGACCCCAGATACGAACAGCAAAAAGGTCTTCATCAAGACCTATGGCTGCCAGATGAATGTCTATGACAGTGAGCGCATGAAAGACGTGCTCGCGCCGATTGGCTATGCCCCTGTCGAGGAAGCCGAAGGCGCTGATCTGGTCGTTCTGAACACCTGCCATATTCGTGAAAAAGCGACAGAAAAAGTCTACTCTGAACTGGGTAAAATCAAAAAACTCAAACAGGCGCAGGGCGGCAAGATGACGATCGCTGTGGCCGGCTGCGTGGCACAGGCAGAAGGCGCTGAGATTATGCGCCGGCAACCCGCCGTCGACCTGGTGCTCGGCCCACAAGCCTATCACAAGCTGCCCGAGATGATTGCCCGCGTGCATCGCTCGACGGGTGAGCGGCTGGAAACCGAATTTGAAACCCTGGAAAAATTCGACGCTTTACCGAAAACCCGGCAGGCGGACGGTCCGATGGCCTTCCTGTCGGTTCAAGAAGGTTGCGATAAATTCTGCACCTTCTGCGTGGTGCCTTACACGCGCGGTGCGGAACTCTCACGCCCGGTCGATGACATCACGCTGGAAGCCCGCAACCTCGCAAGCCAAGGCGTGCGCGAGGTTCAGCTGCTCGGCCAGAACGTCAACGCCTATCATGGCGCGGCACCGAAAGTTGAAGGCGGCGATGAGTGGACACTCGCACAGCTGGTCCGTCATTTGGCGAAGATCGGCGGGTTCGACCGTATTCGCTATACGACGAGCCATCCGCGCGACATGGATGCAGACTTGATCGCCGCCCATGCCGACACGCCTGAGCTGATGCCCTTCCTGCACCTGCCCGTGCAATCCGGCTCGAACAATATCCTCAGAGCGATGAATCGCGGCCACACGCGCGAGCACTATCTCGACATAATGCGCCAGATGAAGGAGGCCCGGCCAGACATTGCGCTCGCGTCTGATTTCATTGTCGGTTTTCCGGGCGAGAGCGATAAGGATTTCGAAGACACCATGGATCTGGTGCGCGAGGTTGATTACGCAATCGCCTACTCGTTCAAATATTCCGAACGTCCGGGCACACCCGCAGCGGAAATGTTCGGCCAAGTGCCAGAAGATGTGAAGAATGAGCGTCTGCAAGCGCTACAGGCCTTGCTGCGCGAACAACAGACCCGGTTTAATGCCTCAAAGATCGGTCAAACCATTCCGGTCTTGGTCACCGGCAAAGGCCGGAATGAGGGTCAGATGCATGGCCGCTCGCCTTGGCTACAGGCCGTCCATTTTGACGCGACGCCAGAGCTGGCCGGACAAATTGTCGATGTGACCATTCAAGGCGCAAGCTTAAACTCGCTGGCGGGTGCATTGCCGGATCAATCCAAAGAGGTGGCCGCTTGAGCCAAGTCTGGACCCCTAAAGACGCATCGCTGCTGCCGGTGATTTGCGGCCCCAATCACATGAACCTGCTCTATCTTGAAAGCGAGATGGCGGACGGCAACCTGAAAGTCGAAAGCCAAGGCGGCAGCATCAAACTCGACGGCTCAAGCGAAGCAATTGCGACAGCTGAGGTGGCGCTCACCGCGTTCGAAAGCGTGCTGGCGCAAAACCCAAATGCTGGCATTCCAGCCCTGGAAGGCGCCTTGGAACAAGCGCGCACGCCGGATCAAAATTATCGCACGCTGACCGGTCTAAAAGTGCCGATCAAAGCGCAGACCAATATGCAGGCGAAATATCTCGACCTGCTGACAGGCAGCCAGCAAGATTTGATTTTCGGCGTCGGCCCGGCAGGCACCGGCAAGACATTTCTCGCTGTCGCCGCCGGCGCGGCCGCACTGAAAAACAAGGCGGCTTCGAAGCTGATCATCACCCGCCCCGCGGTTGAGGCCGGAGAAAATTTGGGCTTTCTGCCAGGCGACCTGGAAGAGAAGGTGGAACCCTATTTGCGCCCGATATGGGACGCCTTAGACGAGACACTTGGCGCCGATCAAGCCGGGCGCTTGCGCGAAAAACGAGTGATTGAAGTTGCGCCCCTCGCCTTTATGCGCGGCCGCACCTTGAAAAATGCCTTTGTCATCATGGACGAAGCGCAGAACGCCACAGTCGCACAGATGAAAATGGTCCTAACGCGCCTTGGACGAGATAGCCGTATGGTTGTCACGGGTGATCCAGGCCAGGTGGATCTGCCAAAGAGCCAACCGTCAGGCCTCGCCCACGCGCTGCGGATTTTAGATGGGGTTGAAGGCGTCGGACGGGTCACGTTCTCGTCCCGCGATGTTCGACGCCACGCCTTGGTCAGCCGGATCATCGAGGCATATGACAAGGATAAAGGGACTGACGGTCGTGATTGAGCTCGACCTGCGCGTCGCTGATCCGGCTTGGTCTGAAGCGATCAACGACTTGAACAAGATTTGCGAATCCGCGCTGAACGCGGGTGCCGCACAAAAGTCGGCCTCAGGCGAGGTAAACGTGCTGCTCACGGATGATGAGAGCGTCCGAACATTGAATAGAGACTGGCGCGGCAAGGACAAACCAACCGACGTCCTGTCATTTCCGTCCGATCCCATGGATCGCCCGTTCTTAGGCGATATTGCGCTCGCCTTCGGGGTCACCCAGACGGACGCTGCGGCGCGCGACTTGGCGCTGCCTCAGCATATCTCACACCTGTTGATTCACGGCTTGCTTCATCTTTTAGGCCACGACCACAAAGATGACACAGAGGCGACCGAAATGGAATCTTTAGAGATCGCCGCGCTTGCATCCCTGGGCTGGCCTGATCCATATAGATAATTAGCGATTCGAACGCGTATAGGCGGGATCATTGGAGCATATGTCGGAACGACGTCGGGGCCTGTTCGGCCTGTTTAACAAGAATAGCGAAGACCCAGTCGAGCCTGCACCGGAAACGCCCGCAGCGCCTTCACAAACAGAGATGCGCCTGCGCATCGCTGACTTCGAAAAGGCGCGCGTTGAAGACGTGATGATTCCGCGGGCTGAGATTATCGGCGTCGAACTGTCGACGAGCCTTGAGGATCTCATCCAGCTTTATGCGAGCGAGGCACACTCGCGGCTCCCGGTCTATCGAGAGACCTTGGACGACCCTGTTGGTGTGGTCCACATACGCGATGTCGTGACCGAAATTGCCCGTGCCAATGGCGAGTCTCCCGACGAAGACGACATTCCCCTCGAGCGCTTGCGCCGCGATATCTTATTTGTGCCGCCATCCATGCCGCTGACCGACTTGCTGGTGAAAATGCAAGCGTCACGCACGCATCTGGCGCTGGTCGTCGATGAATATGGCGGCACCGATGGCTTGGTCAGTCTTGAAGATTTGGTCGAAGAAATTGTCGGCGATATTGAGGACGAGCACGACGAAGAAGTCGCCATGCTGGTTCGCCGCGGCCGCTTGGCCTGGGAAGTCGATGCCCGAATGGAAACTGAGGATTTCGCCGAAGAGACCGGACTTGAGCTGGAACTCGAAGACCATGACGTTGATACGCTGGGCGGCGTCGCCTTCGCGCTGGCCGGGCGGGTGCCCCTGCGCGGCGAAGTCCTCCCCCACCCGACGGGGGTCGACCTTGAAATTCTCGAATCGGATGTGCGCCGAATCCAGAGATTGGTGGTGCGCCAACCGGCAACGGAGCAAAATTCATGATTGAACACGAAACCCCGCGTAGCCACGGCTTGCGGGTTCTGACGGCTGCGCATGAAGCGGTGGCCCGAACGCGCGGCTTGACCGCGATGATGTTCGCCATCTTGCTCGGCGCGTTTTGTGCGCTCGGCTTTGCCCCATTCCATCTATCGCCAGCTCTGGTGGTTTCTCTGGTCGGCCTGGTCTGGATGCTGGATGGGGCGCGCGGCCAACGCCAATGGGGACGCGCCATGTTCGCGCGCGCTTGGGGCTTTGGCTTTGGCTATTTCCTCATTGGCATGTATTGGACGGCGCTGCCGTTTTTGGTTGAACCCGAAAAGCACGCAATATTCCTATGGATGCCCCTCATCGCGCTCCCTGGTGGGATGGCGCTGATTTGGGGTGCGGCCTGCGCTCTGGCAGGGGCGTTCTGGTCTTCATCGCCATCGCGGGTGTTTATCTTCGCGCTTTTCATGGGCGGCGCCGAACTTATCCGCGGCACATTATTTGGCGGATTTCCGTGGAACCTCCCCGGCACCACATGGGCACCTGGCGGCGCGCTGTCGCAAGTGGCCTCGATTGGCGGTGTATATTGGCTGACCCTGGTCACACTATTTGTCACGGCGGCGCCCGCCGCGCTGGTCGATACGCGGGAAGACAATAGCGTCATCGGACGCGCCTTCCCGGTCCTTATGGCGGTGGCCCTGATCGGCTTCACTTGGGCGTGGGGCGCCCAACGGCTCAACAATGATACAGTGATGACAGAGCGGACCGTTCTGTTGATGGATGCGGGCGTGCCTCAAGCTGAGAAGTTTCAGGATCGCGGCGAACCCGTCATCGCGCGATATATCCAACTCCTGCAAGAAGTTCCAAGCGAAGATGGCGATATCATTATCTGGCCAGAAGGCGCGCTGCCCTATGGAATTCTTGAAGATAATAATGTCCTCGACTTGGTTTCGGCCTTTCTCGGCCGCCGGGCTTTGATCGCTGGCACCGCGCGGTTCACCCGCCAGGGCGACGAAGTGACGGCGTATAATAGCCTTGTTATGTTCACCGCAGGACCCAACACAGCCGGACTGGCCGCGCTTTACGACAAGCATCGCCTCGTGCCGTTTGGGGAATTGCCGGCCGCCAAAATCGTGCCGTTCGGAGAGAGCATATCGAGCATCCTGCCATCTGCGATCCAGCGCATGGCCAAGAATGGATTTGAACCCGGCACAGAGGCCACTGTCCTCTTGCCGCAAGCTGCAGCGCCGCCCTTCATTCCACTGATCTGTTATGAAGGCCTATTCCCGGAAATCGTTCGCAAGGCTCAACCGCAACGCGCCGCAGCAGAGTGGATTGTGGTCATTTCCAATGATGCTTGGTTCGGAGGGGGCCTGGGTCCCGCGCAGCACTATGCTCAGAACCGGTATCGCAGCATCGAAAGTGGCTTGCCGATGGCGCGTGTCGCAACCCGTGGTGTGACGGCGATGGTCGACGGCTATGGCCGCGAGTTCGGGGTCGGAAACCCACATGCTGGGGACCCAAGTGGGTGGCGCTCAGCGGTCCTACGCTCACCCCTGCCCGCCAAACTGGCGACCACACCTTATCAGCGATTTGGCGAAACTTTCTACTGGTTGACTTTAGTACTGTTCTCGGGACTAGCCTTTATTACTTGGCGACGCTAAAAGACTAAAATCAGTATTAAAAGTTGGGTGGTGGATGTCTGAGAATAAAGTACCGAGTGGAATAGATCGAATAGTAGGACAAAGACTGAGGTGGCGGCGTCGAGAACTTAAATTGACGCAAGAACAATTAGGCCAACGGCTTGGATTGACGTTTCAGCAAGTTCAAAAGTACGAAAAAGGTGTGAACCGGATCTCGGCCGGTCGATTATTTGAGATGTCGCAAGTTTTGGGCATCACGATTACTTACTTCTATGAAGGCATAGATGAGATGATGGGCTTGTCGCGTCGTCTCGTTGTGCATGAGGATGAGCATCCGCCGAGCCTGCCGGTCATGGATGGCGAGGCCATGGATTTGGTCAAAGCGTTCCAGAACATCGGCGATAAGTCGCTACGACGGTCTTTGCTCGAAACCATTCGTGCCGCGGCTGCGACGAATGAAACGGATACGGCGGCCTGATAACACTGCCTTTGTGGCTGTGGCCTTGAAGCGACAGCGAATATTCTTTTGCAACTGCGAAAGAAATCGGAGGTTGCTTTGCCGCACTGCACAAGCAACCTATTTCCGTTAGAAGTTTGATATTCCGACGGGAGACGAAAGTGGCAGAAATCAAGACCATAGGGGTCGTCGGCGCTGGGCAGATGGGCAATGGCATCGCACACGTGTGTGCATTGGCTGGATATGACGTCATTTTGAATGACATATCTCAAGACGCTCTGGACGCTGGCCTGACCACGATTGAAAAGAATATGAGCCGCCAATTATCGCGCGAGTTGATCTCGATGGACGACATGAAAGCCGCGCAATCGCGGATTTCGACCACCGTTGAAGTGGCGACGCTTGAGCGTGTCGATCTGGCGATTGAAGCGGCGACAGAGAACCGTGAAATCAAAGAAAAGATCTTTGAGACATTGTGTACTGTGGTGCCAAAACACGCATTCCTGGCGACCAATACTTCATCGATTTCCGTCACGCGCCTGGCCTCCACAACGGACCGTCCGGAGCGATTTATCGGATTGCACTTCATGAACCCGGTGCCGCTGATGCAACTGATGGAGATCATTCGCGGCCTCGCCACAGATCAAGAAACCTACGAAATGGCGCTCGGTCTTGCGGATCGCCTGGGCAAAACCACGACCAATGCGGAAGACTATCCGGCCTTCATCGTGAACCGGATTCTGGTGCCGATGATCAATGAAGCGGTTTATGCATTGTATGAAGGTGTCGGGACGGTTGAGAGCATCGACACGGCCATGCGGCTCGGCGCCAACCATCCAATGGGACCCCTGACGCTGGCGGACTTTATCGGCTTGGATACGTGTCTTTCGATCATGCAGGTTTTACATGACGGCCTCGCGGACACCAAATACCGGCCTTGCCCCCTCTTGGTGAAATATGTCGAAGCGGGCTGGGTTGGTCGAAAAGCCGGGCGCGGATTCTATGACTATTCGGGCGACGCTCCCGTCCCGACGCGCTAGATTTTCGGGATGTCCATCGCGTTCAGACGACGCAGCAATTCTGGCCGAAACTGATCGGTGGCATCTGACAAGAAGCAAATATAGACGCCGACCAGGGCGGTGTTTCTGAATTCCGCCAGCGAGTGGCGACCGGCCATCCAGTATCGCGATGCTTCATTATAGTTGAAGAAGATTTGGCGCCCCAAGGTCTCTGCAGGGATGGCGCCTCTTAGCAGGCCTTGTGATTGCGCCCGTCGCACCGCTTCGGTTTGCATGCGGCTGGCGCGCAGCCCGAAATTGTCGAGACTGGTTCGTGTCTCGTCGGTTTCAACCAATCGGTTCAAGGCGATATGCGCCGCGCGGAAGAACACTTCATCCCTGGCAATAAGATCTGTGGCTTCGGTTATGATGGTTTCCGCAAGATTTAGCGGCTGATCTTCCTCTATCTGATCCAGAGCGGCTTCAATCTGCGCCAGCCAAGCGCGGAACAGCTCAACCAGAATCTGCTCTTTCGACCCAATCAGATTGTAGATGGTCGGCACGGTGACACCGGCCGCATTGGCCAGTTTGCGCAACGACAAACCATCATAGCCGTCCTGCCCGATCATTCGATGCGCTTCTTGAATAATCCTCGCGCGTCGGGATTCCTTTGCCGATGGTCGGCTCAGCAGATCGGTTTGAGACATTCTGTTTCGCTTCGCAGTGTTTCGAAATGATAGCAAGAATTTTAACACTGTACAAATTCTCAAATATGAGTCATAAATTTTAACACCGTGCAAAATCATAAAGAGATGTCTGGGTCCGCCAGACACAAGCGTGGGAGGACGCAGAGCCATGGATCAGAGCAAACAAGTCAGCATTCTCAAAGAGTTGCTGCGCCAGATCGATACCGGCGAGAACGCCGATGCAGGCGTGCAGTATAAGGTGCCGACTTCAATCTATGCTGACCCGGCACTGGCCAAGCAGGAATGGGAACAGTTCTATAAAAACCATCCGCAAATGATCGGACTTTCCGGAGATTTGCCGGAGCCGAATAGTTTTCTCACCCTCAATGATTTTGGCGTCCCGGTCATCGCGACGCGCGACAAAACTGGAAAATTTCGAGCCTTTCTAAATGTCTGCCGTCACCGTGCCACGCGGGTTGAAACGGAGGCGCGCGGCAAGCGAAAACTCTTCGTCTGTCCGTTTCACGCCTGGTCCTATTCGACCTCTGGTGACCTCGTTGCCATCGCCGACCAAAGTGATTTTGGCGATGTCGATAAGTCCTGCCGCGGCTTAATCGAACTGCCAGCCTTAGAAGCGGCAGGCTTGCTATTCGTCCACCCACAACCCGATGGCGAGCTCGACATTGAGGCCTTGCTGAGCAAACCGCTCTTAGAAGAATTTGAGTCGATTGCGTTCGACCGGTTCGTTTTCGGCGCCGAGAAGACGATTGATAAGCGGCTGAATTGGAAGCTCGCCAATGATACGTTCGGCGAAACCTATCACTTCCAAAAATTGCACAAGGACACGCTGGGCCAGCTCTTCATTGGCAACAATACCCATTTGGAGGAATTTGGTCGCCATCATCGGTTCACCACCGCGAACAAATCCATCCACCAGATGCGCGAGCTTCCCGAAGACGAGTGGCAAATCCAGTTTGCAACCTTTGTCGGCTATCACCTCTTCCCGAACATTCAGATGTTCTGGACCGGCGATACAATCTCTCTGGTGCGCATCTATCCTGACCCCGCCGATCCGGGGCGGTCGATCTCGCAAGTCTCCATCTACTTCACGGCAGAGGCGTATGAGAACGCCATCACGATGGACCAAAACGCCCGGGAGCAAGCCGTGAAAGACACGTACAAATTCCAAGAGGGCGCCACGCGATCGCCGACAATTGAGGGCTCGCTCGAAGTGTTTACCAGCACCATCGAGTACGAGGATTATGTGATGGGCGAATATCAACAACAGGCGGCTGAAAGTGGCCTAGCCGGTGAGGCCATATTTGGGCGTAACGAGCCGGTGCTGCATCACTTCCATCGCTCCTATCGCGAAGCCCTTGGCATGCCGCATTTTGAAACGGTCTAGTCAGCTACGCCAGCGTAGCGTTGTCGGCTTAATCTTGTTGACGAAGTCTCGCTGTTCCGACCGCGCATTGGCCCATTCGCGTTTGAGCATTTGATACCATTTGGCCTGGACGTCGATATCATCGATCCACATCATCGCTTTTTGATGCTCCATGCCGAGATTTTGCAGATCCACCATGTCGCCATCTTGGCGCAGGAACTTACGCGCCATAGGTTTGGCGACCGGGATGGCGAGGTTCAGCAATGGCGCGCCCGTCCACCATGTCAGTTGGGTGATGCGCGTCCGCTTGGGCGCTTCGGGCGTCAGGCAAGTCAGCGTCAAAAGCCGCGCTTTGTCATTCGAGATGATTTCCCAGCGAAAGCCTGGCAATTGAAAGCGGATTTCAGTCTCCACCTCATCGCCGAACACCCATTTATACAAGCGCGAGTTCGAACTTGGCTTATGCCGATCAATTGCCCAGCCGCGGTCCGCCGGGACGAAGGGTTTTTCTTTGAGTTTCAAACCAACAGATGGCGGTCGCCACCACCATTGATTGTGCACGAACGGCACGTGCGCGGGGTCCATCAAACCGACAACCGCATCATCCATATGCGCGTTGAACACATCTTCGATGACAAATTTTGGCGCGCCGGGCAGCGGCCCAAACTCAGGCACAGGAACATCCGGGACACCCTCAAAGCGCGGATTGTGAGCGACAAAGACATAGATCGCGCCATTGGCTTCATGCGTCGGATAGCGCCGAACCTTCACTTTGCCCGGATCATATGGCTCGCTTCCGGTCAGGCTAGGCATCAGTCTACACGCGCCATCAGCGCCAAAGCGCCAGCCATGATAGGGGCATTCCAATGTCGCCTCACCCTCTGTCTCGACCACGCGGCCGGCGCTGAGTGGCACCAGGCGATGCGGACAGATATCCCGCAAAGCGAACGCTTCACCGGTCTCGTTGCGGGCGAGGACGATGGGCTGGCCGAGGACAATCCGGCGGATCGGCTGCTCAGCTTTCAGCTCCGACGTCAAACATGCCAGATACCAACTCTCGGTGAGCCAGCCTTCCGGCGTCATCCCGGTTTTGCTTTCGCCGGGCGTATTGTCGATGAGCGTACTGGTGTCGGCCATGGCGCCTTATATACCTATTCCGAATAGATGCGAGAATAGTCTGCAAACTCGGTGTCTGTCATTTGTTCGACAATACGGGATGTTGCGAGGTCAATATCAAGGACTCGGCAGGTGAATTCGATCGCCGTTTCGGTGATCGTCTCCCCCTCACAGGTTCCTAGCCCCGTCCAGCCAAGCACTTCGGTGAGCGCATCTTCAGCCTCTTTGATTTTCAGCGCGTCATCGCGGCGCCACGCCTCAGACAGCAAATACTCCACCACCAGGGTCTGGTAGGCGCTTGGATCTATCTCAGTAAAGCCGAGCGCCCGGGCCGGATCGAGCAAATCGTCAATTTGCTTTTCCAATGACCGTAACAGCTTAATCCGATGTGCATCCGTATCGCCGCGCGTGCCAAGCATGCCCCAATGCTCGACGATCCGGCGCGGATTCAACTCCACCCAGACTTCATGATAGGCGGCGACTTTGCCGGTTTCATCGCGTTTAAACAGTCTGAACATAGGGGGCAGGCATCAAGGTTGGATGGGAGCGACAAGTCTCGATGGTGTCGGGAGGAATGTCTATATCGCCGAGAGATATACTTCCGGCGATCCCTGCGAAGCTCGAGGACGGCAACGGAGCACGGACCCGCGCTCGCGCCCCGCGCCCAATCATGACAAGTATCTCTCTGCGAAAATATCGCCGCCTTCGTGCCCTCCCGCACAATTCTTGGTTGCTCATTGGATCAGCTTCACGCGCTAAATCCCTCCGCATATTGGGCTTTTTCGAACCCCAACAACTCGATTAAAAATACTTCATTAACAGCGTTGTAGCGGAATTATCACACCAATTATCGGGCCGCCAAACAGGCGCAGCGGCCGACCACATTTCAGTCACATTTGAAGCCGACCCACGCGCCTGCGCACGTTGCGCAAACAGGAGAGTATAAAATGAAAACGTTTCTTCCCGCACTGATGGCGACAGCCGCCATCGCTCTGTCTCCGGCGGCGCTGGCCCAAGGTTGGTATGCCGATGCTGGGTACACCCACATCACGACGGACTTGGATGCTGGCACGACGTCTGCCGACATTGATCTTGGCGCGATTTCTGGCCGCGTTGGCTATGACATCAACCCAAATTTCGGGGTCGAAGGTGAATTGGCGTTTGGCGTCAATGATGAAGAAGCCACTCAAGGCGGCGTTACCGCCTCTCTCGGCCTCAACTATTTGGTTGGTGCGTTTGGTAAAGCCCAATTGCCTGTCGCGGAGAACGTCAATCTGTTCGCCCGTGCAGGGATTGTGAACGCTGAACTGGAAGCTGAGGTCACCGGAATCGGCTCAACCACAGACAGCGAAACCGGCGCCGGTTTCGGCGTTGGCGGCACCGTCGACATCAATGAACGCTTCTATGTCCGCGGCGACTATACCCGCTACGACATTGAAGATGTTGAAGCCGATGCCTTTACGATCAGTGCCGGCGTGAAATTCTAAACTCACGCTGTTCGCATTGAACCGGAAAGCCCTCGCATCAGAAGAATGCGGGGGCTTTTTTTGGTTGTGGGGATCGGACTCATTGACGAACAGCCTCTGTGAGCAGCAGTTACAAAGAGAGGTCTTGACGCTTGAAGTCATCTGCTCGACCGGTAATCCGGGACGGGAAAGGATACCGTGGCCCGGTTCGACTTCATTGCGGCTTACATGTTGGCTAACCGCCGTAATGGGGCTCTATACGTCGGGTCGGCCTCTGACCTTCCAGTTCGAATCGGAGAACACAAACAAGGCGTCGGCTCGCGATTCACTGCGAAATATCGCTGCCACACGCTGGTCTGGTTCGAGCAGTTCGACTCCATGACGCAAGCGGCCCAAATGGAACGGCGGCTCAAACGCTGGAAACGTGCCTGGAAGATCGCGCTGATCGAACGGACGAATAAACATTGGCTGGATTTGTCGGCGGAGCTGCTTTGACGCGTCCTTCACGCAGCGCTTTGCACGGCTTGACCGTGCAATCCATCGCGAGCTCCTACCTCTCGTCTAAGGCGCACTTGCCCGCGATGGACCCCACGGTCTGAGCAAAGCTCAGCCGTGGCGAGCGACAGAAATCGAGATTTCTCTCGATCACCCCTACGCATCCAAATAAATCTGCGATCCCTTCGTCTTAAACTCGCGCGACTTCTCTTCCATCCCCGCGCGCGCCTCATCGGCCTGGCGTTGCAAGTCCGCCTTCTCATTGTCCGACAGCCCTTCCGCATAATCACGCACTTCGGCCGTGATTTTCATCGAGCAGAATTTCGGCCCGCACATGGAGCAGAAATGTGCCACTTTGTGCGCTTCTTTCGGCAAAGTCTGATCGTGATAGTCGCGCGCGGTTTCTGGATCGAGCGACAGGTTGAACTGGTCTTCCCAGCGGAACTCGAAGCGCGCCCGTGACAGTGCATCGTCGCGGATTTGTGCGGCAGGATGGCCTTTGGCCAAGTCCGCGGCGTGGGCGGCGAGCTTATAGGTAATCACGCCGACTTTCACATCATCGCGGTCAGGCAATCCGAGATGTTCTTTCGGAGTGACATAGCAAAGCATGGCGGTGCCGAACCAACCAATCATCGCCGCGCCAATGCCGGAGGTGATATGATCATAGCCAGGGGCGATATCGGTGGTGAGCGGCCCGAGCGTGTAGAAGGGCGCTTCGCCGCACTCTTTCAGTTGCTTGTCCATGTTCACTTTGATCTTGTGCATCGGCACATGGCCGGGCCCTTCAATCATCACTTGGCACCCGCGCGCATGGGCGATTTTTGTGAGTTCACCGAGCGTCTCTAGCTCGGCAAATTGCGCCGCATCATTGGCATCCGCAATCGAGCCAGGGCGTAGGCCGTCACCGAGGCTGAAGGTGACATCATAGGCGCGCATGATGTCGCAAATGTCAGCAAAGTGGGTGTAGAGGAAGCTTTCTTCATGATGCGCCAAGCACCATTTCGCCATGATCGATCCGCCGCGGCTAACAATGCCGGTGACGCGGTCTGCGGTGAGGTGGATGTAAGCCAGCCGTACGCCGGCATGGATGGTGAAATAATCGACGCCCTGCTCGCACTGTTCGATCAGCGTATCGCGATAGACGTCCCAGGTCAGGTCTTCGGCGACGCCATTCACTTTTTCCAGCGCCTGATAGATCGGCACCGTCCCGATCGGGACTGGACTGTTGCGGATGATCCATTCGCGGGTGTTGTGAATGTTCCGGCCGGTCGAGAGATCCATGACATTGTCGGCGCCCCAACGCGTCGCCCAGACCATTTTTTCAACTTCTTCTTCAACCGAAGAAGCCACCGCAGAATTGCCGATATTGGCGTTAATCTTGACCAAGAAGTTGCGGCCAATGATTTGCGGCTCAAGCTCTGGATGGTTGATATTGGACGGAATAACAGCGCGCCCGCGGGCCACTTCATCGCGCACAAATTCTGGCGTGACGAAAGCTGGAATCTCCGCCCCAAAGCTTTCACCTTGCGCAATTTGCGCTTCGGCATTTTCGAGCTGTTCCTGACGACCAATATTCTCGCGCTCTGCAATATAGATCATCTCCTTGGTGATGATCCCGGCCTTGGCGAATTCATACTGGGTGACTGGGCCCGTCCCGGTGCCGCGTAATGGCTTGTGCGTCACAGGAAACTCGCGAGCGAGATATTTTCCACTGGCCCCGCCATTGTCCTCTGGCTTGACGTCTCGGCCTTCATATTCCTCAACATGACCGCGCTCCAGAACCCATTCGGTGCGGGGCCGCGCCAGGCCTTTTTCGACATCGATGGAAACACTTGGATCTGAATAAGGCCCGGACGTATCATAGACCGGAACCGGCGGCTCGTTGGCTGTCGGGTGAAGATCAATCATCCGGCGCGGGACGCTCAGAGACGGATCGGCCTTTGGATGGGTGAACACCTTACGGCTCGCCGGTAAAGGCCCGGTGGTGACGTTCGGAGTTTCGAATTCGGATTGATCAACGGGTTTATTCATAGCTCGGTCCTTGATGAGGTAGGAGAATGGAAGCGATCATGCCAATGATAGCGGAAACGAAAGCCAGGCCAATCAGGCCGGTCAAAACATTGAGGTCCCAATTGCCCGCATTGGTCTCTTCGGGACGAACAATTTTGCCGAAAAAGCTGCCATAGAGCATGCCAACATTGAACGCCCACGCCGCGGAGAAAAAGGCTCGGCGCCGGATAGTTTGATGTTTCAGTAAATAGGCCGACGCAATCAGCATTGCCCCCATAATCTGATCATCTATGACGAAGATAAACTCTCGGCCCGCGCCCCAAGAACGCCAGACCTCGCCAATCATCAAAGAGAGCGCGAGTAAGACCGCCCAAATCCGCAAAAAAGTCATCACGGCTTCCTCAAGTGATAGGTCAACGCCATGGCGATACAATGCCTTAGAACGGGCTCTGGTGGTGTTTGGTGGGATTTCAGACGTAACTCGCGATTACCTATGAGCGTGAGTTTGGACTCATATAAATCGCGCCATTCTTTGACCAGCGTCGTCTGGCAATGGACAAAGAGGCTAACCGTCGCGCCGCTCTCATCCCACCCCAAACGTATCGTCGTGCCGGTGCGCGGCTGTTCAGTCAGGTAGGAAGGCTGGCCCCATTTCAGGGTTTCGGTCAGTCGGTTGACCTCGGGCTGATCCGCCGCCGTCTTAAGGATGAGCGTCCGCAATTGCTGCACCATTTGCGCCGCAGGTTCTGGGCAAGTCGCAAGCACTTTGGCCACATCAGGCGGCGCTGCTGGAAGCGTGGCGAAGGTCGCCATAGCAAGTCTCCGTTCCTACGCCGGTTCGCGCAATTGCTAGCCGGATCAGGTTCTAAGGGTGCTCACTCGGGATACAGAGCGATCTCAGCGCTTCCTAACGCGCCCCTCGGATCTCTCCGAACCTATTCCCGCAATCAGTTTTTGCAAGTCGGTAAATTGACAGGCTTCACTTTTCAATATAACCACATGGTTATGAATATTTCTATCGCTACTGATCCAGCTCCAAACCTCAACGCTGTATTCGCGGCGCTTGCCGATCCGACACGGCGCGAAATCCTCTCCCGCTTGGCCGATGGCGAAGCCTCAGTGAATGATATCGCAGCGCCCTTCGCGATGAGCCAACCGGCAATCTCGAAGCATTTGAAAGTGCTGGAAAAGGCCGGGCTTGTGACCCGCGCAGTCGAACGACAAAAACGTCCGGCCCGCCTCAACGCCAAACCGATGCAAGACGCCGCGGCGTGGTTAGAGACGTTTCGCGACTTTTGGCTCGGCAGCTTTGATCAATTGGATAGCCTCCTGGCAGATCTCAAACCCGAAGAAGGGACCAAAACATGACAGAACACCCGGTTTACATCTTAGAACGCGAATTCTCAGCCCCGCGCGACTTGGTATGGCGCACCTGGACGGAGCCTGACCTGCTGGCACAGTGGTACGGACCTGGCGTTGAGACGATCATTCACGAACTCGATGTGAAACCCGGCGGGCGCTGGCTCAATGAAATGAAAATGGGCGAAAATTCTGGCTATCAGAAATCGGTCTATACAGAAGTAAGCCCGCCCGAGCGATTGGTCATGTTGATGTCCACCACTGATGCCAGTTGGGAGCTCGCTGCAAATCCGAGAATGCCAGACTGGCCAGCGACATTGTTGACTGTGGTGACGTTTGAAGAAGCGGGTGGCGTGACCACGATGCGATTAGAATGGTCGCCTCACGAAGCGACCGCCGCCGAAATCGCTTGTTTTGCAGGTGCCGTTGAGTCTCTCGGTCAAGGTTGGGGCGCTGGAATGGAGATGCTGGCTAAAGTCCTGGCCGAGATGCAAGCTGCTGCGTAGTCGAGAAAGTTTAAGCTCGCGGCAGGGTCAGATAGGCATAGCTCATATCCGTCACTTCGCGGATCATGGTGCCATCATCAATCCCAGCCGCGTCGAGCAACGTGTCTTGCGGCATTAAAGCCGTCCGGATGAATATGGTGTTGAAAAACACCCCAAGCATACGCGTGCCTAAATCCACATCTTGCAGGGTGATCTCGTCCCTGAAAACATCAAATAAGTCCGCAATCGGCGCGAAACTGCGGACCACCAAAGCTTGCCATTCATCGTCTTCTGCCTCGGGATGCAGGCGTGAATAAGTGTGCACCGCGCGAAGGATGTGCGCGCTTTCTTTGATTTGGAGATGCACCGCTTTGGTGGCTTCAAACAGCGCCGTCTTCAAACTGCCAAGCGCGCGGAAAGCCTCTCGCGTGTCTTGAGCTTCGGCCACCTCCAATTGCGCTTCAACCTGAGTTTTCCAGTAGTTTAGGAGCGCTTCCAGGAACGCCGATTTGTCCTTGAAGTGAGAGTAGACGGAGCCGACCGCAACGCCCGCCTCTTTCGCGATGTCTTGCACTGAAATCATCTCAAACTCTTGGTCTCGCAACAGACGTTCAAGGGCTGCCATGAGTTTTTCACGCGTCCGGATGGCCCGACTCTGCTGGGGTTTTTTGACCGACATAGCTGCTCCATAAAAATATGAACTTGAATTCAAATTCATTTTTAGTATGTATTGATCGAGAAGTTAAGTGTGAGAGGAAGAACAAAATGCCATTTCTTAGCGTCGACGGCCTATCTCTTGTGGATATCGCCATGCTGGTCATCATTATCATTGGCCTCCCCCTCGAAGCCCTGCTCACCTTGAAGCAAGGCCGTGCAGAACTCGCGTCTGGCGAACCTGAAGTGCGCGTGAAACGGTACACCCAAACGATAACGCTCCTTTGGGCGATTTCTTTACCTATTCTGGTGATCTGGGCGGCGAGCGGTCGGGATTGGGCGACGCTCGGATTTCAAATTGAGACAGGTCCGTGGGCGATCGCAGGTTGGGGTATAGCGGCGCTCGTCGCGATCTTTTTCATCTCACAATATGCGATGATCTCGCGCTCTGAATCGCTGCGTGAGCAACTTCGTTCTGGGTTGGCCAATAACGCTAATATGTCGAATTTCATGCCGCATACTGATGGCGAACGACGCGTGTTCAACTTGATGAGCATCTCAGCCGGCATTGCGGAGGAGATCGTGTTTCGCGGGTTTCTCATTTGGGCATTCAGTACGTTTCTGCCAATTTGGGCCGCCGCAGGGCTGGCTTTGTTGGTGTTCACGGTGTTGCACATGTATCAGGGCCTGTCGCAGCTGCCCGCGGTATTTATGCTAGGGGCTCTGGTCACGCTCGTTTTTGTTCTGTCGGGATCGCTATGGCCGGCTATCTTGCTGCATGTCTTTGTCGATTGGATCAACAATAGCACCGTTTGGAAGGCCCGGATGTCACCTGCAGGGTGTTAACAAAAAGCGCCGCCGCATTAACCAAATCCTGACCTCTGGCCGCCAGATTGGCTCAGATTGATTCTTATTGTTCTGGAGTCCTGATATGGCGGATGGGATGGCGGCGGCGGCCCCGGCAAATGTGAAACCCGCAGGTACGCGGTCAAAGACGACGCGTCGGAAAGTCAAAGTCGACTTTTGGGCCACCGATCTCAACACCGCTGAGCTCGGCATCATGAAGCGAACGCAGAATGAAGCTGCGTCGGATCAGTTCACCAAAGATATGGAACTGTTCGGCCAGACTGTGATCGACGGCAAGCGCGAGGCGCTTATCGGCTATCGCCAAGAGCTTTGGGATGGCAGTGAAGGCTTTGAACGGCGCCTCGTCATTCGTTTGTTTTCAGAGACGCTTGGCTGGCGCGGTACGGCAGAAATGATGCTCGGGCGCTCCGTACAGCTCTCTTTGGCCGCGGGCGGGCGTCCTGTACAAGCCTTCACGCTGAACATCGCCCGCCACAACCAGTTGATCCAACTCGAACGCTCAGCGATGCGCTGGCCGTTTCAACCGGAGAAATTCAGCTTTTTTATCCAAGGCAAAAAGACGTCCCGCTTTTATACCATTCGTCGCCACATGTTCGGTCTAGCGTCTGATTACAGCATTTATGATCAAAAGGGCCGCAAGATTGGCGTCCTCGATCATCAGGTCATCAATCTAGGCGGTGCTTGGATGGTCCGGCTAGATCCGGAACATTATGATCGCACGCTTGAAACCGTGCTCGAGCTGTTCTGCGCCATTTTGAAGTTCAATCGTGCTGGACGCAACCACGTCAAAGCTATGACCGAATTGGTGTTTCGCGGGAAAGTTCAACCGGATCTCGATCATGACGAAGAAGATCTGTATCTGAATCCACGGCGACGTTAGCCGGCTTTTGTAAAACCACGCAGGACTGCCGATACGGCCAAATCATCCAGTAGAATTTCTTCATCGATCGCTTCCACTTGGTCCAGCCCAGGAATGGGAACGGTAAGCGCAGAATCTGGCGATAGATGATCCACGGACGTTTCTTCAGATTGTCGCGATAAGAGCCGACATCAATTATGTCTGACACCAAAATCTCGTGCGGTTCGGAAATCAGCGCGCTGATCTCGTCGGGGGTTGGACGAAACATCGTATCAATCGGATCGCGGTGATGGGGATAGCTGTTTGGCACGGTGATCACCAATCGCCCACCCGGCGGCAATAGGCTAAAACACTTGCTGGCAAACTCCGCCGGATCAAGCACGTGCTCGAGCACATTGTTGCAGAAGATCGTGCGCGGCCCTGTCGCCTTAATTGCGGCATAGCCATCTGGCTCAAGCAAATTGGCGGAAATGTCGATGCCTTCGCCGCGCTGCAAGTCAGAGTGAATGATCGAAATGCCGCGCGCCATCAGTGGTTCAAACAGGTCGGCTTGGATGTAAGGCTTTTCTTGGGTTCGAAAGGCGAGGGTTTGACTGCCAATATCCAGAATAGGGCTCAGCTCCTCGGCAGGAAAAGCCTGCAAGGCTGTCTCGATCCATTTTGCTTCGATCTTCTGCACGAGCCGTCCCTGCTCTACCGCAACGCAAGTTTTAATGCGCCGCGATACCACTTCCGGTCGGGGGGCTACAAGAGCGACGCTGGATTAAATCGCGAGCATGGCGGGGCGCGCTCTCAAAGCAATGCGGACTGAACGTCTTTCGCCCAGCCGACATAGACGGCTTCGTCGACCTCAACCACAGGGCGTTTGATCAGGGTTGGATTGGCGGTTAGCAATGCCAAAGGATCAGATGCGCGCTGGCTTTCGGAGAGTGCACGCCACGTCGTCGAACGCCGGTTGACCAAACGTTCCTCACCCGCCGCGCTCAGCCATTTCGGCACCAATTTCGATAAGTCTGCTTCAGCACGGATATCAACAAAAGTGACCGCTTTCCCCGCCGCTTCCAGCCCCTTGATCGCCTTTTTACAGGTATCGCAATTCTTTAGTCCGTAGAGCGTCACAGTCATTGATAATCCTTCACCGAGATCAAGTTTGATCGTCGACATAGACCTCTCCATCGAGATCGTCGAGTTTGGTTTGCAAATGTGCGCGGACGTCCTGAACCGCTTGATTGTAAATGCCAGGACCAAGCGTGGTGAGCATCAAATCCAGCACTTGCTCGGCCCGAAACGGTGACAGCGTTTCATCAAACTCGGCTTGAAACAAAGTCTGCAATTGCCCAACCAGACGGTCTCGGCGTTCTGGTGTGAGTGTGATCCGCTTCATACCGATAAGTCCTTTGCAATTCTTCTGGCTCTCGCCTGCACGGACGCAGCTTGGTCTTGCAGCGCCGCATTGAGCGCCTCGCGTGCTTGGTTTCGGCGCACCGGGACGCGTTCGCTCAGTCGACATATGGCATCTAAGGCCCATGCTCGAACAAATGGCTGGTCGTGAGAAACATGTTGATACATGGCATCAAATACACTCGGGTCATCGACGCCAGAAAGATCAAGGTGTTGCACGCACTGCGCGACGTGCAGAATGGCGCCCCATGACGGGCGTGACTCCACCGAGCGCAAGAGCGGCTCGACAAGCTCGTGAGGGAATGCCCCGCCTGTCTCGAGATGGTCTTTCACAAGCCAGGTTGCTCCATCAGCAATGTGCGCTTCCGGATCATTGGCCAGCGCGACCAAATCCGAGAGAAAGCTCGGATGCGTGCGAAACCGGACGCCGGTTTCGGATAGATAAGAAACGGCTTTGCCATCGAAGCCGAGCAGCGCTGTGCGCAAGTCCGCCATCATTCTTCGGTCGATTTCTGAATTTGGCGTGTTTCTCCTGGCTTATGCAAGAAGTCAGCGCCCGTGACGAAGAGTTCGGCAGGCAATTCGATCGGCACATGAATACCCGTGGCGGCGCGCGCGTTCAAACGAACACCGACAATCTGACGCCCTTCCTCAGAAAGAAAGAACCAATAGGGTGGATACGCCACATCGGTCGTGGTTTTTTGCCAATGTTCGGCATGTGGCGCGTAATGAACGTCGTTCGGGTCAGCATCACCAAGGTGCATGACGGTTACGCCGTCTGCCAACGTCACCCGCCAAACCAAATTGGAAATGTCGGCCCGCCCCGGCCAACCGGCATGTGGGATGCGGACGACGTCGATCTTCAAGCGGCCTTCCGTGTAAGAAAGTGGCGCGTCCAGGCGCTCTAAAGGAACGCCGATCACGCGGTCGAAAATGGCCGAATTTTCGGTCTCCTCGCGCATCCACTCAACCGCCTGGTCCGGGGCGTAGAGGCGGACTTGCTGATGCTGCTCGAGGTAGACGATAATCTCGTCGACCGAAAAATGATCTGGATGCATGTGGCTGATGAAGATCGCATCAATATTATCATATGGCGCTTCACCATTCATCAAAGCCTGCCGCATGTGGTCGGGTACCATCTGGTAGACACCGAATCCATTCGGATAGAGCGGGTCAAACAGGATTGTCGTCTCGCCATCGCGCACCATGATGCCTTCATTGCCAAGATAGGTCGTCTCTGTTGGATCAATTGGATGCGCCTGCGCTGCAACTCCAATGGCGGCAGAAAGAAACAGCGTTAACAAGGTTTTGATCATGCAGGCTTCTCCCAAAGGACGATCATTAAGTCAGTGTAAACACGGGCCGTTTATTGCCAAGGCATGAAGAGGGGTCTTCATCAGCTTTTGGCCGCGATGGCCGCATGCGCGCTCGGCGCCGGCTCGGCTTGGGCTGCGCCTGGCGACATTTTACTGCAAGACGATTTTGACGATGGCGCCGGATGCGGGACGCTCTCACCGATCTGGACGGTTTCAGATACCAATCTCAGCGGAATTTCGACCCAGACCTCGAATTCTGGTGCTTGTTCAGGGTTTACGCGCGGCGATGTGGTGACGATGACAGGCCCGGTGATCGATTTGTCATCAGCAATCGGTGCAACTCTGACGGCTTGGCTTCGGCAAGGGCTCGATTCATTCAGTGAAGATGTTGATGCAGGCGAAGATTTTGTTTTCGAATACTTAGACGCAAGCTCCAACTGGATCGCAATTGAGACGCTCGAAGGCGCTGACACCAATGGTGGCATAACGAATGTCAGCCTCGATTTGCCACTCGGCGCCTTGCACGCTGGGTTTCAGTTGCGGTTCCGGCAAACCGGAGGCAGCGGCGGTCCGCCCGCGAATGGCGGCATCGGATATGACTATTGGCACATTGATGACGTCCTTCTGATCGAAACAGGCACCGCGCCGCCGCCTGAATTGCCGTCTGGCATGGGCGTCGGCTTATGTGAGCGTTTTGAGAGCGGGTTTGGCAATTGGACGACCACCAATGGGACGCGCGCCGGAGTGAATGGCGACACATTTCAATCATCGTCCAACTCGATGTTCTTACGCCACAATACTGTGACCGCGACGTCGATTGCGTTTGACTCCTCTGAGCTTGGCGAAATCGAAGTTTGGATTCGGCGTGGCTCTGACCTGTTCAGTGAGAACCCGGAAGCAGGCGAGGACCTGACATTGCAATATCTGAACGCCTCGAACGTTTGGACGACATTGGAGACCTTCGCCGGCAATGGAACGCAAGGCGAAATCTTCGAACGCACCTATGCCGTACCGGAGACCGCGCTTCACGGGAACTTCCGCGTGCGCGCCAATTTGAGCACTGGCAGCGGTTCAGACTTTGATTATTGGCACGTCGACGATTTTTGCTTCAATCGAGCGATCCCGGATTTTGTCGTCAACAAATCGGTCGAGATCGAGCGCGACCCGATCAATGATACCAGCAATCCGCTGGGCATTCCCGGCGCATGGGCGGTGTACTCGATTCAAGTCACCAATATTGGCCGCGGCTCAGCGGATGCGGGCACGGTGGCGATTGGCGATGCGATCGATACCCAAACCAGCTTGTTCACTGGCGATTTCGACGGCCTTGGCGCACCATTTGAGTTTGAAGATGGAACCGGTCTGGATAGCAGCGGGTTAAGTCTCAATTTTGGAACGCTTTCAGATTCCGGAGACGGGGTCACATTTCGCAACGGATCCGGAACCAGTATCGTGCCAAACGGTACGTTCGACCCAGCCGTTGCGAGTTTTGAGCTGCAATTTGATGGCGCCATGGCAGGCGCTGTCGGTGGGGCCAATCCGACATTTACCGTTCGCTATCGCGTCCAGATCGAATAGTTACTCGACCACCCCAACCATCGGTCCCAAATCAGGCCCAATTTCATTGCGATCTATGTCGGGGGCATAAATCCGACTGACTTGGCCGTCCAAGAAAAGCGCGTTTGGAACGCCGATTTCATCGCGAAACAAGGTGGCAAACTCATGAAACGTTACGGCTGTATCCGAAATCGCAAAATGCACGGTCTGGCCATCTGCGCTGACGCCGACACCGTTACGCCGACGATGCGAGGTCCCATCGGGATTGAGACCAGGATGTAGCGTGCCGTCAATCACCAGCATCGGCCCAGATTGCGTCGCATAAACCGGGTCCAGGGCTTGATCGAGAAACGCTTGGCTTTCAGTGACACCGGCCGCTCGCGCGGATAACCAAAACACGCCATTCGGTTTGAGGTGAAAGTTTCCGGGTCCATCATTCGTATTGACCGTCGCTTGGTCGCCATTCCGGTCACGGAAAAAGCCAACCGGACGACGATCCTCATGGTACATGCCACCATTCATCGCGAAAATCAGTGTCTCACCTTGCTCATCAAGCTCGCGTTCCAACGTATTGAACTGGAAATATGGAGCGCCCTCGGCATCGCTGTGAAATAAGCGAATATCGTGCTCCGTCACCGCGAACGTGCAGAGCGTATAAGCATCTCCGAGATGCTCGAGACTGCGGCAGTTTTGAGCGGAATTGTCGCTGGATAGGTGCGGTGCATCGGGGCTCGGCGCACAGGCCGCGACCGCCAACAAAACAGCGATTTTGATCCAAAAACTTCGCAAGGCTCGACTCCTCATTGCGCTCTCGATCACCTTCGGACAGACAGAGATGACGTGGTTCGCGCGGCCAATCAACGAAGTCTTCACTGTAATCTGTCATCTCTGATAATGGTGATAAAGTGGGTGAAAGTATGAGCAAGACGGCGACATTACCCGTCCGTGCCGCGCGGTATTCTGTTTTTCAACTTGGCGCGAGCCCTTATATCGCAGCGGTTTTTCTATCCGCCGCTCTGATTTTCCTCGTCCAACCCATGTTCGCCAAAATGGCCACGCCACTTTTGGGCGGTGCGCCCAACGTTTGGAATGTTTCGCTGGTCTGTTTTCAAGCCGCTTTGCTGCTCGGCTATGCTTACGCTCATCTGCTCAATCATTTTATAAAATCGCTGCGCCAACAAATCGCGATACATGCT
This sequence comes from Pseudomonadota bacterium, assembly GCA_039194965.1. Lineage (GTDB taxonomy): Bacteria > Pseudomonadota > Alphaproteobacteria > Caulobacterales > Hyphomonadaceae > Henriciella. Next base: position 11,571 of record JBCCVQ010000018.1, on the reverse strand, counting down.
GTTTTGCTACTGGGTGCCGCCTTGGTCTTACCGTTCCAATTGTCTGGCGCTTTGGGCGATCCGAATCCAGCGCAGCCAACGACCTGGTTGATTGGCGTTTTCGCGCTGTCGATTGCCCCGCCATTTGCGGTCATCGCTGCCACCGCACCGCTTGTACAGAGCTGGTACAGCCGCTCTGGTCGAGATGACGCACATGACCCCTATCACCTCTATGGCGCCAGCAATATCGGGTCGCTGATCGGACTGTTGGCTTACCCGCTCATCCTGGAGCCATTTTTACCGCTCGCATCGCAGACGCTCAGTTGGTCCCTGGCTTATGGGGTCCTCGCGCTCCTCCTGATCGGATCAGGCTTGATCGCCCTCACCACCGGCGGCGGTGCACCGCCAGCCGCGGCGGCCGTTGAGACCGAAGCACAGGCATCAGACACTCAGAGTGTGTGGCAACAACGCCTTTGGTGGCTGGCTTGCGCCTTTGTTCCATCGAGTTTGCTCGTCGGCGTAACAACACACATCTCAACGGATGTCGCGAGCGTCCCGTTTCTCTGGGTTTTGCCCTTGGTTCTGTATATCAGCACGTTCATTATCGTGTTCTCGAAGTCGCCCGCCGTGCGGTTGGAACAGACCAATCGCTTATTACCAATCGCTGTTGCCATAGCGGCCTTGGCATTGTCCTTCTTATTTCCATTGTCATTGCCGGTTTCGCTGGCGATCCATTTGTTTGTTCTGTTCTTTGCCGCGCTACTCGGACATGGAGCTATGGCAGCGGATCGGCCAGAAGCCAGACGGCTGACCGAGTTTTATCTAATCATGTCGTTAGGGGGCGTCTTAGGCGGGGCCTTTAACGCCCTTCTCGTACCGGTAATTTTTAACTCTGTCGTCGAATACCCATTGATGCTTCTTGCCATTCTCGCCTTGCGCCCTGGCATGAGATGGATGGGCAAAGGACGCACGCGGGTTTGGTCAATTGTGGCAATGGGCGCTTTGACCGCTGCCATCGTCCTAAATCAAGCGATCGGGACGGGCAGTGAAACGGTGACGACCTATCGCTTGCTCAGCATCATTGCGGTTCTCGCCATGGTGCTCTCTTCGATGAGTAAGCTTGGTCCGGTGATTGGCGCGTTTTGCGTCTTCGGCATCAGCGCGCTCGCTAATCCGTACAGCGCCGCGACTTCAGATCGTAGCTTTTTCGGGGTCGTCAAAGTGATCGAGCAAGACCAATTCCGAGTTCTAAAACACGGCACCACGCAACATGGGACGCAATATATCGCCCCCGAAAAAGCGCATATTCCGACCACATATTACGCCCCACGAACGCCAATCGGTCAGGTGTTTAGCACTTATACGGGACAGGGAGAGGTCGGCGTGATTGGCCTCGGCACCGGTTCGGTGGCCTGTTATGCACAGCCTGGCCAAACGTATACTTACTACGAGATCGACCCTTTGGTGGCGAAACTGGCCAAGGATCCAGCCTATTTCAGCTACCTTTCAGAATGTACGCCAGACGCCGAAATCATCTTGGGCGACGGCCGATTGAACCTGCTTTCACAACCTGAACACAAATATGACGTGTTGCTGATTGATGCATTTAGCTCAGATTCTGTGCCAGCGCATTTGCTGACCGTTGAAGCGATCGATTTGTATCTATCGCGGCTGTCTGATGACGGCGTGCTGGTCATGCACATTTCCAATCGGCATATGGATCTCAGTCAAATCGTTGCCCGGGTCGCAGATCAACTCGACGCCACGGCCCTTTATCAATTCTATATCCCACCTGCAGAGATGGACGGCATCTTCGCGGAGAGTGCAAGCCAAGTTGTAGTCCTCGGCGCAACACCTGAAGCACTTGCCACACTCAAAGCCGATTCACGTTGGGCCGAGCTGCGAGCAGACGGGAAACGGCCTTGGACCGATGACTATTCAAACGTCATTGGTGCGATTTGGGCGAAGTATAACTAGCCCTGCGCGGCTTTCGCGAGTCCAATCCATCCTTCAACCTCTTGCCGGTCAACATTGTTTTCACCGCCCCACAAGACGCGCGCGCCTTGGGGTGTGTCGAGGAAACTGGTCGCCGCATTCAGCACCTTTTTGGCAGACGCTCTGGCTAAATCGTCAACATTGCGAATGCCTGCCCCGACCAAGATCTGGCTGTCCAAGACCCGCAATCCCGGGGCATCAACCATCAACCGCGTCTGGTCCTGCCAATCGGTCAGCGTATTGGCCTTGATGTAGCGCACGTTGAGGGCCGTCGCAGTGTCATCGACATTCGCGTCGAGCAAGTCGCCAATCGTGTAAATGTTCACCGCTTCCAACCGTTTGGCCGTTTTCGGACCAATCGACGGTGCGTCCACGACAGGGGACTCGCGCGAGAGTTTTGCACTCGCCTCGAGCTCTGGTTCAGGTTCTGACTTGTCAGAGGTGTTAGCCGTATCAAATACTTTGTCTTTGGGCGCAGCCGCAATGATCTCAGCCGGTTCGATGACGGGTTCGATCTCTGACAGGGTCTCTGGCTCAATCTCTGGCTCAATCTCCGGCTCGGGCTCGGACTCGACACTTTCGGAGATGCGTTCGGGCTCAGGATCGTTCTCGATCTCGTGCACTGCCTCTGGCGTATCGACGGCATCAAGCTCAGCTAACATAGCTTCTGCTGCAGATGCTTTTTCAATCGCTTGTTGATCGGCCAAGGACGGCTCTGCAACCGGCTCGGCTGCTATGACCTCGTCGTGCAGTTGAGGATCTTCAAACACTTCTGGGTCCGGCGTGACCGTCGGTGTCCGGTCATTGACCATCTCTGTTCCCGCTTTGGCGACTGGAACAACTTTCAGCTCGTACGACACTGGCTGCGGGTGCTCGGCCAATGGGACATGCTTGGTGCCAATTGGCCGGATCGGCATGGCGTCCAACCATTCGATCGGTTGCCGCAAGATTTGCTTACAATGAAGGGCCCGAATTTTCTTATCGTCAGCCGGAAGCGTCTTGATCACTTTACCGGTCTCGACGAACTCGTCGTACATGGCCTGTACGGTTTTGCGGTCTTTCGCGTCAGCCATGCGTTTTGTGATCCGACGGATCGGAATGTCGAGCGCTGCAAAATAGCCCGGCAGGTCCAAATCCACTTTTGCCGGCTTCACAGCGGCTTCCGCAAACGCCCGCTCAAATAGAACCGCGACCCCTGCCGTCGCATAAGCGATTAGATCGGCCAGGATATCGAGCAATGTCTGATCCAGCCCTTCGCGCGGGTTGGCCGCGCCTTTATGCAGATCATAATGGTCGATAAAGGTCTGATAATGCGGGTTCGAGTATTTCGCGCCTGCCAGCACCATATCGGCGACAAATCCAGTTTCGCTGCCCGCATAAACATGCGGATAGCCGCGCACGTCGATCAGTGCTTTTATCGTGTCTCGCGACTTCGCGATCGACCATTCCAGGGCGCGATGCATCGCCCCCTCTTCTTCGGTTTGAGCCGTGTGGAAAGGTTGAATTGGATCGGCGTAGTAATGCGTCAAAACACCGAGCGCATACGCCGCTTTTGACCATTTCTTCTCACGCAAAGCCGCCACGGCTTTACCATACCAATCCATCGCCGCGTCGCGCGCCCCGCCCCACTCGCCGTCTTCGACGTGCAGGACATGATTTTGGAAGTCTTTAAACTCCGCGTCGGGTGCCTTGGCCCCCTTTAGAAGCGCTGTGTGATGCTTGAGCAGCAGGTTCTTCCAATCGCCAGCATGATCCCCGCTGAGCAATTGCAACGCGTCAAAGGCAATATAGTGATGAGTCGAGCGGCAACGATGCGCGATGATGACGAGCTCGAGCAGATTCATGGTCAGCCCCCTGGCGGCCTTTCTGATCCAGCCAGCCCTAGGTTGATTTGCGGTTTACACAAATGTCACAACTGCGGTGACGGCCTCGTCCAGATCGTTAATGTTTTCCTGAGATTTGGCCTGGAAGGGTTAACAGCCGATTAACCTTTGTGCGTGGCGTCGATCTATTCAACAATGGCTTGGAAAGAAATCGAGAAACTGGGATCGGCAATCCCCTCGACTCTTTGGCGCATTGCCCCCGCGAAACTGAACCGAACGTGGCGCACCGCAGCGTCCGCGCCATCGGCATCTGGGATTGGCAGATAAGAGAAATCGACCCCATCGGTGGAAAAGCTCACACTATCGGTCAGATCGCTCGCGCCTTGCCAGTCTAAAGTCAGGTCCGTCGCTGTGACTCCATCAATCATCCCAAACGCCGTTGCTCCTTGAACAAGGAGTTTGACATCGCCAGGCAACTCGTCGGTGATGACCAGCGTTCCATCATCGAGCCGCTGACCCTCATTTGTCACTTGAATCTCATACCGCACGATAGATCCAGGCAGCGCGAATGGGGATGCATTGCCGAACTCATCAGACAGAATTTCAACAGACTTGATCGCACTTGGTTGTGTTGAACAGGATTGCACCGGATCGATCGCGACCGTTACACTGGTGACGACGCAGCGTGTCGCTCGCATCGAGAAATTGGCCGTTGATAGGTCCTGCCACGCGCCACCTGGTGCCCGCGCTTGCCATCCGACTGGCCCATCACAACACCCTTCAAACCCGAGCGCCTCATATCGATGCCATCCTGGACCGAGCGCGATCGACCCTTCCAACGTCTCAGCGGTATTATTGAAATTGTTGGCCCACCATAGGTCGTCGTTCCATTGCTGTTCGACCTCAGTTTCGCGGACATAGAGATGGCCGCCATGACCAAAATCCGCGCCATATCGGAATCCCCAAATGCCCGCATTGGCTGCGGTAACCTCCACCATTGCACTAATGCACCAACCATAGTTTCCGTTCGATCCGCCGAGCGCGCGATTATTCAGCCCCGTAATTGAACTGCGGACATCGTCATAGACATCGCTGGTCGCATTGGCGAATGCGGTCCGGGCGCTCGCGGCGTCAACCGGATCGGCAGAACTGACACGCGAACGCAGGCGCAAGCCGCTGGTTGGAAAAACGGCATCAATGTCACTGAGTGAAGACAAGCTGGCATCTCCATAATAGATATACACACTCGTGGAGCTTGCCGGCGCCAAAGCGGGAAGTCGGATGTACACCGTTCCGGTCCGTGTCGCAGCGTCCCAACCTGTAACCACATGATCCACCGGCGTGCTGTCATCGCTGGCCAAAACGACGCGCACATCCGACCCATCCGCGGTGAAGTTGTAATCAGTCGGAAAATCTGCAGCCGTTAGGTCAATGCGGATTTCATCCGTATGCCCAACTGTGCCTGCCGTCACTGTGACTTGGTTGCGATGCGCGTTGAGGCAATCCCAAGCGAAGCCGAGCGGCGCCGCGAGGACGCACACGGCCAGCAAAGCAAGACTTCGATTCAGTATCCGAACTGTCCCCATAGGCCTTCCTATCGAACGCCCATCGATTCGCAAATGACCGCTTAGCTGCCCGACTTTGGTTTGATCGGACGCATCAACCCTTCTTGCGCCACGCTCGCCACCAATTGGCCCTCACGGGTGTATATAGATCCGCGATTGAAGCTGCGCGCGCCGCCAGCATAAGGACTATCCATTGTATAAAGATGCCAATCGCTGAAGTTGATTGGGGCGTGGAACCACATCGCGTGGTCTAGGCTGGCAGACATTAGCTCGCCGGTCATCCATGAGACCCCATGTGGGCGATTTCCAGTGCCCAGCAGCGACATATCGGAGGCATAGGCCATGAGGCAGTGATGCAACCATGGCTGTTCATCAATTTCTCGACGCACGCGAAACCATAAATGCTGAATGTCGCTGACCTTTTCCGGCTTGAGCGGATCTAGCGGATCGACTTCGCGGATCTCGATGGGTCGGGGGCGCAGGAAATGTCCACGATGGCGCTCGGGCAGTCGCTCCGCGAACTTCGTGCGCCATTCGATCCGATCATCTAGCGTCTCAGGCATAGGCACGTCTGGCTTAACGTGCTGGTGACGCCAACCGTCTTCCAATTTGTGAAATGAGGCCGCCATGTTGAAGATTTGCTTACCGTGTTGAATTGCGACGACACGGCGGGTGGTGAAGCTGCCGCCATCGCGAGAACGGTCGACTTCATAAATGATCGGAATCGACGGATCGCCTGGCCGCATAAAATAGGCGTGCAAAGAATGGCAGGTCCGCGTTTCGGTATCGACCGTGCGGTATGCGGCCACCAACGATTGTGCAATCACTTGGCCGCCAAACACACGCTGATTGGTTTCGTTTTCGGGGCTTTGCCCGCGGAAAAGATCGACCTCTAAACGTTCGAGGTCCATTAAATGTAGCAAATCGCCAACAGGATCAGACATTTACAGTCTTCTTTCGGAATAAATATTGCTGAGCTTGGTTTAACAGCTAAGGCAGATACTGGAAACATCAGCACACGCAACCTAGATGCCGTAAAGAAATCAGTCGGTTGCATTTGGAAAGGCGCGTAGAATGGGGTTGATTCAAACCATTAGGAGAGAAGCGAACACGCTGCTCACCTTGCAACGGGTAAAAAAATGGACCGGAGATATAGAACCTGACTCCACCAATCTTGTGCCCGATGATTTTGAATCCGTCGTCGACAAGTATCCCAACAATGTCGCGTGGCGTTTCAATGGTGAACTAACGACGTATTCTGAAATGGATGCGCTAGCCAATAAGATCGCCAATTGGGGATTGGGCCTCGGCCTACAGCCTGGCGACGCGGTCGCTCTGTTTATGGAGAACCGTCCCGAATATGTCTCTTTTTGGTATGGGCTGGCTAAGATTGGCGTCGTTGTCGGTCTGATTAATCACAACTTGACCGACACCGCACTTGCCCACTGCGTAAACATTGCCAATGCTAAACTCATCCTAACCGGCGAAGATCAAGACGATGCCGTTCGCAGTGCCGATGGCTTGTTTGAAGGCGCGCCAAAAATTTGGACGTATGGAGGGAGCGAAGGCAACGACCTCGTCGCGGCTTTGGCAGGTACGTCGGACAAACGCCCACCGCGTGATCATCGCGCGCACCTCCGCGGCAAAGACCTGTGTCTCTATGTCTACACATCCGGCACCACGGGTTTGCCGAAAGCAGCGAAACTTCCGCATCTACGTGTCCAAGGCATGATGCGCTCTTTCATCGGAACGAATAAGATCACATCGCGTGATCGGGTCTATATTACCCTGCCACTGTATCACGGCACCGGCGGATTGTGCGGGGTCGGTCAGGGCTTGATGACTGGCGCTAGCATCATCTTGCGTAAGCGTTTCTCAGCCTCTGAGTTTTGGGATGACGCCACCGATTATGGTGCCACCGCCATTGTCTATATTGGCGAGCTATGCCGCTATCTCGTGAACTCGCCTCCGCATCCAAAAGAACGCGCGCATACCATTCGCACGGGTTTCGGAAATGGCTTGCGTCCCGATATCTGGGAAGAGTTCATGACTCGCTTCAACATCCCGCATGTCTGCGAATTTTACGGCTCCACCGAAGGCAATGTCAGCTTCCTGGGCTTTGATGGCAAAGTCGGCGCCGTCGGTCGGATCCCGAGCTATTTGGAAAAAAGCGTGTTCGGGCATGTCGCCTTCGTCAAATTCGATGTCGTTGAGGAAGAACCCATTCGTGGCAATGATGGGTTCTGCATTCCCGCCTTACCGGGCGAACCCGGCGAAGCCATCGGCAAGGTCGGTGAAGATGCACGCACCCGATTCGAAGGCTATAATGACGAGACCGCAACCAAGAAGAAAATCATGCGCGATGTCTTCGAAAAAGGCGATATGTGGTTCCGCACTGGCGACCTGATGTCGAAAGACGAAGAAGGCTATATTTACTTCATCGACCGCATCGGCGACACGTTCCGTTGGAAAGGCGAGAATGTCTCCACCAATGAGGTGGCAGAGTATGTCGCGCGAGCACCTGGAATCGCAACCGCCAATGTCTATGGAGTAAGCGTACCGGGCACGGATGGCCGAGCCGGTATGGCGGCCATCACGACGGATGGTGAGGTTGATTATGACGCCCTCTATGGGTGGATCAGCGAGCATCTGCCAAAATATGCCATCCCCCTTTTCATTCGCGTCCAGAAACAAGCCGAAACAACCGGCACGTTCAAATATCGCAAGGTCGAGCTGGTTGAAGAAGGGTTCAATCCTGAGCTAATTAGCGAACCGATTTGGTACTATGATCCGCAGACGGACAAGTATGAACCACTGACCATAGATGCGCACGAGACAATCTTGTCCGGCGCAGTGAAATTCTAATGCGCTGGGTGGTGTGTGGCGCCGCGATCGGGCTTGCCGCATGTGGCAGCGAACCCGCCGCTTCGCCAAGCGCTGCCTATTTCGAACGCCTGACCCAATTGTGCGACGGCCAAGCCTATGCCGGACGGTTGGTCAGCACGGATGACGCAGATGCCGACTTTCGCGATGTCGAAATGTCAATCGGACCGGCCACGTGCACGGGTCTAATGGTGCGGGTGCCGTTCCGCGTCGGAGAGGACCGTTCGCGTACATGGGAAATCACGCGCACCACGGAAGGCATCCGTCTCAAACATGATCATCGTCATCGCGACGGCACGGAAGATGTTCTGACGCAATATGGCGGTGATAGTCTCACCACAGGGACGTCCGCCCGCCACGATTTTCCGGCGGATGATGAAACCAAAGCGCTTTTCGTTCGTGAAGGTATTGAAGTGTCGACTCAAAACACCTGGGTCGTAGAGATCGAACCGGACAATTTGTTTGCGTATCAAATGAGCCGCCCCAATCGACTGTTTCGCGTTGAGTTTAATCTGTCTGAGCCAACCGACCTTCCGCCACCGCCTTGGGGTCAGGTGCCAGTGGAATGAGCGACGCGCGCGCACCATCTGGCCGCGTCCTCATCATCGCTGGGTCGGACAGCGGCGGCGGGGCTGGCATCCAAGCGGACATCAAGACCGTCACGATGTTGGGCGGGTATGCCATGACTGCGATCACTGCCATCACCGCACAGGATACAACGGGCGTGCATGGCGTCTGGCCTATCGCACCCGATGCGGTCACCGCGCAAATACGCTCTTGCCTGACTGATATCGGTGCAGATGCAGTGAAAACCGGTATGTTGGGCACCGCGACCTTAGTCGATCAAGTCGCCGAGACCCTCGATACGTTTGCGCGCGAGACGCCAAAACTTATCGATCCTGTTATGGTCGCCACTTCGGGGGATCAGCTGGTCGACGAAAAAGCTGTAAGCGCGATCGCATCCGTATTGATCCCCGGCGCCAAGCTCGTCACGCCAAACGCGCCTGAAGCGGAAGTGCTCACGGGTAAAGCTGTCGATGGCTTAAATGGCCAACGTCGGGCGGCAGAGGCATTGCTCGAAACCGGCGCACGAGGCGCACTCGTCAAAGGTGGCCATATTCCAGGCGCGATCCTGCATGACGTGTTGCAGACCGAATATGGCGAATGGATATTCGAAAGCCCGCGCATCGAGACGTCTTCAACCCATGGCACTGGTTGCACTTTGGCCAGCGCATGTGCCGCCTTGGTGGCGCAGGGCCAAGACTTGGCAGACGCAGTCGAGGCAGCACGGAACTATTTGCACCACGCGATTGAGCAGGCCGAACCGCTCGGCAAGGGGCACGGTCCGGTTGCCCACAATTGGCAGATCAAACAGATGGATCAGCAAGACTGATCAATCGCTTAGAAATCATGGTTTGTGTGGGCAGCGAGAGTATGAGAGCTGTCTTGGCCTCAAATAGGAGGCCAAAATGGCGACCATTCCATTCGCGCAGATTGATGCATTTGCCAGCCAGGTATTCGAAGGTAACCAGGCCTGTGTGATGCCCTTGGATCGTTTCTTGCCGAGCGAAACTTTGCAAAAGATCGCGGCCGAAAACAATGTCGCGGAAACGGCGTTCATCGTGCCCGAAGGTGATGGCATCTGGGCGCTGCGTTGGTTTACGCCCGCGGTCGAAGTGCCGCTTTGCGGGCACGCGACTTTGGCGGCTGGACACTATCTCTACACGCTCGGCGGATATGACGGCGAGACGATCACATTTCGCACCCAAAAGGCGGGCGAGTTGTTTGTCTCACGACTGGCAGACGGACGTTTAGAGATGGATTTTCCAGCGAAATCGACGCGCGAGCTAGAACCAAATGCAGAGATCAACGCGGCTCTGGGCAAAGCCCCAACCCGCGTGTTCAGAGGTCCGTGTTATGTTGCGCTATATGACACGGCCGCGGAGATCATCGCCTTAGATCCAGACTTAGACCGACTGAAGAGCCTCGGCACAAGTGACGGCGAATGGGGCATAGGCAATTTTGGTTGCTTCGCGCTGGATGGTGGCGGCGTCGATGTGACCAGCCGATTCTTCGCGCCGGGGAGCGGCATTCCCGAAGATCCGGCGACAGGAAGTTGGCATTGTGTGGTGTCGTCCTTAGTGGCGCAGCTGACAGGTAAATCGGATATTGATTGTTTCCAGGCCTATCCAGGTCGGGGCGCACGGATTCAGACTCGTCTCGAAGGCGACCGGGTAAAACTGCGTGGTCATAGCGTTACGGTGATTGAAGGTACCTTCAAGCTGTAGCGCGTAATGGGTCGGGCGTCCGCTGTGATATCCAGACACCCCCCAAGATCAGCGCGAACGCGAGAATGGCGTTCCAGTTCTGGGTCTCTTGGAACGCCAAATAGCCTACGACGGCAGAGAATATGGGAATTGTGTACCCGGTCATCGAAATGAATGTGGCGCTGGTCCGCTGAATCAAAACCATATAAAGCACTGAGGCCATGGCTGTCGGACCGAGCGCCAATCCGACAACCCCTGACACTGCCCCAAACGACGGTGTCAACGCCGCGTAGTCAACCAAAAGAAGCAATGGCCACGACGCAACCGAGCCGAAGGTCAGAAAACCTGCTGCGAAGACGAATGGAGGGATGTCTCGCGCATAGCGCGCGGTGATGGTCGACAGGGCGTAGCAGGCCGTCGCGGACAGACATAAAGCCTGTGCGAACACGCTAGCCGAGCCGAAAGATGTGATGGCTTCCGGCCCGAACAATACCGCGACACCGGCAAATCCGATGGCCAGACCTCCCGCTTTGCGGACGCTGATACGATCATCGTGGAACGAAAAATGCGCCATGATGGCGACGAATAAAGGTGCCGCGGCAACATACAGCGCCGCCAAACTTGAATCGACCGTCTGTTGGGCGTGGGTGATCAATAAGAACGGCGCCGCTGTCCCGGCAATCCCCATGACGGCCATGGCGACCCACATTCTCCAGGCCCTCAGCGCTGGCCACTTCTGCTGACTGACAAAGGCCGCGATCACCAAAACCATCGCGCCCGCGGTCAAACGCGTCGGAATGATAAATTCCGGTGGAAACCCAAACTCTGGCTCTGACTGGCTTACGGCCAATCGGGTGAATCCGTAGGCGGAACCCCACAATGCGGTGAGCATCGCAAATAAAAGCCAATCGGTGAGGGAGCGGTCAACGCGCGTCATTCCAGGTGGCAGTAAGCGCGTCACCGTCGAGGTCAAGGGTGTCGCGCCAGTGTTCTGGCTCAAGAAGGATGAAATATTATCGGCACCATTATGGATTGATAAATCCATCTATATTTATTTTT
>JBCCVQ010000017.1:0-93310 GCA_039194965.1 Pseudomonadota bacterium | reverse complement strand
GAATCTGTATTGGACGGCAGTCACGCGGCCATCAATGCAGTTTCATTGTTTACCTGGGTTTTCTCCTTCGGATTTTGTCTCTTCATGATCCTCGTTGCAATTCCGTTTGGCGCAGAGAGCTTTTTGGCTGGGGTCGGATACTTACTGATCGTTATCCTATGTGTTGTATTAATTCCGCTGGCGGTCTTAGCTGTCTTTGCCGCGGGTTATTTCGTCAACGCGACCGACGGTTATTATGCGACATGGACGATAATGGGACTTCCGATGGCATTGCTCGGCCTGTCGGGTCTTCTCGCTAACCCGACACACTATGTGATCATAATATTGGTTCCGCGATAATTGATGCGAGTTCATTGACCCAATGTCCGCTTCTGCCCCAAAGCAGACCTAATACTTCCGCCAAATCCGCCACTCTACTCAGTCACATCGGTCAATTCGCTCGCCTCATATCGAACGCCATAGCGTTGAATCTCACTCGAGACACCGCTGGCGCTCAAAGAGACCACGTATAAACGATCATACTCCGACGCTTCATCAATGTCGCTGCCAGGCGTGCCACCGAGGGCTTCAGCCAGTTGGGGTGTCGTGTTTGAGTGACCCACAACAAGATGAACGCCGTGAGCCGCTCTTAGCTCGTTGGCAAAGGCCTCGAGGTCACGCGGGTCGTATAGCGTGATCTCAATGCCAGTTTGGGCGGCCAACGGCGCGGCTGTTTCCAGGGTCCGTTTGTAATCCGTCGAGTGAATATGCGTGATCCCGGCTTCTGATAGCAGCCCAGCCAGCGTTTCGGCGCGCTGCGCTCCGGCTTCTGTGAGAGACGGGTTTTCGCCTGACTGCTTTTCCGCGTGACGTACGAGGAAAACTTGATGTGTCGCGACTTGCGCCTCTTGCGAGGCAGATTGATCGTCCGCGCTATTGCAGGCGCCGAGCAGCAGCAATGCTGCAATCCAATTCAATTTCATAAACACCGCTCCATCAATAAGTCACCGCCATAATACCGTTGCGTAACAGGTTCTGCTCGTAAGCCAAACTCGACACCATTCCTCAACACGTCAGCCGAACAGGTGCAGCAAATTCAAAGGCCCCGACCCTCCAATTGTTTTTCGACGAGTCTTAAGTAAACTCGCCCCATGTCAAACCGGTTCGACACCACGGATCTCTTGAATTGCTATCGGCGCGGCGTCTTCCCGATGGCGGACTCGCGCGAGGATATGCGGCTATTCTTGATGGACCCGGATGTGCGCGGTGTGTTGCCGCTGCACCGGTTTCATGTGCCGAAACGGTTGCAGCGCACGGTGCGGCAAGGCCCGTTTCGGATCACCGTCGATACCGCCTTCAATCGCGTCATTGAAGCCTGTGCTGAGCCGCATCCAACCCGGCCTGCGACTTGGATCAATGATGCCATCCTGAACCTCTACGGCGCGCTACATCGCCAAGGTCATGCCCACAGCGTTGAGTGCTGGACCGCGGAGAATGATTTGGTCGGTGGCCTGTACGGCGTGTCGCTCGGCGGGGCATTTTTCGGCGAAAGCATGTTTTCGCGCGCTACGGACGCGTCCAAGATTGCCTTGGTCCATTTGGCCGGACGCTTGATCGTTGGCGGCTACCGGTTGCTCGATGCACAATTCCACAATCCGCATCTGGAGCAATTTGGATTGCAGGAAATATCGCGAGATGCGTTCCGGGCGCGGCTTTGGCGCGCGCTGCGCATTGAGGGAGACTTCTATTCGTTCGGATCGAGCGGTTCGAGTTCGGACGGATCGACTGCGCTACAAGCAATCACCCAAATGTCATAGACAGGGTGCTCCAGGGCATTCAGACCCGGAGACGAAGCGAACATCCAGCCCGAAAAGCGCACTTCGGCTGCTTCAGTATCAGGTTCAGCCAACTCTTCTTCGGTCAGATCTCGTGGCTCGGCCATGGTCTGAACTTGCGTCGTGTTCGCCGTGGTGACTTTCAGAAAGGCCGCGCTTTCCGGCGGCTCTTCTGGCGGAGTCTGATAACAGGCCTGCAAATCGATGCGCAGCGAGCCATAGACTTTCGGCTCACCAACAATCATTTCAAAGTCGGTCGAGCGCCCTGTAATCTTGTCCAAGGCCCGCAGGATGACCGTGTTTTTCTGCGCATAGGTACGTTTTTGCGTCGGGATGAGTTCTTCTTCTCCCAACTCTCCATCTTCGGCTGTTTCGTCTGACGAGTCTTCAACGCCAAACAATTCGCGTTCAAGATCGCGCACGCCTTGATTGGCTTCTTGGGCGCCCGCGAGAGCGATCAAGCTCAATCCAACAATGCCCAGCCCGAGCGCGCGGATCACTCGCCGTCTCCGCTATCGCCGCCACCAGACGCGAAGGATGCGAACAAGGTCAGCAGATCAATCGAGCCTTGGGCATAGAGAATTTCGCCGCAGCCAGTGTTGCCAAACAACTCTTCTCCGTCTTCGCAAGGAAGGATTTCACCAAATCCATCAGCTGGCTCGAGATTGATATAAGACCCCCCAAGCAAGCTTTGCGATTGCACCCGTGCGGATGTTCCGTCGCCGAGCGGGAACACGCCCTGATCTACTTTCAACACAACTTTTGCTTCGGTTCGTTCGACATCCAATGCAACCGACTGAACCTCGCCAATCTTAACACCCGCCATCCGAACATCTGTGCCTGGGGAAAGACCATTCGCAGCGCTAAATCTCACGCCGAGACGTTCATAGACGGTATCGACCGGCAATGGTTTTGAGGCTCCAAGAAAGCTACCCAGTTCGCCGAATACATCCATGGTTCCTCGCGCCAATACGACTTCGCCGCATCCACTACCGTCAAACAATTCCTGCTCGCCGTCACAAAGCGAAATCGCCTCACCACCGTTCAAATCTGACAGCGCAATATGTGCGCCGCCGAGCAGACCATCGGAGGTGATTTGCGCCGTTGTGTTCACGCTCAATGGCAACATGTTCGAATCGATGGCCATGGTTGCGCGAGCCTGCGAATTTGCCCGATCCAAAGAAATATCCCGTACCGTTCCAATCTTCACGCCCGCCATGCGGACATCCGTGCCGCGGTCGATCGTGGCAGCACTGCTAAAACGCGCGCCGATTTCGACGGTCTCACTCGCCGCGCCGGCATCGGCTCCGCGGGCCAAGCCAAACCACAAGAACACGCCAGCCACGATGAGCACACCCAGGCCAACTAAGGTTTCAAAAACAGATTCACGCATTCGGATCCCAAGCCTCATAATCGGCATCTGCGTCGCGGCGCTCGCCACCTTCGCGCAGACTGCCCTTTGGACGATAAGCAAACACGGTCCCGGTCATGTTTGGTGAATGATCGGTTTCCCAATCCTGGCGCTTCAACGGCGCCTCAGTCGGAGGCTCATCAAAGGTATAATGCAGCCAACCATGCCACTCAGGTGGCACTTTGGAAGGTTCCGCCACGCCATTATAAATGACATAGCGGCGTTTACGGCCTTCCACCGATTCTTTGCGGTCTTCGAAATAGCGATTTCCATAATCATCGCTACCGACCAAAACACTGCGTCGTTTGATGTCGAACCAGCCACCGGGGCTGACGCCATTCCACCATGTAAACAGTTTAAACATAAAACTCGTCCTGACAGTGATATTTGACCGCATTATGGCGCGTGCAAGACGCCGAATCTAGTTAGGACAGGCAACACATCATGTCGCGGGCCAGGTCAAGCCCGCTCTGGCTGGAGGGCGCAGTTTATGTCCAACTCGGATCGCAATGCACAATTGCTCGCAACCGCAATGGAAGAAGGGCTGATCAGCCCGATTTTACCGTTTGGCGCGCTCACCGCTGTGCCGATGACAAATCTGCAAGATGCGCCCATAGCCATTGCTGATGCGACCCGACAGCGCCTCGATCGAACCAGCAAATTGGCGATGGCGGAATTGCTTGAAGGATTGGGCGACACGCCGAAAAACGCTGAACTTGCGGAAGCCGTGGCGCGCGGCGTCCCACTGGCGCTGATCGAAGAGGCTCTGCAACAGAATGAGGGCTTTGAAGCGCTCGCTGATTCGTTCCGCAGCGCCGCGATCGACGCCTCGATTGCACCCGCATGTGTCGCGCCAGAGACCGCCAGCGCCAATGAGATTCAAGAAATCCGCCGCGCCGGCGTTGGGGCTTTCGTACAAAAATCCGCACTTCCGGATACCAACATTCCTGCCATGGCACTCGATATTGCCCGCTTCGTCACGCCCGATGGCTTGGAGCTCGATGTTCTCGATGACTTGTTTACGGCCGCTCTCGCTGAACATGGCCCGGAATTATTGGTCGTGCCGTGTGGGATTTCTGCCGCCCTACTCGGACTCGGCCAAGCCTATTCGCCGGAAAATGAAGCGGCGATCGGTGCGCTCATCGAGCTTCTTCAATCCATTGCCACGGGGTCTGGCTTCCCGAAAAAGCAAGCAGACATATTGGGGCTAGAGCGGCGTACAGCCCAGAAATCAAAACGAAAAATCCAGTTCGCCATGGTTCCGCTTTCAGCAAACGCGCTGTCCAGCTTCCACCCCACCACGCTCGCCTTACGGCCTATGTCGAGCTTTATCGAAGCGCTCGAAGGTGACCAACCCAACTTGCATATGATGGCGCGCATCGGCCTGTCACGGGGCGCGCCGGAAATGTTACCCGGATTGCTGGTCGACATCGATTCTGCGGCCGACTTGGAATTGATGCCACACTTTGGCGGCGATGTTTTGCGCACCCGCGGCTTCTCCACGCACGCCATCGAGAAAGTGAAAAGCGCACTCGGCGAAGGTCTCCCTTTGAATGCGGCCTTCTCGCGCTGGGTGCTTGGCGACGACATCATCTCCAATGATTTACGCTTAGCGCCGGAATCCTTTGATGCCGATGGCCGCGCCTTGCTCAAATCCATCGGCTTCTCCAAACGCGAGATTGCTGAAGCGGAAGAGTCGTTGGACGGACGACCCGATAAACTCGCTCAGGCGGCCATTGAAGCTGCGGGCTTGATCCAGAATATGAGTGCCAGTGATCTGCTCTCCGTCGCGGTGAATCTACATAAAAAACAAGGTGTTATCACTATTCTCGCAAGCACCCTGACCTCGGACATTCCCGTCGATCAGGTCCTCGAAAGCGGTCTTTCTGCCTGGCTCCCGGCCTTGGATACCGAAATCGATCGCCTCACCGCAGACCGGATGAGCCATATCACCGCGTTGGCGGAAGACTTGATGGCGGAAGATGCCGCCCCGCAGACTGTGTTCGAAGCGCCGAGTGGTGTCTCGCGGACCCGCCTCCCGGATCGCCGCAAAGGCTATATTCAGAAATCGACCGTCGGCGGACACAAAGTTTACCTCCACACAGGCGAGTTTGATGACGGGTCGATCGGTGAGATTTTCATCGATATGCACAAGGAAGGCGCCGCCTTCCGGTCTTTGATGAACAATTTCGCCATCGCCGTCTCGCTCGGCCTGCAATATGGCGTACCTTTGGAAGAATATGTCGACGCCTTCGTCTTCACGCGATTTGAACCGGCGGGCGAAGTCACCGGTAATGATCAAATCACGCGTGCGACGTCCATCCTCGACTATATATTCCGCGAACTCGCGGTCTCTTATCTCGCGCGTGAGGACCTGGCGGAACTCGGCGATGTCACGCATGACGGACTAGGACGCGGTCTCGAAGACGGTA
Source organism: Pseudomonadota bacterium (assembly GCA_039194965.1). Classification (GTDB taxonomy): domain Bacteria; phylum Pseudomonadota; class Alphaproteobacteria; order Caulobacterales; family Hyphomonadaceae; genus Henriciella. The sequence continues at coordinate 87,653 of JBCCVQ010000017.1, read as the reverse complement.
TTGAAAAGTCGCATGCGCAACCGTTACCGGATGAAGCGGCCCATTTAATTTCGCGCGGTTATTCTCGGGGCCAAATCCCAGACAATATCGTGATCCTCAACAAGAAACGCGAAGAGCGCGAGGCGGAGCGCGATGAGGCTATCGACGAGGCCGAGGACTCCACGACCGATGCACCGGCTTATCTGCCGGAAGCCTGCTCGAGTTGCGGTAGTTTCACGCTTTATCAGGACGAGATTGACGGCGACACGGTCTGCGATACATGCGGTCAAGTGGGTCGGGTCGAAGCGACTGAATAAGACGAATTCAGCGCCCTGGCCCGGCATTTGCGTTTGGTTATCCAAGAGTAAACCCATACGCGAGAGAGCCGTCCCATGCTGAGACAGTTTGCAAGTCTAATTCTGGTCGCCGGAATGGCGAGTTTGCCTGCCCTGGCGCAGGATGCGACGGAAATCGCGAAAGTGCGTGACGGCCAATCTTGCGTCGGCTGCAATCTGTTTCAGGCCGAGCTTTCCTATCAGGATGCACAGAAGATTGACCTCTCCGGAGCGCGCCTACGCCAGTCCAGCTTGGCGCTGACCACCTATGATGATGTCAATTTGTCTGGCGCCAATCTTTCGATCGCGAACTTGTTCGGGGCTCGGTTTAACCGCACCAATTTCAGCCGCGCCAATTTACAGAATGCGGCGGCGGTCGGGACCTATTTTGGCGCATCAAATTTGAGCGGCGCCAACCTAACCGGAGCAAACCTATCCGGTGCCGATTTGAGCCTGGCCAAGGGACTCACCCAAGCACAACTGAATCAAGCTTGCGGCGATTCCAGCACGCGACTTCCCAAAGGAAAAACTATCCCAAGTTGCACGTAACCGGCTGTAGTGAGACATGATTGCAACAACCCCTCATCTCTCAATTGCATTACCAGTTTTTCAGTTCTGTCTTCCTTAGACTTCGCCTATGACCGCGGACATGAGGACTATGTCGACTCTGCGCGTTTTGGCCGTCATTGGCGCATCGCTTGTGGCGAGCCAGATTGGCCATACACAAGAGCAACCGAGCCGCATCTCCTGGGCCCCGTCCTATAGCGGGTCTTGCACTGATTGTTCTCTTGTCGGGCGAAACATGTCCGGATGGAATATTTCGAAGGTCAATTATCCGGGCGCCGATCTCACCGCTGCCAACTTACAGCGCGTGCATGGACACAACGCCAATTTCGAAGGGGTGCAAGCCGCAGGCGCCGATTTGCGTTTGGGCGACTTTACCAGCGCGTCCTTCCAAAGTGCGACATTGACCGGCGCGCGCTTACAGCATGCGACCTTTAACAGCGCGAACATGAATGGCGCTGTGCTGACCAGCGCCAATCTGAGCCATGGCAAATATATCGGGGCCGTGCTCAGCCAGGCCCAGCTCCAATCAAGCACGGTTCACAATGCCGATTTCTCTGCGGCCACCCTGTCTGGTGCGACGCTCAGCGCGGCAGATCTTACCGGATCAGTGTTTGACAATGCGGTGCTTCAAGACGCCGACCTCACTGGCGCGACGCTGACCGAAGTGAGCTTCAGAGATGTGCGCTTCACTGGCGCCAAGCTGGATGGCGCGATCGGGATTGAGACGGCCAATTTTGAGGGGGCTTGCGCATCGATCACGACGCAGCTTCCGGCTGGACTGACGCTGCCCGAGTGCGCGACGTTTTAAGCGTTTTCCGCTTCGATTTCTTCGGCTTTGCGTTCCATCGCGGCGACAATCCAAATACTGATCTCGTACAGGCCATAAACTGGCACAGTCAGCATGATCTGTGAGATAAAGTCCGGCGGCGTGGCAAAGGCGGCGACAGCCAAGATGCCGACAATCGCATATTTGCGGCCCTTACGCAGCGTTTCGGCACCAACCAAGCCGGCTCGGCCCAGCAATGCCAACACCACTGGCAATTGGAATGACAAGCCAAACGCCGTCATCAGCGCCAATGTAAGCGAGAGATATTCAGAGACTTTAATTTGCGCTTCAATTTGGACCGCATCCAACCCGCCAGCCTGTTGTTGGCTGAGCGCAAAGGTCATGACCAACGGCATCATCACATAGAACACAAACATCACGCCAACCGTGAATAGAAGCGGCGCAGCAATCAGAAATGGCAGGAACGCCCCGCGCTCATTCTTGTACAAACCCGGCGCGACAAACGCATAGATTTGCCATGCCATCACTGGGAAAGACACGAACAAGCCCGCAAACAAAGCGATCTTGAGCTTTACAAAGAAGAATTCTAGCGGCGCGGTATAAATCAGTCGCGGGTCCTCGGTCACACCGTGCGTTCGGAAGGCTTCAATGAACGGTTCGACCAGAAGATTGAAAATGGGTCCCGCCACGAAGAAACACGCAATGGTGCACGCCGCAAAGGCCAACAAGGCCTTCATGATACGCGACCGCAATTCATTCAGATGCTCGAGCAGCGGTGCGCGTGAGGCTTCAATTTCGCTCTCAATCAGATCTGGGCGTTGATCAGCGGGCAAATCCTGGCTCATGACGCAGCTTTGTCCTGGGGGTCATTCGCTGGCGCAGCGTCGTCTGCTGCAACCGGGACATCAGGCGCCGCCTCAGGGTTTGGCGGTGTCTCATCTGAAACTTGCGGTGCATCGGGCTTTTTCCGAAGCTCTCCGGCTACCGCTCGCTCCTCACGCATGACGCTTTCATTGATGTCTTTTTCGACGCTCTTGAGCTCATCAACAGCTTGCGTCACCGCATTGTCGCGCTTCAGGTCTTCGATCTCTTTGCGCAAATCGTCGAGCTCAGCTTGCCGCGCAATATCATCGAAGGCGGCGCGAAACTCATTCGCCATTGAGCGGCCCTTGGCCACGAATTGACCAAGTTTGCGCATGGTCAGCGACAAATCCTTCGGCCCGAGGATGACCAAAGCGATAATCACCAAAAACAGGAGTTCGCTAAACCCAAATTGCGGCAGCATGATTGTACGCCTTCCGCGTTCTTACCGGCGACTTAATCGGTCGATTTCGCCTTTTCCTTCTCAGGCGTGATATTGACCATATCGTCGCCTTCGACCGCTTTGTTGTCGGCATCTTCTTCCTTCAAACCTTTGCGGAAGCTGGTAATGCCTTTTGCAACATCGCCCATAATGGAAGAGATCCGGCCACGTCCGCCAAAGATCAGCAGAGCGACAACCGCTACCAATAAAAGTTGCATCCAACTTGGAGCCATAATCTTTCTCCTATCGCCCTTTCGGAGATAACGCGCAGATGGGCCCGTTACAATGGGCCGACCGCTCTTTCATACCTACAAAAGACTAATGAATGTCTTCGTCCGACCCCATAAAATCGGTGACAAAGTCATTATTTTCTTCGGACTCTGCCCGAGATTCGGCCTCTTCGGGGTCATTATGGATGCTCGTGCCATCGGCGAAGAAGCCATCGGGAATGACATCAGAAAGCAGACCTTCAGACTCCAGTTCCGCCCGACCGGGCAATACATCCAGACTTTCTAGGCCGAAATGCTCAAGAAACTTATCCGTCGTGCCGAGCGTGACTGGGCGACCCGGCGTACGACGACGGCCTTTGATCTTCACCCATCCCGCTTCCATCAGCGTATCAATCGTGCCCTTTGAGACAGCGACCCCACGAACCGCTTCAATCTCGGCGCGGGTCACCGGCTGGCCATAGGCAATAATTGCCAAAGTCTCGAGCGCAGCTTGCGACAGCGATTTCTGTTCATGGCGCTCTTCGACAAACAAGTAGCCGAGATCATCGGCGGTTTGGAACCGCCAACGCCCAGCGACTTCGACCAGATTGACGCCGCGCTCCGCATAGGTCGATTTCAATGTCATCAATACCGCCGGCACATCCACGCCTTGCGGCAGGACTTCGGCAATTTCGCTGGCCTCGAGCGGCTGACCGGCGGCAAATAAGACCGCTTCAGCTCGGCGCACGGCTTCTGCCAGCGTGTCGTCTTCAGCCTCATACAGCGTCTCGGCGGAGCGCTTATAGGCGAAAGAGAGCTGTTGCACAGCCCGGCGAATATCCTCGGGGGCATCCTCGATTGGGATGGAGGTTTCAACTTTGGTCATGGCGCGATCCCCTCTGATTGCTGAGTTTTTCCACGCAGATAAAGCGGCCCGAAATGCGTATCTTGGCGAACATCAAAATCGCCGTCTCGAGTCAATTCCAGGGTCGCAGAAAATACACTTGCGGTGACCGATCGCGGTGGCACTTCTGCGTCCACTTTGATCAGATTGCGGCGAATATCATCCAAGCTCGCCCATTCGGTGAGCTTTGGACTGAGTGAACGAAGATTGTCGCGCGCGCTTTCGAGCGGCAGCACATATTGGTTTTGAATCGTGTGCGGCGCTTCTTTTGCTTTGCGCTGGCGGATGCTGCCAAAGGACTGCATCAAGTGGTAGAGCGTCGTATTATATTCGGTGGTTTTCACTACTTTTGGCTGCTCCGGCATTCCGCGTAAGAACACGTCGCGGCCGAGCACATTGGACTCCATCAAGGCCTCGCCGGCCTCGCGCATCGCGTCCAGCCGTCTGAGGCGAAACGCCAGTTTGCGCGCATCATCTTCCGCGCTGACTTCTTCGCCATCGTCTTTCTTCGGCTTAGGCAGCAAGAGCCGCGATTTGAGGAAGGCCAGCCAGGCCGCCATGAGGAGATAATCTGCGGCCAAATCGATACGCTTATCCTGCGCCGCTTGAATAAAGCCCAGATATTGCGTCGCAAGTTCCAGGATTGAGACGTGCAGCAAGTCGACCTTTTGCTTGCGCGCCAAGTCGAGCAGCAGATGCAGCGGGCCTTCATAGCCGGAGACATCAATCGAGAAGATGTCATCCGCTTCGACATCTTCATCCATAGTTACGAGATCATTTGAAACGAGTTCCATAATTTACGCCCTCGCTTCCATGGATGACATGAGCGCGCCGAAACGGTCCCAACTTTGTTCTAAATCGATGGCTTTTGCAGACTGAATGGCCGCTTCTGCAGCATCTGCACGCGCCCGTGCCTGGCCATCAAGCGGACCCGCCACGGCCGCCACTTCCTGCATCTCGTTCAAAATCTCCGCCGGGTCTTTGAGGAAACCTGAGCAATGCAATAAGACGTCACACCCCGCCGCAAGCGCTTTCGCGCCACGGTCGGTGAGCGAGCCGCCCAAAGCCTCCATCCCCAAATCATCTGTCATCAGCAGCCCTTCAAAGCCGATTCGCTTTCGAATGGTCTCGGAAATAACCGTTGGGGAAATGGTTGTCGGCAAGTGTGGGTCAAAAGCCTCAAAAATCACGTGACAGGTCATTCCCATCACTGCTTTGTCCGATAAGGCCTTGAAAACAGAGAGATCTTCCAAGAGCGTTGTGACGTCCGCACCAACCGATGGCAGGTCGTAATGGGTGTCCATGGTCGACCGGCCCTGCCCCGGCATGTGTTTGATCACCGCGACGACGCCCGCGTCGGAAAGGCCATTTATGGCCGCTTCGGTCAAACGCGAAACGCTCTCCACACTGAAGCCGAATGCTCGGTCGCCAATCGCATCGTGCGTGTCGGACTGACGCAAATCCGCGCATGGCGCACAATCGGCGTGAATTCCAAGCGCGGCAAGCTCCTGCCCCATTAAAAAATGCCCAAGATAACAGGCTTCTTCAGCTTTTTCCGGATCATTTCCAAAGAGTTCGCCATAGACGCCAGCGGCTGGGAATTTCGGCCATTCGGGGGCTTTTAGGCGCGCCACCCGGCCGCCTTCTTGGTCAATAAAGATCAACGCGTCACGCCCTAAGGCGTCCTGGATGTCAGAGGTCAGCGCTTTGACCTGCGCTTTACTCTCACACGAGCGACCCATGAGAATCACGCCCCAAGGCTGCGCATCACGCAAAAAGGCCCGTTCCTCGGCAAGGAGGTCCGGGCCGGAAACGCTGGTGATGCAAGCGGATACGCTCATCCATTAGCCTTTGCGACGACCATACAGTCTTTACCGGTGGCTTTGACGTCAGCGCAAAACCCTTTTGCAGCTTCGCGGTCTGCAAAAGATCCCACGCGCAAGCGGTAAAACACGCCTTTAGACCCTAAATCCGCCCGCTGAACATCCAGCGTCGCGCCGTAAAACAGATCTGGTGCGGTGCGTTGAAAGCCTGACCAAGCATTCTGAGCCGCTTCTCGCGATCGCAGCGCGGCAAGCTGCACTTGGAAACTGCCCGAGGTGGCGAACCGAGATGTTGCTGCGATGACGGGTGCTGCAGGCGCCTCGGTTTCGGCAATTTCAGGCAGGGTTTGTTGCGGAACGGGTTGCATGCTCGCAATCTGTAGGTCTTCAGTTGCCGGGACGTCGGGCTCTTCGGCCTCGCCATAGACGATGGGCGGAAGCGATTCTTCCTCGACAGGCTGCGTGTCTTGTGACGGCCCGCCGGCAAGGACCGGGTCTTTGCGGCGAATATCAATCGGGTTGCGGGCTGCCGTTTTCTGCAAAGCCGGATCGCCGAGCCCGTCCATGGAATCATAATAGGCTTTGTCTTGCCCGGCCACTTCCACGCCGCCGCGCTTGTCCGGCGAACGCTTATAAGGCGCATCGTCAGATGCGATCACCGGCAAGCCACCTTCTGTCGGACGCACGCCTTGGCGGTACGTATTCCACACCACGCCGCTGAAAATCAGCAACACGCCAAGCGCCAGGACCAGAATCAATGGTCCTCTTCCAGTTTCGTCATCGCGAATCTCAAACCCGCGATATTCATCTTCATAAGGCCCGAAATCGTAATCGGGCTCGCCTTTTGTACGGCTCATAGCTTCCCCTGCCATCTTATTCATAGCGTTAACAGCTAGGCCTGTTTTGTTAACGATGCCTAAATTCAGGGGCAGAATTGAGGCCTTATTGCAGACGGTTTTGGTGCGGGGTGCGATGGTTCTTGGCGGAAGGAATGCGCGAGGTGTGTGGGGTTGAAATTAGGTGCGCGTTGGGTGCTCTGGGGAACGGCGTACGTCGCCCTGAATAAGTCGCTCGTGGACAATTTTTGAGTCCTTCAAGGCCTATTCCATCGCGCCCACGGAGAGATTGCATTTTTTAGGGTCGAAGAACTAATTTAGGGTGACCTGCTGACCCACCTGGCTAAGGTGGGATTTCAAGCAAGGGAATCTATAAAATGCGATGCTTACTATATTTGATTTTCATTGCCGTTCTCGGTCCACTGCACGCGTATGCTCAAGGAGGCATCGATACACCGGCAAAATGGAGATCAAATGTGAGTTCGCTTACAATCGTCTCCGGCGAGAAAGAGTATCGAGGAAACGAATTGGCTCGAGCGTATAATGGTTATGTGAGTCACCGATACGATCTTTATGGCGGTGGATTTACAGGGGCGATCACCTTCACTGACGATGCGATGACAATTTACGCAATGACCATCGACAGACCCTCGGGGTTGTTTGCCGTTGAGGTGATCGATCTTGTAAACCTTAAACGTATTGCTGCTGAGCACTACGGCGAACACTATACGCAAGTCGATGAAAGATTGATGCGAGCGGACGCCGGATTTCAACTGTGGAAGACGGCGGTTTCAAATCAAAGTCTTGGAAACTTAGTTGGTGACGCGGAGTCGGGTTGGATCGCCCCGTTTCATCAATTTCATGATGCCAATGTCGAGCATTTCGACGAGAATAAAGACTTCAGCTTCGTGCGTTTGGCCGAGGTCAAACCCGGCATGTCGCCCCGACCGTCGGTCGGGGTTACCGATCTGGCGAGCATCGAAGACCTGTCTAGGTCGCTTGAAGAATCGCGCAGTAAACTGGAAGGGCTCATTCGCTCACTCGATGAGCGCATTGCAGCGAACGATGCAGCTATCGATGAAACCGCAGCTCTTGGCCGCGCCGCGCTGAATTGTGATTTGTTGGCAGATACAGTTTTTTCGAACACAGGTGACCCGGAGAATGGCGATGATTTCAACGCTGACGCGGTAAAATATATGCCGTTGGAAGTGTTTGGTTATGTCGACGATTGTGCTGAATTTCAGCATGCAAGGTTGAATTTCATCGCCGGCGTCGGTCGACTAACGGGATTACCGCTTGGGTATTTCTCAGACGCTGAAGCATTTGACTATTTCATTAGTGCCAGCAAATACGGCTATCCTTACGGAGCGACGGCGGCTGGGGCCGTGCTATCCAATGAGGCCCCCGAAGACTGGCTCACCGAGGAGCGATTTTCCGCATTAATGACCGAGTATGAAGCCCAGGGAAAAAACGTCGATGAATTGCGACACTTAGGAAATGAGTACATCCAAATTTTGGAAGAAAAGAAAGTTGTTGGTGCACGTTTGGAAGAAGCAAAAGCTCGGCTTGCCGAGTTCGAAGCTCAACTCAAACAGAAATGCGCATCGGTAAAACGAAATCGCGCGAGTGCCAGACTAAGCCAAAGCGATCGCACAGCTTGCGGCAAAGTGGGCGTACAGTTTCCATAGAAGTTGCGTACTTTTCGATAACCTTCGCCTCGAAACTGCATTCTCTGCAATTGCCTAACTCTTGTCAGCCAAACGGCGCAGCTCGCGCACCAAATAATCGAAGTTCCCATTTTGGTCGCCGTGTTCCAAAATCTTGTTCATTCTGGATCGCCAGACGGCTTTAGTTTCCGGAGACGTATTCAAACCCAAACGCCATCTCGCCCCGGATGCAAATCCAGCCACTCTGTAGGCGGGTGTGAAAGTTTCAAAACTACAATTGGCGACGTGTTCTAGGCAGGGTCTCTCACGCGCAGTCTTATCTGTCAGAAAAACCGCTTGAACAATTCCATCTGACACAAACTCCTCCAGCTGGTTGTTGAATTGTACTTTTCCTGGATCTAGCGACCCCGATTTCTCTCCGGATACTGGAATTGGGATTTTTGGAAGTTGGGTCTGTGCGATTTCGTAAACTTCACCTGAGATGGTGACATCGTAGCCCTTGATAAAAACGCGAACCACTGCGTGATCTGCGTTTGGGCAATGCTCAGGCAGTACATCGTTCAATATCGGCTGGCGAAGATTGTTCCACAGCCACGTTCTGGTGAAGTTGAATTTTCGATCTAGATCGACAATTGCAACCAAATGCGACGTGGTTGTCGTCGAAGTGCCAGACTTTACTTCAGTCTGACATTTAGACTGGCCAAAGTACCGCTGCGACCCATCGTAGTTGATACCTTCATTTTGATAATTGGTCTGCTCGTAAAGCTGAAAGTTTGGTCCAGAGTAGAGCCAATCACCGGCATGCTGCGCCTTAATTTGGTACATTTCCTGGGCGGTCGCCATCGCTCGATCCAGCGAAATCAAGAGCAGGATCAAAATAAAGATAACTCGAAATCTCATCGCCTCTCCTTCCACTGCAAAGAGAAGTAACGCCCTGCTGGTTAGATACACTCTGCTTCGTTTGCCTTCGACAATCAAGCGTGCCTGAATGAAAACAGTGCGCGCCCTTTAGAAGTGGCCGCTCTCGGACATAGATACGTTCAACCACACTTGCTTGACCCGCTTTTCAACCATTCAGGGTCTTGTATGGCGCGCTTCGTCAAACTGCCCATGCGTCTCTTCACTTGCTTAGTCTCGCATCGCGCGACTCACCGAACGCTTTAAGCTGGCTATTTTTTGTACGAAAGAATAACTTGCCACCTTGGAATTTGACCACCTGGTTATCTCAAAAGTATCGTAGGATGTGTTGTTTTTTCCTCGCCAAAGCAAGATCTTTGCGAGTTCTCCATCTAGACCGCCGGGAAAATTCTCAGAGATGTAAAAATTGTTCACCATGAACCCCTGAGGATAAAAGATCTCTGACGCAGATATCAGGTCGTTTTCACCAGAGGAGTTTTTGGTTTGAAAATACCATTCAGCGATGGTCGCACCTGCGTACTCCAGACGCGGTAGTTTTGCCTCATCCGCATCGAATATGATCGGGTAAATTCTTTCGTACTTTTTGAACACCTCCGAATCGGCGCGGAATCCGACGCCCTCAATGAAGAATGTCGCTTGGAAATTTATCGTTCCCGGACAGAACGGATTCACCACATTTTCAATTATCTTCTGTCTGAACGTATGCCAAAGCCAATCTTTCGTGACGACGTATTCGGATTGCTTTTTCAACACCACAATAGAGTTGATCGTGTTTACACCTTCCCAACCTTTGACTTCCTGACAAAATTTCTCGGATTCTTGAGCTGGGAAGTTGGTTGAGTACACATCAAATTCTGGATCTGAGTAGATAAGGTCTTTGGCATAGTATGGAGTGAACTGATAAAACTCGCCAACTTGGTCTTCAGCCCGAGCATAGTTTCCGCACAGCGCCGCAATCAATAAAATGGTCAGAAACTGCTTTATCATCTTGGCTTCTACCTTTTTAACAATTTGGATCGGTCGTGAAGATCGACGAGACAGATGAAATTGGCAAGGTTTCTCTACGTTTGCTTCCGGTGATTCCGGTTGATGTGTAGATAAAAATCTCTGGACCGCAGATAAAAACCTGAATCATTTGAGAGAAAGAGCACATTGTCGTACGCTGAGCATAACGTATTGATTTGGAGGTGGTGAAGGCCATTTCAAAAGGCGCGCTTCTATGCACGAGCGAAGCAATAGAAGACGTCTACGAGCATAGTGAACGGCCTCTCAGACACGGAAATCAACTATCATCTCAGCGTCTCAAGACAGACTCTCGCCGGATTCCTGCTTCGGTCTCCCCCAAGCCATTCAGAGCATGCTTTCCATACTGAAAAGGCGGCGATGCAGGTCGATGGCATAATTATCGGTCATTCCGGCCAAATAATCACACACCAATCTAGCGCGGCGTACAGCCGTCGCTTGTTCCGCATCACGGCGCCAAAGGTCCGGCAGAGTTTCCGGCTCGGCCATGAACAGGTCAAACAGTTCGCTCAAAATGCGCTTGGCTTGGGAGCGCATGCGGTTGACCTTGTAGTGTTTGTACATGCGCTCATACAGGAACGCCCGAAGCGCGCGTTGATCGCGTTCTAGCTCCTCCGAAAACGCGATCAGGGGTACTGGCATGGCGCGTACTTCTGCGGCGCTTTTCGGCTTATATTGCTCGACCCGGCGGCGCGTTTCGGCGGTCAAATCGTCGATCCAATGGCCAATCAGGCGGCGCACCGCTTCGTACACCACTTTTTCGCGGGACAAGGCCGGATGATCTACCTGAACCGACCGGAAAATATCGCCGACCAAGGGAAGTTCGAGCAAGTCTTCAATACTGAAAAGCCCAGCCGAGATGCCGTCATCAATATCGTGATTGTTGTAAGCAATATCGTCCGCCAGCGCCGCCACTTGGGCTTCCGGCCCGGCAAATTGGTCGAGCTCAAGCTCTTCCAACCAAGCAAAGTCGCGAAACGCAGCCGGTAAGTCCTCAACCGAATTGTCGGCGGTAATCAGCGGTCCATTGTGTTTGACCAGCCCTTCCAGCATCTCCCAAGTGAGGTTCAAGCCCGGAAAGGTCGGATAACGATCTTCCAGTTTGGTCACCACGCGCAGGGTTTGAGCATTATGATCAAAGCCCTCAAACGCCGACATACACTCATCCAACTGATCTTCGCCCGCGTGCCCAAAAGGCGGGTGGCCCAAATCATGCGCCAAAGCCATGGCCTCCGCGAGGTCCTCATCCAGCCCTAAGGTCCGCGCGACAGAGCGTGCGATTTGCGCGACTTCCAGAGAATGCGTCAGCCGTGTGCGGTAATGATCGCCTTCATGGGCCACAAAAACCTGGGTTTTCTGCTTTAATCGGCGAAAAGCTGAGGCGTGAATGATCCGATCGCGATCCCGCTGAAACGGCGTCCTGGTCGCCGATTCCGGCTCTTGGATGAACCGCCCGCGAGAGTCTTCCCAGCGGGTTGCGAACTCAGCCCTCTTTTCAGGGATGTCCGGTGTCACTATCTTGTCTGCCATGAGCAATATTACCCTGTCTGAGTCGGCTGCGAAGCGCATTAAAGCGATTCTGGAGAAACAACCGGATAAGTCCTACCTTCGGGTTAGCGTCGAAGGCGGCGGCTGCTCTGGATTCTCATACAAGTTTGATTTGGACGATACGGCGAATAATGATGACCTCGTGGTCACACGCGATGGTGTTAGCGTCCTGGTCGATGAAATGAGCTTGGAATTTATGGCCGGCTCAGAGATTGATTTCTCAACCGAGCTGATCGGCGCGGCGTTCAAGATCAACAATCCGAACGCCACGGCAGGCTGTGGCTGCGGGACGAGTTTCTCGATTTAAGTCAGATCGGGCGCGTCACCCGCCTGAGAGGTCTTGCGCCAACATCAGAGCATTCTGATCCGGGTCATAGAATGTCGCGGTGCTGACCATGCCTTCAATGGTCTCTGTTTCGCCATCAAAAGCCACCCCGTCTGCTTCCAGCGCCGCGCGCGCCGTAGCAATATCGGCGACGCCAAAAACAGGCACTGTATTGCCCGGGGAAGGCTCTGCTTGTTCGCCCAGGCCAAGGGTTACGCCTTCGGTCTTGGTCTTCATCTCGCTCCACCCTGCTTCATCAATGTGATGGATGAGCTCGAAGCCTAATTTGTCGTTATACCACGCCGCACTCGCATGGCGGTCACGTACGGAGATTGCCAGTGTGATCGTTTGATCGAGCGTAACTAACGGCATGTATCTTTCCTTATGTTCCAAATTATAGTAACTATACTTTATGGACATAACGACCCTTGTCAAGCTCACCTCGCGCGCCTGGTCGCTGAACATTCTTGCGCTGATGCATGAAGGTCTTCCGGGTCGGCAAGCGCCCCTGCTGGCGGCGACATCGGCCAGCCGCACCGCGTTCGGGTCCAGCCTTGAACATCTCGTCAAACTCGGATTGTTGGAACGCAATCCGGGGCACGGACACCCATTGAGACCAGAGTTTCGACTGACGCCATCAGGGGTGACTGCTGCAAAGATCGCGAGCCGAATCGTCAGGGCCGTTCCGGATGATGACGCGTTTGTTTTGTTGCGCCGAAACTGGTCGGTTCCAATCTTAGCGCTGACCGAAAGACCGAGGCGCTTCTCTGCCCTCAAATCACAATTGGCCGTAACGGACCGTGCTTTGTCTCACTCCTTACAGCAACTCGAAGAACGCGAGTGGCTGCAACGTGACATCAACGTTTCGGATCGCCAGCCACATCCCGTCTATCGCGCCGTGAATGCTGGACTTCAGATCAATCGGGCCATCGGCCTGCGGGCCGCACGCGGACCCTAATGCGCCGCATAGAACGATCGCGTGCACAAATCCGCTCATCTCCGCACAGGCGGGGATGTGCGCGTTAGTCCGATTTCGTCTTCAGCGTCACAATCTCTTCTGCGATGGTTGGGTGCACGGCGCAGGTCTCGTCAAATTGCTGTTTCGTGGCGCCCATTTTGACCGCGATGCCGAGCATTTGGATCATTTCACCGGCGTCGGGCGAGACGATATGTGCGCCGACCACGACTTGGTCCTCTTGGCGCACAATCACTTTCATAAACACCCGTTCGGCTTTGCCGTTCAGCATATTCTTCATCGGCCGGAATTTGGTTTTGTAGACATCGACCGCGCCAAACTTCTTGCGCGCTTCATGTTCAGCAAGCCCGACGGTGCCAACCTCAGGCTGGGTGAATACCGCCGTGGCGATTTTGTCGTGATCGAAATGGCGTGGCCGGCCACCAAACTCAGTGTCAGCAAATGCATGCCCTTCGCGGATCGCAACCGGCGTGAGTTCAGCCCGTCGGGTGACGTCTCCGACCGCCCAAATATTATCGACATTGGTCTTGGAGAAGTCATCAACGACAATTTCATGCCGATCGCCGACGGTGACACCCGCGGCGTCCAGTCCAAGACCGGCAATATGCGGGCGGCGCCCAACCGCCATCATGATGACGTCAGCGTCGAGTGCCATGCCATTGGTCAGTTTAAGATGCAGGGGAGCTTCAGCATTGTCTGTTTTCTCGATCGACTCAAACACGGTGTTGGTAATCACCCGCACACCCGCCTCTTTCAGGCCCTCGTGCACAGTCGTGCGGACATCCATGTCGAAGCCATTCAGCACTGTGTCACCTCGATAGACCAAGCACGTCTCAACCCCGAGCCCAGCAAACACATGCGCGAACTCACACGCAATGTAACCGCCGCCGGCAATCACGACATGTTTCGGCAACGCGGTCAGTTGGAAAACCCCATCAGAGGTAATCGTGTGCTCGACGCCTGGTAATTCGTCTGATGAGGGCCGCCAGGGCGAGCCGCCCACAGCGATGAGAATTTTGTCGGCTGTGATCGTGCGCCCGCTTTTCATCAGCTTCAGCGTGTGTGCATCGACAAACTCAGCCCGCTCTTCGAACACGTCTACCCCGGCATTGACCTGGCCGCTCATATAGAGGCCCGACAAGCGGTCTACTTCGGCATGCAGATTGGCCATAAAGCCAGCGAAATCGAACGATCCGACCGTGATGTCCCAACCATACTTTTTGGCTTCTTCGAGCTTGCGACCATAGTCGCTGGCATAGACCATGAACTTTTTCGGGACGCAGCCGCGAATGACGCAAGTACCGCCCATGCGATACTCTTCAGCCAAGCCCACCTTCGCCCCGTGCCCGGCCGCGATCCGTGCCGCCCGAACACCGCCGGAGCCGCCGCCAATCACGAACAGGTCATAATCATACGAATGGTCGGGCATAGCTCTATCCTTGCTTGGGGAGTCGTTATCGGTCGCGCCTATATGGCGGCGCGCGTCTAGTATTCAAATATAGTAGCGCCGTCTTCGGCCCCAATGATCACAGTGCGCGCCAGATTGATAAACAATCCGTGTTCGACCACGCCCGGAATACTGCCCAGCAAATGCGCCGCCAGCGCGGGATCTGGAATGGTGCCGCAAGCGCAATCGAGAATGAAATTGCCGCCATCGGTGACCAATGGCTTATGCCCCGCATCGGTGCGGACTTTGATCATCGGCTTCAACACGCCGGCCTTTTTGAGCGCGTCATAAGTTTTCTTGGCAGTAATCGTATACCCAAACGGCGTCACTTCGACTGGCAGCGGGAATTTGCCGAGCGCTTCGACATGTTTGGAACTGTCAGCAATCACCACCATGAGATCACTGGCATTGGCAATGATCTTTTCACGCAGAAGCGCCGCGCCGCCGCCTTTGATCAATTGCGCGCTTTGATCCACTTCATCCGCCCCATCGACGGTCAAGTGGATACGGTCAACTTGTTCGACATCGACCAACGGTACGCCGAGTGATTCTGCTAAGCGCCGGGTCTGTTCACTGGTCGGCACGCCGCGCACAACCAACCCTTCGGAAATTTCTTCGGCTAGGAATTCAACAAAGTATTTTGCAGTGGAGCCAGTGCCGAGACCGATGGTCATTCCGTCTTCGACAAAATCCATCGCGGCTTGCGCCGCATTCTCTTTTTCCAGCTCATTCGCCATCTTTGCTGCTCCCTCAGCCTTTTTTCTTCGCTGCTTTGATCGCTGCCATTTTATCTCGGAACGATGTCGCCCAACCTGATTTCTGGACTTGCCGCCCGCGGGCCACAGCCAGTCCATCAGGATCGACATCCTTGGTGATCACTGAACCAGATCCGACATACGCCCCGGCCCCGATTGTAACCGGTGCGACAAGCGCCGAATTGGACCCAACAAAAGCATTCTCGCCAATCGTCGTCTGATATTTCAAGAAGCCATCATAATTGCAGAAAATCGTGCCAGCGCCGATATTCGCCCCAGCGCCAACATCGCCATCGCCGAGATACGACAAGTGGTTGGCCTTCGCGCCTGCGCCCATACGAGTCTTTTTCACTTCGACAAAGTTGCCAATCTTTACACCGCGTTCGAGCACCGTGCCCGGTCGAAGACGCGCATACGGCCCGATCTCGCAATTCTCTGCGACATGCGCATCTTCTAAGTGCGAGAAAGCCCGAATGCGCGATCCCGAGCGCACTTGCACACCTGGCGCGAATACCACACCGGGTTCGAGGATGACGTCATTGGCAATGTCAGTGTCATAGCTGAAATAGACCGTATCCGGCGCCGTCATCGTGACCCCCGCAGCCAAGAAAGACAGCCGGGTTTTGGTCTGAAAGGCATGCTCGGCTTGCGCCAATTCGATGCGCGAATTGACGCCGAGAACATCGGCCTCGTCGCACGCCACGGCGCGGCATGATTGGCCTGCCGCACGGGCCAAACCGACAATATCAGTCAGATAGTATTCGCCTTTGGCATTATCATTGGTGACGTTCGCCAGGAGATCAAACATCGTACGCGCCGAGGCCGCCATCACACCGGAATTGCAAAACCGGACTGAGAGCTGTTCAGGCGTCGCTTCTTTTGCCTCCACGATCGCTTCCAGATTTCCCGAAGGATCGGTCATCAATCGCCCATACGCGCCTGGATCGGCGGCATCAAATCCCAGAACGCCGACGCCAGCGCCATGTTCCAGCTCGTGAAACAAAGCCTCGACAGCATCAGCGGGAATGAGCGGCGTATCGCCATAAAGGACGACCAGATCGCCATCGAAATCCGCGAGCGCGGGTTTTGCCGCCAACACGGCATGGCCTGTGCCAAGCGGTGGATCTTGAATGGCAATCGCGTCAGCCCCAAGCGTGTCGGCGATGTGCGCCTGAACCGCTTCGCCCATCGGACTACAGACGACGATGATTTTGCTACAGCCAACCGCGCGCGCCAGCGCGACGGACCAGTCTACCATCGGTCGGCCACCGACCTGATGCATGACTTTCGGAAGCGAAGATCGCATCCGGGTCCCTTGCCCGGCAGCAAGAATTATGGCGGCTCGATTCCCCATGGCAAAACACCCTCGCGCAATTACTGCGACTGCCCTAGAGCAAGATCTGAGTCGATGCGAGCCCTATTCTGGGAAGGATGTGTAGATGAGCTTTGATTTTTCCGGTTGGACCCTGGTGTTTGATCTCGATGGCACCCTCGTCGAGACGGCGCCGGATTTACACGCCGCCTTAAATCACACGCTGGCATATAAAGGGCTCGGACCCGTGACCCTGGACACCATTCGGATGATGATCGGAGATGGTGCGAAAGCGATGATCCGCAAAGGCCTGGCCCACCACAATGCGCCAATTGATCAAGTCGAGATCGAAGCTGAGCTGTGGCCCGTCTTTTTAAACCATTACGGCGCCAACACGACCCGATTGAGCCGCCCTTTTGAGGCGACGCTCGACTGTTTACAGGCGTTTCAGGCAACCGGCGCAACCATGGCCGTGTGCACCAACAAAGCCCAACGCCTCGCGGAAAAAGTTCTTACCGGACTTGATATGCATGGCTACTTTTCAACGATTGTGGGCGGAGACGCCCTGCCGACCAAGAAGCCGGATGGCGTCCATATAATAGAAACGATTGCGCGCGCCGGAGGCGATCCGGCGCGCGCAATCATGGTTGGGGATTCCCAAACAGACGAAAAGGCAGCCCGCAATGCCGGACTGCCTTTCGTGTTCGTATCTATTGGATATGGCACCCTCTCAGGCCAACCCGACGAACGTGTTCGGTCTATTGATCACTGGCGTGATCTCCCGCAAGCCCTCTCACAGCTTGCGATCTAGACCTTAGTCAGGACGGTACTCGCTCCGCACCTCGTTCACATTGACGAGTTTGCGACGTGGCATGCCGTTGACCATATTGCTGCGAACGTCTGTTCGCGCGCTGCGCATGGCAGGAACGAAGCCAGCATCGACCAGGTCGACCTCTACTTCATAGCCACGCTCGGACCAATATTCGGCAATTTTGTCCTTGAGACGGCGGGCGCCGTCGTTGTTGCACCAATCTTTCATTATTCTCACTCTCCACATCTTGGATGCCGTCATCGCAGGTATAAAATTCGACGGCTGCTAAAAGATGTCCTTCACTGCACTACGGGGCTTGATGCCCGTTCAAAGCCCCCCCTAGATGCCTGTAACGAAACCGACATACAAGCACTTTTTTAGATGAAAATTTCCTAAGGTTTTTTGATGAACAGCTGTTCATAATGAACAGATATTCATATGATAAATAGTTTACACTCGAGCTTCATAAAACCGTCTAAAAGCCAATCGATACGCGATAATCGCTATGCAGGCGCTGTTCAGGTTTTGTCACGCGATTCCGGTGATAATAATTGCAATCCCAACCAAAAAAGCAATTTTGCAACCCTGGCATTCGTTTTTGCATAGGATTCTTAACCAATTTATGACAGCGTTCGACAGCTGTTCCGCTTAAAAATTCGCGAAACTGCCAATTTTTTGAGCGAACGCAGATTCGGCTTCAGCAAACTCTAAGCTCGGCCTCCGCAAATTTTCGCAAAATCACGCAATTTGTGGGCGGTCGTCTGATTTTCACACTTTCCCAGCACTCTAACGCTGGACCAGACGGTAAAATACATCACATAGGAAAGCATGAGCTTTGATTTGCACACGTTCAGAGACACATTGGGCCTGTTCGTCACCGGCGTCACCGTCATAACAACGCGGGATGCGCAAGGTCGCGCGGTTGGGATTACCGCCAATTCGTTCAATTCAGTCTCATTGGAGCCGCCGCTGATTTTGTGGTCGGTGGGATTGAACGCGCTCAGTTTAGACGCTTTCTCGAACGCCACCGCCTTCGCTGTGCATATCTTGCGAGATGATCAAGCAGAGCTGTCGAAGCGATTTGCCAAGTCCGGGCAGGATAAATTCTCTGGCCTGCAAACTGAGTCGGGACTCAATGACGTGCCCTTGCTCCCGGATTGCGCGGCGCGCCTAGAGTGTTTGCCGTTTGCGCAATATCCAGCGGGCGACCACATTCTGTTCATCGCTCGCGTGCACCGGCTCGCCTCCGACCCGAATGCGATGCCATTGGTTTACCATGGTGGGCGATATGCCGAACTGGCCGATAAGCCGCTCAATACCGTATAATACTTGGTTAATCGCAGCCGCAAAACCGCGTCTAAGTCTTAGCGGAATCTAAGACAATCTCTGAAATAACGATCGGTACGAGGTCAAAAGGCCCGGACCGCAGCCCACAAGCTGCACGATCATGGAGATAAAAAATGAGCTATCGCAAACTGCTTCTAGCAGGCGCAACGCTTGCTGCGAGCACACTGGCTGTTGCAACCCCTGCTAATGCATCAATCATCGACCGTCCGCACTTTAAAGTTCTGGGTGTGGTCATCGTATGGGCGGCTGACGAAACAAACGGCAACACCCCAATCGCAACAGATTTCGTTATCGACGACACGGTTGGATCAGGTGACACAGACTTGATCGGTGGCACCACCACTGACGGTCGCACCGTATTGACGGGCACACTGACAGCAACCGCAGATTCGGCGTCTACGGCTGGCCTCGGCACCGTGCTCGATATCGACAATGCTGGCGGCACCATCGCCACGGTTGATACAGACAGCCCATCAAGCTTCAGCGCTTTTGATGTCACCGGCGCTTCTTTGACGGGTGACGCGCTGACATATGAGTCGAGCTTCTATGTCGCTTCCAACACATCTTTCGCGATTGATGGCGTCGCCACACAAACGACCCAGAGCGGCGACTTTGCGATGACCGACATTGGTTACAGCATGGATGTCACGGTTGCTGGCACCGATGGTGGTTTGGCCTTTGGCGGCAACGCACAAAACCCAGGCGGTGCGTTTACAAGCTTTGCTGATCTGAGCGAAGTTGATGGCACCAACCCAGTCTTCGTTGGCGCCCAGCGCACAGCGGCGTCTGCCGGTACAATTGTTGCCCAGTCTGTTCGCTTTGACTCGACTTATACGTTGGGTGCAGGCGGCGCTTACGACTTGTCACAAGGCTCTGGTGAAATCCAAGCCGACGTTGTCTACACGGTCTACGTCCCGTAAGCGGCAACAGCATCGAAATCTTTGATGTGCAGCGCGCCCGGTTCTGTGATGAACCGGGCGTTCTTGCATTCAGACACTTTCCGGCCTGCCCAATCATCGTTACACAGCGACGCCATGAAAGCGATCTTACGCAGCGCCATCGTCACCACACTCCTAGGGTGGATCATTTGGGCCTATATGGCGCTCTGCAATCGCACCATTCGCTGGTCGGTCGAAGGCGATAAAGAAGCGCTCGAGGTCTGGCTCGGCTATCCCAACATTATTGTCGCGGCCTGGCACTCCACCATTTTACTCCTGCCCTCGGGCTGGAATCGGATCATCCGCAAATGGCCGCAACAGAAAACCCGGTCGGCGATGCTCATCTCGCTCTCGAAAGATGGCGAACCGGTGGCCAAAGCGATCAAACATCTTGGCCTGGAAGCGGTGCGTGGCTCATCCACTCATAAGCGCAAGAAGCGTGACAAAGGCGGCATGAAAGCCTTGGCCGAAGCGTTGCGCATTCTCAAAACCGGCGGCGGCATTTGCATCACACCGGATGGTCCCCGCGGCCCAGCAGAGATTGCCCAGAACGGACCGATCATTATGGCCCAGCGGGCGAATGCTCCGATTTTGCCGTATGCGATTGTTTCTGCGCCGCGGCGCCGGCTAAAAACCTGGGACGGTTTTCGCATCCCCTACCCGTTTAGCCGCGGGGCTTTGGTGTTTGGCGATGCGGTCATTCCCAATAAGGATGACGATCGCGAAACCTTACGGCAAAGGCTGGAAGACAATCTCAACGCCGCCATGACGCGGGCCGAAAGCTTGGCGCAAAAAAAAGGCCACTCTTAAAAGCGGCCTTAGTCAAGCAAGAAGGACGTCGTCAGATCATTCGTCAATGAGGCGATTTCTCTGGCAACAAGATCTTTATACGCGAACCAATATGAACGGGGGTGCACTGGCTTCTCATATTCCGTTCATAATGCAGCCAAGCAAATCAGCGTTTATGAACAGCTATTCAGCGGCGCGCGTGAAAATCGCTTCAAGGGAGCGCAAATTCATCCCGTTCTTGAGATAATTGGCTGGCGTCAGGTTCACCGCTTTGATCATCGCCCGCTCGATTCGGGTGTTTCCCGCCTCATCTGGGACCAAGTCGAAATCAATAATGTTGATACAGCCGGTATCTTGCTCAAACCCCGCGCTTGAGCCGAGCGGCGCGCCAATTGTCCAGGCCAAGATCATCCGATTGACCACTTCATGCGCCACCAGCAAGGCAGAGGCCCACCCTGGCCGGGACAATAATCCCTTCAATCCATCCTCGATACGCACCATCGCATCAGAAAACTTCTCGCCGCCCTCTAAGAAAGTTGCATCTGGCTGACCCGCCTGTTCAAAATGGAAGGTCATCGTTGCGGCGAGATGCTCTGGTGATTTGAAGTCGATATATTGCCCGGATTGCAACTCCTTGAACCGCGGCTCGGTTTCGAGCTCCGGCGTTTCGAGCTCATGCTCCGCCAAAACAATTTGCGCGGTCTCTCGGGTGCGGCGCAATCCGGTATGGAAGGCGACATCAAGTTTGACATCGGACAAGGCAATGCCCGCCGCTTTTGCCTCATCGCGGCCACGCTCGGTCAAATAGGCGAGCGACGGGTCACGCGCTTCGCGCACCTCAGGCGAGGTATAATCGACAAAACCGTGGCGCATCAGATAGATGCGCCGTCGCCCTGTGGTTCCTGGCAAAGCGCCCATGTTCCCGGCTCCTCTTGAATACGCTTAGAAGCTCGGCTTTTAGGCGATTCCCCAGTCTTTGAGCACTTCTTCTTGATGCTCGCCAATGCCTGCGGGTTTGCCTTGGATGGCGCCTGGTGTTTTCGAGAAACGCGGTGCCGGTCCAGGTTGGACGACCCCATCAATCGTTTCAAACGTGCTGCGGTCGGAATTGTGCTTATACTCTGGCGCTTCTGCCATAGACAGGACCGGCGCGAAGCAAATGTCGGTGCCTTCCATGATCTCGCACCATTCATCGCGGGTCTTGGTTTTGAACACGGCCATCAGTTTCTGCTTCAAATCCGGCCATTTAGAGCGGTCCATTTGCGCCTGGAAGTCAGGATCCGTGAGGCCGGCTTTCTCAACCAGTAGCGCATAGAATTGCGGCTCGATCGAGCCGATGGAGACCCATTTGCCATCTGCACATTCATACGTGTCATAGAAATGCGCACCGCCATCCAAGAGATTGGCTTCGCGATCATCCGTCCAAACGCCCATCGCCCGCATGCCATAGAACATGGTCGCGAGAGACGCCGCGCCGTCTGACATGGCGCAGTCAATCACTTGGCCCTCGCCGCCATTCTTCACATTAATCACCGCCGCCAGCACGCCCATGGCGAGGTAGAGCGCCCCGCCCCCATAATCGCCGATCAGGTTCAAAGGCGGGCGCGGACGGCCATCGCCGTCTCCCATCGCGTGCAGCGCGCCGGTGATCGCAATATAGTTGAGGTCATGGCCCGCGGAATGGCTGAGCGCGCCGTTCTGTCCCCAGCCGGTCATCCGGCCATAGACCAGGTTCGGATTGCGCGCGAGCACGACATCCGGCCCGAGCCCATTGCGTTCCATCACGCCGGGGCGGAAGCCTTCAATCAACGCGTCAGCTTGTTCGAGCAGCTTGAGTGCGATTTCCCGGTCGCCCTCATCTTTCAAATTCAATGCGATCGAGCGCCGTCCGCGGCTCATAACGTCAGCTGGATTGCCCGGCCGCGATTGTCCAGCGCGATCGATTCGCACGACATCGGCGCCCATATCGCTGAGCAACATCCCGCAAAACGGGCATGGCCCGATGCCCGCAAACTCAACAATTTTCACCCCTGCCAAAGGCCCAGTCGCCATTTTATTCTCCGTTCTGTTTCGGTCTAAAACCGCCCTGATCAACCAGACCTTAAGACTCCATAGCGCAAAGAAAAACCCTAACCCTACGTCGGCTAGAGGGACTTTGCTTATGTATAACGAACAGAGTTTTGACGCTCCGGTGATCCACGTTGTCTCTGAAAGTCCGCGATTAGAGATGCTACAAGCGCGCCTGCGCCAAGCGGGTATTCGCCCTGTGCCGGTCCGCGGGTCGTATTTGCCGCCTGATTCGGCGCCTGCCTTTATCGATCTTTTGACCCGCGACTTTGAGTTTGATCCCAAGGATGACCGCCTTTTCGTCACCATTGGCAAGCAATCGCAGGCCCCGAATAAGAGTGAGATTCACCTCACAGATATTGCTCAAATTGCAACTTTGCCGGCGCGCCTCTCGATTCGGCAGCGCGAAAAGCAACGGCGTCGTGAAATTCATCTGCGCGCGCAAACCTCTGAAAAGTTTGGGTCTCCGGTCGCCGGCGCGATTCCATCCGAGCAAACCTCTCGCGTGCTATGGTTGGGACATGACGCACCCTTCCTCAACGCCATCAAGACCAACTTGTCGGAACACAATATTAGTCTCGTCGCCGCGATCAGTCGTCTCACCGCCGAGGACTATTTGGTTAGCGGCGCGTTCCAAACCATCATTGTCTGCCCGACCAGCCCTGAGGATGAGGCCGCCAAGCTTTTGGCCTCCATTCAGCAATTAGAGATCGCCAAACCCCCGCAAGTCGTATTGCTGTTGCGTCCGGATCTGTCTGACAAGCTCGGAACCACGACGGCGAATGCCGACCAAATTGTCGACCTGACCATTGATTTGGATTTTGTCGCAACGCGTTTGCGCACCGTTTGTGCGGACTTGCAGCCTGAGCCCCAACCGGTCTACGGCCTGTCCGCTGCCGCTCAAGACCCAAGCACAGGTCTGGTTTCGCGCGACTATCTAGAATCGCATGTCGAAGCCCAGATGGCCCAAGCCGACCGTCTGGCTGGTGCGCTCTCTTTGATCGCGGTCGAAATACCGGGCGGTACAGACATCAAAGCCACAGCGAGCGTCATCAAGTCCATGCTGCGCGATACGGATCTCGCCGCACGTCTCGACAAGACGCATATTTGCGTGACTTTGCCGAACACCCAGTATCGCGGCGCCATCGTGCTTGCTCGACGGATAGAACAGGCCTTGGGTCGTCCGACCAATTGGCGTGTGATCGAGCGCCGGCAATTCCACACGCTGAAAACGCTGCTTGGCGGCTTGACTGCAAAGACCAGCCTCTCCCCTCGCAAATCCGCTTAAGCTGGCACGGTCGCCTCAAGTTCTTTGAGCAGGCCCTTAACGGCTTGCATCCTTGGCGCGGCATCTGCTGGAACGCCCATCACGACGAGCTTACTGTCTGGCCGCAATTTCATTTTACCGGGGCGCGATCGGACCAACATCATTAATTGCGCCGGGTCGACTCGCGTATCGTCTCGGAAGGTCACGACGACGCCTTTCGGCCCGGCATCGAGTTTGGAAATGCCCAGCGACTTACACGTCACTTTCACAGCCGTCACATCAAGCAATTGCTTGGTCTCATTCGGCAGAGGGCCAAACCGGTCAATCAATTCCGCGGCAAACGCTTCGCGCTCTTGCTCGGTCGTCAAATCCGCCAAGCGCCGGTAAAGACCCAAGCGCACGCCGAGATCTTCGACATAGCCATCCGGGATCAGCACAGACAGGCCGAGATTAATCTGCGGCGACCATTCGTCCGCCACGTCGTCTTCGGTGTTCGAGCCAGATTGCAGCGCTTTGACCGCGTCTTCGAGCATTTGCTGATAAAGCTCGACCCCGACTTCTTTGACATGACCTGATTGTTGGTCGCCGAGCAGATTACCCCCGCCGCGCATATCCAAGTCATGACTGGCCAGTTGGAAGCCAGCCCCGAGACTGTCGAGCGATTGCAAGACCCGCAAGCGCCGCTCAGCCGCCGGTGAAATCACCCGGTCAGCGGGCGTCGTCAGATAAGCGTAAGCCCGGAGTTTCGAACGCCCGACGCGCCCGCGCAATTGATAAAGCTGCGCTAGGCCGAACCGGTCGGCTTTATGGATAACCAACGTATTGGCGCGCGGAATATCGAGCCCACTCTCAACAATCGTCGTCGACAAGAGCACATCATACTCGCCTTCATAGAAGGCGGTCATAAGGTCTTCGAGTTCGCCTGCCGGCATCTGGCCATGGGCGACGCAAAACTTCACCTCCGGCACATTCGCTTTGAGAAAATTCTCTAGATAATCGAGATCGGAGATGCGCGGCGCCACATAATAGCTTTGCCCGCCGCGATACTTCTCGCGCAACAGCGCTTCGCGAATGGTGACGGCATCGAATTCCGTAACATAAGTCCGCACCGCTAGGCGGTCGACTGGCGGCGTTGCGATTATCGACAAGTCGCGAATGCCGGTCAGCGCCATTTGCAAGGTTCGCGGGATTGGCGTCGCTGACAGCGTCAGGACATGGACATCGGCTTTCAGCTCTTTCAACCGCTCTTTATGCTTCACGCCAAATCGTTGTTCTTCGTCGACGACCAGTAAGCCTAGACGTTTGAACTCAACATTCTTGGCCAGCAAAGCATGCGTGCCGACCACAACATCGACCGTGCCCGCCGTCATCCCTGCTTTGGTCTCACTCGCCTCTTTGGCCGAGACAAAGCGCGACAAGGGGCGGACGTTAAGGGGCCAGCCTGCAAAACGCGCGGCGAATGTATTATAGTGCTGCCGCGCCAAGAGTGTGGTTGGTGCAATCACCGCAACTTGCTGGCCTGCCATCGCCGCTACGAACGCCGCCCGCAGCGCCACTTCGGTTTTCCCGAACCCAACATCGCCGCAGACCAGACGGTCCATCGGTTTGCCAGAGGACAGGTCGCCCAGCACATCTTCAATCGCGTTCAGCTGGTCATCGGTTTCTTCATATGGGAAGCGCGCCGCGAACTCTTCATAGAGGCCATCGCCGGTGACGACAGAGTCCGCCTTCTTCATCTCCCGCGCTGCAGCAATCGCCATCAGCTCGGCAGCCATTTCGAGAATCTTCTTCTTCGCCCGGGCCTTGCGCGTCTGCCAACCAACGCCGCCCAGGGCATCAATCGCGCTTTCGGCGTCTTCGCTGCCATAGCGGCTAATCAGATCGATATTCTCAACCGGCAGGAAGACTTTATCGCCTTTGGCATAGCCAAGTTCGAGACAATCATGCGCGGCACCGGCAAGGTCCAGGGTCTTTAGCCCCTCGTACCGGCCCACGCCGTGATCAACATGCACGACCAGGTCACCTGGATTGAGACTCCCTGCTTCGGCAATGAAGTTTGCGGCTTTGCGCTTACGACGCGGCGCCGCCAAGCGATCGCCGAGAATGTCCGGCTCTCCAATAATGACCAAGTCATCAATCTCGAACCCGTGCTCGAGCGGTAATTCGCAAATCGCGATTTCAGCCTCACGCGCCGCATCAAGCGAATAAACGCGCGTCGCATCCGGCAGACCGTGGTCTTCTAAGACGCCCTCCAGACGGCTGGCTGAGCCATCTGTCCAAGCAGCAAACACAACCGCTTTTCCTTTATCTTGCAACGCTTTGGCATGTGCGGCGGCAACTTCGAAAATGTTGATCTCTGGTTGCGCGCGCTCCGGCGCAAAATCACGGCCTTGCGCTCCACCAAGATGTAAGCCGCCATCGCCCTCGCCTGCGTGGAAGCGCGCCACCCCGCGCTGTGTGAGCGCTGAGGTGAGTTCGTCTTCTGACAGATATAGATGCTGCGGCGGCAGCACCCGCGCTTGGCGGTCTTCGCCGGCCGCTTCAATGCGGGCAGCATGATAGTCTTTGGCCTGCGCAAGCCGCTCGCTCGCGGCTTCAGTCGACAGCGCGCCCATGCCGATAATCACATTCGGTCCGAGATAGTCGAACAGTGTGTCTAATTGGGCATGGAAAAGCGGCAACCAGCCCTCAATCCCGCCGCGGCGAATTTCCGCCCGGGCCGCTTCATACATCGGATCGCCCACCGGCGATCCAAGCTCCGCCAGATAGCGCTCTCGGAACAGGCTCAGAGTGTGCTGATTGAACAAAATCTCGGACACCGGCGCCAAGGCCACGCGGGTCAGCGTGTGGGTCGAAATCTGCGTTTCCGGATCGAACGCTTTGATGGTTTCAATCTCGTCGCCGAATAAGTCGAGACGAACGGGCTCATCTCCGGTTGGCGGATAGATATCAATCTTGCCACCTCGGATGGAATACTCGCCCTTCTCTGACACAGACGCGACGCGCACATAGCCATTGATGGACAGGTAAGACGACAGCTCATCCTGCTGAATTCGTCCGCCTGTATAGACCGATAGAGAGCTGGCCCGCATGGTCGAAACCGGTGGCACGCGCTGGACCAATGAACTCGCGGTGGTGATCACCAGACATGGGTCAGCGTTCGCCGCGCGCTGGGCCAATCCTGCCAGTGCCGCGCAGCGCGCCGCCGCGACTGCGGGAGACGGGCTGACCCGGTCATACGGCAAGACATCCCACCCCGGCAGACGAACCACATCCAATGCGGGGCTGAAAAACTCCGCCAGTTTCATCGCAGTGGCCGCTTGCTTATCGTCGCGCGCCACGTAGAGGGCGGCGCCGCCGCGCGCGTCTAGGGCTTCCATCAAGCGCAGCAAATCCAAGCCAAACGGCGCGCCAAACACCGAAGCTGGGCTCGAGAGTGTCGAAAGCAATGAGGCTTGGCTCATCTGCGATGGGCTCCATGGGTAAGGTGAATCAGGCGCGCGAAGGGGGCTACATAGCGTATCAATTGAGAATGGCTAGATGTGCTTTGCCCTCTGTGTAACGAGATACCCACAAGCGAATCAAACCTTGTGGACAAATCCACGTTTGCCAGGGGTTCATGTCATCTGGGTCTGCCCTTTTGGTGTGAACTTGGTTAATAGGGCGCGATGAGCAACGCCATTGCCCCCCTGCACTCTGCGTCCGAATCCGGGCCCGAACTGCCTCACAATCTGTCGGCAGAAGCCGCCGTGATTGGCTCCATCCTGTACGATAATAACGCGTTTCAGCGTGTCTCGGATTTTTTACGCCCGATCGATTTCTATGCCCCCGCGCACCAGGAAATCTTTGAAGCCTGCATGATGCTGATTCAGAATGGCCGCGTCGCTGACGGCGTGACTTTGCGTGAGCAGTTCGAAAAAGACGAACGTCTGACCCAGATTGGCGGCGCGCAATATTTGGCAGACTTGCTCGACAGCGCAGCCTTCGGCCCAGAAGTCCAGGACTATGCGCGGATCATTCGCGATCTCGCAATGCGTCGGGAATTGATCAATATTGGCGCAGGCGTGCAATCGCGCGCCCAGCATCATGACCGTGAAACCGATGGCACCCAGCAAATTGAGCTCGCAGAGCGCGAGCTGTTTGCGCTGGCTGAACGCGGCTCGACCGGGCGCGGCTTCACCACATTCTCCGAAGCGCTGACAGAATCCCTACAAATGGCCGAGGCGGCGTTTAAGCGCGAAGGCAAGATTGCCGGGATCGCGACGGAACTCGATGATCTCGACCACAAAATGGGCGGACTGCACAAGTCGGACCTGATTATTCTGGCCGGCCGCCCGTCGATGGGGAAAACCTCGCTGGTCACCAATATCGCTTATAATGTCGCCGCGGCCTATCGCGGTGAGAAACTGGAAGACGGCTCAACCAAGACAGTGGAAGGCGGCAAAGTCGCGTTCTTCTCGCTCGAAATGTCTTCAGAACAATTGGCAACCCGTATTCTCGCCGAACGCACCAGCATCAATGCGCACAAAATCCGTCAGGGCGACTTAGACAAACACGATTTCGAAACCCTGCGCGAAGCGACAGAAGAGCTGCAAAACCTGCCGCTCTATATTGATGACCAAGGTGGGATTTCCGTCAGCCAATTGGCCGCCCGCGCCCGCCGCCTGCAGCGCGCTCAAGGCGTCGACGTGATTATTATCGACTATCTACAATTGTTGAGCGGCACTTCGGGAAAAGCCGACGTGAACCGGGTGCAGGAAATCACGCAAATTACCACGACACTGAAAGCCTTGGCGAAAGAGCTCAACGTCCCGGTCATCGCCCTGTCCCAGCTGTCGCGCCAAGTGGAACAGCGCGACGACAAGCGCCCGCAACTCTCTGACCTCAGGGAGTCAGGCTCAATCGAACAAGACGCCGACGTCGTGATGTTCGTCTATCGCGAAAGCTATTATCTCGAGCGGACTGAACCTCAAGCAGATGGCGGTGATCCGGCAGCCGCCGATAAATGGGCGGCTTGGCGACAGCGCATGGACGAGGTTTACGGCACAGCAGAAGTCATTCTCGGCAAGCAACGCCACGGCCCGATCGGCAAAGTCGTCCTCTCATTCGACGCCAATGTCACCCGGTTCGGAAATCTTGCCCGTGCGCCAGCTGATGGTTTTGACGAATAAGCCTTACATCTGCCGCAAAGCGCTGTAATCCGGCCAGCATGAGCTTACGACCCCGCGCCCATATTCATCTCGCCAATATCGTTGATAATTGGCGCACGCTGCAAGCGGCGCAACCGAGCGGCGCAACCGGCGCTGTGGTCAAGGCCGACGCTTATGGCCACGGCCTGCCGCAAGTCGCCGAAACGTTGCATGATGCGGGCTGCGACCATTTCTTCGTCGCCCATGCTTATGAAGCCGAAATCACCCGCGCGACGCTCGGCAGCCACCCGAACATCTATGTGCTCAACGGCCCATCGCCGGACGAGGAAGCCCTGTATCGCGAAAACGCGCTCATCCCGGTGATCAATTCTAGTTTTCAGTTCCGCACGATGGCCGATTGGTTGGTCGACGGCGTAAAGATGCCCCGGGGCTTCGCCCTGCATTTTGATACCGGAATGAACCGGCTCGGTCTGCCCGTGTCGGACGCCGCCGAAATTGCCGAAGCGAGTGAGGCGCAAAACCCGATTTTGCTGATCTCGCATCTCGCCTGCTCCGAAGCGCGCGATTCCGCGATGAATGCGCATCAGTTGGATGTGTTTGCGCAAGTTTCCGCGGCATTTCCTGGAGTTCCAGAGAGCCTCAGCAATTCTGGCGGAGTATGGCTTGGCAGCGACTATCATCACGCTCTAACGCGCCCAGGAATCGCGCTTTATGGGGGCGGAACACCGCCAGATGGCGTGACCTTAAAGCCGGGCATGACCTTGTCCGCCCCGATCCTTCAAGTTCGCCAAATCGCCGCCGGTGAGACAGTCGGGTACAACGCCACCTGGCGGGCTGAGCAGCCCACACTTATCGCCACTCTGGCCATCGGCTATGGCGACGGATTCCCGCGCTCTGCCTCAAACAAAGGGTTTGCCGTATTGGGCGGGACGCGCTGTCCCATTCTCGGGCGCGTCTCAATGGATTTGATTACAATTGACGTAACCGAAGCCGCAGACCTTGCGCGCCCGGGTGTTTATGCGCAATTGATCGGACCAGAAGCTGCGTTAGAAGAGCAAGCCGCCCTCGCGGGCACGATAGGATACGAACTCACCACAGGACTCACACCCCGTGTCAAACGCATCTACGAAACGTAAATCGGGCTTTCCGAACCCGTTACAATGGCTGGGCGGCGCAACGCTTGGCATGTTGGCCGAGATCGGTCGGTTGTCGATATTTACTGGCAAGACCATCGGCGCAAGCTTCAGCCCGCGCTGGTACCCGGCGCAAATTATCCGGCAGATGATCGCCATAGGCTTTTACAGCCTGCCAGTGGTCGGCCTGTCCGCGGTATTTATCGGCGCAGCGCTGGCCCTAAACATCTATTCTGGTGGCAGCCGCTTTGGCGCCGAGCAATTCGTCCCAAACATTGTGGTATTGGGCATTACCCGCGAGCTGGGTGTGACGATTACCGGCTTGATGCTGGCGGGACGCGTCTCAGCGGGGATCGCTGCGGAGATCGGCGCGATGCGGGTTACCGAGCAGATCGATGCGCTAAAAACGCTGAGCGCTAATCCATTCCGCTACCTATATGCGCCGCGGTTTCTGGCTGGCGTCCTAACCTTGCCGATGCTGGTCCTCATCGCAGATATAATCGGCGTTATGGGCGGCTGGGCGGTCAGCACTTTAGGCCTTGGCTTCGACTCAACGACATACTTGCGCAACACGATGGATTTCTTGACCTGGCAGGATGTCACGGTTGGCCTGATTAAAGCGGTTGTGTTTGGCGGTGTGATTGCCATTCTAGGCTGCTATCATGGCGATAAATCAAGCGCTGGCGCGACGGGTGTTGGCCGCGCAGCGACCTTCGCGATGGTCGGCGCTGCGGTGCTGATTCTCGCCTTCAACTACCTGATTTCAACCATACTTGTGGACTTTGGATCATGAGCACCGGGCCGCTTCTCGAACTCAAAGACGTGCATAAATCATTTGGACCGAAACAAGTCCTCAAGGGCGTTAATCTTGATGTTTCGCCAGGAAAATCCCTGGTCGTGCTCGGCGGCTCTGGCTCCGGCAAATCGGTGATGCTGAAAAACGCGCTTGGCCTGATGACGCCTAATCAGGGGCAAATCCTGTTCGCTGGGGAAGATGTCACGCATGACCAAGGCAAGACCCGCGAAGCGATGCGCGCGCGTATCGGCATGCTGTTCCAATCTGCCGCGCTGTTCGACAGTCTTTCGGTCTGGGAGAATATCGCGTTTCGCTTGCTCAATGCGGACGGGATGAAGCGTAAAGACGCAAAAGAACGCGCGATCGAAACGCTCAAACAAGTCCGGCTCGGATCGGATGTCGCCGACCTCACGCCCGCGGAAATTTCCGGCGGCATGCAGAAGCGCGTTGGCCTCGCCCGAGCGATTGCTTCTAAGCCGGAATTGATTTTCTTCGACGAGCCAACCACCGGCCTCGATCCGATTACCGCTGACGCGATCAATGACCTGATCGTCGAACAGACCAAAGCGCTCGGTGCAGCGGCGATTTCGATCACCCACGACATGGCGAGCGCCCGGAAAATTGCCGACGAGATCGCGATGCTGTTCGAAGGCAAAATCATTTGGCGGGGGCCTGCGAGCCAGATTGACAATAGCGGCAACGAATATGTTGACCAATTCGTGCATGGCCGGGCCGAGGGTCCTATCCAACCCGCGCTCTAATTCAACGGCTTACGCTCTCCATCGCGCTGCGCTAAACTCGACCTTTCGAAAGCGAGGGACGGCGCATGCTCGAATTTATCAAATATGGGTCGGTTGCCTTTACCGCCGCGACGGCGGCGGTCACGGGCTGGATGCAATATGAGAAGTTTCGGCTGGACGGCGAGTGGCAGATCGACACCTGCACGGAAACCGCCGATTTCAACAATTATGTGGGTTTGCACCTGGCCTGGCGGGTGTTTCTCTCAGATGACGCGCTTGCTGCGCCGGTGGTCGGCAATGGCGAGAAAATCGAAGAAGCATTTGAAACAATTGCCCCAAGCGCCCGTTTTCCGGTGAGTTTTGTCGGCACCAAAGAGATCAATCGCGTCTCACTGACCGGGCGGTTTGAAGGCGCGCGCCGCGCGTCGACGGGCCGATTTGAACTGGCACCCACGCTCGCACGGCGCAGCTGGTCGGGCTACCTGCCCTTCTATCAGCGCAACGTGAATGTTCTGGAGGGCACGTTTGCGCTCACAGCTGGCGGTGCCAGAGGATACGCGCGCGCGGTACGGTTGATGGATGGTGTTCCGGTGAGCGCCGAACCTTTTGTCTGCGAGAGCTCCACGCCCGTCACGCCTGACCTGGCGCAATCTGAACTTGGAGTAGATGGAGTTGAAACGCCTTAAGCCCGCGCGGCCGCGATGCGATTGCGGGCGATTTCATCTGCAACGTCATTGGTTGGACGCCCAGATTCCAATGCGTCATCCAGCACGTCGCCAAGCGTGTCCATCAATGTGTCCAGTTTTTGATCGACCCATTCACGAGAATAGGTCCCTGAAATCTCGGCCGCGACATTGATGATACCGCCGCCATTGATGACATAGTCCGGCGCATAGAGGATGCCTTCACGTCGAACGAATTCGCCCATTGCGGGAACAACGAGCTGGTTATTCGCGCCGCCGGCGATGACTTTCACTTTCAGGCGTTTCAGAGTGTCTTCATTGATGATCGCACCCAAGGCATTCGGCGAGAAGATGTCGGCGTCGACGTCATAAATCTCGTCCGGCGCCACAACCTTCGCGCCCGTTCGTTTGGAAATGTCAGCGAGCGCGTCTTGGTCAATGTCAGTGATGACAAGATTGGCACCCGCTTCAGCAAGGTGCAAAGCGGTGTAGCCCCCCACGGACCCGACGCCCTGAATGGCAACCGTTTTCCCATTAAGGTCGTCATCTCCGAACGCCCTTAGCGCCGTCTGACGGATGCCGCGATACACGCCAAGCGCGGTCACGGGGGATGGGTCACCACTGGCAGCAGCCCCGGTTGTCAAGCCGGCCGCGTATTTGGTTTCTTGCGCGGCAATCTCGATATCAGCTGTATCGATACCAACATCTTCAGCGGTCCAGTATCGACCTTGCAAAGTGTCCACAGCGCGACCAAACGCGCGGAACAAGGCTTCCGATTTATCGGTCTTGGAATTGCCCCAGATCACCGCTTTGCCCCCACCATGCGGGATGGATGCCATAGCGTTCTTATAGCTCATCCCTTGGCTCAGCCGCAGGACGTCGGTGAGCATCGCGTCGCTGTCCGGATAGTCCCACATCCGGGTCCCACCTGATGACGGGCCTAGCGCGGTCGAGTGGACGGCAATGACGGCACGGAGCCCGCTATCTTGGTCACTGAAGAAATGAACGCCTTCATGATGATCAAAGGATGGGTTGTCGAACATTGGATCCGCCCAAATTGTGGTTGCAATTGAAACAAACCGGCGGTGTAACGCCTTTGCACGCGGGGTCAACAATCAGCTTGATGTGCGCCCAGGTACTTCGCTGACAGCACTCGGGAGCGGTGCTTCAGGGTCGCGCAAGAATGTCAGCACGTCTTCGAACACCAATTCTGAATGTAAGTCTCTCAAAAGCATGTGATAGCCGTTCGGGTAATAAGCCGTACGGACATGGGCGGGCAGCGTTTTCGCCGTGCGCCGCACGCCATTTTCAGGGATGACGATGTCCTTTGCGCCATAGGTCAGCAGCATCGGGACGTCTGCAGGCAGCTTAGAGGCGGCCCGGTGGGCGCTTTCCATAACACTGACGACCCCATGAACTTGCTCAATCTTGTTGGTTTTCAGGCCGAGTGGATCGGCCCATAGGCGGCGCAGCATTTCGATATTGTCGCTCGGTTCGATTTTGACAAAGCGCGGAGGTCGGACCACCCATCCCGGACGCACCCGCACACTGGTCCATAGGGCGACCCGTTGAACGACTGGAATGGCGCCCCAACCGCGGAGACCTGGGCCGCTGAAAACCACGCGGTCAACGCCTGCAGGTGGACGATCCGAGCCGAACGCGGACATCGTCACAGCGCCGCCCATCGAAATTCCGACAACCGCCAAAGTCGTATTCGGATGTCGCGCTTTGACGAGGCTGACAATGGTGCGCAGATCTTCGCGCATCAACTCTTCTTCTGGCCACTCGCCGCGCCCGAACGAACGGCCAAAGCCGCGCTGGTCGTAAGCATAGGTTTTAACCCCACGTTTTGCCCAATACGGCGCGGCCATGTGGAAGGCGTTGGCATAATCGTTCATGCCATGGACGCCGACAATGACGATTTCCGGCTCACCTTCTGTATCCCAAACAGTGAGGCCAAGCTCCGCCCCGTCAAAGGTGATCAATCGATTGTTCTCAGGCTCCAGCACAGGCATCACAGGGGCCTCCAAATCCAAGGCTTTCAGGGTCGCCGGCGTGACGCAGGCACCTAAAAAGCCAAACGTCACACCGATCAAGAGAGCAAGGACTGCACCCGTTTTCGCAATTCGGGCAAGAGTTCGGTTTCGAACCAAGGATTGCGCTTGAGCCATGCATTATTTCTCCAACTCGGATGTGGCGTAACGATGACGCCTTGCTCTAAAAAGCTACGCCACTTTTGCACCGTGGCTGTCAAAGTTTTTTCAATCTGATCGCCGATATGCCAGCGCTGCGCATAGCCGCCGATGAGAACCTTGAGCTCAATCTGCGGTAACCGCTCGAATAAGGGTTGGTGCCAGGTTTGTGCGCAACGTTTCATGGGCGGGATATCGCCGCCATTCTTGTCATAGCCCGGAAAGCAAAATCCCATGGGCACGATGGCAACTTTCGCTGGATCGTAAAACACAGCTTCGTCGACTTGCAGCCAGTCTCGCAAGCGATCACCGGATGGATCTGTAAACGGTCGCCCCGATTCCATCGCTAAGTTGCCGGGTGCCTGACCTGCAATCAGGATTTTTGCCGTCTTGGATACTTGCAGGATCGGCTTCGGCGCACGTTCCATGTCTTTGACGCATAATTGACATGCGCGAATTTCGTCTACGAAGTCATGGAGATCAGTGCTCATTGTTCTATGTCACGTTGAAAATCGCTGCAGGCAAGGAGTTCAGACATGAGTGCGCTGATCGAGCAAATCATAAAACCGCGAGAAAAAGATCTTGGCGATGGATTCGTCGTTCGTCGCATCCTGCCCTTTCACAGTCGAAAAATGGTCGGGCCTTTCATCTTCTTCGATCACTTCGGTCCGGTTGATTACGCGCCAGGCACCGGTTTCGATGTCCGGCCACATCCGCATATTGGACTCGCAACCGTGACCTTCCTCTATGAAGGCGCGATCCGGCACAAAGATACGCTCGGCAACGATTTGGTGATCCGACCAGGCGCGGTGAATTGGATGACCGCGGGCCGCGGGATTTGTCATTCAGAACGCACACCAGATGACGAGCGCGCCGCGGGCCAATCCATGCATGGCATACAGACCTGGGTCGCTTTGCCAAAGGACGACGCCGAAATCGCCCCTGATTTTGTCCACCACCCGGCTGCGACTTTGCCTGAATTTGACTTAGGCGGCGCCCATGCGCGGGTGCTCGCTGGAACCGCATTCGGACATGTCTCGCCGGTCGAGTTTCCATGGGGCATCTGGTATGTCGGTGCCGACGCCGATGCTGAGGCGCGTTTCACCATTGGCCGGGACGAAGCTGAAGAACGCGCCCTGTATGTTGCGATTGGCGCCGCCACAATCGACGGAATCGTGATCGAAGCCGGGCAGATGGCGATTTTGAAAGAGGGTGAAGATATTCCAGTCTCGGTCAGCGCAGGCACGCGGTTCATGTTGGCAGGTGGTCAGAAAATGGATGGGCCACGTCTCATCGAGTGGAATTTTGTTGCGACCGACAAAGACCGGCTGGCCAAAGCCAAGGCCGATTGGCAAGCTTCGGCAGAAGGCCGATGGCAGGACACACCGTTCACGCTACCAGATGGCGAAGACGATTATATACCCCTACCCTCGAGCTAAGCTCGGCGCAGGCGGGTGCTTGTCGCCGGTTTGGCCCTGTGCCAAACCGGGCGCAAACAGTATATCCACAGGGGCCTCATATGATCCGTCTCACCTTCGCCGCTTCGGCACTCGCACTGCTTACCGCCTGCTCGCAAACCGCTGATCCGGTTGATCCGATCACGCCGGAACCGGGCGATGAAACAGTGGAAGCAGCAGTCGGCCTCGTTCTACCGCTCCCAGCCGATACAACCGCCGAGATTACGGCGGACGATTTACGTCAGCGCACAAAAATTCTTGCCGATGACGCATTTGAAGGCCGAGCGCCTGGCGCCGAGATAGGCGAGAAAACGGCTGACTGGATCGCCGCGGAGATGGAACGCATCGGACTCTCTCCCGCTGGCGAAAACGGCACCTGGTTCCAAACCGTCGGCATGGTTGAGCAGACGCTGGATGAAAACGCGTCAAATTTGACCTTCTCTGGAGGCGTATCCGGAGAAGCCTTTCCCGCAACCTTGCGCGAGAACGCGGTTCTTTGGACCAAAAAACAAGATCGGGATGAAGGATCTTGGGAGGATTCTGAACTGGTCTTTGTCGGCTATGGTGTGGTCGCGCCTGAATATGGCTGGAACGATTATGACGGCCTCGACGTCGAAGGCAAAACGGTCGTCATGCTGGTCAATGATCCCGGCTATGCGCGCGAAGACGAACTCTTCAAAGGCAAAGCGATGACCTATTATGGTCGCTGGACCTACAAGTTCGAAGAAGCTGGCCGCCAAGGTGCAACTGGCGCAATCGTCATCCACGAAACGGCGCCAGCCTCATACGGCTGGGACGTGGTCGCGAACTCTTGGTCAGGCTCCCAGGCCGATTTGGTTCGCGCGGATGAAGGGGCCAATCGAACGCTGTTTGAAGGCTGGATTTCTGAGGAAACTGCACGCTCATTGTTCGCTGAAGCTGAACTCGATTTCTCCGAAATGAAGCGCATTGCCAAAGCCGAGGGCTTTCAGCCCGTGGACATGGGCAACCTGACTACCAGCGGCCAATTCGTGCAATCTATCGAGACCAAAGAGTCGCGCAACGTGGCTGGAATGCTCACCGGCAACACAGCCCCAGATGAATACACATTGTTCACCGCGCACTGGGATCATCTCGGCAAAAAAACGGACGCCCGTGAAGGCGAGCCGACGCAAGATTTCTATCGCGATGACATTTTTAACGGCGCGGTCGACAATGCGACCGGCACTGCTGCATTGCTAGAAATTGCGGAATCGATGAAGGGGCAAGACCTTGATCGCTCGGCCCTCTTCTTGGCGGTCACGCTTGAGGAATCCGGCCTGCTCGGATCGGCCTTCTATGCAGAAAACCCAACGGTCCCGATGAATCAAATTGTCGCCGGTCTGAACATGGATGCAATGCTGCCGATCGGGCGCACGAAAGACATGGTGGTCGTCGGGTATGGTGCGTCTGAGCTTGAAGACTTGCTGAAAGCGCATCTCGATGGGACCGACCGCGTCATCCTGCCAGACCCCAACCCGGAAGCGGGATATTTCTATCGCTCTGACCATGTTTCTTTCGCCAAGAAAGGCGTTCCGATGCTGTATGCCGATGGCGGTTCAGATCTGCGCGAAGGCGGGTTGGCTGCCGGAAAGGCCGCTGCGGATACGTATCGCGCGCAAGCTTATCACAAACCCATGGACGAATATTCAGAAGACTGGAATTTTGCAGGGATGCAAGAGGACGTCACGGCGCTCTACACCGTTGGTCTTTCCATCGCGCAATCGAGTGATTGGCCAACATGGTATCCCGGCAACGAATTTGAGGCGATCCGCGAAGCGTCATTGGCTGAACGGGAGTAATCGGCCTTGCTCTCCTATCAGCACGGCTTTCACGCGGGCAATCAGGCCGATGTCCTGAAACACGCGATCCTGCATGCCGTGCTTGGTGCTGAAGCGGAGGCAAACCGTCCCTTGCTTTACATCGAAACGCATGCGGCACGGGGTTTCTATGACTTGAGCGGCGCACAGTCCGAAAAGACTGGCGAGGCCAAACGCGGCGTGCTCGCGATGCCGAAAGCAGATCGAGCGCCGAACGCATTGAAGCCGTGGCTGAAACATGTGCAATCCAAAGGACCGACCTCTTATCCGGGCTCCCCTGCGCTTGCCACTCAGATGCTTCCAGACTCGGCAAGAATAGTCTTGTTCGAGCTCCACCCTACGGAACACAAAGCCTTATCGCAGGCTTTGCAGAAAGACGCGCGTGTGCAGATCCGCAAAGAGGATGGCTATCGCGGCGCGCTCCGCCTACAGCCACGTCGCGGCGAACATATGTTGGTCGTGCTTGACCCGAGTTATGAAACCGATGCCGACATGGACGCTCTGGCGAACTGGGTTCCGCGGGCGATGCGCAAATGGCCCAAGGCGCAATTTCTGATTTGGCTTCCTCTTTTCGCGGATGGTCGAGAAGAAGAGTTTGGCGCATTTCTTTCTTCGTTGGACGAGGGCTTCGTCGCGGGCAGTCGTTGGCAACGCCCCGAAAATGACGGCTCTTCTCTCGAAGGGTCCGCTATGATCGGATTACGCATCGGCGGATCCGGCGCGCGAAAGGCGTTTGCAATCGCCGCGGAATTGGACAAGTTATGGCGCTAAGCACGCCAAGCCGTTTAGGTGATCCAACATGAACCTCTTCTTTCGCCGTCTCTGGGTGATCTTTCTCGCCACGTTTGCGTCAAAGAGCGCGCCGCTCGATCACACATTCGTGCGGACTTATCGGGTATGGCTGACCGACCAGGACATGTTCATGCATATGACCAATAGTCGGTACCTGTCCTTTAGCGACCTAGCGCGCCTCAATCTATTGCTGCGGTCCGGCATGATGAAGGTGCTGCGGCGGAATAAGTGGAAGCTGGAAATTTGCGCCCAAACACGAACGATCACGCGGATGCTGAAAACACCGAATGCGTTTCAAATGAGCTGCGAAGTTCAAGGCTGGTCTGATAAGCACATCGCCTTCAATCATGAGTTCAAACGGCGGGGCCGCGTCCATGCGTCGGTCAACACGTTGATGCGCGTGACCGATGCCGACGGCAACGAAGTCGCGCCGCAACGCCTTATAGACGCGCTGAACTGGAGCGAAGCCTCGCCGAAACTATCAGAATTGTTTCTAGGACTGGCTCAGGAACTCGAAAATCCAGCCTCTTAGGACCTCGCACACGCTAAAACAATCAAAAATCGAACACAAGTATTCGCATTTTGAGGTTGTACGAATACTTGTTTTCCATTACATAAAATCACGCAGAGAATCAGGTTCTAGATGAAACTTAAAAACCCCCATTGGTCATTCTACGCAGAAGTTTTGTCTCGATCTTTGAAGGACCTGGAAACGGTCTGCTCGGCGAACCCCGAAAGCAATGAATTTCAGTTCCTGCGCGAGGAGTCGCCTGAAATCGTCATTGAGGCCCGCGAAGCGCTCTCGGCCCTGGAAGCCTTCTTGCGGGCCTATGACAGCAAGCACTCGACCTCTGAGCCCAAGCCAACGCATCATTAGTCTGCCCGACGTCAAGCTTGATTCTGGGCACCGCACCGCTCACAGTGGCGGCAAAAGGAGACGGCTATGGGCAAGCAGCACTTAATCACCAAATCAGACCTGCGCGCAACGCAATGGACGGATAGCGACTCGCAACCGCTGGCGGATGGCCAGGCGCGCTTAAGCTTGGACGCGTTTGCTTTGACCGCGAACAATGTCACCTATGCGGCGTTTGGTGGACCACCGATGCATTACTGGAATTTCTTTCCCTCAGGGGCTGAAGAGATGGGCCGAGTGCCGGTCTGGGGGTTTGCCACAGTCTCAGAATCGAAAGCTGAGGGTGTGTCCGTCGGGCAGCGCCTCTATGGCTATTTTCCGATCTCAGAGGAGTTGGTGGTCACCCCGATGAAAACTTCGCCGCGTGGTTTTTTCGACGCCGCGGAGCACCGCCAGGCCCTCGCCCCGATCTACAATTTCTACAGTGCGATTGATACCGACCCAGCATATGTCGCAGGCACCGAAGCGGAGCAAATGCTGTTTCGGCCGCTCTATA
Source organism: Pseudomonadota bacterium (assembly GCA_039194965.1). Taxonomy (GTDB): domain Bacteria; phylum Pseudomonadota; class Alphaproteobacteria; order Caulobacterales; family Hyphomonadaceae; genus Henriciella. The sequence goes on along the minus strand of JBCCVQ010000017.1, from coordinate 47,530 downwards.
TGACAGGCTGGATGATTTGCGACAGCTTGATGGAGGGCGACCCAAAACCAGACGAAGCCGTCATTTCGAGTGCGTCGTCAAAAACCGCCATTGCGACCGCCCATAGTTTGCAACGCCGCGGTGTGAAGACCGTCGGCGTCACCTCCCCTCGCAATGTCGACTTCGTCAAGAATACAGGCCTTTACGATCAAGTGCTCGAATATGACGCGGTCTCTTCATTCTCTGCGAGCGGGAATACAGCCTATGTCGACTTTGTTGGTCGCCCGGAACTGACCAAAGCCGTGCACACCGTCTGCGGAGATCACATGAAGCGGAGCTTGGTCATTGGCGCGACCGATTGGGAAGACAGCCGCGCCCCAGTCGCCGACATGCCTGGCCCGCAACCGGAATTCTTTTTTGTGCCCGACTATGCCGCCAATCGAGCAAAGCAATTGCCCGCAGGAGAACTCGATAAGCGCACCGGCGCCGATTTGGTCGCGTTCTATCCGGTGTCGAAATCGTTCGTGACACCGACCGCTGTGGACGGCGCCGCGGCGATCGAAAAAGCTTGGCTTGATACGGTCGACGCCACGGTGCCGGCCAATCAGGGATTGGTGTGCAAATTCTAGCTGTCGCGCGCGCGGACAGAAAAGGACGTGTTCGGCACGTTTGGGCGAGCATCTGGAGCCAAGCCAGTCTGCTCCGCCTGACCATAGCCGCGCGCTGACAAAGCGTCTGGCGCGACACCATAAGCCATCAAATAGTCGCGGATCGATGAGGCCCGCCTTTGAGTGAGCTCTAATGCATCCGCGGCAATGATATCGGCGCCAGCGCGGCCGGCAATTTCGATGTCATGATTTTCGCAAAGCAAGGCGACGCCGGTGATGGCATCGAGCAAGCGAGAGCTGGCGCGTTGAATGGTCGACTCATTCAACTCGAAGGCAACTTCACGCCCATCCATAACCGCATTAAAGGCGCGCTGGCACGCCGCCACGGTCGGTTCGCTTGCAAGATCGACCAACGCCGTGCCGACAGGTGACTCACCGCCGCGCACTTGAATTGCGTCAACGACGATATTGACCAATTGGCCAGCCGCAAGGTCGGACTCAACCGTAGACCGACCGACATTATAGCCAACTTCCTTTTCCTGCACGCTGGCGGCAACCCCGTCCAATGTTGCAACCCGACCGGCAATCACCACGCGCAACCAAGCCAAGCCATCATCCAAAACCAATTCATCGGTGAGGCGGAGGGCGATCGCTTTTTCGGCCGCATGGACGTCTAGGTTGTTTATGACCCGCTCAACCAACGGGCCAGAGACCGGATCTGCTTCGAATGCAGACTTCGCCGCAATGTACGCATCTGATCGAGCATTATCGTCGAGCGCGATCCCGGACACGGTGGCGACGCTGCCGTCCCACGTCAACGTCACCCACGGATACCCCATTCCGGCAAGCGTCGCAGCAATTCGCCGAAGGGTCTGCTCGGGGCGCTCTTGGGCACTGATTTCGGAACTCGATGTGGCGACCAAGCGACCATCAACAAATTGAAAATATTGCCCATTTGGGATCTCGACACAGGCACTGCTGGAAACCTCTCGGACAGGATCAGACGACCCGCACCCCGCAAGGGCGAGCACTGCCATAGAAACGACCAGAAGACCCGGCCTGAACCGCATTGGATGCCCCGTTTAACGCATATAAAAGAGTGCCTTACGCCAATCTATCGAACTAATACATGAAAGTCGATCTTATGGCCGATATTCCTTGCCGTCTTTTATCACGAGCCGCACGGATTTAAGCGCGCTAATTGTGTCCAACGGATCATTTCGCAAGACCACCATGTCCGCGAATTTACCGACCTCGATCGTGCCGATTTGGTCATCCATTTCAATATGTTCTGAGGCGACCACCGTGGCTGACCTGATGGCGGCTTCGGGCGTGAAACCAGCCTGCACCATAAGTTCAAATTCTTCGGCATTCTCGCCATGCTTGGAGACCCCGGTATCCGTACCGAAAGCAACATTCACACCGCCTGCTCTCGCGCGGCTCAGCATGTCGAGCATGAGCGGTCCGACAATCGCCGCCTTCTCGCGGGACGGTTCGGGTAACCAAGGTTGGTCAGTCCAGCCGGTCACCGTCACGCCCGCCAATACGGTTGGCACAAGCGTGCCGCCCGTTTGCTTGAAGAGATCAATCGTCTCGTCATCGAGATATGTGCCATGCTCAATTGAATGAACGCCGTTGCGCAGCGCCGCTTCGATCCCGCCTTTGCCGTGCGCATGCGCCGTCACTTTGCGCCCCATCATAGCGGCGGTCTCAACAATCGCGGCTATTTCATCGTCGAAAAATTGCTGCTCTAAGCCTGCCTTGGTGTTAGATAGCACCCCGCCCGTCGCGGTGATCTTGATGACATCAGCGCCCGAGCGGATGGTCTCGCGCACGGCGCGCCGGCAATCATCGGCGCCGTTACAGGCGTTCGGACCCGTGAACACCCGCGTCAAGGCAGGCGAAAATCCATTGGCATCACCGTGGCCGCCGCTGGGCGTTATCGCCCGTCCGGAGGCACGGATGCGCGGTCCGGGAACTTTCCCCGTGCGAATGGCATCGCGCAGTGAGAACACGGCCTCGTTCGGCCCGCCGACGTCTTGCACAGTGGTGAATCCCGCAAGCAGAGTCTTATAAGCATTTGAAGCGCCATTGAGCGCCGCATCGACTTCCGAATCGCTCAACATTTTCAAACGAGATGTCGGCGAAAACTCATTAGTCAGATGGACATGGCTGTCGATCAATCCTGGCAGCACGAAAGCGTCACGCAGATCGATCACGCGGACATCATCGGCGTGCGATTTGAATCCGCGTTCAACGTTAACGATCTTACCGTCCTCAATCGTGATCGAACGGTTCCGCAGATATCCCTCACCTGGTATAGCCAAGAGATGCCCGGCCTCGATTACGGTTGTGTTTTCTTGTGCACTTGCGCCGGCCAGCGTGAGGGCGCAAACCGCCGCTCCGACCAAGCTCTTCATGATATGTTTCATTATGCTCTCCCAATGCTTGCAATGTGCGGCCATAGGCTCAGAAGAGCAAGCTGAGCACGGCAATTCGCCTTTGATTTGTCGCAATCTCACACCATTTTGATTTCAGAAGAGGAGTTGCCATGCGCTTTGCGATTTTGGGATGTTTGTTTGGCTTGTTGGCCGCGCCTTTGGCGGCTGCGCAAAGCGAGATCACATTTGACCGACCGGACGCGGAAACCGATCGATTGGTTGAGCAATGCCTTAAAGCCGATGGCGTCTCGATGCTCGAAGGCACAGATGTGATTTGCTACAATGCGGCAATCTTCCCGGAACAATTTCTGAAGCTTAACAGCCTGCCGCCCGCCAGTCGGATCATCATCACCAGTCCGGGCGGAAATGTTGCCACCGCGCGCGGTATGAGCACCATTCTCGACAATCGCGGCGAACCAGCTGTGATCGCCGGGCAATGTATGTCTGCCTGCGCCATGGTGATCCTGCCGGGACTTGATGAAGTTCACATTCACAACAGTGCCCACATCTCCGTCCACGGGATTACGATGATGGATTTTCGCACCTGGTGGGGCTGGATGAAAGATGACGCGACACCGCCGCCCATGGCGCTGATGGCGGCGCAGCTCGGATATGATTTTGGATTCATGATGCATCGCAGCGGCGCACAACATATGGAAGATCATTTAGCAGGCCAGCAGGTCGACCTTGGCTATATCGAAGACATTTCCAATCAAATGCTAGATGCCGCGCTAGACTATGATTGCCGTGTCGATCCCAAGGACTATTGGGGCATGATCGATGCGGGCCATATCCGCGATTTTCTTGGCGATCGCATCATCCGTATGGAAGCCTTCGCGCAGAACTGGGCCGACCCCAACAACCAGGTCTACAAGTCCGCCACGGAGCCGATTGCGCCGCAGACCTATATTTTCAAATCCACCTTGGAAGATACCGACTGCTAAGCCAGCAACTCTTTCGGGTAATCAGCGTAAGAGTGTTTGAGAACGCCGTGATTGAGCAGTGTTTCTGCCATTTGCGTTTCGCCTGCGGCATCGAAAATCCGAGTCCGGGTCCAGTAGTTCTCGGTCCTGCGGCCTTGCGATAACGCTACGATCTCACGTCGGATGAGATAAGGTTCACCCACAAAGAGCGGGCCATTTACGTAGCGGATTTCCAAGTCAGCAAACAGACCGATCGCCGGACCTTTGGTCTTAAACCCGGCCTTCCGGTTCGTATACTCGGCGAGCACACTGACCATTTCAGTGGGGATAATCGCTCGTCCCCATGGAGATTGCGAGGCGTCATCGTACCAAGGCGTGCGTTCGGTAATTTTAGCCAGTTTCTCGTTCAAAGAAAACGGATAGAGCGCGCCCATATTCTGGTCAGGTGCCATCGTCACTGACTCATCTTCGCGGCCTGTCATGCCGACGCTTAAATCCGCAAGAATGACCAATTCTCCTGGCGGGCGTAGACGCGCCATGCGGGCTTCGAGCAGGGTCTCGCCATGGTCCGGGCCGAGCGTCGCGGAGGCTTCTAAGACGGGTGTCCCATCAGCCTTCTCGGCCCAACAATCGGCCCGTGTATCGGAGACCGGTTTAACGAAAACGCGAACCTCCTCTCCTTCAACGACCATATTCTTATAGTGGCAAGAGATGCATCCGTGAGCGAACCAGTCTTGCCCCCAAAGCTTGACCAGCAATGGGTCAAACTGACTGAAATGGGTGGGCCCCTCAATCGGCCCTGCTCTGAAACCGAGCCGCTCAGCTTCAGCATCATCATGGATCGATTTGTGGCCACCATATTCTTGCTCGATGAGCATATTGGCGGGCGCGCGAAGCGGACCGCTCAGCACGCCCTCGTTCTCGGCGATGGGCGTGTCGAAACTCATCCTTCCATGCCCGCTTTGCGCGCGCAGTCGGCGGCGAAATGGGCGAGCGGCGCGACGCGTTCTTCCATGGTTGCCGCCGCAGCATTTGAAGCCGTGCCATCCCGGACACGCCCAACAATGCCTTGGCAGATGGCTGCCAGGCGGAAGGCATTATAGGCAAAATAGAAGTCGACTTCTGGAAGCCCATCGCGGCCGGTGTGTTGGCAATAAAGCGCGGTATATTCTTCCATGGTTGGAATACCGTAGGCCTTTAAGTCATCGATATCTGCGAGCGCGCCGCGCGATGGATCAGAACTGGGCATAACCCAGTTCATCAAGTGATAGGTGAAGTCTGCCAGGGGATCACCGAGCGTACAGAGCTCCCAATCCAAGACCGCAATCACCTTTGGCTCCGTCGGGTGCAGGATCATATTGTCGAGACGATAATCGCCATGCACGATCGTTGTCGTGTCTCCGGGCGGGATATTGTTTGGGAGCCACTCGATCAGCGCATCCATTTCCGGAATTTTCTTGGTCTCAGAGGCCACATATTGCTTGGTCCAGCGATGAGTCTGCCGGGCGATATAATCGGACTCTTTGCCAAAGCCTTCGAGGCCCGCAGCGCGCCAATCGACATTGTGCAGGTCGGCAAAGGTTTTTACTTTCGCCTCATAAATGGCACGGCGCTCAGCCGGCGCCAGATCTGGCAATGTGCCATCCCAGAGGATGCGACCTTCGACGCAATCCATAATGTAGAAAATCGTGCCGACCACGCTTTCATCCATGCAGAGACCGTACGGGCGCGCGACGGGGAAACCGAGCGGATAGAGGGCGTCGATGACTCGAAACTCGCGGTCCACCGCATGCGCAGATGGTAAGAGTTTGCCCGGCGGCTTGCGGCGCATCACATAGGTTTTGCCACCCGCGAACAGTTTATAAGTTGGGTTCGACTGCCCGCCTTTAAACTGTTTGACCGTCAGTGGGCCTTGAAAACCTTCAACATTCTCAGCCATCCAAGCTTCGAGATTGGCCTCATTGAACTTATGTGAGTCCGCGACATCCTTTGTGCCGGTGAACAGTTCTTGCGCGTTGCCACTATGGACCATGGCACACCTCCTCCGCGTGAATTCCAATTGTTTCTGTTTAGCGACGCCAGAGACGGCGACAAGTCGGACGCAGGGTTAGGCGTCGCCCCGGAGTGTCAAAATCGCTGCAATTGCGTCCTCTGTCCGCGCAATCGGGACAAAGATATGGTCGTGATGATATGCCGCCACGGCGTTACAGGGGACCCCTGTCTCAGCCAACGCCTCCGCCACAGCCGCTAAAAAGCCCACGGCTTGTAAGTCTGAATACACAGTCAGCTCCAGCCACGCCCATTGATTGTCGGGCGGCGTGTCATCGGTGGCAGCGGTAATCACCGTCAGGCCCTCGGTTTCCTGGAACAACATCGCAATGTTGCGCGCGTCGCGAAGATTGACCAGGTCCGCCCAGGACGATTGCTCATGCGGGATGGTTTCGAACCGCCACACGCCGTCGCGCTGTTTCACATCCAGCGTTGAGAGTAACGTCGAAAGGTCCCGTTCGGCCACTATTTCAAGGCCCGCCAGCCAATATCCTTACGATAGAATCCCTGCGGCCAATCAATTTTCTCTACGCCAGCATAGGCAGCGTCCACTGCCTCGCGCAGGTCAGCGCCCGTTGCGGTAACGCCCAGCACGCGCCCGCCAACGGCGATCAAACTGCGATCACTGTCGCGGTCCGTTCCGGCTTGGAAGACCGTGACATTGTCCACCGCGTTGGCCTCTGCCACGCCATTAATGATCGACCCTTTGGGATAGGATTCCGGATACCCCTCCGTCGCTATGACCACGCAAGCACTCGGCTGGAAGTCATTGACTCCCATCATCCGGGCAATTTCAGCATGGCTATGCACCAAGCCGCCCGTCGCGCAGGTCAAGAGTGCAGGAACAATGTCGCCTGGCAGTCCGGCCATCAGCACTTGGCATTCTGGGTCACCGAACCGAGCATTGAATTCGACCACTTTTGGACCCGCAGGTGTGACCATGATGCCGACATAGAGGACGCCCTGATACGGCATATCTTCCTCAGCCATCCCCGATAGGAGCGGCTCGACGATGAGGGTTTGCACCAACTCCATCATACGCGGTGTCACCACAGGCGCCGGTGCATATGACCCCATTCCGCCTGTGTTAAGTCCGGTATCGCCATCGCCGACGCGCTTATGGTCTTGGGCGGGCGGCAGGTAAATCGCGCCATCGCCATCCGTCAGCACGAAAATGGAGGCTTCTTCGCCCTCCATAAACTCTTCGATCACCAGTTCGGCCGAGGACTCACCGAATTTGCCGGTCATCATCGCTTCGACTTCGTTTTCAGCCTCTTCCAACGTGTCGCAAATCACAACGCCTTTGCCGGCTGCCAGGCCATCGGCTTTGATAACGTAAGGCGCGTCCATGGTTTCGAGGAAGTCGAGCGCTTCGGTCAGGTCGGTAAACCGACCATAGGCCGCGGTCGGGATATCGAGCTTCTTCATCATGTCCTTGGAGAAACCTTTGGAGCTCTCCAATTGCGCTGCCTTCTCGCTGGGTCCGAACACGTCGAAGCCGCGGGCGCGCAAGGCGTCGGCAAGGCCCACCGCAAGCGGCGCTTCAGGACCGATGACAATCAAGTCAGGAGAAACCTGCAGCACCAGTTCCTGCATCTTGTGTAAGTCTGTCGGATCAACGTCGAAGCACGGACCAATCTCATCCATGCCGGGATTTCCGGGGACGCAAAATACTTCATCGACAATCTCGGATTGCGATATTTTCCATGCCAGGGCGTGTTCGCGGCCGCCCGAACCCACAACGAGTATTTTCATGGCGCCAGCCCTTGCACCCTCGCGTCCTTGGGATCAAGCCCCATGAGGCTTTTTGCATGATTTGTCAGCCCCGGAGAGAAGAGAGATTTCCCGGGTGACGCAGCTCGGCCTGAGGGTTAGAGTTGAGTCATGGCTGATTCACCCACTTCGAATTCTCCCGAACTTACGGTCTCAGAGCTCTCAAATGCCCTCAAGCGGACGATTGAGACGGCCTATGATCATGTTCGGGTAAGAGGCGAGTTGGGCCGGGTCACAATTGCCCGATCGGGCCATATGTATGCCGACTTGAAAGACGACAAAGCGGTCCTCAATACGATCATGTGGAAAGGCCAAGTCTCACGCTTGCCGTTCAGGCCAGAAGAAGGCTTAGAAGTCATCGCCACCGGTCGCATGTCGACCTATCCAGGTCGGTCGAATTACCAACTGATTGCTGACAGCTTACGCCCAGCCGGCGTCGGCGCGCTGATGGCATTGTTGGAAGAACGCAAGAAGAAGCTCGCCGCCGAAGGCTTGTTTGACGAGCGTCACAAAAAACCACTGCCCTTCCTGCCACGCACGGTTGGAGTTGTGACCTCTCCGACCGGCGCGGTTATTCGCGACATTTTGCATCGTATTGGCGACCGCTTCCCCGTCCGCGTCATTCTCTGGCCGGCTTTGGTTCAAGGCGACACCGCGGCGCCGCAAATCGTCGCTGGCATTCGCGGCTTCAATGCGATGCCCGAAGGCGAACGCCCAGATGTCCTGATTGTCGGACGCGGGGGCGGCTCTATCGAAGACCTTTGGCCGTTCAATGAGGAAGAGGTCGTGCGCGCGGCGTTCGAAAGTCAGATCCCGCTTATCTCTGCAGTGGGACACGAAACCGATACGACCCTCATCGACTATGTCTCGGACGCCCGGGCGCCGACCCCAACAGGTGCCGCGGAGATCGCGGTTCCGGTGCGTTCTGAACTGACCCTGCAAATCGATGACTTACAGCAAAGACTGAAGCGGGCGCTGGTACGCTATGTGCGTCGCGGCAATGAGCGGCTTGAAGCGTCCCGTTTGCCGCCTGCGGGACGCCTGCTCGAAAGCAAACGGCAGCGGTTTGACGCGGTTTCCGAACGTTTGCCCCTGGCAACAAGAATGCTGGTGCAACGCCAACGGGCCAAGCTCGATGCGCTCAGTGCCGGGCTAATCAGCCCCAAACAGATTGTCCTCGAGAAGCAGGGGAAGCTGCAAACCTTATCCGCGAGACTGGCCGCGGGGTTGTCCAAAGCGGCGTCGAAGAAGCGGGTCGAATTCACGCGCGCCGCGTCTTTGCTCCGTCCCGAACCGCTGGTCGCCGATGCCCGACGTGCACGCGCTTCGTTGGTGGACACCGCGCGTCGCGCCCGTCCCGCTTTGAACAGGATTATCTTGACCAAACGCCAGCTGTTCGACGCGCAGGACAAACTCCTCGAGACGCTGTCCTATCAAGCGACGCTGAAACGCGGGTATGCAATTGTCAAAGGTCCAACCGGCAATGTCTTGCGACACGCCGCCGACATTGCCAGCAAACCACAAGTCGACATCATGCTCGCAGATGGCGAAATCTCTGTGACCCCAACCGGCGCTCCTAAAGCACCCGCGCTCTCCAAACCGAAAAAGCCGCCGACAAAACCAGTTTCGAAATCGTCTGATGGGTCGGATCAAGGCAACTTGTTTTAGCCCCAGACTTCCGCGGCGGAGGCCCTACTCAGACGCCCTATTGTGGCTATGCTCTCGAAAAACAAATTCGGGAGGATGAGCCAGTATGGCCAAAACGATTTGGAATTTTGGCGATTTGCTAGACGATAATGGCGCGCGGCTGGGCGCCGATAATCCGGCAATGATTCATGGCGACCGAGTCGTGTCTTGGCCGGAGATGACGGCGCGCTCGAACAATGTTGCGCGATGGCTGTTGAATAATGGCGCGCAGGTCGGCGACAAAATCGGCTTCTACATGCGCAATCAGCCAGAATATGTCGAAGGTCTCGTCGCAAGCTTTAAAGCACGGCTGACGCATGTGAACGTCAATTACCGCTATCTTGATGATGAACTGGTCTACATCATCGACAATTCAGACAGTACGGTGGTCCTGTTCGACACAGAGTTTCGTAGCAATGTCGCGCGGGTCAAAGATCGCCTACCCAATGTCAAAATCTGGGTCGAAGTCGGTGGCACAATTGAGGCTCCAGACTATGCGGTCGCTTATGAAGCGTTAGCAGGCACTGGCGACGGGGCCCCGCTCGAGATTGAACGGTCCCCCGATGATTTGATGTTTCTCTATACCGGCGGCACAACAGGCATGCCCAAGGGCGTGATGTGGTCGCATCAGATTTGGCGCGACGCCAACCTGGACGGCATGCGGCGCATTTATGGTGCGGCTCCAGAATCTTGGGAAGAACAACGCGCATTTGTAGACGAAGTTGGTCAGCATGGGCGGCAATTGCCAGCTTGCCCTCTGATGCATGGCACCGGCCTGTTCACAGCCCTTGGCGCTTTCTTGAATGGTGGGGCAATTGTAACCCTCGAGAACAAGGCCAAGTTCGACCCGGAACAGCTTTGGGAGACCGTCTCTCGCAATGGCGTGACCGCAATGGCGATCGTTGGCGACGCTTTTGCCAAGCCCATGCTCAGTGTGCTCGACGCCAATCCCGGCAAGTATGACTTGTCGACGGTCGCGAGCATCACCTCGTCTGGCGTAATGTGGAGCATGGAGGTGAAGCAAGGCTTACTCAAGCACATGCCACAAGTCGCTTTGATGGACAGTTTTGGCGCCTCTGAAGCGGTTGGTTTTGGCATGTCCGTCACGACGGCCGAAGGCGTCTCCGAAACCGCCAAGTTTGAAATCGGTCAGCATTGCAAAGTGTTCTCAGAAGATGGCCGCGAGATTGCGCCAGGATCGGACGAAACGGGCCTCATCGCGCGCGGTGGCGCGGTACCGCTCGGCTATTACAAGGACGAAAAAAAGACGGCAGAAACCTTCCGGACGATCGATGGCGTGCGATACGCCATCCCTGGCGATTGGTGCAAAGTCGCCGCCGATGGCACGATGACCCTGCTCGGGCGCGGGTCGAATTGTATCAACTCTGCTGGCGAGAAAATCTATCCCGAAGAAGTTGAAGAGGCGTTGAAAGCGCATGACGCCGTCAAAGACGCCCTCGTGGTCGGCGTCCCAGATGACAAATGGGGTCAGGCGGTAACGGGCGTGGTCGAACTCGCAGATGGCGCCGAGGCGGATGAAGATACGCTACGGGCTTTTGTTCGCGCCCACCTTGCGCCCTATAAAGCCCCCAAACGCGTCCTGTTTTCGCCGGATCTGAAACGCGCCCCGAATGGCAAGGCAGATTATAAAAGCATCCGCGCCTTTGCGTATGCGGAACTCGGAATAGACGCGTAAACCGCGACCCACCAGGAGGAAAACATGAAACTCTACAATTCTGTCGGCCCGAACCCGCAAGTGGTCAGAACGTTTATGGCGGAACGCAGCATCACGCTCGACATGGAAGAGATTGACATCATGGCGGGGGACAATCGCAAGCCTGACTATTTGGCCGTCAATCCGGCGGGCCAATTGCCCGCCTTGCTGCTCGATGACGGCTCAATTCTCACAGAAATCACGGTCATCTGTGAGTATTTGGATGAAACGCAACCTGGACCCTCGCTAATGGGTGAGACACCCGAAGCCCGCGCCAAAATTCGCAGCTGGACCCGCTGGGCTGATCTCAATGTTTGCGAACCGCTGGCCAATGGCTTTCGCTTTGCCGAAGGTCTGCCCTTATTTGAGAGCCGCATGCGTTGCATCCCAGAAGCCTCAGATGGACTGAAAGCCTGTGTACAGGATAAGCTCACCTGGCTCGACGGGCAGCTCGGGGATCGCCCCTTCCTGGCGGGGTCGAACTTTTCGCTCGCAGACATCCTGCTTTCAACTTTTATTGGGTTTGGTGAGCAAGTCGGTCAGCCGCTCAATCGCGACTTAAAGACTGTGGCGGCTTGGTATGACCGGTGTGTTAGCCGGGAGAGTGCTAAGGCTTAGGCGGGGCTATTGAGGTGTTTGGGTAATGAGTGCTCTCAGCGTCGGAAAAGACGTATGGGGAAATCCCTAGTTTGAGCCTCATCCTGAGCGAAGTCGAAGGACGAGGCGGGCTTCCGGGAAGCACGGCCCTTTATCCTTCGACTTCGCTCAGGATGAGGACCTAAGGTCGGTAGGCCGCCTTCCAACCCAATCCAGCCCTCATCCGCGTGCTATCCTGGCCGAAAGAACCCATTCAAGGTCAGCCGCCCTATTCGCGGATCGCTCGGCAGCGGATGGTCATTGTCGATCACCCCACTATGGAGCAGCGAGCCAGGATACAAAATCAGACTGTTAAACGTGGCGCCGAAATCGGCGATCTTCTCATAGTGCGGTGCGCCATCGGTGATATAGCGCGCGGGCGGTAATCCGTTGGCGCGCACGCCTTGCTCGAGTTGGGTTCGAAACGACGGAAAACGTTGCTCGGTAATCCGCTCATAGCCGGTTGATTTCTGGCGATAGAACGCCGTACCGCCATGCGCCGTGTGATTGAGATAGATCATGATCGCGAGTTGCTCTTCATCGAATCCATCAAAGTGCGGCAGTCGTTGGATCGGTGTGAGCTGGGCTGGGTCATGGGTGACAATCGAGTACCAGGCCTGCCCCTGATACGGCCGTTTAGGCTTCCCGAGATGCGCGGCGACAAGCTGTGAAACAGTCTCACACAGCGCGCCCAAAAAGCTCGGCTCGACTTCAGCGCGAATGCCCGGATAGTGCGGATTGATATGCGCATAAGACTGGTTTGCAGCGGCTTCAACAATCTCTTCTGGTGCACTGAACACGTCCGCCACGCCGATAATTTTCGTGCCTTCTTGGCCGACCGTTTCGACGCGTGTGTTCGAGAGATTAAAGACAACCTGATCCACGGTGAATCCCTAGCAAAATCAAAGCCTGAGACTGAGTTTTCTCTGCTTACCTGACCCTAAAAAACTGCTACATAAAACGATAGAGCTTGTCTGCGAAAAACCGCGCAACAATAGGCCAGATATTATGACGAATGCGAATGATCCGATTGAGCGAATTGTCATCATTGGCGGTGGCTCCGCAGGCTGGATGACAGCCGCTGCGCTGGCCAATGATCTCGGCCAAACGTGCCAAATCACGCTAATCGAATCTGAGGCGATTGGCACAGTCGGGGTGGGTGAAGCCACGATCCCGCCAATCCGCTATTTCAATCAACGTCTCGGCATCGACGAAGCCACTTTTGTGCGAGAAACGCATGGCTCATTCAAACTCGGGATTGAGTTTATAGACTGGTCGCGCATCGGCCATTCTTACTTCCATCCCTTTGGCCATTATGGCGCGGAGTTCGATCATGTGCCCTTCTATCAGCACTGGATGCGCGAGCATCTGAACGGAGACTCAACGCCGATTGACGAATATTCGATGGCATGGGTCGCATCGAAGGCCGGCAAATTCTCGCACCCACTCGCGGACCGCCGCAATGTTCAATCGCGGTTCGATTATGCCTATCATTTCGATGCAACCCTCTATGCCGCCTATTTGCGTAAGTATGCCGAAGCGCGCGGCGTGACCCGAGTCGAAGGCCGGGTTGTCGGTGCGGAGCAAGATCCCGAGTCCGGCTTCATCACCTCAGTCTCTCTAGAGGATGGGCAAGTTTTCGGCGCTGACTTATTTGTCGATTGTTCCGGCTTTTTCGGCCTGCTGATCGAGCACACGCTGAAGACCGGATATCAAGACTGGTCACATTGGCTGCCCTGTAACCGCGCTGTCGCTGTGCCGTGCGAGAAGACCTCAGACATCCTGCCCTACACTAAATCGACGGCGAAGAGCGCCGGCTGGCAATGGCGCATTCCGCTACAGCACCGGACCGGCAACGGCTATGTCTATTGCAGTGATTATCTAGAGGCCGATGCCGCGGAGGAGACCCTACTCTCCTCGCTGGATGGTGCTCCAACCGCGGACCCAAAACACCTGCGCTTCACCACCGGACGCCGCAACAAATTCTGGAACAAGAACTGCGTTGCGATTGGCCTATCCGCTGGGTTTATGGAGCCGCTGGAATCAACCAGTCTGCACCTGATACAATATGGCATTATGCGTTTGCTCGCTCTATTCCCCAGCAAAGCGATGTCGCCGCTTCTGGCCGAGGAATATAATGCGCTGACCATTGCCGAGTATGAGCGCATTCGCGACTTCCTCATCCTCCATTACACCGCGACGCAGCGCGACGATTCCGAGTTCTGGCGCTATTGCGCGACCATGCCGATCCCGCATCGGCTGACCTATAAAATTGACCATTTTCGCACCCACGGCATGGTCATCTCAGATGAGAGAGAGCTGTTTCACAATCCAAGCTGGATCGCGGTCTATCTCGGCCAAGACATCGTTCCCGGACGCGCGCCCGCGATGACGCAACACCGTGAAGGTGTACCGGTGCAAGACCGGATGCAGGCCATTCGGGCCGCAATGAAACAAGCGGTGGAAGCCATGCCAGCGCATGAGGCATTCATCGATCGCTATTGCAAATCTGCTTTGCAGTGAGCGTCGATAAAGTCCTGATGCTGCGGCAAATCTTGAGTGGCGCGATCGATCAAGGTTTGTACGTCGGATAGGAAGCGCGAGATCTGGTCGGACGAAATCCGATTGGCCATGGCATGGAAGCTTTTGGGCATCAGCCCCTGGCCGACCATGACCTGCACCCAGCTTGATTCCCGAAACAGGTCTTCGGCATCTTTGTAAAGCAAGCCATTGCCAGAGAAGAGCGTCATCTTTTCCCGCAAACTGTCTGGCACCGACATGTTCTTGCAATAGCGCCAAAATTCTGAATCTTCGCGATCGGTGCGGTGATAGTGCAGAATGAGGAAGTCGCGAATGAGCTCGTATTCGTGGCTGACCTGACGGTTATACTCGGCCTCATTCGCGACATCGAACGACCGATCTGGGAACAGTTCGATCAGTTTCGACACATTCGATTGAATGAGATGAATCGAAGTCGACTCTAGCGGTTCTAAGAAACCACTCGCGAGGCCCAGTGAAACACAATTCTTGTGCCAAAACTTCGCCCGCCGTCCGGTGGTGAAGCGTAAATGTTTTGGCTCCCCCATTGGTGCCCCGTCCAAATTTGCGAGCAGCGTTTCAGTGGCGCGGTCTTTGTCGATAAAGCCGTCACAAAAGACATGACCATTGCCCGTGCGATGCTGCAACGGGATACGCCACTGCCAACCGGCATCATGAGCGGTGGCTTTGGTGTAAGGCAGCAAGGGAGCGGTGCTTTCGCAGCCAACCGCGATGGCGCCATTGCATGGCAACCATTTCGACCAGTCTTGATAATCGACCCCTAAAGCTTGGCCAATCAACAGACTGCGAAAGCCGGAGCAATCGATGAACAGATCTCCCGAAAGCTGCTCCCCCCGCTCGAGAGACACCGACTGAATATGGCCGCTCTCAGGGTCGAGTGTCACATCGACAACTTTGCCTTCCACCCGGCGCACCCCAGCCGCCTCGGCATGTTTGCGCAAGTAACGCGCATAGAGACCGGCATCGAAATGGAAGGCATATGCGAGCCCCGTCATCGACGTATTGCCGATGCGGTCTAAGCGTCCGAATTTGTTCGCATAGGCAGCTTTGTGGTGGAGCGAGTAATCCCAGAGGCTCGCATCTTGCCCGTCTGCGCGGCTTCGCAGCCAATAATGATGAAAGTGCAAACTGGCGAGGTTGATTCCGGCATCACCGAATGTATGCAAATACGACTCGCCAATATGCCCCCAATTGTTGAACTCGATGCCGAGCTTAAACGTGCCGCGCGTTTCGCGGACAAACTCATTTTCGTCGAGCCCCAACACACCATTGAGGCGGCGGATTTGCGGAATGGTCGCCTCGCCGACCCCGACTGTGCCAATCGCTTCAGATTCAATCAGCGTGATCTGAACGGCTGTCCCAAGCAAACGCGCCATGGCCGCCGCGGCGATCCACCCAGCGGTGCCGCCCCCGACGATAACAACATTTTCAATGTGTTGGCTTTGCATTTTTTTGTCTTACCCCGCTCCGTTCACTTCGCCCAGAGCGCACAACCGGGAAAAGCGGGCAGCCTGATATAAGAAAGGCCTGCTCGAAAGCAGGCCTCTCCCAGGAGGAAACTAACTCTCACTCAAGAGTTAGAACTTTTTCGACACCGTGATGTTGTACGTGGTGCCGTATTCTTCGTGACGACTTGGGAAGACCACATTTGGGCTGGTGGTTTCGGCTTCAGTCACAAATGGCTCATTGGTCAGGTTAAAGACCTCAAAGTTTACACCGAGGCCTTCCAGCGGACCATCTTCCCACTCATAGCCGATCTGCAGGTCGACAACAGTCTCGTCTTGCGCTTCTGCGCCAGTCAGCGAGCCGTCAAACTGTGGCACCTCAGACAAGAAGCCTGAACGGTGACGTGCGCTGATCCGCGTGCGCCAACCATGGTTCTCATAGTAGAGATCACCCGACCAAACTTCGTCAGAATAGCCTGGAATTCGGATATCGTCGCCAGAGATCGCGCCTGACAGGCTGCTATCAGCATACGTGTAGCTGGCATTGAAGCCAAAGCCTTCGAACTGCTCGGGAAGGTAGTCATCCAAGCTCATACGCAGAGTTGCTTCGATACCGCTGATCGACCCATCTGAGATGTTCTCTGGGAAGTCTGAAGCGGCGACAGTCGTTTGAGGGTTCGCGGCGATGAAAGCATCCAATCCAGCAATACCGATATCGTTCAATTGTTGCGTGATATCGACGGCGCGCGTGGCATTCTCCACCCAATCTGACAATTCTTTGTGGAATAGCGCAACGGAGACCGCAGTCGTCGGGCCAAAATACTTCTCGTAGGAAACATCGAACGAGGTCGACTGATACGGCTCCAATAGCGGATTTCCGCCGCTAATATTGAAACACGGATCTGTGGGAATAGAGAAATCCGGGTCCAATCCATCTGGCACAAAATCGCTGTCCACATCGGTACAAATCTGATCGCTGATACTTACAGACTGATTTGCGGCCAAACTATCTAACCGCGGCCGCGTTACAGTTTGAGCTGCCGCAAACCGCAAAAATGTATCTGGTGAAACTTCGAAAGAGAGGTTTGCGCTGGGCAAGAAATAACTCTCACTCGCGCCCAGGGTTTGCGTCTGGTTGGTTGCCGCGTTACCTGCCCGTTGCAAATTCGCTGTCGAAGACTGATCAACATCCTGATATTGGAAGCCAAAGTTACCAATGACAGGCACGCCATTAAAGGTGCTATCAATTTCAGCCATTCCGTAGAATGTTGTAATCTCTTCTTCAACAACCCATTCAACATCGAAAATCGCTTTATCGAGCGTATAGGTCCCATCCGTCAGGAAACTAGATGGATCGTAAGCGATGATATCGAGACCAATATTGCCCGAGTTGGTGCTGCCGACGATACTGTTCGTCGGAATGGCCAATGCGCCATTCACAAAGTTAGCGCCTGCTCGGATAAAGTTCTCATTCGAGTCGAACGTCTTTTCACGATCAGTGAACAAGATACCGGCTTTGACACCGCTAATGATACTGTGGCCAACATCATATTCAGCTTCCAGACGAAGTTGATTGAGCTCATCTTCGATCTTCGGCTGTTTGATAAAGCCAACTTGCCCCCAACCGCCTGGGTCGGTCAGAACCACAACATTCGGGTCGGTATAGTCGAGTCCAGATACGATCTGATACTCGCCATCATCATCGAAACCAAAGCCGAGCGTATCGGTTGGGCCCGCGCCCGCAAAACCCGTCCCTGCATAAGACTCATAGTCGATGTCGTTACGATCGAGCGTTGATCGCGCATAGTCACCGGTCACAGTCAAACGATCGGTCACGTCATAAGAAGAGTTCAGGCCGATGGCGAAAATCTCGGCCGTGTTGCCCTCTGTATCCGTCCGTAGGAAGGTCGTGACATTGTTATAAGTCGCGGCATCTGCGAATCCGCTGGTTCCCGTCGTGCCCTGGAATTGCGCGGTCGACCAAGAGGCAATCGGAGTTTCCACGCCGCGGAAAATACCAGAATCCTCTGTGTCAGTGTAGAACGCGTCGATTGTGGTCTGCCAGCGATCATTTGGCTCAAACTGCAAAGCGCCGGCAACAGAGGTCCGCTCAAACTCCCGAGAGACAACACCTGTGCGTGGGTTGTCGCTTGGGTAGACCAGGCCTGTGGCCGCGTCGATTGACGTTTGACCGCTATTGGTCTTCAGCTCGCGAGACGTGAATTGAGTTGGGTTTGATTGGATGGTCGCAGCCAAAGACCAACCGATCGTGCCATCCGCGTTTTGGTCAATGTAGGATCCAAACAGGCGATAGCCGTCTTCATCAAAATCAGGGTTTGGCTGATCATTGTCATTGAAGACGTACTTGCCTGAGAAGTTTAGCTTGCGCTCAGTGTAATCGAGTGGGCGAACCGTCCGCAGGTCGACCGCACCAGCAATACCTGTTGCCGCCAAAGTTGCGTCTGGAGTTTTGTAGACAACCCCTTGAGCAACCAGTTCAGATGGGAATTGGTCAAACTCGACGCCGCGATTGTTACCCGCTGAAACGACTTCACGGCCATTCCACAATGCCAATGAGAAGTCTGGGCCGAGGCCACGGATGGAGATTTGCTGCGAACGACCGCGCACACGTTGCGCCGTCACACCCGGCAAGCGGGCGAGTGAGTCAGCAATCGACAAATCAGGCAGCTTACCGATGTCTTCAGCCGAAATCGCTTCGACAATCGAGGTGGCATTTTTCTTGGCGTTTAGCGAGTTCTGGATCGACCCGCGAATACCCGTGACGGTGACCACATCCAGAGTCGCCTGCTCGTCTTCTTCCTCGTCCGGCGCATCTTGCGCGTAAACGGGTACGCTGGCGACAAGCGCGAGCGCCGCCGTTCCCAGCAGCCAACTTCTCTTATTCGTAAAGCTCGTTTTCAATTCATCCTCCCTGAAACGCGCACACATGGAGGCACTCAACCTCCAACTGACTCGTTCTGCTTATTGCAAATTTATGAAAACGCCAACCCCTTTTGCATAATTGTCATGCTTTTTCGCTGCCCGATTGTGACCAATTTGCATCATTTTTACGCAATAGGGCTACATTTAGGGCCTCTGCATCGCATGTAACTTACGCATATTTGCCGAAAGCCGCAGGGATCTGCGCCAACAGCTTTTCGCAAATTTTTGCAAAACAGTGCAAATTTATGAAATTACACTCGCTAAAAGAGTGCTACGGCGCGCCGCAGGAGGCGCGAATAATCAATTCCGCAGGAATGCGGTCATCATCAGGGCCGCGCTGTCCCGACGAATCGAGCAGTTTCGACACCAAAACGCGCCCGGCCTTGCTGGTGTCTTGGTCAATCGTGCTTAGCGGGACCTCTGCATAAACACCGAAGGGCACATTATCATAGCCCACCACAGCAATATCGTCCGGCACAGACAACCCTGCCCGCCGGATAGCCTGAATGGCGCCGAGTGCAATCAAGTCACTCGCCGCGACGATCGCATCAAAGTCGGCCTTTTCCGCGATAAGCGTTTCAACAACGGCCCGCGCAGATGCCACTTGAAAGTGTGCTGGCACCACCAATCGGTCATCATAGGTCAAACCTGAAAGCTCGAGCCCCTCGCGATAACCACGCATGCGTTGGCCCGCCTCGGGCGCATCGGAGTCGCCGAGGAAGATGATCTTTTTCCGCCCCAATCGTGCGAGATGCGACGTCGCACGACGGCCGCCGGCAATATTATCACTACCAACCGAACAATAAGCCTGTTCTGGCAAGGCGGCGCCCCAGACGACAAACCGGTCTTCGACTTCGGCAAGACGGTTGAAAGCCTCGTGCAAAGTCGATTGCCCCAGGAAAATCACACCATCCGATCGACTGGTCGACATCGCATTGGCCAATTCTTCATAGGAAGACGGCGCGATATAGCTGAGCAAGATATCACACCCGCGTTCACGCGCAGCATCGCCAATCCCCGCCAAGAGCTCGAAGAAAAACGGGTCAGCCATGCGGCCTTCGCGGCTTTGCGGACGCGGCACCACGATAGAGATGGTTGCATTCGCGCCAATCGGCCCAGCCGGCATATAAGCCCGGAAAGGATAATCGAGCTCGCGCGCCAGCTTCCAGATTTTTTGTTTGGTTCGAACGTTGACAGCCGGGCTGTCATTGAGCGCACGCGACGCGGTCGAGATGGACACACCTGCCCGTTTGGCAAGGTCTTCCAAACGTGTGGTCGGTTTCGTGTCCATGCTCATCGCTCCTCAATTCATACCGCGCGGATCCAGACCCCTGTTCGTGCGGGAATACGCGACACCTGTACCGGATCTTCCTTAAGAGGCCTTGAAGAGAGCAGCAAATCTCCCGCAGAAACAAGACCTTCAGGGAAGTTGAATGCGGTATCGCCGAAATTGAACAGCGCAAAAACCACTTCATCGCCAGCCCGACGCTCAATGATCAGAGCAGAGTCTTGCCCACGCTCTTGAAACCGCATCCGCCCCTGCAGCAAAGCCTCTGCCCGCTTGCGCGCCGCTAATGCCTCGGCTGTGAAGCGTAACATGCTGTCATTGCCTTGCTGTTGATCGACCGCAAGACGCGCATGCTCAGGATCAACAGGCAACCAGGGTTCAGCACTAGAGAATCCCGCATGAGGCTTCGCCTCTTCCCACGGGATGGGCGTCCGCGCGCCATCGCGTCCCAGCGTCTTCGGCCAGTTGGCGATCGCCTCCGGATCCTTCAGCTTAGAGAAAGGCAAATTGGCCTGCGGCAAGCCCAATTCTTCGCCTTGATAGATGATCGGATTGCCACGCAATGAGAGCAGCAGCATCATATATAGCCGCGCCATTTCATCCCGATGCGCGTCGGGCGCCCAGCGGGTCACGGCCCGCGGCGCATCATGATTGGAGAATGCCCAGCTTGGCCACCCCTCGCCCTCGGATTGGTCCCACTGATTGGCGGACTCGACGACGGTCTGCGCGTCCAAGCTCGGCGCATATAGAAAATCGAAATTATACGCCGAGTCCAATCGCCGTTCGCCTTCAGTGAAGGCCTTCATTTCTTCAATCGGATTGGGGCCGCCGACTTCCGCTACCGTAAACGTGCCCGGGTATTCGTCCAGCATGGCGCGAAACTTCTCGATAAATCCGACAATCTCCGGCTGAGACATGTTGTACTTTTTCAGCTGCATATCGAACGGGCGCGTGGCCTCATGCGCGGACACGCCCGACGGCGGATTATCGCGCAACTGTTGATCATGCATCGAGAAGTTCAACGCATCGAGGCGGAAGCCATCGACACCGCGATCCAGCCAGAACCGACCCGCCGCGATCAGCGCCTCTTGAACCTCTGGATTGTAGAGATTGAGGTCGGGCTGTTCTCTCAGAAAGTTATGGAAATAGTATTGCCCTCGGCGCGCATCCCACTCCCAGCTTGGCCCGCCAAATACGGATTGCCAATTGTTCGGCGGCGACCCGTCAGATTTTGGATCTGCCCAGACATACCAATCGGCCCGAGAATTGTCGCGACCGGAGCGGCTCTCAATGAACCAGTCATGATGATCGGAAGTATGCGAATAGACCTGGTCGATAATCACCTTCATGCCGAGCGCATGTGACCGCTCAACGATTGCATCAAAGTCTTCCAAAGTTCCGAAGATCGGATCGACACCGCAAAAGTCCGCCACATCATACCCATAGTCGGCCATTGGCGACGTGAAGAAAGGCGAGATCCAAATGCCATCGACGCCCAACGAGGCGATATGGTCGAGCCCTTGCAGGACACCCTTCAAATCCCCAACGCCGTCACCATTTGTGTCACGGAAACTACGTGGATAGATTTGATAGATCACTGCCCCTTTCCACCAGGGCAATTGTCTCAGTTCTTTTTGCATGACTGAACTCGTCGCGTCCGCCACTTCTACCATTACTCGACCTCGAACTCAGATTTACAAACAACGACATCCAACGCTGGAACACGTAGAGCATAGCTGCCAGGCGCCGTGGCGTTGACCGCACAGGCCCCAAGCAAAGCGGAAAACACTTCGGCGCGGCCATCAATCGCGACATTGATTTTTTGCTCAATTGTCTCAGCATTGATCGCAACGACCACTTCCGTGCCCGCCGCATAGTCAATCCGTGAGAAGGCAAACACGCTGTCTTCACGATGCGCAAGGCGGGTGATTTGCTCGCCGCGCCGCAAGGCAGGCTCCTTTGTTCGGATATCGGCGAACGATTTGATGGCGAGATAGAGCGGATGGTTGGTGTCAAAATTACTGTCCGCTGTTGTCGCGTCCGTCGCGATCAGATCGTTGTCATTATAGAGATCGGTTTGGCTCGGGAACATATTCTCGCGCGCTAAGCGGTCCCAACCATCAGAGACAAAGCCCTGCTCGTCGCCATAATAAACGGTCGGCACGCCGCGCCCGAAGAACATCAATGCATTCGCCAACCGCACCCGCGCGAAAAGCTCATCATCGCTCATATCTGGATGGGCTTCACGCAAGAATCCCGAGAACCGCCCCATATCATGGTTGCCAAGAAATGTTGGTAATTGCCGGGCTGTCTCCGCACCATTCTTGTAGATCACGTCGGCGCGATACAGTTCATCCATGTGCAAGCCTGGTTTGCCATCGACAATCAATGCTCGTGCGCTGGATTGGAAGGCAAAATCGAGCACTGTGGGCAGGCCAGCCGCGGTGGTAAATCGCGCCAGATGTTGTGGCTTCTGTCCGTCAACATAGACCTCTCCGAACATGTGGAAATGATCGATACCGCGATCGGCCGCGTGCTCTAAGATCGCTGGAGCGAAGGTCTGCCAAAACTCGTCACGCACGTGCTTCGCTGTATCGATCCGGAAGCCATCCACATTATACGCGGTGATCCATTCCTTATAGATATCGATCATCCCCTCGACGACGCGTGGATGGGCTGTGTTGAGATCGTCGAGACCGGCAAAATCGCCATACAGCGAGTCCTCATCGACAAAATCAGTATCGCCGCGATTGTGGTAATAGATTGGGTCATTCAACCATTCAGGAACCTTCACGCCGTCAAATTGATCCGGCACGAACGGCGTATACGCCCAGGTCGCCTCTTCAAGCTTGGCAAAATTCTCTTCGGTTTGATGAACCGCGTCATCTCCAAGGAAACCAGGATTGATCTCGGCGCCGTCACTGGCGCGGCGCGTCCATGGATAGTCACCAATATAGCGATAATCACATCGGAAGGTCGGGCCGCCTGTGACCTCCGGATCGTGGCACTCGCGATAGCCAATGATGTCTGCGGTGTGATTGGTGATGATGTCCATATAGACTTTCATCCCGCGCGCGTGCGCCGCGTCAACAAACGCCTTAAAGTCCTCACGCGTGCCAATATGAGGATCGACATTGGTGAAATCGGTGATCCAATACCCATGATAGCCGGAGGATTCTTTCCCTTCCGGCCCTTGCACGGGGTTGTTCTCGAAAATCGGTGTGAGCCAGATCGCCGTCATGCCCAGACCTTGAATATAATCCAGCCTTTGGGTCAGTCCTTTTAAGTCGCCGCCGTGATAGAAACCGTAATCGGTCGGGTCAAAACCATCTTTAAGCCGACCGCCTTCAATGCCGCCGCGATCATTGCTCACGTCGCCATTCTCGAACCGGTCCGGCAGAACGAAATAGATGATTTCGTCCTCAATCGCACGGTCTTGTTTTGGAGCAGTTTGTGCTTCGGCGGCTGGCAGGACTTGAACACCTGCCTCTCCTTCAATTGCTGCCGTGCAAGCCGACACTGCGGCCAGCGCCAGTAATGCTGAAATGCTGGTTCCGACGCTGACTTTTCGCGCAAACATCGCACCCTCCCTAGGCGTTTTGACTCTTATTCTAGATTTTCTTTTTCATTATTTTGCAAACCTGGCAAGCCAGTTTTATGTATCGATGGCCTGCTATTTAGCCGTTCTTGGCCAATCGCGCTTTTTAGATTGCAATGATTTGCAAAGCCTTCATACTCTCCATCAATCGATTGGGAGCCTCTAATGAAAAGCGTTTACACCGCCATCGCAACGACCATCACGTTGATCGCCGCCAGTTGCAACACTGTCCCCGCCCTCCCAGTCGCCGAGGCTGCAGAGAACAAATCCGAGCTCGCCAGCATCAGCGCCCCGTCAGGACATCTCACATTCAGCCTCGCGGATGCAAATGGTGAACTGACCTGGCAAGCCGATTGGCGGGGCGAGACAATTATCGAACCATCCGCGCTCGGCCTGTCATTCGCCACCGGGCGTGACCTGAACCGCGATCTCACGATCCAGTCCGTTTCGTTCGCCAGTGCTGACCAGACGTGGGAACAGCCCTGGGGCGAACGGCAATATGTGCGCGACCATCATAACGAAATGGTGGCCGAGATTGTCTTTACAGACGGAACACCGGCATTCGATCTCCGCGCCCGTGTCTACGATGACGGCTTAGGGTTCCGATACGAAGTGCCAGACACAGGCCGCCGGGCGATTGTCGACGAACATACAGAGTTTCGCATGGACGCTGCCGCTAAGACTTGGTGGATCCCCGCAGCTGGCTGGAACCGTTATGAAGAACTCTATCATGAAACCGAGTTACGCGCGGTGCCGCGCGCCCACACGCCGATCACACTTGAGCTACCCGACACAGGCCCATTTATCTCAATCCATGAGGCTGCCCTGGTCGACTATGCGGGCATGTGGCTCAACCAAAGACGACCCGGCACATTGGAAGCCGAACTCGCGCCCTGGTCAGACGGCACAAAAGTCAAAACGGAGGGCGCCTTCAAAACGCCATGGCGCACGGTGCAAGTCTCCGACACCGCAGCCGATCTTGCCAATTCCGACCTGATCCTAAACCTGAATGAGCCCAACGCCTTGGGCGATGTCTCGTGGGCCAAGCCAAGCAAATATATTGGCATCTGGTGGTGCATGCACATCAATGAGTGCACATGGGGTTCTGGCGACATTCACGGCGCAACGACGGAGCGCACCAAAGCCTATATCGATTTTGCCGCCGCGCATGGCTTTGACGGCGTCCTGGTCGAAGGTTGGAATTTCGGCTGGGATGGCGACTGGTTTTCAAATGGCGAGATCTTCAGTTTTACCGAAGCCTATCCCGACTTCGACATCGAAGCCTTGGCGGCGTACGGGGCCGAGCGAGACGTTTACTTGATCGGTCATCACGAAACGTCGGGCGCCATCACCAATTATGAAGAGCAGATCGCCGACGCCTATGCACTTTATGAGCGACTCGGCATTCCCGCGATCAAAACCGGATACGTCGCTGATGGCGGCGAGATTACGCGCCGCGACGCTTACGGCAAAGTCTATCACGAATGGCATGACGGCCAGTTCGCAGTGAACCATCACTTGCGCGCGCTTCAACTGGCAGCCCAACACAAGATCGCCATCAACGCCCATGAGCCGGTCAAAGATACCGGCCTTCGGCGAACCTACCCAAACGCGTTTTCACGCGAAGGCGCCCGCGGGCAGGAATACAATGCCTGGGGTCAACCGCCGAACGACCCCGCTCATACGACCATCCTACCATTTACCCGCATGCTCTCCGGACCAATGGATTTCACTCCTGGGGTCTTTGATTTGAATTTCGGCAAAGCGGTGGAAGAAAATCCGCGCGTGCAGACCACGCTGGCGAAACAACTCGCGCTCTACGTGCTGCTGCACAGCCCCTTTCAAATGGCGGCCGATCTGCCGCGCAACTACGAAGCCAACCCGGACGCGTTTGAGTTTATCAAGACCGTTCCGGTCGATTGGAGCGAGTCGCTCATGTTGGACGGTTATCCCGGAGATTTTGCGGCGATGGCGCGCAAAGATCGCAATTCTGAGGCCTGGTATATTGGTGCCGTTTCGGACGAAAACACGCGAATTCTCGACATTCCACTCGCGTTTTTAGACGGACAAAAGTACGAAGCCACGATCTACAAAGACGGCGAGTCTGCCCATTGGCTCGCCAATCCCTACCCGTTCGATCGGGTGGTCAAAACCGTTGAGCGGGATGAAGTTTTATCCCTAAAACTTGCCCCAGGCGGCGGCGCAGCGATCGCGCTCATACCCGTCAATTAAAGGTTCGAGACCGAAATGAAACAGACTAAACTCATTGCATCACTCGCTCTCCTAATCGGCGCATGCGGGGCGCACAATTCCACCAACACGGGAACCGTACAAACGTCCGAGCCCGCAATTGATACGGACGCCGCATCGGTCACGGTCAGTGCCCCAGCTCGAATTGTGGAGCATCAAGCGGTTACCTCAGCGTTCGTCCAGCCGCGCAATCTCTCGGTCTGGCTTCCAGAGGGTTACGGCGCAGATAACGAGAGGCGCTACCCGGTTATTTACGCGCATGATGGGCAGAATCTCTTCGAGCCAGGATACTCATATGGCGGCGTAGAGTGGGGGCTGGATGAGACCGCTGACTCCTTGATGGGGTCCGGCACGCTTCCGCCCGCCATCATTGTCGGGATCTGGAACACAGATGCGCGCTGGCAAGAATACGCGCCGCAAAAGGTGATTGAAAGCCTTACCGGCAATACCGCCTCCGAATGGTTGGGGCCTGAGCTGCCGGAACTAAAGGGTGACGCATATCTGCGCTTCATCGTGGAGGAGCTGAAACCCTTCATCGACAAGACTTACCAAACACGCCCCGATCAAGATCACACGTTGATCATGGGATCGAGCATGGGCGGACTAATCTCACTCTACGCTCTGGCTGAGTATCCGGACACGTTCAGCCGCGCTGCTGCGGTATCCATTCACTGGCCGCTCACGGAACCGGACGGCGCCATGGCGCAACAAGCCGACGCGGCCATGCAGGCCTATTTGGCGACGAGCGGAATAGACGCCGACACACACACAATCTGGTTTGATCATGGCACGGAAACGCTGGACGCAGCCTACCCGCCGCACGCCAACGCTATGGAGGCCTGGTTCCGCGCCCAAGGTTGGGACCAAACCCAGGCCATCTTTAAAGCCTATCCGGGAACCAATCATAGTGAAGGCGCCTGGGCCGCGCGCGCGGATCAGATCCTGACCTTCCTGCTCGAAGATCAGTCTTCCGACTGATTGCGCGGGCTGTCCGCATATCGCTCTGCGACGATGGGGTAGTGATCCCACACGCCCCGATCGGCGACGGAGCGCAGCAGCTTGATATATTCAGCATGCGTCCAAGCCAGCGGCGTAGCGGAATTTGTACCTTCGCCGAACTCGTATCCGAATGGGTTCGGACCAACATTGTCCCAGACCTGCTCCGGCAGGCTGAGCCCCTCATTGGCGAATGCCTCCATGCTCTCGACAAGGGTCCGAATGCGCGCATTCGCGGCGGCGACATCGGGATGCAGATCACCGAACCGCGTCTGCAAATATTTTAAATGGGCGATCTCAAAATGCCCCCGCTCGCCTGAGAAAAATGGCCAGACGCGCCCCCTCTGCCCTGGTGTATTGCCGCCCTCAATCTCGTGATAATTGGTCCCGGCTGCGCCATCTTCGCCATAGCCATCATTGCCATAACGCCGCCACCCGACAAGCCTGTCGCCAAACTCGTAGCGCACGCGCAAATTATCTTCATGGGCGCCATCAAGCTCTTCCAGAGAGCTTTGAATGCTCGCCGCCTGAGGGGCGCGGACGCCGTAACGAACCAATTCCAGAAAACCGCCATCGACGATCTGATCTTCAGGCAATCCTGGACGGCCATTATTGTCGCCCAACATGGCCTTATCATTCGGGTCTTGATTGCGCGTGACGCGAATGAAATATTCACCATCGCCGAGATCTCCGGTCGTGGTGAGCATCCAATTTTCAAGATTGACCTCGAGCGTATCCGCCGCCTCGAGATAACGCGCCGCATCCGCCGGGTCGCCAAATCGCGCCGCCAAATCCGCGGCAGTGACCAGCCCGGAAATGACGGCCGCAACAGTTGATGGCGAGTAGCCTTCTTGTTCTTCCCATCGCTCTTGCTGAGTATAGCCGAGCGAAGCTTCAAATTCCGAATTCCAAAGGATGTTGGGACGTCCACCCGCCACCAAAAAGTCCGCCGCAGGCTTCAACATCGAGCGATAGCTCTCAGCCATTTCCTCGTCTGAAATTACGCCCTCTTGCCACAGCTTCCAGCCCAGCATGATCGGCATTGCCGTTTGATCTTGCTGGATCGCCACCCATTCAATTTCACCATCGACATGGGTTTTCTGCAGGAACCAACCCGTGACGCCGGCATTGGCAGGCGTGTCCTCGGTCACCTGCACAGTGGGCAGATACCGATACGCCGCGCGGGCTGTATCCGCGTCACCCATCGCCACGAAGGCTGACGCGACTTGGAAAAAGTCTCGCGGCCAGACGGCTTTATATCCGGTCTGAGGCGCATCCGCCGACGCGGTCTCGCCCCATGGATTGGAAAGCGATGCGATCAGGGCGCCCGCATGAGTTTTGTCTTCCATAATCTTGAGATTGATCGCCGACATATAAGCCAGCGCGCCGCGATCCTCGGATGCCTCGGCGAGGACGGGAAGATGCGATAGCGAAGCGAGGTAGTCGCGCCATTGACGAGCGTACTTTCGGGCGATCTCGCCCTCCGGTGCGCTCATGCTTTCGTCGGCATTTTGCAACGCGGTCGCTTCTGTCTCACCAAACCCAATTGCGAGTGTCGCCTTGGCGGTCGCTCCGTCTTTTTCGGGATACACGCGCGTGGGCAGCTCAATCCAAAAAGCGACGTTCCCCGGCGTGTCTCCCGTTGACCGGTATTGAGCCTCAAACACCGCGCCGTCGGTCGCCGTCAATCCATCAGATACTCCAACAAACCCAACAGACGCCGCATGGTGCATTTCCAACTGCTCAGCGGCCTCATACGCTCGAACTTTCGCAACCAGGTGATGACCACCCTCAGATGCGGAAACAAATGATGGCGAGACGCGAGCAACATCTCCACTTCCCGTATTGGCGAGCGCAGGATCGACATAAGCAAACACGCGAAGATCTGCCCGCTCGAGTATCGCGGACAGGTCGACCACAAGCGAGTCACGGTCCGGGTCTGCGAGCACGCGATAAGTTAGCGTGAAGAGCCCTCTTTCTCCATGCAGGGTTTGACCCGGCAATGGCGCACCGGGAGCCTGGTTCTGACTTAAGCTATACTCCGGATACCCGACACTCGAATTCTCGACTTCAATAATGCCCTCTGGCCCGACCACAACAAATTGTATCTCGCGAATCTGGGCCTCGTGAATGAGCCCCCACATCACTTCGGTGATGCGATCCTTGGTCAGAGAAAACCACACTTTCGAGATCGGAGCGGTCGGGCTGGCATCAGAATACTGCCCCTCCGAATCATAAGCTTCGTAAGAGGTGCCGATGGCGACCTTTTCAGCATTCGACCACGTTGCGGTAACGCCCGGCGCGCCAGGCGCGATGAACTCATCGCCAGGCGACGTCACCGATGGCGCCGAACACGCCGCCATTCCAAAAGCCAGCAGCGCGCTGACAATTGCTCCGCTCCGTTTCATATTCCGCTCCCGCAAATTTTTGCAACTTCGGGCGCATCTTCTCCGAGTGCGTGGTTTCGGTCAACTGGATTTTATACCCAGAACAAATTGCCAAAGCCGTCAATTTGCGCTTAGTGTGCGCTCGGAAGCATAGCGTTTTGTATAAAGCGCATGCGGGAGGAGAGAGATTTTATCCATGCGCGCCCTTATCGCCCTTGCTAGCCTTGCCCTTTCAGCCTGCGCAACCCCAACGCCGATGTCGCAAATTAATGCAAACGAAAGCGCGCCTGGCGTCGACTACACGCCCAAACCATACGTGCAAATCGATCATCCGGATTGGGCGGACGATGCGGTGATCTACCAAATCAACACAAGGCAATTCACGCCTGAAGGCACATTCAAAGCCGCGCAAGCGCAATTGCCGCGCCTCAAACACCTAGGGGTCGACATTCTTTGGTTGATGCCGATCTACCCGATCGGTGAACAGAATCGCAAAGGCACATTGGGCAGCCCCTACGCGGTGAAAGACTATTTTGGCGTCAATCCGGAACTTGGCAGCGAAGACGATTTGCGCGCCTTTATCGACGCCGCCCACGCCCTCGGGTTCAACGTCATTCTGGACTGGATTGCCAATCATACCGCTTGGGACAATCCGATGGTGACCGCGCATCCGGATTGGTATGAGACCGATTGGAAAGGCGATTTTCACCCCACGCCTTGGACGGATTGGGCCGACATTATTGACTTGGATTATTCCAATCCGGAGCTACGCGCCTACAAGACGCGCGCATTACGTTACTGGGTCGAAGAGTTCGACATTGATGGCTATCGCGCAGACGTCGCTGGCTATGTCCCGCTCGACTTTTGGGAGACCGTGAGAGCCGAGCTCGACCAAATCAAACCGGTCTTCATGCTCGCCGAATGGCAGCAGCGCGACCTGCATCGCAGCGCCTTTGACGCGACTTATGGCTGGGCCTGGAAAGAAGCAGCGCAACGGATCGCCAAAGGCCAATCGGACGCTGGCGACCTTCGCGGCTTTCTGGGCGATCAGATCTCGACCTGGCCACTCGATGCCTATCGCATGCTATACACCGAGAACCACGATCAAAATGCCTGGGACGGATCAACCGGGGCAATCTATGGCGATGCCTACCACGCCATGCTTACCCTGTCCTTCGTCACGGAGGGCATTCCATTGATCCATAATGGACAAGAAGTCGGCAATCAGGATCAGCTTGAATTCTTCGAACGCGACCCGATCGCGTGGGGCGACTATCAACATCCAGATGGCGATCTCATCCGCAAGCTCATTCAAACCAAAAAGGCCAATCAGGCTCTCCATAATGGCGCTGCAGGCGGCCGGATCATCCCCGTCTCGACGGACAATCCAAGCCAAGTCCTGAGCTTTGCGCGTGAGAAAGATGGCAATCGTGTGCTGATCTTTTTCAATCTTTCTGATCAGCCCGCGGACTTTCAAATCACAGACGGCCCGGCCGCTGGCGCATGGACTGACGCGCTCACCGGCAATCGCGATACGATCCGATTGGGCGCCACTCGCACCTATGGCCCTTGGCAAGGTACGGTGTTGGTTTCAAACGAGAATAACGAATAAGGGAGATAGGGCATGGCGGTATCGGGAGGCCCCACCGGCGCGAGCGACAGCATTCGAAAGCCGGAACTCAACCTGTTCCAAATCATCAATATGTCGTTTGGCTTTTTCGGAATCCAAATCGGATTTGCATTGCAGAATGGCAATGTCAGCCGGATCTTCCAGACGCTTGGCGCAGATATGAGTACGCTGCCGCTCCTATGGTTAGCCGGACCGATAACAGGTCTGATCATGCAGCCCATCATTGGCTATTTCAGCGATAAGACTTGGGGACCGCTCGGACGACGGCGACCTTACTTCCTGGTCGGCGCCATTCTGACCACTATGGCATTGTTCATCATGCCAAATTCGCCGTGGCTCTGGGTCGCCGCCGGCACGCTGTGGATCTTGGACGCCAGCTTGAACATCACGATGGAACCTTTCCGCGCTTTTGTTGGCGATATGCTTCCCAGTAAGCAACGCCCGCTCGGTTATTCGATGCAAACCATCTTCATCGGCGCTGGCGCGGTGCTGGCCTCGATCGCGCCGTTTGTGTTCAACGCCATGGGGGTTTCGAACGAAGCTCCAGAAGGCGTTATCCCAGATAATGTGAAATGGTCCTTCTATATTGGTGGCGCAGCTTTGTTCATGGCGGTGATGTGGACGGTGTTCTCAACCAAAGAATATTCCCCAGACGAGCTAGAAACCTTCGGCAAAGACGAAGACAATATCTTCGAGCAAGAAGGCGGCATCGCCGCCGATGAACGACCCGCCTCCAGCTTCTTTTCAAAATGGGGCATGATCATCGCGGCCATGGGCGCAGCGTTCACAGCGGCGGTCTATTTCGCCAAAGGTGATCAGCAATTCTACATCCTCGGCGGCGGCCTGATCTTCCTCGGTGTGCTGTATGTATGGAATAGCGTATTGGTCAAAGACGATCGCAATGCGCGCAACTTCCTCTCGGATGTGCTGGGCGATCTCACCACGATGCCAAGTGTCATGAAGCGATTGGCCTTTGTCCAATTCTTCTCTTGGGTCGGATTGTTCATCATGTGGATCTACACCACGCCAGCCGTCGCCCTTCAGGCCTGGGACACCGCGGATGCCACATCGAAAGCCTACCAAGATGCTGGTGACTGGGTCGGGATTATGTTCGCGGTCCAGAACGGTGTCGCCGCGCTCTACGCCTTTGTCATCGCCAGCATCGCCCGCAAAGTTGGTACGCGCAGCCTGCATGCATTCAACTTGCTCGCGGGCGCGGCTGGGTTTGTCGGCTACCACTTGTTCGGGTCGCAATACGGTTTGCTGATCCCAATGGTCGGCCTCGGCATGGCTTGGGGCTCCATTCTAGCTCTGCCTTATGCCATTTTGGCGGACGCTTTGCCGGTGCGCAAAATGGGCATCTATATGGGCATCTTCAACTTCTTCATCGTCCTGCCGCAAATCCTCGTCGGCGGCACGATGGGCCCCATCTTGCGGACCCTCGAGAGCAGCGTCGCGCCAATGGTTGGCGGGGTCCCGTTACTCGCAGTGCTGTTCGGCGCCGCAAGCTTTTGCTTAGCCGCATTTGCGATGAGCTTTGTGAAAGTGGATCGAGGGGTGTGACGCCGGCACGCACTGGGCACCTAAGTTCGCTCAGAGCTGGCAGGTGTCGCTCAAAAACGCTTCAATCGCTGCAAGCGTCTGGCGATGGTGTTCTGGCCACCAAGGCAGGGAGTGTTTCATATCTTTCACGACCAGCAATTCAGCCGGAACATGCTTTTTGACGGCATTGTAGAAATCGGTGCCGTGAAACAATGGCACGCGGACATCCCTATCCCCGTGATAGATCAAAATGGGGATGTTCGCTTTGCTCGCCTGCTTCATTGGATCCATACCTTTTACAGTGCGCCCTTGATACGCCCGTTGGACACGATTGCTGCTCCAGGTCTCGCCAAGGCGTGAAAGGTTCGAGACGCCCGCACCCGCAATCGCGCACTTAAACGGACCACCTTCTCGAACTGTCGCCGCCATCGCGGCAAACCCGCCATAAGAGTAACCGAAGATCGCAATCCGATCCGGGGCAGCAATGCCCTGCGCAATCAACCATGCGGCCGCATCGTCCTTATCATCCTGCATTTTCAAGCCCCATTCGGCATCGCCCGCCAGCCAAAGCTCATGGCCCCATCCCGCACTGCCGCGATACTGAGGTTGGAGCACGGCATACCCTCTCGAAGACAAGAACTGTGTCCAACCGCTCCGATCCCATCCCAGGAAATCACGTGCCCATGGCCCGCCATGCGGAAGCACGATGGCTGACAAGGGCTCATCGCCGTCTTGCCAGCCCAAGGGTAGCGTTAGCAATCCTGGGATCTTGAGGCCATCGCGTGCGGTATAGGTGATGAGCTCAGTCTCGCGAAGTTGATCCGTCTCAAACCAAGGCCTTTCTTGCCCGATCGGCACGGTGATCTTCTTGTCCTTTAACAGATAGTAAGCGGGTGGCGTCGTCGAACTTGAGACCGAAAACAGAATTTTGGATAGGCTGTTGGCGTTATCGAACACATCAATGCGCTTCCCCGGAAACGCCGCCCGCAGCCCAGCATAGATCGATCGCCATTCGGGATCGAAATAGTAGGTTTCGACATCGCCCTCAGCGACCTGAACCGAAATCAGTGTGTTGAACGTCTCAGGCTGGCCAGAAAGCGAGATGCTCGCGACATCATATTGGGGGTGCGCGAAGAGCGGTTCTGTGGAGAAGGACCGAGTCTCTGCATCGTAAAAGTAGAGCGCCACTTTGTCCGAGAATTGATTGGTCAAAACGTAATACTGGCCACTCGTTTCATCGCGCCCTACGAGTTCGACCGTGCGTCGGTTGTCGGCAGTGACCGTAAGCGCATCGTGTCGTTCGAATTTTCCTGATGTCGGGCTTTTGATCCAAGTTTCAAAATCGTATTCCAGCCCGCCTTTGGACCTGAGTTTAGACTTCGCCAACAGCGTTCCGGACCGAGGGTCCCACAAATCGGCTGCTTCGCTTGCAGTCCCGCGATAGACCAACCGCTCCGCACCAGTTTCGAGATTCACGCGGTAGAATTCAGAGATGAGCTTTGCCGTATCTGTGCGTTGGATGATTATGTCAGTTTCGCTAAGCGGCAGATCCAGCGCGATGCCCGCCTCGCCAGCGAGCTCAAAACATTTCTCTAAGGCTTCATCACGCCCGCCAAGAGACCGTTTGGTAAATGGCTCCTCGAAGTCTGCCGCTTTTTGATCTGTGATATAGGCCTTTGTCAGGAAGGTCTTCACCGATCCTGCGAACCCCATGCCTTCCAAGCAACTCAATCCGCCCGCAGACCCAGTCCAAGCTTGTTGCCCGACGACGAAAACCTTGCCGGCTTTAAGCGCCGAAGTCGCTACAAACTGCATCCGATCATTCGCCGGAGTAACGATCGGGGGCTTAGAAAGATCTTCTGCGTCCCATATCGAAAGCGCCAACGATTCATCGCCGGCCAGCTTGACTAAGCCGACCAAAACTTGGCCATCGCTGGAAAGGCTCATCGAAGAATAGGCCGGGTTTTGCGCGAGATCCTCAATCGGAATTTGAGCCGTTGCCACAGCGACGGGAGCACCCTCAAGCACCGATAGGCCGTGCACAAAAAGCCCCAATAATAGGACACGGCAGATATCATCAAATTTAAACAAGATGCGAAATACGAACAGCATGATTGAATCCCAGCCTTACGCCAAAAACAGATTTTATCCCCTCGATTACTAGTACAAGACACCGATTTCTGTATCTTTTCAACAACACAAAACCATAATTATTGATTTCAAATGTAATTAAATTGGTTTTTCTTCTTTTCGATTGTTTATCCCGCAGTATTCTGAAGGTTCTGCGTCATTGGGGACGAACAGCTCAGGGATTACTGGAGAGAGGCCCCAATGATATCGAAACGAAACCGCATCACCGCGCACTTGCTTGCCGGAACCGCAAGCATTTGCGCCCTAACGCTGTCGGCGCAGGCCCAAGAGGACGCGCAAGCCGACCCCCCGATCGTCGAACTCGATGAAGACGACGAGGAAGAGGCTTCCATCCAAGAGAAAGTGGTTGTGACAGGCTCGCTTCTTCAAAGATCAGAATTTACGTCTGCATCGCCCATTCAAGTGCTGACGGCTGAAGTCGCAACTCTGGAAGGCTTGATTTCGTCTGCGGACGTTTTGCAAGGCTCATCAATCGCGGCAGGATCGGTACAATTAAACAATCAGTTTGGCGGTTTTGTTGTGAATGGCGGGACGGGCGTAAATACTGTCTCGTTGCGCGGTCTTGGTGATCAGCGAACGCTTGTCTTGTTAAATGGTCGGCGCCCAGGACCATCTGGCGTGCGCGGTGCAGTGGGCGCGTTTGACCTGAACGTAATTCCTGACTCAGCCGTTACCCGCTACGAAATTCTCAAAGACGGCGCGTCGACAATTTATGGCTCTGACGCAGTGGGCGGCGTGGTCAACGTGATCACCCGTACATCGATCGACAAGCCCGAACTCACGGTTCGCGCCAACGCCCCGTTTGAATCGGGTGGGGAGTCGTTCTCGATCGATGGCGCATTCGGACTGAATTTCGATCGTGGTAACATCGCTATTTCCGGGCAATATACGCTCCGCGAAGATCTCTCGATTGGTGATCGGGATTACCTCGCCTGCAGCCCCGACCTGATCAGAGGCGTCGACGGCGCCCTGATTGATCGCGAAGATCGAAGCATCAATGCCGGCACGCCGAACGAGAATTGTGAAAACATCTACGCCAATACGTTTATCGATGCCTTCACAGGCGCGCGTTACATACCGTCGCCAGACGGCGTGACCGATGGGCCCGTTCCGGGATACCGACCGCGTACGAATGCGAATTATCTAACCTCGGCCGACGGGCAAGCCTTTTTCGAAGACGATCTATATGATCCGCGCGTCAATTCGGGTGACGCCATCAATCGTCAAGAAGTCTTCAGCGTCTTTGCCACGTCGGATTTCGCGTTTGATGTTCTCGGCGGCGTGAACTGGCTGGGTGAATTTCTCTACACCCAACGTAAAACCGAATCCGAAGGGTGGCGGCAATTCTTCCCATTCATCGGAGGCGATAGTGTTGGATACTCTTATAGCACGCCTTACGAGAATGGATTCGGCACCCTAGCCCGCCCCGTAACGGTCTTCCCAGCTAACTCAGAGGTCACGATCGATTATCTGTCCGCGGCATCGACCATTGAAGGCTCATTCAATCAAATAGACGCACTTGATGAATGGGTCTGGGCGCTGGATTTGTCCTACAGCAAGTCCGACGGTGACTATACCGGCAATGCCATCCCGCGTGATCTTTCCGGCGATGTGTTCGAAACCGACATTGCGCCCGCCTATGACCCAACCGATCCAGGCTTTCTCGATGGCACCGATACGTCTTGGTATGATCTGGTGCAGTCCATAGAAACAGGCAATACCGTCTATGAGCAGACCGTTGCGCAATTTGTCACCTCTGGTCCCGTGTTCGAGCTACCCGCCGGCGACGTCCTATTGGCGCTCGGCATCGAGGGTCGAAAATACTCGATTGATGACCAACCCAGCGAGAATTCGGTCGAGGGCAATATTTGGGGCTCTTCTTCGGCTCTACCGACTGTCGGTGAAGAAGATGTGTTCGAGATGTTTGGCGAGGTGGAAATCCCACTTTTGAAAGCCTTGCCGTCCATTGAAGAATTGTCGGTTAACCTATCCGCGCGGACGTTCAACTACGCCACGTATGGCACGGGCGATGTTTGGAAAGCGCAAGGCAATTGGCAGATCAC
The DNA here is from genome assembly GCA_039194965.1 of Pseudomonadota bacterium. GTDB lineage: Bacteria > Pseudomonadota > Alphaproteobacteria > Caulobacterales > Hyphomonadaceae > Henriciella. Next base: position 10,869 of record JBCCVQ010000017.1, on the reverse strand, counting down.
TCCCGATCTCAGATTGCGCGCCACAAAAGGGACCACTTATCGCGCCCCGGCGCTTTTCGAAACGTTTCTGGGCTCCACGACTGGCTTCCTTACCCAAGTAGCGATCGACCCTTGTGTCGATTGGGGCGAGTCGAGCAATGAAAATCTACGCATAAATTGCGGTGGCTTAGGCATTCCCGAGGACTATTCTCCCACGGCATCGTCCGCGACGATTTTCTCAGAAGGCGGCGGGTCGAGTTTGAGCCCTGAAACGTCAGATGCTGAAACCTTTGGAATTGTTTTTACACCCAGCTTCCTGAATGTTTCGATCGCCATCGATTACTTCAATATCGAGATCGACAATCAGATCGCGCAATTGGATGCGGCAACCGTTGTCACAGCGTGTTACATTGCCGACAATTTCCCAAACAGTTTTTGCGACCTGTTAGAACGCAATGGGAGCGACGCGACGGAGCCATTCGGCATTACAAGCGTCAGAGACATATACGTCAATGTAAACAGCCAAAAAACCAGCGGCGTCGATCTCACGCTGAGGTATGAGCAAGGGTTCAACTTTGGTGATATCACGTTTGAAGGCCAAGCAACCTATACCGACACCGATACGTTGCAGCTCTTCGACACGTCCGAAGAGGATGGTTTTGATGTCGAAGATTTCAATGGCACGATCGGCGATCCAGAATGGGTTTGGAATACAAGACTAACGCTCGACCGCGGGGATTTCCGATATTCCTGGTTTATGAGTTACTTCGATGCCACCGACAGCACGCTGTTTGCGGATTCTGAGATCACCTATCAGGGCATTGATGGGATTGCCGATCGCAAAGCCGAACAAACGCTCTATCACGATGCCAGTGTGCGCTGGACAGGAGACACGTTGCAAATCACGGCTGGCATTCAGAACATCTTCGACGAACACCCGCCGATCATCTCAGACGGAATTCAACGCCGAGGCCAAGTACCGCTCGCTGCTGGATACGATCTGCGCGGTCGCACAGGCTTCGTTCAGGTCACTAAGACGTTCTGATCGATCCAATAATCTAGAAAAGCGAGCCTACACTCGGCTCGCTTTTTGACCCATTTTGGATGGTATAAGGTGGGTCCAAATATTCTGAAACAGCAACAAGGACGTGGTGCCCGGGGGCGGATTTGAACCACCGACACGCGGATTTTCAATCCGGACCAACAAAAACACGAAAGCACTAAATTCAACAAAAACAGTCATGAAGAAAAAACACGGCCTCATAGTCTCACATTAAACCCACTCGAGTGAGCTGCGTCGCGTGTGAGTTGCGTGTGAGCGATGGCCTTATCCCATAACCCGAAATAAACCTCGAGGACTACAAGTTCCTAATACCGGACATTAGCAGGGCATCGATCTCGATAATTAAAGCACCTAATTTAAGAGGTAGTAATGTGTGTAGTGTTTAGCGAGTATGTCTCTCGGGCTACGTTCCGATTGAAGCACTGCCTCGCAATCGGTGTCAGAACCTATGTTGCCTTCATTGACTTAAGAAATCGAAATCGGCTGGCTGACTCTCTAGTAGCTCCTGTGCATTGAGCTCAGAAAGTGAGAGCAGAACGAATTTCGGGTGGCTCCATCGATAACCATCTGAAAACTCAATTTTGTCGATTTGGGCTTCAAGTTCTTTTTTGATGGTGTCCCGTTCCGCCTCGACTGCATCGGGCTCTTCTAAGATCGCGATTATTGCAATCTCCTTTCGCTCTGCGGTCCAATCGGGTGCAGATCGGAACCGTATTTGGCGAATAGAGCGATAGATGGCACCGAGGTCAGACTTTTTGTCGTGCTTACTCCAAACGCGTTTTTGAAAATCGACCATAGACGCGTTGAAATCATCGGGAAAAGCAAAGCGGCCAAATTTTCGCTCAAGCGCCGCGGCAAACTTTAAACGAGACTTTGCATCGTCAAAGCCTGAATGGCGCTGCCATGAAATCAACAAGTCTTTGGTGACAGACATAATACGGCTGAGATCCGCATAGGTGCCAGGAGGACTGTTCCCTATGATCGCAAGAGAAGGACGCCGGCCTTTTGCGATCTCTTTCTGCTCGGCTTGCGATCTGGAAACAAGTGGGCAGATCTGTACGACATCCATTGTCCCGCGCAGGCGCACAATATCACAAGTTTGCGAGACAATGACCGCTCCAACAATTTCGTCCTCAGTTTCGCGAACAGCTAGTTTTTGGTCAGCGTCTTCGAGGAGATCGTCTTCATCCGGTCGAGCAACAAAGACAAATCCTCCGACCTCCAAAGCGAAGTCGCCTTGCTGCCAAGAGCCAAGCGATAAGTCTTCGTCTATCACGGGGCATTAGACCTTTCTCGCCTTGCGCTTCTTTGAATGGAACGAAGTCGAATTTGTGGAAAGGCCGCTCTGGATTGAAGTGCTTTCATCGTCGATTTCGGATATTCCTTCGGAAATTGACAAGCCGTAGTCACGGACAAAAGACCTATCTTGAGGAGCCCAGCTCGCTGTTTTCCGCCCCTTCCCAAACTGGCTCATCATATGACGATCATCAAACCTAGCTTGATGCAGGAGCTCATAGATTGATAGATCTCCGTCATAGACGTCGAAGAGCTTTTCTTGATTTTCCTCTATCGATCCCTCGTCGATGTAACGAATAGAAGATAAGAGCTTTGCAATGCGATCCGCATTGCGATCGCGAACAATTCCACCTTGGAGCCAGTTATAAATTGACCTGCGATCTACCTCCAACAGATGGGCGAGCTGATTCCAGCTCAAGCCCGTCAAGCGTCTGATCTCATTTACGTTCTCAACCGGACAATCAACGCGCACCGACTTACTTCTTTGATGCGCGTGCAATTGAGAGATGATTTCTTCAAATACATCGAGCGAGAGCGTCGGCTGCGAAGCTGTTGTAACTTCTAACGCTCTTAAATGAGGCGATAGGCGAACAAGAGAGTGCTCGCCATCTGCCGACGAAACCTCCGATGTAAATCCGCCGCGAATGTGATCAATAATCACTATTCCAGGCTCGTTCGTCCAAGGGTCTTGATCTACGAACTGGGGCGTGAACGTGGAGGCTGAAGCGGCAAGGCTCGCGTTGAACAGGGCGGCTGAAACGGCGCTCATAATCAGACCTCGCCGCCGTACACCGAGAGCAGCTCCTTAGTTGTCACGGCTCGAAAGAAGGCATAAGCGCGGCTTGCTAGCTGATAAGATCGAGCTTGAAGGTCTTTGGCATCAAAAGCGAGCATTTCATTAAACTCCTGGAATACGTCTGTGTCTAAAAACCAAGATCGATCATCGATCGGTGGCAGCATCTCTGGGTCATGACTTTGCTGTCCTGGCATCATGCCCCATCTTGCGAGAAGTTTTCCTTCTTCAACATTAAAGAGCGATTCGTGCATGCTACGTTCAAGCTCCCCCTGGTGGGCCGGGTCGCTAAAGCCTAGAATTTGAGGGTGGACATAACGATCAAGTGAAGAGAGCAACTCGCTTGGAATACGATCGACAAATCGAACTCCAATCCGCACCGCGCCGCTCGGCTCAATGGTTCGGGCGACTGCTTCTAGAATGCGGCCTATTCGATCGGCAAAGTCTTTGCGATCCTTGTACGCGCGCGTCTCGATCGAAACAAACTCTGTTGTGAGCGAGATTCGCCATTGCATCCCAGCGTCAAAGAACCGCCAGTTTGGGGTCGTTCTCTGATCGGCGCCACCAACTCCAACTTTGATGATGACGCTCTGTTCTTCCTGACTACGCGGGTATTCACCGCGTATCTGCTCTTGGAAATCAGCCACAAATTCCTTTTTGGCAACCGAAAACACTTCGGGAAAGCGAATTTGCGCGAGAACCCCCGTGAGCGGGGTTTGCGGCAACGGCACCGAATCCGGAGCTATACCGCTAAACGGAGATTTTGCGTCTTCGGGCATGAGGTATCCAGTTATCTAATTTCCCATATATGTGCGATAAATTGGGAAATAAAGGTTTTTTTAGCGTTACTTCGCGACAATATTGGGGGATGGGACCTTACGGAAACCTCAAAATGGGGGCTTTCCTTCGGCGAGATCCGGACTAATGCCGCACGATGTTGCCGGTCGACCAAATCCTATCGGCTAATCCAACCATGGCTTGTTCTCTAGCAGTTACCTGTTCGATTGAAATTTGATGCCAGGGTCTAAATCCGAATTCAGGACAATCCTTATGAGATCCTACCAATCTGGTGCCGCCGCCATTATAGAAATCGACCAAAAGGACTTTGCTCAGCCAACCGGCATCTTTGTAGACCTCTAGCCTATCTTCAAATGGCAGGTTGGAAGCCGCTCTATTCTTGTCTTTTGGTAAGATACTAAGAGCACCAAATCGCTGGCGTAGTTCTTCCATTTTTGTCGGGTCGTTCCCGACAATGTGCCCCCAGTCTCGAATATTCTTAGAGAGAATATGCTCCAGCTCGTGCGCGCTACTCCCTTTTGTAATTAGTGGCGATTCACTTACTCTCGCTCGTGGACCAACAATGCAGCGCGACAAGTAAATTTCCATTCGTGCCAAGATGTAACGCATCCATCTAGCGTTACTTTGCGTCCTTTGAGGTGCGGAAACGACCGCGATGCCCGGTAGTTCGTGAACGAGTTCGAATAGCTCTGCCCGAATTGACTGATACGGCTTGCTGCTCAAGACATGGGTCGCGCGAAGAACGCGTTCGTCCAAATAGCGAGGGGTAACCTTGTTTGGGGCCCAGCACCGATAAAAGGCTAAAACGTCAAAGAAGTCTGAGAGAGCTTTCAAGCGCTCTTTGGTTTTGTTTTTAGGCAGTGCCGTAACAGCCGCGGCAATCGCTGCATCGACAAATGGGAGTTTCACAATTGAGGCGTGGAAAAAGCCCGCGTTGTCCGCGTCGTGTCGATTGAAAAAGCTATAAGGTTTCGCTGTTCTAGCCGGAAAACTGAAATACTCTTTTCGAAGAAACTGATATGCAGATCCATGGTGCTTCACGATCAATGCAGAGTTTTCGGCGCTAAGCATCCAGTTATATGGATTTGTTTGGAGCGCTTTTGCTTCCCTGATTGTTTGGGCGTTCACAACGCTCAGATCGAGCTTCTTGGCGATCAGAAATCCACTGAGCAATCGCTTCTCGGCATCAAGTCCGTTCCTAACGGACGGATTTCCCGAACAGTTCCTATTTATGGACTTTAGAGCCTTTTCTCTCGAAGCTCTCCAGTCCCTCGGCTCCTCTCCCTCTCTTGCGAGAACGCGCGAAAGGAATTTCTGACCATCTGAAAGTTGAAGGCCACGAGTATTCATACGATCGAATACGCACTGCTCGTCTTCGGCGTCATAAATATGAGCCAGATAAACGCGATCGATCAACCAGCTGAAAAAGAGGTCTATTCTCTCAGTGTCTATGCTGTCTGGCTCATTAGAGTCAGATGCGGTGATTTCGGCGAGCTCTTCTAGAACGAGTTCATTGCAAAGAGAAAATGCCGCTTCAAACGCTTGAACAGCAGATGACTTATACCTTTCGGAAATCGGTACGCGAGCCGGAAAGTCCCCACTTCCATCTTCGGCATGCAATAAGCGTCGTAAGTGAAGATTGAATTCATGCACGTCAATTACGAACGTCCCGAAGTCTCCTTCGTCGGGCCGATAAATGAGCTCCAACGCGGAAGCGCGTGTCTTCCGTGATCCGTGCAAGGCTAAGATCGCCAACAAAATGAGAAGTGTGGTTAGCCTCTGTTGTCCGTCAACAATTTTGTCAGCTACAGGTCTTTCGTTTTTCTGAGTGACGATTGCGCCCAAAAAGTAATCTGGAACGAGTCCGTCGTGCACCGGGCCGGCGGAGTCAAATGCTTCGAACAGGTCCATGAGGAGCGTTTTGACGTGTTCATTCTTCCAACAATAGTCTCTTTGATAAGGAGGAATCTCATAACGATTAGCGTGAAAAAGTGTGCCTAGATTTGAGATGGAAGCGGCTGCCCTAAATCCATTCAGTCCACTTAGTCCATCCGCCATCGCCTATTTCTCCTGATGGGTACTTCATCGATGAGCGAAATGTTAAACTCTTGTTAACCATACTGCAACGCCCACAAATCGAGTGAAATAAAAAATGAAGTCGCTTTTTGTACTTATCTTTGGTCTCGCACTCGGCTTGGGCACCGGATATGCTCTCTGGGGAACGGCAGTCGCCAATGTGGAGTTGCCTTCACTCAGCGACGGGGGGTTTCCGCCAGTTTCTGAAATTGAATGGGATGATGGTGATAGCGGGAGGCTACGATTTGAAGGTCATCCCTTTGATATAGACTTTCGTGTGAAGGACTGGGATGCACCGGAGACCGGAGGCGTAGGCGCCGCGGTCGGAGCTGCGAAGTGCGAGCAAGAACGAGAGCTGGGTAGAATGGCTGAGCGCTTTGTCGAAGAGCTGACTAAAACTGGGGCAGTTAAGATCACCGCCGCATACGGCCGTGATCGGACAGCTCGCAAACGTCATCTCGTTGATATTGCAGTCGATGATGTCGACTTGGCATTCACAGCGTCCGAAGCCGGATATTTGAAGTCGTGGCGCCACGAGGACGGAACGGAGATTGAGAGCAGGCCGAACTGGTGTGAATCGGATCGATGACGATATCAGCCACAATCAGAAATTCTTATGTCTGCTTTTGCTCGCATTTGAGAAACACCGAGCGGCTGTTCTGGGTCGAGTTCAAGTCGCTAACACACGGTTCTACGAGATTTGATCTTTCGCCATAATAATCTGCTCTCAAATTCGTAGTATCGTGATTTCGCTGAAACAGACTAGGCATCATTTTATGAATTGGACTCTGAAAATATTCGTCGTCGCGCTTTTGTTGGCCGCACAGATCAACGCTGCTGTAAGCGAACCCAAATTTATTGGCACGCTGGATATCTCTGAACGTTATGCCGATCTCGGATATTGGGGAGAAAGCGACCTCTTCCTAACGGCGCCGCCGCGACCCTACTCGATTTTGAAAGAGCGACCTGCCATCAATCAGGATGAGCGTTTGATCGAAGTGATTTCATTGGTGCCGGGAGATTTCCTGCTTCATGAGACGTCTTACGAGTATCAACAGTTAGTTGTTTACGGAAAAACCGGGAATTGGGTGCGAGTGAAGCTAAAAGACGACTTTGTCTGGCTTCTCATGGAAAACGTCGATCGTTTCTCATCCTATTTATCGCTGATCGAAGGCCGTTTGGCGTACGTTACCCAAAATGAATTTCTCGCCGCGTCATCGGCGGGCGGAGAAACAAGTCCTCTAAAGATTACCCCTGAAATGCAGAATGCGATCCGCCCGTATCCGGGTTGGGTTCCTAGCGTCGAGATTCTTGAAACGAGAACGCTTTCTGACGAGGTTGGCGAAGATGATTGGATCAAAATCAGGATCCTTGATCAGGAGCCGTGCGAAAATCATAGGCGTCCTCGAAAAACTATCTTCGAAGGCTGGATGCCAGCTTATCTATCAAATGGTGATATTTCGGTTTGGTATCACCCGAGAGGATGTTGAATCGGCTAAAGAACTTTTCCGCGCATTTGAGCGACCGACTTAGGGCGTTTCCCGCCTCTGAGCTTATGTCTCCTTTTGCTCGCAATACAGAAGCCAAGACCCTAGGCATGCAGCATTGCTCGAACGGTGGGATGTGGGACAATCTCGGCGGATTTTTCTCTTACCGCACCGAGCGCTCCGTCAGCTGCCTTTAAAGCGAAGTCGATGTCAGCTTCTGTCATCGCCGCACACAGGAACATATTGTGCCATGGGTGCATATACACTCCTCGCTTGATCATCTCCTCTCCCCAGGCAAACCCGAAGCGGAAATCGGGATCATCTTCAAATAAGATGAGCGGCATTTGAACCGGCCCGGTTTGACGCAAACGGAAGTCATGAGACGCCGACACGCGGGTAAGACCGTCTCGGAACATTTGGCCGAGTCGCTCAGATTGCTCAAGATAATCTGTGGTCTGGAGGATCTCCAAGGTTTTGATCGCCGCTGCCATGGGGACCGCGGAAAACCAGAATGAACCTGTTGCATAGATGGCGCTTGCACCGTCTCGTGCAGCGTTGGCGCCAAGCAAGGCGGAAATCGGATGCCCGTTTGCAAAACTCTTTCCCCAAGTGCTCAGATCTGGTTGAACGCCCAAGAGCTCCCATGTGCAGTCCCGCGTCAGACGGAAACCGGCGCGAACATCATCGACGATCAGCATCGCGCCAGTACTGTCGCAAAGCTGGCGAGCTCTGTTTGCATAATCGGGATCCGGCAATTCTTGATCGGTGAAGGCATCATGCTTGAATGGCGACGCAAAAATCGCCGCCAGGTCATCACCAGCTGACTCAACGGCGGCTTCTAAACTCTCCACATCATTATAAGCGTATTTTTGAATGTGAGCGCGATCTTCTTCAATCACTCCCGCCGGCAATGGTGTGCACCAAGGCGCCGCCCCATGATAAGCGCCATCGGCGACAAGGATAATCCGCTTGCCGGTTTGCGCCCGTGCTACCGTTTTCGCCATCGTCGTCGCATCGGTGCCGTTCTTACAGAACATAGCCCAATCCGCATGCGACACCATTCCGACAAGCTTCTCTGCGAGTTCGACCATTAACGCAGTTGGCCCCGTTAGCGTATCGCCTCGCGCGAGTTGCGCTCTGGCGACTTCATCGACACGCGCATCTCCATATCCTAGGAGGTTCGGTCCGTAGGCGCACATGAAATCTAGATACTTGTTGCCATCCGCGTCCCAAATAAAGGCGCCTTCGCCGCGAGAGAAGAATTGCGGATAACTCGCTGGCAGTAGCCGGGTCGATTCATGACCATACACCCCATCGGGTAAGACCGATTGTGCCCGCGCTCGCAGATCAAGATCCTTCGTATTCTTCATATCGCATCCATCTCCCTTCAATCCGTAATCTCAATAACTTACACGAGTTCGCCAGCTTGCGACTGCTCGATTACCTGAGGACGGATCGCAGAATTCAATCCAGGAATATCCCAGGCCTCTGCAATTTTTCCATCAACGATACGCCAGACAACGGCTGCATCTGTCTCCAAGCTCATGCCATCAAGCGTCATATTTGGAAGCGCATGAACAACCACCAGCTCGGTCCCGATTGGATAGATCGTCTTCATGCCAACATTGAATGACCCGCCTGTGATCTGGGCCAGGTCTTGGAAGAAGTGCATCCAACCATCGAACCCATGATAGGTTTTGTTCAATTCTGGGAGGCCTTCATTGAAATAGTGCCATTTGAAATCATCGGCGAAATGCGGACGCATCAGTTCGATTTCTGGCGATGTCGGTGATGGTAGTTCTTGGAAAAACGCGACGTTTGTTTCAGGCGTATTCATAGTGTTTCCTTTCATCGAATATCTGTGTTCAGTCTAAACGGCTCGCACCGGCGAACGAGGTCACGACTGGACAAACAGGGATCATTTTCGGACAAAATTAGTCGAGCTCCCCACGCCCGGATTAGCGGGGAATATAGCCAATCCGTCGTGCCGTGTTTTCGATCAGCGCGCGAAACCATGTCCGCGGCAGGAACCGCTTCATGAGTACTGCAATTCCAGTTTGAGGTCCGATGAAGGCGTTCGTTTTCTTTCGATAAGTTGCCTCAACGATGGCCTTTCCGACCTCGGCTGGCGAAATGCCGTCAGTTTCGTAATGATGCTTGAGCGCTTCGAACTGGGCCTCTGACATTTTCACCATGCTCGGGTTTCCGATAATCGGCGTGTTGATCACGCCAGGGTGAATGCAGGTCACATCAATACCAAGCGCTTTCAATTCGATGGCGAGCGACTCGCACATGCCTTCTACGGCGTACTTGCTTGCCACATAGGCCGAAAGCGATGGTTGTGGCATAACCGAGACCATGGATGAAACATTGACCAAATGACCTTTGATCCCGGCCTTTTGCCAGGCCTGAGCGAACACCTGTGAGCCAATTACAACACCCATCACGTTCACGTCTAAGGTCTTTCGCCACACCTCCGTTTCAGTCTCCAGGAAAGGCATCACATATACAATGCCCGCATTGTTCACGGCGATGTCCGGCAGGCATTGCGAAGCCTGCAACTCTTCAACGAGCACCTCGGTCGCACTTTCGTCCGTCACATTCAATATCGCGGTACGGCAGGCTCCGCCGCTTTGCTCAATCTCCTGTCTCAATGCATCAAGTCCTGATTGCTGAATATCCGTCGCGACGATACGCGCGCCCGCTTTCGCGAAGTGCAAAGCCGTCTGATAGCCGATCCCCGAACCAGCGCCGGAGATAAAAACTGTGCGTCCTGCGAACTTGGTCATGCTGTCTCTCCCGTATCCGAAACTGAAGTCTTTCGCTGCATGCTAAATCGCGCGAGGACATTGTGTGTGATCTGCTCCACGAACGGGTCCTTGGCACCCAGACCGTGAACCCATTCTGTCGTGCCGCTATTAAACACCTCGCCTTTGCCGCGTTTGAAGCTGGCGAGCACTGAATGCCCACGCATAAGCCTTTCAATCGTTTCAGAGTCATCAGCGCCATAGGCCATTCGTGCCCGGATCTCAGACTCTTCTTGAGGGATCATTTTTGGGTATGGGCTGCGATCACTTTCGGCGAGTGTGGCCGGGGCGATGCCGATTATCTCCAAATTCTGAGGCACGCCGAGCCCGCCATCCGGTTTGGGCAAGCCATCTGTTCCAAATCGAATGGGACATCCGTCATTTTCATACCCGATCAATGGCACCTGGGTGCCGAGCACGTCGCCGTAATACAGATCCGTTCCATCCAGGGCCCAATGTTGATCATCATAGATTGTGAACCCGGCCGCGCCGCGCGACGCGCACATGGCGATGCGGTGATATCCGCCATAGATGAAAGAGAGTCCGATCAAGTCGGCCTCGGGCGCATTG
>JBCCVQ010000016.1:0-113373 GCA_039194965.1 Pseudomonadota bacterium | reverse complement strand
CATGAAACTCAACGAACTCTCTCCTGCAGCTGGGTCGACCAAGAACCGTCATCGTGTCGGTCGCGGCGTTGGCTCAGGCAAAGGCAAGACCGGTGGCCGCGGGGTCAAAGGTCAAAAGTCACGTTCTGGCGTTGCCATTAATGGCTTCGAGGGCGGTCAGATGCCAATCTATATGCGTCTGCCAAAGCGCGGCTTCACAGCCCGCAACTCGAAGAACCACGCTTGGCTGAACCTTGGCATCCTGTCTAAGGCCATCGAAGCGGGCAAACTCGACACTAAGAAAGAGATCACCGAAGCCGATCTCGTTGCGACTGGCGTTATCCGTCGTCTGAAAGACGGTGTACGTCTCCTGGCAAAGGGCGACGCGCCAAAGAAAGTGAAAATCACGGTCACAGGCGCAAGCAAAGCAGCGGTTGAAGCGATCGAAAAGGCGGGTGGAAAGGTCACAATTACCGGACCTGTCCCGACAGAAAAAGCAGAATAATCTTCTAGCTTTTTCCACCAAACGTCTTCACAAATGAGCTTTCGCCGCCAATCTTGGCGGCGAACGCATTTCCGGGAGAAGGAGTCCCCCTTGGCCACTGCTGCTGAACAACTCGCGCGGAACATGAATTTCGGGACCTTTGCAAAAGCGAAGGATTTGCAGAACCGCATCCTGTTCACCCTGTTTGTGCTGTTCCTGTACCGGCTCGGGACTTATATCCCATTGCCCGGCATTGACCCGGCCCAATTCGCGCAACTGTTCGAGAGCCAATCTGGCGGCATGCTCGGCAATATGAACATGTTTGCTGGCGGCGCGATTGAGCGGATGAGTATCTTCGCGCTCAACGTGATGCCGTACATTACGGCCTCAATCATCATTCAGATGATGACCTCGTCTGTGCCGTCTTTGGAGAAGCTCAAGAAAGAAGGCGAATCTGGCCGCAAGCAGATCAACCAGTATACCCGTTATCTGACGCTCGCATTCGCGATTGTGCAGTCTTTCGGGATCTCTATGGGCCTCTCTGGCGCGGCTTATGACGGCCTGCCACAATGGTTCTTCGTGTTGACCGCGGTGACCACGTTCACTGGCGGTACCATGTTCCTGATGTGGATGGGTGAGCAAATCACCGCCCGCGGCGTCGGTAACGGTATCTCGCTGATCATTTTCGCTGGCATTATTGCAGAGATGCCGCGTGCGATCTTCAACTTGTTTAGCGGCTCGCGAGAGCAGGGCATCAACGTTGTCTTCGTCCTCGGCGTTGCCGCGCTCGTCATCGCGTTGACCGTCTTCATCGTCTTCATCGAGCGCTCGCAGCGCCGGGTCCTGATCCAGTATCCGAAGCGCCAACAGGCGGCCAACCAGGCGGCTCAGGGGCAAAGCTCGTTCATGCCGCTGAAGCTGAACACGTCCGGTGTTATCCCGCCAATCTTCGCGATTGCGATCCTGATGCTGCCGCTGACAGCGGTTGGCATCCTTGGCGGCAATACGGCGGTCGCTGCCGACCAGGCCGCGGATGGCGGTTTCGTCGCTTGGATGGCCACGGCATTCTCACCTGGCAGCTGGACCTATATTATCACTTACGGTGTGTTGGTGGCCTTCTTCACCTTCTTCTACACCTCGATCATGTTCAATCCGGAAGAGACGGCTGACAATCTGCGCAAGTATGGCGGCTTCGTTCCCGGCATCCGCCCGGGTCGCAACACAGCCGCATACTTTGATTATGTGCTGACGCGTCTGACCACGATCGGTGCGATCTACCTGGTCTTTGTCTGTCTCATGCCAGAAGTGCTCCGACGTTACGTACCGGGAATTCCGTTTTACATAGGTGGGACAAGCTTGCTTATTGTCGTCTCAGTCACAATGGATACAGTGACTCAGATACAATCACACTTGATTGCCCATCAATATGAAGGGTTGATCAAGAAATCGCGGCTGGGAGGCAAGCGTAAGAAATGAACCTGATCCTGTTTGGACCGCCGGCAGCTGGTAAAGGCACGCAGGCAAAGAAACTCGTCGCAGAACGTGGCTATATTCAACTCTCAACCGGCGACATGCTGCGCGCAGCCGTCGCGTCCGGTTCGGAGCTCGGCAACAAGGTCAAATCGATTCTCGAATCAGGAGCTCTGGTTTCGGATGAAATCGTGATTGCTTTGATCGACGATCAACTCAATCAGAATGAAGGCGCCGCTGGATTCATCTATGATGGCTTCCCGCGCACCGTCGGTCAGGCAGACGCGCTTGACGACCTGCTCAAGAGCCGCGGATCACAAGTTGATTGTGTCATTCGTCTCGTGGTCGATGAAGAAGCTCTTTTGGCGCGTGTGACCAAGCGGTTTGAGGAGCAGGGGCGAAAGGACGACAATCCGGAAACCTTCTCGGTTCGACTGGAAAAGTATAATGCCGATACCGCGCCATTGGTGCCGATCTATGCCGAACGCGGGATTCTGCGTGAGGTTGACGGCATGGCCTCAATCGACGAGGTTAGCGGTGGAATCGATGCTGCTTTGAAAGAGGCGGTATAAGACTGCGTGAACCGCTGATTCAGTGGTTGACGTACCAATTGTTGCGTCTATAACGACGCACTTCGTTAAGAGGCTGAGTCTGCAAGCGTGCAGCGGTGTTTTTGCTGTGCGAACTGCGGCTTTCTTTTTGGACTATTAGGAGACTGGCTTTGGCCCGTATTGCAGGCGTCAATATACCGACGAACAAGCGCGTTCCGATCGCGCTGCGCTATATTCATGGCATTGGCCCAGCCAAAGCCGACGAGATCTGTGAAAAGATCGGCATCACTCCAGAACGCCGCGTGGCGGATCTGTCAGATGCAGAAGTTATCAAAATTCGCGAAACCATCGACAGCGACTACATGGTGGAAGGTGACCTTCGCCGTGAAGTTTCTATGAACATCAAGCGTCTTATGGACCTTGGTTGCTATCGTGGTCTTCGCCATCGTAAGCGCTTGCCGGTTCGCGGCCAGCGTACGCACACAAACGCGCGGACCCGCAAAGGTCCTGCGAAGCCGATTGCCGGCAAGAAGAAATAGGATCTTCGAGAGATGGCCCGTCAGACAACTCGCGTAGCACGCCGCGCCCGGAAGAATATCACTTCCGGCGTTGTGCATGTTAATTCTAGCTTCAACAACACGATGATCACCATCTCAGACGCGCAAGGGAATGCCATTTCTTGGTCTTCTGCGGGCGCGATGGGCTTTAAAGGATCTCGTAAGTCGACGCCTTATGCCGCGCAGGTCGCAGCCGAGGACGCGGCAAAGAAAGCCATGGAACATGGTATGCAGACCGTTGAGGTCAATGTTCGCGGACCTGGTTCAGGCCGTGAGAGTGCATTGCGCGCTTTGCAAGCCGCTGGCCTGACTGTGACCGCGATCCGTGACACCACGCCGATCCCACACAATGGCTGCCGCCCGCCAAAGCGCCGCCGCGTATAGTCCGTATTAGACCTGAATTATAGGAAGGCTGAGCATGACCGAAGCCGAAGACATCATTGTCAACGACCGTAACTGGAAAGCCCTGATCCGGCCAAACCGCCCTGTTGTAGACGCTGGCCGCGACGCCACGCGCCTCGCCAAGCTGGTGGTCGAGCCGCTCGAGCGTGGCTTCGGCACGACGCTGGGCAATGCGCTGCGCCGCATTCTGCTGTCGTCTCTACAAGGCGCTGCGATTACCGGCGTTCAGATTGACGGTGTTGTTCACGAGTTTTCTTCGATCCAAGGCGTTCGTGAAGACGTCACCACGATCATCCTCAACTTGAAGCAGGTTGCGGTTGATATGGTGTCTGACGCGCCAAAGCGGATGATCCTGAAAGCATCTGGCAAAGGCGAAGTCAAAGCCGGTCAGATCGAAACGCCAGGCGACGTCAAAATCCTCAACCCAGATCACGTGATCTGTACGCTGGATGATGGCGCCAATCTGCACATGGAATTCACCGTTGCGACGGGCAAAGGCTATGTCCCAGCGACCGAGAACCGTCCGGAAGATGCGCCGATCGGCTTTATCCCTGTGGATGCGATCTACTCGCCCGTTCGCCGCGTTGGCTACTCAGTTGAAGACACCCGCGAAGGCACGGTCCTCGACTATGACAAGCTGACCCTGACGGTCGAAACTGATGGCTCAATCACGCCGGAAGATGCTGTGGCTTATGCCGCGCGCATCATGCAGGACCAGCTGCAGCTCTTCATCACCTTTGATGAGCCTGAGTCTGAAAGCTCGAGCCAGACGGAAGAGAGCGATCTCGGTTTCAACCCGGTTCTGCTCAAGAAAGTCGACGAGTTGGAACTGTCTGTTCGCTCTGCAAACTGCTTGAAGAACGACAATATTGTCTACATTGGCGACCTCATTCAGAAGTCCGAAGCGGAAATGCTCCGCACCCCGAACTTCGGCCGCAAGTCGCTCAACGAAATCAAAGAAGTACTGGCCGGCATGGGCCTTCACCTCGGTATGGATGTGCCAGACTGGCCGCCTGAGGATATTGAAGCCCTCGCGAAAAAGTACGACGACCACCTGTAAGGATGTATGCCCGAGAGGGCAGACAAGGAGACTAAAATGCGTCACGGCATGGCCCATCGGAAGCTGAACCGCACAGCTTCACACCGCAAAGCGATGTTTGCCAATATGGCAGCGTCTCTGATTGAGCACGAGCAGATCGTCACGACTCTGCCGAAAGCCAAAGAGATGAAGCCGTTCATGGACAAGCTGATCACGCTGGCGAAGCGCGGCGACCTTCACGCGCGTCGTCAGGCCATCTCTAAAGTTCGCGACGACGCCGCTGTGAAGAAGCTCTTTGAAGTCTTCGGTGAGCGCTACAAAGACCGCAATGGCGGCTATACGCGCGTCCTGAAAGCGGGCTTCCGCCACGGTGACAACGCCCCGCGCGCCGTCATCGAGCTGGTCGATCGTGACGAGGATGCCCGCGGCGCCGCCGATCGCGCGCGCCACGAAGCTGAGCTTGAGGCGATGGACGAATAGTCCACGCAACACCCTAATTCGAAAACCCGGTCCTCGTGGCCGGGTTTTTTTTGTTTCGGCCTTCTTTGCCTTGATTAACCATAAATGCCATACTCCCGTCATCGAGTGCTGGGGGCGGCGACGTCTTTGGGACAGAAGGGGACGCAAATGAAACAGTTTCACCGCGCAATCAGCGCCAGTCTTCTTGCTATTGGCATGGCTGGCATCATCACGACACCCAGCGCGATCGCTGAGCAAGACGTGATCCTGGTTTTGGATGGATCCGGCTCTATGTGGGGTCAGATTGAGGGAGAGCCCAAAATCTCCATCGCCCGAGACGTGGTTGGGCAAGTGATGGATGACTTGCCGGAAGATCAACGCCTTGGCCTGGTCGCTTATGGTCACAATCGCGAGGCTGATTGCACCGATATCGAAGAAGTGGTCGCTGTCGGTACTGATCGTGACGCCGTACGGAGCGCCGTTGAAGCGATCAATCCCAAAGGCAAAACCCCGCTCAGCGCCGCGGTGCAGTTCGCCGCAGAAAAGCTCAGTTATACCGAGTCAAAAGCCACGGTGATCCTGGTTAGCGATGGACGCGAGACGTGTGATCTCGACCCTTGCGCCGTCGGCAATGCGCTTGAGCAAGCTGGCATCGACTTTACCGCGCATGTGATCGGCTTTGATGTGGTCGAGCAAGCCGACCAGGAACAATTGCAATGTCTGGCCGAGAATACCGGCGGGACCTATCTCAATGCGTCCAGTGCGGAGGAGCTTTCTGAAGCGCTGGAAGAAACCGTGGTCGAAGTCCCAAGCCAAGAGCCGGTCAGAGACACCCGGTTGGTGTTGCGCGCGACTGATTTGGCGCAAGGACCTGAGATTGAAACCGGATTGTCTTGGCGGGTCGTTCAAGCTGGCGGGGGCGAGGAAGTCTTCGCGATCAGTGAGGCTGGCGTCAGCGAAGTTGAAATCGAGCCTGGGGTCTATGATGTTTTTGTTGATTGGCCAGAGAGGGGCTTGAGTGGATCAGCCGAAGGGATCCAGATCGCGACGGCGATCGAAAAGACAGTCACCGTTGCACTGGAACAGAGCTTTGAAGCCACATTGCGCACGGAACCTGAGGGCGCGGCGCCCGTAAGTTCTGACCTGATTGTGCACTGGACTGGACCGGAACGCCAAAGCGACTGGGTGGGCATCACCGAACTCAATGGCAGCCCAAGTTCTTATAAAACCTACGAAAATGTCGAGCGTGGCGGCAATCCGCTGACGGTGCGGATGCCAGCCGAGCCTGGCATCTATGAGCTGCGTTATGTCTTAGGGCGCCCCGCGCGCGTGCTCGCGAGCTTGGAAATTGAAGCCACGGCGGTTGATGCCAGCATAGAGGCGCCGGATGAAGTGCCTGCGGGGGCCTTGTTCAATGTGACATGGACCGGGCCGGGATATAATGATGACTGGATCACGGTCGTATTACCGGATGCGGCGCCGCGGGCGTATATGGACTATGCCTATACACGCGAAGGCGACGTCTTGGAGCTTCGCGCCCCGCTTGAGGCGGGCGAATATGAGCTTCGCTACGTCCAAGCCGGTCAGGAAGTGATTGGTGTCAGGACTTTGACCGTAACCTCGGTTGACGCGGCGATGGATGCGCCGGACACAGTCGAAGTTGGAACCTATCATGACATTGGATGGACCGGCCCGGGCGACGATAATGACTGGCTGACAATTACGCGCCCCGACGCGCCCGACAATCGCTACACCGATTATGCCTATACGCGCGAAGGCGATGTTCTGACGTTGCGGATGCCGCTGGAGCCGGGTGAATGGGAATTGCGCTATGTGCAGGATGGCAAAAAAGTGCTCGCCGCGCAGCCGATTGAAGTGGTCGAGCGTGTTGTCTCACTGACCGCTGAAGATACCGCCGTCGTCGGGTCTGATGTGGTGATCGAATATGATGGCGGATCTAACAAGAATGACTGGATCACGGTGGTTGCGCCTGACGCTGCGCCCAACCGGTACGGCGACTATGCCTATAGCCGAGAAGGCAACCCGGTCACCATCAGAATGCCGGTCGAGCCTGGACCCTATGAGTTACGCTATGTGCTCGACGGGCGGCGTGTGATTGGTGCGAAATCCATCACCGTGGAAGACGCAGATGCAAGTGTCACGGGACCGGCTACGGTCGCGCCAGAGCAGCGTTTCAACGTGGAGTGGACAGGGCCAGGCAATCATCGCGACTGGATTACAATTGTTGCGCCAGATGCCGATGACGGTCGCTATGGAGACTATGGCTACACACGCGAAGGAAACCCGGTTGAAATCCGCGCGCCGAAAGAGCCAGGTACATACGAGCTGCGCTACGTGCTCGACAATAAGCGAGTGATTGCGCGGACGCCGATTACGGTGGAATAGGGCGCTATCGATCTCGGCGGCGGATATGCTAGTCGAGGGGTATGAAAGCGTTCTTCTCTGACCATCAGTCCAAGCATGCGCCTGCGCTCGAATTGCAAAACGGAGTGCTGGTGCCGCATGCTGAGTCGCAAGCCCGGGTCGACGCAATCAAGGCTGCGCTAACCGACCTCCATTCACCAAATGATTACGGCCTGGACCCGGTGCTCGCCGTGCATGATGCAGGCTATGTCGACTTCCTGCAGCGTGCCCATGCGGACTGGACAGCAGCGGGTCGTGCCGGCGACGCCTTCCCATATGTTTTCCCCGTCACGGGGCGGCGTCCCCTCAATCTTCGCCGAATTGATGCTGAGCTTGGCCAGTACGCCTATGATTGCGGCACACCGGTCGCGGCAGGGACGTGGGAAACGGTCTATTGGAGCGTCCAGAGCGCTCTGTCAGGGCTCGAACATGTCCTTAACGGCGCAGATTCCGCTTTCGCCTTTTGCAGGCCACCAGGTCATCATGCTGGGCGAGATTATATGGGCGGCTATTCCTATTTGAACACAGCCGCCATCGCCGTAGAACGCGCCCGCGCGCGCGGCGTCCAGCGCGTTGCGGTCTTGGATGTCGATTATCATCACGGCAACGGAACGCAGGACATATTCTATACTCGTGAGGATGTATTGACCGTGTCCCTGCATGCCAACCCGAATATGGATTATCCGTTTTACTGGGGGCATGCTGATGAGACGGGTTCCGGTGCTGGCGCCGGGTTCAATCTCAATCTTCCAATGCCCCGAGGGACAGTTTGGAGCGCGTATAAGGCGCAGCTAAACCAGGCGCTGGACCGCGTGCGCAGCTTCGCCCCGGACCTCCTGATCGTCCCTTATGGCGCGGACACTTATGCGGGCGACCCAATCAGCTTTTTCAGCATTGAAACAGACGATTATACCGAAATGGCCGCGGCGATTGCGGCGCTGAACATACCGACCCTCATCTGTATGGAAGGCGGTTATGCCGTCGACGCGCTGGGTGCAAATGTGTCGGCCTTCTTGCAGGGATTTGAGGCCTAGGCCCAATGTTCCTTGAGCAATCCTGCTAGAATATCGGCCCGCTCAATAATGGACCAATGACCTGTGTCGTCCTGTTTCTCCAGCCGCGCGCCGGTTTCGGCGCAGAACTTATCGGCCACCCAGGTCGGCACATACGGATCATCGACCCCCCAGAAGACCAGACCGCGATCGGGTAGTTTTTGCGTATCGTCCCACCATTCGCTGCCTGCCGTTTTGGCCGAGCGATAGAGTTTCAAAATCGCTTTGCGCATATGCGGCGACCAATGACTGGCTTCGGTGGAGGCGAGATCGGCAGGAATGCCCGCTGCGTGTAGCGCCTTACAGAGCTGTTCTTTTCGGGTCGCGGCCATGACCAGCTCACCCAAAACGGGGGTCTGCCACATCCGCGCCATGCGATGCCACTTATATTCCGGGTGTGGCAGAGCATTTGCGACACACCAGGAATTGATCAGATCCGGTCGCAAGCTGGCGACGCGAACAGTGATGATCGCGCCCCAATCATGCCCAACCAGATCCACTGGGCCAGCGTCCGCATGGGCTTTGGTAATCTCATCAATGTACCAGTCGACATAAGCTTCTTTCGTCGAGGCAAATCCGGATGGGGCAGGGGCGACAAAACCAGGCATAGCCGGCGCGCGATAGGCGTCCGGCGCCAGGCCCAGCTCAGAAATCAGCGGATCCCACATGGTTGGCGTATCAGGCACGCCGTGTAGAAACAGTTTTAGGCCCATATTGCTTCCCCTAAGTCAGACTTGTTTCGAGCCAGTTTGAGGGACATTGTGGCCAAGAACAAGGAGGATACTCGCATGAAAACAGCCATCACCGAGATGTTTGGCATTGAGCACCCGATTATTCAGGGTGGAATGCACTATGTGGGCTTCGCTGAAATGGCGGCAGCGGTTTCAAACGCTGGCGGCCTCGGCATTATTACCGGGCTGACCCAAAAAACCCCGGAAGATCTCGCCAATGAGATCGCCAAATGCCGAGATATGACCGATAAGCCATTCGGCGTGAACATCACGTTCTTGCCGACGCTTAACCCGCCCGATTATCCGGCCATCGTCAAAGCGGTCATTGATGGCGGCGTGAAAGTGGTCGAAACGGCTGGCCGTAACCCGCAACAGGTGCTGCCGCACCTCAAGGATGCTGGGATCAAGGTGATCCACAAATGTACGTCCGTGCGGCACTCGCTCAAGGCGCAGGATATTGGCTGCGATGCAGTTTCCGTCGATGGGTTTGAGTGCGGTGGTCACCCAGGCGAGGATGATGTTCCAAACATGATCCTGTTGCCGCGCGCCGCCGATGAGCTGGACATTCCGTTCGTTTCGTCTGGTGGTCAGGCCGATGGCCGGTCTCTGGTCGCGTCACTCGCTATGGGCGCGCAGGGCATGAATATGGGGACGCGCTTCATTGCGACCAAAGAAGCGCCTGTGCATGAGAACGTGAAACAAGCCATCGTCGCGGCTTCTGAGCTCGACACGCGCCTGGTCATGCGCCCATTGCGCAACACAGAACGCGTGCTGACCAATGCCGGCGTTGAGCGTCTGCTCGAAAAAGAGAAAATGCTCGGCGACAAGCTCAAATTCGAAGACATTATCGACGAAGTTGCGGGTATTTATCCGAAAATCATGATGGAAGGCGACATGGATGCCGGCGCGTGGTCGTGCGGCATGGTGGCTGGCCTGATCTACGATATTCCGACCTGTAAGGAACTCATCGACCGGATCATGGCGGAAGCCGATCAGATCATTAATGAGCGCCTGGCCGGGTTCATGAAAGGGACTGTCAGCGCCTAAGCGACAGCCAAAGAAGATTGACGAACGGCCTGCGGGGCACGCTCCTAGCAGGCCGTTTCCATTGGAGGATAATCAATGAGCGAGATTCAAGGACGTGTGGCCTTTGTCACGGGCGGAGCGAGTGGGCTCGGCCTGTCTATGGCGCGGACCCTGCTGCGCCGCGGCGCGAGCGTGATGCTCGCGGACCGGGACGAGGACGGCCTGGCGCGGGCTGTGGCAGATCTGTCCAAGGACAGCAATGCCGTCTCGTCCGTGGTTTGCGATGTCGCCGAGGCGGGCCAGATAGAGGAGGCGGCGCAAAAAACCGTCGAGCACTTTGGCAAAGTCCATATCGTCGCCAATAATGCCGGCGTCGGATTGGGCGGAGAGCCGGGCGAAATCCCATTGGAAGATTGGCGCTGGATTGTCGACATCAATCTGATGGGCGTTGTCCATGGTGTCGAGACCTTCACACCGCTGATCCAATCGCACGGTGAAGGTGGGCATTTCATCAATACCGCTTCGATGGCGGGGCACGTCGCGCCCGGCGGCATGGGGCCGTATAATGCCACAAAATATGCAGTTGTCGGCTATTCTGAGAGTCTCAAAGCTGAGCTGATGCCGCACAAAATCGGGGTCAGTGTTTTGTGCCCCGGCTGGGTCGCCACGAATATCCACACGACGGGCTTTGGACGTCCCTCAAACACCGTCTCACTGGAACAGGCCAAACAAGATCCGCAATTCCAGGAAATGGACGCGGTGATCAAAGGCGGCTTACATCCCGACCAAGTGGCCGACTGGGTCGCGGAATGCGTCGAAGCGAATCGGCTCTACATCTTCACGCATGAATCGATGAAGATCGGGATCGATATGCGCTATGCTCAGATCAACGAGGATTACGACGCGATTATCAAAGATGGACGGTTCGACGGCTAAAGCTCTGCGTCGATCAATTCTGCTTGGCGTGCGATGTGCTCGCCAACCGGGGTGGACGTGCGGCACTTCGCGGCGCGCCGTAGCGCTTCGTGGGCTTTCGGCAAGTTTCCGCGAGCCTCAAAGAGTTTCGCGCGCGCCAGATGATACCCCGGTAGGTCTTGCGCCCCGGGGAAAGCTTCAGCTTTTTGGAGCTCAGTTTCAGCGTGATCGCGCGCGCCAGCATAGACCTGACTCACGGCCAAGTTGATCGAAACGGCGAGGGAAGGGGCTTGCTGATCCAGCAGGGTATAGAACCGAACAATCGACGCCCAATCAGTGCGTGCCCAGGAGGGCGCTCGCGCATGGATAGAGGCGATCCCGGCCTCGAGATGGTAACGTGTGAGCGCTGGGCTCGACTGCGCGGCCTGTAGCTGCGCAAATCCATCAAAGACGCGTGCCTGGTCCCACTTGCTCCGGTCTTGCTGTTCCAGCGTCAGGAGACGTCCATCTACGCTAAGACGTGCTGGAAGGCGCGCAGCTTGAAACAAAAGCAGAGCATGTAGCGCATGATGGCCGGCAGTTTGACCGTCGGTTTGCGCCAATAGGCTTTCTGATAAACGAATGGCTTCCCGGCACACATCTTCGCGGAACAAGACCTCTCCGCGGCGCGGCAAATACCCCCAGGCGAACATCAAATAGATCATCTTAAGCAGCTGCGGCAGACGGTCCTTCAGAGCGAATCGGGTCGGGAACCGGGCCAACTCACCTGATTGCGATCGCAATTGTCGTTTGGCGCGGGCAAGGCGCTGTGACAGCGTATCTTCTTTCAGAAAGAACAAAGCTGCGGTTTCTGCGGCGGTGAACCCGCAAACCGTCTTCAGCGCCAAGAACAGTTGATCCTGCGCCGACAGAGCCGGGTCGCAGCACAGTACCATCAAATCGAGTTCCGGGTCGCTGAGGGACGGTGTGATCACGTCGGACTCCGGGCTGGCGAAATCCCAATCGTCTTCAATGCCGAGTTCGCGGGCTGAACGGCGGATCCGGTCAATTGCAGCATTACCTGCGACCCGCCGAAGCCAGGCTCTTGGATTATCTGGAACCCCTTTATAGGGCCATGTTGCGAGCGCTTTGACGATCGCATCTTGGGCGACATCTTCAGCCAGCTCGACTTTTCCAGGGCCAAGGCGCGATACGAGGCTGGAGATCAACCAGCCTCGCTCGCGCCGGACCGTTTCGTCCAACAATTTGTGAATGTCAGATGCGATGCTCATCAGTCATCCGCGGCGGGGTCAGTTTGACGAATGATGATTGTCTCATTGTGCTTCATGTGCGGGTGGCTACGCGCAATTTCGACGGCTTCATCATAGTCTTCGGCATTGATCACCATGTACCCGCCGAGGATTTCCGCGACTTCGGCGAATGGGCCATCATGAACTTCGATCGAGCCTGACCTGTTGGTGACAATCTTTCCCCCCTCTGCGAGCAGCTTCTCGCCACTCGCATATTTTCCCGCGGCACTCATCTCTTCGACCCAACCGATATAGTCTTTCATCAGGTCCATGAATTCACCTTCACCGATATTGTTGTAACGATTAGGGGCATGGGGCAGCATCAAAACAAATTTAGCCATAATAAATCCTCCCTCCAGAGGTCTGTTAAAAGATCCTGCTTGATTGCAGCATCTGTCAACCAGACGATTGGAGAGAGGGGATACTGACAGAGGTCAGTGACTTTTCTTAAGAAAGTGCGGCTGCGTCCGTAATGGCCGCTAAGATAGCTGCTTCATCCATCGACTTGTCGACGGTCGAAATGATCTCGCCGCTGTCGAGATTGACGAGATAGAGACGGCCCGTTTTGATTTTGTCTGCGAATTGCCCGCGCATCGCGTCACCGACTCCGAGTGTGTCCGCATCGCTGAAAAACGCATCCGCATCGCGCGAGGTATAGTCGATGGTCGCAAACTCGACGCCATCAAATTCGTTGGCCGCCTGGACGGCTTTGACTTTCGGGTCGAGCGCTTTGCAGCTGCCGCACCAATCGGCATAGCTCAGCACGGCGAGGACACGTGTGTCTTCGGCGGGGACTGAGACGGCGGCACGTTCTGAGGCTGGAACTTCGGCTTGGCCGCAAGCGGTTAAAAAGGTGACGGCGGTCGCAGCGAGAATTAGACGCATGGCAGGAGCTCCTGAAAGATGAGCTGACCTCTTATCATGCGTCACCGCACGGGCGGCCTCACATTCGCGTTATCCGCGCGCTTCTTCAGCCCCGCGGCGGGCGAGTTCGTCAGCTTTCTCATTGCCCTCATCGCCGGCATGACCTTTGACCCACACCCATTTGATGTCGTGGCGCGCGCAGGCCTCATCCAAGGCTTGCCACAGGTCTTTATTCTTCACCGGCTTTTTAGCGGCAGTTTTCCAGCCATTCTTTTTCCAGCCATGGATCCATTTGGTCAGGCCGTCTTTGACATAAGTGCTATCGGTGTGCAGCGTCACCGCGCTTGGCTTTTTAAGCGCATTTAGGGCTTCGATCGCGGCCTGAAGTTCCATTCGATTATTTGTGGTATCTGCGTCACCCCCATACAATTCTTTGCGACGCGTCCCGGAAACGAGCAGAACGCCCCAACCGCCAGGTCCAGGATTGCCGCTGCACGCGCCATCGGTCCAAATTTGAATGTTCGCTTTTGCCATGTCGGGTCAGGTGGGAGAATTTGAACCCGTCGTCAAGGATCAGAACACGTCGATCTGGATCTGCTTAACCTGTTCAGCCGGGCGGACAATTCCGCGAAAAATCGCGCCGCAGACCAACCCTGCCACTGCACCGATCAGCGCCCCCATGAAGAACCCGCTTATGGCGGGAACGAGGCCCATTTGGCTGACGATGAAAGATGATATGCCGGTCGTTCCACCGACGAGCAGCGCACCCCAAATCGCACCCCAACGGTAATAGGGCTGGGCGTGGACGATTCCGCGTCGCGGGAATCGACCGAGCGAGAAACCGATCGCGACCCAGGCTGCTGGGACGGTGAAATAGGCGAAAAACCAATTCATCGCTGACATCAGTGTGGCAAACCCGATGCCCTGCAAAATGCCATCGTCGGCGAAGATCAAACCGAGATCGCGACCGAACAGTCCGGCGATTTGAAACGCGAGGAATAATAGAATCGCGCCGATGAGCGTGACCAATACGCATGCCGCCATGCCACACAAGAAACTCGCCAGCGCAATACGCTTGAATTTAGTGATGGTCGGGACCGTGTAAGACGACGCGGTCGTGTCGACCATTTGGTCGCTCGACAAGACCGACCCGTTCGGACCAAACTCGGCCATTTTGCACTCCTTTGCCTCACACTGGCATGCCACTCGGCGCCAGAATAGACGGCAATCTGTCCCTGACGAGGCGGCAATTGGGTTGGAATGAGGTTGTCTGACGCGCCGTGAATGCGGTAGGCAAGCGCCATGACGAACACCCCTAATGCCGCCATCTGTTTGATCGGCGATGAACTCTTGTCCGGCCGCACACGCGACATCAATACTCAGACCATCGCGCGATACTTGGCGCCGTTTGGCATTCCGGTCAAAGAAGTTCGGATTGTTCCTGACGAACAAGACCGGATCGTCGATGCAGTGAATACGCTGCGCGCCATGTACTCTTATGTGTTCACCACCGGTGGAATCGGTCCGACTCATGATGACATTACGGCAGACGCCATCGCCGCTGCCTTTGGTGTCGGGATTGGCGAACATCCCGAAGCGGCGGCATTGTTGGAAGCGCGTTATCAGGAAATGAACACTGACTTTACGGCCGCGCGTCGGCGGATGGCGCGCGTTCCGGATGGTGCGGTATTGATTGAAAACCCCGTATCCGGCGCGCCAGGCTTTCAAACCGGAAACGTGTTCACGTTGGCGGGCGTTCCGAAAATTGTTGAAGGTATGCTGAGTGATATCGGACACCGGTTGGAATCCGGCACCGTCGTTCAAAGCATCACCGTACGCGGTGCGGGGTTGCGCGAAGGCGACGTAGCTGAAGCTTTGAGCGCATTGGCTGAGGCCCATCCAGATGTCAGCCTTGGATCCTATCCATGGTTCCAAACGCTGCATGATCACGGGGTCGCGTTGATCGCGCGCGGCACGGATGAACGCGAACTCGAAGCGCTTCGCACTGAATTGGATTCACTGGTGCGCAGCCAAGGCGTGGAGCCGGAACATCTTTCTGGGGAAGCCTAAACAAAGGCGCCCGACAAAAGTCATAAGGAGACTAAAATGTCAGACTCAATTGTCCTGGTGGAGCGCGATGGTCCTGTTGCCATTGTTACCATGAACCGTCCGGACGCGCTAAACGCGCTGAGCCGGGCCTTAAGGGTTGAGCTGGTCAACACATTTGCCGAACTCGCAAAAGATGAAGACGTGCGCGTCGCTATTTTGACCGGGGCCGGGCGCGCATTCACGGCCGGGGTAGATTTGAAAGAAGCCGGTCAATCGGGTTTTGCGCTCGGCGCAGATGGCGGCGAGCTTGATTTGGCCAAGGGTTTGGCCGCCTATCCGTGGCCGATTATTGGCGCGATCAATGGCTTTGCCATTACGGGCGGGTTTGAACTCGCGCTGATGTGCGACGTGTTATTAGCCTCTGAGAATGCCAAGTTTGCTGATACGCATGCACGCGTGGGCATTATGCCCGGTTGGGGGCTCAGCCAAAAGCTTTCGCGTTTGATCGGAATCAGCCGTGCCAAGGAATTGTCTTTCTCGGGAAATTTCCTGGATGCCGAAACGGCCGAGCGTTGGGGTTTGGTCAATCGCGTCTATCAGGCCGATGAATTGCTGCCAGCCGCCGTCAAACTGGCGCAAGAAATGGCGTCCTGCGATCCGCTGCTTTTGCGCAACTATAAGCGCGTGATTGACGATGGGTTCGCTGCCCCGTTTGGAGACGGAATGAGGCTGGAAGTAAAGCGATCCGCCGCCCATGCAGAGGGAGTTACGGCGGCAGGCGTAGAGGCGGCCAGACAGGCGGTGACGGCGCGCGGGCGCAGCCTAAATGATTAAAAAAAGGCGAGAATAGAGCAGAAACAAAGCCAAACTCAGTTTGAGACCCGGCGACAATGAGATATGTTCAAAGTTATGTTGCAATTCCGCCGCGCCGGAGTAAAAAAAACGGGAATTCATGGGATTCCTATGAGGCCCGGCCTCGCGCTTGCAAAAAAAAGCGCTTAGGCTCGGGGCTCTACGGAATCGTCCGTAAGTTCCTGCGGTCGTGAAACAATAGTGTTCTCACGGCAGACACAAGGGGAAGAGTATGAAGAAAACTCTTATGTGCGCAACAGCTGTGACCGCTTTGGCGAGCACCAGTCTTTTCGCGCAAGCCGAAGAAGGCTGGTATGGTCGCGCCGACATTGGCGGCGTATATTCAGGCAAACTGGATCACGATGCAGAAGCGGGTATTCCATTCACGCTCGCTGGTGATTCGGATCCAGAAGATGTTTATCTCGGTTCGATCGGCCTAGGTTACGGTTTCGACAATGGCTTTCGTCTGGAAACTGGGCTGACTTACAAAGAGGGATCTTTGGATGTAAGCGGCAGCCGTAATGGTCCGGTTGCATTGCCAACCGATATCATCACACCGACTCAGAGCGTGATTTACAGCGCGCATGAAGATGGTGATCTGCAGAGCTGGGACCTGATGTTCAATCTGCTTTATGATTTCAACCGTGACGGGGCGGTCAAGCCTTACCTCGGCGCCGGTATTGGTGCTGCGCAGCTGAGCGCCAGCGCCCGCAACCTGGCGGCTGTCATCACCGATGGCGCAGGTACGCCAATTGATGGCATCCCGCGCGGTGCAAACGGCTTCAACGATTCCGAAACTGGCCTTGCCGTTCAAGCGCTTGCTGGCGTTGGTTTCGATCTGACTGATAAACTGACTCTCGATGCAGGTTATCGTTTGATGTCGATCCAAGACTTGGACTTCTCAGGCGTGAACGAACTCGGGTCGACAGTCGATTATGCAGCAGACTATCAGGATCACAGCTTCACGATTGGTCTGCGTTACGCGTTTGGTGCGACACCTCCGCCACCACCGCCTCCGCCGCCACCACCGCCACCACCTCCGCCACCACCACCTCCACCACCACCACCTCCACCACCGCCTCCGCCGCCAACTGTGGCAGAGCAGGTTGAGCTGGCCCCGTGCTCTACGGTGAACCAAGCGTTCGTGGTCTATTTCGAGTGGGATAGCGCGGATCTGACGAGCCAAGCTGCGGCAGTTGTCGATCAAGCGATTGCGAACGTTCGCGACCGTGAAGATTGCTCGACGGGCGGCGTCACGATTGTCGGTCACACCGACACATCTGGTGCGTCAGCTTATAACCAACGCCTGTCAGCCCGTCGTGCGGCTGTGGTGTCGGATGCGCTGCAATCGCGTGGCATTGCGTCTGACGACATTGATACAGATGGCCGTGGTGAGAATGATCTCGCCAAAGCGACCCGTGACGGTGTTCGCGAGCCACTGAACCGTCGTTCGGAAGTGACGATCATCGTCCAATAAGCCGGACGGTTATTGAAATGAGAGAGGCCCAGCCGGATGGCTGGGCCTTTTTTCTTTGTCGATGTTGGTGACGCTTAAAGGTCGCCCCAGCGCGAGAGCGCTGCGCGGGCGATGGGAGCGCCCCATTCCTGAACGAAATGCCCGCCATCTTCGATCATCATAGGTTCAGGGCAGCCATTGATGTTGGCCCGTAATGTGCTCATTTGGTTCGGGCCTAGCACAGGGTCTTGCGCGCCGACGGCCATGAAACTCTCGCCGGTCCATTCATTGCGCCACCATTCTGTTGCGCGTTTAGACGTATCAACCCCTTCCATACCCGGATCGGTCATGACCATGTCTGGGAAACGTCGCACCCCTGCTTTGTAAGTAACATCGACAAACGGTGCGCCATAAGCTGCCGCTTCCGCGTCGGTTAGGATGGGTGTGCCACGCTTCATCAGAGCCGCGACATCCATATCCGGTTGAGTGCGATTGTAAGCGCGCCAGGCTTCAAATCCTTCGCCGGGCGAAAGCCCAACCGCAATTGCGGTGTTCATGACAAGCAAACGGCTGAACCGGTCTGGCATATCCATCGGGATGGTCAGGCCAAGCAGGCCGCCCCAGTCTTGGCAAACCAGGGTGATATTGCTCAAATTCAGATGTTCAATCAAAGCCACCATCATGCTGCGGTGGAAGTGAAACGTGTAGACAGCGTCTTCGGTCGGTTTGTCCGACCGTCCAAATCCGAGCCAATCTGGACAAATCACCCGCGCGCCGCTCTCCACAAAAACCGGAAGCATCTTCCGATAAAGGTAAGACCAACTGGGCTGTCCGTGCAGGCAAAGAAAAGTGCGGTCTGCGTCCTTCGGACCTTCATCTAGATAATGAACGCGGAGGCCTTCATAGCCAGGAAGATTGTCGACATAATTGGGCGCGAAATCATAGCCCGGCAAATTTTCGAACCGCGCGTCAGGCGTTCTTACAAATTCTAGCGTCATACAGTTCTCCCAATATTATCTTTGCGATCACTCTAAGCAGCACGGCGAGAATTAGAAAACTATTTTCGTGACGCTGGCGTCAGGTATTTGCCTGCTTTGCACAAAAAAAAGGGCCACTTTCGAAAAAGTAGCCCATCGAGGGGGAGTGAGGTGAATAAATCGATTAAGATTTTGCGACAGCGTTACAACGCTCTAGGTCTTCGGCAGAGAGAGATTCGTTCCCATTTGAGAATTCTGAAACTTTGCCAACTTCTTTGACGACCTTCTTGCAGGTGCTGACTCGAACCGTCTTGCGGTCCAGTTCGGCTTTGCAGGTGGTGTCGGCACAAGACCAAAGGGCCTTTGCTGCGACGATCTTTTCAGCCTTTGGCATGGGGGATTCGAGTTCTGCCGTGAAGGCGGTGCCTGCGAAAGCGGTACCTGCGAAGGCGAGTGCGGCTGTGGCTGCGGTAAGTGTGCGGATCATAGGAGGAAACCTTTCAGTTCAATCGGTGAATAACCGGCGTCGATGTCTTCATCTGACAGGAAGGAACATATAATCGCTGAACAATAAGTCAATCGTTCAGCGCGCACAAAATGTGCTGCAGGTGCGAAATCTCCTGTCAGATTACGTCAGGAGGCTTTCGAAGGCGTTGAATCGATTGACGCTACGAAGCCGATTGCCGCAGGCGTCTCGGCTTATATCGTGGTTTGATCAATCATATGGAGTCACCCATGGACTTTAACATTCCGCAGGACATCGCCGACTATTTGACCGTTCTTGATGACTTCATCGAGGCTGAGATTCGCCCGCTTCAGGAACAAGATGACAATATGCGGTTTTTCGATCATCGCCGCGAATGGGCGCGGACCGATTTCGAAAATGGCGGATTGCCGCGGCATGATTGGGAAGAATTGCTGCGCGAAGCTAAAAGACGTGCCGACAAGGCTGGGCATTTTCGTTTCGCGCTACCCTCCGAATATGGTGGCCAGGACGGATCAAACCTTGCCATGGCGATTATTCGCGAACATTTGGCACGCAAAGGACTGGGCCTGCACAACGATCTGCAGAATGAGCACTCAATCGTCGCCAATTATCCGCAAATTCTGATGTTACGCGACTTCGCTCGACCAGAACAAAAACACCTCATTCAAGATGCTCTGGATGGTAAGTTCATCGCAACATTT
This sequence comes from Pseudomonadota bacterium, assembly GCA_039194965.1. GTDB lineage: Bacteria > Pseudomonadota > Alphaproteobacteria > Caulobacterales > Hyphomonadaceae > Henriciella. The sequence continues at coordinate 93,609 of JBCCVQ010000016.1, read as the reverse complement.
GGCCTCACCGAACCGGACCATGGCTCTGATGCAACACATATGGACACCGCAGCGGTGCGTGAAACGCGCGATGGCGTTGATGGCTGGCTGATCAATGGTGAGAAAATGTGGACCACGGGCATGCACGTCGCCACGCATATGATGTGTTTTGTCCGAACCAGCGGCGATGACGGCGATGCGCGAGGGATTAGCTGTCTACTGGTGCCGGCGGATGCGCCGGGGGTGAAAATCGAAGAATATCTTTGGACCTTCAATATGCCGACAGATCATCCGCGCGTCTCGTTAACCAATGTTTGGGTGCCCGAGAGTGCATTATTCGGGCCAGCCGAAGGGGGCTTGGCGTTGGCCCAACACTTTGTCCATGAAAACCGGATTCGACAATCGGCAAGCTCGGTCGGCGCGGCGCTGTTCTGCATCGATGAAAGCGTTGACTATGCGCAGGCGAGGAAGCCGTTTGGGAAAGCGCTTGCGGTCAATCAAGCGATTCAATTCCCCCTCGTTGAATTGGCCTCAGAAGCCGAGATGCTGCGCTTGCTAATCTTCAAGACTGCGTGGGAAATGGACCAAATGACCAAACCAGAAGTGGCCGAGCGACTGTCTGATAAAGTGTCGATGTGCAACTACCGAGCGAACCGTTTGTGTTGCAACGCTGCAGACCGCGCTATGCAGGTGCATGGCGGCATGGGCTATTCGCGACATAAACCGTTCGAGCATATCTATCGGCACCACCGCCGCTATCGCATCACGGAAGGCAGTGAAGAGATCCAAATGCGCAAAGTCGCGGGTCACCTGTTTGGGTTCATGGGAAAGAACCGCAACCGTAAATAGCGAACACAAAATTTCTGCCGCAGGTGATGATGGTTCGTTAAATCGGGCCGCCTACGGTCTGACTCCACGTACTAGGGGCGCAGTGCGACTTCATAAGAAGCGCATGAGGGAGCCCGTACGTGAGACACTTCGCGGAACATAAGCTGCGCGTCGATGACACCGCCAATATCGCGGTCATTTTCGCCATAATTCTATTTCCATTGATGCTGATCGTCGCCGCCATGATCGACACGGCGCGTCAGACCTCTGCCAATCACCAAATCCAAGCTGCGATTGATGCAGCAACGATAAGCGGTGCCTTGGCCTTGCAAGAAAAAGACTCAACCAATGATGACGTTAAGGTCGCTATGCTGGCCTCGTTCAATAGCAATCACCAGAGGGGCCGATCGGGCCTATCATGCACGATTCCAACAATTGAAATGGATCGCGCCGACGGCACCGTTGAGCTCTCGGTCGATTGTCAAATCCCAAAAATCTTCGGCGCCGTGTTCTCGAAGACTCCAAATCTGCGGATAGAAAAGTCAGCCTTTGCGGAGCGTGGAGCACCGACGCTAGATGTCGCTCTCATGCTCGATGTTTCGGATTCTATGGAGGACAATAATAGTCTCGACTCGCTGAAAGCTGCGGCAAACACTCTCATCGGTGATTTGATCACCGAAGACGCAGATGGGCGCGTTCGCATCGCACTTGTGCCATACGGGGTCGCCGTGAATGCGGGGGTCTATGGCAATCGCGCCCAAGGCAAGGCCGACACGAACGATGATGATGAAGATGGCGAGAAAGTTTGCGTGTCGCATCGCGAGAACAGCGAGTCAAAAAACACTGACGCGGCGCCTACCACCTCGCATTATGTCGGAGATGCGGTCGACTATTTTTGCGAAGAGCCGGTGATCGTGCCGCTGACCAGCGATATTCAGGTCCTGAACAAAGCGATTGCGGATTTGACCGCCGAAAGTAGAGGCACAGCCGGCCATCTCGGCTTAGCTTGGTCATGGTATACCATAAGTTCGAATTGGAGCACGATTTGGCCAGAAGCGTCGCAACCTAGAGACAATGCGAACAAACTATCTCGCAAAGCCATAGTGATGATGACCGATGGCGTGTTCAATCGCCACTATGACAGTTTCGGACGGTCTAAATATAAATACACCAATAGCGCGCAGGACGCGATGGCGTTGTGTGAGAACATTCTTGCCAGCGGTGTTTCGATTTATGTTGTCGGGCTCGATGTGAAGAACCCGACTCTCAGCTGGGTCACCGAAGAATGGCTCGCGGAAAATGGTCCAGATGTGGTCCTATCCACGTGTGCGGGTGACTCATCTCGCTTGTTCAAGCCGACCGCTGACAGCGAATTAGAGCCGCTTTACAAGCAGATTGCTAAGACGCTCGAACCTGAACCTCTGCGTCTTCAGCAATGAGCTCATTGCGATTGATAAAACCAACGCTCGCCTCTGACGAAAGGAAACGCAGACCATCGCTGCGCGATTCGATTGGCTCCTATCGGGAAACCCGAATTCTGTTTCTGGGTGTGTTGCTCCCATTGCTCTGCGTCTTAGACCTTGCGGTTGGAACAGCTCAGCAGGGGCAGACGCTCCGTTTTCTCCAAAGGGTTTCCGATTCTGCCGCAATCGAGGGTGCCAAAGTTGTTGCGCTCGGCGGTGACAGACTAGCAGTCGAAAAAGAGGTTCGCGATGTTTTTCAGATTTGGACGGAACACGGTTCGAACAACCCAAATTGTATGCTCGAAACGATAGACTTGTCGAAAACGAAACAGATCGTCTCAATCAAATCGCACTGTCCCAGGCGTACAAATATTGGCTCAATCCTGCTTGGTCAGCCGCAAAGGCGTATTGTCGTCTCGGTGCGTGTGGCATTCAGATCCGAGGCGGACAGGCAGGTTCAATTCGGAACTCTCCCGCGCGTCTGGCTGGTCGAATAGAGAGGCCCTCAACAAGCACGACAACTTTGCGCAGCCATGAAGGCTCAGGGAATCATCATATTCTCAATTGCATTCGATGCTCCCGCCAACGCGCAGAGATTGATGCAAGAATGTGCATCTAGTAGCGCTCACTATATCAATGCTACCACGGAGGCTGATCTTAAGAACGCTTTCGACAGCATTGCGGATCGCTTCAACGGGACTCGGATTGCACCGAGTTGACGCTTCTGCCATGCCGCATGTGAGTATCTTGGTTTCTGAACTCTTAACAGGCGAGTTGGCATGTAACTTGCTCGCCTGAGACGCGAATTCGGCAATTGTGCCGGTTTGATGCGTTGGGGACAGAGCAAGATGTTCACATTCGAGACGAAAAATTGGGCCAAAGATACACGCGGCAACATCGCGATGCTATTTGCACTGTGTTTGGTACCCCTCCTGTTGGTCGCGGCTTTTGCAATTGACAGTGCGCGGCAAATCTCTGCCGATCGGCACTTACAAGCGTCGATTGATGCAGCGTCGCTCGCAGGCGCAAGGGCCATGGAAGATTCCGCGCTGACCGACTCAGCCATTGAAGAGATCGCGTTGAATTCCTACAGAGCGAACCTCAAAACGACACATGGTGATGTGGCCTGTATCGATGCATCGGTCACGGTCAATCGCCTCGCCGGTACCGTAAAGGTCGAGTCGAATTGCGCGGTTCAAACTCTGCTCGGCGAAAGCCTTTCTCCCGAAACCGTTAGTGTTGCGAGCGCGGCAACAGCCCAGGCAAATGTTACAAAGCTGGATTTGGCGATGATGCTGGATGTGTCAGGCTCTATGTCTGGCCAAAAACTGGTCGATCTCAAATCAGCCGCGATTACGGCCGCAAACACGCTGATTACGCCGCAAACAGGCGATCGTGTACGGGTTTCGTTTGTGAGTTATGCGACGTCTGTGAACGCAGGTGCGTATGGCAATGCCGCGCTTGGACGCGCTGCGAATGACGATTCCGATGGCGATGGCTTAAGCAAGGTTTGCGTGTCCGAGCGCAATGGGACCGCAGCGTGGGACGATGATAAGCCTGAACTCGGCAAATGGGTGGGCGATAGCGCCTCCAGCTGCCCCGATTCTAGCCTTTTACCGCTTACCAATGATCTGACCGCGTTCGAAACCGCGATCAATGGGCTCACCGCTAATGGTTGGACGGCCGGACATTTGGGAGTCGCGTGGTCTTGGTACCTGATCGCACCAGAATGGGACGATATCTGGCCAACCGCATCGGCACCGCGGGCTTACACCGAGCCGCACACGATCAAAGCCGTGATTCTGATGACGGATGGTCAATTCAACACGGCCTATGAAGCCACGCAGGGCGACAGCAACACACAAGCAAAAAAGATGTGCGACGAGATGCGGGACGAAGACGTGCTGGTCTATGCCGTGGCTTTCCAGGCGCCGAGTTCGGCCAAGAATACGCTGAAAGATTGCACTGGCGATGAGAGCCGCTTCTTCGATGCATCAAACGGCGAGCAACTGCTCAATGCTTATGCAGTGATTGCCAGCCAATTGTCTGCATTGACGATTGTCGACTAAAGATCTGCGATAAACCGGACCTGAGACTTGTCGCTATGTCGGATTCGGACTAGCTAACGACCATCAATTCCGTTCCGGGAGAGAATCGAACTCCCGATCGCCGAAGGCGCAACCGCCCCGGAAACGCTCAGGCAAAAGGACCGGTTCGGAAACAACACGCTGGAAAGAGACGCGCGGCGTACCGCGGCAGTCTCGCCGAAGGAGCAAGTCCCTTAATGTCAGGGGCGGAATCTCTCAGGCGCCAGGACAGCGGGGGCAGCATAGATCGGGCCGTCGGCGCGATCTGTCCTGCTTTGGAAGGCGCCAAACTTGGTCGAGACAGAAACAGAAACGCTAAGGCGCACACCGCTTTACGATTTACATGTTGCGCACGGCGGTAAAATGGTCCCTTTCGCGGGCTATGAAATGCCAGTTCAGTTTGAAGGTGTGAAACCGGAACACTTATGGACTCGCGAACATGCTGGCTTGTTTGATGTCTCGCATATGGGACCATGCTTTCTATTTGTGAAAGAAGGCCTCGGCGAAGAGGGCGCACACGCGAAAGTCGCAGCGCTGATGGAACGCCTGGTGCCGAGCAATATTTCGATATTGAAGCCCGGGCAGGGGCGTCTGTCGGTTCTGCTCAACCAGCAAGGCGGTATTCTTGACGATCTGATCATCACCCGGATGCCAGGCATCGACGGCATGCTCTATATCGTCGTCAACGGTGCGGTGAAGGATCAAGACTGGGCCCATATTGAGCAAGAACTCGGCGACGAGGCTGGATTACAAAAGGCCGATGATCGCATCCTGATGGCGTTGCAAGGACCAAAAGCGGAAGCCGTTCTGGTCGAACACTTTCCCGAAGCGGCTGACCTCACCTTCATGCGCTGCACATATTTGGAGCGCGGCGATGAGAAAATTATGCTGTCGCGATCCGGCTATACTGGCGAGGACGGGTTTGAGCTGCTCTTGCCCAACAATCCTTACGGCCTCGGCATCGTCGAGACGCTATTGTCTGACGAGCGAGTAAAGCCGATTGGGCTTGGCGCGCGGGACAGTTTGCGTTTGGAAGCGGGACTTTGTCTCTACGGGCACGATATGGACACGTCGCGCGATCCGGTCGAAGCGGATTTGGCTTGGGTGATCCAAAAATCACGGCGCGAACGTGCCGATTTCCCAGGCGCCGCGCGGATCCTGAAGGCCTTTACAGACGGGCCGGCTGAAAAACGCGTCGGCATTCAGCCTCTAGAGCGGGCGCCCGCGCGGGAGGGCACAGAAATCCACGTGAATGGCGAGAAGGTCGGTATCGTCACATCCGGCGGGTTCGGGCCAAGCGTCGAGCGTCCGATCGCCATGGGCTATGTTCGCACGGATCTCGGCGCACCTGGCACCAAAATCGATTTAATGGTGCGCGGCAAAGCGCGCCCGGCAGAAGTCTGCGACCTGCCATTCGTTCAACCAAACTACAAACGCTAACGGGGAGTGGGCGATGAGTACTTACTTTACTGAAGATCATGAATGGATTGCCGTCGACGGTGATATCGGCACGGTGGGGATTACCCAATATGCAGCTGAGCAACTCGGCGATGTTGTCTTCGTTGAGGTTCCCGAAGCCGGCGCGAGCTTTGGCAAAGGCGACGATATGGCTGTGGTCGAGAGCGTCAAAGCCGCCTCCGACGTCTATGCACCGATCACGGGTGAAGTCACCGAGGGCAATGGCGATCTCGCCGATGCCCCTGAAACGGTGAACGACGATCCCGAAGGGAAAGGCTGGTTCTGTAAGCTCAAAATCGCTGACCAGGGTGATTTAGAAGGGCTCATGGATGCGGCGGCTTACAAGGCCTTTTGCGAGAGCTTGTAAATCGATGCACCCGTCTTCGGTCTTTCACACAGATGAGCGAGCGGCGCGAACGATTGTTCGCGACAATCCGCTTGCGACAATCGCCATGAACGGTCTCGACGGGCCGATCGTAGCTGTTGTGCCGCTGGTGTGGAGCGAAGATGGAACCAAACTCCTTGGCCATGTCGCAAAATCAAACGCGTTTTGGAATGAGCGATCCGGCGACCCTGCAATCGTGTCTGCAATATTTCATGCGGGGGATGGATATGTGTCTGCGTCGGCTTACCCATCTAAATCGGTGCACGGTCGTGTCGTACCGACCTGGAATTATATTGCAGCCGAAGCTCGCGGAAATTTGACGTTCAAAACGGATCGACAAGATGTGCGCGCGAGCGTGGCAATCCTGTCCAATCAAATGGAAGCGACGCGTTCGGTCCCTTGGTCCGTTGATGACGCGCCAGATGATTACATCGACAAACTAGCTCACGCGATTGTCGCGTTTGAAATCGAGGTTACGGGTCTGAAAGGCGTGCGCAAGCTTAGTCAGAACAAATCAGATTCTGACCGTGCGGGGGTTATCGCTGACCTCACCAATATTGAAGACCGACAAAGCCACCTCACCGATGAGATGGCAAAGGGAGGTTTCTGATGCTCACTGTCGTGCTGTTTTGGGCGCTGGCCTTCATCAAGTTTCCACCCGTCATTGCGGCGATCGCCCCGGGCCAATTGGTACGCCTTTATGGCGTGCCCGCAGAAGATCGAGCGTTGGTCACTTTGCTGCAACATCGGGCTGTCTTGCTTGGTATTGTCGGCGCTGGTTGCGCAGTCGCGGCGCATGTTGACGCGTTTCGCTGGCCGGCATTGTGGGCTGCCGCGATCAGCATGGTCAGCTTTTTGATCATCTGTTTCGTGCAACGTCAGTTTACAGGCCCATTGCTCAAGATCGCCGTTATGGACGCGATCGGCATCCCTATTCTGATTGCTTTGTTTTTAATTTTACCCGCCTGACTGGAAGGATTGATCGTATGAGATATCTCCCACTAACCCCGGAAGACCGCGCCGCGATGCTGAATGCAATCGGCGCATCTTCGGTCGACGATTTCTATCAAGATGTGCCGATGAGCGCGCGCCTCGATGGCTTAATTGACGGTTTGCCAAATCACCAAGGCGAACTGGCGGTCGAGCGCCACATGGCGCGCCTTGCGGGCAAGAATAGAACGGCCAGCGATGGACCGTTCTTTGTTGGGGCAGGGGCTTACAAACACCACGTGCCAGCAAGTGTGGACATGATCATCCAGCGCTCAGAATTCCTTACCACTTACACGCCATACCAACCCGAAATTGCACAAGGCACACTGCAAACGCTGTTTGAGTTCCAAACCCAAGTCGCAGCGATGACCGCCATGGATGTCGCCAATGCCAGCATGTATGATGGTTCAACGGCGTGCGCTGAAGCCGCCGTCATGGCCTGTCGTGTTACCCGGCGCAAGAAAGTGGTTCTGTCAGGCGGGCTGCATCCTCACTATGCCGCGGCCACCCGTTTGCTATGCGAAGCGCAAGGCATTGAAGTGGTGGAACTGGAACCGGCGATCGATGGTGAGTTGGACCTCGCCAATCATGTCGACGAGACCACCGCGTGTGTGATCGGCCAATCGCCAAACGTTTTCGGGACAGTCACCGATCTCAGCCCTGTGGCTGATGCAGCGCACGCGCAAAAGGCGCTGCTGGTCAGCGTGTTCACAGAAGCGGTCTCACTCGGACTGGTGACGCCGCCTGGCGAAATGGGCGCGGACATCGCGGTCGGCGAAGGCCAATCGATTGGCAATCCACTGACCTTTGGCGGGCCTTATGTCGGCTTGTTTGCCTGTACGCAAAAACTCGTCCGACAAATGCCAGGACGTTTGTGCGGTGAAACCGTCGATGCTGAGGGTGAACGTGGCTTTGTGCTCACCCTATCAACCCGCGAACAGCACATTCGTCGGGACAAAGCGACATCAAATATCTGTACAAATTCGGGCCTTTGCGCCCTGGCTTTTACCGCGCACATGACTTTGCTGGGTGGCAAAGGTTTGGCGCAATTGGCCCAGCTTAATCATGAAGCCGCATGCGATCTGGCCGATGCCCTGGAAGCGGTCCCCGGCGTGAAAATCCTTACTCCGCGTTTCTTCAATGAATTTGCTTTCGAAACACCTGTCGATGCCGAAGCGGTTCTCGCAATGTTGGACGAACGCGGCGTTTTAGGCGGCGTCCGCATCAGCCGAATGTTACCAGAGGCGGGCATGGGCAACGTCATCATTGCCGCCGCAACGGAGTGCACAACACATGAAGATATCGCTGCCTATGCGGCCGCGCTGAAGGAGGTGGTATAATGGGAATGCAAACGATTGGACGTCCAACCACACCGGTTTCAGCGGAAACGGGTACGGTTCAAACGGTCTCAGGCTCAAAAGGCCTGTTGCAGCACGAAGATCTGATTTTCGAGATTGGCGATGTGGATAAAACCGGTGTCGATCTGCCCACCCCGACGGGGCGAACTGACCGCCTTGGCGGCGTGACGCGTAAACAGGCGACGGGCCTGCCAGGTCTCTCAGAACCAGAAGCTGTGCGGCACTATATGCGCCTCAGCCAACAGAACTATGCTATCGACCTTGGCCTCTTTCCACTCGGCTCGTGCACGATGAAGCACAATCCGCGGCTGAATGAAAAAGCGGCGCGGATGCCTGGGTTTGCCGACATTCACCCGATGCAGCCACAGCGCACAGTTCAAGGCGCCCTGGAGCTTATCGATGAGCTGGCGACGTGGCTGAAAACGCTGACCGGAATGCCGGCTGTTGCAATGAGTCCAAAGGCTGGCGCGCATGGCGAGCTGTGTGGCATGCTCGCCATCCGCCAAGCCCTCATGGCGCGCGGCGAAGGTGAGACCCGTAAGCGCGTGTTGGTCCCGGCTTCGGCCCACGGCACCAATCCGGCCACAGCCATACAATGTGGTTTCATTGTCGACGAAATCGCTGCCGACGCGCGCGGACGGGTCGATATGGCGGACCTCAAAGGCAAGCTCGAAACGACGGATGATATTGCCGGTATCATGCTGACCAATCCCAACACCTGCGGTCTGTTCGAAACGGATATCAAAGAGATCGCCGATCTGATTCACGCCGCGGGCGGCTATTTCTATTGCGATGGCGCGAATTTCAATGCGATTGTCGGACGGGTGCGTCCTGGCGATCTCGGCGTCGATGCCATGCATATCAATTTGCACAAGACCTTCTCTACCCCACATGGCGGCGGCGGACCAGGCTCTGGCCCAACGGTGCTCTCGGATGCGCTTGCGCCCTACGCGCCGGTCCCATTCGTGGTCAAGGACGAAGACGGTTTCCACCTTGTCGAGGACATGGAACGTGAGGGCGCCGAAGCGTTTGGCCGGATGGTCGCCTTCCACGGCCAAATGGGCATGTTCGTACGCGCCCTGACGTATATGTTGAGCCATGGCGCTGACGGCCTGAAACAGGTTGCCGAAGATGCTGTGCTCAATGCCAACTATATCCAGGCCCGTTTGAAAGGCGTGATGACGCCGGCCTTTGACGGCTACTGCATGCATGAAGCGCTGTTCTCAGATGCCTTCACAGCAGAGGGCATTGAGACCATCGACATCGCCAAAGCGCTAATCGACGAAGGCTATCACCCGATGACCATGTATTTCCCACTGGTTGTGCATGGCGCTATGCTGATTGAGCCGACGGAGACCGAGAGCAAGCAGGAGCTCGACCGCTTCTGTGACGCGCTTTCAGCGGTGGCTGAGCGTGCTGCCGCAGGGGATGAGGGGCTGAAAGCCGCGCCATATCTCGCGCCGAAGACACGGCTTGATGAGACGCGTGCGGCGCGTAAGCCCATCCTGAAATGGACACCGCCTACGCCTGAGGCGATCGCCGCCGAGTAGGGCTCAGCCCGGCTGAGACAAAGTGCGATTGGCGGTCGGGCGGTGTCGCTTGAAAAACGCGATGCTCGGCCGTTCCACACTATAATGGAGCAGCGCGGTGACCGACAAAGTGGTTGCCGTGCCAATCGCCAGATACGCGCCGATGGCCCAAGGGCCCTCTGCGCCGAGCGCCTGATAGATCAGCCTGCCGGTGAAGGCGAGCACCAGACTGTGGCACAGATAAAGCGCATAGCTCCAGTCTCCGAGTTTTTCGAAGAGCGCGAGAAGCTTTCCGCGCCATCGCGACTGTCGCTCCAACGCAACAAGGCCATAAACGATCAGCACGGACGGAATTCCGAACACAATGGTGCGCCGCCATGCCAGCATGTCATAGACGACGTAGTCTACGCCCTGCAGGAAAACCTGATCCAGCTCCCAGAACGCGCCCGCGAAACCGAGCAATCCGACAAACAGACTCATCCTTGCGAAACGCTGGATGCCGCTTTTGATCAAATAGGCCGCATACGCGCCCAGAATGAATTCAAGCGTCATTGGATGCAGGGCCAAGGGGATAAGACTGTCAGCGAATTCTTTCGCACCCCCGGCGATTGAGCCGATCAAAATCACGCTGGCCCAAATGGTTAATCCATACAGTCGAGTAGATGCTGGCAAAATCAGGATCATGAGCGCGAACACGAGGTAGAAATAGATTTCATGGACCAGCGTCCATCCAACGCCCAAGACGGGGTGATGGGCCTGCGGTAAGAGCAGGAATGAGCGGATCAAATGATCATCGCCTGACATTCCATACTGAGCCAAACGCGGTGCATCCCAAGGCATGCCACTAAGCGCCCAATATGCGCCCGCCATAGCCGCCGCGCAGAGCCACCAGAGCGGATAGATTCGCGCTGCGCGGGCATACAAAAATCTCATCGAGGGGCCGCAGCCGGTGCGCGCGTCGGCGGCAACCCAAACAATCACGAAGCCAGAAATCACAAAGAACAAATCAACCCCGTGTGCCCCGTTATTCCAGAACGAGGTCAACAGATCGGGTCGGCGTGCAGCCTGTTGTTCAATCGCAAAGAGGTGGCAGAGAAAGACCAGAAGCGCGGCGATGCCTCGCAGAGACTGAATGGACTTCAGTTTTCCCATGTCGTGCCTTCGCCGGTAAAAGCGATGGTCTTCCGGATTTGAACGACGGGTTCAACAGGGTGGGAAAAAGTCGAGACGCAGGGACTACGACCGCGGTGCGAACCATGATTTTCTCGCCGTGCGCGACGCTGAGATAACGGGCTGTTCGAAGAACCGATAGGTCAATCCAGCGACGCCGATGGAGGCCATAATTGCGAGGCCGATAAAAATCGCGTTGTCGACATATCCTTCCTGAGCAAACATCAAGAAAAAGATTCGTGCCAACGCGCTGATCACTAAGAGATGGCACAAGTAGAGCGAGTAACTCCAATCCCCTAGATAGACCAACGAAGCTGGCACGAAGCGACCAATGCCGCGTTCGACTTCAAAGGCGACGCAAGCGTAAACGATCAGAGCGAAGGCGGGGCCATAACTGAAGGTCCTGGCAATGGCGAGGAGGGCGGTCGTGTCTCGGAAATTGACCGCGTAGAATGCCCATCCAAACCCGAATAGCCCCAGGGCCAATGCGGGCCAGCGCCATTGCGTCCAACCGGCTTTGATCATCCAGGCGACTCCGGCGCCCATCAAAAACTCCAGAGTCATCGGAAACAGGATGAGGGAGATGAGATTATCCGCGTAAAACCCCGTGAGCTGCGCGGATATGCCAGCGAGAATCAAGAGCGTCCATATGATCATCGCGCGAATGCGAAACGATTGGGGCAAGAGTAGCAGAAGCGCAAAAACCACATAGAAATACATCTCATGGATGAGCGTCCAGCCGAGTGGCAGGATTGGAAACGCGTCATGTGGGATGAGCAGGAAAGATTTTACCATATGCTCGACGCCGCCAACATTCACAGCCGCGATTTTCTGCGCGTCCCAGGGCTGCCCATAGGTTAGCAACAGATAGACAGCCATGGCACCTGCAAACAGCCACCAGAGCGGATAAATGCGCATCACCCGTGCGAATAAGAAGGTTCCGGCATTGCGGACGCTGGGCGGTGTTTCTCCCGCCACCCAGACCATAATGAATCCGGAAATGACGAAAAACAGGTCGACCCCGCTAACGCCGGCGATCCAGGCCCCAGATATCAGGGGGATTTCGCCCGTCTGACGCGCTTCGATTCCGTGGAGATGCGCGAACATCACAGCGAGTGCAGCAATCGCCCTCAAGGCTTGAATGGTTCGCAGCTGCGTCAAGGTCTCACCAAGTGTGTTCTACAAGAAACTTCGCAATGAAATTCACGTCATTTCAACGGAAAGTGTGTAGGCAAAACCTAACTTCCTTGCCAGAGTCATTATTCAGTCAATTTTTATTGGAACGATGCGTTAGAGAATTATATTACCAAAACCATGCCCGACGGATCATCACGCTTTAACAAAGACTCGCTCAAACAGAGCGCAGCAACGGCCCCGCTCGGGGTCGTCGGCGCGAGCGTGCGGACCCTTATTCGGCAGGCGTTTGCGCTGCTTGGGCTGTTATTGATCGCGATTGCAATCCCGATCGCATTTGTCACGCCATTGCTGCCGATTGGTCTGCCGATTGCGATTCTTGGTGTTGTTTTGCTCGGGCGCAATTCACTTTGGGGCCGACGCTGGATGGAAGGCGTATTGGAACGCCACCCACGGGTTGAGCGATTCGCCCCGAATTGGATGATGAAAGCCGTTTTTGGTCGCGAAAAGCGGAAATCGGGCAAATAAAAACCCGCTCAATTCTGAGCGGGCTTTGCAATCTTCAAGCTGAATTTGGATGCCTAGTTCAGGCGCTGGTCGATTTCACCAAGCGCTTTGTCGAACAAGTCGTCCGCTTCTCCGGTCCCAGAAAGGATAGACCGTGCGGCAGTGGTGGCGGCATCCGCGGCAACCCGGCGAACTTCAGACGCGGCGTCGGCTTCGGCGCGGGCGATACGCGCTTCGGCTTGTGCCTCACGGCGCGCGACTTTCGCCTTCAGGTCAGCTTTGGCCTGCTTCATCATCGCGTCGGCATCCGCTTTGGCGCGTTTGATGATGTCTTCTGCGGCATCGTCAGCCTCTTTGGCCTTGGTCTTCGCTTCAGCCATTAATTTGGCGGCTTCTTCGCGCAGAGCTCGGGCTTCGTCGATTTGGCTTTGAATGCCATCAGCGCGCTTATCGAGAGCTGATAGAATGGTCTTGTACCCGCCAACCATGCCGACGATGAACAAGAACACGACCAAGGCGGCGAACGCCGTCGCCGTGGTCGGGTCGGCATACCAAGCGACTTTTTCGTCAGCAGCGTGGGCAACAGGCGTGAGGGCCAAAGCCGCGAAGAGAACAGTGTATCTCATTTGGGTTATCCCTCTTTCAGCGCTGTTTTGACCGCGGATGTCAGCTTGGCTTTTGTGGCTTTGCTGCCAAACTTGCCGAGCACACTCGCTGCCGCGTCGCCGGCAATGCTTTCGACATTTTGCATCGCTTCAGCCCGCAGCGCAGCAATGCGTGTCTCAGCCTCGGCCAGCTTCTTGTCGACTTCAGCATCGACTTTGGCGGTTTCTGTCGCGATCTCTTTATCAATCTTGCCGCGCGCCTTGTCCGCAGTTTCACGCGCTTTGGCGTGGGCTTTGGCGATGGAGACGTCTACGGCTTTTTGCGCGTCTACGGCCTCCTCGTTCAAGCGTGCGGCTTCATCAAGGTCGCTGGCAATCGTGCTCTCTCGACGCTCAAGCGTGCTGCCAATACTCGGCAGAATGAAGCGAGAGAGCACAATGTATAGGGTCCCGAACAGCACCACCAACCAGAAAATCTGGGAGGGGAAGTGCCAAGGTTCAAATGGTGCGAAGGACGCTGCTTTATCAGCGTCTTTGGCAGCCTCTGCAGCGATCAGAATCGAATACATAGCCTATCAGGTCCCTATGGGTCGTGAGTGGTAATCAAGTGTGGCTTAGACCACGAACAGGATCAGAATCGCGACCAGGAATGACAGAATGCCGAGCGCTTCTGAAAGCGCCATACCGATGAACAAGTTACCGGTCTGCTGTGGCGCAGCAGATGGGTTACGCATCGCAGCGTCCAGGAATGAGCCGAAGATGTTACCCACACCAATCGCAGCACCGATCATGCCGAGAGTCGCGAGGCCAGCACCTACATACTTAAGTCCGAGAGTGATATCGCCTTCCATGAGAATCTCCTTTGGGAAGTCTTTCGTTCGATTTGCGCCCCGTGAAGCCTGTTCGAAAGGGCACGTCAAGTTGAAACAGCACGGCTATATAGCCGCAGTGAGCGGGCTCCTTAGTGCGACGGGTGTAAGGCGTCGTTCAAGTAAACGCAGGTCAGGATGGCAAACACATAGGCTTGCAGACCCGCAACAAGGAATTCGAGAGCGTTCAGCGCCACACCCATGCCGAAGGCGAGGGGAGCGACAACCAGGCCGATACCGCCGGCTGTGATGCCCGTGACGGCGAACCCAGCGAACAGCTTCAGCAGAATGTGCCCGGCCAGCATATTTGCGAACAGACGCAACGATAGGGTCAACGGACGGGCAATGAATGAGATGATCTCAATTGGGATCAGGATCGCATAAATCACCAATTTCCCAAGGATTGGCATATCCCCAAGTGACGGGGCGAACAGGCCGAAGAATTTCAGGCCGTTCTTCCACAAGCCGAAGACGACGACGATGCTGATAACCAGCAGGGCTAGCAGGCCCGTGACGATCAAGTGGCTGGTCGTGGTGAAGGCGTAAGGCGACATTCCGATCAGGTTTGCGAACAGAATGAAGAAGAACAGGGTGAACACGAACGGGAAGAAGCGCAGGCCTTCTTCACCCGCCGTGCCTCGAATCATGTCGGCGACGAAGCCATAGCCAATCTCGCCCATCGATTGCAGCCGGTTCGGGACGATTTTCCCGCGCGATGCTGCATAGCCGAAAAAGGCGATGCACAGGACCACGCCTAGAAGCATAAAGCCTGCCGCATTGGTGAACGAAATATCGTAGCCAAACAATGGTGGGAGTTCGAACCATTTCTGGACTTCGAACTGCTTCATTGGGTCGGCGGCGCCGTAGAAAAAGAGATTCATTTTCGCGTCTATTCTTCAGGGTTAGAGCCCGTTTTGTCGGGGCTCATGGCCGGATTAGCGGCATCCGTCAACTCTTTGTAAGCGCGAATAACACCTAGAATTCCGGCGGCTAGGCCGAAGCACATCATGATCAGCAAGCCCCAGGGCTCAGTTCCGAGGAAATGATCGATGCCTAAACCCATCATAATCCCAACAAATACGGAGGCTCCGAACTCTGCGCCATAGCGTAAAGCGAGCGCACCCGCAGAGACACCAGCTGACGCATCGGCCTGTCGCTGTTTCTTTTCGGTCTGCTCCTGCGCGCTTTTGGCGCGGGCAATTCGCTCCGCTAAGTCGTTGTTTTCCGGGTTGCTCATGCTGAGTCGCTAGCGTTTCTATTCGGCTGCGACAAGTTCTTCGGCGGCGTCGAGATCGACCGAAACCAGCTTAGATACGCCCTTTTCCCGCATCGTGACGCCGAAAAGCCGGTCCATCCGACTCATCGTCACCGGATTGTGCGTGATCACGATGAAGCGCGTGTCGGTGCGCTGGCGCATTTCGTCGAGCATGCGGCAGAACCGATCGACGTTCGCGTCATCCAGCGGCGCGTCGACCTCGTCGAGCACACAAATTGGCGACGGACGGGACAGGAATACCGCGAAAATGAGGGCGGTCGCCGTCAGCGCTTGTTCGCCCCCTGACATCAAAGACAGAGTGCCCAGGCGCTTGCCAGGTGGTTGCGCGAAGATTTCCAAACCAGCCGCGAGCGGGTCGTCCGCGTCAACAAGCCGCAGCTCTGCCTCACCACCGCGGAACAGGGCGGTAAACAAAGCCTTGAAGTGCTCATTCACTTGGTCGAAGGCGCCAAGCAAGCGATTCCGGCCCTCATCATTGAGCGCAGCGACACCTTCGCGCAATTTCGCAATGGCGGCGCTCAAATCGGCTTTTTCTTCGGCTTGCAGACCGAGGCGGGCCGAGATTTCTTCAACTTCGGCTTCCGCTTCCATATTCACACCGCCGAGATTCTGGCGGTCGCGGCGTAGGAAATCGAGCTGACGGTCGACTTCTTTGACATCGAGCTCGCCCATTTCCTCTTCAGACATGGCTGCTTTAGCAATCGCCAGCAGACCTTCCGGGGCGCGTTGGAATTGCGTTTGAGCGATTTCCGAAGCTTCGCCGAGGCGCTCAGTGGCGTTTTCCAACTTCGCATTGGCGATGGCTAAGGTTTCGCGCGCGCTCATGGCGAGATTGTTCGTCGAGCGGGCGGCCTCTTCGACACCGCGAATTTCGGCTTCGCGGGCGGCTAATGCGTCCGCAGCCGTTTTGCGCTCGGCTTCAAGCCCATCAACGCGGGCAGAGAGCGTGTCGAGCTGTGTCTGCAGCGCTTCAGGGCGCGCTTTGGCCTGTCCGGCCTCGCTGGCCGCATCGGCGCGACGTCTCACCAACTTTTCGACCCGTTCAGTCGAAGAATTGAGACGCCCGACCCAGCGTTCGACATCGTTTTCCAGCGCCGAACGGCGGGCCATCGCTTGCTGGCGATTGCGCGTCAGGTCGGTCAGGCGACCCCGGCATTCGGTTTCACGCTCGCGGGCCGCGGTCAGACGCTCGCGAGCAACCGCCACAGCTTGTTCCAGTTGCCCCAAAACCTCGGTATTTTCCGGTTTTGCGGCGGTTTGGTAGGCTTCGGTGGCGATGGCGAGGTCGGACTCAACCCGCGCAAGATTCTCTTTTGCCGAGTCGGCTTTCAAGCTCGCACGGTCGGCTTGTTGCTTGGCGCTGGCCAAATTACGTCGCGAGGTTTCCAAGCGTTGATTGGCGTCTTGGACCGACCGACGGAATTGTTTGATATCTTCTTCGGCGCCGATCCGCTCGCCGCGCGCGGCGGCATATTTGGCTTGCAACTCAGACACATCTTGGCGTTGTGGGCCGAGGGCCGATTGCGCCGCTTCCAGACGGGCTTGTTGTTCTAACCTCTCAGCGGCGGCAACCGGCGCGGCAGGCGTACGCGTAAATCCGTCCCAGCGCCACAAATGCCCGTCCAACGTGACGAGGCGTTGACCAGGCATGAGTTCACCAGCCAATTCCTCGCCTTCGCTGCGCGAAACCACGCCGCACTGCGATAGGCGAGCCGCCAATTCACCCGGCGCTTCGACAAAATCGGTCAGCGGTTTGGCATAGCCCGGAAGCGCCTGTGTCTTCACACTGCTGCCGCCCCAATAAATCGATGCGGACCTGTCGGTCGGCGCTTGCAAGTCGTCGCCGAGCGCGGCTGCGACAGCTTTTTCATAACCATCCCGTGTGCGCATTCGCTCCACAACTGGGGGGCTTTGATTGGTTTCGGCTTTGCGGAGCAAACGGGTGAGACCGGCAATCTCGGTTTCGAGCGTGCGCAGAGCATCTTGGGCTTCATCGGCCGGGGCTTTCGCCGCTGCCTCGGCGTCTTGTTTGGTTGAAATCGCTTGTTCGGCAGCTTCGAGCGCGTCTTGCGCAGCTTTCAAAGCGGCTTCTGCCTCGGCTTCTGCATCACGGGCCATATCGAGCTCACCCGTAAGCGCAGATGTGTCCGGCAGCGCGTCTACCGCGGCGCGCAAGTGCGCCACTTCTTGCTGCAGGCTTTCCATGCGCCGTTTGTGCGCATTGGCATTGGCTTCCAGGGCCTGAATTTCAGCGCGTTTTTGGGCGAAAGCTTCGCTCTTGGAGTCGGCTTCGCTTTGTGCCGTATCAAGCGCCGCTTTTGCTTCCGCTAAGATGCGCTCGGCTTCCGCCTCTTTTTCTTTGTTGGTCGTGTCGTTTTCGACCGGCAGCGCAGCAAGCGCTTCTTTGGCATCGGCCAATGTACGTTCGGCTTCTTCTTTTTGAGCCTGTTCGCGTTGGATGTCTTCCGCCAGGCGCACTGCTTCGCGCTCGAGACCGGCGAGCAAATCAGCCGCGTTCTTGCGCTCAGTCTCAACGCGCGCCAATTCAATCCGGGCTTGGCCGAGCTTACCAGAGGCAGTCGCCTCAGCGGTGCGCAGAGGGCCGATGCCTTCGCTGACTTCAAGCCGCTTGGTCTCGGCGACCGCGGCTTCGCGGGTCAGCCGTTCAACGTCTGTTTTTGCCCGCGCGAGGGAGACTGCCGCCGTTTCCTGATCTTCTTTGGCTGTATGCCATTTCAGATGTGCCAGGAACGCTTCGAGCGCTGAGATCCTCTCGCTCAACTCTTTGTATTTGCGGGCTTTTCGAGCTTGACGTTTCAAACTGTCCAGCTGCCGCTCGACTTCGGCTGAAACCTCGGTCAGGCGCTCCAAATTGGTTTCCGCGCCGCGCAGTTTGAGTTCGGCTTCGTGACGTCTCGTGTTGAGGCCGGAAATACCAGCAGCTTCTTCTAAGATACGACGCCGGTTTTGCGGCTTTGAACCAATCAATTCACTGATTTGACCCTGACGCACCAGCGACGGAGAATTGGCCCCGGTCGAAGCATCCGCGAAGAGCAGTTTGATGTCTTTACCACGCACGGTGCGGCCATTCAGCTTATAGCTGGAACCTGCACCGCGCTTCAGGCGACGCATCACTTCCAGCGTATCAGAGCTGTTAAACTCTGGCGGAGCGGTCCGCGCGCTATTGTCGAGGACGAGTGTCACTTCTGCCAGCTCGCGCGCCGGGCGACCGGCAGCCCCCGAGAAGATGAGGTCGTCCATCTCGCCGCCGCGCATCGCTTTGGCTGAGTTGGCGCCCATTGCCCAACGCATGGCCTCCAACAGGTTGGACTTGCCACACCCGTTCGGCCCCACGATCCCGGTTAGGCCGGGTCGAATGGGAACGGCTTCAGGGTCCACGAAGGACTTAAAGCCGGCGATGCGTAATTCGGTTAACTGCATGCAGCCCCCATCTGGTCCTACTCGCTTGTGGTCTCAGCCAGCGCTTCATCGAGCGCCGCGGCAAAAACTTCGGCAGATACGCGAACATTGGTGTCCATCTGTTCGCCGTTCAAAAAGAAAGTTGGCGTCGCTGAAACGCCTTTACTCTGTGCTGCAGCGATAGACGCGCGAATAGCGTCGCGACCTGCTTCGCTCTCAAGACACGCTTCAAACTCCGTGTCCGTCGCAATACCATGATTCACGCCAACTTGTTTCAACGCTTCGACCACAGGTCCGCCTTGGCGGGCGAGGGTGAGAATCGCGCCCTGGCGCATAAACAACTCGTCCAGCAAGTTGTAATAGTCTTCCCCTTGGGTGCAGCGCGCCAGGGTGAACCCAGCGACTGCAATGTTCGCAGGCGGGGTCGGAAACTCGCGGAACACCAAACGGACTTTGCCAGTGTCAATATAGTCGGCTTTGATCGTCGGCAGGACTCGCGCATGGAAATCCAAACAGGCCGGACAGGTCCAGCTTGCATATTCAATCAGCGTGACTGGCGCGTTCGGATCGCCGAAAATGATGTCCTGCAACACCACCGCGTCGTCATTGGACGCGCCGGAATTGTTGCCAGAATCGCCGCCACTAGAGCCTGCACCACAGGCGGCCAACGCGATGGATGCCGCGATGGCTGTGAGGGCGCCTACTGCGCCACGACGGGTGAATCGAAGCATGCTCATAACCTTTCCTTAACAGTCTGAGTCGGATTGGTTGCCAAGAAGTTAACGCCGTTGCGGCGCCGAAACGACTGCTATTCGCCGGACGTTTCGGTCTCTGCGGGCAAACCGAGTTTGGAATCAAGCAGGGTTTTCATGCCCTCTGCGGTACGCCAGTCATAGCCTTGTAGCTTCTCGCCATTGATGAATACGGTCGGGGTCGAGTTCACGCCCTGGCTATCGCCTTTCATCACAGATTCGCTGATGGCATAGGTGACCTCTTGATTGCTGAGGCATTCACCAAAGGCGTCGCCCTCAATGCCATAGCTAGAGACCAACGTCCGCAAGGCGCCCTCAATGTCGCCGCCTGTACGGGCCAAATTCATGATATTGGTTTGCGCTGCGAACAGGTCATCGATGACATCATAATAATTGTCTTCACCCGCGCAGCGCGCCAAAGCGAAGCCAGCAACCGAGACGTTTGCTGGTGCCGTCGGAAATTCCCGGAAGATGAACTTCACGTGTCCCGCTTCAACATAGTCGGCTTTCAACATGGGGATGACGTCAGTGTGAAATTGCAAACATGCCGGGCACGTCCAGCTGGCATACTCGACGACGGTCAGCGGCGCATTCTCAGCACCGAGAGCAATGTCTGTTAACGCGGTCTCGCCGGAAGCGGACCCCGATGTTTGTGCATTGGTAGGGTCTGCCGCCCCACAGGCAGACAAGGCGACAGCGGCCAGAGCAATAAGAGACGCGCGGCGAGAGAAGCGGAGCATGGAGAAACCTTTCAAGGTCTAGAACGGAAGAGCAGGGGGACGATCTGGTGCATCTTCTTCAGGGTCTGCCGTTAGCACGGCTTCGCCTAGAGCGACCAGAGCAGCGCGCAGTTTTTCGTCTTCAATTTGCTGTGCGCTCTGCAGCAAAGCTTCTCTTTGCTCGGGCGTGAGCGGGATGGTTTTGTTGGCTTTGACTTTCGGTGCCGGCCCGAAATGACCTTGGATGAGTTTGATCGCAGTGATGTCGCCGCCAGCTGCGACGGAGACGCGCTGACGGATGATTTCGCTTTGGTGTTGCACCAATCCGGCGGCGGCTGGGATCACAGTCAGCGTCAGTCGGCGTCCGCCTTTGGCCGGCGTGAGTTTTTCCGGTCGGCACAAACGCGCCAATTGTTCCCCAACAATTTCGGTCCATTGCACTTTCAGGCGCGACAGAGTTGGTGCTTTGGTCGGTAGTTTTTTACGGGTTAGCCGCATCGCCGCTTTGCCAATCGTCCCCGGCCCCGGATGCACGGGCTTGGCTTTCGCATACCGCAGTTTGACGCGGGCGCGCGCTTCTTCCAAAGGATCGAGGCTTGATCGTTTTACCATTCGACGCAGTTTGCCTGGCATGAACATGGATGAAAAGTTACACTTTGCAGACTTTGCCGATCACTTGCTCGATTGGTATGCCGTTGCCGCCCGCGATTTGCCGTGGCGCATTGGTCCTGCGGCGCGTGCCAAGGGGGTAAAGCCTGACCCGTACAGAGTGTGGTTGGCTGAAATAATGCTGCAGCAAACGACCGTGCCGCACGCGACCCGCTACTTTCACGCGTTCACGGAGCGCTGGCCGACGGTCGAAGCTTTGGCGGCGTCAGAAGACTCAGAAATTATGGGGGCATGGGCCGGACTTGGCTATTATGCCCGGGCGCGTAACCTTCTGAAATGCGCGCGAGAAGTCACTCGGTTGGGCGGCTGGCCAGATACAGTTGAGGGCTTGCGAGCGCTTCCCGGAATCGGACCGTACACGGCTGGGGCGATGGCGGCATTAGCTTTTGGCCGCCGCGCCGCCGCTGTAGACGGCAACGTTGATCGTGTCTTTGCCCGTTTGATGGCGCTCAAGGGTGAATGGAAAACTGAAAAAGTTCGATTGAAATCGGTTGTCGAAGATCTTGTGCCTGAAGATCGGCCAGCGGAGTTCGCTGAAGCCTTGATGGATCTCGGCGCAACCATCTGCACGCCCAAATCACCCAATTGCCTGATCTGCCCGGTTCGTACGTTTTGCATTGCGCAATCTGAGGGGGCGCCAGAACGGTATCCGATCAAACCCAAGAAAACGCCGAAGCCGCATCGCGTCGGCCATGTCTACGTTTTGCGGGGGCCGGACCGCACCGTGTTGACGGAAACCCGGCCAGACCGAGGACTGTTGGGTGGCATGATGGGATTGCCAACCTCGGACTGGCGGGATGCACCGACGAGCCCAAAATTCCCCTATGAGGCGAATTGGAATGAGTTGGGTGAGGTCCGCCATGTGTTCACGCACTTTTCTCTGACGCTCACCGTATGGCGTGCGGATGCGAACGGCGCAGGCGCTGATACGCCCATCAAAACCGCTGTAGATCACCTACCGAGCGTTTTCGCCAAAGCGCTCAAGCTCGCGCTATAAACCTGCTCCGACGTGAGGTCTTATCGATCCCGTGATCTGGCTCTAGGGTTCACACAAGAAACACCAATCGGAGCGTCGGATATGGACCTGAAACTTAAAGGCAAAAATTGCGTCATTCTCGGCGGCACACGCGGCATTGGTCGAGCGATCGCCGACACGCTCGCCGATGAAGGCGCCAATATCGCGATCTGCGCCCGCAACGCTGAGCAAATCTCGCAAGCGGTCACTGAGCTTGAAGCGAAAGGGATTAAAGCGACCGGCGGTTCCGTCGACGTAATGAATGGCGATCAGCTTCAGGCGTGGATCAAGCAAGCGGGCGAAGAGCTGGGCGGGATAGATATTCTGGTTTCGAACGCCGGCGCGATGGCTCAGGGGAATGACGAGGCTTCGTGGAAGCAAAACTTCAATCTAGACGTTCTCGGCGCGGTGAATGCGTTCGAAGCGGCCGAACCATTTCTAGGCAAAGCGGCGGATGAAACTGGCGACGCGGCCTTTATCATCATCGCGTCTATCTCTGCGGCTGTCGCCGACAATGCGGGATCCTACGGCCCGATCAAAGCGGCGCTCATCCATATGGCCAAGGGCTTAGCTCGACAGCATGCCAAGCGCGGCATTCGCACGAATGTTGTCTCGCCGGGCATGGTCTATTTTGAAGGCGGCGTCTGGCACCAGGTGGAACAAAATATGCCGGACTTCTTTAAACAAGCTATATCTCGCAACCCCACCGGCCGCTGTGCGACGCCGCAAGAGATTGCCGACGCCGCGGTATTCCTGGCCAGCCCGCGCTCATCCTACACGACAGGGTCGAACCTGATCGTTGATGGCACCGTTTCCAATCGCGTGAACTTCTAGCGCCTGGCTATGGCCAGGTGCTCACGCCATCTATCGGCAACTCGGCGTGCGTGAGGCTCGTACAATGCCCCGTTTCCGGGATCGCGTAGAACGCGGGCTCGAGCGGTGGCAGATTGAGCGAGCTCATATGAGCATCTGCAACTTCCGTGACCTCGTAGCCCCACATCTCGAAATGGGCTGTCAGATCGCGCTGCGCTGCCCACGACAGGAGGACCACACGTCGATCATCATTCTGCCAGTCTCTGAACGTCGCATGGTCCAGATCGGCAAAGCCGAGGCTGCTTGACCAATCTGGCCATCTGGCGCCCGTGTCGGCATATCTCAGTGCCCGCATCACGACGCTAAAACGCGGCCAGAATGCCCAGCCATCGTCGAAGGCGTTTTGGGCTTGCAATGCTGCCAAAAGCTGGACGTAGAATACGCTTTGCTCAGCTTGTCCGGAGACGTCATCCAGCGCGATATTGGCGGCGCCTTCGCTGCCAGTATATCCGGCCTGCAAGCGTTCATATATCGCTTGATGGGGCAATTGAGGGCACGCAGATATCGCGACATTGGTGTCTTGGAACCATCGGAAATAAGAATGGATGGCGTGAAGGTCAGTGACGGCCCCGACGTGCGGCCCTGAAAGACCATCCAACGCGTTTGCCAAAGGTGTCGCAACCGTCGCCTGAACATCATAATCCATTGGACTAAACGCTTCTGATGAAGTGATTGGATTGCCAAAACAGGTCGGCTCACAGCGCGCGCGATCGGCGATAAAGTGGCGCACCGCGCTCGACGAGGCCTCTAGTTGCAAGTCATGAGCATCGAGAAAACCTTGGAGATCGTCATTGCTGCGAACACCGTCTCCGGATTGCCCATCCAGCCAGCGCGGCCAGTCATTCAAATACTCGAAGGTCGCCTGTGCGAGATCTGCGGCTGAGATATAAAGACCCGTGTCTAAAGAGGCGTTCAGCTTTTCGACGGTCGAATGGACTTCGAAGGACGGCGTTAGAATCTCCGCCCAGTCAAAAAGATCAGCCGCCAAATCGACCGCGAATGCCTCATTGTCTTCTGGCCTACGCCAAACCGGAGCCTGGGCGACATTGCTAAATGTCAGGGTAACCTCATCTGTGGCGTCGCGTGGATAGACGTGAATCGGTCCGCCATAAATCGGCTTGAACTCAATTGTGGCTGGCAGCTCGGCGGAGGTGCCATTGCCCGCCACGACCAATGCTCGTGCGATTTGAAAGGTATGGCGAGATATACTAGTTGGACGGGAATATTCGGTACCATCGAAAGTATGAAACGGAGCGCCGAGGCTCTCATCCAGTGAATGGATTTGGATAAGCGCAGAGTTGTTTCCGGTATCAGTTCGCGTCACCGAGATCGGTTGGCCCGGCAGCGCGTACAGACCCGTGGAACGAAACGTAGTGGTCGGGGCGAGAGTCACCGTCACCTCATCCAGGGCGGCGTCCTCGAAATTCGTGCGCGAATAAGTGCCCATGTCAGGCATGACGGGGATGCTGTTGCGATTTTTGGCATTTGCATATTCGCCGAACAAAGCTCGGATGATCCTATCGCTTGGCGTGGTCGCCTTCGGCATTGGAAAGCGCGTTTGGCTGCGATAATAGTCTCCCGTTAGAGCCAGCGCGGCGGCAAACCGATTTTGATCGAAATTCTCGAACGGATCTCCGACATTATTTGTAAGCGTGGCAAGCGCGCTCCGAACCGCGGTGAGTGGGGAATATACCTCTTGTCTATATGAATTGTTTTGCGGGCACTCAGCGTCATCGACACAGACCGACAAATCATAGTCCAGTGTGTCGTCACGGAGCCCGATGAGCAGGGTTTCCAGCGCCGCGACATATTCCGGCTCCCCTTCGCCGAGAACATTCAGTCCACCGCCGCCGTGAATGCCAACATAATGCGGATAGAACAGGCCGGAGCCGCCACTCTGGAGGAGCGAATGAACGCGCCCCGCAAAGGCGTCATTGTCATCATTGAAAAAGCGACGGACAAACAGGACCGCCACGCCGCGATCCATTGCCATGCGCATTTGCTCAATCACGGCCTCTTGGTCGGCGGCCGACCCGATATTTTGGAACACGATAATGAGATCGAGCTCATCCGTCATACAGTCTGCAAACCGGTTTGAATCGCAGGCCGCAAAATCATTCGCTGAAACTTTGTCCGGAAACGCCGCGTCCAGCAATTCAACTGTCCGATCATGTGAGAACGATCCCGGCATCTGGGCCAGAACAACATCGAAAGACTCCGACGTGTCCGTTTGTACGATCCAGTCAATCGTATTCTTGAACAGTCGGCTATTCGGCTGTTCGGCATCATACTCCCCCATGGAGGCGGGGTTGTTGGCGAATAGGGCATATCGCGCGGGTCCGGCTTCGCCGATAATGGCCATATTTTCACCGGCGCCTCCGTCTCTCTGATTGCTGATAATAAGGGGAAAGCTGTAGGGATAGCGGGTGGTGAAGTGCGCCGATGTTGATGGCGGCGCCCAATCGAGACCGGTCACACTGTTCGCGTTTGCCGTACCATCTGCATTGAGCTCATAAATGTCGATTATGGCCTGGCGGTTGCGCGCCCGAACCGCCTCGATTTCGTCTAGGACGATGGTTTCGAAAGCGGTGTCGCTATGCTCTGAAATATAAGTGAAATCACCCGTCATCATGGCCTGTTCGATTGGGTCCATGAACAGGGTGAGCTCGATTGTTGCGCGGGTTGTATCGATGCCATCGCTGGCATCTAGAATGACTTCAAACGTGCCAATGTCATCTGTGCTGGGAGTGCCCGTTAATTGGCCGTCTGGTGTCAATGAAATCCAGTCCGGACCGTCGATCAAGCTGAGGCTTACTGGGTCGCCATCCGCGTCCACGATGGCAACATTCGCGACAAAGTTTTCGCCGGTCTGAGCGCGCACTTGCTTGGTTGAGACAATGGGTGCGGCATTGGCTTGGCTGGGTGGTATGTCGCCGATCGGCGGTGTGTCGGGAAGATCACCGTCGCTATTGCTTCCGCCACCCGAACAGGCCGCTGCTAAAATGGCGAGCGACGCCAAGCCTATTTTTCTAATCACCACCCATCTCCTTAAATACTCGTCCGAAAGCCGGCCGCTCTCAAAAACCGAGCGGTGCTGGTTGCGTTTATTTGCTGACGATTATGGACCCGAGGTTTGCTTGCACCTTAACGGCGAAAGCGAAATTTTCGACGCCCCGTAGAATAGAAACGGTGGGAGAACGAACGCGTACCAAAGGTCGCAACAAATTGAGATACGTGGATAGTTTTTCCCCAGACGATCGCGATTAAGGTGAGCGGACTGAACACCGAATCTTGTGGATATGAGTCTATAAGTTCTTGTTTTGTTCCATGAAGTGTGCTCAACACTGTCACATGCGAACGGGACAAAAACTTCAGAAAAACGGCCGGGTGGGTCGGACGGCGGTGGTGGAAGTGCGAGAGCGCTTCCATCATCGGGGACGCGGCGCGGTCTCAAACCAAACTGGGCGGTTCGAACCTGAAACACGCGAAGCCTGGGACGATGGTTGGGATACGATAGAAGGCGCCGCGCCGCCGCTTGTTACGACGCTGACCAAAGAGACGCCGCGCACAATCATCACCTTCAAT
Organism: Pseudomonadota bacterium; assembly: GCA_039194965.1. Classification (GTDB taxonomy): domain Bacteria; phylum Pseudomonadota; class Alphaproteobacteria; order Caulobacterales; family Hyphomonadaceae; genus Henriciella. The sequence continues at coordinate 66,938 of JBCCVQ010000016.1, read as the reverse complement.
AAGTCACCCGACATCCATTTTGATCGCTCGATCAATCCGTATCGCGGGTGTGAGCATGGCTGCGTCTATTGTTTTGCGCGACCCACGCATGCCTATCACGGGCTGTCGGCGGGTTTAGATTTTGAGAGCAAGCTGTTCTACAAACCTGACGGACCCGATTTATTGCTCAAAGAGCTGTCGCGCCCCGGATATGTGCCGCGCCCGATCGCGCTCGGCGTGAATACTGACGCGTACCAACCTGTCGAACGCCAGCAGCAACTCACACGCCGCTTTTTGGAGATTTTGAGCGCGCACAATCATCCGGTTTCCTTGCTCACGAAATCTGCACTCATTCAGCGTGATTTGGATTTGATCGCATCCATGGCCGAAAAACAATTGTGCCGCGTGGGGGTGTCGATCACGACCTTGGATCCGAAACTGGCCCGGCGGATGGAGCCCCGGGCGGCCGCGCCGCACAAGCGATACCAAACGGTCAAAGCGCTCAGCGATGCGGGCGTCCCGGTAACGGTGATGGCCGCTCCGATCATTCCAGCGCTGAACGAGCCTGAGCTCGAAGCTCTGCTTGATGCCGCGAAAGAGAATGGTGCTATCGGTGCCGGTTATGTCCTGCTGCGCCTGCCGCATGAATTGAAAGACCTGTTCCATGAATGGCTGGCAGAGCATTATCCTGATCGTGCTGCGCGGGTGATCAATCTGTTGCGCGATATGCGCGGTGGAAAAGACTATGATGCCGATTGGTGCACGCGCGGGACCGGTCAGGGTGCGGTGGCCAAATTGATTGGTCACCGCTTCGCGCGCACGGTTCGTCGTCTCGGTCTGCAACCGCAAAGAACGCCCTTGCGAACAGACTTGTTTCAACCGCCGGTCTTAAAGGGCGATCAATATCGCATGGATGTGTGAGCTTACTCTGCGGCTTGCGCTGCGAGCGTCTCCGCGTTCACTTTCTGCTCGGCCCGGGTCAGGCGGTAATTGCGAAGGATGAAAGCCGCCAGGGCGTAGGATACAACCGGCACGCCGACAAATACGAGCATTAAGCCGCGTACGACGTCAGGGCTGTTTTCGCCAGACGGATTAAATCCAACCCAGGCGCCCAGGAGGATGTAAGGGATGCCGATGGCGAAACTGGCGCCCGTTTTGTACGCGCCAGACATCAGTGAGTAATACATGCCCGATCGGTTCTCGCCGGTCTTGGCTTGCTCGGCTTCGATCACATCTGCCACCATCGAGCGTGCAAGAATAAACGGTGTGCCATAGCCGAGCCCTGAGACGACCGCCGCAAGCAGCAAATAGACCGCGCCGCCGCCCATCGCGCTGAGCGGTAGATACACCATGTACGTGGCGATCGACCACACGCAGGTGATAATGAACACGGTATGTTTTTCCGTTCGCTCTGACAGCCGAACCCAAAGCGGCATGGCGGCAAATCCAGCGATGAAAAACACCATCAATATAACCGGGGCAAGGCCGACCACTCCAAACCCCCATTGCGCCGCGAATAAGAAGGTTCCGCCTGTGCCGGCAATCGCTATCCCAACCAGGATTTCGACCAGTAAGATGCGCACCATGTTTGGATCTTGGAACGCAGTTTTGATCGCGGTCCAACTAAATTTCATCGGCTCTTGGTTGGGTTTCGGTGCCGGATCCGGCACGAACATGACCGCCAAGAGCACGGTGAGTGGCAGGACGATCAGAAGAATCGTGCCCATAACCTGGACCTGTCCGCGGCGTTCAATGCCATAATTCAATGCCAATAGAGTGGGCACGATAAGCAGCGTTAAAAGGGTGATCGTATTGACGATCTCCCGCCACATAAACAGGCGCGAGCGTTCATCATACTCAGTCGTAATCATCGGCACCCAGGACTGGTGCGGTGTCTGTAGCATCGTGAAGCCAAGCCAGAGCACGGTCAGCCAGACGACCAAATAGGCTGGCGATACGGTGCCGCCCATTGGCATGAACATAAAAAACGCCCCGAGCATGAGGACCGGGACGCTGCCAATCAGCCAATGCTTGATCCGCCCGCGCTTGGTCGGTTTTGAATCGACCAACCAGCCCATCACTGGGTCGGTCCCGAGATCCCAAAAGCGCAGGATCATAAAGATTAGACCGACCATGGTCGTGCCTAAACCGAGTTGTTCCGCATACATTGGAGCCACGAACACGGCCATGGGCAAACCAACGGCGGCTAACGGCATGCCGACGCTGGCAAAGGCTAAGACTCGGGGCAGCGGAAGGCGATTAGACGCTGAGCTCATCCAACGAAGATGACGCACATGTCACCAAAAGCAAGCACTCTCGTCGCGTCCGCAAATTCCACAGACTTGTCCACAGCCCCGACTCGGGTAATTTCGATATCAAAACAATTGGGCGCGAATCAGTTTTGCGGTCGGTAACGAATCATCAACCCGAACAGACTCATTTGGGGTGCTTCTGATTCGCAACTGATTCGACGATGGGAAGCATAGGGCATGGAGCTCAACAAAAACACGATTATTGAAGGCGAATGCGTTGACGTATTGTCTCGTCTTCCGGACCAGTCGGTGGATTTAATCTTCGCCGACCCGCCGTATAATTTGCAACTTGGCGGCGGGCTGACACGTCCAGACCAATCGGTTGTCGATGGCGTTACCGATGCCTGGGACCAGTTCGATAGTTTTGATGCCTATGACTTGTTCACGCACCAATGGCTAGCTGAATGCCGTCGTGTTTTGAAAGACAATGGCGCGATTTGGGTAATTGGCTCCTATCACAATATTTTCCGCGTTGGGACAGTGCTGCAAGATGCCGGTTTCTGGATTCAAAACGACGTCATCTGGCGCAAATCCAATCCGATGCCGAATTTCAAAGGCACGCGTTTCCAAAACGCGCATGAGACGATGATTTGGGCAGGCAAGTCCGATCAGTCAAAAGTGACCTTTAATTATGACGCGCTGAAAGCCTTCAACGAAGACAAGCAGATGCGCTCTGATTGGCTCATTCCGATTTGCGCAGGCGGCGAACGCTTGAAAGGGGATGATGGCAAAAAAGCTCATCCGACCCAGAAGCCAGAAGCTCTGCTTCAGCGAATCTTGTTGGCCACCTCCGAGCCGGGCGATGTTATTCTCGACCCGTTCTCTGGCACCGGCACGACCGCTGCGGTCGCGAAAAAGCTTGGCCGCGCCTATGTCGGAATTGAGCAAGACCCAGCCTATGCGCGTCTGTCACGCGCCCGATTGAAAGCGATCACACCGATTGAAGGCGACATGCTGGAAATCGAAAAAGGCAAAAAGTCTCTGCCACGTGTGCCGTTCGGAGCGTTGATCGAGAATGGTTGGCTCAAGCCTGGCGATCGCCTGTGGTCGCCCAAAAAGCGGTTCAATGCGCGTATTCGCGTCGATGGCAGCCTGACCACCGGCGAAGCGACCGGCTCAATCCACCGGATGGGCGCGTTTGTACAACAAGCGCCGGCCTGTAATGGTTGGACCTATTGGCACTATGAGGAAGCCAAAAGCGGCGAACTCGCGCCGATTGATTTGCTCCGCCGCCGCTATCGTCACGAAATGGGTTTGATGACGTAAGCCTGTGCATCACACGATCGTGCCTACAAACTCAACGTCAGCGTGCTAGATAAGCCGTCAAGCGAGTGGAGAAGACGATGCGAGTGATAGCAGCAGCTTTAGCGCTAACAGTGATAACCGGATGCGGGCAGGGCGGCTCTAGCAATGATGTCGTGTCCGCTCAGAGCGCCGCGCCCAATTTGGCCGCAACCAATTGGACGCTCGACACAGATGCCTCGCGCATTGCCTTTGCCTCGATCAAATCGGGCGAACTTATTGAGACGCATTTCTTCCCTGGATTGACCGGCGATATCTCGGAAAGCGGTGATGCGCTGATCTCAATCCCGTTGGATCTAGTTGAGACGAAAATCGACCAGCGCGACGAGCGGATGCGGGAGATGTTCTTCAACACCGCACAATTCCCGACCGCGACACTCACGGCCAAAGTCGACCCCCAAGCCTATGCCGACTTGCCCGTCGGCGGGCGCACTCAAGCTGAGATTGAAGGTACTTTGTCTCTGCATGGCGTTGATGCCGTGGTTTACGCGGATGTCTTTGTCACGCGCATCGCGCTGACGCGGATCGAAGTCGCCTCAGCTGAACCCGTGGTGATTTATGTTGCCGACCATGGTCTGGAAGCTGGATTGGAAGCGTTGCGCGACGTCGCCGCGTTGCCGTCGATCACCGGCGCTTCACCGGTAACCTTTACCTTGGTTTTTGAGGCGCAGTCTTAGCTTAGTCGCGCGGTCGCCACCCCGCGGGCAATCTGTAGCTCGGCTTTTTCTTTTTGCTCATTGCCTTGCCCTTTGTCGGCATCGTGCCGTCAGAATAAGGGCCGGCAGGCTTTGCGCCCGCGGCGATGTCTTTAAGCTTCAGCGCTGCATATTGCCCAGGCGCGGCGCCAAGCTTGTGGTTTTTGACTTTTACCGCGTCGACCTTGTTACCGGACAGTGGCTGCAGCCATTGCCACCAACTTGGCCACCAAGACCCGGGGCGCTCTTCAGCGCTCGACAACCAGCGTCCTGGATTATTAGGCAATTCGGTATTGTGCCAATGCTGATACTTCTGCGCGTCAGGGTGATTGATCACACCCGCAATGTGTCCGGACCCAGCCAATGTGAACTGTACCGGTCCGCCGAAATTCTGGCCGCCTTTGTAAATCGAGTGCCAGGGGCAAATATGGTCTGAGCGGCTGGCCTGAATGAAGATCGGGATTTTGATGTCCGCCATCGAGACCGGCTCGCCAAACACTTTAAATTTGCCGCGCGACAGCTCGTTCATATTGTAGAATTGGGTGAGATATTGGCGATGCGTTGGGCCCGGAATGTTGGTCTGGTCAGCGTTCCAGTACAACAAATCAAACGGCCTTGGCTGTTTGCCCATCATGTAGTTGTCGACGACATAGCGCCAGACCAAATCTGCCGGGCGCAGCCAGTTAAAGGTTTCGCCCATCATCTCACCTGGCATGATGCCATTATGCTCTTCGATGACTTTGTCGACTTGCTGAAGTCCGTCTTCGCCGGTGAATATTTTCAGCTCGCCCGCCAGCTCAAAATCTGATTGCGAGGCAAAATAGGTGGCTGAGTTTATGCGCTTATCGCCAACTTTGCCCATATGCGCCAACGCCGTGCTGAGCAAGGTGCCGCCGATACAGTAACCGACCGTATTGATCTTTTTCGCTTTGGTTTCCCGAGTGACCGCATCGACGGCAGCCAAGATGCCGTGCTCGATATAGTCGTCCCAGGTATAGTCTTTGGTCTCGTCATCAGCCGAGCGCCAAGACACGACGAACGTATTCACGCGTTTCGAAAGGAGCCAGCGGATCATGGAGTTTTCTGGCTGAAGGTCGAGAATGTAGAACTTATTGATCCAGGGCGGGAAGATCAGCATCGGCCGTTCGCGCATCTTCTTCCGGGTCGGATTATAATGGATGATCTCGATCAGCTTGTTGCGAAAGATGACTTTGCCTTTGGCGGTGGCGACATTCTTACCAATTTCATATGCCTCTTCATCAGTCTGCGAGATGGCGAGACGTCCTTCGCCGCGCTGCATATCTTCTCTGGCATTGCGTAATCCAGCCAAGACGCTTTCGCCTTTGGTCTCAATCATCGCTCTGATCGCCGCAGGATTGGTGGCCATCATATTGGTCGGCGCCATCGCATCGACGAATTGACTCATATAGAACCGGGCCTTGAGCGCGGTATCTTCATCTAGCTCGTCCGCGACGCTGTCGATCAGGCCTTGCAGCCACTCAGCATTCAGCATCCAGGCGCGGCGCATGAAGTTAAATGCAGGATTGGCCTCCCATTCCGGGTCGGCAAATCGGCGGTCGCGCGGCAGCGGTGTGCCGCTCGCCATGGATTGAAAGAGGTTCATCCAGCCCTGAAACAGGGTCATCATCGCATGACTGGACTTTTCGGGATTGCGAGCCAGGGCGGCGCCGAGCTTCATTTGCGACTCGATCCCGCCGAATGGATCGGCCTGTCCGGGGGCGGGCGGTGCTAAATCTGAGCCATTGAGGGACTCAACCAAAAGGCTTTGCGCCTCTTGAACAGCCGCCACGAGATTCGTCGTCATTGCTTGCAATGACTCAGAATTCACGTCCGCGAACATGTTTGGGAGCGTACTCGCCCCAAAATTATCAAAGTTTCTACCTTTGGTCATCAGACCGACACTCGCTATTCTATGCGAACATATATAAGACTAAACAGCTTTGGGAATTATGAGTCCAGCGAGGGAAATTGTTTATGCGCACTGGTGTTTTCGTAACGTTTGTCTTTCTGGCGGGCTGTGCAGGCTCGATTGAGAAGGTGCAAGCGATGCGTGCGGAAGCGCCAGAATGGTATGAAGCACGCAAACAAGAGTTCCGCGGAGAGGGCTATCCTGACCTCAACTCCATCCCAGAAAAACGCACTGATTATGACCCTGTTCGCAAGCTAGAGCTTTCCGAGGCAGAGACATTAGCCGCATTGGCCCTGTTTCAAGAGCACCCGCGCTCAGAGCTCGCGGTGGAGACGCCTGAACAGATTGAAGCTTGGGCCGTGGAGGCGCGGCGAGCGGTGGAGGGGCGGTTGCCCGCCCCCGATTTTCTGACCGACGCCGAGGTGGAAGAAATCAAGGCGCGTTTTAACATCGCGCGCGCCCGCCTCTAAAAGCAGACTTTTTATGATATGGAGATCCGCGCCATGAGCGGAGAGTTTCACAAAATCCGGCGGTTACCGCCTTACGTGTTTGAACAAGTCAATCGCCGCAAAGCCGAGCTACGTGCCAATGGGGCTGATATTATCGACCTAGGCATGGGCAATCCGGATATGCCGGCACCACCCCACGTGATTGCGAAATTGGCAGAGACCGCCGCCAAACCAAACGTTCACGGATATTCTGCATCACGCGGCATTCCCGGACTTCGCCGTGCCTTGGTTGAGTATTATCAGCGCCGTTTCGACGTCAAACTGGATCGCAATCGCGAAGTGATCGTCACGCTGGGGTCGAAAGAGGGCTTCGCCAACTTGGCACAAGCCATCACCGCCCCTGGTGATGTCATCTTGGCGCCAGACCCGTCTTACCCGTTGCATCATTTCGGCTTCATCATGGCCGGCGCTTCCATCCGCGCCATCCCGGCCCCGACGCCGGAAGCCTATTTGTCTGGGATCAGCAAAGCCATTCGCTATTCCGTGCCGCCACCGACCGCAATGGTGCTCTGCTATCCGTCTAACCCGACCGCAGATGTCTGCGATCTGGAATTCTACAAGGATGCGGTCGCGCTGGCGAAAAAGCACGATCTCTATATCCTTTCGGATCTTGCTTATAATGAGATCTATTTCGACGAGCCGACGCCGTCGATTTTGCAGGTCGATGGCGCAAAAGACATCGCCGTCGAGACCACGACCATGTCGAAAACCTATTCCATGGCCGGTTGGCGGATTGGTTTTGCTGCGGGCAATGAACGCCTGATTGGCGCACTGGCCCGGGTCAAATCCTATCTCGATTATGGCGCTTTCACGCCGATCCAAGTCGCGGCTTGTGCTGCACTCGATGGGCCACAAGATTGTGTGGATGAATTCCGCGCCACTTATAAGTCTCGCCGCGATGTTTTGATCGAGAGTTTTGGCCGCGCCGGATGGGACGTGCCCGTACCGGCCGCGTCGATGTTCGCTTGGGCGGAGATTCCACCCCAATGCGGCGACATGCGAAGCCTCGAATTTGCGCTTAAACTGATGAACGAAGCAGAAGTCGCTGTCGCTCCTGGTGCCGGATTTGGCGAGCATGGTGACCGACATGTGCGCATCGCCTTGGTAGAAAACGAGCAACGCATCCGCCAAGCGGCCAGAAACATCAAACGCTTCCTTGCCAAACTCGAACAGGACGGGCAAAGCGCCTCCCTGCAAAGGACAGGATCTTGAAAACAGTCAGATTAGGAATTGCAGGGCTCGGCCATGTCGGCTGCGGGCTCATCGCCTTGGTCGAACGCCAAGCGGAACTGCGCTTGCCTGGGAAAGTTGAAATCGTTGGCGTTTCGGCGCGCAGTCGCAGCCGGAATCGACCCGTGGATATCTCAGCTTACCCCTGGTTCGACGATGCTGCGACGTTGGCCGAACACCCTGATGTCGACGTCTTTGTCGAGCTGATGGGTGGCTCTGATGGACCGGCCAAGTTCGCGGTTGAAGAAGCGATCAAAGCTAAGAAACAGGTGGTCACGGCCAATAAGGCCCTGATAGCCATGCACGGCCAAGCGCTCGAGCAATTGGCGCAGGACAATGATGTCGACTTGATGTTTGAGGCCGCTGTGGCAGGGGGTGTACCTGTCGTGCGGGTGTTGCGGGATTCGCTTTCAGGCGTCGCCATTCGGCGCGTTTCCGGCATCCTTAACGGCACTTGCAACTATCTGACGACACAGATGCTGGAAACCGGCCGGTCTTACGATCAGGTTTTGGAAGAAGCACAGCGATTGGGCTATGCCGAAGCTGATCCGACTTTGGATGTGTCCGGGATGGATGCGGCGCATAAAGCCGCCATTCTTGCCTCAATCGCGTTCACTGCCGATCTCGACTTTAACAAAGTTGCGGTCAAAGGTGTCGACACTGTCGAGTTGATCGATCTGAACCTTGCCGACCGTTTGGGCCTGCGGATTAAGCTCATCACTGAAGGTATTCTCACCGAGGACGGAGTTGTCTGCCGTGTTGGGCCTATGGCCATGCCAGTCGACCACCCGTTGGCGCGTGTTGATGGCGCTCTGAACACTGTGCGCGTTGAAGGCGACCCGCTCGGGGCGGTCACCTTGACCGGCCCAGGCGCCGGTCCCGGGCCGACGGCCAGCGCGGTTATGGGTGATGTCTCGAAACTCTTCTCACCAACTGCACGCAGTCCGTTTGGGCGCGCACAGCATCATACCGCACGCAGCTTCATCGCTGCCAAAGAGGCCGAACGTTCGGCATACTTCTTGCGTGTAAAACTCGCCGATAAACCTGGTGCGTTAGCCAGTCTGACGGAGGCGCTCGCGGCACATGACGTGTCGGTGGACAAACTGTTGCAAGAATCAGCTGATGACAGCGATGTCTCACCTGTTGCCATTGTTACGCATGTGTGTTCTCGCGGTGACATAGAAGCTGCAAGCGCAAGAGTTTCAGCGCTTGAAGCGAGCGTGGGAGCGCCGCAAGTCATTCCGATTGACGCGGTGAACGAGTAATTAGAGCTGGGTCAGGAGAGACCTGGGGGAGTATGAGATGAGTGATAGCGTTTTGATACCGCATTTGGCGGACGCCATGGTTCGGGTCACGGAGAAAGCGGCGATTGCTGCCGAAGCCTTGGCCGGGCGCGGGGACGAGAAGGCCGCGGATGCCGCCGCAGTTGATGCCATGCGGACAGCCTTCAATGCCGTTGATTTCCAAGGCCGCGTGGTTATTGGCGAAGGCGAACGCGACGAAGCGCCGATGCTTTATATCGGCGAAGAAGTTGGCACCGGCACCGGACCCGAAATCGATATCGCACTCGATCCCCTCGAAGGCACAACGCTGACAGCAAAAGCCATGTCCAATGCTTTGGCGGTTTTGGCGATTGCCCCGCGCGGCGGTCTGTTATTCGCGCCGGATACATATATGGACAAAATCGCCATCGGTCCTGGCTATGATGAAGGCCTGATCGATCTTGATGTGTCGCCTGCAGACAACATTGCGGCGATGGCCAAGTTTAAAGGCGTCGCGGTCAGCGAAATGACGGCGTGCGTGCTTGATCGCCCGCGTCATGCTGAGATCATTGCGAGCTTGCGCGAAGTGGGCGCACGCGTTCACTTAATCTCGGATGGCGATGTCGCCGGAGTAATCAACACCACCAATCCAAGCACGGGCATCGATCTGTATGTCGGTTCTGGCGGTGCGCCGGAAGGCGTTCTGGCGGCAGCTGCGCTAAAATGTGTTGGCGGTCAGATGCAAGGCCGTCTGGTTTTCCGCAACGATGATGAACGTCGCCGCGCCGACCGCACCGGCATTACCGACTATGATAAGAAGTATAGCCTGCACGAGCTGGCCTCTGGCGAGACGGTTTTCTGTGCCACGGGCGTCACCAAAGGCGGACTGGTGGATGGCGTTGTCCGTCGCAGCGGGCAAATCGAAACCGATACGCTGGTGATGAGTAGCGCCGACGGCATGGTGCGCAAAATTAAGAGCTGGCACCGCGTCTAGTGCGCTGGTTGGTCATCGCCGCATGCGCGCTGTTCGCCGCAACCGGCTGTGTCGACAGTGAATATTATCGCGACATTACCGATACATTGGTGGACGGCGACAAGCTCTATGTCGCCGGCACACTAAATGCGCGTACATATGATGAGATAAAGAGCCAACTCGAGCGCCATCCAGACCTTCAGACCGTCGTGCTCGAAGACATTGATGGCTCGATCGATGATGATGTGAACCTGCAGACCGCCATGCTCATCCACGAGGCGGGCTTAGACACATTCGTTCCCGCGGACGGCATCATCGAATCTGGCGCGGTCGACTTATTCTGTGCTGGGCAAAATCGGATCGCTGAACGCGGGGCCCGGATCGGTGTACACTCTTGGGCCGATGACAATGGATTAGAAGGCGGCCAGGTCCCGCGAGCCAGCGATGAGCACAAGATCTATCTCGATTATTTTAGTGCCGTCGATTGTCCGGTGAGCTTTTACTGGTTCACGCTTGAAGCTGCTCCAGCAGACGGCATGCACTATATGAGCGAAACCGAATTGCTCGACTATCAAGTCGCAACCGAGATCCGTTAGCGACTGACCTCCACCATTTTCGATCTAAGCGAGTCGTGGTTCAACGCGCTATGCGTGATCAAACTCCATTCGTCGAAACCTCCCATGGCGGGCGCTTCTGGACCGTGAACGCGCCGGATGAGGCGAGCGTGCGGTCATTGACGCCGCGCTTGGGCGGCGACGACCTGTTGGCGCGTCTGCTGGCGCCGCGTGGCATTGGGGCGGATGATGTTGAGACGTTTCTAAATCCGACTTTGCGGGCCCTGTTTCCGGATCCGGCAAGCTTTCAAGATATGATGAAAGCCGCCGAACTGGTGCTCGACGCGATTGTTGACGGCCGGAGCGTTACGGTGTTCGCGGACTATGATGTGGATGGCGGCACCAGCTCGGCGATTCTGACCCGTTACTTTCGGGCCTGGGGACGGGAGCTTGGACTCTATGTGCCGGACCGTCTCACCGAAGGTTATGGGCCGAGCCCGGAAGCGTTTCGGCATTTAAAAACCAGTGGCGCAGATCTGGTGATCACAGTGGATTGCGGGGCAGCCGCCACAGCGGCATTGGCTGAAGCTGAAGCCATCAATCTGCCAGTGATCGTCATCGATCACCACTTAATGGGCAAAACCCCGCCGGCGTGTGCGGCGCTGGTCAACCCTAACCGGGCCGATGATACCAGTGGGCAGGGGCATTTGGCGGCGGCGGGTGTGGTCTATGTTTTTGCCGCCGCATTGAACAAATTGGCGCGCGAGCGCGGCATCGCCCCGCCGGAGGGATTGCCTGATATTCTTAATTGGCTGGACCTCTGCGCGCTTGGAACATTGTGCGATATGTCACCGTTGCGCGGGGCCAATCGGGCATTTGTGAAGCAAGGGCTGAAAATTCTGGAACGAGGGCAAAATCCGGGGCTGCGCGCCTTGGCCGACATTGCCGGCATCGGGAAGATTGAAAGTGTTTATCACGCGACTTTCGTGCTCGGCCCGCGCTTGAATGCAGGCGGGCGCGTGGGTGATCCTTGGCTAGCGGCGAAGCTTCTCGCCACTGAAGATCGCAGCGAAGCCATCGCGCTCGCAGAGCGCCTACATGCGCACAATGATGAGCGAAAAGCCGTTGAGAGCGCGATCCTGGAACAGGCCACGACCGAGGCGCAAAAGCAGCTCGAGGCGAATCCAGACCTCGGCGTCCTGATTGCCGCCGGCGAGGGCTGGCATCCCGGCGTCATCGGGATTGTCGCCGGACGCTTGAAAGACCGCTTTCATTTGCCTGCGATTGTGATCGGCTGGGGGCAAGGCCTAGGGCCGGTGGCCAAAGGATCCGCCCGCTCGGTGCGCGGGGTGAATATCGGGGATGCGATCTCTGCAGCGGCGAAAGCGGGAATTGTTCTTTCTGGCGGCGGCCACGCTATGGCGGGTGGCCTAAGCTTAGAGCCAGAACAGCTACCTAGCCTGCAGACCTGGATGCAAGAACATATGGCGGAGTTCAAAGAAGAGCGCGCGGCGGCCAAAGAGTTGGCCATTGATGCGCTTCTCGCCCCAATGCAAATCACCACAGAAACGTTCGACCTCATCCAGACCATTGGACCATTTGGTCAAGGGGCGCCCGAGCCTGTCTTCGCGATCAAGAATGTTGAAATCACTCATACGCGCCCGATTGGTGAGAACCATTTAAAGCTCACAGTGGAAGATGCGGGCGCGCGGATCGATGCCTTGGTCTGGCGCTGTATCGGGACACCGCTCGGCGATGCATTGCTGCAGCGCGGGCGTGTGCATTTGGCGGGGCGCCTGAAAGACAATGTTTGGAATGGCCGCCGCACAGCGCAGTTTGAAGTGATCGATGCTGCGCCTGCATGAAACTAAGGCAGCGCGCGCATAAGCTCCAACGCGCCTTCTGTTATCGGGGCAAGGGCGTCGCGTTCGCTCAGGCTCGCATTGACGTAAAGCACGCGCGCAAAGGCTTTTAAATTGTGCAATTGGGCGAGGTCGAGCTCGGATTGAAAGGCGTCCGCCCATTCCGCCAGTGGGGCGGGGTCTGCCAACGCAGTGAACCAGTCGCTCCACGTTTCGTCCGAAATGACCCCGCGATTTGCCATGAATAAAATGGGGCGGGCGAGGCGTTCCGGTTCGCCGAATGTAAAAGCATGGCCAGACCGCGCAGTGATTTGGTCTGTGATGGCGTCTCGCAACTTAATTAGATCCTCAGCTTCGACATTTGGATTGAGCGCGAGTTGCATCGCGACATCTGCGCCATGCGCGACGCCGTGCCGCCAGCCTTCGGTGTCAGAATACGCTCGAAAATCGGATACGCCCGCGAGATAAGTCGCAGCTGTCTCGACCACCGCCGAGCGCTCTTCAGGCGTGAGGAAGGCTTCGATCCGATCGGTTCGAACGAGTTCAGCCAACCCAAGCGCTGAGAATGGGGCGAGAAATCCTGCTTCATCCTTGGCGTTGAGATTGGCGGACAAGTCCGTCAACAAGTCACGCCTTGTCGATTGGGAGACATTGCCCGAACGAAGCGCCGCGGTCAGGCCTTCATATCCGATTTGGTCGCGAAGAAAGGGCGAGGTGTGGCCAAGGCAACTGGCAAAGTCACGCGCACCTTTATCGGTTTGTTGGTCGGCAAAGGCATTTTCGCGCCAGCCTGTCAGCGTCTCGGTCGTCACGTCGACGAGCGTGCATTCTGAGGGCTCGGTTTGGGAGAGCGGTTGAGCTTGCGTCGATGCGCATGCGCTGATCGGCACAAGTAGAAGAAGCGATAGGATGGAGTTACGCATTTGGACACTTATTTCATTTCGCCAGCGATGCGTCTAGGTCGTCGCTCGCCACCGACTAGACCCGCCATGCATTTGGATGTCGCTGAAGTAAGGCCTCGATTTGAGCATCTGTATCACCGCCTCGGTAAAGCGCCACGATACACCCGCCAAACCCGCCGCCCGTGAGCCGTGCACCCAATGCGCCATGCGATAACGCGTCAGCGACTAAGGCGTCGATGACCGGGGTGGAGGCTTCAAAGTCTTCCGAATAAGATGTGTGACTCTCCATCATTAGGCGCGCGAATGTATTTGCGTCTTGAGCTTTCAACGCCGCAGTTGCGGCGACGGTGCGATGGTGTTCGCTCAGGACATGCTGCACGCGTTTACGCAGATTGTTTGGAAGCTGGTTCATATCGCGCTGCTGAGCGTCGGTTAGGCGACACAGATGGGGCGCTTGAAGCGCGTCCGCGGCGGCCTGGCACTCTTCGAAGCGTGCTTTGTAGCGACCATCCGCAAGTTCTCTGCGGACTCCAGAGTGGATGACAGCAAAGGTCCAATCGTCTGGGATATCGATCACGTCAAAGCTCAGATCTAATGTATCCAAAGCTAAGGCTTTGCCATAGTCCGCGAGACCGACGGCCATCTGGTCCATGATCCCGCAGGGCATCCCGATATATTCATTCTCAACGGCACGGGCATATTTTGCGATGTCGACCGCCGACGGCGTGATCTGCTCGACTTCGGCGACGGCCCGCATAATCGCCGTGATCAGTGCGGCCGAAGAAGAAACGCCGGCGCCATCTGGAACATCGCTTTCGATGAGGAGAGATGCGCCGCCTTCTAGCCAGCCAAGGTCAACAACCTTGCTGAGCGCGCCCATCGCATAATCCGTCCAATCGCCGCGCTTAGGATCGCCGACGGGACGTTCAATCGTCGCATCAAAGCGGGTGGATTTTATCACCACACTTCCAGCTTGGTGGCGCGCGAAGGCGACACTTATTCGTCGCTGTAGAGCGGCAGGCAAAACGGCGCCGCCATTGTAATCGGTGTGTTCACCAATCAAATTGACCCGGCCAGGCGCTGACGCAATGGCTAAAGGGGAGGCGCCGAATGCAGCCTCAAACTGAGCGGCGAGAGTCATAGCGCCCCTCGCAATTGGTCCGCAGCTTGGCGTGGCATTATGTCGACCGTGAATACGCCCGTGGCTTGTTCAACTGAGGCCAAATATTTCACCCGATCGGGCGCGCGGAGCAGTGGATAGAATTGGGCGGTGAACTGAAACTTTCCATCGCGGCCATACGGTGCCGCATGCAGCGACAGCATGCACGGCGTCTCGCATCCAAAAAATGCGTCATAGCGCCGAACCGTGTCTCCGAGAAGGTGGGCAAACCCGTCTGCTTGCGTCTCGTCGAAGGCCCATGGCCCAGAAACGGGTTCCCCAGCGCAGATCCATACCTCGTATGGAAAACGAGCATAGCGAGGCGCGAAACTGATCAGACCTCCGGCTTGATTTATCCAATACGCGTCGCCCCAGGATTTGACCTCTCGTGCCAAATCGTAACCTTCATCAAATGCTTGAGCTGCCCGTTGTTGCGGACTCGGGACAATTGGAAAACCATAGATTTGGCCGTGTGGATGGTGCAAGGTGACGCCGACCGCATCTCCTCTGTTCTCGAAGGGCAACACATACGCGCTGCCTGCGTCAAACATCGCTTGATACCGATCAATCCACGCTTCGACCAATAAACGACGGCGATCTTGCGTAAGGGTGGCTAAGGATCCTTCAGTCTCGGGCGAATAGACAATCACTTCGCAGGCGCCTTTAGCGGCGACGGCTTCGATGTCTCGGACATCCGGTTCTGGGGCATCCGGATACAGACTCGGAAAGCGGTTGCTGAACACCGCCAATTCAAAATCTTCAAACGGGATTTCCGTGAGCGGAGCGCCGACCTTGCTCGGAGCCAGTGGATTGGCGGCAGCGCTCGGCTTAAACGTTCGGTTTTGCCTCCCGGCAGCGTAGACGGCCCATTCACCCCGCAGCGGGTGCCATCGCAATTCGGATCCGGTGACGGCTTGTAAGTCCTCGCCTTCAATCCGCGGCAGAGAGTGTTTCTCGTAGCCGTACAAGAAAAGATCGCGGCCGTCGGTTTTGCGATGATGGCGGCGATGGATCCGGCGACCAGCGGCGTGTCGCGAAAGCTCAGTCATCAGATCTGTCATCGCCTTGGGTCCATCTGCTGCCACGAAAGGTCTCGGTTTTCCAATTCTCTAAGTTCGTATTCGATCACGAGGCAAATATCCATATTGGATTTCGCAATCTTGCGTAAAAAATACCGAAAAAGCGACCAAATTCTATGCAAAATTTTCGAATACGACTATGAATTGCTCTATTTCCAACATTGACGATTTCTGCAATATGGTCAGCGATGATCCCAAACGGAGAGACATGTTCGCCATGACCGACGACATTGGCTTTGTAACGCTTACCGCTGGCGATACCAGTCTCGTGCTGGAGTGCATGGTCGGTTCGCGCCCACGCATTCTTTACTGGGGCGCCAAACTGCAGCGGTCCGCGCCGGAGTGCTTGCATTTGATGGCGACACGCCAGCACGCCCCCGGCAATGCTGATATTGATATCCATGAATCCCTGCTCAACGAAACGGGAACGGGGGTTGAGACTGGAACGGGTTTCGCGGCGCATCGGAAGGGATCTGATTGGGCGACCTTGTTTCTGGTGACCGCGATACGCCGCCCTCAACCGCACGCTGTCGACTTGGTTTGCGAAGACAAGAACACTCAGATCCGGGCAACACATTCGATCAGCTTAGATCCGATCAGCGAATTGCTGACGTGTCAGACTGAGATCGAGAATCTCGGCGACGCCAGCTTAGCCATCGAAGACTGTGCAGCGATGTGTTTGCCATTGGATTCCCGAATGTCGCGATTGCATGGATTTACTGGACGCTGGGCCAATGAGTTTCACCTGCAGGCCATCGCGCCTTTTTCTGGCAGTTATTTGCGCGAGAACAAGAAAGGGCGGACCAGCCATGACAGCTTTCCAGGTTTGGTGGCCGGAACGCCGGCAACGAATGAACAGTCCGGAGCCTGCTTCGCATTCCATCTCGGATGGAGTGGCAACCATCGCACGCGCGTCGACCGGTTGAGCGATGGCCGCGCTTTCGTACAGATGGGAGAGTTGTTCTTTCCGGGAGAACTGAGTCTGTCTCCCGGCGCCAAATACCGCTCGCCCTGCCTTTACGCAGGCTTTTCTGACGCGGGGTTCAACCAATTGTCGGGAAAATTCCATACGCATCTCACCCAGAGATTGATGGATGAACGCCTCATGCGAAAGCCGCGACCGATACATTACAATACATGGGAAGCCGTATATTTTGATCACGATCCCGATACGCTGCGACGTTTAGCAGATAAAGCCGCCGAGGTTGGCGCGGAGCGATTCATTCTCGACGATGGTTGGTTCGGATCACGCCGAGACGACAAATCCGGGCTTGGCGATTGGTGGCCGTCAAGCGATGTCTATCCTGATGGTCTCGGCGGGTTGATCGAACATGTCACGGGGCTCGGCATGGAATTCGGTCTCTGGTTCGAGCCGGAAATGGTCAATCCTGATAGCGAGCTCTTCCGCAATCACCCTGACTGGATCTTGCAAGCCGAAGGTGTGGAGCAAGTCCCGTTTCGCGACCAATTTGTCCTCGATCTGTCGCGACCGGAGGTGAGCGAATACCTGTTCGATCATATGCATCGCTTGCTCAGTGCACATCCGATTAGCTACATAAAATGGGATATGAACCGGGATGTGCATCACCCGGGCAGTCACGGTCGTCCGGCAATTCATAAGCAAACACATGCGCTTTACGCGCTGATTGATCGGTTGCGCGCGGCGCATCCAGACCTGGAAATCGAGTCTTGTTCTTCCGGTGGCGCGCGCTGTGATTACGAGATCCTGCGCAGAACCGATCGGATCTGGACATCCGATAGTAACGATGCACTCGATCGCCAATCCATCCAACGTGGGGCATCATATTTTTTCCCACCGATAGTCATGGGTGCCCATGTCGGTCCAGCAAAATGCCATATTACCAGGCGGCGCCTGAGTATGGAGCTGCGGGTGGCGACAGCTCTGTTTGGCCATATGGGGATGGAGCTTAACCTACTTGAAGAAGACCCTGCCGATTTGGCGGTGCTAAAGTCAGGATTGGCTTTGCATAAACAGCATCGCGCTTTGATCCATAGCGGCGATGTCCACCGGCTCGATACTCCGGATCATGTGAACGCTGTTGGGGTGGTGGCGAAAGACAAGTCTGAAGCCCTGTTTTCGTGGTGCAATCTGACCGGGCACGCAGAGACATTACCGGGCCGCGTATATCTACCCGGCCTCGATCCAAATAAGTCGTATCGCACGAGTATTGTTTGGCCATCACCCGCGCGCTCTGTGTCAGCGCCATCGGTTCTAGAGGCGCTTGATCTTGGCGGTGAGGGAGCGGTCTTGCCAGGAGAAGCCTTGGCCAAAATGGGCCTGCAAATCCCGTTATTGCACCCGCAAACATGCGTCATTTTCTATTTGCAGGCGGTTTGACACGCGACTTGCATACCCCCGATAGTGACAGACGTTGCGAATTAGCGAGGAACGGAATGAGTGATACCGACGTTTCCAATCTGCCAAATCGGCAGAAACAGATCCTCGAATTGATCCGGTCGCAGGGTTATGTGGCGACGGAGCAATTGGTCAAACAATTTGGGGTGACTCCGCAAACCATTCGACGCGATATCAACACGCTGTGCGAACTTGAATTGATTGAGCGTTTCCATGGCGGCGCCGGTCGGATTGGCAATGCCTATAACCAACCCTACCAGGATCGCTTGCACGAAGGCATGGATGCAAAGCGTAAGATTGGTCGCATGGTGGTTGATCGCATTCCAGATGGCGCATCGCTTTTCCTAAATATCGGCACCACGACAGAAGCCTTGGCGGCGGAGTTGGTCGGCCGCAAGGATTTGCGCATCGTCACCAATAATATCAATATCGCCAACATGATGCGTGAGACTGACGGGTCGGATGTGATGATCGCCGGTGGCTTTGTGCGGCCATCGGATGGAGGTATCGTTGGCGAAGCGACGACCGAATTTCTAAAACAGTTTCGTCTCGATATCGGTGTCATCGGGATTAGCGGTATTGATGAGGACGGGACCTTGCTCGACTTCGACTACCAAGAAGTCCGGTCGGCTCAGGCAATCATTCAAAACTCGCGAATTGTGTTTTTGGTGGCCGATCATGCCAAGTTTGGACGGCGTGCGATGATCCGACTGGGTGACTATGGTGACATCGACCACTTGTTTACAGATAAGGCGCCGCCTCAAGCCTTTATGGACGCCATCCGCGATTCAGATATGGAACTGCATGTCGCGGATGACGGTTGATATCAGAAGCACCTATGCGGCCGGCGCGGGTGACGATTGACCGACGGTCAGTTCGGCTTTGCGCCCAAACACGACTAAATTCGACATCAGCGCGGTTCCAATGCTCACCACCAGGGTGACAAACATATAGTGGATATAATGAATGCCAGCGAGCATCGCACCGAGACCTTCGCTGGGCGAGATACCGATCAGCCGATACAGTTTGAAGCTGAAGATTGCATACACGAGAACGCCGGTAACAACCCCTATAATCGCTGCCCATGCACTGACATTTCTAAACGCCAGCCCGACAATAAAGGCGGATAAGATTGGCATCGAAAGCAGACCGTAAAGTTGCTGCACCGTGTTGATGATGCTCTCTTGAGAGGCAAACACAGGCACCAGTAAGATTGCCAGCACCGTCATCGCGATCGAGACAAACATGCTGAGCTTCGGGACATCGCGCGCTTCTTCGACGTAAGACTCATGGATATCGCAGACATAAAGCGCTGCTGAGGCGTTCAGGATTGAGTTAAACGTGGTCAGCACGGCCGCTGCAATCGCGGCGGCGAAAGCGCCGGATAGGATGGGCGGCATGATATCGCCAACAATCATCCCATAGGCGGCATCACCGACGTCACCATAGAGCTTGTACGCCACGACACCTGGCAATACGGCAATGATGGGGACAATTAAGAGACGAATACCTGCGGCCGCGAGGATGCCTTTACGAGCTTCTTCGACGGTTGGAGAAGCCATGGCCCTCTGAGTGATGGTTTGGTTCGTGCTCCAATAAAAAATTTGGATGAAGATCATTCCCGTGAGCAGCGTATGCCAGGGTATTGGCGTTTCGCTACCATCTTCCAGAGTGCTTCCGATGAACATGTCGAGCCGTTCGGGCGGCACGCCAGTAAAGTCCCAATTGATTGCATTAAGCGCCAGGATCACGACCAAGACAGCAAGCGATAGAATGAGTACGCCGCTATACGTGTCTGAAACGGCGACAGCGCGCAAACCGCCCAGAATCGCATAAAGCGCGCCGACAATGGCAAAGGTGATGGCCATGACAAAAATGGTAGAGTCCACTTCCACGGGCGTTCCCGCGAACAGTCTTTCTCCAAATATGCCTGAGAAGTCCGCACCTGTGGTCGACTTCAGGAATAGCGACCCACCATAGAGAATGGCGGGCAGGAAGATGAACAAATTTCCAAGTAGAAACAGAACCGAAATCACCGCGCGAATATGCTTATTGTCGTACTTGCGCTGAAGCAGTTCAGTCGTGGTCGTGCATTTGTTGCGATAATAAATCGGGATGAAGACATAAGCGAGAATGAACAGACCGACGACAGCGGCCAATTCCCACCAAGCGAGAAGCAGCATCTGATTGCCGTTCATACCGACCAATTGGTCCGTCGATAAATTGGTCAGCGTGATAGACCCGGCGACGAAATACCAACTCAGCCCACCATTGGCGAGGAAGTAGTCGTGATCCGAACCTCGGTCACCAGAGGGCGCGTTTCGGCAGCTGAGATATGTCAGAAACCCAATCACGGCTGTGATGAAAAAGAAGATTCCAACCTGTAGCGTGTTCATTAGCCTACGTTTCCTCGATGACCTTGTTCAATTTTGATAAGTGTTGTGCCAGCGCGGAGTCACCCCCCCGCGCTGACACGGAATACGTTTCCGGGAGGGTCAGGAAACGCAAATCGTCCACCGCGCGCAGGTCTTTTTCAAGAAACATGCGCGCGATGCGCGGTTTTAGTATGAAGCCCGAACGCCGATCTGATAGCGTGAGCCAGTATCAGAATAGGTCAGGAAGCGGTTCTCGAAGCGAGAGAAATCACGCGTGTCTTCATCAGTGATATTGATGCCTTCGAAGAAGACCTGGAAATTCTCGTTGATGTCATAGGCCGCCGAGAAATCCAGTTGTCCGAACGCTTCACGTTCTCGCGGCTCCGAGAAGTTGGAGAAGCATTGGAACAAGAACTCATCACGATAATTGTAAGCCAAACGGGCAGAGATGCCGTCTTTCTCATAAAAGCCGCTCAAGTTCAGCGAGTGCGGTGACAGACCGTTATAGTCGCAATCAGACGCACCCGAGTTTGGATCGCGATTGATATTGCTGGTGACGTAGGTGTAGTTCGCCGCAGCACCGAGGCCATCCCATGGCTCTGGCAATTGGTCGAATGTACGCTGATAGGCAATTTCAAAGCCTGTGATAGATCCGGTTTCGCCATTGCGAGTCCGGGTATCATCGAACGTTACGTCGACCAAAAGCGGGTCAGGCCCTAATGGGTTGAGTTGATTGCCCACCGGAATTTCGACTTGCCCGGCAACCGGAAGCGTTTGGGCTTCGAGGAAGTTCTCAAAATCCTTGTAAAACGCCGCGATCGAGAAATAGCTCACATCATCGAAATACCATTCAAAAGATGCATCCCAGTTGGATGATTCAAACGCCTCGAGTGCAGGATTACCACCGCCTGAAATCGGCGCGTTCGAACGCCCGCCAAACGTGTTGTTGACGCCAAGGGCAGTGAGCGTCGGGCGGGTGACGGTTTCAGAGAAGCTGAACCGGACGATTGTATCCTCAGTCGGTTCAATCTTGATGTTCGCAGATGGCAAGAAGTTGATATAATCGTTCGACACTGAGACGGCAGTGGTTGGACCGAAATCAACCAGCAATTGCGTATCGCCCGGTGTCTCTCGGAACTGCAAGACCGGTTGATCGAAGCCGCTGGACACAATGTCCGTTTGCGCCACGCGGAAGCCAAAATTGGCGGCCCATGGCAGTTGCCCGCCAAAGTCGCCTTCCCATTCGGTGTTCGCATAGAAGGCTGTAATTTGTTCTTCTACGCCGAAGCTGCCGCCAGGGTTGAATTCAGGTGTGTAGAAACCGAACACAGAATTCCCTGCCGCATCGCGGCGGGCGATGAGGTCCGCGTCATTGGCGGCGCGTGCCGCCCCAGTTAAGCCGTTCCGGTTTGGATCGGTAATGTTCGCCGTATCGTTGAGTTCAGCGAACGCATCGGCGATCGAGAAACCAAGAATCGTTCCCGGCACGGCGTCAGAGCCATTTGCATCATCGAGGAAACCATCAAACGCAAACGGCGAAAGAATGCCTGGGTTCTGAAGGGCAACATTGTATCCGCAATAGGCGCAGAAAATGTCACCGCCTTGAGTGGGCGAGAAGTTGGTGAAATTGTCACGCGTTTTTTCGCGATCCGTATAGCTCGCTCCAAAAGCGATCGCAGCGAGCGGTCCACGGTTGATGTCCCACTTACCGTCGAACTGGAATTCCATAACATCGTCTTCGACCATGTTTCGTTCAACGTTCACAAAGTGCAGACGCTGAATCGACGTATCGGTGAGACCAGAAAGATTGGTAATCGTGGATATGCCGTCGTTGTTCGGCAATTGGATCAAAGGTGAAGTCGGAGCCAGGGCACCGATCACGATGAATGGATTGGTGCCATCGCGCTGAGCGTTAGATGCAGATACATCAAATTCGAGAGTCAGCGAGTCAGAGGCTTCCCATTCAACGTTACCGCCAATCATGTAGGTTTCAGCTAGGCGATTGTTTGATGTGACGACATTGTCGTTCTGCGAAAGGCCTACCGTTGCAGCAATCGCGGGATTGTTGGCGGCAAAGTCTTGTCCGGGGCGGCTAAAAGAGGTGACCGTGCCGTTTGCATCAATAACTGGATCAATGAAGGGTGGGCTGAAGAAGCCTGAGAATTGTGTCGCAAAAGACTGTACATCAAACTCAGAATACAGACCGTCAAAGGTCACCGTAACGCGGTCGTTCGGACGGAACTGCGCTGCACCGTTAATCGTTAGGCGCTCGCGATCTTGAATGTCACGGCTGTGTACGACTTGTTGCTGCACCCGCGCGCCAGCCGCCAAAGGCTGAATTGCGTCGGTGGGGCCGTTAAAACCAGGGTCCGCTGGGTCGGTAATATCAACCAATCCGGTAGATGTCACAGCGAATGGGATGGACGGGTTGCCCGAACGATCAGCATATCCGTTGGTGAACGAACTATCTTCCTGAACCTTACGGTCCGAATAAGACGCCCCCAAAACGAATCCAACGGAATTGTCTGCATTGGTCCACGAGCCGACGGCGGTGAGGTCCGGACTCGTCTCTTCGCGCAGCGTATCGTAAGTGCCTGCGGCAGAGACCGTGAAGTGAGTCCCCGGGCGATCGAACGGCCGAGCGGTGACGATGTTCACGGTCGAACCAATGCCACCTGACTGAAGATTCGGAGTCGCGGTTTTGAAAACTTCCGCGCGTTGAATGATGTCGGATGACAGCACGTCGAATGAAAATTCGCGTCCATCATTGTCTGTGGCGATTGTACGACCATTCAGCAATACGGTGTTGAATTCAGGGCCAAGACCGCGAACCGTAATGAATTGACCTTCGCCGCCGCTCCGATCAATCGCCACACCGGTAATGCGTTGCAGAGATTCAGCCACGTTTGCATCTGGGAACTTGCCGACGTCTTCGGCGGAAACCGCATCGACAATTTGATTGGAGTCGCGCTTAACATCGAGCGAGGCTTTTAAGCTGCTTCTGATGCCTTTTACGGTGACCGTTTGTAACGTTCGTTCTTCCGAAGCGTCGGTGTTGTCGGAAGCATCTTGAGCGACTGCTGTGCCGCCATAGAGCAATGCCAGAACGCTCGCGCTGACAGCGAATTTGACTTTATGACCCATAATATCCTCCCTAGGACTATGATTAGCTGTTTTTATGTGGCGCCTGGGTTGGCGCCGGATGTCACGCGACGAGTCGAGGGTCTAAGTGATGTCGAAGCGCGATAATTTGTTCGGGACTCATGTGCAGGCCAAGTTTGGTCCGGCGCATTAAAATGTCCTCTTCGGTTCGAGCGAATTCGTGCTCGACCAAGTAATCCACCTCCTTCTGATAGAGCCCTGCGCCATAGTGATGACCCAGGTCGGTTTCGTTTGAGGCATCCCTCAAAATGTCGTGAGTTTTTGTCCCATAGGTGCGGGCGAGACGGTGCCGGACGCTGACGTCCAGCCAGTCATATTGCGCGTCGCACGCGTGCTCGAAGGCTTCAAAGTCAGCGCTTTCAATGTCGCCGCCCGGCAGCGCTGCAGTCGCCGTCCAAGCGCCAGAATGAGCGGGTAGGGCGGGCTTTAAGACGTCCAGCGCGTCTTCCGCCAGTTTGCGATACGTCGTGATCTTGCCGCCAATCACAGAAAGCAATTTGGCGCCGTCGCGCTGTTCGAGCTTCAGCACATAATCGCGGGTGACAGACGAGGCATTCGCCGCGTGGTCTTCGAACAGCGGGCGAACGCCCGAATATGTTGAGACAACATCGTCTGGTGTGATCTGTTGCTCGAAATATTCATTTGAAAGGCTGCACAGATAATCGATCTCTTCGTCCGAGGCAGTGACCGAATTTAGATCGCCATCAAATGGCAAGTCGGTCGTGCCAATCAGAGTGAAGCGGCCATTCTCGTATGGGATCGCGAAGACGATTCGACCGTCGCCCGCCTGAAATATGAAGCAGCGCTCATCCGTAAATAGGGACGGCACAATGATGTGACTGCCCTTTACCAGGCGAACGCTCGGCGAATTGGCGTTGAGCCCGGTAAAGCCAGCGACATGATCGACCCAGGGGCCGGCGGCGTTAATGACGCTTTTAGCGCTGATCTGTTTTTCTGCCTGCCCATCGATCCTCAGCGTCGCATTCCAGTGCGTGGTCTGCGTGTCGAGAGATACGCATTCGGTCCGGGTCATAATCTCGGCGCCGCGCGCGGCGGCATCACTTGCATTGAGCGCCACCAGACGCGCGTCGTCGACCCAGCAGTCAGAATATTCAAACCCCTTTGAGAATTTAGACTTCAGCGGGTCGAAGACGGCGTCATCGGACCGGGTGCGGGTTTTCGTGGGGGGGAGAAGCTTCCTGCCTCCGAGGTGGTCATAAAGAAACAAACCCAGGCGAATCAGCCAAGACGGGCGCAAATCCTTATGGTGCGGCAGAACAAAGCGTAGAGGCCAGATAATGTGCGGGGCAGCTTTCAGCAGCACTTCGCGCTCCAGCAGAGCTTTGCGGACAAGTGCGAAATCATAATGCTCTAAATACCGCAAACCGCCATGGATCAGCTTGGTGCTGGCGGATGATGTGTGAGCCGCAAGGTCGTCTTTTTCACAAAGCAGCACTTTGAGGCCACGACCCGCCGCATCTCGGGCAATTCCAGCGCCGTTAATTCCTCCACCGATAATCAGAATGTCGTACAAATGACCCGACCTCGTTTCTCAGATCACATTCATAAACGCACTTTAAGTGTTCGTAAACGATAAAAGTGAGGTCGTATTTGAATATTTTGAACTGTGTTTTCTCAACATCACCTTTGTAAGCAGGTTCGATTCGCGCGTTTTCATGTTCGAATTCGAATATTTTGATTGGGCTGGGCAAACGCGCGAAAATCCGATTAATGAAGACAATGCGCCATCCGTTGAAAGGAGGACTGAATGTCAAACCCAGATCTATTGCTCGTCATCGATGAAGGCACATCATCGACGCGAGCTATCGTGTTCGATCGTCAATTTGCGCCTGTTGCGCAGGCACAGATGGATGTCGAACTGACATATCCGAATGATGGCTGGGTCGAACAAGATGGGCTCGAGATCTGGAGTAAAACGGTTCAAGTCTGCCGCCAGGCGATTGAGACCGCGGGCGGCGTGGACCGGATTGCGGCCATCGGCATCACCAATCAACGCGAAACCACTTTGATATGGGACCGTCAGACGGGCGAACCGATCGCGCCAGCGATTGTCTGGCAAGATCGACGGACCGCCGAGATGTGCGAGCAGCTGATCGAGCGCGGCCACGAACCCATGGTTCAGGCCGCAACGGGCTTGCTGATTGACCCATACTTTTCGGGCACCAAAATCGCCTGGCTATTAGCGCATCACGAAGACGCGCGCGCGAAAGCGGAAGCCGGCTCTTTGGCGTTCGGTACGGTCGATTCCTATCTCATTTGGTGTCTCACCGGCGGAAAGTTGCATGCCACCGACATGACCAATGCCTCTCGCACCTTACTCTATCCGTTAAGCCTTTCAGAGGACCGCAATTGGTCCGCAGAGATGATGCGACTGCTCGACGTGCCTGAAAGCTTGTTACCGACTGTGATGCCCAGCGGCGCGCATTATGGCGAGACAGATCCGGACTTGTTTGGCCGCGCTATTCCCATTCTCTCGGCCATCGGAGACCAACAAGCTGCTTTGGTTGGGCAGGCGTGCCTCGCGCCGGGAAGCGCAAAAATCACCTACGGGACCGGCGCGTTCCTGGTCGCCAATACAGGCGAAGACACCCCCCGCTCGGCCAATCGACTGCTGGGGACACTCGGATACGGTATGCAAGGCGGTCGCTCCGCTTACGCCTTAGAGGGTGCGATCTTTAATGCGGGAACGGTTATTCAATGGCTGCGCGACGACCTTGAGCTGATCGCCAATGCTGAAGCCAGCGAAGAAATGGCGGCGGCATTGGATGACAATGGCGGTGTTTACTTAGTGCCCGCATTCACCGGCTTGGGCGCACCGCATTGGGATGCCAATGCCCGCGGCACGATCTCTGGTCTGACGCGCGCTGCGGGCGCGGCGCATGTCGTACGCGCAGGATTGGAAGCGGCGGCGTATCAAACACGTGACTTGCTCGACGCATTCGCGGCCGACGGCGCGGATGTCGATCTCTTACGGGTCGATGGCGGAATGGCGGCGAATGATTGGTTGATGCAATTCGTCGCCGACATTTGTGAGCGCCCCGTCGAGCGACCCGACTTTATGGAAATGACGGCACTTGGCGCGGCTGCCTTGGCGGGTATTCAGTTGGGTTGGTTGAGCGAGGCCGACTGGGCCGCCCGCGAAGCACCAGGTCGGCGGTTCGAGCCGAGCATGCCGGAAGCGCAAAGACGGGCCTTACTGGCGGGTTGGAAGTCCGCCTTGGGGCGCACGCTGACGGTCTAACCGGGCTACGGTATCACGTGCTGGCCAGCAAGCTGGCATTGCCGCCCGCGGCAGTGGTGTCAATCGTGACGACACGTTCAACCAAGAACCGATCCGTCGGATCGTTGATCGATAGAAGCGGCAAGATCGCGCCAGGACGGTGAGCCAATGCGACAGCCAGGTCCGCACGTTTCGCACCATCAATGACGACGCCGTTCAGAGCCGGATCGTCGATTGCGACACGTAAGTCTCGATCGCCGAGCAGAACCGGAATATTGCCCGTCTCTCGAACCCGCTGAATCTGAGCCGCTAGTTCTGAGTCCGCATCGCCGCCCAAACACAATAGACGCCCGCGCGGGGCAAAGTGGAGCGTGTTGGTCTCGCCAGTTGGTCCTGGCAACTCTTCGCGGCTTGGAGGGGCAGACGGATGCGTCTTGGACGCGCGCGCTGAAAGACGTTTCAAATAGTTAGGGCCACCCGCTTTCGGGCCAGTGCCTGAGAGCCCTTCGCCCCCAAACGGCTGCTCTCCCACCACGGCGCCGATTTGGTTGCGATTGACATAGAGATTGCCGACCTTGGCGCGCGTTTTGATTGCCTCGACCCGCGCATCGATGCGTGTGTGCAGGCCCATGGTCAGTCCAAAGCCCAGTGCGTTGATGCGATCGACGACTTGGCCAATTGTGTTCGCTTTGAACCGGACGATATGTAAAACCGGACCAAACACTTCCTCTGACAAATCCTCGATTGAGTTGAGCTCAAATGCGATCGGCGCCAAGTAGGCAGCATTGGTGCGACCCGGCGCGGGGGCTTCTCCGATGACTCTAAACCGCTGTCTGAAGTCTGAAATGTGAGCGGCTATGCGGGCGTGAGACGCGTCATCAATCAACGGCCCAAGATCGGTTGAGAGGTGTGTGGGCGCATCAGTCCTGAGCGTCTCCATGGCGCCAGCCAACATCTTGATAAATGCCTCTGCTACATCGTCTTGCACACAAACCAAACGGCATGCCGAGCAACGCTGTCCGGCGCTTTGAAAGGCTGAGGCGATGACATCTCGCACCGCCTGTTCCAGCAATGCCGTGGAGTCGATGAGCATGGCATTGATGCCGCCCGTTTCAGCGATTAGCGGGGTCTCAGCCCGGCCGGTATCGGCGAGCGAAGCCGCGATCTTTTTGGCCGTCTGAGTTGAGCCTGTGAAGCAAACGCCGCGCACGTCCGGATGCGCGACCAAAGCCGCGCCCAGCGCACCATCGCCGGTCAACAGATGCAGTGCGTCCACCGGCGCGCCCGCTTCATATAAGCGATCGACCGCCGCGAGGGCGATGCGCGGTGTCTGTTCCGCAGGCTTTGCAAGGACCGTGTTGCCAACGCTCAGCGCCGCACTGACTTGTCCAAGAAAGATGGCGAGCGGGAAGTTCCATGGACTGATACAGGCGACAGGTCCAAGCGGGTCTCGGTCGACGATGTCCGACCGTTCTGCCTGGTCAGCATAGTAGCGTAAGAAGTCTACGGCCTCGCGTAATTCAGAGTCGGCGTCAGGCCAGGTTTTGTGTGCTTCATGGACGCAGAGTGACATCAAGGTCGTTCGGTCGCGCTCGAGCAAGTCTGCGGCCCGTCTCAACACGTCTGCGCGGCGCTTTGGCGTTTGAGTTGGCCAAGCGCTCTGCCGACACGTGGCAATGGCGCCATCGAGATGAGGCGGTGTCGGGAGGGGCGTGTTCAAGTCGAGCCGCGGAATATCTGCCACTGCGGCGGCGACGTCTGATTGCGTCAAATCCTCGCCCGCGGCCACGCGCCGTGTCGTGCCAGCGCGTTGGCAAGGGGATGGTAAGGCCGGATGCGGTGAGAAGTCGTGCCGCGCACTCGTCGCAATTGGGTCTTCTATGAGGCTTTCTATCGACGCTGTTTCGTCAAGCAATTGGTTCACGAAAGAGGCGTTTGCGCCATTCTCTAACAAGCGACGAACCAGATAAGGCAGCAATTCCTTGTGGCGGCCCACGGGCGCATATGTGCGCGTAGCGAACCCATGCTGCACGGCGAGGCGGCGATGCAAACCATCACTCATGCCATGCAAGCGTTGAAACTCTAAGTCTCGTCGGGCGCCCGCCATGTGCATAATCGCGGCCGCCGTATGGGCATTATGGGTGGCGAATTGCGGATAAATCCAGTCATCGGCGTCCAGCAGTTTTTGCGCGCAAGCAAGATACGAAATGTCTGTATGCGCTTTGCGGGTGAAAACAGGATAGTCGGCTAAGCCAAGGTCCTGGGCGCGTTTGATTTCACTGTCCCAATAGGCGCCTTTGACCAGTCGGACGGTCATTTTCTGGTGGTGCCGCGCTGCCGCGGACTGAACCCAATCGATGACGGCTGGTGCGCGCTTTTGATAGGCTTGGATCGCTAAGCCAAATCCATCCCAATCGCGGAGATGCTTGCACGCGAGCACACCTTCGATAACGCGCAGCGAAACTTCGAGGCGGTCGACCTCTTCGGCGTCGACGGTCAGCCCAATATTGGCAGCCTTCGCACGCGCGCAAAGTGTCAGAAGGCGTTCGGTCAGCGCTGGAACACAGCGGTCGCGTTGGGCATATTCATAGCGCGGGTGCAGGGCTGAAAGCTTAACCGAGAGCGCCGGAGACCGGTGCAGATCTTCGCTGGCGGGGGAGGTCGCCGCAAGATGCTCGAGGGCGCGCATATAGGCGTCGAAATAGCGCTCGGCATCGTCGTCAGTCATCGCCGCTTCGCCGAGCATATCATAAGAGTAAGTCGCATCGTAATCTGACAGCGACTTGGCGCGCCGCGTCGCCGCTTCAATTGAAGTGCCCAAGACAAAGTGGCGCCCGAGTAGCCCGATAGATTGGCGCACGGCGCCGAGCATGACTCTATCGCCAAGCTGCGCAGCGAAATTGTTCGCGTCCGTCCCACCACTCAGCCGCGTCCACGCTTTTGCCACCGCGAGGCCGAGCGTGCCGAGTTTGACCAGAGCGTGCTTTGCCGAAAGGTGCGGCAACCAAGTGCCGGCTGAAATCTTATCCCTCAACAGTAAGCGCGCGGTTGCGTCGTCCGGTGTTCGGACCAGTGATTCCGCGAGCCGCATCAAGAGAACGCCTTCCTCTGATGACAGCGTATAGGCGTTCAAAAAGGCGTCGACGGCTGACAAGTGCTTGGCGTCGTCCAGCAAGCCAAGCGTGAGCGTGGCCGCTTGGTGTTGGACGGCTTCTTTGGTCCTAGGCGACATCTTGGTCGATTGTACGAGGGCACGGACACAATCGGTTTCGTCGCGAAGGTAAGCCTCTGTCAGGGCGCGAAAATCTGGAGTGGGCTCGGCTTCGGTAAAGGGCATGTCAGACCTGGTTTTTACCGTAATAGGATACCATTCCGCCGGAGGCCTTATGATCTGGCACTGGTCGCGTATTCAGGGCAATTGATCTTATTTTTATGATATTTTATGCATTTTGGATTATAATGCTGGGAATGCTAGAAGATTTAGACCAACACGACCGAAAAATTTTGCGCGCCATGCAGGAAAATGGCCGGCTGTCGATTAGCGAGTTGTCGGAAGAAGTCGGACTGACCAAGACCCCGTGCCTGACCCGGCTGCGTCGGCTCGAAGAGAAGGGGTATATTCGCCGCTATAAAGGTGTGCTCGACGCCGCCAAGATCCGCCAGGAATATGTCACGTTCGTGCAAGTCAAACTGACCGCAACCACGCGTCGACATTTGAATGCTTTCAGCGATGCTGTGCAGAACATTCCTGAGATTCAGTCCTGTCACATGATGTCCGGTGGCTATGACTTCTTGTTGAAAATCCGCACGCGCAATATGCGCACCTATCGCGAATTGCTGGGTGACGTGCTCTCCGAACTGCCAGGTATCGCCCAGACGTCGACGTTTCCGGTGATGGAAACCGTCAAAGAGACAGACGATCTTGTCGTCGTTGAGGCCAGCTGAGTGGACACTGGCAGAGCAGCCTAAGGCACATCTTGGCCGAGTGCTGCGCTATAGATTTCGAACCAAGTCTCCCGATCAAGGCGAATATCCGAGACCGAGCGCAAGGCCTTGATCCTTTCGATGGAGTTAGTACCGATGACCGGCGCGATGTTCGCCGGGTGGGCCAGCAGCCAGGCATATGCCAGTGAGGCGATATCGGTCCCTAAGCGCTCGGCAATCTTGTTCAAAGTCGTCGCGACCGCATGCGCGGATGTTCCAAACAAGGCGCCGCCGCCGAGCGGTGACCACGCCATCGCCGGAATGCCCAGACGTTGCAAATGCGCAAGATCGCCATTGGTGAAGGCGTCTATCGCCATTACACTGATTTCGATTTGATTGGTCACCAGCCGCGTGGTCATCGCGGACTGTAACAGATCCCAATCGTGCGGTTTGAAGTTCGACACCCCAACGGCTTTGACTTTTCCCGACCCAACCAATTGATCGAGCGCGTCGCCAGTCTCATGGTGGTCCATCATTGGGTCAGGGCGGTGGATGAGCAGCAAATCGATTTGCTCAAGCCCCATCAGCTGTAACGACAAGTCGACAGATTGGTGAATATGCGTACGGCCCGTGTCGTAATATTTGACCGACTTTTCAGCATAGCGCCCCATTGGTGCGATGATCCCGCATTTGGTCACGATCTCAACTTGATCGCGCAAGCCTGGGCTGTCTTTCAGCGCCGCGCCGAGCAACGCCTCTGCACCATAAGCGCCATAAATGTCCGCTTGGTCGAGCGTGGTTATGCCCGTCTCGAGGCAGGCTTCAATCTTCGCCTGAATATAAGCTGGAGATGTGTCTTTATCATCTCCGATACGCCACATGCCATAGGCGAGCCGCGAGATCGAAAGCTCGCTGGATAAGGCAATCCTGTCCACGATATACGTGCTCCTGTTCAGATAAGGCGGTGCGAATAGCCCGCTTTGCTTTCCTATATGCCGGTCGCCAGATGGATAGAAGGGTGTCGGCTCACCGATACACAGTTAAAGTGACGACCTAAGATACTGGGCGCGTTTCAATGAACCGACAAATCGCGTCGGTCAGTCGTGCGAGATCGCCGGGCTCGATCGTGTAAGAAGGTGACAAATAGATTACGCGTCCTAGCGGCCGAATGAAGACGCCTTCATCGATGAACCATTGCCGCGCCGCGTGGATGTCAAAATCAGCAACAGTCTCCACTGCGGCGACCGCGCCGCAAACGCGCACGTCGTCGACGCGTGGGTCGTTGGCGAGTCGCGCGAGGCCTTCCCGCAATCCCGATTCCAACGCGCGGACTTGCTGCAGTCGCGGTTCGGACTCGAACAAATCGATAGAGGCGTTGGCCACCGCGCAACCAACAGCGTGTCCGGTAAAGGTCGGCCCGTGCATCAGGGCCTTGCTCTCATCATCGTCATGAAACGCCGCATAGATCTGCTCGGACGCGATGGTTGCGGCGAGCGGTGTGATGCCACCGGTCAGAGCTTTGCCGAGGGTCATAATGTCGGGGGTCACCGCTGCGGTTTGCGCCGCGAACAACTCACCCGTGCGCCCGAAGCCGGTGAAGATTTCATCAAAGATCAGGAGTACGCCATGCGCGTCGCACAGCTGTCTTAGGGCCTGCAAAACGGCGGGGCTGTGCATGCGCATACCGCCAGCGCCTTGAATCAGTGGTTCGACCAAGATCGCGGCAATTGAGTGATCCTCGGTGAGGAGACGATCAAGCGTTTGATAAGCAATATCGGTGGTCGGTAAGTCGACCATATGTTGGTCAGCGAGTGCACCGGCGAAATATTTATGCATCCCTTCCGCCGGATCGCACACCGACATGGTCGCAAACGTGTCGCCATGATAGCCCCCATTAAAGGCGACAAATTTACTGCGCTGCTGGCCATGCGCATTGGTCCAGTATTGCACGGCGATCTTCATCGCGACTTCGACAGAAACTGAACCCGACTCAGAGAAGAACACACGCGACAAATCGCCGGGTGTGAGCGCGGCTAAGCGCGCGGCGAGGCGATAGGCCTGTTCGTGCGCAATCCCGCCGAGCATAATGTGCGGCATCTGTTTCAGCTGCTCTGTGGCGGCGTTCAGAAGTGCCGGATGATTATAGCCGTGAACACATGTCCACCAGCTGCCCACACCATCGATCAGACGTCGGCCATCTGGCATGATCAGCTCTGTCCCATGGGTCGAGGCGATCGGGGCCGGGGTCGGCATGGTCTTCATTTGGGCGTAAGGGATCCAGATATGGTCTAGACCCGTTTTGAACCATTCAGGGGGTGCGCGCATTGGTGCTCCTGCTAGAGTGGAGAGTGAGTGTTAGGGAGCCCATAAACCACCTCGTCCGGAAAGGCTCTGGTCAAAATGTCTCCAAATCAATCGCTCCGCGTGTTCGCGGAGTCCAAACTGGCGCAGCTTCGAGCCGCGTCGCGGTTTCGCACTCTTGTCCCCACGTCTCGTTTTGGCGAAGGGCGTACCGATCGGAACGGAGAGGCGCTGATTTCATTCTGCGATAATGACTATCTTGGACTTGCCACAGACCCACGCGTCATTGCTGCGGCACAAACCGCCGCACATGAATGGGGTGTTGGTGCGGGCGCCTCGCGCCTGGTGACCGGCGATCATCCGTTCAACAACCGGGTGGAAGAACAATTGGCGGCATTCAAAGGCACCGAAGGCGCGCGCCTGTTCGGCTCAGGCTATCTTGCCAATATCGGTGCGATCCCAGTTTTGGTTGGCCCAGAAGACCGGATCATCATGGATGATACCGCGCACGCGTGTATGCATGCCGGGGCGCAGCTGTCGCGGGCACAGGTGGTCCTGTTCAAGCATAATGATGTCGCCGACCTACGCCGCCACCTGAACGTCCCTCATAGCGGTCGCACTTTGGTGCTGACCGAGACAGTGTTCTCGATGGATGGCGATCTTGCCCCGCTGGACGACATTGCCGATGCTTGCGAGACCTACGGGGCTTGGTTGATGACCGATGACGCGCATGGCCTCGGCATCATTCACCAAACCAATCCGGCCCACATTCAGATGGGGACACTGTCAAAAGCAGCTGGGAGCTATGGCGGCTATGTCTGCGGTCCGGCGCCCGTAATGGAGTTGCTCACCAATCGTGCCCGCAGTCTGATTTTTACCACAGGATTGCCGCCCACGGTGCTCGCAGCAACTTCCGAAGCGCTTTCAATTATTGCCCGTGAGCCGGCCCGCGGTGAACATGCGCTCGGCTTGGCCCGTTTATTTTGCAAATTGTTGGGACTAAAGGCACCACAGAGCACAATCGTTCCGGTGATTTTGGGCGCAGAGCGCGCCGCTTTAGACGCCTCCGAATATCTCAAACGAAACGGCTTCCTGGTCACCGCCATTCGCCCCCCAACGGTTGCGGAAGGAACGTCGCGCTTGCGCATCACCTTTTCAGCAACGCATCGCGAAGCCGATGTGCGGGCGCTTGCCGCGGCTCTGATTGAAGCGAGGGCTCTGGCATGAGCGCGTATTTCGTGACGGCGATCGGCACTGATATTGGGAAAACTTATGCCAGCGCGGCGCTTCTCCGCGCGGCCATGCAGGCTGGGCACTCGGTCTCCGCCGTGAAACCTGTGATGAGCGGGTTTGGAGAAGCGGTGCTCGCCGAGTCGGATGCCGGACAGCTCCTCATTGCCATGGGGCAGCCTGTGACGCCGCAAACGGTGTCAGAGATTTGTTTACACCGATTTGAACCGCCACTCGCGCCGAATGTCGCGATGCGCCGGGCGGGCATGCAACAAGACTATGATCAAATCCTCGCATTCGCCCGTGCCAGCATACCGAATGATCCAAACGCGTTTCACTTGATCGAAGGGGCAGGCGGGTTGATGTCTCCGGTGACGGATACCAAACTGCATTCCGACTTTATCCTCGATCTCGGTATACCGGTGATTTTGGTCGCGGCTGGTTATCTAGGCGCTGTGTCGCATACGCTTACCGCATTGAGTTGGCTGCGGACTCAGCGCGTTCCGGTCAAAGCGCTCATCGTATCGCAATCGAGCGCCGAGGCTGAGCCGCCAGAGCACTTGCTGCGTGAGGTGGGCCTTTGGTCCTCTGTGCGTTCGGCGCCTTTGCCTTATGGGGCGGGTGCGACTGAAGTTTGGAAACTATTCTCTGTTTAGGCGACGCAGAATGCGTGGAATCGGCGCGCCGTGATCGTCTTTCACTTGCTCTAACCGTAAGATCAGTTGAGCGATGGAATCTGGAACAGGCTCGTCAGCGCTAAAATTATATTTCTGCTCGAGACGCGATGCAAAACGCGCAACGCATTCTTCAAGGATTTGCCCGTCATCAGACGGGTATTGATCTGGTGTGTCCTGATCCACGATGTCCCCTACGTGAGACCACATAAGAGAATATTCATCGAGCGGGAGAAATACTGAAAATTTAGTATGCCGTGCAATTGCTCAGAGAAGTTTACAGGCCAACCATCCGCTCAAACGCCCAGTACGTGCCAGAGACGCCAACCAAATAAGCCACAGCCAGTTTGGCGTGGGACTCTAATGGCTTTGCGAGACGAATGAGGATCCACCCGATTGCAAACACCAATATGACAAAACAAATTTGACCAAACTCGACACCGAGATTGAACAATAAGAGCGCCCAAATCTCTTGATCTGATGGGAGGCCAATATTTGCCAGCGCGCCAGCAAACCCAAACCCATGGATCAGCCCAAAGCAGAAGGCTACGGCCCAAGGATATTCGCTGGTGAGCGAGACGCCGCCACGCAGTTTGGTCAAGGCCTCGTGCGCCAATAGAACGAGGCTGAGCGCAATCACCGTCTCAACAGGCGCACCGGGTAAACCCATCCCAGCCATGGTCGAAAGGCCGAGCGTGATCGAGTGCGCGACGGTGAATGCCGTGATGGTCAGAAACAATTGGCGCAGGCGGACCAATAAGCAAAGCCCGAGCACAAACAGTAAGTGATCATAACCGAAAATGATGTGGTCAATGCCGACGCGAAAATAGGCGAGCAAGGGGGTGGATGATGAGGCTGCATTGAGCGAGAGGCTATTCGCGCTTGGCCGAAGCAGCGCCGAAACGGATCTTCCCTCCAAGAATTCTACCTTAACGAACACGTCCGTCAGCGTTCGCTCAAGACCATCGATGGCGATGTCCGCTTGGTCGAGGTCACATTGGATCCGCCAGGTTTCGATCACAGCGCCATTGCTGACTCGCGAGCCAATATCGTGTCGCGCGCAAGTTTCGGGGAAAGTCGGTGTCAGTCTTAATCGCCGGCCATCCTTGAGCGGTTGTTTCCATAAGACCCGGAAGTCGTCTGGTGCGGTTTCAATGGCTTCCAAATAGGCTGGGTTCACCTCGTGAGCACTCGCCTTTGGAAAAGGGAATGCAAATAGCAACGCCGTTACGAGGACGCAGATTAGACGGTTCACTGAGGCGTCTCGATGTTTACGTCATATTGAGCCACGATTGCATTGATCGCCGCACGGGCTTGCTCACGGCTTCTTTCCTGTTGCCATCGGGCAAGGACGCGGTCTCGAATATCGTCCAATTGTGGCAACGAGCTTGCTTGATACTGAGTGACCTGGACGAGGTGCACGCCTAATGCT
This sequence comes from Pseudomonadota bacterium, assembly GCA_039194965.1. Classification (GTDB taxonomy): domain Bacteria; phylum Pseudomonadota; class Alphaproteobacteria; order Caulobacterales; family Hyphomonadaceae; genus Henriciella. Next base: position 30,474 of record JBCCVQ010000016.1, on the reverse strand, counting down.
GACTCGATCGGGCCTTGCCACTCTCGGCTCTTGTCCGACACGTTGACTAAACTTGTCGCAAAACGCGCTCCGAAGATGCGCGCGATTTCACGATCAGGCAGGTTGGCGTAAGTCCGCTGCAGGATGAAAGGGTCGCCAAAAGACAACCAGGCTTCCGGGGTTTGCGACAAATCCTGTTGAGCGGTCGCTATCCGTTCCGAATCTAATTCGGTAAAAAAGATGTGTCGGAATGATACTCGTTGCGGCTCGCGAAAATCGTCCTGGTTTTGCGCGAACCAATTCTCTAACTCACCTGGCGCTGGCTCGGTCACTTCCTCCATATCTGAAATCATAAATGTCAGCTTCTGGGCGAGACGACGCTCGATTACGGTGTCGCCGTCTGCCAAGCCAAGTCGTCTTGCTTCGCGCACCAAAGCTTGTTGCTCGACATAGTCGCTGAGCATGGCTTGCATGTCTTGCTGACTTGGCAATGTACCCGCTTCAACAGTGTATAAGGCGGCCAAACGGTCGAGCTCAGACGCGGAAACCGAAATCGTGTTTTCGGCGCGCTGCCGTTTGTTCGTCAGCCAAAAATTGACCGCGAACACCATGATCGACAAAACGATAAAATGAGCCAATGGCTCACGGATAAGACGTCGCATTTATTCAGCGCGCGCGTACCAGATCGGAGACGAGTATGCCCGCTCTTGTAGCGTTTTGGCGCGATCTGGGCGCGCTGGTACTCCGGCCTCCAGGGCTTCCCAAGTGGTCCAGCGACAGGTTGGGTTTTCCAAGATGCGAACATAATACGCAGCGTTCTGATCCGCTGCAAAATCAGGATCGGTCCAAAGCGTTTTTAGCTCTGCCGCACCGTCGCCCACTGTCTCACAGGTTTGCAAATCGACGCTTGCGCCATTGTCCGGGCAACGATGTGTTTCAGGGTCTGGGGATCCTTGATGACAGGCAACGTCATACACAGCTTCGCCGGAGCTCGTGACCTTGACGATCTGGGCGCGCTGTAAGGCGGCCGCATTCGCGTCGCGTTGTGCCCAGACCAGAAAACGAGGCACGCGACCGTCACCCGCGAGATCGCCTCCCATGCTGACGCCGTTCGCATAAGCAAGCTGCGCCAAATCTGGTGCGTCTATCGACATGTCCTCATAATCTAGACTCGCAAAGAACCGGACTTTCATCCGAGGTCCCGTGGTCGCGAAGGTTTCTTTGCGACGAAACGCATTGAAAATCGCTTCGCGCGTATTCTCTTCCGCCCACACGCCTGTGAGTCCTGACGCAGACCAGCGCGAAAACCACTCGCTGGCATTTTTAACCGTGCTGATATCGGGTTGATCGTCCCAGCTGGTTCCGGGTTTAAAGGTCAGCGCATTCGTTGGATCAGCATCCGGCGCGATCGGAACAGATCCACGATTGAGCGGTCGACCATCGACAATGCCTACTTTCGACCAGTAATCGTTCTCAGCGTACGCCCCGCCAACGACGTGACTATCAGACGCCGCAACCAGACCGAATTTGAAGGGGTTGAAGCCCTCATTCTCTTCAAGGTTCAATCCGCGTTCATAGGCCTCGCGCACGTAGCCGCCAGAGGTCGCCGACACCTGATAGGAACCAAGCAGCCGATCATATAGCTCAAAGTCTGCCCATTCATCATTCGGCGACAATTCGGGATGCGTTTCCGAGGTGCCCTTAACTTGCGTGACTTCGACCAAGGGCTCGTTGCGCATTCGCTGTTCAGCATATTCGGCGCTTAAGGGTTGGCCATCATAGGTTTCAAGCTTGAACATTTGCCCGTCAGAAACGTTCGAGTTGTGTGGAATCGCGATGGCCTCGAATCCGAGGTCTCGCTGTTCATCCATCCAGTTCCAGAGATCTTCGGGATTGGTAGAGTCGAGGGTTGAGAAGGCGCGGAGTGGGGCCGCGCCTTTGAAGAAAACGTTCCGATGAAGGTTGCCGCCACCGAACGTTCCTTCTTCGTCATTCATCGTAACAGACGTGAATTCATACGCGGAAAAGGTTGTGAAAACGCCAGGCTCATTGTGGCGTTCCGCAGCATCGATATTCTCCATCCAGACGGAATTGATCAATGGCTGGTCATACATTTCCTCAATCACTTCGCCCGATCGAACCGAGGCCCCAACGCCTTGAAAGGCGGCAGTGATTTTCGCTGGATCGGTGGAGAACATATCTTTCGCGCGCGGCAATTCGCTGAGGGCCGAGCCTGGCGTGTTCATTGACGGCAGTATGCCCAAATACTCCGCGTGGTCGGTGACGGCATAGAAGTCCAGAGGGCCTCCGGCGATGGTCATGTCGAAGCCCGACGGATGTTGGACGGTCTCACCCTTAGCAAATCGATAGGCATCGTCAGCGGTGCGCCTGACATTGAAAATATATGCGTCGAAGCTGTTACGCGTGTGGATATGGAGATCGCCAAAATAGGCGTTGCGCGTGGTCGCGAAATCCTCGGTGCGATCGACAGACGCCGTAGATTCGCTCGCGGCAACCGGCTCGCCGGACGAGGTGGCGCTTGTGGGTGCCTCATTGTTTGTCGCGCTGCACCCCGTCAGAACGACAGAGATGGCAAGCGCCGAAATGGCTGCTCTTGATTGCATTGTGATCTCCCGGGCCGATTTTGATCGGCAACTATTTATACTGCCTCATTATCAGATCCGCTTGGCAAAGAATGTCAAAAATGCGACATTTCGAAATGACCGATCTCGCAAACTTTCGCGCCAAACCGTTTCTGGAATTTTTATCGCGGGAGCAGATCGCGACGCTCAGAGACGTCGGACATCTGCGTCAGTATACAAGTGGCCAATTCATCCAAAGCCGAGGAGACGCCGAATCCGGCATTGCGATTGTGGAAACCGGCGCCGCTCAAGCCGGCATATATTCGTCAGATGGAGGTTTCATTCTGACATCATTTTTGGGCCCTGGTCAGACATTTGGTGAGTTCACGGTGTTCACCGATCTTCCGCGAACCCACGATCTTGCCGCGAGCGGACCGACCCAACTTCTCCACATTTCCGGTAAGCGTTTTTTGCAACTCTGCGAAGCCGAGCCAGCTTATCTGTTCGCGCTCACACGGGCCACGCTTTTGCGGTCTTATATTGCCTTGGAGATGCTTCACGCCGTGCGGATTTTGCCCTTATTGCCAAGGGTCGCGAAGTATTTGCTCATCCTGACACCTGAATTGCCAGCCGAACCCAGATTAAAGCTCCGACAATCGGATCTGGCCGCAACTCTCGGTCTATCCCGGGCCTCCTTAAACCGCGCGCTATCGGACCTTGAAACATTGGGCTTAATCAGCCGTGGCTATGCGTCGATCCGAATAGAGTGCAAGTCTGCTTTGAACGACTGGCTTGAGGCGCACATTGGCGAAACAGAGCAGCGCTGGAGCGAACAGGTTCTAAGCTAAACGGACATTTTCGATGTCTCGATTGATTTCGCTTCACTTTCGATACGGGCGTTACTCTAACCCATGAACTCCGTCACACTAACAATCCGGGCCAGGTGGATATGCTCACATGTAAAAGATCACTGGGACAGCATTGGCTGCGGTTGGAACCACAACTCTCGATGCACTATACAGCGGCGGAGTAGGGTCCTTAACTGACAATAACCGGAGCCCGCTTTTCCGCGCCGTCTAGTAGCGTGCTGACTGGAAACGAATATTCGCTGCATGTATCCACCATTTGGGAGTCCACCCTCGTAGTACTTCCGAATTACCCCAACATGTCGACGAAATACCGCGACACCTAGTTCGATCGGAGCCATCGTTTGCTCGTCCAGTAAGGAGTAAAACGATGAATGGAACAATGAAACTAATCACGGTCAAAGACGTCTTACAAATGACTGGTTACAAAAGCCGATCAACATTTTGGCGGCGCGTGCGTTCTGAAGACTTTCCGAGACCAATTGCCTTGAGCCGACACGCGACACGCTGGAAGAGCAGTGAAGTCGAAGCGTGGATTAATACGCTAACTGAGTTGAGCTACCTAGACGAAGGGCAGGTGACGAGAAGGAGCGCGTCCTAAGTCGATCAGAAGCGTCAAGGAAAGCGGAAGTATCACTAGACCGGCGGTACGCCGTCGCATCTGGGTATTCCTAAATCCGGACAAAGTTTGATCAGGGGTGGGCATCGGATTTCGCAACGATCCTATTTGATTGAACACCAAGGTCGATCATGCCGTCCGGGGTCGCGACCTGGCACGTCAGGACGTTCCCTGGCCGTAAATAGTCGGGATCTTTCACAGCGCGCTTGGCGATAATCTGGCTTCTTTGGATAGGCGACATTAAAGCTCCAACCAACATGGCGAGTTTACCGGGAACTTTAAGCGCGACGCCGCCGGGTGTGCCGGTCGCAATCATGTCGCCGGGTTTGAGATCTCGTATTTGGGAGAGCTCGGTCAATGTCGCAGCCGGTTTATGGATCATGTCAGCGGCGACATTCCTTTGCCGTTCTTGGCCATCTACGGATAGAGTTAGGACCAATTCGCCATAGCGCCGTAATTCGTCAGGCGAGAGCAGGACAAGGAAAGGCCCGGTTGGACCAAAAGTTCGGTAGGATTTGGCTTTGCAAAATTGCTCATGAGAGACTTGAACGTCTCTGGCTGAGATGTCGTTTGTGATCGTCAAGGCCCCGACAAACTCGTGCAGGTTTTGGTCGGTCACTTCCACGGGCGCAGTGATCGGTCGCGACACGATTAGAGCGAGCTCGATTTCATAGTCGAGCGCTTTCACATGTGCGGGGCGAACCACATCATCCGTTGGGCCGCAAATACACGACGAGGCTTTGTGGAAGAAGATATTGTGAATGGCGTCTTTAGGATCACGCCCGATCTCTCTTAAGTGGCTCGCATAGTTTAAGCCCTGGCAGATATAGTCTGCATCTTGCGTCACCGGGCTTAGAAGTTTCAGCCCGTCCAGATCCAAGTCAAACGCACTGATGGTGCTCGCCGCTTCAACACCTCCCTCCGCCAAAAACAGCCCCGTGGTTGGCCAATCTCCCGAAAGGGCCGCGACTTTGCCGCCTGAGTGCACCCCCCATCGTGGTCCAGATTCGGTTTGAAATCGTACGACTTGAATCGCCATGTTGCGATCTCCTGAGATTAAGACAGATAGGTTTCCACCGCATCGCGGGCCTGGTCGGGCGTCGCCCCTAGAAGGCGAAGCATCGCGTCACACGTATCGCGGTTGATTGACTTGTTACGACGCCCGACAAGCTGCGCCTCGACCGCGAGCACCATCAGGGCGCCGATCTGAAACAAGCGAAAGCGGTCTGGCACTTGAAGGGGCGCGCCCTGACTTATGGCGAGCTGGATGTCGGCCAGAAGGTTCTTGGCAAAATCCAATTGCATATCAAACGCGTTCTTGGAGGCTTCTGACAGCATCTTGCCCCATTCACGATTGGCGGCGGCGCGTGTGATGAACATGTCGGTTGAAACAACGATCCGACCAAGCCCTGTCTCTACGTCTTGCACGCGCTCGGCGATGTCTTCCGCAAGAACGATGGCGATGGCGGTTGCGGCTTCTCGGATGAGTTGCTCGCGATCATCAAAGTGATTGTAGAAGGTCCCATTCGAGAGGCCGACCGCCCGGGTCAGTTCTTGAACCGTCGTGTTTAGCAAGCCGCGCTCCGCGACGAGCGCGATCGCACTATCGATCAATAGGGAGCGGGTTCTTACGCGTTTGCCTTCATTGCGGGCGCGGTCGTGGAAGAAGTGCTGCACAGGGCAATCCTCATCTGAAGTTCGAACTTCGATTTACCCGGCTTAGCACTAATTGTTGACAGTGTCAAAAATGAGAGTATGTATAAAAATGAATTGAGTGTTAAATTTCATAAGCGGCTGGAGCGAGCGATCAGTTGATCGGGGCTCTCCATCGACAAGGAGCTAGGAATGGATTTGGGATTGGCTGGAAAGTCCGCAATCATCTGTGCGTCTTCACGTGGGCTCGGCAAATCATGCGCCGCCTCCTTGGTGCGCGAGGGCGTCAATGTTGTGATCAATGGACGCGATACTGAATCGCTCGCCGAGGCAAAAGATGAGCTCGAGGCGATGGGTGGTGGCACCGTGACAGCTGTCGCCGGCGACGTCGAAAAGGAATCCGATCGCGATCGATTGTTTGAGGCCTGCCCGTCGCCGGACATTCTGGTGAACAATAATGCAGGCCCGCCTCCGGGATTGTTTCTCACCTGGGGAGAAGAAGAATGGAATGGCGCGCTTCAGTCCAATCTGCTCGCACCTTTAATGATGATCAAAGCGGCGCTTCCCGGCATGCAAGAGCGTAAATTCGGGCGTATTGTGAACATTACATCCGCCATGGTGAAGTCTCCGCACCCCTTCATGGGATTGTCGACCACCGCGCGCACGGGGCTGACGGCTATGTGTAAAGCCCTGTCGCTCGATGTCGCCAAAGACAATGTGACCATCAACAATATGCTGCCTGAGCGGTTCGACACCAATCGTCAGAAGCAAATGGCAAAGCTCGCTGCAGCTATGAAGCAAACGACCGTCGAAGAAGAACGCGCCGCCATCATCGAAGCGATCCCCGCCAAGCGCATGGGAGACCCTGACGAGTTCGGCGAGGCGTGTGCGTTCCTGTGTAGCGCACAGGCCGGTTTCATCACGGGCCAAAACCTTCAACTCGATGGCGGCGCCTATTCTGGCCTGATGTAATCCTAGGAGGAAGATCTCATGGACTCTGTTTTACTCGCAAAAATTCTATTGAGCTTTGTGGCCGCCATGCAATGCATTGGCCCGATCCGCGCGGATTTCAATCAAACGCATGCGACCAATCCACTATGGACACCGCACGCCCGCTTTCATGTCGTTTGGCAGGTGCTTTCACAGTCCGGCATCTCCTTGATTGCCTTGGCGCTGATTTGGGTCTTCCCCAGCCCGTTCACGATCTGGTTGGCTGTGATCCTGAACTTCAATTGGCTCGTCAGTTTCGTCGCGACGCTCTCAAGCATGTCGCTCTATGACGGCTCACTCAAAGATGTGAATGGGATCAAGCCTTTCAAGTTCAGTCTCGGTAGCAGCACGCTTGAAGTGGACACAAACGTCTTCGGGGCGTGCTTGCTGACAATCGTCAATTCGGCGGCGGTCTTCGTGTTGCTGTCCAACGCTGACGCTGTCGCTGCGCTTTAATCGGGAGGGGTAAGATGAAACTCGATCCAACTTCAATCCAGACCAAAGACGTTCTGAACTGGCAGGGGTTACACCTCCTGAATTACTCGCAGTCTTCATGTTCGCAGAAAGTACGTATTCTACTCGCCGAAAAAGACGTTTCCTACCGCTCACGTGAAGTCGATATCAAAAACGCCGCGCATACGTCGCCTTGGTATCTCGGGATTAATTCCCGCGGTGTCGTCCCGGTCCTCGTGCATGACGGCGATGTCCATATCGAGAGCAATGACATCTTGCGCTACATCGATGAGACGTTTGCGTCCGACCATAGGTGGGTTCCAGCTGAAGGCGCTCACAAGGAGGTCACGGATCAGCTCTTAGCCTTGGAAGCCGAGCTTCATACGCATTTGCGCGTGGTGACGATGGGGTACTTGTTGCCTCATTCCGTCGCCAAGAAGAGCGAGGCGGAACTGGAAGCCTATGCCAGCAATGGCAAAGACGATCCTTATCGCGCGGCGCAGATTCAATGGTGGCGCGACTTTGGTGAGCACGGCGTCACTGATGAACAGGCGCGTGCCGCGGTGCTCGCGTTTCATGGTGCTTTCACCCAACTCGAAGAGCTATTGGAGGATCGAAAGTGGCTGCTGGGAGATCAGCCCACCGTCATCGATATCGCTTGGTTCATCTCACTGCATCGCATTGCTTTAGCGGGTTACCCGATCGATGCGCACCCCAAACTCAACAAACTTTACCAGCGGATGAAGGCCCGCCCGGCATTCCGCTCGGAAATCGCGAAAGGCCCGGCCATCGTTCATATTGCTGGCCCCATCTATCGCTTCGTGCGGCGCCTGAAGGGCACGTCCTTGAAAGTCGTTTTCGAGACGACCCATCCGACGCTCAAGACGGCGTAACCCTGGCGCGATGATCAAAAGGAGGCCGAGGCCATGACACGTGTTTCTGAAACCAAGACGCAGGTGCTGATCGTCGGCGCAGGGCCCGCGGGCTTGGTCATGGCCTTATGTCTTGCGAAGTGTGGGATAAAAAGCGTCATTATCGAGCGACAGCCTGAGATCAATCCACATCCAAAGGCGCATGAGCTCAATACTCGGTCTCTGGAAATTCTTGCCAGCCTTGGAATCTCGCTCGAAGAACTCAGTGCGGAAGCCTCCCCAAAATCTGATGGCTGCCGTATCGCTTTCTGCACCACGATCAATGAGGAGTTCGGTGCCATCGACCTCCTCAAAGACATCGACGATCCCGAGAAATATGACCGCTATCTCGAGAGTGATGTTCCCTATCTCAACATTTCGCAAACCGAAGTTGAACGCATTATCCGGCGGCATGTCGCCGCAAATCCTCATATCGATTTACGCCTGAATCATGAATGGCAAAGCGTAGAGACGAGTGCGAACGGAGCCCGGTCTTCAATCAAGGATCGCTCGGATGATTCCATTTATGAGATTGCCGCCGACTGGTTGATCGCCGCCGACGGTGCGGGGAGCCGGGTGCGCCAAGCGCGCGGCATCGAGATGATCGGACCAGAGAAGATTCAGGATTTCAAGAACGCTTATTTTGAACTCAATCTCCGTGACCATATCGAGCGCCCGGCAAAACTCTATTGGATCTTTGAACCTGCAGCCGTCGGCACGTTCATCGCGCACCATATTGAGAAGCGTTGGGTCTATAATGTGCCCATTTATGAGCCGTGGGAGCGCCCCGAAGACTATACCGATACGATCTTAGCCGAACGGATCAAATGCGCGCTTGGTTTGGACGACGGAGAGGTTGAGATCAAATCGACCAGTGTTTGGCGGATGACCGTTCAAACCGCAGAGCGATGGCGCGATGGCCGAGTGTTTCTTGTTGGCGATGCGGCGCACCGGTTTCCGCCAACGGGCGGCCTCGGCATGAATTCCGGCATTGGTGATGTTCACAATCTCGCTTGGAAGCTCGCTCAAGTCCTTCAAACTGGTGCGGATGAAAGCCTGCTCGACACGTATGAGACGGAACGCAAACCCGTGGCGGAGCGCAATGCCGCTGAGAGTTTTGAGAACTTCGAGCGGATCTTCGATATTGTAAAAGACCTTGGCCTGGATCCAGATGGTGCGGAAAAGGCCGCGCGACTGCGTGGATCCAAATTTCTCCGTTTACTGCCCGGGTTTGTGCGAGCTGGGTTGATGAGCGCCGTTAACAGCTTTGTCCGCAAACGTATCGGAAAGACTCTTGCCGATGCGACGCAGATCTCAGACTTGCGCGCCACAATCCAAGACCAAGTGCCCCATTTCGATCGAATCGGTCTCGATCTCGGTTATATTTATGACAGCGCCGCGATTATCCCTGACGGTTCGAAGTCATCGCCAACAGAGGTGACGAAATACACGCCGAGTTGTCAGCCCGGCGCGAGGTTTCCACACATCTGGCTGGCGCCAAAAAACGGCTCTATCTCATCCCACAGTTTGCTGGAATATGGACGCTGGACGCTTCTCAGCTTTGGCGATGATTTAGCGCAATCCGATCCAACCGCGGATTTGATCGAGGGCGACGCAATTCACCGGGTCAATATCGATCGACTAAACATTCCCGAGTCGGGCAAGCGCGCTCTCGAAGAGCTTTGCGAGATCAGGGCAGCGGGTCACGTTCTTATTCGACCAGATGGACACATCGCATTGCGCGAAACCGACAGCACCGACCGTGCCTCAGATCAGTTCGCGAAGCAGCTCGCGCGCCTCGGGTTCGAGGATCACACTGCACAGATCCAAGCCTCACTGAATTAGGAACGAGATAATGCTCTCAAAATTTGGTCGATACTTCGGGATTGTCTTCCTCCTCTTTTGCGGCGTCACCTTTCTAGCATGGCTGACATCGCCTGATCCAAAATTCAATCCGGCGAGTTTTGAAGATGCTCCATTCGATCAGGCGCTCGTCGATCCGGCCGAAGCGATCACCTTGGCCCAATATCTCGATCCGAACGGAGAGACGGTCACGATCATGGTTGTCGACTATGACGGCGAGACGGTGCACGGCATCGACCTTGCCGACTTAGGCGCGCCACGCTCAAGCGATCCCTTTATTGCGCTCGCCGCCATCGACGGGACAGACATTCAAGCCGCGATCTCGCAACAGCTGGAAACGCGGCAGGTGGAGGTCTCAGATCTCTTACCGTCCGGACCGACCGGTGATGAGCATTTGGGAATTGGAACAAATTTTCCTGAACATGCTGAAGAGGCGCAAAGCGAGTCCGTCTTTAATTTTCCGAAGTTTGGCACCGCCACACCAGCCCGCACATCGGTCGTGGCGCCAGAGGGCGGCCTGCTTGATTATGAAGTTGAACTTTGCATGCGGTTTGATCGTTCAATATCGTCGATCGAGGATTTTGATGCGGCGGTGAAGGGGGTCTTTCTATGCGCCGACTTTACCGACCGAATAAAACTCCTGAAACTCGCCGATCCGGACGATCTAGATTCCGGGTACGGCTTTAGTGACGCCAAAAGCGGCGTTGGCTTCTTCCCAACTGGTCCCTTCCTGGTTGTTCCGAACGACTGGTTGTCCTTCATCGCTGAAACCAGGATGATGACGCACCTCAATGGCGAGCCGCGCCAAGATGCGCGCGGCGAAGAGATGATCCTCGATTTTCGGGCTTTGACCGAAAAGGTCTTGGGCGACATGGACCGGGCTCGGTTTTCCTATCAAGACGCGTTCTACAAGCTCGCTCCGAATGCTCGAATTGAACAGGACATGACATTGATGTCCGGGACCTCGGAAGGGGTCATTTTCACAACCCCTCAGCGGCACGACTATATTGAGATCGTCATCGGATATGTCCTGAAAGGCGGGCCGTTCAGTGGGAAAGATCTCATGGACTTTGCCGTCGAAGCCTTCATTCAAAGCGAGAGCGCATCAGGACACTTCCTGCAACCGGGTGATGTGGTGACCTACCGGGCGAGCGGGCTCGGCGACATCCGAGTCGAGATCACCTCCCCTCAATCCCTTTCATCGTCACAGGCGCGTTGACGCAATGGTTTTGGTCACACGTCGAAATTTAGTGGGAGGCGTCGCTATGGCAGGCGTGGCTGGTCTTGGTTGGAAATGGTTCACCAAAGAAGCGCCAGGAACCCGCGGCGTGAACCAAAACGCTGCGATCTTCAAATCGCGAAAAGACCTCAATCTCCTCATCATCATGGTCGATCAGGAGCGTCCTTGGGACACATTACCGGCAGACTTGGACTTGCCGCATCGGTTTCGCATCGCCGAGCGCGGCACGAGCTTCACGAATATGAACGTGACCAGTCCGCTTTGCACGCCCTCCCGATCGGTCTTCTGGACGGGGCAACATGTTCAACACACGAAGGTTCAGGACAATACAAATGTACCGCTCGTTGGACGGCCTCTGAACCCCGCTATTCCAACTCTGGGACACATGCTTCGAGATGCGGGATTCTATACCGCTTACAAAGGCAAATGGCATCTGCACGAGCTCCCTAAAGACGCCGCCTGGGAGCAGTCTTCGAAGCGCGCTGACTCACTCGAGGATTACGGATTCTCAGACTATGGCTGGGGCCCTGAATTCATCGACGAGCAGGCCGGGTGGAAATATGATGGCAAGATCGCCGAAGACGCGGCGAGGTGGCTCACAGGTAAGTCAGATAGTGTCGGAAAACCCTGGGCGCTGACCGTCAGCTTCGTGAATCCACACGACATCATGTATTTCGATGCGACCGGAGCGCAGGCGAAAACACGCGTTCAAAATGTCTTTCCAGGCCCGGTTCTGCCGAGCCCTGACGATCCGATGTATCAGTTTGATCGCTGGGGTGACGCGCCACGAAATTTCCGATCATCTGATTATCCAGGGCAAATGCCGGCCCAGGCCGATTATGATCGATACATGAATTACTTTTACGGCGAGATGCCCCACGTCAATGTCGATGCGTGGATCCGTTTCAGCCAGTATTACTACAATTGTATTCGCGACGTGGATCGCCACATCGGCACGGTTCTAAACGCGTTAGAATCAACCGGCCAAGCCGATCGCACGGTTGTAGCCCTTGTGTCGGATCATGGCGAGATGGGCGGTGTTCACGGCCTTCGCCAAAAAGGGCCCTGGATGTATCGCGAAAACATTGGCGTGCCATTTGTGGTCTCTCACCCGGATACCAGAACGCAAAAGACAAACCCTGGAATTGTCTCGGCATTAGACTTTACACCGACTATGTTGGGACTGCTGGGAATGGACGCGCAAAGCGTCAAAAATCGCTATACCGCGATGCGCGGATCAGACGTTTCCGAACACCTCGCATCAACCTCAACACCGAGAAGTGAATCGGGCGAAGGTGCCCTCATTACCTATAGCGTGGGTCACCATATCGACACAGAGTTCGCGCGGGCAAATTTTGAGAAACGCCGCGCGAACGAAACAGACGATGATTTTGAGCGCCAGGCAGATGCCGGCTGGATCCCAGATCTCTCACCGCGCGGATTCATGCGAGGGATTGTCACCGACGATTACAAATTCGCGCGGTATTTCTCTCCACGCGAACACCATACGCCGACCTCGTTAGAGACCCTGACAGCGCGCAACGATCTCGAGCTTTTCGATTTGAAATTAGACCCGGGAGAGACCACAAACCTTGCGAGCGTTTCCGACACCTCGGACGACCTCGTTCTGTCCTTGAACGACAAACTGAATGCTTTGATCGCGGCCGAGGTTGGCCCCGATGATGGTCGCGATTTACCGGGTCCAACCTTTTTTTGGCGCGCATAGATGAGCGCGTTCTGAACTATCGCATTACTGGGGCGCTTGGCGGCGCGAGAAAAACTCTCCGCGTTTAACCTGCAGCGCCACCACGATAAATCCAAGTCCAAGCGCAACGGCCATGGCTGAGGAAAATGCGCCAAAGATCAATATCAAGGAGGCAGACCAAAGGATCGCGGCAATGCCCACGGCTGCGCGAATATCCACGTTCAGCGCCATGAGAAATAGCGTGCTGAACAGATACAGCGACTTCGACCAATACACCTTGTTCGCATCAAGCAAGATTTCTGGCGGCGCGACAGCATCGCTATAGGTCGCAAAGATATTCACGCCATCTCCGAACCATAGTGCCAAGGTCATGCGCCCGAGCGTGTATAAGTATCCGATGACGATCAGGTAGAATGCCCAATCGGTCTTCAGTGAGTAGCGAAACAAGTTCATAGGAAGTCCTCCGTTTTTAAAACAGGTTGGCTGAGAGCCAGATAAAGGCGTCTCGGACATCGAAGATGAGAGAGACGCCATAGAAAAAGAGCATCAGGCTGGCCCATATGCCGTATGCGGACGGCAGCTTGATTTCGTCACGATACCGGTGCAGGGCGTAAATGGCCGGTGGCCAAACAATGATGTGTCCCAGCGAGACCAATCCGCCTTGAACCGTGTAAGCGCCCGTGCCTTCCAAGATGGCGATCCAGGCATGGCTGAAAAGCCAGGCCCCAAGCACCCACCGCGCGGCCACGTGCTTCCTCACAAAAAAGACGGCCGCGAGGTTGGTGATTAGCATTGCCGCCAACCAAAGTTTCATTGTCAGCGGTAGATTGCGGCGCGCCTCCATGTTCCAGTCTTCCAGAGCATAGGAGGCACTTGCTTCGGGTGTGAACGTCAGGGCGCATGCGACGAGTACCAAGGCTGAGACGAAGAAACGCGAGGAATATGAACCGAACATATTAGTGTCTTTCAATTGAAGGAAATCATGATGCTGGCTGCGAGAACCGACGCCGTGACCATCGAATTCCTTGCCAGATCCATGCGCTGAAAATGACGAGCCAAGCGACGCCATGCGTCAGGTACTTGATGAGATCGAGCTTCGGGATGAGTTGATAATAGAGCGGCAACACCCCAGCTTCGGCATTCGGGAAGTTTTGCATGATCACTGGCATGAACGTGTTGGCGATCAGCACTGATGTGAAATACGTGAAAGCCAAAACCGTCAGGCCGCGCTGTACCATCAAAGACCCGACCGTCGAGCGATAGACCGACATCAAGAAGCAAACGAAAGCTGGGGGTGCGAGCGCATCTGCGCCGAGTTGAAAGACGGCATAGGCGGCGCGCCCTTTCTCCTCGAGCGCGGTCGCAAAAGCGATCACCTCGGGCTCACTATAGCCGAACTGCCCATCTAGGGGTGTGATGCCGCCAGCCATAACGCTGAGCTCCTGCATCTCACCGAAGACATGCCGCAGACTTCCGAAAAGCAGGATCGCAAGCATCGGGATCATTGAAGGGCTTGAGAGGATCGCCCGTCCACGTCGCGCGAACATCAAATAGTACGCCAGGGCTGACCAAGACCAACCAATCAAAGTCAGCCAGGAAAAGTAAGATGGGTCTGGGAAGGTCGACATCAGTCTATCGAAACCGGATGCAACTGCCCCCGAACGTCGCCAAAATAGGTTTGGCTTGTCGTGTGAAGATTGAAATACAGCTCGCGTTGAAACGCGATATTGGCCATGCCTGCGACGGTTTTCACTTTGTCATTTGGGATGGTCGGAACGATTGGGCATCCTGCCGTGAAGGCGCCGACTAAACCATGTCCATGTTCAGTGACGGCGACGATGTCGTGGTTGTCGATTTCGAAGAAAACCTCGCCGTCCGCGAATTCTTTCGCGAGGTCGTGGTCCATTCCGAAATCAACAATAATCGGACCGAGCTGACCCGGGCGCCCACAGTGAATATGAAACATGCTGATTTCATCGAGTTTGACGCCTTCGAGTTTGACGTGCGCATACGCCTTGCTGAAATCCCGGCTAAACGTCAGCGTACCGTGTCCGCGCGAAGGGCGGTCGGCGCGGTCGGTTGAAGGAGTCGTGGATTTAAACTGTTTTGGCGTCAGCCGAGGGACGTCTTCCTCTTCGCCCGCCTGCTGGTGTGGTGTGAGCCACCCCTGAAATACCGCGCCCGGTTCTTCGCCTGCGCTTGGTTGCAGCTCAATGCCGCTCAATGAGCTGTCAGCGAATGCAATTGGGAGTGGCGCGATAAGGCATAGTACGAGTAGTTTTTTCAACATGTGAACGTCCTGTTTGTTTTGTGGTTTGCGATTACGCCGCTGCTTGTTGGGAGAAGGCCTGAAGCTTTTGCAGAGCTGTGATGCCGATTGCGGGGTCGGGCGTTTTTCGAGCAGAGCCAAATACGCTGAGGCGACTGTTTTTTAGCCAGGCACTCAATTCTGGAACACTAGACCAGACCGCGAAATTCATGACGAAGCCCGCTGTCATATTGAAGAAATCAATCGGCGTGCTGGGGTGCGGGATAACGGCTGCAAGTTTGTTCTTTTCTTCAAGAGACGTTTCGGAAAGCGTCTCAATCGCGCCCAACATCGCAGCGCTGAAAACTTGCTGACAACCGACGAGCGTTTGCAATGTGATGTGTCCGCGTTTGAATACCGTGACAGGATCTCGCGGTGCCAGACCGTCAGCTGTGCAGTTAATATAGATTGTGTCCGGATGAGCCGCGACAGCGCCTTGCGCCAGTTCAATGCGGGTCGGCTCAATGCCTTCAACCCGGCCTTTCCGGATTATGTTTTTGATCCGACGCAGCTGTTCGAGTTCTGTTAGAGAGACAGTCGCGCAGCGATACATGGTCGGCGTGACGTCCTGGTCCAGTCGTAAGAAGTGTTGAGTCGCTTCAAGCTGTTCGAAGACCTGTTCCGGGGTATTGGCCTCCGCGATGATTTGTATGTGCTCACCGATGCGAAATTTCTCGCCCGGCTGCGTCATCGCGCGATTTAGGAACCAAGAATCTCGCGGCATGATCCATTTGATGTCTTCAGGCGCAACGTGATTTGCGAGTAGCCATAAAACAGCATCAATCGCGGTCTTGCCCGCCCCGACAATGACATAACCGCCATCAGTTTGAGTGAAGCCAGGCAATTCGTTTGGTGCAACAACGCGAACGCCTTCCTCGATTTCATATTTTGGCGGTGTCACCGAGGGAACGGCAACCTTCATATAGGTCGCATCGACGACAGACTTCCGGGTGCGAACATCTATCGTCTTTTGTGAAGTGAGTAGCTGCGCTTTTCCGTCTTCGTAATGCGCGCGCGGAAGATATTGCACACGCCCAGAGGGCAAGAAGCGCTGGCGCATCACCTGATCGAAATAAGCGACGACTTCATCGACGGATGCCAATTCCGACAGCCCTGCATTCCAGCCTACCTGATCGATTTCTCCCGACCCTAATTCCTTTGAGTTGACTCCATAAAAGGACGAGGGCTGATGCAAATGAACGAAAGGATAGGCATCATTCCAGTGACCACCCGGTTTCGCATGCGCATCGATGATTGCGATCGACGCGTCGCTACGGGTGAGTATTTCGTCTGCGAAGGCCATGCCCATGGCCCCCGCGCCGATGACCACATAATCGGCTTCAATCGCGTTCATCACCATGAGAACACCTTTGCGCTGCTGGGAGACAGACCACCTTTGAGCGTCGCGAGGTAGCCAGCTTCAATCGCATCGATGCCTGTGCCGAACTCAAGATCGAGCCAGCTGGCGGACCAAAGCGCATAGTCTCTCCAGGCCATCGCAAACTTTAGAT
The DNA here is from genome assembly GCA_039194965.1 of Pseudomonadota bacterium. GTDB lineage: Bacteria > Pseudomonadota > Alphaproteobacteria > Caulobacterales > Hyphomonadaceae > Henriciella. The sequence goes on along the minus strand of JBCCVQ010000016.1, from coordinate 13,794 downwards.
GCGCCTTGTCAAAACCGAGTGATGCCGCATCTGCCTCGGCTTCCGTTGGAATGAAAAAGAAGCTGGGTGTAGGGCCGGGCATTGGCAAATCACCTGCCTGTGGCGCCCGATGGGTCGATCCCAAGGTCACAGAATGCGCAAGGCGATCATTGAGGGCGACGTGAATGGCTGAGGTGACGGTTGCGTTTCCCGCCACATCTACGTAGGCCGCTTGATCAAAACGATCTTCGAAGACGATCTCGTCATACCCCAAAACGCGCGTATAAACGTCGAGGCTCTCGACAAAGGGGCGATTGGTTTCAGACGTAATCCCGATGATGTTTGCAGCTGGATTGAAACACGACATCGCCCATGCCGTCGCGATTGCGGTTTTGCTGGAAGCGCTCGAAACAATCAAAGCGTCGCTCTTTGCCGACAGCTGTTCAGCGAGCTTCCAGCCAGTCATAAACAACGCCCATAGGACCGATTGGGCGTCTCTCGTCGCCTCTGAGTAAACGGGATCCCCATCGCATCTGAAGTAGCGATTGTACCAAGGATGGAGGCTGGTCCGGTGAGGCATCGCATCCGAAAAGCAAAGGTCCGAGATGGCGTCTGGCATCAGCATGACATGCGAAGACATGGGCAGGAAACCGAAGATGAGTTCACCGACCCCAATTGTGTCGTTTCGACTCGCCACGACCTCGCCAAATCCCCAAACCGGCACAATGCCGAAGCCGGGTTCGGTGGGGAAATAGTTCCAATAGTTCAGCATCTCGCCAAACACGGCGTAGGTGATGTTGTTGGTGGTTAGGCTAAATCGCTCGATTTCAACGCAAACCTCACTTGCAGCAAGACTGGGCAGATCTGGCGTCTCCCGCTGTTTGCTGTTTGTAAGGTCTGATCTCTCAACAAGAATTTCCTGCAAGTTTGCCATGTTTGTCGCCGTGATTTACGTACGCCTAAGGATGACGTGTTATAACGCGTTATAAATTGAATTTTGGATTTGTGCAACACGTTATAAAAATAACGAGGTGAAATGTCGTTTGAGGATCGAAAATCGGAGACGCGGGATAAGATTGAACGCGCTGCAGAGCGCATCATTCGCTCCGAAGGCGCGTCAGGCTTGACTATGCGCCGTCTCGCCGATGAAGCTCAGGTCGCCTTGCGCAGCCCATACAATCTGTACGGATCGAAAACCGGATTGCTGATTGCACTGCTTGACCGGGTCAATGCCGCACTTTTCCAAGATCTAGGGTCTGGAGACCAAGAATGGGTGTTGATCGAAATGATCCAAACGCTCGATCAGACCCAGAAGTTTTATGAAGTAGATGAAGAATACCATCGTGGGATTTTCTGGGAGATTATGATTTCAGATCACCCGGAAGCTCGCGAGGATGGACACAGTAATATTGTTCGGATCGTCACCGAGTTCGCCCTGCGCGCCAAAGAAGCCGGAGAATTGCGCGACCACGTGGATCCAATCGTCTTAGGAGAACAACTTGGATTATCGCTACTCTCAACGATGGGAAGCTGGGCAGGTGGCAACCTTACGATGGCGCAAACTATCGCCCATACAAAGCTGGTCTGGATCTCTATCTTACAACTTGCCGCAGAGAGTGAGCCAGCAGCGGCACTTACGAAACACTTAGGAAGTTTTGCGAGTCAGGAAGGAAGCGCAAAACCATGACCGAGTATGCGCTTATCCATATAAATGTGTTCCGGCCCCTCGGGACGATTTCAATAAATGACCCGAACGCGCAATTCTTCTTCAGCCAGTTACCGGGGATTTTTGCTGCAGCGGACGCCAATGAAAACATGTACTGGCACAACCATGCGCTACGCACCCAGGAAGGAGATTTCCTGACCTTTGAGGAGGTTTTCGCGGGGGCGGAGCAGGGGTTCTCGAATCCGGATGTGATTACGATGGCAGGTTGGCGAGATGTAAACGCTCTGCACCAGTTCGCTTATCGATTTGACCAACATAAAGACGGGATGAAGAAGCTAAGAGATTGGAGTGACCCAACTGTTGGCGCAACACTGGCGATGTGGTGGTCACCAAAATCCGAACGCGTCACGATCCGCGATGGTTGGGAAAAGATCCAAAAGCTGCGCTCTGAGGGCCCATCCCCGGAGGTCTTCACGCTTCAAACGCGTTTCGATTCCCCAACGCCCGGCTGAAGTTGAGATACGTCATTGTGCAAGACTTCTCGCTTTAACGTAGAACTGGTCGTTAGAGTGACGGCTACAAATTCCTAAAAGCGGACGTTAGAGCTGGCTTAGACAGCTAATTCGAATGACAGGTTACCGGAGCGCATCGATGTCCGCTTTTGCGCGCCTTACAGGCACGGTTTTATCGCCAAATAAAGTCGAGCCTTGCCAACGTATGCGCCTTCAACTTCACGACCGCCTGAGATCTGACATCGCTGTTTGCATTGCCGGTCGAGCAAGCAGTGTTTTATAGTATCGTTGGACCTCGTCCGGAAATATTGTACCGGTGCATGCCTCTGCGAAGAATAGCGTATAACCAAGAGCAATATCTGCGGCGCTGAACCCGCGTTCCAAAAGATACTCTCGATCACGCACAACGGGTTCGAGCATATCGAGCGCTTTGGTGATTTGATATCTGCAATATTCGTCGAACGGTTTAGACACCTTATAGGGATCCATATCAAAGGTATTTCCGAAACTGACCGCGATATAGTTTGCCATGCCACTTTCAGCCATGTGGAACCATTGCAAGTATGTCCCGTACTCGTCATCTGAAGGTGAAACGCTCAGCTCGCTGGGACCGTGGCGTTGCAACAAGTATTCTAAGATTGCAGTAGACTCCACGATCAAGGCGCCATCATCAAAGATTGCCGGAACTTTACCCATAGGATTGATTGCGCGGAATTCGTCAGATGCAAAGTACGCGCTGTCATACTTGATACTTTTCAACTCATAAGGAAGCCCCATTTCTTCGAGCAACCAAAGTGCTCTGATCGAGCGTGTTCCTGGTGAGTGAAAGAGTGTGAGAGACATGATCGCTCCTAGTGGTATCTAAATTCTATATACAAGTCGCTATTTGATTGAACGAACAAAGTCATTGTTTCGAATGATGTTCCTTGCGGCGCTCTGCTGTCCACCACAAAGCTCTTTAAATAACGGACTCAACTTCGCCCTTTGACCGCTCTTTAGCCCCTAAGACCTAAGCGTGTAACATTTCGCGAATGATCGGGTGCGGACCAATCTCCGCGGATTTTGCTGCGATTGCGGCGAAAGCGCCGTCAGCTGCCTTCAACGCGAGCTCTATGTCCGATTCCGTCATCGCCGCGCACAGGAACATATTGTGCCACGGGTGCACGTACACACCGCGTTCAATCATCTCCTCACCCCATGCGAAGCCGAAACGAAAATCGGGATCATCCTCGAACAAGATGAGCGGCATTTGGACCGGTCCGGTTTGCCTCAAACGAAAGCCGTGAGAAGCCGCCGCAAGTTTGAGACCTTCTCGGAGCATCTGGCCCAGCCGTTCTGATTGCTCAATATAATCCGTCGTTTCGAGGATCTCTAAGGTTTTGATCGCCGCCGCCATCGGGACAGCGGAAAACCAGAATGAACCTGTCGCATAGATTGCGCTTGCGCCGTCTCGCGCAGAGTTGGCACCAAGCAGGGCAGAAATTGGATGCCCGTTTGCGAGGCTTTTCCCCCAAGTGCTGAGATCTGGTCTAACTCCGAGTAGTTCCCAACTGCAGTCACGCATCAGTCGAAAGCCTGCACGCACATCGTCTACAATTAGCATCGCTCCAGTCTGATCGCAGAGTTGGCGCGCCCGATGCGCATATTCAACATTGGGCAATTCCTGATCGGTGAACGCGTCATGCTTGAACGGCGACGCAAAAACCGCTGCTAAGTCATCGCCAGCCGATGCAACGGCAGCCTCCAGACTTTCCACGTCATTATACGCGTACTTGCGAATGTGCGCACGATCTTCCTCAATCACACCTGCTGGCATTGGCGTACACCATGGTGACGCCCCATGATAAGCGCCATCTGCGACGAGGATAATCCGGTTGCCAGTTTGTGCCCGCGCAACCGTTTTCGCCATGGTTGTCGCATCTGTCCCATTCTTACAGAACATCGCCCAATCCGCATGCGACACCATGCTCACGAACCGCTCAGCGAGCTCAACCATCAACTCGGTCGGGCCCGTCAGCGTGTCTCCTCGAGCGAGTTGATCTCTGGCGACATCATCGACGCGCGCATCTCCATATCCGAGTAGGTTAGGTCCATAAGCGCACATAAAGTCGAGATACTTGTTGTCATCGGCGTCCCAAATGTGTGCGCCTTTGCCTCGGGAGAAGAATTGCGGGTATGTCGCTGGCAACAGCCTGGTGGATTCATGACCATATACCCCATTGGGCAAAACGGATTGTGCTCGCGCTCGCAGATCAAGATCTTTCGCATTCTTCATATCGCATCCATCTCCCATCAGTCTGTAACCTGAATAACTTACACCAATTCGTCAGTTTGCGCGTGTTCGATTGGTTGAGGACGGATTGCGGAATTTAGTCCAGGAATATCCCATGCCTCGGCAATCATTCCGTCGACGACGCGCCAAACAACGGCAGCATCGGTCTCCAAGCTCATGCCATCAAGCGTCATGTTCGGAAGTGCATGGACAACAACGAGCTCAGTGCCGATTGGATAAATCTTCTTCAAATTGACATTGAAGGTGCCACCCGTTATTTTGGCGAGATCCTGGAAGAACTGCATCCAACCATCAAAACCGTGATACGTCTTGTTGAGTTCCGGAATCCCGTCATTGAAGTAATGCCATTTAAAATCGTTAGCGAAATGCGGACGCATAAGCTCGATTTCGGGCGATGTGGGTGCAGGCAGATTCTGAAAGAATGCAACATTGGCTTCGGGAGTGTTCATGGCTTTTCCTCTCTTTGAGTGTTCGATTGAATTCTAACGGGCCTATGCCAATGGACGAGGTCATGACGGGCCAAACAGGAGATCATTTTCGGACAAAGTCGTTGGCGTTGGCATGCAAGACCAAGCTAGGGTGGACCTTTCGCGTTCAGTATATCCAGCTGAGCGTGAACACGCCGAAATCGAGATTGTCCTCGAACTGATCGGCCGGGCTGCCGCCCAACGCCAGACCAAAACTACCAATGAAACGCCCGCGGCGCGCGGTGACGCCCAGTTCGACCGTGGTAACGAAGTCATCCGATCCAACTGATGGCCCATCTCGAAAGACCGGGCCATCTAGTGGCAAAAAGTGTGCGACCCCATGCCCGCCGAGCGCACCATATCCCGTAATAGACCATCGGTCTTCAATCTCCGCCGCGATTGCATTCACAGCTTGAAAGGATGTTCCAACACCTCTGACAGCCAGATTGTCCGGCATGTTCCATCCGATTTCCGCCATTACGCCGGCGCCGATCGTCGTGGAATATGTGCCAAGTTCGGCGTTCGCTACCGGGCTGAACCGCAAACCCAGGCCCGACTCATAACGCTGCTCATACAAACGGTATGTAGCACCATACATAACATTCAGAACGAGCTCATTTTGGATCTGAGAATCCCAGCCCTCTGGCCTCTCGGCGCCAATGAGATCATGAAATCCAATTTGAACGTGATCGGCTTGCGAGATGGGGCCGACCATGCCCAGTCGGAGATTCCAGGCTTGCGCCCAGCGTTCGTTGACAGAATAGAGGCTGCTATCGAAATTGATCAGACCGGCATAGGGTTGATCGGCCGGATCTGGCACAGTCAGCGAAATATCTTCTGGCGTGTGCATCTCGTGTGACAAGGACCAAGAGACATATTGATCGCTCTTCCTTCCGTCGGCACCGGGAAGGAAAGACCAGAACTTAGCCCAACCCTGAACGAAACTATCTGTTTTGTAGTCAGCGACTCGGCCGCTGGTCCAGGTCACGGATAGGCCGTTTGAAAATCTATCATCCGAACCCGTGAAGACATCATTTTCAAACGTGGTGGTGACGATGCCGCGAACGGTCTCTGCAGATGACAATGGAGCACATAGCAGAACGGCGACCACAGCAAACGAGGATCGAAGCGTCATGACCATTCACCTCCCAGCGCGAGCGACAAGGCAATGAATTGGTCAATTTGTGTGCGGCGCAGTGTCGCCACACCGCTCTGCGATTGTAGCAATCGTTGCTGGATGGTGAGCACATCAAGAAGATCTGTCTCGCCGACATCAAAGCGCGCGACTGCGATATCAAATGCCTCTTGATTTGACTTGGCCGCTAAAGTCGCATCGCTTAAGCGCGCATCAATGATCGCGCGCTGATCAAGAGCTCCCTCCACTTCAGAAAAAGCGGTCAGAGCAGTTTGCAAATAGGCTTGCACGGAAGCATCCAATCTCGCTTCAGCAGCAACTTGTTCGGCCTGTAACCGACCCGCCGTGAATAATGGCGCCAGCAAAGCGCTTCCCGTTCGCCATGCCAAATTGCTTGGGGACAAAACGTCCTGCAGCGCGTTCGAAGCGCCTCCGACTGAAGAACTAAGTTGCAGGGATGGTAGTTTTGCTGCCTTGGCCAGATCGAGGCTATCAGCGGCGGCCGCGATGCGTCGCTCTGCAGCAATGAGATCGGGGCGTCTTTCAAGCAGTTCAGATGGCAGGCCCGTAGCAGGTTCATTTGGAATAGTTGGCATCTCAGCGGCGACGTCAGCCTCTGCTTTTGGGAAACGGCCAATCAACAATTCCAACGATCTTAGCGCTTGCCGCCGAGCCCCTTGGATATCCTTCAAACTTTCCTGAGCGTTAGCGAGGTCGGCGGTGGCTAGCGCCACATCCTGCCGACTTGCGAGACCGGCATCTTCGCGTGCCAATACAATGCGCTGGATCTCTTCTAGAGATGCGACGACTTGCGCCAAGATCTCTTCTTGGTGCGCTAATTCGATAGCGAGTGCATAAGCACTGGCCACTTGTGCCGCGAGCAGGTTTTGAGCGCCGGTGAGATCCGCTTCTAAGGCGCCAAGTGATGCCTGTGCAGCAGACTGCTGAGATGACAACCGCCCCCAAACATCAGCCTCCCAGGCCACGTCGAGACCCAAACTTAGCGCGCTGACTGGCCGCGAATCCTGAGTGCCCGAGCGATCCGCTGCCAAGGATGCTGTCACTTGCGGAAACCTTGCGCTGCGCGCTTGCCTGGATAAAGCTCGTGCCTCAGCAACGTTGGCCCTGAGTATTTGTACACTTGGGTTTCGAACCTGCGCTTCGGCTACGAGACCACTCAAAACCGGATCACCAAATGTACCGATCCAACCGTTTGCGACTTTTACATTCTGCGCGGGCGAACTCGCAAACGCTTCCGGCAAATCCCGGATGGCGATTGCGGTGTCGAGGGAGGCCCGATCGGCTGATGGCGCTGATTGACATGCGGTGAGCATTATCAATGTTGCCGATGCCAGGGCGATTTGCTTCATCGTATTCATATCGCTCTCCTATGCTTCTTGAGTTTTGGTTTCTGAGGGCCGCACACGGAACATGGCGGCATACAAAGCTGGAATGACGATCAGCGTGAGCAGCGTCGCGAAAGCGAGTCCGAACACAATCACGACAGCCATGGAGGCGAAGAAGATGTCCGACATCAGGGGAAACACACCAAGAATAGTGGTCAGCGAACCCATCAAAACTGGCCGCACTCGACTGGCTGCGGAATCAACGACCGCATCGAAACGAGGTTTTCCTTCGCGAATTTCTAAGTCCATCTGATCGATCAGCACGATGGCGTTTTTGATCAATAGCCCGGACAGAGACAGCACCCCCAGGATCGCCATAAACTCGAGCGCCGTGCCGGTGGTTATCAGACCAATCACAACCCCGACCATCGCCAGCGGAACCGTTAGCCAGATGATGATGGGCTGACGAAGGGCGTTGAACAAAAGAACGACCACGAGAACCATAGCAATCAAGCCAGGTGGAACGGTCGTTGCGAGTTCTGCATTGGCTTTGTTGCTCGCGCCGAACTCACCGTCCCAAACCAGCGTGTAGCCTGGCGCACGCGGTATGGCCTCGATCTGGGGTTTTAGTTTTTGGAACACTTCTGTGGTCAGGCGCGTTGGAACAGGGTCCGCCTGGACCTGGATCGTCCACTCGCGATCCTGTCGGCGAAGCTGTCCATCGCGCCAATGGAAGTCTGCGTCTCGCATCACCTCAGATATCGGAACCGCTTGGCCGGTCGTGGCGCTGATCACCTGAATCGTTGAGAGATCATCAATCCCCTTGCGCTCTGACGCAGGCGCCCGGGTTAAAATCGGGATCAGGTCATTGTCCTCACGATAAACACCCACGGCCTGTCCCGAGAATGTCGCATTCAGGGCTTCAGAAAACGTCTGTCGCGATACGCCCAGGCGCGCGCCTCTGACCGGATCATATTCCGGTTCATAGACTGGCGTTTGTTGACGCCAATCGATCTTGATGCCGACCGTATCTGGGTCGCGTATCATGATCGCTTCGGCCTGCGCCGCCAGCGCGCGAAGCTCTGCCGGATCCGGTCCGGAGAATACCGCTTCAATGCGTGAGCCTTGGCTGGGGCCTAAACGAAACCGCCAAACGCGCGCCTGTGCTTGGGGGTAGCGCTCATCCAGATCGGTCTGGATCTTGGAGATCAAGCTGTCGATTTGCTCAGGATCATCAATGTTTAGAACCAATTGGGCGAACGCGCCGTTCGGAATTTCCGGATTGAAGATCAACATGTAACGCATAGGACTGCCGCCTATATTCGTATAGATCGCGTTGATCCCATCATATGCGCTGAGTTGCTCTTCTATGGCCTCAACATCGATGGCGGTGGCTTGAATGTCTGTTCCTTCCGGCAGCCAATAATCAATCGCGATTTGCGGTGTGGTCGCGGTCGGAAAGAACCCTTCTTTGATCTGACCTGCAGCCATAATCGAAACACAGAATACCGCGGCTGCTGCTCCAATGACGACCCAGCGCCCTTTCAAAACCACCCTCAAGAAGGCTTTATAAGCGCGCATGCCCCGGCCTCCGCGAACCGGAGTCTCGCTAGCCGTTTCACGTGTTTGAAACACCAAGTCACTGAGCATCGGAACCAAAGTGATCGCGAAGATCCAGCTAAATGAAAGCGAGATACAAATGACCCAGAACAGGTGATTGGTGTATTCCGCCGTATCGCCGGGCGCAAAACCAACTGGCGCGAAGGCGATGATCCCAACGATTGTCCCGCCCAGAAGCGCCCATTTTGTTTTGCCGACCACGTCGCGTGCGGAGGCGAGAACGCTCCGCCCGGCTTGCGTTCCGATCAAGATGCCTTCGGTAATGACGATGGCATTATCGACCAACATGCCAAGGGCAATGATCAACGCGCCTAGCGAAATCCGATGAATTGGGATCCCTGTTAGAACCATAACGGTGAGCGTGGCGGCGATGGTAATGGTTAGGATGGCGCCGATGACTAAAGCGGACCGCCACCCCATGAACAGAAACAGGGTCACCAGGACAATCAGCAAGGCCATGATCACGTTCATGGTGAAATCGCTCACGGCCGCATCGACGGCATCGCCTTGATGATAGAATTCATCAACATAAACACCGTTCGGGCGTTCAGCGATTGTTTTCGCGAGAACGGTTCGAACGTCCGCTGCGATTCGCGAGACGTTGCCGCCACTTTCGATCGATATTCCAAGAGCAATGGCAGGTTGACCATTAAATCGGGAAATGAGCTGTGTTGGCTCCAGCAATCCGCGCTGAATCGAGGCAATACTGCCCAAGGGCACGAGATCGCTCTCGCCCGCGATCTTTACTCGAACTGCCTTGATCGCCTCGACCGAATCGATCGTCCCAGTCGGTTGAATGACAATCCGTTGCGCTCCCATCTTGAAAGACCCGGCCGATACAATCGCATTCTGATTGTTGAGAGCCTCAAAAACTGTACTCAACGAAACGCCGAGCGCTGCGGCGCGGTCGCGTGCGAGTTCAATGTAAATTGCTTCCTGTTGCTCGCCTTGGGTGACGACTTTGGCCACGCCATCGACGCCCAGCAGGTCGGCGCGCAAATCCTGAGCATAGTCATCGAGCTCTTGGATCGTGAACCCCGACCCGGTCACCAAGTAATAGAGCCCGAAGACATCTCCGAAATCGTCATTTACGATGGGCGTTCCGGCTCCGGGTGGGAGATCAGATTCGGCGTCTGCCACGCGGCTGCGGAGCCGCGTCCAAATCAGCTGTAAATCGCTCGGTGTCTTCGAAAAGGTGTGTTTGATGTCGACTTCGATGATGGCAAAGCCGAAATAGGCAGTCGAACGAATTTCCGAGACTTCTTGAAGCGACTGGATGCTTGTTTCGATCGCGTCGACCACTTCCTCTGCCACATCCTCCGGAGCCGCACCCGGATACTCGACCACAACTTGCGCGGTGCGAATGAGGAACTCTGGATCTTCATATCGGGGCATATTGTCATAAGCGAGCCATCCTCCAATCAGGGATGCGAGAATGATCATCCAGCTGAGCAGCTTTCTGCGGACAAAGATATCAACGACGTTCATTGATCCGCTCCATTCGCTTGGAATGGACGAATTTCAGCCCCTTCAAAAAGATAGGGCCCGCCCGCGATGACGATCTGATCTCCGGCCTGTAAGCCAGATAAGACCCGCAATTCATTGCCGAGCGCGGCGCCTGTTTCGACATCTCGCCGCGAAACTGACTGCGTCTCCTGATCGACGCGCCATACAAACGTGCGACCAGCATCAGACATGATTGCAGAAATCGGAAGGCTCAGTGCGCTTTGTTCACGATTGCTGCGGGTGAACTGACCCGTGAGCGTGCCCGTCATACCGGGAAGTATCAATAAATCCTCAGGCGCTTCGAACGCGAAGCTCACTTCAAAAGTCTGGGTCGCAGCATCGGCGCGCGCTACCGTTTCACTCATCAGAACCGGAATTTCGATACCTGGCGCGGCGTCGAGTTCGATCCAGGTGTTTAAATCCTCAATCTGCTCCGCATCGATCACCACACTCGCGGGCATTTGAACTACGGCCTCGCTTACCCGCTCAGCCTGAAGCGTGATGATGGGTGTGGATGCAGCGATCGTTTCGAAAGTTTCAGAGCGGACCTCGGCCACCGTTCCTGCAAACGGAGCTTTCAGCACCGTATCCGATACGCGCTTTTGAGCCGTGTCGAGTGAAGCTTTAGCGATGTTTCGATCGGCTAGGCGCTGATCGACAGTGGCGCGCGCAATCGCATTGCTATCAATCAATGCGCGCGCGCGTTCATACTCCTGATCCGCACGATCAAACGCGGCCTGCGCGCTGGCAAGTTGATTGCGATAGTCTCGGTCATCCAGTCGAGCCAGAACCTGTCCTTGCTGGACCTCATCGCCGGCCGAGACGGGAAGTTCATTGATCTGTCCAGGCACCTGGAAGGTCAAAACCGAAAGTTCGGACGCTTCGATAATAGCCGGGAGACGCAGCGTTTCAAAAGGCTCCACACCTTCCACAATCATGGTCTTAGTGGGTCGCGGAGGGAGCTCTGACTCAATTTCTGGACTGGGGGAACACGCCGATAACGCGATCACGCCCGCCGTAATCATTTGAAGGAAAGGTCGCATGAGAAGCCTCTTTTTGGCAGCCTGTTGATAAAAAATGACATAGTGTCGATATTAATCGGCGATATGTTATTTTTAATTGCCAAGTCAAGCGAAAAAGGGCACTATTGAAAAAATTAATATGAGGGATAGGGAAATGGCGACGTCTCAAGACAGCGTATTCGTCGTGAAATCGATGAAGGGGTATAAAGCGAGAATGGCGCTATTGGACGCGGCGTTGAGACTCATCGCTGTAAACGGGGTAAGCGGTTTCTCGATCGGCGACCTTTGTGATGAAGCCGGTATCAAGCGCACGTCATTTTACACATATTTCAAAACGATAGATGATCTTCTGGAAGAACTCTCACTTAGAGAGGAATCCGGTTTTGATCAGGAGTTCGCAAGGCTTTATGGAGATATGAAGCCCGGCATCAGGCGGCTTTTCATTAGCGTCATCGGCTTCTTCGAGATTGCACTTGAAAATGACGTCTGGAACAAGGCCGTCATTAGGCTCATGGCCGAGCATCAACCGACGATCGATAGAAACACGCAATCTGTCGTCGATGATATTGATGCTGCAATCGCGGATGGCGAGGTCGTGCTCACGCCGCTTCAGGCAGGACTGTTCAAAAACCTCGTTCTATCCACGCTGCAACATATCGAAAGCGATGAGTTCAAGCGCGAACCGAGGCAGTATTTAGAGGCGTTGTGTGACGTCTTGCTAACCGTCGCCAACGCCAATGAGATCGCAAAAGAAAGCGTTCAGAAAGTGCTCGCAGAGATCTAAGCCAAACGATAGGTGTTCCACTTCCTGCGACGAAACTCGGCGTGATTAGCGGGGAATATAGCCAATCCGTCGCGCCGTGCTTTCGATCAGCGAACGATACCAAGTCCGCGGTAGGAACCGTTTCATCAAGACAGCAAGACCAGTTTGGGGCCCGATAAACGCGTTCGTTTTCTTTCGATACGTCGCGTCCATAATAGCCTTTCCAACCACGGCAGGTGAGATGCCGTCGGTTTCGTAGTGATGCTTGAGCGCTCCGAACTGGTCTTCGGACATTTTCACCATGCTTGGATTTCCAATGATCGGCGTGTTGATAACGCCAGGGTGAATGCACGTCACATCAATACCATGCGCTTTCAATTCGATAGCAAGCGACTCGCACATGCCTTCTACGGCGTACTTGCTCGCCACATAGGCCGAAAGAGAGGGTTGTGGCATAACCGAGACCATGGATGACACATTGACCAAATGACCTTTGATCCCGGCCTTTTGCCAGGCCTGAGCGAACACCCTTGAGCCGATTGCAACCCCCATCACGTTAACGTCCAAGGTCTTGCGCCACACCTCTGTTTCAGTCTCCAGGAAAGGCATCACATAAACGATGCCCGCATTGTTCACGGCGATGTCCGGCAGCCATTGGGAAGCCTGCAACTCTTCAACGAGCACCTCGGTCGCGCTTTCGTCCGTCACATTCAATATCGCGGTCCGGCAGGCTCCGCCGCTTTGCTCAATCTCCTGTCTCAATGCATCAAGACCTGATTGCTGAATATCCGTCGCGACGATACGCGCGCCCGCTTTCGCGAAGTGCAAAGCCGTCTGATAACCGATCCCCGAACCAGCGCCGGAGATAAAAACTGTACGTCCTGCGAACTTGGTCATGCTGTCTCTCCCGTATCCGAAACTGAAGTCTTTCGCTGCATGCCAAATCGCTCGAGGACATTGTGTGTGATCTTCTCCACGAACGGATCCTTGGCGCCAAGACCGTGCACCCATTCTGTCGTGCCGCTATTGAACACCTCGCCTTTGCCGCGTTTAAAACTTGCAAGCACAGAGTGCCCCCGCATGAGCCTCTCAATCGTTTCAGGGTCATGAGCGCCATAAGCCATTCGTGCCCGTATCTCAGACTCTTCTTGAGGGATCATTTTTGGGTATGGGCTGCGATCACTTTCGGCGAGTGTGGCTGGGGCGATGCCGATTATCTCTAAATTCTGAGGCACGCCGAGCCCGCCGTCTGGTTTGGGCAAGCCATCTGTTCCAAATCGAATGGGACATCCGTCATTTTCATACCCGATCAATGGCACCGGGGTGCCGAGAACGTCGCCATAGTACAGATCCGTTCCATCCAGGGCCCAATGTTGATCATCATAGATTGTGAACCCGGCCGCGCCGCGCGACGCGCACATGGCGATGCGGTGATATCCGCCATAGATGAAAGAGAGTCCGATCAAGTCGGCCTCGGGCGCATTG
>JBCCVQ010000015.1:0-117097 GCA_039194965.1 Pseudomonadota bacterium | reverse complement strand
CCGGCACGAGCCTGTCTTACAATGTGAAGAAGCTTCAGGAAGGCGGCTATCTTGTTCAGTCTCGGTCTGAGCGTGACAAGCGAACGGTTCGGCTGAAACTGACCGAGCGTGGTCACAAAGTTCGTCAGCGTGTGGTCGATCTGTTCGACCGTCAGGCGACAGCTTTGGAACCAACAGCGAGTGTTCGTCAGGACGATTTGAGCCAGTTGAACAAGACCGTATCGCGGCTTGAGCGCTTCTGGACGGATCAAATTCGTTTTCAACTATAGATAAGTATACATATCCCCGAATACATTATAATATTTGGGGATGTTGGGGAAGGTGCTTATCCTAGCTTGGGGGGCGTCGTGGCCAGTGGCCGCGGCGGCCCCCTGGGTGCAAGAGGACGGGGCTTTGTATACAAGGCTCGCGCTCGGCAACGAAACCGTTGAGGGGCTCGAGGGTCAACGCTTGGACGCCTATGCTGAGTATGGTCTGACCTCAAAGCTCACTTTGACTGGCAAATATGAGCGCGTCGCTTATGCCGATGCCGCCGACTTCAATGCCGATGGGTGGCGCAGCAGTCTACGCTATCAAGTGCTTCGTCTCGGACGCATCCACGCCTCTGTTGAAGCAGGCCTTGTACAGGGCGCTGCGATTGGCGGGCGCAATGGCTGCGAAAGCCTTGGCGGAGAATTGCGCTCAGGACTGGCTTGGTCGGGTGAGTGGCAGAGCCGCGAAACCTTTTTGTTCGGTGAGGTGGCCGGCCGATTCCATTCCGAATGCCGACGGGAACGTATGGTCGCCGGGATCGGACAACAGACCAGTGAGCATATCTGGACGATTACGCAGGTTTGGATTGAGCGCGGTGACACCAATGCCGATTCAAACAAGTTCCAAACCGAACTCGTTTGGCGCACAGATCCGGTCGATTTGTCCGTCGGATATCGACGAGAGAATGGTGGATATTTCGAAGAAGAAAGTATCTTTCTTGCGCTCGCGCGGCAATTCTGAGGGTGTTCTTGCGTGAATTGCTGCACTAAAAGCAAACCATGCCTGATACGCACACGCCAACATACTCACCGCTCGCAAAATCTGATCTGATCCAAGGTTTAGACGCGCTCGAGGAAAAGCTGCTCTGGCTGGCCAGCTGGACGATCCACAATGCCAATCATATTCGGCCGAGCCGAGATGGCATGAAAGTCGGTGGCCACCAAGCCAGCTGTGCCTCGATGACCACGCTTATGGCGGCGCTCTATTTTCATGTGTTGCGACCGCAAGACAGGATCGCCGTGAAGCCGCATGCCTCGCCTGTGTTGCACGCAGTCGAGTATCTGTTCGACCGTCAAACCCGGGCGCAAATGGAACAGTTTCGCGGCTATGGCGGGATGCAGTCTTATCCGTCTCGCACCAAGGATCAGATCAGAGTGGACTTCTCGACCGGTTCGGTGGGGCTCGGCGTGGCGATCACCGCTTTCGCGTCACTTGTTCAAGATATGTGGATGGCGCGTGGTGAGATTTCACCTGAGCAGGGCGGACGGTTTATTTCTCTGTTGGGTGATGCGGAACTAGATGAGGGCAATATCTACGAAGCCCTGATCGAGGCCTATAAGCATGACATTCGAAACACGTGGTGGATTGTCGACTATAATCGGCAAAGCTTGGATGCCACCACGTCCGAAAAAATGTTCGACCGGTTCGACGATATGTTCGAAACCGCGGGCTGGGACGTGCTGACTTTGAAATATGGCGCTCGTCAGCGCGCTGCGTTCAAAAAGCCGGGGGGCGCACGTTTGCGCCAATGGATTGATGATTGCCCGAACGATCTTTACGCGGCGTTGACCTATCAAGGCGGCGCAGCGTGGCGGCGGCGACTGAGCAAAGACATGGCGCGCTCGCCCAAAAGCCTGGAACTGATTGATTCCTATGATGACGACACGCTCGGCAGTTTGATGACCGAGCTAGGTGGGCACTGCCTGGTCACCTTGCTGGAGGCGTTCGAGCAAGCCGCTGCATCGGAAACGCCGAAACTGATCATTGCCTACACCACCAAAGGGCGACGCCTGCCATTCCAAGGGCACAAAGACAATCACGCCGGCCTGATGACGCCAACCCAAATTGGCGAATTGCGCGACAAGCTTGGCATAGCTGAGGCGCAGGAATGGGATCAGTTTGCCGGCCTATCTTCGCAGCGCGCTGATGCCGCCCAACAGGTCCTGAGCCGCGCCCCGTGGGCCGCAACGGAAAAGCCGACTCGAACGCCGCCATCGGTCTCCGTTCCCAGCTTGTCCGAGATGCCCGATCCCGGACGTGGCAAAGCCTCCACCCAAGTCGCGTTCGGCAAGATCCTCAATGATCTGGCGAGAGATGATGGTGATTTCGTATCACGGATTGTCACCACATCACCGGATGTTACCGTGTCCACCAATCTCGGTGGCTTCGTAAACCGCAAGGGTCTGTTTTCGCGTACAGCCAGCGAGGACGTGTTCCGCAAACGCAAGATTGCCAGCCCGCAAATCTGGGCACACACACCAAAAGGACAGCATATCGAGCTCGGCATTGCCGAGAACAATTTGTTCTTGATGCTGGCCGCGCTCGGTCTGTCGAAAGACCTATTTGATCAACGCATTTTTCCAATCGGCACGGTCTATGACCCGTTCATCGCGCGCGGCCTCGATGCGCTGAATTATGCGTGTTACCAAGATGCGCGGTTTATTCTCGCGGCAACTCCATCCGGATTAACGCTTGGCCCAGAAGGCGGGGCGCACCAGTCGATTTCATCGCCACTGATTGGCATGGGGCAGCCGGGTTTGACCTATTGGGAGCCTGCTTATTCAGATGAAGTGCGGGTGATTTTGCGTGAAGCGTTTGCCGCCGTCGAGCGCGAGCAGGGCGGGTCGTCTTATCTCCGCCTCTCGACGCGCACTTTAGAGCAGCCCGAGCGCGAAATGTCAGATCGGCTTGCGGACCACATTTTGGCGGGCGCGTATTGGCTTCGAGAACCGTCTGAAGGGGCTGAGATCGCGATTGCCTATTGCGGCGCGATGGCACCTGAAGCCATGTCAGCCTTTGAACAATTGGTGGATGATATCCCTGAAGCCGGTTTGCTGGCTGTGACCTCACCGGATGTCCTGCACAGCGCCTGGATGGCGACAACCAGAGCGCCATGGACCGGTGAAGCGGCCGCGGAGAGCCATATTGAGCACCTGTTGCGGCCGCTCGCACCCCAAGCAGGGCTGGTCACGGTGATTGATGGAGCGCCATCGACTTTGTCCTGGCTCGGTGCGGTGCGCGGCCAACGCGTTCGGCCCTTAGGGACCGAACGATTTGGACAAACGGGAGATTTGCCAGACCTCTACGCGGCGTATCGCCTGGATGCGGACGCGATTTTGGACGCGGCGGCGAGCTTACTCGCCTGAATACCCCGTTTCGGCCATGATATAGGCGATAACCGCGGTGCGATCTTCCGGTTTGCGGACGCCAGCAAAGCTCATTTTATTGCCGGGTAGGAAGTTACGCGGGCTTTCGAGCCATTCTGCCAGAATTTCCGGCGTCCAGACGATGTCTGACTCCTCAACGGCCTTCGAATAGGTGAATCCTTCGACACCGCCAATTTCGCGCCCAAACACGCCGTAAAGGTTCGGTCCAACCAAATTTTGGCCGCCTTCATTGAGTGTGTGGCAAGACTGACAAAGCTTGAACGTGCGGCGTCCGCGACTGTAATCGGCGCTCTGGTATGGCTCCGGCAGGGCGGCGAAAGCCTCTGAGGCGTCAGTTTCGACAACAGCAGGCGCCTCAGGGGTGGCAGGCGTTTCTGAGGTTACAGGCGTAGCCGCTTGATTATTCGCGGTATTTTCTGGTGCGTCGGTCGTTCCTCCGCCACAGGCCGCCAATAAAACGCTGGCGCTCGCTGCCAAAAAGCTCGTTCTCAAAAAAGTCATTAAAAATCGGTCCTTTAGTCCGTTTCTCTGCGCCCATAATGCCGCTATTTGCTACAGGTGCAACAGGTTATCTTGCCTCAGTTTCTCACCTTATCTTGACCGCGCCAGCGATCCGAATCCAGCCCCTAAGGGGGATATTAACCATGATTGGCTAGTCTGTGAGTACATAAAAAAAATACCGATGGTGGTTAAAATGAGATGGGCTATGACTGGGCTGACCGCACTTGCGGTGGCTCAAACGGGTTTGGTGTATGCCGACCCGCAACACTCCGATATTTGGATCGGACTTTCTGACAATCAAAGCGGCTTTCTGCTGGACGAACAGTCTGGCAGCGTCTGGATGACCGGACCTTGCCTGAAACGTTTGGACACGGCGACGAAATCCGGAGATGTCTGGACGTCGCATACAATCGAACTGGTCTCGATTGGGCGTGGTTTAGCGACTCTGGACCAAAAGTTTGAACTCGATACGCGGGATGCAGCGCCAACGATAACAGTGCTGTCGAATGGTCGCGGCGGCGTGCAGACCTTTCCTGCTCAAATCGACCGTCAGTGTCGATCTGGTGGGGTCTGCGCCGATCTGATTTCATCGCAGCAAGTCTGCGCAGACTAAACGACTGGCCCTGCGGGGCACGTCATGCGGATCGGTCTGAAACTTCTGCTCGCGGCTTGCGTCGCTGGGCTTAGCGTCTGGATAGACGTTAAGGCGCAATCCGTTGTACCTGCGCCGCATACGGAACTGGTTGAGACAGCTGAGCCAAAACCTATCGATGTCGCGCCCGAAAAGGCCGATGGCATTGAATTTGTTGATATTATCATTGAAGGCCAACTGACTTCGGTACGTACGCAGTCAATGGGCGAAGACGCGCTCCGCTACAATCTTACCGACATCGCCGCGCCATTACAGAGCGAAGTCGAGGTGCATGACACACTGCTCGGCTACCACCGGCGCCAAGATGGCTTGCTGATGTCGATCAATATGGCCGATGGCAAGGTCCGCTCCAACAAGACCGTCCTCGGAAAGCTGCCAGACTTTGAGCCCAGAGAGACCGCCAGTCCGTGGATTAGTCTCAATGCGGTCACCATTCTAACCGGAACGCATGCATCAGAAGATGACAAAGGACGCACGGTCCTCACACTCGATCCTCAATTGCGTCCGAAATTTGGGCTGGAATTGTGGGTCAATGGCGCGCCGGTAGACACATTTGGCAATGAGCCCCGAACGATTGGTCCGGTCCTCTTGGTGCCGCTGCGCCCGATCGTTGATGAGCTTGGACATGAGCTTGTGGTGGCCAACGGAACCGTCACGGTACGCCGCCAACAAGACCAAGCGACCATCAATCTTGAACTCGCCACCGGCTTGGTCTCAGTCAACACCACGCCCCGCGGCGTCGCGCAAGATATGCAGCTGGCTGAACGCGACGAGTTGGTCTTACCCTTCGGGGCCGTTGAGAGCCTGACCGGCACGCATATTAAACTCGTGCCGCTCACTAATCGGGTCGAGGTCACGCTCGACACGCGCCTGACAAGCACCGTGTCGCCAGGCGCCAACGTCGCCGACGAGGCGCGCAACACGCCGTTCACGATCGAAACGCTCAGCTATGAGCTCAGTGACCGCGGACCCCTGCGGAGGCAGGTGCAAGGGCATGTCGGAAAGTATAATTTCCAAACCCAAGTCGACACCGCGGGCGGTATTGAGAACTTTGCTGCGACGCAGCCCGCTTGGGCCTCGCTGGACATCGCGTCGCTTGATGGCTGGCAAGCCACGCTTGGTGATTATGGTTCAACATATCGCGAATTGTCAGGCGTCGGCGCGAACCGAATTCGCGGCGCGGCGTGGCGCAAACAACGCCAGAATGGGGATATTCTGGCAATCGCCGCGGGCGTTCCACTGACCGGCGCGGAAATTGACAGCGATACAGTCTCAGTACCAACCTTCGGTGGTTTTGCCGCGGGTGCCAGACTTATCGATGAAGATCAGCTGCAAGACGTTGGTCTTGCTGCCGCAGTCTCTGAAGACGGCAATCAGACATCTATCATCGCCAATGGCCAACGCGCGTTTCATTTCGACAATCGCGATAAAGGTCTACAATCGGCCTTCGTTTCAGCCGATATCGGCGCCTTTACCGGCGCTCCAAACGGCGCGGACGTGCGCGCCCGCGGCTCCGCCAGTTACGCTCTAAACGCGCAAACCGGCGTTTCCGGTTTTGCCAGTTATGAAGGGGAATCGTTTACCGCCGGCGCAGATCGTCCGAGCTTTGAAGGCGTGTTCGATCAGCGCAACGGGGCACGGACCAATCTCTCCATCGGCGCAAACTGGCGCGCTGATCGGCCGATCGGAGCGATGAACCGGTTAGCCTTGAGCACACGCGCCACCGTTCGTCATCAAGGCGGCGACAGTGCGCAAACCTCCACCACGCTCAGCACCGCCGTGAACACCCAGATTGGCAATACTGGGCCAACGGTGTCGATAGTCCTGCAGCGGACCCATGATACCAGCGATACAAATGACGAGACCAACACGTCGCTGCGGGTGCGCGGCATGCAGCGCTTTGATCTTGGCACCGTGACCGCCGCTTACACGCATACAACGTCCGACAGCCAAGAGGCGGTTCAGCAATTCGTCGCTACGGCGCAGATGAACCCGGTCCGCCGTGGGTTTGAGAAAGGGGCCATGGTTCAGGTTGCGCCAAATGTGACGCTAAATTGGGATGGCGATGAAACGCGGATCAATGCGGGCGCCTCTGCGATTGCACATTCGGGGACAATGTTCGGATCGCGGTTTGACGTGCAAACCCGCTTCTCCGCCTTTTCTGATTTCACCGCGGATGACGAGAACGCTAATAGCACACGTTTCTTGGGGGCCTTAGAAGCGCGCTATCGTGTGGCCAAGAACACTGTGCTGACGGCTATTTACACAGATGATTTTGAGGGCCGATCAGACCTGTCAATCGGGCTGCGTGGGACGATGCGGTTCAATCCGCCCCGCGCCAGCCGCTTGCCAGATGATGGGCGCGGCGTGCTGAATGGCCGGGTCTTCTTAGATCGCAATCGCGATGGTATTCGCCAGGAAGATGAGCCCGGCGTGCCTGGCGTGCGGGTCATGCTGGTCGGAACGCGGCTGGGGCTAAACACAGGCGCGGATGGCTATTTCACCGTCCAAAATATCCGCCAAGGCCTGCACTCTGTCACGGTGAGCCGCCAGAGCTTGCCGCTCGGCTATCTCGTCCCTGAGAGCGGACAACCGCGAGTGACGATTGGCAGTGGCCGTCGCTCTGATGTCGAGATTCCGCTCATCCTTTCAGGTCAGGTTCGCGGCGCGATCTTCATCGATGACAATGCCAATGGCGACGTCGATCCTGGCGAAAAACGCTTAGAAGGCCAGTGGGTGAGTCTCATTCCACAAGATGGCGGAGACGCATTGACCATTCACTCGGCCTCATTCGGCCAATACGGGTTTGAGAGCGTCGATCCCGGCACTTACACACTTAAAACCACGATTTCTGGCCAGCCTGTCAGCCAAGAAATCATCGTTGACGGCAAGACCCCGTTCGTGATCGCGCCCATCCCGATCCCGCCCGACCTTGCCGACAAAGGCGGAGGGATTGACCTCTCCGCTGGTGTCCTCGGCAAGCCGTGACACCGCCCATCGTGCCCCGGCCTAAGCGCCGGGGCCTTTTTTGAGGGCAGGGAACGCCGATAGAGGACTTTGCCGCAACGGCTGGGAACAATTCAGGTGCTCCAAACGACATCGCCGCGGTGGAGTTGCAGCTCGAAATGATCCAGACTAGGCTTTGGATTAGCTTGAAGGGGAGATCATGGCGGAATCGAATAAACTGGCGCCCATTCCGAAACCAGCCAGCAAACCGATCGTCGGCAATGTGCTTTCCGTCGATGCCTCCGCCCCGCTGCAAAGCCTTAAACAACTCGCTGATGAGCAAGGTCCGATCTTTTGGTTGGACATGATGGGGACACCGATTGTCTTCGTTTCAGGTGCGGATCTGGTAGAAGAGCTGTGTGATGAGAAACGGTTCGACAAGAGCGTGCGGGGGCCGTTGCGTCGATTGCGTGTGATTGGCGGCGATGGTCTGTTCACAGGCGACACCAAGTCGCCGAATTGGGGCAAAGCGCACAATATCCTAATGCCGACTTTCTCTCAGAAGTCGATGCATGAATATTTGCCGATGATGATCGATATCGCTGAGCAGTTGATGCTCAAATGGGAGCGCTTGAACACAGATGACGAAATAGATGTTCCGCGCGACATGATCGGTCTCACGTTGGATACGATTGGTCTTTGCGGGTTCGATTATCGTTTTAATTCTTTCTACAGCGATGACTTCCATCCATTCATCGATGCGCTGGGCCGGACGCTAGAAATCGCAATGCTACAGCGCGGCCTACCGCTCGAAGATTTCTTTCTACGATCGCGCCTGAAACAGCTTGAGACTGATGTCGCTTACATGAACACGTTGGTCGACGACATCATTCGTGAGCGCCGCAATACGGGGGGAGATCAAAATGATTTGCTGAATTTTATGCTGGCCGGAAAAGACCCGATTTCCGGCGAAGGTCTATCGGATGAGAATATTCGGTATCAGATCAACACGTTTTTGATTGCCGGTCATGAAACCACGTCAGGCATGCTCTCCTTTGCGCTTTATTACTTGCTCAAGAATCCGGACGTCTTGAGGTGTGCGTATCAGGAAGCGGATGAGGTGCTGGGCCGTGACGTCTCTTTACCGCCGAGCATGGCGCAAATCGGGCGGCTCAATTATATCCGAGCCATCTTGCTCGAGGCTTTGCGGCTATGGCCCACCGCGCCTGCGTTCGCCGTCGCGCCGTTCGAAGATGAAGTGATCGGCGGCAAATACCGCCTGCCAAAAGGCACATTTGTTAATGTGCTTGGTCTTTCTCTACACCGTGACAAAACCGTTTGGGGCGACGACCCGGAAGCGTTCAATCCCGAAAATTTCATGGGCGATGCCGAAGCCAATCGTCACCCGGCTGGCTACAAGCCGTTCGGCAATGGCCAGCGCGCCTGTATCGGTCGCCAATTTGCGATGCAAGAAGCGGTCATGGTGATGGGTATGATCTTGCAGCGCTTCCAATTGTTCGATCACACGGACTATCAGCTCAAGATCAAAGAGACGCTATCGCTGAAGCCGGATGATTTCCGGATCAAAATCCGCGTGCGCGACGACATCGTCCGCGGCACCGGACCCGTCGCGGACGTGTCGACGAAAGCCGACGACGCTGCCAATCGAGCGCAGCGACCGAAGCACGGTACACCTTTGACCGTTTTGTTCGGATCAAACCTCGGCACAACTGAAGGCCTTGCCAGAGAAGTCGCGCAAACTGCCGAGTTCAATGGCTTTTCGGTCACCATGGGGGCCTTGGATGATTATGTCGGACGCTTGCCGACCGAAGGCGCGGTGGTGCTTTTAAGTGCATCCTATAATGGTGCGCCGCCAAACAATGCGGTGAAGTTTATCGAATGGCTCGACGCAGCAAAAGCGGGCGATGCAAGCGGCGTTTCATATATGGTGTTTGGCTGTGGGAGCCGGGACTGGGCCGCGACGTTCCAGACCATCCCTCGTCAGATTGACGACCGATTGAATGCGCTCGGGGCGACACGTATTGCGGCGCGCGCTGAAGGCGACGCGCGAGACGATCTGGATGGGCAGTTCCAGACCTGGCTCGAAGCGCTGTGGCCGACGCTCGGTGACGCGCTGGATATCGGCGTGGATTTCTCGAGCCCGATTGCGGCCGAGCCGCTCTACACCGTCGAGATTGCGGAAAGCGTGACCGCGAACCCGGTCGCCAATATGGCCGGTGCGGTGGATATGCGCATCCTGGCCAACCGTGAATTGCAGACCCCTGTCAAAGACAGCAAGGAGGTCCGTTCGACGCGACATATCGAGATCGAGCTGCCGGATGGCATGACCTATGAGCCCGGCGATCACCTTTGTGTCGTGCCTAAGAATCCACCCGAATTGGTTGAACGCTGTCTGAAGCGAATTGGGATTGATGCCGACGCCTATATTCGCATCGAGTCGCGCAGCCAGATGCGCGGCCCGTTTCCAAGCGGCAGTACATTCTCTGTGCGCCGTCTGGCCGAACGATATGGTGAGTTGCAAGCCGTCGCGACGCGCAAAGATATCAGCATCCTCGCCACGCACACGCATTGTCCGAATAGCAAACCACAACTCGAAGCGCTGGCGGCGCCGGAGAAAGACGGCGTCGACCTGTATCGCCGCGAGGTGCAAGCGAAGCGAAAATCGGTGCTTGAT
This sequence comes from Pseudomonadota bacterium, assembly GCA_039194965.1. GTDB lineage: Bacteria > Pseudomonadota > Alphaproteobacteria > Caulobacterales > Hyphomonadaceae > Henriciella. The sequence goes on along the minus strand of JBCCVQ010000015.1, from coordinate 106,884 downwards.
ATCCTCGAAGAATTCCCGGCTTGCGAACTGCCATTTGGCGTCTTCCTAGAGCTCATTCCGTGGCTGACCCCGCGCTATTATTCGATTTCGTCTTCTATGGCAGCGGCAGCAGATCGCTGTTCGATCACGGTCGGCTTGGTTGAAGGACCGGCGCGGTCGGGTCGGGGCACATATCATGGGGTCTGTTCAACACATCTCTCGCGCTTGACCGAGGGCGATATTGTCCAAGCCGTGGTGCAACCGCCAAGCTCGCCCTTCCGATTGCCCGAAGATCCATCAGTGCCGATTGTGATGATCGGTCCGGGCACAGGGCTGGCGCCATTTCGCGGCTTCATTCAGGCGCGTAAAGCGCTCAAAGCCGATGGCGCGGAGCTTGGCGAGGCAATGTTGTTCTTCGGTTGTCGCCACCCGGATCAGGACTTCATCTATGAGGACGAGCTCAAAGCGGCAGAAGCGGAGGGTGTCATCGCGCTTCACACAGCCTTTTCGCGCGCCCAAGCCGAACGCGTCTATGTCCAAGACGTGCTGCGTCAGCAACAAGCGCAAGTTTGGCGTCTGATTGAAGGCGGCGCGGTGATTTATGTCTGTGGCGATGGCGCCAGTATGGAGCCGGATGTCCGACGCACGCTGACGAAGCTTTATGCTGAGCAGGCGGATGTCAGTTTTGCGGAAGCCGAAGTCTGGATGGAAGACCTCGCCTCAAGCGGACGATATGTGCTGGACGTCTGGGCTGGATAAGCCGCGCCGACGGATAAGTTCGCGGACTTGATTTCCGGATTTATCGGTTGAGCAACTCGGCCCATCAAAAAATCAACCACTTCTTAGGAAGAATCTTCCTAGGCTTTCGATATGGATGATGTGCAACCCATCGTCGAACTCGCTTCATACCGCGAGATAAGCGCTGAAGAGATAGAGCGCTACGAAGACCTTTTGAGCCTACACGACCTCGGTATCGAGGATGAGATTGTCCGCCGCCGCGTGTTTAAATATAATGTTTTCAGGGGCTCACAGTATGGCACGGTGCCGGTGCTTCGTATGCTCACTTGCTATGATCGAGGTCGCGGGGTTGGGCTTTCGCAAGTCTTGGCGCGGTGTTTAAGCGCGCCGATTATGGGCGAAACGGCGATGATTTCGCCGCTCAATGATCAGCTTTGGGAAAATGAACAGCTTATCGCGCTGGAAGCATTTCGTGCCGCGGCCAAAGAACGGCTGTCGGACGATTGAGCGTGTAGAAATTAAGCGGGCGACGGTTCTACCCGCCGCCCGCTCGATTCATTGGTTGTCGATTACAAACGCCCAGACATCGCCTCGAGCGTGGTCCGCAAGGCTGTCAGACGCGCTTTGTCGGCACCGCTGAGTTTGCTGACATCAAGATCAGATGCGAGATCGCGCAATTCTGACGCGGTCGCTCGGTCACCGCGATCTGCATCGAGTGATGCGGCAGCCGTGCCGATCACTTCGGTCAGTAGCGTGACTTGCGCTGCGGGCAGGGCCTCAGACCGTGCCAATTGATCGACATACGCCATTGCAACCGCCGGTGCGCCTTCGGGCCAAGAGACGACGAATTGCTGTTGCGGATTGAACAGCTCGCCTTGGTCGGCCATGTCGGCAGCAGCAATCTCATTGGCGGTGAGATGCTCGCTCGGGTTCAGCGCGAACACATCCAAGCCACGGACAATCTCTGTGCCGTAGACTTTGCCGCCATACCAATAGGTCGACCAATAGCCGCCAAGCACCAGCAACTCTTCATGGATTGGGCCGCGATCATAATAAGCGATCTCTTGCGGATTGGCGCTGTCGGTGAAATCGATCACAGATATGCCGCCCTGATACCAAGCCTGGACGAAAAGATCGCGGCCGGGGACGGGCACAACCGAGCCATTGTGTGCAACGCAATTTTCTTGCTCGGTTTGCGGGGCAGGGAGTTTGAAATAGGAGCGGAATTCAAGCTTGCCATCGACAATGTCGTAAATCGCATTGGCGCCCCAATCCATCGGGTCTGAGGCCCGACAACGAGGACGACTGCCGCCGCCCCATTCGTCGGTGAACAAGACTTTGGTGCCATCATTATTGAAGGTCGCTGAGTGCCAGTAGGCAAATTTCTGATCGAGCACGGCGTCGATCCGCGTTGGCTTGTACGGGTCGGAGATATCAAAGATCACACCATTGCCCGAGCAAGCGCCCGCTGCCAGTTGTTTGTCTGGAAAGACGGTGATGTCGTGGCAATGGTCGGTGCGGGCACTGCGCTGCGTGTCCTCGCCGTGGTCGCCGCCTTGCCACAGACCGGCGATTTGCCCGGACTCGGTATCCATGAAGACTGTCGGGCTATCGACAATGCGTGCCTGCGAAGGATCGGCGACTGGAATTTCGACGACGTCAATACGGAAGAGGGCGGTGCGGTCATCGCCCGCCACTTCGCCGATACAACCGGCCAATTCGTCTTCTTCGCGGATCGATGCGGTGCCGGAATTATAGACGATGATTTTACCGTCTTCCGTCGGTCCCGCCACGACAGAATGCGTGTGCGAGCCACGGCAGGTCTGAACTTGTCCGACTTGGCGCGGCAGGCGCGGGTCGGAAATGTCGAAGATGCGCAGGCCGCGGAACCGCTCAGCGCTGACATCATCAGCGACGCCTTGGCGACCACAATCAACCCGGCCGCGGGTTTGTTCGACCGACATGATCAACAGGTCACCGACAATCGAGACATCCCCTTGTCCGCCTGGGCAGACAACGGAGCTAATCAGATTGGGCATGCCCTCATCCGACAACCGATAAATATTGAAGCCGTGATAATTGCCGACAATCATCATATCGCCAGAGAAAGCCATGTCCGTGTTCGAGAAGCTGAGCAGCGGCGACCGTTCCCCCCATTCGGTTTCTTCGTTGGACTGGTCTTCCTCGCGCATCGGTGTTTCGGCAGGCGTGTGGTCGCCATGCCCTTCATGGTGTGCGTGATCGCCCATGTCCGCAGCGTCTTCTTCGTCCGATTTGGGCGCAATGACCGGCGGCAAACCGGCGGGATTTTCTGGATCAAAGAAGCCCGGCGGTTTCGGCAGCGAGGCCACCAGGGTGAGATTAGAAATCGCTTCCCCGGCATCGAGATAGCCTGCGGACAAGCCGCCACGCGGATCGCTCGACAGGCCTGCGAGCATGTCATTCATGCGCTCGATTTCAGCTGTTTGGTCATTGACGATGTCGTTCACAAACTCAAACAAAACCGGGTCATAGGCGGAGCCTGGTTGTTCTAAGAGATCATTGACCATGGTCACGGCGCCTTCATGGTGGGTCACCATCAAGGTCAAAAAGAGCTGGTCAAACGCGACGCCTTCCGCCGCCGCTAACTGCGCCATTTGCTCCGGCGTCGCCATGCCCATCATCTCATGCGACATGTGCGTGCCATGATGCGCATGCGCGCCCGGAAGATCCTCTCCGCGCGCCGCCAGCCAATCGCGCATGAACTCAATCTCATCGGCTTGAGAGGCGTCGATCCGACCGGCAATATCGACCAGTGTCTGATTATTGGTGCGCTCGGCCACTAGTGCCGACATTTCGACCGCTTGTTGGTGGTGCGGGATCATATCCTGCATGAAGCGGACATCGTCTAAGGAATAACTATTCTGCGCAATCGTCGCCGCTTCGCTGGCGCTCAAGGTCTTGGCCGGTTCGCCGGGCGCGCCGGGTTGAACGATGGCAACGTCTTGCGCGGTCGCAACACATCCGGACAGGATCAGCGCCGCCGCGCTCGAACTCATCGCCACCATATAGCGAAAATAGGAATAGCTGTTTGTCATTCTGGGCCCTCTTCAGCCGACATGTTTTCCCACCATATGGCGCGCGGGGGACATCCGGCAATTCTAATTGCGCCAAGCGTTTAGACGCCACACTTCGGAGCGACGCTCAAGGTGGGTTTGGTCAAATAATTGTGTTTTCAATCATTATGTCTTGGCGTCACGCCACGTTTTCGCCCTGAGCCTCCTTCATGCTGACAGTTCGCAAAGTGATGGGGACAAATGATGCGAATAGCCACGCTAGTGACAGTCTTAGCTTTTATGCTTCCGATCCTGATAGGGATCCTCTTGAACCAACTCAATCCGAGCATGGAATCCGCGCTTGGTGTGGCTTACTTCGCACTACTGGGCGTGGTGCTGGGCATTCTCGCGACGGCTATAATCTTGCTGCTGAGCTGGCGCGATGTGCTGCAAGCGCCGAACCTATGGGTGGTCGGGGTGAGCTTTGTGGTCAGCTTGGTTTTGTTTCTTAAGGCGAATTCTGGGGCGCTGTCTGTGGTTGGGTAATTATCTGATCAGGGGCGGGGTTTAAGCGACTAGTTCATATTACTTCTCGGCGATCCCAGCGGAGGCTGGGATCCATGGACGATAAGTGCCTTCAGGACAGAAGGATAATGCCGTCCCTGGATACCCGCTTGCGCGGGCATCTCCGGTGCGGGAACGGACCTTAGCCTGAATTGTCATCCCGGAAAGTGCGCTGCATTTATCCAGGACCCAGTCGCTCAAGGTCCCGGCTCTCCGCTTCACTGCGGCCGGGATGACAGGATTTTTGTTCTGCGTTCCAATGTCCGTTACTGATCCAAAGCAGACGTTGTGTTCACCACACTTAGAACGCGCTCCACCGCTCGATGAGCCCAAGAAAAAAGCCCGCACCAGAGTGCGGGCTTTCTCGAACTCATCTAAGACGCCAGCCTACTCGTCGTCTTCTTTCAGCAAGTCTTCTTTCGACACCGTCTCTTCCTTCACCTTGGCGGTTTCGAGGATGTGGTCGACGACTTTGTCTTCATAGATCGGCGCGCGGAGCTGGGCCATCGCGTTCGGGTCTTTTTGGAAAAACTCGATCACTTGGCGCTCTTGGCCTGGGAAATTGCGAGCTTCACTGATCAAAGCTTGCTGAACTTCTTGCTCAGAGATTTGAATGTCGGCGACACGGCCAATTTCTGCCAGGACCAGGCCGAGCCGCACCCGGCGCTCAGCGATGGTGCGATATTCAGCTTTGAGATCGTCTTCTGACTTATCTTTGTCTTCGTCAGCCGTCCGGCCCGCATCCATTTCGGCCTGCAGCTGTTGCCAGATTTGGTTGAACTCTTGTTCGACCATTTTCGGTGGCAAATCGAAATCATGCTTGTCATCAAGCTGGTCGAGCAGATTGCGCTTAGCTTTGGCGCGTGAGGCGCCGCCAAACTCATTCTTGATTTGCTCGGTGACGAGCTCTTTCAGCTTGTCGAGATCTTCCAGACCGAGGCCTTTGGCAAAATCTTCGTCAATTTCAGGCGTTTTCGGGGCACGCACCTCATGCACTTTGACTTCGAAGACGGCTTCTTTACCGGCCAGATGATCCGCTTGGTAATTCTCTGGGAAGGTGACGTTCACCTCTTTTTCGTCGCCAGCTTTGACGCCGACCAGCTGTTCTTCAAAGCCAGGAATGAACGTGTTGGAGCCAAGCACCAGCGTGTGTTCTTCCGCCGCGCCGCCTTCAAACGGCTCGCCGTCGAGCTTGCCAAGGAAATCGATGACAACCGCATCATCATTGCGGGCTTTGGCGGTCTTTGCGCGCTTGTCGAATTGTGGATTGGCTTCGGCGATTTGGGTCAGACGAGCGTCAATCTCGTCATCATTGACCTCTGTTACCGGCTTGGTGATGGTCAGCTTCTTGACGTCGACAGGCTCAAAGTCTGGCATCACGTCGACATTCATTTCATAGGCCAGGTCCGCTTCGCCCTCGAGGACCTTCTCCATGTCGCTTTCCATCTTCATCTCAGGCTGCCCGGCGGGCCGGACATCTGCGTCTTCGATGGCTTTTTGGCTGGTTTCTTGAACCAACGCCTGAACGACCTCGCCCATAATGTCCTTACCGAACATCTTTCTGACGTGTGAAGCTGGGACTTTGCCAGGGCGGAAGCCTTTGAGATTCATTTGCGGGCGAATTTCTTCGATCCGTTGATCAAAACGCTTTTGCAGGTCAGCTTTTGGGACGCTAACCTTATACGTGCGGCTCAAACCTTCGATGGTTTCGACGCTTTCCATATTCGTCATTCCTTATTGCGGGTCGGGTTGGCCGTTAAGGGCTGAAACCCGCGCCATTGATTGGCGTTTTGGTATCCGAAACGGCGCTCTATAGGGCAGGGCAGAGCCCATGTCCACGCCGCCTGGATGACCTTTTGCAGAGAAATGCAGACGAAGGGGTTGAGGCGCAGCCAATCGCGCTTTAAATGCCGCCTTCTACTGCTGCGGATGTGACGGAATTGGTAGACGTGCCAGATTTAGGTTCTGGTGTCGCAAGGCGTGGAGGTTCGAGTCCTCTCATCCGCACCATTCGTTCCCGGGTGGCAAAGCGAAATTTTTGGTCCAGTGGACCAAAAATGGGAAAAGAATGCCCCGGCAGGGGCTTTCCTGGAACACTTCAAAGCCCCTAAAAGCCATATTTCGCCCTATGAGATTCCTCGATATGGATTTCACTAGGTAACCTCTGCTATACTCCCCCCATGAGCGATCCCGATACTATTGACGTCTCGCATGTAAAATTTTCCTCCACCGCAATGCCGAGTGAAGAAGATATAGCGCTTTGGGAATCCTTATCCGACGCGGAGAAAATAGCTGTGCTTGATCGTGAACTCGCTGAAGCTGAGGCCAGCGGTATCGCGCAGCCAGAAACCATGGCGCACCGCATTGAGCGGGTTCGCAAATCCATGACCGGATGAAGTACCAGCTCTCGAGAGGGGCTGATAAGGATTTAGACGCAATCGCCGAGCATAGCATTCGGGTGTTTGGTCTCGCTCAAACAGAGGTCTACTTGGGCGGATTGAGTGCCCTCTTTGACCTGCTTAGCCATACGCCCTCCTTAGGCGCGGTTTGGAAGGGCGATATCAGACGGCACCCGTATCAGGCCCACATGGTCTATTATCGTTTGCGAAAGGCAGACGTCCTCATCCTGCGCGTCAGAGGCGCCCGGATGAAGGAACCGAAGGTGAGCTGATCACGCCCCGGCACCGGCTTTCCTGGAGCATTCAGCTCACCGCCCTAAACCCGTTCGAGCGTCTCCGGTCTCGCCCGTTCTATCATCAGAGCCTGAACCGTAGAACTTGGTGACTCATAATCCCCAAAACGTATCGGCATGCCAAACAGAGACCCTGGAGCGACCCCGAATTCGCGTTTGACCATGCGGCTGAAACTGGCATCAGAATTAAACCCCCAGCGCTCTGACACTTTGTGAATTTGTCCCCGATGATGGGGGGCACTTGCGAGCTCGGACACAGCGCGAACCATACGGCGGTGATTGATATAGGTCCGGACCCCGTCGTCGGCCTCAAACAGACGATAAAGCGACGCGCGCGAGGTGCCGAAATTCTGTAAAATCAAAGTTGTATTCAGGTCCGGGGAGTCCAGGCGCTGTTCGATGAAAAGTTGGATCGTGCGCTTCAAACTCTCGCGGACCCTTTGGCAGGCAGACGCTGAAGCGGTCTCTGGCGACATTGCCACTTCAACACACCCGAGGAAGCGCTGGACGTCTTCGGCATACATGGAAGACGCGTCATTGGTCAGCTGTGCGAGGAGATTGTCCATTTCGCGACCGATCAGCTGTCCCATTTGCGAATAGCTCGAATATACCAGGGCATGCGGCTTATCTGACGGGCGATAGCCGATGGCCGTATAGGGCACAAAGAAGCTTTGACACTGATTATTTGTATGCAGTGAGGTGAACGGACGGCCATAATCGAGCAACGTGATTGCGCCCGATTCACATTCAACGGGCAGCCCATCTGACTCCACCGACGCACTGCCATGGACATACCGATGTACATGAATTTGCGCGCCTGACTCCTCTATGTGCCACTTACGGTGCTCCGCAGCCATGCTGTAATAGTGCGACGTGCTGATCGTGATCGGATCGACAAACCAAGACAGTGAGCGATACTGTTTTGGGGCGTCCTCACGATTGAGCGGCGCGATTCCGAAAATGGCGCCGCACGTATCAATCCATGCCTCGACCGACCCTTCTTGGCGACTCGAATAGACCGGTATCGACGCCGGTGGCAGATTGAACTGTTCTGGTCGCATTTGTCCCCTAGCTCTCACTTTACGCAGGCGACGAGCATCTACCCGTCCGAGGGGACCCAGCTTAGAAACATGGCGTGTGGCTGTCGACGCCGTGTCATTGTCACCATGTCTCAATCTTCGATGATGATTTTGTAAGCGTCATATTGGTGGATTCGACAAATGACATAGATTCAGCCCCCAATTCGTAAATTTTGGAGCCCTGAATTCAAATGGAAGAGAAACGAGCGGATTTACGTTCAGAACGACAGCGAATGCTCCTTCAGACTCTGGTCGAGGAGCTAGGCCGCGTGCATCCGCAATTCTATTATCTATCGACAATTGAGGTCGCGCGCGCACTGAAAAACTATATCGCGGATGAAGCCAAGCTGACGCAAGACGATCGAGCGCTGTTGGATGCCCTAAAACCCGACGACATCCAGATCTTGCTCGGTCTGCATTAGCGCTTTGGCGGGTGTCGTTTAGCCGCCAAAATCATCCAGCATGATGTCTTCGCGGTCGACACCGAGGTCCAACAACATGTTGATCACCGAAGAGTTCATGATTGGCGGGCCGCACATGTAAAACTCGCAGTCCTCGGGGGCGGGGTGATCTCTCAAATACTCTTCCAAGAGCACATTGTGGATGAAGCCCGTATAGCCGTCCCATTCATCGTCCGGCAACGCGTCGGATAGCGCCACGTGCCAATCGAAATTATCGTTCTTTTCGGCCAGGCCATCAAAATCTTCGACAAAGAACATTTCGCGTTTCGACCGGGCGCCATACCAGAAGCTGATCTTGCGCTTTGAATCGAGACGTTTGAGCTGATCGAATATGTGACTACGCATCGGCGCCATACCCGCACCGCCGCCAATGAAGACCATTTCCTTCTCTGTCTCGCGGGCAAAGAACTCACCGAATGGACCGGAAATTGTGACTTTGTCGCCGGGCTTCAGATTGAAGATGTAAGATGACATTTGCCCAGGCGGGATGCCTTGGCTGCCGGGTGGTGGCGAGGCGATCCGGACATTCAGCATGATCATGCCTTTTTCTTCCGGATAGTTGGCCATCGAATAGGCGCGCTCGATCGGCACGTCGACTTTAGATTTGTATTGCCACAGGTCGAACTTATCCCAGTCAGAGCGATACTCTTCTTCGATGTCGAAATCTTTATAGTCGACTTCGTGCGGCGGCGCGGCGATTTGGATATAGCCGCCCGCGCGGAAGTTCACGTCTTCGCCTTCCGGCAGTTTCAGGACAAGGGCTTTAATGAAGGTCGCGACGTTTTCGTTGGAGACGACTTCGCATTCCCATTTCTTAACCCCGAAGACTTCTTCCGGGACCTCGATTTGCATGTCCTGCTTGACCGCGACTTGGCAGGAAAGCCGGTCGCCTTCCGCCGCTTCACGCTTGGTGATGTGACCTTCTTCGGTCGGCAGGATAGAGCCGCCGCCAGAATGGATTTTGACGCGGCATTGCGCGCACGTGCCACCGCCACCACAGGCCGACGGGACGAACAGTTTCTGTTCCGCCAAGGTCTGCAACAGCTTTCCGCCCGCCGGCACGGAGACCGTCTTCTCACCATTAATGGTGATGTCGACCGCGCCGGTTGAGACCAGTTGAGAGCGGGCCGCGAGAATGATCGTCACCAGACCGATTACGATCAGGGTGAATAGGAGAATACCGAGTCCGAAGGTCGCCACTTTGGGATAATCCTTATAGTTTAATGCCGCCGAAAGACATGAAGGCGAGCGACATAAGACCTGCTGTGATGAAGGTGATGCCGAGGCCTTGCAGGCCATCCGGAATGTCTGAATATTTAAGCTTCTCGCGCACCCCAGCCATAGCCACGATGGCCAGCGCCCAACCAAAGCCAGATGAGACGCCATAGGTGGCCGCTTCAGCAAAATTATAGTCGCGCTCGACCATGAAGAGCGAGCCACCCAGGATGGCGCAGTTCACGGTGATCAGTGGCAAGAAGACGCCCAGCGCATTGTAAAGCGGCGGGAAATACTTATCGAGCACCATCTCCAAGATCTGCACCATAGCCGCGATCACGCCGATATAAGAAATCAGGCCCAAGAAGGTGAGATCGACATTCTCCATGCCGGCCCAAGACAGTGCGCCAGGCTTGAGCAAATAGGTCAGGATCAGGTTATTGGTCGGGACCGTAATCGACTGAACGATAATCACCGAGATGCCGAGACCAATCGCTGTCGCGACCTTTTTCGACACAGCGATGAAGGTACACATGCCGAGAAAGAAGGAAAGCGCGAGGTTCTCAACAAAAATCGCTTTGACGGCAATTGAAAGTAAGTTTTCCATTAGTGCGCATCCACCGTTTGAATTGAGAATTCGCGCTTCTCAACTTGTTCTGGTTTCCAGGTTCGGAAGCCCCAAATGATCAAGCCGATGATGAAGAAGGCCGACGGCGGCAGCAGCAGCATACCGTTCGGCACATACCAGCCGCCATTATTGACGGTTGGAAGGATGGTCACGCCGAACAAGCTGCCGGCGCCAAACAATTCGCGAATGGTCCCCACCATCATCAGGATAAGGCCATACCCTAAGCCATTTCCGACGCCGTCGATAAAGGACGAAATTGGCGGGTTCTTCATGGCGAAGGCTTCCGCCCGGCCCATCACGATACAGTTTGTAATAATTAGACCCACAAACACGGACAGCGTCTTCGAGATTTCGAAGGCGAAAGCTTTGAGCAATTGGTCAACAATGATCACCAAAGAAGCGATCACCACCATCTGAACAATAATCCGGATCGAGCCCGGGATCTGGCTGCGGATCATCGAAATGAACATTGACGAAAACCCAGTGACCAGGGTCACCGCAAGCGACATCACAAATGCCACTTGCAAGGATGAGGTCACCGCCAAGGCCGAGCAAATGCCGAGCACTTGAAGCGTGATCGGGTTGTTATCGACCATCGGGTCGATCAGCATCTCTCTGCGCGTTTGTGCCATTAGAGATCTCCAGCCTTCAAATTCTCAAGGAAGGGTTCATATCCAGCCTCACCGACCCAGAATCGGACCAGGTTCGAGACGCCATCTGAGGTCAATGTCGCGCCGGATATGCCATCGATGTGATGATCAGGGCCGGCGCTGGATACGGTTTTCGCAACCGCGATCTGAAGCGCGCCATCCGCGTCGCGTAGCTTCTTACCGCTCCACAGGCTTTTCCAGCGTGGATTATCGACTTCCGCGCCAAGCCCTGGCGTTTCGCCGTGCTCGTAGAATTGCAAGCCGTAGATATCATTGCCGTTTTCTTCGACCGCGATGAAACCATACAGCGTCGACCACAAGCCATAGCCATGGATCGGAAGCACGACCTTGTCGATTTCGCCGTCGGCATCGCGGAGCAGGTATATATTGACGAAATTGGCACGTCGGCCAATGCCTGCGGGATCATCTGTCAAAGCCGTGGAAAGCTCTGGATCGTCGGCCGCGGCGCGATCGTCAAAGGTCAGCGGATCATAGGCGTCGGTGAACGTGCCGCTCTCAATATCCAGAACCCGCGGCTCAAACGCTTGGAACGCGTCTGCGATATTGGTGTCTGGATTGTAGAGACCCGCGACTTCCAGAATGTTCTTCTGCTTGTCTTGGAGCTTATTCACTTCCTGGATCGGACGCAGCGACACGGCCATGGCCGACACCGCCATTGAGGCGACGAGACACAAGGTCACGGCGACGAATATCGTCTTGGGCACCGAGTCCGGCGGCAGCGCTAAGAAGCGGCCAATTGGGCCTTTAGGTTTGTCTTCAGGTTGAGGCATATTTCTTCGCCCGCCGTCTAATGTTCGCCTGAACGACAAAATAGTCGATCAGGGGCGCGAACACATTGCCAAACAAAATTGCCAACATCATGCCTTCCGGGAAGGCTGGGTTGATGACGCGAATGAGCACGACCATGATCCCAATCAATGCGCCATAAAAATAGCGACCAAGATTGGTGTGTGCTCCGGAAACCGGTTCGGTGACCATGAAGACGAGCCCGAACGCATAGCCGCCGACCACAAGGTGCCAGTACCAGGGCATGGCGAACATTGGGTTGGTGTCTGAGCCGATCCAATTGAGCAGCAGCGTGAACGCAATCATCCCGCCCAAGCAGCCCAAGACCATGCGATAATTGGCGATCTTGGTTGCCAATAGGAAGGCCAATCCAATCAAGCAGGCAAGCGTGGACGTCTCACCGATACAGCCTTGAATGGTGCCATAGAATGCATCCATCCAAGTGATGCCGAGCTCGGGCAGGGTTTGGTAACCGTCGGAGGCAGAGACAGACAAAGCCGTCGCCCCGGAAAAGCCATCAACCGGCGTCCAAATCGTGTTGCCGGACATGTCGGCTGGATAGGCGAAGTATAAGAAGGCCCGCCCGGTCAGCGCCGGATTGAGGAAGTTCTTACCCGTCCCACCAAACACTTCTTTGCCGATGACCACACCGAACGAGATGCCCAGGGCGACCTGCCACAATGGTACGTCTGGCGGCAGCGTCAGCGCGAACAGCATCGAGGTGACGAGGAAACCTTCATTCACTTCGTGCTTACGCACCGTCGCAAACAAAACTTCCCACAGGCCGCCCGCCGCCAATGTCACGATATAGATTGGCAGGAAGTACAAAGCGCCGTGGAAGAAATTCGCAAATGGGTTTTGCGCATTGAAGCCAATGCCCAACGTCTCGATGATCCAAGCGCGCCAGCCTGATGCGCCATAGGTCTCGATCGCTGTGTTGACCTGCAGTCCGGTATTGTAGAGCCCGAAAAGGATACATGGCACGGTCGCAATCACGACATAGGTCATGATCCGCTTCATATCGGTGTAAGAGCGGGCGTGCGGGGCCGCCTTGGTGACCGTTTTTGGCGTGTAAAGGATGCTCTCGACCATTTCATAGATCGGGAAATAGCGCTCCCACTTGCCGCCATGGGTAAAGTTCGGCTCAATGCGATCGAGGTATTTTCTTAGCCCCATCTTCTAGCCATCCTTCTCGATTTTGGTCAGGCAGTCGCGCAGCGCTGTCCCGTATTCATATTTGGCGGGGCACGCAAACCCGACCAAGCCGAGGTCTTCTTCGTCCAGCTCCAACGCGCCGAGGGCTTGCGCGCTGTCGGTATCCATGACCAGCAAAGCCCGCAGCAATTGCGTCGGCAAATAGTCCTGCGGCATCAGCTCCTCAAACGTCCCCAGCGGCACCATAGCGCGGCGCCCGCCGTTCAGGTTCGATGTCAGCGGATATAGTTTTTTGAAGAATGCAGAACCAAGCACAGGTTGGACCGAGTATTTCTTGGCCATCGGGCGAATCCAACCGAATGGAATCTGCTTGGAGTCTTCTTCAATAATCGTCACTTGTCGGGCATAGCGACCCAAATAGGCGCCCGTGATCGTATCTGACGCGTGTCCGCTGAGGATTGAGCCAGAGATAATCCGCGACGCCACGCTATTGTCGAACTCGCCATTCGCGAGTTCGGTGAGTGATGCGCCAGAGACCGTACGGATCAGTCTTGGATTGCCTACCAATGGGCCCGCCAAAGCGATCACGCGCTCGGCGTTCAACCGTCCTGTCATCATCAAGCGACCAATGGCGATGACGTCCTGATATCCGATGGTCCAAACCGTGCGTTCGGCATTTGACGGTTTCAGGAAATGAATATGGGTGCCGGACAAACCGGCAGGATGCGGGCCAGAGAAACCAGCGGCCTCAACGCCTGGAACATCCGCACCGGGGATGACAGCGTCGGATTCGCGGCAGAGAAATGTCGGCCCTTCGGTCAGTTTCGCAAGACTACGCAATCCTTCAACGAAGGCCTCTGAGGCTTCATTGATCACCACTTCTGGATCCGGCGCCAGCGGCTCGGTGTCCATGGCGTTGACGAAAATAGCCTCCGGCCGGGAATCCGAAATTGGCACTTTTGAGTAAGGGCGGGTCCGGAACGCCGTCCATAATCCTGCCGCGCACAGGCGTTCGACCACGCCTTCTGCTGTGTCAGCGTCGCCGGTATTGCTGAAGTCGATGGCGGGCGCTGCCGCATCATCGCGTTCAATCTCGACGCTGATCAGAACCCGTCGCGCGCCGCGATTGATCGCCTTGATTCGACCCGATACCGGGGCTGTCACCATGACGTCGGGCGTGTCCTTATTAAAGAAGATCGGCGCGCCTGCAGCGACGACATCGCCTTCTTCCACGAGCAGGCGTGGTTTCAATTGCAGGAAATCTGCGCCGAGGACGGCAACCAAAGATGTCGGTGCGCTGTCATCGATCTTCTGTTCAGGCTCGCCCTGTACGGGAAGATTGAGCCCCTTTTTAAGATGAAAATTCTTCGACATTTTGGACGATGGCCATCCCTAATAAAGCTACTCAGCAGATTATCAGAGGCCCCGTACATCGGAATGCGTGATAGAACCAGAGGGATTTCCCATCTTATTCAGCATCATTTTGCCGCGCCTGATTTCTGGACAAAAAACACGCATATGTGGCAACGAAATCGCACCAGCTCGGAGACGGACGGAAGGTCAGTATGTTTCCTATCTATCGCCTCGTCATTGTTCTCGCATTTTTGCTCGTGCCAGCCTGTCAGCGGGCACCGGTCGAGTACCAGTTTTCCGGCGAAACGATGGGCACAACCTACAATATTACGGTGGTGGACGTGCCGACGGATGTACAGCGAGAGCAATTGGCGCTGATGATCGAGGCGACACTTGACGACGTGAATGCCCATTACTCAAACTGGGACCCAGAATCTGAGATCTCTCGGTTCAACAGGTCAGGAGCGTCAGGCGAGATTGAAATCTCGCCGGGCTTGGCGCTGATGCTCAAGCATGCCGACGATATACATGAGGCCACCGACGGCAAATTTGACCTCACTCTAAAGCCGGTGATCGATTTATGGGGATTTGGGCCGAGCGGACGGATTGTGGAGCGGCCGAGCGACGATGACATCGCCTTGGCGCAACAATTGACCGGGCAAAACCGCGTTTTGATGTTCAGCGGGGATGGCACCCGCGTGACCAAACTCGATCCTGGGGTCTCTGTCGATCTTGCTGCCATCGCCAAAGGCTATGGCATCGATGCGCTCGCCTCTGCGTTGGAGGCCGAAGGGATCGAGCGTTATATGGTCGAAATTGGCGGCGACTTGTTCGTCAAAGGGCAGTCTTCGCGGGAAGCGTCCTGGCGAATCGGGATTGAGCGTCCGATTGCCGGACAACGCATACTTGAGTCCGTTGTGGAGATCAGGGATGTCGGAATGGCGACGTCGGGCGATTACAGAAACTACTTCGAGGAAAACGGTGTCCGTTATTCGCACATCATCGACGCCGCAACCGGCCAACCGATCACCCATCATACGGCTTCTGTCACAGTGATCGCCGAGTCAGCCATGTTGGCAGATGCCTGGGCGACAGCCTTGCTGGCAGTTGGCGAGACACGGGGGCTGCAAATCGCTGACGATGCGGGAATTGCCGCCTTGTTTATCGTTAGAGATCGCAGTACGGACGAGCTCAGTTTTACGGCCAAGGCGAATGCCTTGTTCGACTCCTATCTAACCCCGCCCGGAGACTAGACTGTGGAAACGTTTCTGCTCGCTTTTGGTCTGATGCTCATTTTGATGGTGGGCATGGCATTTGGTGTGATGTTTTCAGGCAAGACCATCAAAGGCAGCTGCGGTGGCCTGAACGCCATTGCCGATGCCGATAAGTGTCTGGTTTGTAAGAAAGATATCGATCCAGACAGCCCATTGCGCGAGCAACTTGCCTGTCCGCGGGCCAAGAAAATGATGGCGCGGATGGAGTCTGAAGCGGTCTAACGCGCGCTCAGCGGAACCAACGCCACAGTCATCAAGCAGCCAGCGGCAATCAGGCCGAACACCCAGGCCTGCCATTTCGGCCCCTCATTCTTCCAAACGCGTCGATATTGATAGCCCGCGACAACGGCGATCACGAATATCAGCGTGGCGACCCAAGGCGAGAGGGCGAGCGAGACGTTCATAATTTGCCGTTTCTTGATTGCGCGGTAATGATGTATGCTCTCTATAGAAAAGACAGAGGAAACAAAGGAGGAAATATCACGATGCCAGCACCTACTTCATATGCAGGTCCTAGACGCGACGAAGGCAAGCGCAAAACCACTTACAGCCAAACTGTGACGACCAATCAGTCCAATGGCCTCGGCAAAGTGGCGCAAATCTTAGAGCAAAAAGGAAATGCCATATTCTCGGTGCGCCCGGATGACAGTATGGGTAAGGCGGTTGATATCCTTCGTGAAAAGCGCATCGGTGCGCTGATCGTGACCTCTGAATCGGGCAAGCTCGAAGGCATTTTGTCAGAGCGCGATATTGTTCGGAAACTGTCTGAAACCCCTGGGCGGGTTTTGGAGCAGAAAGTCGAAGTCTTGATGACGCGCAAAGTCAAAACGGTGACGCCTGACGAGACTCTTGTGTCAGTCCTCAAGCAAATGACAGAAGGCCGTTTCCGGCACATGCCAGTGATGCAGAACAATGCTCTGGTTGGCATGATTACGATTGGTGACGTGGTGAATTTCCGGCTTCGCGAATTGGAATATGAAGCGGTTCAGCTGAAGCAAATTATCGTCGGCTAGGGGCTATTTCGCAGCAACCCAATCAGTAACAAATCCAGATAATCCGCTCTGTAACGGGAGGTTACGGCGCGTCCGATATTGCACATGCAAATCGTTCGCATAGACGTGACGGGAAGTCGCACAGGAACTGGGAAGAAATAAAGATCAACAAGGGTAGATTAACTGTTAGAGTCTCTGTTGTGCTTGGACGAAAAGCAATTTAGGCCAAACGTCTAACTGTCGGTTTGGCGGGTTATTTGGAGGGAGCGAGTAATGTCCGAAGTCGAACGATTAGCGCTCGATTATATGCCGGTTATCCTATTCTTAGGGATCGGTTTGGCCATGTCGCTACTCTTCATTGTCGGCAATTCCATCCTGGCGCCAAGCAATCCGGATCCGGAGAAAAATTCGGCTTATGAGTGCGGCTTCAATGCCTTTGATGATGCGCGCATGAAGTTTGATGTTCGGTTCTATCTGGTCGCCATCCTGTTCATCATTTTTGATCTGGAAGTCGCCTTCTTATTCCCATGGGCGGTGAGCTTAGGCACGATTGGCGTGTTTGGCTTCTGGTCGATGGTCATTTTCCTCGGCGTGCTGACCATCGGGTTTATCTATGAGTGGCGCCGCGGCGCCCTTGAGTGGCATTAGGAGCCCATGCGATGGCCGGGGAATTTAAACCATATGCGTTGAGCTCTAACCGGGCCGGAGTCGAAGGCGGCTTCGATGTGCGTGCGGATGACCCATTCTATGCCGGTCTGTCTGATCATTTGGCGGATAAAGGCTTTTTCACCGCCAAGGCGGACGACCTGATCGCCTGGGCGCGGACCGGTTCGCTGATGTGGATGACGTTCGGGCTTGCTTGCTGCGCGATCGAGATGATGCAGGCCGGTAATCCACGCTACGATCTTGAGCGGTTCGGCATGGCGCCGCGCGGCTCACCGCGTCAGTCAGACGTGATGATTGTCGCTGGCACATTGACCAATAAAATGGCCCCGGCGCTGCGTAAGGTTTACGACCAGATGCCAGAGCCACGCTATGTGATTTCCATGGGCTCGTGCGCCAATGGCGGCGGCTATTACCATTATAGTTATAGCGTTGTGCGGGGCTGTGATCGCATTGTTCCTGTCGACATTTACATTCCAGGCTGTCCGCCGACCGCAGAAGCGCTCGTCTATGGCCTGCTTCAACTTCAGAAAAAGATCCGCCGCGAAGGCTCGATCGACCGCTAACAAGGTGCTGACATGTCCGAACAAGTCGATGCGCTGAATGAGCTTGGCGAACATATTGCCAGCGAGCTGCCCGATGCGGTGCGCAAATATGACGTCTCGGTGGGCGAGCTAAACATCTATGCAGAGCGCGATCAGATCGTGCCATTGCTCAGCTTCTTGAAGCGCAATCAGATGTGCATGTTCGAAATGCTGATCGATGTTTGCGGTGTCGACTATCCCGAACGCAGTCAGCGCTTCGATGTGGTCTACCACCTGCTGTCGATGCGTCTCAACCAGCGTATCCGAGTGAAGATTTCGACGGATGAGGACACGCCCGTCCCGAGTGTTGTCGAGCTGCACCGCGGCGCCGACTGGTTCGAGCGCGAAGCCTTTGACATGTATGGCATCGTCTTCGCCGGCCACCCGGACATGCGCCGCATCCTGACCGATTACGGGTTTGAAGGGCATCCCTTGCGCAAAGACTTCCCGCTCACCGGCTTCACCGAGGTGCGCTATGATGATCTGGAAAAGCGCGTCGTGCATGAGCCGGTCGAGCTGACGCAAGAGTATCGCAATTTCGATTTCCTTTCGCCATGGGAAGGCATGACATCGCAAATCCCCGGCGATGAGAAAGCGACCACCGAAGAGGAGGGCGCCTAGTGGCTGACGATCTCAAATCCGTCTCCGAAGAAGACCGCACGTTCACGCTGAATTTCGGTCCTCAGCATCCGGCGGCGCACGGCGTGCTGCGCATGGTTATGGATCTCGATGGTGAGCTGGTTGAACGCATTGATAGCCATATCGGTCTGCTCCACCGCGGCACTGAGAAGCTGCTTGAATACAAGACCTATCTCCAAGGCCTGCCATATTTCGACCGGTTACACTATTCGGCGCCGATGAACCAAGAGCATGCTTGGTGCCTAGCCATAGAGAAATTGCTTGGCCTCGACGTGCCGCGCCGGGGCAGCTTCATTCGCGTGCTGTATTGCGAGATTGGCCGCATCCTCGAACACCTCTTGAATATCGGCACGTTCATTATGGATGTCGGCGCGCTGACGCCCATCACATGGGCGTTTGAAGAGCGTGAGAAGCTAATGGGCTTCTATGAGCGCGCTTGTGGCGCACGCTTGCACGCGGCTTATTTCCGCCCAGGCGGGGTGCATCAGGATCTGCCGCAGGACTTGATCGACGATATCATGATCTGGTGCGAGGAATTCCCCGCCATCATGAAAAAGCTGGAAAGCCTGATCACCGAAAACCGCATCTTCAAACAGCGCAATGTCGATATCGGCGTGGTCGATGAGAAGACGATTATGCAATTCGGCTTCTCAGGGCCAATGGTCCGCGGCTCGGGCCTCGCTTGGGATTTGCGCCGCAGCCAGCCTTACGAGGTCTATTCTGAAATTCCCCAGGACGTCTTCCCGGTCGTGATCGGTAAGAATGGCGACAATTATGATCGCTATGTGGTGCGTATGGAAGAGATGCTGGTGTCTTGCGACATCATGAAATGGTGTATCGAGAATATGCCCAAAGGCCCTGTGCTCGCCCAAGGCACCAAAGTTTCGCCGCCGCGCCGCGCCGAGATGAAGAACAGTATGGAAGCGCTGATCCATCACTTCAAACTCTATACGGAAGGCTTCCACGTCCCTGAGGGCGAAGTCTATGTCGCGGTCGAAGCGCCCGCCGGAGAGTTCGGTGTCTATCTCGTCTCGGACGGTTCGAACCGGCCTTACCGAGTCAAACTCCGCGCCCCAAGCTTTGCCCACCTGCAAGCCATGGATCACCTCTGTAAGGGCCACCAATTGGCCGATACGTCGGCCATTCTTGGTTCGCTGGATGTGGTGTTTGGAGAGGTCGACCGATAGTGCTGCCCGTGCCTGCCTCTTCTGCGGTCTATTTGGCCTATATCACCGCTGGGTTCTTAGCGCTGCTGGGCGTGATGTTCGCCGTGTCGCCCAAGGCCGGGCTCAAGGCGACCAAGCACCGGGCCGAGAACCTGCCGACGATTATGGCGGGGCGCTATTTCTTTATGGTCTTCGTCACTGCCGGCGTCGCGATCAGCGGGACGCTGCAGCAATTGGCCTATGTCTTCCTTGGCCTCGCCGCCGTCGCCTTCTTTGACGCCGCCACCTATGCGCGCGCGAAAACACCGGTCGGGTCGCACATCGCTGCGGGTGTCGGGGCGCTCATCGTCGCCTTCATAGCATTGAGAGGGAGCGTCTGATGCGTTTGGCCCTCTCTGTCGCGGCTATGTTGCCTGTTGCCTGCGCTGGCGCCAATGCCGACTCGACCTGGGCGGCGCATAAGGACGTGGCGCTGGATGTCTCTCCTTTGATCCGTGAGATCGCCGCGTCAGACACATTCCTAGGCTGTAAAGCGCACCCAAACTCAGACAAATTCGAAGCCATTTGCGATGTCTGCAATGTCGACTTTTACGCAGACAAAGACCTCCCGTTTAACGCCGACCCTGACACCGATGCCCCCGTGATTGGCGTCAAAGGCTGGGCGACACATTTCTATCACGAGATTGAACGTGATCCCGAAGATAACGGCCTGCGCGTCGCGATCACAGGCGAGCGCGCTTCTGAAAAGTTCGCCACGACCGATCTCAATGCAGATGCTATCCAAGCCCTGTTCGACGATGCGAATGCCTGGTGCCAGGCGCGCGGCAAGGGCGAGTTTCGGTTGCTCAAAAATGACATAGACCCCTTCCTCGAGGAGACAGCGTAATGGCGCTGAGACGTTTTGATCTGGAAGCCGGCGGCGACAGTTTCGCGTTCAAACCCGAAACTGAACCGACGATCGCGTTCTGGCTTGGGAAATATCCTGAGGAGAAGAAACGCTCTGCGGTGATCCCGCTCCTCTGGCTGGCGCAAAAGGACAATCAGGGCTGGCTCTCGGAACCGGCCATGCGCGAAGTCGCAGATCGGCTCGAAATGCCCTATATCCGTGTGTATGAAGTCGCGACTTTCTACACCATGTTCCGGCTTCAGCCGGTCGGCAAAAACCACGTCCAGCTTTGCGGCACGACCCCTTGCATGCTGCGTGGCGCAAATGACCTGAAAGAGGTTTGCCGCAAGAAAATTGGCGACCCTATGCATGTCACCGATGATGGCCGCCTGAGCTGGGAAGAGGTCGAATGTTTAGGCGCCTGCGTGAATGCGCCAATGGTGCAAATCAACGACTATTATTATGAAGACCTGACAGTTGAGAGTTTCGATGAAATTCTCACCAAGCTCGAACACGGCGCCGAAGTGAAGCCGGGCCCATATGTGGATCGCTTAAATTCCGCACCGCAGGGTGGGGCGACCAGTCTGCTCGCTGATGATCTCTATGATGGATCTCGCAATGCGATCACATCGCTGCCAAATCTGCCGAGCGAAGCGCCGGCTGAGCCAGAGCCAGTCCCGGCCAAAGAGGCCAAAACCACACTGATCAAAGACTCCAAGCCCGCGCCGAAGCCCGAAGACAAGCCGGACGTGGTCGAACTGGCGGATGGTGAAGAAGACGATCTCAAGCGCATTAAAGGCATCGGCCCCGTCAATGAAAAAGCCCTGAACGAACTTGGCATCTATAAGTTCAGCCAAATCGCGTCCTGGACCCCAGCCAATGTCGATTGGGTCGAAGACTTCATGTCCTTCCCGGGACGGATTGAGCGCGAAGACTGGATCGCCCAAGCGAAAACCCTCGCAGACGGCGAAGAGACTGCGTTCTCAAAGCGCGTCGATGCGGGCGAAGTCGAGTCCTCCAAAGATGAGGGGGATGAATAATGGCACTGGTCGAAAAACCGGATCCCCGCCGAAAGCTGATGCTCGCCGCTGTGATTGATTTTGTCATCATCGCGCTTGGCGTGGCTCTATTTGTGACATCTGGAAACATGGTCTGGATCCTCGGCGCGATCTTTATCGCCACGGGCGTCGCCGCACCGCTGATGATTTCCGCCATTCGCGAGATGAAGGAGCAAAATGATGCTTCAAGATAAAGATCGTATCTTTACCAATCTCTATGGCGCCCATGATCCTGGGTTAGAAGGCGCTAAGAAGCGCGGGGCCTGGCACCTAACCCGCGAAATGCTGGCGCAAGGCCCCGACTGGATTTGCAACCAGATCAAAGAGAGCGGCCTGCGCGGTCGCGGCGGCGCGGGATTCCCAACCGGGCTAAAATGGACCTTCATGCCCAAGAGCGTTGGTGATCGACCGCACTATTTGGTCGTCAACGCCGATGAGTCCGAACCCGGCACCTGTAAAGACCGCGAGATTATGCGCCATGATCCGCATCTGCTGATCGAAGGCTGCATGGTCGCGAGCCGGGCGATGCGCGCGCATGCCTGTTACGTCTATCTGCGCGGCGAATATATCGCGGAGCGTGAGGCACTCGAGAAAGCGGTCAAAGAGGCCTATGAAGCCAAACTGATCGGCAAAGACAATGTCAATGGCTGGGACTTCGATCTCTACGTCCATCACGGCGCAGGCGCTTATATTTGCGGCGAAGAAACCGCGCTCCTAGAAAGCCTGGAAGGCAAGAAAGGTCAGCCACGTTTGAAGCCGCCATTCCCGGCCAATGCCGGTCTTTATGGCTGCCCGACGACGGTGAACAATGTTGAATCAATCGCGGTCGCGCCAACCATTCTGCGCCGCGGGGCCGGGTGGTTTGCCGGGTTCGGACGCCCGAATAATACCGGTACGAAGCTGTTCTGCATTTCCGGCCACGTCAACGCGCCCTGCAATATTGAAGAAGAAATGTCGATTACGTTCAAGGACTTAATCGATACGCATTGCGGCGGCATTCGCGGCGGCTGGGACAATCTCAAAGCCGTGATCCCCGGCGGCTCATCGGTGCCCATGGTGCCGGCCGAACAAATCATGGACGCGCATATGGATTTCGACACTTTGCGCGACTTGCAATCGGGCCTCGGTACGGCAGCGGTCATCGTCATGGACAAGTCGACCGACCTGATCCACGCGATTGCTCGGATTTCTTACTTCTACAAGCATGAAAGCTGCGGCCAGTGTACGCCGTGCCGAGAAGGCACCGGCTGGATGTGGCGCGTGCTCGAGCAAATGGTCACCGGCGAAGCGCATCATGCCGATATCGACAAGCTGCTCGACGTCTCCAAACAAGTCGAAGGCCACACCATTTGCGCCCTTGGCGACGCGGCCGCCTGGCCCGTCCAAGGCCTCATCCGCCACTTCCGGCATGAAATCGAAGAACGCATCATCCAGTACCGCGCGCCACGGGCGTTGGTGCAGGGTCATACGGTGGCGGCGGAGTAGGGGATGCTACGATTCGCCTTTAGTCTTCTGTTTGTGGCTGTGCTCGGTGCACCAGTCGCATCAGCGTGCTCGTGCGTCATCAATGATAGAGAAGCTGTCGCTGAACGAGAGTTCTCGGAAGCCGATCTAGTTTTCAAAGGATACATGTTGGATGCACAACTTACGCCAATGAAAGTCTGTACGAAGTACGATCGACCACGAGATCCATTTCGCCCAATCGGAAGTTTTAAGATTGTGGAGTCTTATAAAGGTGCCGCATCGGGCGATGTGGTAATCGCGCATCTTAACGGTGTTAGTTCAGTCTCGTACAACTCGCATTGCGAGTTCGAGCAGGGAATGAACACTTGTAACGGTGACTTTGTGCCCGGCATGTTTGGAACCCCCGAAGATCCGATTTGGATTGTTCTAACTCTGCGTAACGGATTGCTTTGGACCCAGTTGCAGAATTGCAGTGCATTTTCTGAACACGCCGAAGAATTGGTGAACAGAATTTCGAACAGGAGCGAGCGCTAATGTCCGACGATCTTTTCAAACTGAACATTGACGGCGAGGACGTTGAAGTCCCGCGCTCGTACACGTTGATGCAGGCCTGCGAGGCCGCGGGCGCTGAGATCCCGCGCTTTTGTTATCATGAGCGGCTGTCCGTCGCTGGTAATTGCCGGATGTGTCTGGTCCAATGGCATGGCGCGCCGAAGCCGATTGCGTCTTGTGCGCAGACGGTGGGCGATATGCGAATGAACCCGGATGGCACGCCGCCAAACATCTCGACCAAAGGCGACTATGTCGAAAAAGCCCGCAATGGCGTGATGGAATTCCTGCTCATCAACCATCCGTTGGATTGCCCGATTTGCGACCAAGGCGGGGAGTGTGACTTGCAAGACCAGGCGGTGGCCTATGGCCGCGCCGATAGCCGTTATGAGCTGAACAAGCGCGCGGTTGAAGACAAGAATATGGGCCCCCTGGTCAAGACCATCATGACCCGCTGCATCCAATGCACACGCTGTGTCCGCTTTGCCGCCGAAGTCGCAGGCGTCGAAGAGATTGGCATGATTTCGCGCGGCGAAAATGCCGAGATCACCACCTATCTCGAAGAGAGCCTGAGCTCTGAACTCTCCGGCAATGTCATCGACCTCTGCCCGGTCGGCGCGCTGACCTCTAAGCCTTATGCATTCAACGCCCGCCCCTGGGAATTGCGCAAGACGGAGAGCGTCGACATCATGGATGGGCTCGGCTCGAACATCCGCGTCGATGCCAAAGGCGATGCGGTGATGCGTATCATGCCGGTGATCAATGAAGCGGTGAATGAAGAATGGCTGTCCGACAAGTCGCGTTTCATTTGGGACGGTCTGGCGCGCCAACGTCTGGACAAGCCTTATGTCCGCAAGGATGGCAAACTCACCCCGGTCAATTGGGGCGAAGCTTTCGATGCCGTAAAAGCAGCGCTCTCTGGCGCGCCGGAGAAGATAGGTTTCATCGCCGGGGATCTGATCGAAGTCGAACAAGCTAAAGCGGCGTTTGATCTCGCCCGAGCACTCGGCGTGCAGAACACCGATTGTCGACCCGCTGGCGCCACCTATGGCACAGACGGAGTGCGTGAGCATTATCTGCTCAATCCAACCCTCGCCGGTGTGGAAGAGGCGGACGCTTTGCTCCTCATCGGGGTAAACCCGCGAGTTGAGGCGGCGGTGTGGAATGCGCGAATTCGCAAAGCTTGGCTGTGGAATGATCTGAAAGTGGGCGTCATCGGCGAAGCCGCCGACCTGACCTATGATTACGAGCATCTCGGTGACAGTTCAGCGAGTTTGAGCGGCATTTCAGCGAGAGATAGCAGCATTTGCGAGGCACTTCGGAATGCCGAAAAACCGATGATTGTCGTCGGCGAAAGCGTGCTCGCGCGCGAAGACGGAGCGGCCATTCTCGCCAAGGCGCATGACTATGCGCTGGACATCCAAGCCATCAAGGACGACTGGGCCGGGTTCGGAATTCTGCACTCTGCGGCAGGCCGGGTCGGCGCGTTGGATGTCGGATTTATCCCCGGCGAAAACGGGGGTAATACGGCGCGTATCCTTGGCGGAGAGATGGAAACCGTGGTGCTTTTGGGCGCCGATGAAGTCGACCTGTCTAAGACCGGTAATGCGACGATCATCTATGTCGGCAGCCATGGCGATGCCGGGGCGAGCAAAGCGGACATTATCCTGCCCGCCGCCGCCTATACCGAAATGGTCGCGACTTATGTGAACACCGAAGGCCGGGTTCAGATGACCCGCCGCGCCGTACAGCCAAAAGGCGAAGCGCGAGAGGCGTGGGCGATCTTCCGGGCGCTGTCGGATGTGGTGGGTAAAACCTTGCCCTACGACTCAGCCGATGAATTGCGGGCGGCATTGCGCGAGCAGAATGACGTCTTCTCAGGGTTTGGCTATGCGCCTGGGGACGCAGGGGTCGAAGCGTTGAAGGCGCCGATTGATGCCGGCGGCAGCAGCCTTAGCAGCACGCCATTCTCGGCAGCGATCGAGGACTTTTACCTGACCAATCCGATCGCCCGGGCGTCGAAGACGATGGCGGAGTGTTCGCTTCAAAAACAAGGTGTTGCAACCGTGATGGCAGCAGAATAGGGCGGATCGATGAGTGGTTTGATCGAACAATATGGCGCGCTGACCGGTTGGCTTCTGGTGCTTGGCCAGATTGGCCTATTCACGCTGGTTTTGTCTTTGTCGATTGCTTTCCTGCTCCTGCTCGACCGTAAAGTCTGGGCGGCCGTCATGATGCGCAAAGGCCCGAACGTGGTCGGCCCCTTTGGCTTGATGCAGAGCTTTGCAGATTTCGGAAAGTTCTTGCTGAAAGAGATCATTATTCCCGCGGGGGCGAATAAAACCGTCTTCCTGATCGCGCCGATATTGACCCTGACGCTGGCCTTCGCCGCTTGGGCCGCCATTCCGGTTGCCCCCGGTTGGGTGATCTCCGACATCAATGTCGGGATCCTTTACCTGTTCGCGATTTCCTCACTCGGCGTCTATGGCATCATCATGGGCGGCTGGGCTTCGAACTCGAAATATCCCTTCCTGGCCTCGCTCCGCAGCGCCGCGCAGATGGTGTCTTATGAAGTTTCAATCGGACTGATTATCATCACCGTCATCCTCCTGGCCGGATCGATGAACCTAACGGAGATTGTTGATGCGCAGGATGGTGGTTTCTGGACGTGGCACTTGATCACTTTCGAACATTTCCCAATGATTCCAGTGATGTTGGCTGCTTTCGTGATGTTTTTCGTGTCCGCCCTGGCCGAAACCAACCGCCCGCCCTTCGACCTCCCCGAAGCCGAGTCCGAACTGGTCGCCGGGTATCAGGTCGAATACTCAGCTACTCCCTACCTCCTCTTCATGTTCGGCGAGTACCTCAACATCGTCCTAATGTGCGCCATGATGACCATCCTTTTCCTCGGCGGATGGCATGGGCCAATCCCTCTGAGCGCTGACTTCGTGAACATGTTCCCGGAGTGGATCGTGAACCTTGGGCACCTTGCCTGGTTCATGGCCAAGCTGGTCTTTTTCTTCTTCCTCTTCGCCCTCGTGAAGGCCGTCGTGCCGCGTTATCGGTATGATCAGCTGATGCGGTTGGGCTGGAAGATCTTCCTCCCAACGGCGCTCGCGGCTGTGGTGATTGTTGGGGGATATGTCGTCTATGCGGGAGTTCAAGCATGAGCTTAGTTCAGACCATTCGAGGCGCGTTACTGACCGATTTCTTGTCGGCCTTCGGGCTCGGCATTTCTGAAATGTTCAAGCGCAAAGCGACGGTGAATTACCCGTTCGAAAAGAACCCGCTCAGTCCGCGATTTCGCGGAGAACACGCGTTGCGCCGTTATCCAAATGGCGAAGAGCGCTGCATTGCCTGTAAGCTCTGCGAGGCGATCTGTCCGGCGCAAGCGATTACGATTGAGGCCGAGCCCCGCGAAGACGGCTCGCGCCGCACCACGCGCTATGACATCGACATGGTGAAGTGCATCTATTGCGGCTTCTGTCAGGAAGCTTGTCCGGTGGACGCGATTGTCGAAGGGCCGAACTTCGAGTTCGCCACCGAGACGCGCGAAGAACTGTATTACGATAAAGAGAAATTGCTGGCGAATGGGGACCGCTGGGAACGACTCATTGCAAAGAACTTAGAACTGGACGCGCCGTATCGGTAGCGTTCGCAATTGAGGGGCGGGAAACCGCCGGAAGGGACTTGGGGCTGAAACAGTGGAACTGATTGCCTTCTATATTTTCGCGGCGATTGTGACCGTGTCCGCCTTGGCCGTGATTATGGCCAAGAATCCGGTGCATTCGGTCCTATGGTTGATCCTAACTTTCTTCACCGCAGCCGGTTTGTTCGTGCTGGTCGGGGCAGAGTTCCTCGCCATGCTGCTCGTGGTTGTTTATGTCGGCGCTGTCGCGGTCTTGTTCTTATTCGTCGTGATGATGCTCGATGTCGACTTTGTTGAACTCAAGCAAGGCACACTGCGATACTGGCCCTTTGCGACGTTGATCGGTCTCGCTTTTATCGCAGAGATTGCCTTGGCAAGCTTCGCACGGGGTACGGGAAGCACGACCACTTTTGATGCTTCACCAGGGGCTGAAACGAATACCGAAGCCATCGGCCAGGTTATGTACACCGACTATTTCTTGCTGTTCCAAATGGCTGGATTGATCCTGCTGGTTGCAATGATTGGCGCCATCGTTCTGACACTGCGCGAGCGGCCAGGCGTGAAGCGGCAGAACATTGCCCGGCAAACCTCCCGCCGCCGTGAAGACGCGATCGAAAAGGTCGAAGTCGAACCAGGGAAGGGGATCTAGATATGGAATTGACCATCAACCACTTCCTGACTGTCTCAGCCATTCTGTTCACAATTGGCGTGGTCGGCATTTTCGTGAACCGCAAAAACATCATCGTCATTCTGATGGCGATCGAACTCATCCTCTTGTCGGTGAATATCAATTTGGTCGCTTTCTCAGTCTTTTCCGGCACTATTGCCGGTCAGATTTTTGCCATGCTGGTTTTGACCGTTGCGGCCGCAGAAGCCGCCGTAGGGCTCGCCATTCTCGTCGTCTATTTCCGCAATCGCGGAGACATTGCGGTCGAGAGCGTCGATTTGATGAAGGGATAAGGCCACATGTTATTTGACGAAGCCCTTCAATTCATCGTCCTCGGACCCGGCCTCGCAGCGCTCGTCGCGGGCTTGTTCCAGCGATTTATTGGCGATCGTGGCGCGATGGTTGTCACCACTACAATCGTCTTGATGGCGGGCGTTTTATCGCTTTATCAGTTGTTTATGTACGCTGCGGGCGCTGGCGGCGCCGGACATGCAGAGCATGCGTCATTGGCGGCCGATACAGGCGAAGCCGCAAGCTATGCTGGGCATCATGTAATAAAGCTTTTTACGTGGATGGAAGTCGGTCAATTCAAAGCCGATTGGGCCATCCGCGTTGACGCCATGTCGATTGTGATGATGGCCGTTATCACCAGCGTCTCGGGCCTCGTTCATCTGTATAGCTGGGGTTATATGGAAGAGGATCCGCACAAAGCGCGGTTCTTTGCCTATTTGTCCCTCTTTACATTTGCGATGTTGATGCTGGTGACCGCCGACAATTTCATCCAGCTTTTCTTCGGCTGGGAAGGCGTCGGCCTCGCGTCTTATCTGCTGATCGGCTTCTGGTATCAAAACAAAGCCCCCAACGATGCGGCGATTAAAGCGTTCGTGACCAATCGGGTGGGAGATTTCGGTTTAGCCCTCGGCATTATGGCGGTCTTCCTTGTATTTGGATCGGTCGAATTCGATACCGTCCTGGCTGCGATCAAGGAGAATGCCGAAGTCGTGCCATTGGCACTCGCCGAAGCAGGCACGGTGCGCGAGCTGGTCGTGCCTTTCCTCAATTGGAACATCCCAGCGCTGGAACTGATCGGCGTATTGCTGTTCATCGGCGCAATGGGGAAATCAGCGCAATTCTTCCTACATGTCTGGCTACCTGATGCGATGGAAGGGCCAACGCCTGTATCGGCGCTCATCCACGCCGCAACGATGGTGACGGCGGGTGTTTACTTGGTCTGCCTGGTTTCACCAATTTATGAATATGCACCATTCGCAGCCTCCATGATCGCCCTGATTGGCGCCGTCACTGCGCTCTATGCGGCGACCGTCGGCATGGCGCAGAACGATATCAAACGGGTGATTGCCTATTCGACCTGTTCGCAGCTCGGTTACATGTTCTTCGCAGCCGGTGTTGGCGCGTATGAAGCGGCGATGTTCCACTTGTTCACGCACGCTTTCTTCAAAGCGCTGCTCTTCCTCGGGGCCGGTGCAGTCATTCACGGTGCGCACCATGAGCAGGATATGCGGAACATGGGCGGGTTTGCCCGCTATATGCCGCTAACTTATGGCGCGATGATGATCGGCACGATCGCGATTATCGGTCTAGGCTTACCGCATGTGTGGGGCCTGTCAGGGTTCTTCTCAAAAGACGCAATTATCGAAACCGCCTTTGCGGCTGGAACGAAAGGCGTTGCTTTCGCCCAACTGGCGTTCTGGTTCGGCATTGTCGCAGCCTTGCTGACCAGCTTCTATTCCTGGCGCCTGATTTACATGACGTTCCACGGTCCGCGCGCCGAGCCTCATCACGACGAAGCGCATGGACATGATGACCACCACCACGGCGATCCGCATGAGTCGCCCATGGTCATGCTCATTCCGTTAGGCCTGCTCAGTCTCGGGGCAGTATTTGCGGGTTGGTATTTCTATGACGCGTTCGTCGGGCACGATTACAAAGCGTTTTGGGACGGCGCGATTTACACAGCCAAGGAAAACACGGTGCTCAAGGACAAGTATGATGTCCCAGAATGGGTGTTCTGGGCGCCGTTAATCGTAACGGTAACCGGCTTCCTCATCGCTACATTCACCTACCTAATCAATCGCGGTGTGGGCGCAAAAATTGCGCAGAATGGCGGGCCGCTCCACGCCCTGTTCGCCAATAAGTGGTATTTCGACGAGCTGTACAATGCGACGCTCGTTCGCGGGACGGCTTGGTTGGGTGACATCTTCAAGACCGGCGACAAAAAGGTCGTTGATGGCGTTGGCCCTGACGGCGTTGCGGCCCTTGTTCGCTGGAGCTCGCGGCGCTTGTCCGCAATGCATACCGGTTATCTTTATCACTATGCGTTTGTGATCATTGGCGCGGCTCTGGTGTTTGGAGCGATCCTATTCTTGCGCGGCGGAGGTGCAGGCTAATGGATTTCCCAATTCTTTCTGCGGTGACCTTCATTCCGCTTGCGGGAGCGGTGTTGATTCTTCTGGTCAAAATGCTGACCGGTACACAGATGCGTCCGGACGGGACCGAAGACGAGCGCGTTATGTATGCGGGGCTGATGTTCAGCGGCGCGACATTCGTTGTCTCCATTTTCATGTTCTTCAGCTTCGACATGAACGGCACCGGCTATCAGCTGGTCGAAGAAGTCGATTGGTTCTCTGGGATAAAATACAAGATGGGCGTCGACGGCATGTCGCTCTTGCTGATCTTGTTGACGACTTTACTAACCCCGATCGCCCTTATCGCCAGCATAGGCTCAATCAAGCACCGATTGACCGAATATATCGTCTCATTCCTGGTGCTTGAGACGTTCATGATTGGCGTTTTCTGTGCGCTCGATCTCGTCGTCTTCTACGTGTTCTTCGAAGCTGGTCTCATCCCGATGTTCATAATTATCGGCGTCTGGGGCGGCATTGATCGCATTTATGCGAGTTTCAAATTCTTCCTCTATACGCTGCTTGGGTCGCTCTTCATGCTGGCCGCAGTGGTCTATATGTATCTGACCGCTGGCACATCGGATGTCGTTCAACTCGAACAGTTTGAGTTCGCCAAGGATGCGCAGATCTGGCTATGGTTGGCCTTCTTCGCCTCGTTTGCGGTGAAACTTCCCATGTGGCCGGTCCATACATGGCTGCCCGACGCGCACGTGCAGGCGCCGACAGCAGGCTCGGTTATTCTGGCGGGTATATTGCTGAAAATGGGTGGCTATGGCTTCCTGCGCTTCAGCTTGCCGATGTTCCCGGATGCGAGCCTATTCTTCCAGCCTTTCATTTTCGTCGTGTCAGTGGTCGCCATTGTCTACGCTTCGCTGGTTGCGTGGCGTCAGACGGACATGAAGAAGCTCATCGCTTACTCATCCGTGGCGCATATGGGATTTGTCACGCTCGGCATCTTCTCGTTCACCGAGTATGGCGTACAAGGCGCTGTGTTCCAGATGCTCAGCCATGGTCTGATCTCTGGGGCTCTCTTTTTGATCGTTGGCGTCGTCTATGACCGCATGCACACGCGGGAGATTGCCGCTTATGGTGGATTGGTGCATCGGATGCCAGTCTATGCGACGCTCTTCATGTTATTCACCATGGCGAATGTTGGCCTGCCAGGGACCAGTGGTTTTGTCGGGGAGATCCTGACCATGGTCGGGGCCTATCAAGCCAATACCTGGGCCGCTGCGGGTGCAGCGCTCGGCGTGATTTTCTCTGCGGTCTATATGTTGACCCTGTATCGCCGCACAGTGTTCGGCAAGATCACCAATCCAGAATTGGAGACCATCGAAGACGTCAACATCAAAGAAATGATCTGCCTCATCCCATTGGCGATCGGCACGATCTTGTTCGGTATTTTGCCAAATCTCATCTTCGACATCACGCGTGAATCATCACTCCACGCACTCGCCCAGATGGCGGGAGGATAGAGCCCATGTTTGATCTAGAAGCCATCCTAAATACGATTGCGCCTGAACTCCTGTTGGCTGCCGCCGGGTTGCTTGGTGTGACGGTCGGCGCGTTGATTGGTGACCGGTTTAATGGGCTGTCATTTAAGATCGGTGCCGTTGTGCTGTTTGCGGCGGCGGCTCTGGCGGCGCTCTATTGGCCAGGTGGTCGCGCTTTCGATGGTTTGGTTGAAACCAGCAGTTTCGCTAATTTTGCGAAAGTCGTCAGCTTTGTCTGCGCCGGGATCACGCTTTTGATGGCCGAGGGGTTCCTGCGCCAACATGATACGATGCGCTACGAATATGCCTTACTGGTCATCTTCGCCGCGTTGGGCATGGGGATCATTCTATCTTCGTCTGACTTTATGACTCTGTATCTCGGCGTCGAGACGTTGAGCCTGTCATCTTACGTGCTTGCCTCATTCCATCGCGATAGTCCGCGTTCAGCGGAAGCCGGCCTGAAATACTTCGTTCTCGGGGCGCTCGCGTCCGGCTTGCTGCTTTATGGCATGTCGCTAGTTTACGGTTTCTCTGGCAGCACCAGCTACGAAGTGATCGCTGAATCGGAGGCCACCATCGGATTCATGTTTGGCATGGTGCTGATGATTACGGGGCTGGCCTTTAAAGTTTCCGCTGCGCCGATGCATGTTTGGACGCCGGATGTTTATGAAGGCTCGCCAAGCCCCGTCGTCGCCTTCTTCGCAACCGCACCGAAAATGGCCAGTATGGTGGTGTTTGCGATCGTCATGTTTACCGCATTCCCGCAGGCGACGGCAGTTGACAATTGGCAAATGATCATTGGCATTATCGCAGCGGCGTCGATGCTCATCGGCGCTTTCGGTGCGCTGCCACAAGCTAATCTCAAGCGATTGCTGGGGTATTCCTCAGTCGCCAATATGGGCTATGCTTTGGTTGCGGTCGCTGCCGGTGTGCAGTATGGCGCGGGGTCTTTGCTCATCTTCATGACCGCTTATGTAATCGCATCACTCGGTCTGTTTGGAGGTGTTCTATCGATGCGCCGCGAAGGTGGTATGGTCGAGAATATTGACGAACTCGCCGGTCTTATTCGCCGCCAGCCGGGTCTAGCGACGGCTTTGACCGTGCTCTTGGTCTCTGTGTCCGGTTTCCCACTGGCCTTTGGATTCTTGGGCAAGTTGGCCGTGTTGGAGGCTGGATGGGATGCGGGCTTGATGCCTTTGATTATCGTCCTGGTTTTAAGCTCTGTGGTCGCGATGTATTATTATCTACGCATCGTGAAGATCATGTGGTTCGATGATCAGGCCGCAGATTTTGAGCCCGTTGATGGCTGGGTCACTGCAACGGTCTACACGACGGCGATCATCAGTGTGGCGCTACTCGTCTTTGTAAGTCCATTCAGCGAGCTCGCCGCTTCGGTGGCCGCAGGATTGGTCTCGTGAGTCACTCTGCGCCAGTTTACTGGTATGATGAAATCGACAGTACCAGCGAGGAAGCCAAGCGCCGCGCCCGCCGGGGAGAGACGACTGCGATTTGGATTGCAGCGCGTCAACAGACAGCCGGGAAGGGGCGTTTGGGGCGAGCGTGGGTTTCGCCAACTGGCAATCTGTTCTCGACCTATTTGTTTCCGGAACCCGGCGGATTAGCGCACGCGGCTAGGGTTCCGTTTGCCGCAGCGCTCGCAGTACACGACACCTGCACGGCTCTGGTTCCAGGCATCGGAGCGCTGCTGAAATGGCCGAACGATGTACGTATTCATGGCCGCAAGATTAGCGGGATCTTGACCGAGACTGGAGAGACAAACGGCGTCGTCTGGGTCGCCTTGGGGATCGGCATGAACGTTCAGCACTCACCTGATAATGTCGATCAATCTGCAACTTCCTTGGTCGAAGAGGGGGGAATCCAGGCATTGACGCCGGATTTGGTTTTGGATGACTTGCGTGCCGCCGTTCGCGCCCGGATCGAGCAAGCCCGAACCGACTTTTCCGGCCTATTGAATGCCTGGCTCAATGTCGCCGAAGGTCGTGGGAAAATTGTGCGCGCGGGGCCTTCCGATCGGCGTATAGAAGGCATATTTGAGGGTCTGTCCGATGATGGCGCCCTGATCTTGCGATTGCCCAATGGCGAGCAGCGCATCATAAGGGCCGGCGATGTAGACCTAGTGAAACGAGTTAGCTGATGCTTTTAGTGATTGATGTGGGTAACACCAATACCGTGTTCGCCCTCCACAATGAAAAAGAATGGGTGTCGAGCTGGCGCAGCTCCACAGATGCGACCCGCACCGCGGATGATTATGCGGTATGGCTGGGCACGCTCATGCGATTGGAGAAGCTCGAACTCTCGCAGATTAAAGGCTGCATCATTTCATCGGTGGTGCCGCAAGCGAAGTTTAACTTTCGAAACTTGTCGCGGCGCTATTTTGATGCCGAACCGATGTTTGTCGGAGACCCAGAGACGAAACTCGGTGTGCCTATTCGGATTAGGCGCCCGGAACAGGTCGGTGCAGACCGACTGGTTGCGGCCATTGGCGCGCACCAATTGTATCAAGGCGCGAAATTGGTCATCGATAGCGGCACAGCGACAACGTTCGATCTGGTCGGACCAGATGGTGGCTTTGAGGGCGGGATTATTTCACCTGGAATAAACCTCTCCATGCGAGCATTGCATGATGCGGCAGCGCAATTGCCGCGTATCGCTATCCAAAAGCCGCCACAAGTGATCGGGCAAGATACAGTCAGTGCGATGCAGTCAGGTGTATTTTGGGGATATATTGATCTAATTGATGGCTTGGTGAACCGCGTTAAGGCTGAATATTCAGCACCACTCAAAGTTATCGCAACCGGCGGCGTTGCGTCCCTTTTTGATGGTGCAAGTCAAACGATAGATCACTTCGATCAAACATTGATGGAGGTCGGCCTGCTAGAGGTCTACCGCCGCAACAAGAAAGATTAATCGGGGCATATGGCAAATCGGGGCGACGCAGAGCTAGTGTTTCTGCCATTGGGTGGATGTGGTGAGATTGGGATGAATCTCAATGCGTACGGCTACGGTCCTGCGCACGATCGCCGCTGGATATTGATTGATGTCGGTGTGACATTCGGGGGCGATGATACGCCAGGTATCGACCTAATTACACCGGATCCCGCCTTTTTCGAGGAGCAGGGCGATCAAATCGACGCGATTTTCCTAACCCACGCTCATGAAGACCATATTGGTGCGATCGGCCTTATATTACCTCGGCTCCAAACCCGCGCGCCCATTTATGCCACGCCATTTACTGCGCATTTAGCGCAAGCGAAACTCATCGAACGCGGCGATAAGAAGACCAGCATTCAAGTCTTACCGCTTGGTGCTGAGGTCAAAGCTGGACCATTCAAGGTGCGCTATATCACACTCACACATTCGATCCCCGAACCTAACGCTTTGGCGCTCGAAACCCCGCTCGGCACGATTTTGCACACGGGTGACTGGAAGATTGATCCGGATCCTCAAATCGGTGACCAAACCGACATCGATGCGCTCTCTGAACTTGGCGACGCAGGCGTACTCGCTATGGTTTGTGACAGCACGAATGTCTTCGTTGAGGGTGAGAGTGGGTCTGAAGGCGTGGTGCGGGAGAACCTTAAAGAGCTTATCGCGAGCCTATCTGGCCGGGTTGCTGTAACCACATTCGCCTCTAACGTGGCGCGAGTCGCCAGCGTGATCGAAGCTGCTCGCGCCGCTGGCCGGAGCGTGTGTCTCGTCGGTCGCAGCATGCATAAGATCACGGATGCCGCGATTGCCACGGGTGTGATCAAAGATCTACCGGACCTAATCAGTGAAGACCAAGCGGGGAGTTTGCCGGACGATAATTTGCTTTTCCTGTGTACCGGATCGCAAGGCGAAGCCCGTGCCGCCCTGGGGCGGATTTCACGCGATGATCATCGCCATATTAGCCTCGGTGATGGCGATACAGTGATCTTCTCGAGCCGTGTGATCCCGGGCAATGAAAAGGGCATTTACGACATGCAAAATGCGCTCGCGGAAAAGGGCGTCCGCGTGATTACAGATAAAATGACGGATGGTCCGATCCACGTCTCCGGTCATCCTGCGCGAGATGAATTGCGTCGAATGTATCAATGGGTACGCCCTAAGATCGCTGTGCCGGTACACGGCGAGCGGCGGCATATTATGGAACACGCAGCTTACGCAAAAAGTCTGCAGGTCAGCGAGGCGGTTACGCCTCGAAATGGTGATCTCATTCGCATTGCCCCGGGACCTGCACAGACCATCGATTCTGTGCCCAATGGTCGCCTCTATCTGGATGGTAGTCGGCTCGTACCTGCGGAAAGTGAAGGTATTCGGGAACGCCGCGCCCTCGCCAATTGGGGCCATGTCAGTGTTGCCATCGCGATCGACGAGGACGGCGATGTGGTTGATGGTCCATTGCTTACCGCGCGCGGATTATCTGAACCAGATGGCAGCAATGCTGACGAAAGCCTTATTGATGTCGACGAGTTCGTTGAAGAGGCAGTCAGCGCAATGAAGCGCCGGAAACGCCAAGATGATGAAGAAGTTGAGCGAGTCCTCACGAGGGCCGTCAAGAAAGCCTGCGAACGGACGTTCGGTCGCAAGCCCATCGTCGATGTCAATGTGCTAAGGGTCTAGCAAAGGAGACTGGCTATGACTGCTGCTTTCAAAATTGGACCGCTGAATCATGTCGGGGTCGCCGTTCCGGATCTCAACGAAGCGATGGATACCTATCGCACACTGTATGGCGCGACGGATGTCACCGAACCTTTCGACATGCCGGCGCAAGGTGTGAAAGTCTGCTTTGTGAACTTGCCAAATAGCCAGATCGAGCTGATTGAGCCGCTCGATGAAAACAGCCCCATTCACAACTTCATCCAAAAGAATCCCCGGGGCGGCCAGCACCATGTCTGTTTCGAAGTGGCAGACATCAACCAAGCGGTCGACGAAATGAAGACCCGCGGCGCGACGGTGCTCGGAGAGCCGCGGATTGGCGCACATGGGACGATGATTATTTTTGTGCATCCGAAAAACTCTAATGGTGTGCTGGTCGAGTTGATGGAAACGCCGAAAGACGGGCATCACTAAATGGATCCCGTGGGCTTCGTCGTTATTCTCATCATTTCTTGGTGGCTTTGCTTTTTTTGCGTGCTGCCGATCGGTGTCACATCGCAATATGAACAGGATGGTGACGTGGTCGAAGGCACTGAAGAGGCCGCACCAAAAGAGCCGATGCTAAAGAAGAAAGCGCTCTGGGCCACCGGCGGCGCGATCATTCTGACATTGATTGCGCACTTTATCGTCGTTCCGTGGTTAGCATCGCAATAAAGTGGTGTGCCGTTTAGGCGATGCGGCGGATGAATTTCTTGAAGATTTCCACCCCTTCGCTCAACTGGGCCATGTCGATAAATTCATTCGGCGTGTGGGCTTGATCAATCGAGCCTGGTCCGCAAATGACAGACGGCATCCCAGCTTCGTGAAACTGGCCCGCTTCGGTCGCATAAGCGACAGCGCGGAGCGCATTGTCGCCGGTTAGAGCACGCAAAAGTGTTTCAGCATGATTGTCTTCGCCCGGCGCTAAGAATGGAACGTCGGTGAGTTGAGTGACGGTCACGCCGCACTCTTCAAAGCGTGACTTCAACTCCAAATTTTTTGCCTTTGCTGCTTGCAAAAAAGGCGCGAGCACGGCGTCTGCATCATATCCTGGCGGACATCGCAGGTCGAATAAGAACTTGCACTCGCGGGCCAGAATATTGGTGGCGGTGCCGCCGTTTAATTCGCCAATGCTCAGGGTGGGGTAGGGCGGATCAAATGGCGAGTCAGGGTCTGAGGTTGCGATCAGTTCGCTTTGAATTTTTCGCAATTCGATCATCAAATCGACGGCTTCGCCATTCGCTGAGATGCCGAGATGCGGTAAGCTCGAATGGGCTTCTTTTCCAGTGACGACCACTTCGGTCAACCGGATCCCTTTATGACCCGAGACCACTTGCCAGAGGGTTGGTTCTCCCACCCAGACGGCATCCGGCCGTGCACCTTGCTCGACCATTTTGCGGATCATATGCGGTGCGCCTTGGCAGCCGACTTCTTCGTCATAGGAAAACGCAAAATGGATGGGTCGCTGCAAGTCCAGTTCGGAAATTGCTGGGGCGAAGGCGAGACACAGGGCGATAAAGCCCTTCATGTCACTGGTCCCGCGGCCATATAAACGTGCATCGAGCTCTGTCATCGAAAACGGGTCTGTCTGCCAATCTTGTCCGTCCACTGGGACGACATCTGTGTGGCCTGACAAGACCACGCCTCCGGGCACATCGGGCCCAATTCGAGCCCAAAGATTCGACTTATTTTGGGCGCTGTTCTCTATCCGGGTCAGAGTTACGCCTAAGGGTTCCAAATGGGATTCGATCCACTCGATGGCGTCGAGATTGGAGTTTCGCGACGTCGTATCGAACCCTATCAACGTCTCTAGCATGTCAGTGACAGTTCTTAGATCGCTCATGCCTCCGCCAATCAGTCAGTCATGTCGGCATAATTGTTTTGGCTGGGCAGCTCGATACGGTTGGCCAATCCTTTGATCGTGATGGCCGACGTCGTCATGTCGATATCGCTTTCAGCAATCTGAGGGTCGCCGAACCGGTAAATCGGCGCGTACGCTCCCCGATCTGCGCCATCGATATATGTTTGGGACGCGCCGAGGGCGGTCTCGCGTTTATCGAGATAGGCCGCCATCCTGTCTGACCCGTATCGTTTTTCCAACATGGCTTCGGTTCGGGCAGGCGAGAGCACCACCGCGGATGCATTATTGCCGCCAAAACCTTTCGAGTTGAGAATGGCAACTTCCAAATCTTCAGTGTTTCTAACCTGGTGATCCGGACCGAGTTTCAATCGAGATTGGTGCACATCCTCGGCGACAGCATCAATCGTGGAGATTCCGGGCAACACCCCATGTGCAAAGCAACCGAGCGCCGCGGTTAATTGATCGCCGCTCGCTGGAGCGATCGTATGTCCAAGGAAGGCTTTAACCGCGACCACAGGCCAAGACTCGATCCCGAACGCTTCTGCGACTTGGTCAAATATCTGAGATTCAGTGACCCTGTTCTGTGGTGTGCTCGAGCCGTGGGCGAGTACGAAGCTATTCTCCCTGACCGTATCGAGACCCACGATATTCGCAGCCGCGGCGGTCGCTTTGGCCATACTAATATGATTACCAGGCCCTGGGGCGGTGATGGACTTTTTGGTGCCATCCGCATCAATGAACACGTCTGGTATGGCGCCGAGGCACGGCGCGCCGAGCTCCATCGCGAGCGCATCATCCATGAGAATGAAGTATTGGCTCGACTCACCAATGGTGAAGCCGCAATTCTTTCCGAACGGTCGGCTGGCACGACGATGATCGACGTTTGGATCGCCATACGTTTTGACCATCGCATCATCGCTGGCGAGCGCACCCATGGTGCCAAATCCATCCATCAATTCAGGGCCGATCGGGGCCTCACTATTGCCGACCATGGCCACGCGAATTTTGCCAGCTTGCAGATCAGACACAGCATGCCGCAAGTTTGAAAGGAACGTCGCGCACGCTGCAACCGAGCTGCTCGCAATGCCGACATTTGAAAGGACATAAGCGTTGATGAAATCGGTTGGCATCGAGTTGATGCCCATGACCAGCGCCTTGGTTGAGACCCGCTCGCCTTTCATCCGGGCTTGATGCATACCGCCATAGCCCTCTTTGTCCATTTGGCCGAAGCCGCTGCTAGAATAGACCCCCACTTCATCCGGGCCAATGTGTTCCAACACGGTCTCCCATTCGATCCCCATCGCACGCAACGCATCCGTTGCACCGAACAGCGCCATTTGTAGGCCACGCGGTTGAAATCGAGAATTGTAAAGGCGCGCCATGTCGAATCCGGTCGGCAGCTGTCCCGCCGCTTTGATGGGAAAGTCGCGCACATTTTCAAATTTTACGTCGAGCGCGCCGTTTACGGTCACCCGCACGGTTTTGTCGTCGACAGTCTCAATGGCCCAGGAGTCGGGTGGATTTACCGGGACTTTATCTGTTGCCAAGTTGAAGCAGAACGCCTCGCCTTCAGGCTGTAGAGAAGCATTGGATTGCCAATACAGTGCGTCCACATCAAAATGGGAGGGTTCAACACGCCGAACCAATGTGCCACTTAGGACCGCGTCTTTGAAGCGGTTTACCACATCTGCTTGTGACAAAGTCTGGTCATTGGCTTGGTCATCATTCGGGGCATAGGTGCCATCATCGTTTGCGCTTACAAGCTGCATCATCACGGCAAGTCCGCAAATAGTTTGCGCTTGCTCAGCCTCAGACAGCTGTCCCAACACCATACGGCGGTAACTCTGATGGCCTGAAGTACGACCGGCAGCGTTGACGCCGCCCATGCTAACAATCACTGGTAATCGCACGCACGCTCTCCTGATATGTATTCTTCTGATCACTTCGCCTCAATTTGCCAGAGGATGCAATCATCTGGAGCATGAATTCGACAGACCAAGTCGGCCTTGTGAGCGACAGGTAATGTAACGATAGACTGAGAAATTGGTCGGTCTGCTATCTAAATCGGACCGGCAAGGTTGGTGGCAGATTGCGCCTTTTGTCCCTAACTCTGTAAGTCATGTTGCGCCAAATTGAGTACATTCTTCATGTTTTGATCCGCGAAATTGAATAGTCCTCAGCGACGTGATGCGGCACCCGGCCTTTGTTGTGTTTCCCAATTCGGATCGGTCCAGAATGGAGCCGCCACGGGTGAAAGTGGCGCCTTACCTAGAATCGCATCTGCCGCTTTCTCGGCCACCATAATGGTCGGCGCATTGATGTTACCATACGGCACCGTTGGGAAGACAGAGGCGTCGACCACCCGCACGCCGTCGAGGCCGCGTACGCGGCAATCTGTGTCGACCACTGCATTCGGATCGTCTGTCATGCCCATCTGAGCTGTTCCACATGGGTGATAAGCACTTTCAACATTCTCGCGCACCCAGCGATCGATATCCGCGTCCGATTGAATCTCCAGACCGGGTTGAAGTTCCTCGCCGCGATAAGCCTCCATAGCGGGTTGGGCGATGATTTCCCGCGTCAGGCGAATACATTGGCGCCAGGCGGCGATGTCATTCTCGTGCTGCAGATAGTTGAATAAAATGCTCGGATGCGCCGCCGGGTCCGCTGATGTGATTTCAACACGACCGCGGCTTTTTGGTTTGTTGGGCCCAACATGAACTTGAAAGCCGTGACCTTTGATCGAAGTTGTGCCGTCATAGCGCATCGCTGCTGGCAGGAAGTGATATTGAATGTCGGGCGATTTCAAACCTGCGCGGGATCGAATAAAGGCACAAGACTCAAAGTGATTGGTCGCGCCGAGGCCTGATTTAAAGAAGAACCAGCGTGCGCCAATCAGAAACTTGCTAAACAGATTAAGTTGGCTGTTGAGGCTGACCGGCTGTTTGCAATGATATTGAAAATAGACTTCAAGATGGTCTTGTAGGTTTTGGCCAATCCCCGGCAAATCATGGTGCGGTGTGATGCCAAGTCGCTTCAGTAGTGCCGCCGGGCCGATACCAGATCGCTGAAGGATCATGGGTGAAGCGATTGACCCAGCCGACAGGATGACTTCCCGGCCGGCTATCAGCTCCACTGGCTTGCCTTTGTGTGCGCCAACGACGCCGGTGACTCGCTTTCCCTCGACGATCAAGCGATCGACCAGAACCTGCTTCATGACCGTCAAATTGGATCGTTTCAGCGCCGGGCGTAGATACGCCCGAGATGTCGAGGCGCGGACGCCGTCGGCGACTGTCATATGCATCGGACCGAAGCCTTCGCCGCATTCGCCATTATAGTCTTCTGTTCGTGGATAGCCTGCCTCAACTCCCGCATCGATAAACGCCTGATATAGCGGATTGCGGGACATATTGTTCCCGCCGGAGACGCCGAGCGGACCAGCTCCGCCGCGATACAAGTCTTCGCCGCCTTGCCAGGTCTCGGAGCGTTTAAAATAGGGCAGGCAGTCGGCATAGCCCCAGCCCTTAGCGCCGAGGGTTTCCCACTCGTCAAAGTCGCAGGCATGGCCGCGCACATACACCATACCATTGATTGAAGATGTGCCGCCTAACCCTTTGCCACGTGGACACGTAATGCGCCGATTTTCGACATAAGGCTCAGGGTCAGACTCATAACCCCAATTATAGGTCTTCGACGCCATCGGGTAAGACAACGCCGTTGGCATAGCGATCAGGATGTTGCGATCGCTGCCGCCGGCTTCAAGCAGAAGGACCGAATGCTTGCCGTCCTCAGACAAACGATTGGCCAATACGCAGCCCGCCGAACCTGCGCCAACAATGATGAAGTCGAATGTCTTATCCATGGCGAGCTGCCTCTGCTTCCTCTATCCCTCTAAGCGCATCGCGTCTGATAAAGGTCAGGACATAGATTGCGCAATAGATGCCGATCACGACCAGCCCAATCCATTCGATCTTGAGCGGTGTGAATTGGTAGAGCAGGATCAAGCTGAACAGCAGGGCCCAGTGCGTCGCCACATAAACCGGACCGCTCAGGCGCGTGACTGTGAGCCCGAGATTTTCAGAATAGAGCCGGGTCAACGAGTCGAGTGAATTGATGACGAAGATGACGCCGACAACGAC
Organism: Pseudomonadota bacterium; assembly: GCA_039194965.1. Classification (GTDB taxonomy): domain Bacteria; phylum Pseudomonadota; class Alphaproteobacteria; order Caulobacterales; family Hyphomonadaceae; genus Henriciella. The sequence continues at coordinate 64,383 of JBCCVQ010000015.1, read as the reverse complement.
CATGCTAATCTGCAGCCATTGTACCAGTTCGATGGATTGTGCGTGATAGATATAGAGGATCGAAAACCACAGCGCGATTGGGATGGAAGGTAGAATAAGCAGCGCCAGCATCAATTGATACGTCCGCAAGCCACCTACGAACCGTGCCACGAACTGCCCGATCATGATGCTCCAAGCAAACCACCAGAACAGATAAAAGGCGTGATAATCCGTCTGCGGGTGCGTAAATTTTGGGAGATTTGTGAAATAGCCGCCGATATTTGATGCGCTCTGTGCAAGCCCCGAAACGCCGGCGCCGCTGGTGAGCCAAAGCAAGGCGATCAGGCCAAAGAACAAACCGCTAGATCCGAGTCCTAGCCACTTAACGTATCGAATGTCGGTGCTTGAAATCACCGCCGCTAAAACCACAATGGCGACCAGTCCATATCGGAACGGATCGCTGATACCTTCGATATAGTTCGGCAAATAGGACAGAAACAAAAAACCGGTGAACGCGCATGTGGCTATGATGACGGCATTGTTGATCAGTTTCACCCAACCTATTTCGAATATTTTCAACTTCGGTTCTACCACGCAAAAATAGAAGGTCGTTAGAAAGTAGAATCCCCAAACCAAAAAGCCCCAGAAGCCGAACTCAATCGCGAGGGCATTGGTGAACTGATAAGCGGCCTCGGTCTCATAAACAGGGAATTCAGTGAGGGGGAACATGATCAATCCGACATCGAGACCGGACGTAAACAGGATGGCCATGAACGCAGTGAGCGGCAATGGGTCACCGCCATTGAGTTTCAGATTGCGAAACCTAGTGACAAGAATAAGCGACGTGCAGAGTGTGAATAGAATGGCGATTGTTAGAATCGTATTCATCCGTCCGGATGCTCCGCTGCCGCGCGCATATCATCCCGCATGCCGAGATAGAGGCTGAGGCAACAAATGAGCAGGACGATCGTGAATGGCAGCGCTGCCGCGATTGTGCCGGCTTGCAGAGCTTCGAGCGCAGACGTTCCGCCACCATACAGCAGCGCTGATGCGGTTAAGCCGAGCATGCACGCCCAAAAAACACGTTGCGCGATTGGTGCATTGGTCTTGCCGCCAGACGTGATCGTATCGACAACCAAAGCGCCCGAGTCTGCAGAGGTTACGATGAAGACAATCAGCAAACCAATTGCAATGACTGACGTGACGCCGCTCAAAGGTAACGCCGCCAACATCTGGAACAAAACCGTCGCTGAATTCACAACGCCGCCCGACAGATCGCCGATGCCGTTCTCATACTGGAAGACCGCCGTTTCTCCAAAGGCGGAGAACCAGACGACGCAGATTGTAAATGGTGCGAGCAACACGACCGAGAAGTATTCGCGCACGGTTCTTCCTCTCGAAATGCGCGCAATGAACATGCCCACAAAAGGTGACCACGATATCCACCAGGCCCAGTAGAATATCGTCCAATCATGGAACCACGCTATGTCTTCACGACCGACCCAGTTGGTCAGCGCGGGTGTGTCGACGATGTAAGCAACAAGATTTTCTCCCATGCCGGTGAAAATCAATGCCGTTGGACCCGCGATGATCACGAATAGCAAAAGGCAAAAAGCAACCACCATGTTGATATTGCTTAAAAGCTTTACGCCACCATCCATTCCACGGATTACCGAGAGCACCGCCAATCCCGTCATCGCTCCGATCAAGCCGATTTGCGTCCACACATTGGGCTCAAAATCGAACATGTAGCCGAGGCCGCTGGCGGCTTGTGTGCCGCCGAGGCCAATTGTGGTCGCTAGCCCGAAGATCGTGGATACGACGGCAAACAGGTCGATCACATGACCCCACCAGCCCCAGACCCGTTCCCCTAACAGGGGATAAAAAGCCGAGCGAACCGAAAGCGGGAGCCCCTTATTGTGCGCGAAAAAACCCAGCGACAGTCCGACGATAGCGTAAATCGCCCAAGGCGCTAGGCCCCAATGGAACAAGGTGGCGCTAAACGCCAAGCGGTTCGCTTCTGGCGATCCGGGTTCAGCGCCGAGCGGCATACCGAACCAATCTGTGTGGTAAGCCAGTGGCTCAGCCGCCCCCCAGAACATAAACCCAATGCCCACGCCAGCTGCGAACAGCATCGCAATCCAAGAGTGTATTTTGTAATCAGGTGTCGCGTCACGGCCGCCCAAACGAATACGGCCGAGCGGTGATATCGCCAGGCTTAGACAGAAAACGAACACCAGCACGGGCGTCGCGGCGAACAACCAATCGAAGGATTGCAATGTGTGAGATCTGGCAGCACTCAACATCTCGCCAGAGGCGGTTGGAAAGACGAGGGTGAGTCCGCCAAAGAGAAGTACGAGGCTGGCGGCCAAAAAGAAAACCGGATTATGGACGTCCAATCCCAGGACCTCGACATTGTCCTGACCGACCTCATATTCGGTATCATACTCGGTTTCGACCGAGGAGATGGCTTCAGAATCCGGCATACGGTCCTTTCAAAAATCTGTTTGGCTCGTCATGCACGAATTATGTCGATCTTCAAAGCATTTGGCGCACGCGTCCGCGTGTGGGTGCAGAGGTGACGCCCCGGAAGTGCTGTATAATTGGCACAGAGTCGCCCTGAGTTTCGATTTCGGACGCCAATGACAGTGCATAATCTTTCCATCATCAAACTATCTGTTAGGTAACGCTGACCAAAGAGCGGTCGCGATTCTAGTGTGCCCTGCGTAATTCGGCGTGGGCCTGCGTGACCGGAGCAACCCCCCGAGGGATTACATATGTATCGATTAATGAGTGGCGCATCGCTGATCGCCATGATCGGCCTTTGCGGCATGAGTGCCGTTGCACAAGATGCTGCTGAACCAGAGGTGAAGCGCCTTCAGTCTGTGACCGTGACGGCCACGAAACGCTCCGAGAGTGCGCAAAGTATCCCAGTTGCTGTCGACGCGATCGGCGAACAAGAATTGGAAGAACTCGGCGTCAAGAACTTTACCGATTACCTCATCCAGCTGCCTGGCGTCACAGCGGGTGGTTCCGGCCCAGGTCAAAATTCCATCTACATCCGCGGTCTAGCCTCCACGACTCCGGCAGCAACTATTGCCGGCGTTGCGGGTCTCGCGCCGAATGTCTCCTTCTATCTTGATGAGCAGCCATTGGCCCAACCTGGGCGCAATCTCGACGTTTATGCCGCTGATCTCGAGCGCGTAGAAGTGCTCTCCGGCCCACAAGGGACGCTGTTCGGCGCAAGCTCTCAAGCGGGCACTGTTCGATTGATCACCAATAAGCCAGATTTTTCAGGCGTTGCTGCGTCCGTGAAAGCGTCAACCTCGTTTAGCGACGGTGGTGAGATGAGCAATAGCGTAGAAGCCATGCTTAACCTGCCCGTCTCAGACAAATTCGCGGTGCGGGGCGTCGTCTATACCGATAATCAAGGCGGCTATATCGACAATGTCGGTGGTACTGTGACAGCCCAAGAATCCGCGCGCTTCCGTCCAGCGGGCACGGTGCGCGACAATGGTCTCGTCGTATCGCCAGGACGGGCTGGTTTCCAAGCCGGGGCGGACTTGTCGGGCGTTACTTTTATCCCCGCCAATAACAGCTCAATCGTTGAGAACGATTTCAATGACACGGTTTATGCGGGGTTTCGCTTAAGCACCGTCTATGAGTTCAACTCTGATTGGAGCTTGTTGGTTTCACACGCCCAACAACAGCTCGACACAGAAGGCGTGTTTTTCGCCGACCCTGAGCTTGACGATTACGACATCCAGCGGTTCTCGGACGACGAAATCGAAGACAGTTATCACAATACGAGCTGGACCCTGGAAGGCCGGATTGGAATGCTCGAAGCCCTCTATACCGGCGCCTATACAGACCGAACTACGGATCAAACGGTCGACTATACTGACTACCTTTTTGTCGGTCAGTATCTTCCTTACTACATTTGCGATGGGTCGGTGACCTATCCTGGCTCAGCCGCACCAAGCGGCACGTGCCAAGCACCAGACTTGTTCGTCGACTCTTTGACAGAGTTAAAAGTCGAAACGCACGAGTTACGCTTCAACACACCAGCTGAGCATAGATTGCGCGCCACGTTTGGAGGTTTCTATTCTGATCTTGAATTGCTCGAACGCAATGACTTCACCTATCCGGGCTCGCGCTTTGCCATTGGATTTAGTGGCGTCGCAGGATTCCCAGACAATTACCCGCTTACCAATACTGCGGTGACCGGAGAAATCGGTAGCGCTCAACCCGGATTTTTTAGCGATCCCGGACCGTTCCCAGAATCCGCTATCTTCCGCAATGATGTCTTGCGAACAGATGAACAGCTTGGCTTGTTCGGGGAAGCAACTTTCGACCTAAACGAGCAATTCGCGATCACGTTCGGAGCGCGATGGTATGACATCGAAGTCGATCTCGAAGGCTCGGCCAACTCGTCATTCTTCAATCTCGGGCAAGCCACCGACCAACAACGCGCCGGCACGAACATCTCGGCTCAGTTCGCCCCCAATAATCCCTTCGGCGCGCCGGATACGGCCTCCACGGATGGCACGATCTATAAATTGACGGGATCCTATACGCCGACCGACAACGTGCTTCTATATGCGACATATTCGGAAGGCTTCCGTCCCGGCCTACTCAACCGTCCAGGTGGGCGATCCAATCCAGCCGGAACGTATACGGTCCCATTTGCCGTCGATACAGACGACATTCAGAACTATGAAATCGGCTGGAAGACGGAGCTTTTCGACAACTCGCTTCGGTTCAATGGTTCAGCGTTTTTTGTCGAGATTGAAGGCCTGCAGGCCACAATTTTTGATCCTTCGATTGTGAACTTATTCTTCTCCGACAATGCGGCAAATGCCGAAATCAGCGGTTTAGAGGGTGACTTTACCTGGGCGCCATATTCAGTCGACGGCTTAACCATTGCCGGTGCTTTCTCCTTACTCGATACGGAAATCACAGAGGTTCTGGTCCCAACGGATGATGTTCTGCAGGGATCCGATCTCGCCTTTGCGCCAGCTTATCAAGGCAACATTCGGGTTCGGTATGAATGGGATCTCGAACAGCAAGTCGGTGGCTCCTCACTGACCGCGCATATCATGCCGCAGATCGTTTTTTCTGATGATTCCGTCAGCGATATTGTCGAGATCAACAAGGGCGATGTTGATGGTTATGTCGTCTTAGGGGGCACCTTGGGTGTGACCGCAGATCAATGGTCTGCCGAATTGTTCGCGACCAATCTGACGAACGAGTATGCTGAGCTTAGCAATAGTTTCCAGTTTGACCGAAACCGGGTAACGCCAATGCGACCACGTACCATTGGGGTCCGAGTCGGCTATGACTTTTAGTCGAAACCTCGAATAGCGAATGAAGGCCGCGTCTTGATCCATCAAGGCGCTGCCTTTTTATGGAATGTACCATGACCCAAACTGTCGACGCCATTCATGCCAAACGTATCAAGCAAGCGCAGTCAGATATGCAAGCTGGCCGCTTCGATGAGGCGGCGGCAATTGCTGATTCGATGTTATCCTCGGCTCCGGCGGATCAAGACGCGCTCTATCTTGCGGCTGTCGCGGCGCGCTATTTGGGGCAGTTTTCTGTTGCGTTGGGCCACTTAAATGAGCTCAAAAAGGCAGCACCCGAATATGGTCGCGCCTATCAGGAGGAGGGGCATTTATTCCGAGCGATGGGGGATACAGATCGCGCGCTCAACGCCTTTAGACTGGCGGTGCGCTACAATCCTGCATTGGTCGCGAGTTGGCGCGCGCAAGTTGAATTGTTGCTCTCGCCCGAGCAACAGTCTGAAGCCGACGCGGCAAAAGCTCAACTAAACCGAATCCAATCATTGCCGCGTGTTTTGTTGGCGGTGACAAATCACCTCTATGAAGGCCGCGTGCTGAAGGCCGAAAAATTGGTTCGAGCTTTTTTGCAAAAGCACCCCCACAATATCGAGGCGATGCGTCTCTTAGCCGATATCGGGTCGCGACTCGGTGTCCATGAAGACGCAGATTTACTATTAGAGTCCGCAATCCAGCTTGAGCCCGATAATGTCCAATTGCGGATCGATTACATTCAAGTGCTGCGAAAGCGACAAAAATACGGTGCGGCTCTCACCCAAGCGAAAACCTTGCTAGAACGCGATCCAAACAGCCCCGTATTTCAATCCTTATTCGCGATCGAATCTATGCAAGCAGGTGACTATGAGACAGCCCTGCAAGCGTTTGAGAAAGTTCTCGCCCAACGACCGGACGACCCTGCAACGCTCACGTCACAGGGGCATGCACTAAAAACCCATGGTCATTCAGATGATGCTGTTGCGTCCTACCGGGCCGCGTTGCGCGCAGACCCCAATAATGGAGATGCTTGGTACGCGCTTGCCAATCTGAAGACGTATCGCTTTTCAGACGATGAGCTGCACGACATGCAAGCCGCCCAGCAATCGCCGGACCTCAGCTTTATGTCGCGGGTGCACATTGCGTTTGCGCTCGGCAAAGCGTTCGAAGATCGCCGCGACTTCGCCTTAGCGTTCGACAGCTATCAAACGGGAAACTCACTCAAGCAAAAACAGACGCGTTACACTACGGAACAGATGTTGGCTGAGTTTGACGCCCAGAAAACTCATTGCTCAGAAGACGTCCTCGGGTCGCAAAGCGATCAAGGATGCCCCGCGCCAGATCCGATTTTTATCGTTGGGTTGCCGCGCGCGGGATCAACGCTGATTGAGCAAATCCTCGCCTCTCACAGTCAAGTCGACGGCACGCTTGAACTTCCAAACATCTTATCTCTGGCGCATCGATTGCGGGGGCGTAATATCATCAGTGATCGAGACCGCTATCCGCGAATTCTCGCCGAATTATCAGCTGAAGAGCTCACAACTTTGGGTGAGCGTTATCTAGAAGACACACAAATCCACCGCAAAGGCGCGGCCTATTTCACCGATAAGATGCCGAATAATTTCCGTCATCTCGGACTCATTCATCTCATTTTACCGAACGCCAAAATCATCGATGCCCGACGTGCACCACTCGACTGTTGCTGGTCAGCCTACAAACAATTGTTCGCCGAAGGTCAGGAGTTTACCTACGGACTTGAGGATATCGGGCATTATTATCAGGGCTATGTCGATCTGATGGATCACTGGGAGTCGGTTCTACCGTCAGGACGCATTTTGCGCGTACAGCACGAAGACGTCCTCGATAATTTGGAGGGTGAAGTTCGTCGTATCCTGGATTATTGTGACCTGCCGTTTGAGGCCGCGTGCATTGAATTCTATAAGACGGATAGAGCCGTTCGAACGGCCAGTTCAGAACAAGTGCGCAGACCGATCAATCGTGCTGGACAAGATCAATGGAAGCCGTTTGAACCCTTCCTCGATCCGTTAAAAAGGGCATTGGGTCCATCGCTCTTAAGTGACTGAGGAATAAGAAGATGAGTGCAAGATCTGAAGACGCTCTGATCGCGCTTCGGCAAATCCAAAGGCGCACCGAGCAAGCGTCCAAGAAACTCGCCGCCCATGCTGGCCTCACGCCGTCCCAGTTGCTGGTGATGCAAATACTCTCGGAGCGGGGCGAAATTTCTGTTGGCGAAGTTTCGAATCTGACCCAGCTCAAACATGCGACCATCACGAGCTTGGTGGACAAACTGGTGGCGCGCGGCGTGGCGACGCGACGGAGATGCGAAGAAGATCGCCGACGCGTGTGGCTCAAACTGTTGCCAGAGGGAGAGACCATGATTACGTCCGCGCCTGATTTGCTCCAGCAGACCTTCCAGACCCGGTTCGTAAATCTGCCTGATTGGCATCAATCAATGCTGGTTTCTTCGCTCGAAAGGATCGCAGCACTATTAGACGCTGAAGATCTAGACGCGGCCCCGGTCCTCGATATTGGCGCCCTAGATGAACGTCCATAGTTTGCGTACTGCCGCAACTAGGTCAGTGCATGCCCACATTCATTTAAGCAGAGCCTTCCAGCCGATTCACTTCCGCGAGCCCACAACTCCGCAATAGATAAAGCGATAGGATCGCGGACAATCGCGCTGGCGGGTGTGCTTCGGAGCAGTGGCGGGGGCTGAAACAGCGCTCTTACGAGTAATGCGCGTTCGCTTATTCCCTTGAATATAATGAGATAAAACAAACATCTGATGGCGGAGGAGGAGGGATTCGAACCCCCGGAACGCTCGCACGCTCAACGGTTTTCAAGACCGCCGCATTCAACCACTCTGCCACTCCTCCGCAGCAGGACGCTTCCTTTTCTACAGTCCGCGGACAATTGCAAGGCCTGTCATGAAATTGCCTGCATTCAGATGATCTATGGTTAATCAGATCTTTCTGTCGATTGACTCAAGTTTTTGTTTCCGTTCACCGGGCGTGCAGCTTGTTATGGTAAACAAACGCTTCGTCGAGAAAGAGCTGAACGCTCTGTCGGCCCGAAAAGGGTCGCGACCGCAGAAAGAGGTAAGAGATGAAAACGTCTGTGTCCCGCGCGCTCGGAATTGCGCTGACTGGAACGACATTTATAGCCATTGGATTGCTCGCGCCCGCTCACGCGGATCGGCGGGCCGCACCGATTGTGTACGCGGATGCAACTGATGCGCCTCCCTCTGAGACGGCAGTTCAGTCTGATCTGGCTACGACGGCAACGGTGACGGAAAATCGCCGTATTGAGTTCCAATATCCGACGCAGAGCGCTGCGCCATCGACTGCGACTCTCACACCGACGCCAACCTTTCCTGTTTCGCAAGGACCGTCTGCATCCACATCTGACCCTTTCTCCTTCCGCGTCGCCGAACCCTCTATCGAAGTCAGTCCGGCCAGTCAGCCGATTCGGATTGCCTCAGTTCAGCCGCAGACAACGGCGCGCACTGGCAAGCCGCTCACGCTGAGTCGTGTTCGCGCCGATCGTGACGCGGAAATCCGCGAAGAGCGCGGCGAAGCGGGCATCTACATGGACGGCTTTGATGGCCAGCCGACCGCCAATGGCGAAATTTTCGACGAAACAGCAATGACCGCGGCGCATCCAAGTCTTCCGCTGCCGAGCCTTGTGCAAGTGATCAACGAGGACAATGGCCGCGAAGTTGTCGTGCGCGTGAATGATCGCGGACCGTTTGACGGAAAACGGATCTTAGAATTGTCGCCGCGTGCCGCAACGGTGTTGGGCATGGGGCAGGGCCGGTTTGCATCTGTCCGGCTGCGTTATCTCGGTCCAGCGCCGGTTCAACAAAATCCAGAAACCTACGCCATGTCGACGGTAGAGAATGAGTCCTTACCTCCGCTCGCTGCAGCACCCGTCGCGACTCCCGCACCCGTGCGTGAAGTCTCGACCGTAACACAACCCGTCTTACCAACTACGCGGCCAGCGCCTGTCCGCGTCGCAAGTCTGAGTGTCGGGCCCGCCGCACCTGCTGGTAATGTATTTATCCAAGCGGGCGCCTTCTCGGATATTGCCAATGCGCAGCGCCTGACCACGAATATTGGCGCAGGCTTGCCGGTCAAAATCGAGGAAGCTCGCGTCAATGGCGGCGACTTCTTCCGCGTCTTGGTTGGGCCTTTCCCAAGCCGTGATATGGCCGAGCGTGAGCGCCAGCAATTATCGCGCGATGGCGTCGTGGATGGGTTCCTGACCACGCGCTGATCCCTCGTCCACGACAAAGATTGACCTTCGCCACGAACTAGCCCTTTTTCCGAGTAAGGAAAAAGGGCTTAGTTTTACTGGTGAAAGGACCGGAATATGCGGATCAGGCGAATTGCTGCGTTGGCGCTCACAAGCTTGCTTTTGCCTTTCTTAGCGACGGCCCAAATACTCGAATCTGATGCGGATTATGCGGTCATAATGGATCATGAATCCGGCGAGGTGCTGTGGTCTAAGAATGGCGACGAATTGATGATCCCGGCGTCTATGACGAAAATGATGACCGCGTATTTTGTCTTCGATTTGATCGATCAAGGCGAGATCACGCTCGATACCGAAATGGAAGTGAGCGAGGATGCCTGGCGACGCGGAGGGTTCCCGTCGGGGACTTCGACCATGGGATTGCGTCCGAAAGAGCGACCGACGGTCCGCCAGTTGCTGCAAGGCATGATCGTTATGTCCGGAAATGATGCTTGTATCGTGCTCGCTGAAGGGATTGCTGGGTCAGAAGAAGCTTTTTCACGGCAAATGACTGAACGCGCGCATGAGCTTGGTTTGACCAGTGTCAATTTCGTCAATGCGACTGGCTTAGAAGGCGACGGCCATATTGTTTCGTCGACCGATCTTGCCAAATTGGCAAAACGGATCATCGACGATTATCCGCAATATTATGATTGGTACAGCGCCCCATCTTACACTTGGGGGCAGTATACTCAGGCCAATCGCAACCCACTCTTGGGAACAATTGAAGGGGCTGATGGTTTAAAGACCGGCCATCTTGATATTTCAGGATATGGCCTCACGGCATCGGCGGTGCGCGACGGCAAACGTCGGATTATTGTGATCAATGGTTTGCCAAGCAAACAAGCGCGCGCCCGCGAAGCCGAACGATTGATGCGCATGGCGTTCAGCGCATTCGAAACGCGAACCATTGAAGCCGGAGACCGGCGGCTGGCGGAGTTGGATGTTTGGATGGGCGAAAGCCGCACCGTCGGCGTTCGCCTCTCAGAGAGCGCCGATGTCACCGCGCACAAACGTGCATTTGCAAAGGGCAAGTCCGAGATCGTCTATGATCGTTTGCTCGAAGCACCAATCAAAGCTGGGGATGAAGTTGCAACCCTGGTGGTGACGATTGAAGGCAAAGCGCCAATTGAACTGCCATTACTAGCAACAGAAGATGTTTCTCGGCTCGGGTTCATCGGAAAAGCCGTCGATGGCCTGAGCCGCATGCTTGAAGGTGGAGCTTAGTCAGGTGTCTGAACCAGGACGCTTCATTACGCTAGAAGGCGGTGAAGGAGCGGGCAAGTCGACTCTGATACAAGGGCTTTCTGCAGAGTTTGAACGCCGAAACATAGAGGTTGTCATCACCCGCGAGCCGGGTGGAACGCCGCTTGCCGAAAGCGTGCGGTCATTGGCGTTGATGCCACCAGATGATCAGTCTTGGTCGGCTTTGTCACATGCCTTATTGATGAACACGGCTCGCAGCGACCATCTCGAAAAACGTATTCGCCCGGCCTTGGCACAGGGCAAGTGGGTGTTGTGCGATCGGTTCGCGGATTCAACGCGGGCCTATCAGAGTGTGGATGGTGTCCCAGGCGAGACGCTAATGGCACTGGAGCGTGCCGTGGTCGGCGAGACGAGGCCAGATCTAACCCTCATCTTAGATGCCGACCCAGCGGCGCTGGCCGAACGCCGACGCGCGCGCGGCACGGACGATGTGTTTGAAGCGAAAGATCTCGGCTTTCATCAGAGAATCCGGTCGGCATTCCTGGCCATCGCAGAAGCGGAACCTCATCGGTGCAAGGTCGTCGATGCGTTGCAATCACCCGCACAAGTCTTGGCGGATGCATTAAATGCCATTGATCAAAGATTGGCCTTGGCATGAGCGCGGCGTTTCCTTTGATCGGTCATCAACCGTCGATTGCGCGGTTCTTGAAAGCGCGAGCGTCAGGCCGTCTTCATCATGGATGGATCTTTCAAGGGCCTTCCGGAATTGGCAAATCCATCCTTGCGCGCCGCGTCGCCGGTTTGATGTTGGGGGCCGCCTCAATGGACGCTGACGAGAATGATGAGACCATGCAACTCATTCAATCGGGCGGCCATCCAGATTTGAAATGGATCGAACGAGGATTGAACGAAAAAGGTAAGCTTCGACAAGACATCACCGTCGACCAAATTCGCGAGCTCAATCAGTTCTTCCATTTGCGCCCGGCGCTTGCAGGTTGGCGTGTTGGAATAATCGACGCGCTGGATGAGATGAACGTTTCGGGCATGAATGCTTTGCTCAAAACGCTCGAAGAACCACCAAAGAATGCGCTGCTGATACTGATCTCACATGCTACGCAACCCATTTTGCCGACCATCCGCTCGCGGTGTCAGGTTCTGCGACTTTACCCCTTAAATGAAGCGGACACGCGAGACGTGCTAGAGCCGCAAGATGTCGATACGGAATTGGCCCTGGACCTGGCTCCTGGTCGGCCAGGCTATGGCATCGCGCTCGCGCAAACCGCTGGGGCAAAAGCGGTTCAAACGGCGCGTGCATTACTGAGAAATGTGCGTAAGCCAAGTGGCGGCGTCGTTTCCGCAGCGTTGACGTCGACTTTGGTGGATGAAGGCTCACTTCAAGCATTTACCGATACGCTGATGCATTGGGTCGCCGAAAAGGCCGAGAGTGATCCCGACCTCAGTGCGACATGGCTGGCGATGCATGAAGTGCGGGCGACGGCGGATAATCTTAACCTGACGCCCCTACAAACCGCGACAAAGCTGTTTTCAGTCTTGCAAGATGGCGTGAAGGCTGTAAGCGCCTGACGCCATGTTCGACACACATGTGAATCTCCACGCTGAAGCCTATGAAGCGGACTTAGAAGACGTTCTAACACGGGCGCGCGACGCGGGCGTCTCTCGCATGTTGGCGATCTGCGAACGCCTAGACAGTTTTCCGCGCGTGAAGGCCATCGCCGATGCGAACGCTGACATTTGGTGCAGCGTTGGAACACATCCGCATCACGCAAAAGACTTTGTTGACACGGTTGCTGGCGATCTGATTGAGCGGGCGCAGGATCCGAAAGTCGTCGCGATTGGCGAGACTGGTATGGATCTACATTATGGATACAGCCCGCAAGCGCAGCAAGAAGCGAGTTTCCGAACACACATTTCCGCGGCGCGTGAAACACAGTTACCGCTCATCGTGCATACCCGCGAAGCGGATGATTTAACCGCCGAGATTTTGGAAGATGAAACCGCGAAAGGTGCGTTTCCGATCTTGCTCCATTGCTACACCGGCGGGGCAGATCTATGCCAACGCGGTCTCGCCCTTGGGGCCTATGTCTCGGTATCTGGTATTTTATCGTTCAAAAGTGCGAAAGACGTGCGTGAAGTGATCAAGGATGTTCCGCTCGATCGAGTCATTCTCGAAACCGATTGTCCTTATCTCACGCCGATGCCGTATCGAGGGCGCCGCAATGAACCATCTTATTTGCCCTACGTGGCTGACGCGTTGGCGGAACTACACGGTTCAACACGCGACCAAATCGGACAAATGTGCGAGGCCAATTCTCTGGCCCTTTTCCAGCGCGTTTCATGACCGAACGACGGATCAAGCTCACGCTTCTGGGGACCGGCTCGTCTGGGGGGGTACCCCGCGTCGGCGGCGACTGGGGCGCCTGCGATCCGTCTGAACCCAAAAACCGCCGTAGACGCTGTTCAGCACTCGTAGAAGTTTGGGATGATGCGAAACCGCAAGACACAACCATCGTCCTCATTGATACCTCACCAGACATGCGCGAACAGTTACTGGACGCCAATGTAACCCGGCTCGATGCAATTGTGTTTTCGCATGACCACGCGGATCAAACGCACGGTATCGACGATGTCAGAGCGTTGGCTATTCGCAATCGAGCACGCGTAAAAACCTTTATGGATGCTTCAACCGCGAGCACCCTGGTCCCGAAGTTCAAATACGTATTCGAGGGCGCGAGTGGGTATCCGTCTCTTTATGATATCCAACCCGAGATAGAAGCTTATCAAATCTTTCCGATAGATGGGCCCGGTGGCCAGGTCGATTGGCTGCCGATCGATCAGGAGCACGGCTATATCCGTTCGCTCGGGTTCCGCATTGGCAACGTCGCCTATTGCAACGATTTAAATGCTTTACCGTCAGACTCTATGGCATATTTGCACGGTCTGGATTTGCTGGCCATCGACGCGCTTCGTTACACACCCCACCCTTCGCACGCGACAGTCGATCAGGCATTGGCTTGGATCGAAGCGCTCAAACCGAAACGTGCGGTGCTGACCAACTTACATGTCGATCTCGACTACGCCACGCTGAAACGCGAGCTACCGGCGGGCGTCGAGCCCGCATTTGACGGGTGGCATTACGAAGGCGCGCTTTAGGCAGGTTCCGTCAGGGTCTGCACCATTTTCCCGACAGCACCATAATCCGTTTTGCCGGTGCCGAGCACTGGCACTTCTTCGACATGGAAGACTTTGCGCGGGACAGATAGTTCTGACACGCCGTGCGACTGACACCACGCGAGTAGGGCGCTTCTATCGGCATCCTTAGCGGTCGAAAGCAGCACGATTTGCTCACCTTTACGGGGGTCCGGGATTGCGGCTGCGGCATGCATTTCGTCTGGCCAAATCGCGCTGGCGCAATTCTCGACAACCGCCAGCGATACCATCTCACCGCCAATTTTGGCGAACCGCTTCACGCGGCCCATGATGCGGATGCAATTGTCTTCATCCATGATGCATATGTCGCCTGTATCGTGCCATCCATCCGAAGGCGGTTCGATCACACCTGGCGCTGATGAACGCATATAGCCGAGCATTATGTTCGGACCACGAATGCGCAATTTGCCGCCTTCTTCGATGCCTTCAACCGGCACCAGTTCATATTCCATGTCGGACATCAGGCGGCCAACTGTTCCTGGTTTGTTAAATTCCATTGTGTTCGCCGCTACGACAGGCGCAGCTTCTGTCGCGCCATATCCTTCTAGGATTTCTATCTCGAACTTCTTGCGCACAAAGGCGCGGGTTTCATCCCGAACGCGTTCCGCGCCACAAACCGCCAATCGGACGGAATCCATGGCGCCTTCTTTGGCGACGCGGGCATATTGTCCAATAAAGGTATCCGTCGCGAGGAGGATCGTCGCTCGCGTCTCCTCAATTCGGCCAGCAATCTCACGTGGCTGTAGTGGGCTGGGATGGAATACCGCGCGTACCCCCGCGATGAGCGGTAGAATTGCGCCAACCGTTAAGCCGAAACAGTGAAAGGTCGGCAGCGGATTGAATACGCTATCGGTTTTTGGATCGAGACCAATGTGTGAGCGGACCTGCTCAACGTTGGCGATAATATTGTGGTGTGAAAGCACCACGCCTTTTGGTTCACCCTCAGTACCTGAGGTGAATAGGACAACCCCTGGCTTTTTGTGATTTTGACGTCTGTGAAACAAGCCCGGCAAGATCGGCCCTAGGCCTCCGGCTACTTTATCCATTAAGCCGAGACTCTCGCGAACATCTTCAAGGTAGATGAACTCCGCGGCGTCTTCGAGTTCCGCAATCAAAGGCTCGAGCCCGCCCAGTTCGACGAACTTGTGCGCAGTGACAATTTTCGAGATCTTACCGGCTTTCATAGCCGACTTTATGTTTGCCGATCCGGCGGTGAAGTTCAGCATGGCCGGCAGTCGACCTGAGGCCAGCACCGCGCAAAACGCGATGACCGCGCCGGCCCCCGTCGGCAACATAATCCCAACGGTTTCGCCGCGGCCGAATTTCTTTCCTAAAGCCGAACCTAGCGCAAACGATCCTCGCAAAATCGTCTTATAATCAACCTCGGTACCATCGCCGTCCACAATCGCTACGGTTTTGCCACCAAACTCTTTTGAGGATCGAATAACCGCCGAAAAGATATCTGTTTTCGCACGATTGGCGCGCCAAGGCAGGGGCGCGGGAATGGTCGTATCCGTCATCGGGGTCTAAGCTCTCGTCGATTACGTGTTTGCAACAAAGTGTCACACTGAGTGAGCGGTGCAAGTATCTTTGCTGCATTTCTTCGCAGGATGCATAGGCGCTATGTCGCTCTGACGCTTGCAGATTTGGCCAATTCACTCCATTTAAAGCGCATGGCTACGATCATCGATAACAAGCCCAAATATCGTCATCCGGAGAAACGCAATCGTCCGGACACGCCGCTTTTGCGCAAACCTGACTGGATTCGCGTTAAGGCGCCGACGTCGAAAGGGTATTCTGAGACGCGTGAGATCGTGAAGTCGAAAGGGCTTGTAACGGTTTGCGAAGAAGCCGGATGCCCGAATATTGGCGAGTGCTGGGATAAAAAACACGCGACGATGATGATCATGGGCGATACCTGCACGCGCGCATGCTCCTTCTGCAATGTGATCACAGGAAAACCGGCACCGCTCGACCTGGATGAACCACGTAGAGTTGGCCAAGCGGTGGCCGAAATGGCGCTCGAACATGTGGTTATCACATCGGTTGATCGAGATGATTTGGAAGATGGCGGGGCGATGCATTTCGTTCACACCATCCAAGCCATTCGTGATGCATCGCCGTCAACGACGATTGAGATTCTCACTCCAGACTTCCTGCGCAAGGACGGTTGGGAGGCGAAAGTTATCGACGCCCGACCAGACGTGTTTAATCATAATCTCGAAACCGTGCCGCGCCTCTATCTCTCTATTCGACCTGGGGCGCGTTACTTCCACTCGCTGCGCTTGCTCGAGAAAGTCAAAGACCGGGATCCGTCTCAGTTTACGAAGTCTGGATTGATGGTCGGCTTAGGAGAGACTAAAGAAGAAGTCATGCAAGTGATGGACGATATGCGATCCGCGGGCATCGATTTCCTCACCATCGGCCAATATTTGCAACCCACACGAAAGCATGCAGCGGTCGATCGATACGTCACGCCTGACGAATTTGAAGCCTATGAGGAGATTGCCCGATCGAAAGGCTTTCTCATGGTCTCTGCCTCGCCGCTCACGCGATCAAGCTATCATGCTGGTGAAGATTTTGCTCAGCTGCGGGCCGCGCGCGAGGCGCAACTGGGGCAGAATGCCTAGAGTTTCCGAGCAAGTTCTCATCCCGCACACAGCTGACAATCTATACGAATTGGTCCGCGATATTCGGCGCTATCCGGAATTTATTCGCTGGATCAAGAAGGTTTCTGTATCGGAAGAGCACGGAGACGCTACCTCTGATTATAAGTGTATCGGAACAGCTTCTGTGCATTTCAGCGGATTTGATGAAAAATTCTCGACCCACGTGCTCGCCGATCCAGCATCACGCAACATCGATGTAAATCTGGCGCGCGGCCCGTTTCGCCACTTGCGCAACCGTTGGCGATTCGATCCGCGAGAAGAGGGTAAGACCCGCGTGCATTGTTTTATCGATTATGAGTTCAAAAACCCGGTTCTCGGGTTTATTGCCAGGACCAATACCCGCTTAGCTGTCCAAAAAATAATGGACGCCTTTCGTGCCGAAGCTGATCGGCGTTTCGTATAACCCATTAATAATACAGAAGTATTTGAATTTGGTTACGGTTAGCTGTGTGACCAAGTTTTCATTTGAGTGCTTAAGGTCTTTGGAACACTCTCGCGCGATAATCCCGACAATTATAACGAGTACGCGGACGTTTGTTTCATGACTATCAAATTCAGCTCTGCGGTCAGTGGAGCCGCACTCACATGTTTGCTTTTGCCGGCTATCAGCGTCGCGCAAAACGCCGACGAGTCGACGCAAGATCGCGTTATCCCAATTAGCGAGCGCGCCAATCCAGACGTAGATCCGACGCCTATTGTGGAAGGCAGTTTCGAATTGCGCCCCGAACTCGTATTCACGGCCGGATCTCAGTCCAACGCGCTCGCATCTGACCTGAATGAAGTCGAAGACTCATTTGTTGGCTTTAAGCCATCTTTAAGGGTCGACTCAAATTGGCAACGTCATGGTCTCGGCGGCGCAGTCGTGATCGATCATCGTGAGTATGCCGATCTCGACAGTGAGAGCCGGACTGACCTTAAAGTGAAGCTTCGCGGACGTCTCGACCTTGGAGAGAATACGAGTTTTACGGTTAAGATTAAAGGCGCCGACCAAACAGAGGATCGCTTAGCTCTTTCCAATGTTGCGGGGTCGATTGAACCAAATGAATATACCAGCGCCCGTGGGGCGTTAGGATTCGAACATCAAGCTGGCGCGCTGCAATTGCAGGGTGATGTCGGACTCGCCACCTACGATTATGACGACACCGAATTGGCGGGCGACCTGTTCCAAGATCAGGACTTTCGCGATCGCGACGAACTGTCAGCGTCAGGTCGCTTGGGGTATGCGCTTAATGATTCAAATGTCGTTTATGCCAAAGGCACAGTCGTACAAGCCGATTATGCTGAGCCAAATATCTTCAACGCAACCAACCGCGACCATACCGGCACCGTGCTGCTCGTCGGATCGGAGTTTCAAGTCGGTCAATCTTTGTCGGGCGATATCGGTGTGGGATACCAGTATTACACATATGACGACGTGATATTTGAGGATATCAGCGACGTCGCTTTCGCCGGTCACGTTGATTGGCAAATCACGCCGCGCACAACACTCGGCGCGGAGGCTGAGCGGTCGGTCATTGATCCAGGTATCGCGCTTTCAAATGCCGCCATCGCGACGGAGGCCAGCGTTCGCCTAGAACAGGGACTGACGTCGCGGCTGTCACTGACAGGTGAGGCAGGGTTTGGCCAATACGCGTTTGAAACAATTGAGCGCGATGATGATCGGGTGAATTTGAATGTCGGCGCGAACTGGAAAATCAATCAAAGTGTCTGGCTTGAAGGCAGCTATGAAGTGATTGATCACCAGTCCGACGTGCAGCCGTTTACGGACAATCGCGCGCTGGTGAAAATGCGCATCTTCCCTTAGCGCAAACGTTCGTCCGCGGCGATGGTGGAAGCGATGAAGCCACCGCCTAAAATCCGGGTAGATCCACTCGCGTCATAAAGAACGCTGGCTTGGCCGCGCGCGACGCCTTCTTCAGGTGCATCAAACCAAACGGCGGGCGCGCCTTGGTGGAAGCCTAAACGACCAGGAGCCGGTTCGCGGGTCGAGCGCACGCGCACCAAAACCGGGTCCGCGCGTTCGCACGCCGCCGCGAGTGTATCATCACCCAGCCAGTTCAGTTCTTCCATCGTCAGGCCGGCCGTCAGCAATGCTTCCCTTGGGCCAACAATGACTTGCCGCTCGGGGGCGTCAATTTTTACAACGAAGAGGGGGTCACCTGTGGCAACCCCAAGTCCGCGGCGTTGACCGATTGTGTAATGGATGACCCCAGAGTGCTCGCCCAGTACACGGCCATCGAGATGCACGATTTCGCCACCGCGCCCCGAACCAGGGCGCAGTTTTTCAACCACTTTGGCGTAGGATCCTTCCGGCACAAAACAGATATCTTGGCTGTCCGGTTTGCTCGCGACCGGCAGCGCGAAATGATCGGCTAACGCGCGCACTTCTGTTTTCGGCAGATCGCCGAGCGGAAATCGCACATAGTCAAGTTGCTCAGACGTGGTGGCGAACAAGAAGTAAGATTGGTCACGGCTGGCATCCGCAGCGCGGTGCAGCTCTGGTCCAGCGGCGCCGTCTTCGCGGCGGATATAATGTCCCGTCGCTAGGCAATCCGCGCCTAACTCTTTGGCTGTCCGCAAAAGGTCGGAGAATTTCACTGTTTGATTGCAGCGAATGCACGGAATAGGGGTCGCGCCGGACAGATACGTGTCAGCGAAATCCTCCATGACTTGCTCTTTGAATCGGCTTTCATAATCGAGGACGTAATGCGGAATACCAATTTGGTCGGCAACATTGCGCGCGTCATGAATATCTTGTCCGGCGCAGCAAGCGCCTTTTTTCTCGATTGCGGCGCCATGATCATAAAGCTGTAGCGTAATCCCAATCACTTCATAACCACGCGCGGCCAGCAAAGCGGCCACGACGGATGAATCGACGCCGCCCGACATGGCCGCAACAACCCGCGTTTCAGACGGTGGTTTCGCAAAGCCGAGTGCATTCAGAGTACCAGGCGCAGGATCAGGCTCGCGAGTCGCGAGCGCTTTAAGGTCAATCATATTCGTCTCCAAACGGGTTCAAGGCCCGCAGCAGATAGGTTTGGCGGGTATATAGTCCCACCAGGATCAGAACGCCATTATTGTTTTCAGGCGCTTGCCTTTAGGCCGTAAAGAACGGCCGATCGCCGGCAATCGTGACGCGTTCCATAATGCGGATGTTCGGGAAGTAGTCACTCGCGGCATAGTGCTGGCACGCGCGATTGTCCCAGAATGCCAGAGAACCAGGTTCCCAGCGGAACCGGCATTGATACTCTGGAAGCCATGCCCGGCGATAGAGGAAAGCTAAAAGTTGGTCGCTCTCATCTCGGTCCATACCGACGATATGGTCGGTGAAAGCGATATTCACATAAAGTAACCGCTCACCGGTTTCCGGGTGTGTCCGTATGACGGGGTGCTCTTGTGGTGGAAATTTCTCATGCAGCGCCGAGGCATCTTTGTTGAGCCGCCGCGAAAACACGCGTGCAATATCGTGAATTGCGGTCATTTCGCAAAGCCGGTCTTTGAGGTCATCTTCCAGGTCTGCATAGGCCATAACCATATTTGAAAACAGCGTATCGCCGCCAATTTCAGGGAGCTCAATCGCCCGCAAGATCGAGCCCAGAGATGGTTCTTCGCGCCACGTCACATCCGAGTGCCAATTATTTTCCTGACCTTTTGAGTTGGGCCCGTGAGCGATGCGCAAGACTTCTGGATTTGGCTGGTCTTTGGGTGTGGCAGGATGAATTTCCAACTCACCAAAACGGTTCGCGAAAGCAATGTGTTGTTCACGGGACAGGTCATGTTGATCTCGAAAAAAGACAACTTGGTATCTCAGCAAGGCTGCGCGGACCTCTTCGATCAACGTGTCATCAAAATTCGCGAGATCCGCGCCAATAAGCTCGGCGCCAATGGCCGGCGATAAGAGTCGCGGCTCGAACTTGGTGAATTCTGTATTGGCGTCGTAAGCCATGTTACCTCCCGATTTTTCATCGAGGGTATCACAGCCGGGCACTGAGCCCTAGGGCCGTTTTAGATTTGGGCTTTGATCAGATTCAGCGCCGCCTCGACGGTGGCCATCCGGATCTCATGTCGACCAATGTCCCCGAGTGTCAGCATTTCGTGGATCATCGCCTTATTTTCCCGCGCACAGGCGAGATGCACGGTGCCGACAGGCTTCATCGGTGTGCCGCCGCCAGGACCAGCAATGCCGGTAACTGCGATGGCGAGATTCGCGCGGCTTTGTTCCATCGCGCCTTCCGCCATTAAACGTGCAACCGGTTCAGATACTGCGCCATAATCGGCGAGCACGTCGCCCGCAACGCCGAGAACTTCCGCCTTTGAAGCATTCGAGTAGGTCACGAATCCGCGTTCCAACACTTTTGAGGAGCCTGCAAATTCTGTGAAAAGGCCAGCGATCAAACCGCCCGTGCAGCTCTCAGCCGTGGCAATTTTGACGCGTCGTTCCATGGCTTCGTCCATGGTTAGGAGGGCGAGATTTCGAATGCGATCTGGGAACATGGGACCTTCTTATTCAGTTTGCCTGATCGGAGATAGAACGGCGCTGGCTTGCGCGGCAATCCCTTCGCCCCGTCCGGTGAAGCCAAGGCCTTCAGTGGTGGTAGCTTTTACGCTGACCGCGTCTAAGGATAACCCAGTGACGTCTGCCGTCGTTTGGCGCATCGCGTCGCGATGAGGTTTTACTTTTGGTGCCTCGCAAATCACGGTGATATCGCAGCTGGTGAGGTGCCAACCCGCATCACGTGCAATCTCGATGGCATGCTTCAGGAAAACCGATGAATCCGCGCCGCGCCATTGAGGGTCCGATGGCGGGAAATGATCGCCAATGTCTCCTAAGGCGGCGGCACCCAAGACGGCGTCCGTCAGCGCGTGCCAAGCGACATCGGCGTCGGAATGTCCCGCTAGTTGTTGCGTGTGGGGGATCTCAACACCGCACAGAATGACGCGGTCACCCGACTCAAACGCGTGAACATCAAATCCAGTTCCCAAACGTGGAGGAGCGGTCGGAGGCATGAGAAGTTTTTCCAGAGTCACTAAATCACTAGAGTAGGTGATTTTCCCCAATCGTTCGTCGCCGTCAATGAGGCGAACGGTTCCGCCAATCGCTTCAATCGCAGCGAGGTCGTCGACCAAGTCTGCAGCGTTCTCTAAGGCAGAGGATATTGCATTAAAACCAAAGGCTTGCGGTGTTTGTACACGATATAAATCTGTGCGTGCGACGTCCATGACAGCCTCGTCGGTCGCCCGTTTGAGGGCGTCTGTCACCGGAAGAGCCGGCGCCGCCGCGTCGGCGGTCTCCAATGCGGAGATCAACGCATCAATCATGCGCGATGTGAGTCCCGGGCGCGCTGCATCGTGAATGAGGACCGATCGCGTTGTGTCTCGCCAGCACGCTGAAAGACCGGCTTTGACCGACGCAGTCCGGGTGGCGCCGCCTTCTACGATCTGCGTCTCTGGTGGGCAGAGCGATGAATATGTGTGCGCTTCGCCGGCGGGAACCACGAGAATGCATTGGTCAATACTCTCATGACCGGAAAACGCGTCGAGCGACCATTCGAACACACGCTTGCCGCCAAGCTGGCGCAATTGTTTGGGCACACCTGCACCAGCGCGCTCCCCTCGACCGGCGGCAACGATAAGGGCTGCAATAGACATGTTGGCTGCATAACCGTTTGCGGCAAAAAAGCCACATAGCTTGCGTGAACGCATCAGGGAAATTCAGTGCTCCACTTTTGTGCAGTGCAAAAATGTGGTTTTACAAGGCTCATGATGAGAATGCCCGCATTTCAGGCAGAGAAGGTTTGGCTGGCGCCGATGTCCGGCTCAACCGATGCCGCCTTTCGACGTCAAGCCGTGCGCTATGGCGCGCCCATTGTGGTGTCCGAAATGGTTGCCGGTGAGGCTCTCGCTGCGGCCCGTCCGGATGTGGTGCGCAAAACCTGTCGACATGAAGGCAGGGGTCTATGGGTCGTGCAGCTCGCGGGACGCCGCCCCGAAGATATGCAGCGCGGTGCTGAAATCCTCGTCAGTGCGGGGGTAGATGTCATCGATATCAATATGGGCTGCCCGTCCCGGCAAGTGACAGGCGGCAATTCGGGGTCAGCTTTGATGCGAGAGCCTGACTTAGCGCAGCAAATCATCGAAGCCACTCTGCAGGGCGCAGGGACAACGCCGGTGACCTTGAAAATGCGCTTAGGGTGGGATCACAACTGGCTGAACGCCCCGGAGCTGGCACGCGCTGCGACGGATTTGGGCGTGCAGCTGATCACGGTTCACGGCCGGACGCGCTGCCAATTTTACAAAGGCAACGCAGATTGGAGCGCGATCCGAGATACGGTTGAAGCTTTGGATGTTCCGGTGATCGCGAATGGCGATGTTCACGACGCTAATTCGGCCAGACAAGCGCAATTCGAATCTGGTGCTTATGGCGTGATGATCGGGCGCGCAGCGATGGGGTGTCCGTGGCTGCTTGGCGAGATTAGCGCCGATCTTGAGGGTCGCCCATTCGTGGTGCCCTCGCTGCAAGAACAAGCGGACGGCCTGTGCGCACAGATCGAAGACAGTTTGAGTCTTTATGGGACGTCGCTCGGCATTCGGATCGTCCGCAAGCACGTGGCTGCGCATGTTGATAAAGTCGCGCTCCCACTCTGCGAAACGGATCGGCGAACGCAGCGAGCGGACCTCTGTCGAATCGACAATCCGGTGACACTGCTCCGTTCTATACAAGCGCTATACGCGGGCGAGACTTTACGGGTGGCAGCATGATGACAACACTTGATTTGGTTGGTCTTTCCCCCTTTGCACTGCTCGGTCTCGATGAACGCCGACGGGTCAGTGCGGCCAATCCGGAGGCTCAGTCGTTTCTCGGGCACTCCGAACGCGCCATGTACCGCAAGCCGCTGAGCGAGATCCTGTTTCATGACTCTCCTGTGTTCGGGCTCATCGACAAAGCGTTGAGCCTGCAAGGCGATGTCACAGCGCACGCCATTCCAATCAGTGGGCCATCTTTGCGTCGTCAGCGTGTACTGGACCTCCGGTTGCGGCCTATTGATGATGGTGGGATTGTCATTGGCATGACCGAAGCCTCACAAACTCAGGTTGTGCATAACAATCCTGCGGGCGTTGCAGCTTTTGGACGCATTCTTGGTCACGAAGTAAAGAACCCGCTCGCTGGAATTTCGGGTGCTGCACAGCTTCTTTCGCGCAATGCGAGAGATGATCAGGCCGCGATGATCGATATCATCCAGAGCGAGAGTCGCCGCATTGAGCGCCTGGTCTCGCGTCTATCCGCTTTTGAGCTTTTCTCGGCGCCGGCAAAGGAAGAGCTGAATATTCACGAGCTATTGGACCGCGTGATTGCGGCTGAGGAAGCAGCCCAGCGCGGCCAAGTTTCGATTGTGCGCCTTTACGATCCATCTTTGCCATCATTGATGGCAGACCAGGATCATTTGCACGAAGCATTGCAGAATGTTCTTCGCAATGCCGTCGAGGCGACGATGGCGCATACGCAAAGTCCGCAAATTCAAATCGAGACCGCTTTCGAAACGAGCTTCGCGATTGCGCGAAAGGACGGCACTCAACGACTTGGACGCGCTATCCGTGTGACAGTTGAAGACAACGGCCCAGGCGTGCCGCCTGAAAAGAAAGCTCGGATGTTCGATATGTTCATGTCGTCTAAGTCGGGTGGACGCGGACTCGGTCTAAGCGTCGTCAATGAGATTGTCTCTGCTCATAAGGGGCGGATAAAAGTCGACAGCAAACCCGGCCTCACGCGTTTTTCTATCTTTCTGCCGCTCCCAAGACTGTAAGAAATATGACTCAAAAAACTGTTCTCCTCGCAGAAGACGATGCCAGCATCCGATTGATTGTGAACCAGACGCTGGTCACCGCCGGATATACGGTGCGCGCCACCAGCTCACCCGAAGCGCTTGAGCGTTGGGTTCGAAACGGCGAAGGCGACATTGTCGTGACCGACGTCTATTTGACGGATACGCCAATCTTCGAACTCTTGCCCTCGTTCAAGCTGGTGCGGCCTGAGCTGCCAGTGATTGTGATGAGTGGCCAGAATACGATTCTCACAGCGGCATCGGCGGCGCAGCATGGTGCATATGACTATCTGCCCAAGCCGTTTGATATTGATCAATTGACTGATTTGGTCGACCGCGCGCTCACCGATACAAAACCCGCAGGTGGAGCCCCGGCGAAACGAGCGAGTGCGGACACAACGAATAGCGGCTTGCCATTGGTTGGGCGGTCCGCGGTGATGCAAGATGTCTATCGCACGATTTCGCGGGTGATGAATACAGACCTGACAGTGTTGATCGAAGGCGAGTCTGGAACGGGTAAAGAACTTGCCGCGCGCGCCATTCACGATCTTGGTCAAACCCGCTCCGGCGCGTTCTATTCTCTCGATCTTACGACAAGCGCAGCACAAGACGTGAGCGGTGAGCTATTCGGAACTGAGGCCAATCCTGGGATCGCCTATGATCGAGAAGCAACCATCTATCTCGATGAAGTCGGCGACTTGAGCCAGGAAGCGCAAACCCAATTGGTCAAACTGATGCGCGAAGAGGGGGGCGCCCGTATTGTCGCGTCGACCCGCCAGCCGCTTTCAGCCTTGGTTGAATCGGGCGACTTCCGAGAAGACCTTTACTATCGAATGAACGTGGTGCGCATCGAAATGCCGCCTTTGCGGCGCCGCAAAGAAGACATTCCGGAATTGGTCAAAGCCTTCTTGATCCGCGCTGAAAGTCGCGGGCTGGCCCAGAAACAGGTCGCGCAACCGGCTATGGACCTGATGATGGCCTATGATTGGCCAGGCAATGTCCGGGAACTGGAAAATTTGATCTTTAGATTGGCGGCCCTCAGTCCTGACACCACAATCTCGCAACGCGATATTGAGCGTGAACTTCGCGCCGAGTCTCTGAAAGAGCTGAGTCCTGAAGCTTCGCTAGAGAGTGAGATCGAAACCCTATTGCATCGCTATGTGATGGCCGACCTTTTGAAGGGCGGAGAAGACGGGCAGAAGATTTATCAAACCGTGCTGGAGCAAGTCGAACGCCCTCTGATTAAGCTGGCGCTCAGTGTGACATCGGGCAACAAGCTTCGTACAGCAGCGTTGTTGGGCGTGAATCGCAACACGTTACGAGCCCGAATGACGGTCTTGGGAATGACAGAAGACTGATTGACGCAAAGTCAAAGTGTTGCTCTAAATCACCAGTGTTGCTGATTAGCGACAGTGTGGATTAGAGGTCCCAACTTTGGCATCAGGTGTTTTGGCTACCCTTCGCAGGAATGGCGGACTTTGGTTTCAAGGTCTGTTTATTCTCGCGGGCGTTATTAGCGCCGCGGCCACGATCTTTGCTCTTGGGCGGAGCAGCCCGACAGATGACATTCCCGATGGCTTGCTAACGCTTCTGGCGACCAATCTGGTGATCATGTTCGCGTTAGGGTGGATGGTGGTTTCGCGCTACCGAGCGATCCGGCGAAATCCAGATTTGGCGAGTGGTGGGCGTCTGACTCGTCGCTTCATGCTATTGTTCGGGACCGTGGCAATGATCCCGGCCGTCATCGTATCTCTGTTCCTGTGGCTGACAATTTCAAGGGGCATTGATACCTGGCTGGGCGATACGGTGCTCAATCTCGTTGAGGAATTCGCCACGATCACCGCCGAAAGCGGCGAAGAGTTTGCCTTCCGATTTGAGGCCGACGCGCTTGCCGTGGCGGACGATGTAGATGCGGCGGCAGAAGGGTTTGAAGCCGATCCTGAAACCTTTGAAACGATCCTTAGCTTGGTGGCGACCTATCGCGACTTCTCAGCGGCGTACATTATTGACCGCAATGGCTTTCGGATGGCTGAAGCGCAAATCGTCTCGCCGGCCTTCAGCTATGCGCCGCCGGTCCCCGATGACTTTGTCGCCGCGGATCGTGGGGAAACCGTTGCGGTTTTACGGCAACAGGCGGGATACACGTTCGCGCTGAAGAAGCTGTCAAACTTCAATGAAAGCTATCTCTATCTCATTCGACCGATCAATCCCGAACTGTTCGCGCGATTAGACCGGGCCCGAAACGCGCAGCAGCAATACCAATTGGCGCAAGAACGAAGCAATGAGATCCAGACATTGTTCGTCGTTGCGTATCTGCAAATCGTTGCGCTGGTGCTGCTGCTCTCTGTGCGTTTGGCGCAAGAAATCGCGGACCGGATTTCGCGACCGATCAGTCGCTTGGCGGTTGCTGCGCTTGAGGTCAGTGAGGGGCGACGCGGTGTAGAAGTGCCTCTACCTGAACCCGAAGATGAAGTTCGGGTGCTGTCCAATTCATTTAATCAAATGACACGACAATTGGACGAACGCCGAGACGATTTGGTGTCGGCTCGCGAAGAAGCCGAACAGCGTCGGCGTTTCCTGGAAACCCTGCTTGTAGAGCTTAGCGCCGGTGTTATCCGGCTGGATGCAGAAGGGATCGTCACGATCGCCAACCGCTCGGCAGAAACTCTACTCAATCTAGGCCATTTAGAAGGGCGACCGCTCGCAGATGTCAGCCCGGATTTATGGGCGCAGGTTAAGACAGCCCAAAACCAACGCACACAAGATGATACTTTCATCAATTTGATGACCGATGATGGTTTGCGCCATGTCCGGCTCAAAGTGACGCCGGATTCCGTTGAGGGCTCCGTCATCACGCTGGACGATGCCACGCGATTGATTTCAGCGCAGCGGCAATTGGCCTGGCGAGATGTGGCGCGGCGCATTGCCCATGAGATCCGCAATCCTCTGACACCGATACAACTGTCGACGGAACGTATTCGGCGGCGGTATGGCGACCAGATAAATGACGAAGACGGAGTGTTCGAACGCTGTATCAATACTATTTTGCGGCAAGTCTCTGACATTGGCAGGATGGTCCAGGAGTTCTCGGATTTTGCGCGTATGCCGAAACCGACACCGAGCCGATTTGATCTTGCGGCCTTGATCACTGACGTGGTGTTCGCGCAGCGCGTAGTCAATCCGGATTTCAAGTTCAGCCTGAGCCTGCCACAAGGCGGACTTTCCATGCTGGGTGACGAAAGACTACTCGGTCAAGCTTTTACAAACATTGTAAAAAATGCCGCTGAAGCGCTCGCGTCGAGGCCCGAGGACACCGAAGTTCAGGGCCAGATAACAGTCTCCGTCTCGCCTGCCGATGCGGATGGCATGATCGTCATGCAGATCGAAGACAATGGCCCGGGCTTCCCACAAGACGCCCGCGAACAATTGCTTGAGCCCTATGTCACCGCCCGCGAAGGTGGAACGGGTCTGGGACTCGCAATCGTCAATCGCGTGATCATGGATCATGGCGGAAGCGTACAATTACTCGAACCAGATCACGGGGCCCGGGGGGCAATCGTGAAAATTGTTTTGCCGTTGAGTTTGGCATCAGACTCACACGCAAAGGATCAGCCTTTGGAGCTTGTAGATGAGCACTGATATTCTAGTCGTAGACGATGAACCCGATATCCGCGAATTGATCGCCGGGGTCTTAGAGGATGACGGGCACGGTGTTCGCACCGCTGCCACGGCGGAATCGGCGATCGAGGAAGTTCGCTCGCGCACACCGAGCCTGGTGGTCCTCGATGTCTGGTTGCAAGGCAGCGATATGGACGGCTTGTCAGTGCTTAAATACCTCAAAGCCATCGATCCATTATTGCCAGTGATCGTAATCAGCGGGCATGGCAATGTCGAAACCGCGGTCGCTGCGATCCGTCGCGGCGCTTATGACTTTATCGAAAAGCCTTTTAAAGCGGACCGCTTGCTTCACTTGGTCTCGCGCGCAATTGAATCTGCCAAACTTAAGCGCGAGAACGAAACACTGCGGGCACAAAATCTCTCGGTTTCTGAATGGGTGGGGGACAGCGGTGCTGCACAAGCCCTGCGGGCGCATATTGAAAAAGTCGCGCCGACCAATTCGCGCGTTTTGGTCTCTGGTGAAGCGGGTGTGGGCAAGGAATTGTGCGCCAAACTTATCCACGATCACTCGCGCCGGGCTGGCGGTCCATTCGTGGCAGTGAATGCGGCCAATATCGCGCCTGAGAAAATGGAACGTGAACTGTTTGGCGAGGAAGACTCCACCGGTATGCCGGTCAAAATCGGTGTGTTTGAACAAGCCCATGGCGGCACGCTATTGCTCGACGAAGTCGGCGATATGCCGCTTGGCACTCAAAGCAAAATTCTCCGCGTTCTAACCGAACAGAGGTTTCAACGTGTGGGTGGGGGATCAGACGTCAAAGTCGATGTTCGCGTAATGTCATCTTCAACCCGGGATCTTGAAAAAGCGATCGAGGCAGCGGCATTCCGCAAAGATCTATATTATCGATTGAACGTGGTGCCGCTTTCCGTACCGTCTCTCGCAGAACGTCGAGACGATATTCCTGACTTGGTAGAATATTTCAGTGCTAGAATTGCCGACTCTTCTGGCCTGACGCCGCGAATTTTTAGCAAAGAAGCCATCGCGGTGCTGCAATCGATGAATTGGCCTGGAAATGTCCGTCAGTTGCGCAACGTGGTCGAACGCGTATTGATCTTGTCTCGCGACAGTACCGATCAAACGGTGAGTGTTGAAGAACTGCCATTGGATCGCAGCAGTGATGAAACAGGCGACGCTATGGGCGTTTCAGCCGATTTTGTCGGTCTATCTCTGCGCGATGCTCGCGAGCAGTTTGAACGGGACTATCTGACCCTCCAAATCACCCGATTTGACGGAAATATCTCACGTACGGCGGAGTTTATCGGGATGGAACGTTCGGCTCTACACCGAAAATTAAAGGCCCTTGGGGTAAACGCATCGGCGAGTCGTACGGATAATCGTTAGATGCGTGTGATCATTTGTGGAGCGGGCCGCGTAGGGCAGGGCATTGCTCGGCGCTTAGCGCACGAGCACCACGACATCATCATGATTGATGAAAACCATGATCTGATCGAGCAAGTTCAGATAGATTATGACGTGCGCGGCGTCGTCGGCCACGCCGGTCATCCGGATGTCTTGCGGGCTGCAGGTGCGGACGCGACGGACATGCTCATTGCCGTGACGCATTTTGACGAGATTAACATGGTCATCTGTCAGGTTGCGGATACGTTATTCTCCGTCCCGACGAAAATCGCGAGGGTGCGCGCGCAAGCCTATTTGGATCCGCGAAATGCGGAGTTGTTTTCGAAGTCTGCGTTGCCGATCGATCTGATCATCTCACCCGAAATCGAAGTCGGCGAAGCTATATTACGGCGCATTCGAGCCCCCAGCGCGACCTCGAGCATCTCGTTCCATGACGGGGAATTGCAAGTCCTGGGGATGAAGGTCCGCGATGACAGTCCTTTGCTAGAGACGTCTCTGGATCAAATCTCAGGCATCTTCCCAGATCTAGGCGCACGCGTGGTCGGAATCACTCGCGGAAATAGTATCTTTGCGCCGCGCGGAAATGATCAGCTTCAGCCCGGTGATTTGGCCTATGTTGCAGTGACCCTGCGCTCAACACCACGCCTCAATAAGTTGTTTAGTCGCGACGTTGAGGAGCACAAACGCGTGGTGATCATCGGGGGCGGCAATGTTGGCACATATGTCGCCAGCCACCTCGAGCGCGATGGCCGAGTCCGGGTGCGCGTTGTTGAAGCGGACGCTGCGAGAGCAGACTTGGCGGTTTCTTCGCTTAAACAGACCATTGTGATTCATGGCGACGGCCTCGCGCGCGATGTCTTGGAGGAAGCGGGCGCAGACCAAGCCGACATTGTCATCGCCGTCACCAATGATGATAAAACCAATATGTTGATCGGTAAGCTCGCCAAACAATTGGGCGCTAAACGCACGCATGCTTTGGTCAACGATTATGAATTGATCGCCATCTCGCAGGATTTGGATATTGATGCGGTGCTCGACCCGCGGGCATTGAGTGTCTCCAAAATCCTTACCAAGCTGCGCCGCGGGCGGATATTGTCAGTTCAATCGCTACAAGATGGTGCGGCTGAAATTGCCGAAGGGGTGACGTTAGATTCCTCGCCATTGATCGGCAAACCCGTTGATTATGCGAACCTGCCGGATGGCGTGACCGCGGCGGCGATTATTCGCGAAGACGAAATCATCTTCCCGGATGCCAAAACGCTGGTCGAAACAGACGATCGGCTGCTCTTATTCTATGAGAACAGCGCGACCCGCAAAGTCGAGCAATTCTTCAGGGTTAGCGCCGACTTCTTCTAGGCAGGAGTGACTGTTTGAACCATCTCGCTGTCGTTCGAGTTTTTTGTTTCGTCACACTCGCATTCGCGATTTCGATGGGCGTCTGCTTCTTGGTGGCTGTTGCGACAGGCGAGACTCAACAGTTGCTGGTTTTTGCCGGAACCGCGATCAGCCTTGGTGCAATCGGATCGACAGTGATCCTTCTCACGGATAAACCGCAGAAAAGAGCGCAAGCGCGAGATGGGTTGGCGGTGGCGCTTCTGTTTTGGTCCGTTGGCGGCGCGATCGCGGCCATTCCGTTCGTCGATTATCTTGGCAATTCCGACTTTCTTTCGGCCTATTATGAAAGCGTATCGAACCTGACGACAACCGGTCATAGTCGCGTCGATCCGATCCAAAACCCTATGCCCACCAGCATCTTTGTCTGGCGCGCTATGCTGCACTTGATGGGAGCGGTTGCCAGCATAACAATCGCCGCGAGCGTCTTTTCGGGCATGAACCTTGGGGGTCCGGGTGTGCATCGCAATCGCTTCTTCAGCGAACCCGAGACGAGCTTTTTCGATCCGATCATTCGGGCCATTCGTGTGAGCGGTGCACTGGTCATAAGTTGTACAGTCGTTTTGGCGGCCTTTCTACTCGCGCTCGGATTGGCACCGCGGGATGCGCTCGCCGGTGCCGTAAGCGCCGTGACCACGGGCATGGTAGACCCAATGGCTTACAATATGGCGCCGCAAGCCGGAACCATTCATTCATTTGTCTTGTGGGTCGGTCTGGTTTTGGGGACATTGGGACTGATCGCAGTCGATGGGGCGGGCCAGGGGCGCGCGCGCGCCGTCCTCGTGGATCCAGAGACACTGGCGTGGATCGGTTCACTTTTCTTGGTCACGACGCTGGCGTTTTTTGCAGGCCTGCCGTTGATCGAAAGTGTTGGGTGGGCGACATCGTCGCTCGCGACGAGCGGGATCGCGCTCACCGACCCCCAACAGTTTTCACGTTTGCCGATTGTATTGGTTCTATTTCCGGTCGTTATCGGCGGGTCCGCATTGTCCGCGGCAGGCGGGTTCAAATTGGCGCGTTTGATCGTTCTCAGTCGCCGCGTTGCGCTGGAATTCGTACAATTGGGGTATCGCGGCAGTATTAAACACTTCACTTTCCGCCGTCGGCGCCAATCGGATCGCACGGTTATGGGCGTTTGGGTTTACTTGGTTGGCTATATTGTTGCCTCAACGCTCGGGACTTTGCTGCTCAGCGCGACCGGATTGGCGTTTGACGATGCCATACGCGCTGGCATTGGCAGTCTGTCGAATGCGGGTCACATCATTGCCGGAATGAATGCGGAGCTGACCGGTGTTGCCCAATTTTGTGTGATTTTGGGGATGATTCTTGGGCGTTTAGAGGTGATTGCGCTTCTTCCGGCTCTGAATCCTTCATTTTGGCAAAGATAACCGCCCGATCGCTTGCCATTTTTGCGCAATCGTTATAGCCGCTGCAATATAAAAGAAGGACAGGCAAAACATGTCTTCAGATAAAAAGCAGAACCTCCAGGACACTTTCTTAAACGCGGTCCGTAAATCCAAGACAC
This sequence comes from Pseudomonadota bacterium, assembly GCA_039194965.1. Taxonomy (GTDB): domain Bacteria; phylum Pseudomonadota; class Alphaproteobacteria; order Caulobacterales; family Hyphomonadaceae; genus Henriciella. The sequence goes on along the minus strand of JBCCVQ010000015.1, from coordinate 31,879 downwards.
CATTGACCATATTCCTTGTGAATGGTGTGAAATTACAAGGCGTTGTCACCTGGTTCGATAACTTTTGTGTGTTGTTGCGTGGCGATGGACGCCCCCCGCAACTGGTTTACAAGCACGCAATCTCGACCATTGCGCCAGGCGCACACGTGCAACTCTTCGATGAAGACGATAGCTAGGTCACTTGACGCAAACACCCATTGAGTTGGAACAAAGGCCTGAAAAGGCTGGACTTATCATCCCCTGGACTCTGACTTCAGAGCGGCCGAGCGAGGTGCGCCTTGAGGAATCAGCCGGTCTTGTGGAAGCGCTCGGGTGTGAGCTCGAATTCATTCGGCCCGAAAATGTGCGAAAGCCGACGCCGGGCTATTTGCTTTCTGGTGGTCTGCTCGATCGCCTCGCAGCAGACGTGCACGGGCATGACTGTTCAATCGTCATCATCGATGCTGCGCTGAGCCCCATCCAGCAGCGGAACTTGGAAAATCGACTGGGTGTCAAGGTCATCGACCGCACCGGTTTAATCCTTGAGATCTTTGGCTTGCGCGCGCGGACGAAAGAAGGGCGGTTACAAGTTGAATTGGCGCGCTTGCTGTATGAGCGTTCGCGCCTGGTCCGCACTTGGACGCACTTGGAACGACAACGCGGTGGTCGCGGTTTCTTAGGTGGTCCGGGCGAAACACAATTGGAAGCCGACAAACGGATGATCGACCGCGCCGTCAGGCGCTTGCGCCGCGATTTGGCAGATGTCCAGCGGACGCGCCGTGTGCAGCGGGCGGGTCGCCGCCGCCGCGAAACTCCGATTTTGGCCTTGGTTGGTTACACCAATGCTGGGAAGTCGACTCTGTTCAACCATCTGACGGGTGCGGATGTCATGGCCAAAGACATGCCCTTCGCCACACTGGATACGACGATCCGCAAACTGGACCTCCCGAATCTCGGCGAGGCGAGTTTGATCGATACGGTCGGATTCATCTCCGATCTGCCCACGCATTTGGTTGATAGTTTCCGCGCCACCTTGGAAGAGGCTTTGGAAGCCGACCTCCTTATTCACGTTCGTGACCGATCCAGCGATGCAGATGATGACCAGAAGCAGGACGTGCTGAAGGTTCTGTCTCAATTATCCGACCTCACAGGCGTCGCGCTTCCGCCAATGATTGAGGTCTGGAACAAGATTGATTTGGTCTCTGCTGAGGTCAGAGCAGGCCTCGAGGCCGAGCGGACGCGCTTGTCAGAGGAATTGATCGCTGTGTCTGTCTCCGCCATTTCTGGAGAGGGCATTGATGAGCTTCTGATGGAGGTGGAGCGCATTCTCGATCGGGACCGCGCGCGAATTTGCGCGCGTCTCACGCATAAAGATGGCGCATTGCGAGCGTGGCTGCATGCCAATACACAGGTCGAGACCGAGACATTTGACGACGCTGGCAATGCTGAACTTCATATCAGCGTCACCCGTGATGAGTTCGGACGTTTGGCGGTCAAATTTCCGCACGCAGCCGATCAATTCACGCGATTAGAGGATGCATGATGAGCAAAGACACTTTATTTCTTCTCGCCCCCGGCTTTGAGGACAATGGCCGCCGTGAGTTCTGCCCGGAATGCGCCGAGCTTTGGGGCGTACTGAGTTACTATCCGGCGATCAAGGAAGCGCTCGACATTCATTATGTCGGAATAGAGCATCCGCGTGCGCCGATTTGCGTCGTCTTGGGGGAGGGCCGGTGGAACGCACCAACTTTGGTGCTCGGCGATACCGTCGACACATCTGACCTGTCCGGCGTTCGGGTTGATCGCGGCAAGTCGCATCTCGGCTCGGCGCGTAATATCGCTAAGTATTTTGCTCAGAAATACGGCACCCCGATGCCGAGAGGCAGTTAGCAAGAATTGTTCGGTTAAGCGCCATCCACACCTTGTATCTCTTGGCGAATGGACAAATATGTCAGCGTCTGCCAGTTCTTGGCCAACTTTATTCCGCTTGAAGGTAATTTTATGTTCGATCCACGCCCGACTGATGTGAATCTGGTCCCCACTGTTATTGAGCAAACCAGCCGCGGCGAGCGCGCGTTCGATATCTTTTCGCGCCTGCTGAAAGAGCGCCTGATCTTCATCACTGGGCCAATCGATGACACGACCGCCTCTTTGGTCTGCGCACAGCTTCTGTTTTTAGAATCAGAAAACCCGAAAAAAGATGTCGGCATTTATATCAACAGCCCAGGCGGTTACGTCACGGCCGGTTTGGCGATCTATGATACGATGCAATATATTCGATGCCCGATCTCAACATTGTGCATCGGACAAGCTGCGAGCATGGGATCTTTATTGCTCGCTGCAGGCGATAAAGGCAGCCGGATCGCCCTACCAAACTCACGCGTTATGGTTCACCAGCCCTCCGGCGGATATCGCGGTGTGGCCACTGATATTGAACGGCACGCCGAAGAAATCTTGGATTTGAAGCGCCGCTTGAACGAAATCTACGTGAAGCATACTGGGCAAGACTATGAAACGATTGAGAAAAAACTCGATCGTGACACGTTCATGACAGCTGATGATGCGAAAGACTTTGGAATTGTTGATACGGTCTATGAACGCCGCGCGGATCCAAGTGAAGATTAATAGGCACTCATCCTGCATTAGGAATGAGAGCTAAGGCTTGCGCCTGCCCGTCAGGGTTATAGAGTTACGAGTAGAGTGTGGGATTCGGTCCCAGTAAAGCGCATGTTAATCCATGCGTGTCATAGAGGTTGCCCATGGCAAAGCAAAACGGTTCTGGCGGCGATTCGAAGAATACGCTCTATTGCTCTTTCTGCGGAAAGAGCCAGCACGAAGTGAAAAAGCTCATTGCGGGTCCAACGGTCTTCATTTGTGATGAATGCGTTGAGCTCTGCATGGACATCATTCGCGAAGAAAACAAAGCTTCGGGCTTTAAAGCGAAAGAGGGCGTTCCAACCCCGCAAGAGATTTGCGAAGTGCTTGACGATTATGTGATCGGTCAAAGCTATGCCAAGCGCATCCTCTCTGTGGCAGTTCACAACCACTATAAGCGTCTCGCCAATCCGGGCGGTGCAGATGGGGTTGAACTGGCCAAATCGAACATCATGCTCATCGGTCCCACCGGTTGCGGTAAGACCCTTCTCGCGCAGACTTTAGCACGCGTTTTGGATGTGCCGTTCACAATGGCAGATGCGACGACGCTGACCGAAGCCGGTTATGTTGGTGAGGACGTCGAGAATATCGTTCTGAAGCTCCTGCAAGCCTCCGATTATAATGTCGAGCGCGCGCAACGCGGCATCGTCTATATCGACGAAATCGATAAGATCTCTCGCAAGTCAGACAATCCATCCATTACCCGCGATGTATCGGGTGAAGGTGTTCAGCAGGCGCTGCTCAAGCTCATGGAAGGTACGGTTGCTGCGGTTCCTCCGCAAGGTGGCCGCAAACATCCACAGCAAGAATTCCTGCAAGTCGACACGACCAACATCCTGTTCATTTGTGGGGGCGCTTTTGCCGGCCTCGACAAGATTATCTCCTCACGCGGCGAAGCGACGTCGATCGGCTTTGGCGCCGATGTACAAGACCCAGAGGCGCGCCGCGTCGGTGAAGTCCTGCGTACGGTCGAGCCTGAAGATTTGCAACGTTATGGTCTGATCCCAGAATTTATTGGCCGTCTTCCGGTCCTAGCGACTTTGGAAGATTTGGATGAAGACGCACTCGTAACCATCCTGACCGAGCCTAAAAACGCGCTCGTCAAACAGTATCAAAAGCTGTTTGAGATGGAGGACGTCAATTTGACCTTCACGCCAGATGCGATGACCGCTGTGGCGAAGAAAGCGATTGATCGGAAAACCGGTGCGCGCGGCTTGCGTTCGATCATGGAATCTATCCTGCTCGACACAATGTTCGAGCTGCCGGGTCTGCGTGGTGTCGACGAAGTTGTGATCAATGCAGAAGTGGTCGATGGCAATGCTAAACCGCTTTACGTGCATGCAAAGCAAGTTCAACCGAACGAAGCGTCCTAGATAATCCTGCCCATAGGATTAAATTCGCAGTTTTCCACCGCAATTTTGTGGTTGAACTCGACAACTGTGATTAACAAATAATAGAGACGCCAAGAATCATCCGACAACAGGGTGAAGGTGATGGTCGCCGCTGAGCGGGGCCAGAAACAAAGGAGTCAGCTATGACGACGAAAAACCTCCCAGTTCTCCCGCTGAGAGATATTGTTGTGTTTCCAGACATGGTGGCGCCGCTTTTTGTGGGCCGAGATAAGTCTGTACGCGCGCTCGAAATGGTCGATGAAAACCAGAACGAGATCATGCTGGTCGCGCAAAAGGATCCCTCAACGGATGACCCAAGTGCCGACGATCTCCACGCCGTTGGCACAACCGCCACTATATTGCAGCTTTTGAAGCTTCCAGACGGGACTGTGAAAGTGCTGGTCGAAGGCGGCAACCGTGCGCGTCTCAATCAATTGGAAGACCGCGGCGATTATTATATCGCTGAAGTCGGCATTATCGAACCGGTGGATGCGAGCACCAGCGAACTCGAAGCGCTGATGCGCGCGGTGACTGAACAGTTCGAAAATTATGCCAAACTGAACCGAAAAATCCCACCAGAATCAGTGTCGACGATTTCCGACATCGCTGAGCCTGGAAAGCTCGCTGACGCGGTCGCGTCACAGCTACAGGTCAAACTGTCTGAAAAACAAAGTCTGTTGGAATTGTCTGACGTCAAAGACCGTCTGGAGAAAGTCCTCTCGCTGATGGAAGGCGAAATGGGCATGATGCAGATGGAGCGGAAGATTAAAAACCGCGTCAAGCGTCAGATGGAGAAGTCTCAACGCGAGTACTATCTGAATGAGCAAATGAAAGCCATTCAGCGCGAGCTTGGCGATCAAGGCGAAGGCGAGCGCGACGAAGTCGCTGAAATCGAAGAGAAAATTAAAGAGACCGGACTCTCAGAAGAAGCTCGCGCAAAGGCTGAGCAAGAGGTCAAGAAACTGCGCCAGATGAGCCCAATGTCGGCAGAATCGACCGTGGTTCGCAATTATCTGGACTGGTTGCTGTCTCTGCCTTGGGACGAACGCAAAGACATCTCAACCGACTTGGATGCCGCAGAAACGCAGCTGAATGACGATCATTATGGTCTGGAGAAAGTCAAAGAGCGCATCCTTGAGTATCTCGCCGTTCAGAAGCGAACGAACAAGCTGCGAGGTCCGATCTTGTGTCTCGTTGGCCCTCCAGGGGTCGGTAAAACCTCCCTTGGTAAGTCAATCGCTGATGCGACGGGTCGCGACTTTGTGCGCGTTTCGCTAGGCGGCGTGCGCGATGAGAGCGAGATTCGTGGCCATCGCCGGACCTATATTGGGTCTATGCCAGGACGCATCATTCAAAGCCTGAAGAAAGCCAAAACGGGCAATCCACTCTTCTTGCTGGATGAGATTGACAAAATGGGCATGGACCATCGCGGGGATCCGTCTGCGGCTTTGCTCGAGGTGTTGGACCCAGCTCAGAACTCGACCTTCAACGACCATTATCTGGAAGTTGATTACGACTTGTCTGACGTCATGTTCGTCACCACGGCGAACAGTCTCAACATGCCTCAGCCATTGCTAGACCGGATGGAGATCATCCGCATCGCTGGCTATACTGAGGATGAGAAGCGCGAAATTGCGGAGCGTCACCTGTTACCAAAGATTCGCGCCGATCATGGCTTGAACGAAGAAGAGTGGGTGGTCGAATCCGACGCCATTCGCGATTTGCTACGTTACTATACGCGAGAAGCGGGTGTTCGCTCGCTCGAGCGGGAACTGGCGAGACTTGCCCGTAAAGCTGTTCGCGAACTCGGCAATAATGGCATCGTCAAAGTCATCGTTTCAGCTGATAATCTCGCGGATTATTCAGGTGTGCGGAAATTCCGCTTCGGATTGGCCGACGAAGAAGACCAAATCGGTGCGGTTACGGGTCTCGCATGGACCGAAGTTGGTGGCGATTTGTTGACGGTTGAGGCCGTATCGATGCCAGGTCGCGGCAATACCAAAGTGACGGGTAACTTGCGTGATGTGATGAAAGAATCCATCTCAGCTGCGCAATCGCTGGTAAAATCGCGCGCTGTCACGCTCGGCATCAAGCCAAGCACCTTCAACACGACGGACATCCACGTTCACGTGCCAGATGGGGCAACGCCGAAAGATGGCCCGAGTGCGGGTATCGCCATGACCACAGCGATGGTGTCGCTTTTGACCGGTAATCCGGTTCACCGCGACGTCGCCATGACCGGCGAAATTTCGCTGCGTGGCCGTGTTTTGCCGATTGGCGGCCTCAAAGAGAAGCTCCTCGCGGCGCTGCGCGGTGGGATCAAGACCGTTCTCATTCCGGAAGAGAATGAGAAAGATTTGGCGGATATTCCTGATAATGTGAAGGAAAGCCTATCTATCATCCCGGTCAGCGATATTGATGAGGTTCTGGCCCGCGCCTTGGTGCGTCCATTGTCTCCGATTGAATGGTCGGAAGAGGATGAACAAGCCCTTGCGGCGACATTGGCCGGGCGCAGCAGCTCGAATGATGGCAGCGCATCGGTTCGCCACTAGGGCCAAATCCATAAAACCGCAGCGGCCCCTGACTTTTCTGTCAGGGGCCGTCTTGCATGTCAGGCCAAGATAAGGCAAAGGATGCGTCCCGGAAGGGCGGTTAGCTCAGTTGGTAGAGCATCTCGTTTACACCGAGAGGGTCAGCGGTTCGAGCCCGTTACCGCCCACCAGGGATTTCAAGGACTTAGCGGAACTATTCGGACCCAACGGTGGGTCAAAAAGGTCAGTAAGCCAGGTGGCGAGGTCACAAAGGCGCTGAGCAATGACGCTCCGGCCTCGCTGTATCTCCGGCGATATGATCCATCTGACGACTCAGATTAGCTTGTGCAACTATTCTGCAGCCTGCAGTCTTTCCACCTGCTGAGGCCCGCGAATGAGGCCGCCGGGGCGGTTGTCGGTGACGATGCCACTCTTGAAAGTGACTTGTCCTGACTTAATGGTGTAATCATAGCCTTCTGCCTTCTGCAGCAGGCGCTTACCCCCCGCGGGTAGGTCAAAGGCGAGCCATGGTTTGCCGAGCTTGATGCGATCCAAATCGATGACGTTCACATCGGCTAGATAGCCTGGCTTGAGGACGCCACGGTCATTCAGACCATAAAGTCTCGCTGTGTCGAGGCATTGGCGCTTGATTGCGTTTTCTAGCGCGATGGTGCCGCGTGGGCGTTTGTTTACCCAATGCTCCAGCATGAATGTTGGGCTTGCTGCATCACAGATCGTGCCGCAATGGGCGCCGCCGTCTGACAGACTGTTTACAGTGTCGTCTGCATGTTGCAGTTCGACCAGAAAATCGAGATTGCCGTCGACATAATTCAGGATCGGCAGGTAGATAAAGCCTTTGCCATCATCGGCCATCAGCATGTCATAGGCGTATTCAGCGGCTGATTTACCGGCAGCTTCAGCGCGGGCGGCAACGCTCTCTTCCACTTGAGGCTCATAGTTGAAATCTTCATCCATCTCGAACTGAGCCGTCCAGCCTTGCGTGATGATTAAGAAGATTGGAAGCAAGTCGATCTGTTCAGGAGGTGCCGGCTCCTCGCTGAGGAGCTGGGCTTTGAATGCCGGGTCTTTCAGTTTCGCGTGTTGTTTGTCCCATGGCAGTTCGGCGATGGTCTGCCAACTCGGATAAGAGATGAATGGATGAACCGTGCCCTGCCACGCCATTACAATGCCGTTTCCACGTAATGCAATCTGCGCAACGATATTGGCGCCCTTTTCATTCTCAGCGCGCATCAGAGAAATCTGTTCATCCAGTGAAGAATCTTTGGCGATGGATTGCAGCGCGGCGAAAGTGACAGGCAATCCGGTTTCGCGGCTTAGAGCCCCCATCCACTCAAACTCTTTCCATTCCTTATTGAGATCTGACGCCATCTCAAAGACACCGTGCCCGACCCGGCCCATGGCTCGTCCAATGCCAATGAGCTCTTCTTTTGTTGCTGTGGTTCCAGGCACGAGTTCTCCGTCCACGGATCGGTGGAGAATGGTCCGCGATGTTGAGAAACCGAGCGCGCCGGCCCGGAGACCGTCTTCAACAATCTTTGACATCTGCTCCACATCTTCGTCGGTTGGCACTGCGCCGGGCTTTTCCCGGTCGCCCAAAACATAAGCCCGTACTGCGCCGTGGGGTACATGCGTTGCCACATCAACTGTGCGCGGCAAGCCTTCCAACGCATCAAGGTATTCTGGAAAGGTTTCCCAGTTCCATGGCAGGCCTTCCGCCAATGCCGTACCTGGGATGTCTTCCACGCCTTCCATGAGGCCAATGAGCCATTCATGCTTGTCCGGCTTTGCTGGCGCAAACCCGACACCGCAATTGCCCATGACAACGGTTGTTACTCCGTGCCAGCTGGAGGGCGCCATTTCATCATCCCAGGTCGCCTGGCCATCATAATGAGTGTGCACATCAACAAAGCCGGGTGTCACAATTCGTCCCGTGGCATCGATTTCTTCGCGCCCCTGTGCCTTGACGTCTCCCACAAGACTCACTCGGTCGCCGTCAATCGCTATATCGGCGACAAAAGGCTCCGAGCCCGTTCCATCAACCACTGTCCCGCCACGAATAACAAGATCATGCATAGCCATTTTCCTCCGACCTGCGATTTCTCAATTGGAAACGTCTTGAGGTAAGTTAGCCTGCGATCACTGACAGGTATATATTCCCCCAGGGTCAGCAATTCTTGGGAAAAAATAGATCGAACAATAGGACACCGATATGCTTTGCTCCCGTTTGCGCAGCTATTGATCAGTTCACACCTGCATCGGCGTGGACTTGTCGCTGATTGTCAGCAAGCTTTGGAACAAGAATTTGGTCGTTTAGGAGATCAAGACGGCAATACCTATGCAACACGTACAACTCGTTTATAGCAAATTGCAAAGATCGAACGGCAAAAGGGTGTCTTATGATTGGTTCGTCTAACCGCACGAGAACATGTGCAGTATCAATTGTAGCCGCGTTATCAGTGTTGCTTGCATCGTGCGGGTCGCCTGAAGCAATTGAAACGCCAGATCCAATACGACCGGTGAAGCTGGTTGAGGTCGAGTCGAGTTCAAATGTGTTTCAGTTGAACCTTCCAGCTGTGATCGAAGCATCGAACACGAGTATATTGACCTTTCAGGTCGGCGGGACGCTAGATCAACTGAATGTCACGGAAGGCCAAGAAGTGACGCGCGGCACGGTCATTGGTCGACTCAACCAACGCGATTATCAGAACGCATTGCGACAAGCACAGGCGCAGTACAGCTCAGCGGATTCGGAGTTTCAACGCGCAGCGCTTCTTCTGGCGGAGAATGCAGTCTCCAGAAGTGTATACGAGCAACGTGAAACGCAGCGCGACATCGCGCGCGCGGCTTTGGATACGGCTCAAAAAGCGCTCGACGACACGGTTTTGCGGACCCCGTTTGAGGGGATCATCGCGACTGTTTCAGTAGAGCAGTTTGAAAATGTCGGGCCCACTCAGGCAATCGTGACGCTTCAAACAACTGGGGCAGCAGAAGCACTGGTTCAACTGCCAAGCACTTTAATTGCAAATGTGGAGCGGGTGATCCCGTCTGACGCTTTTATATCCCTTGATGCGGTCCCAGGTCTGCGTGTGCCGGCCGAGTTTCTATCGATTTCAACGCAAGCAAATTCATCCACTCAAACGTTTCCGGCGCGTTTCAAGTTTACGCCCCCGGATGAGATTAACATTCTTCCGGGCATGTCGGGTTCGTTACATGCGAGCATGGAAATCCTGGACGAAGAGGGCGGCGCTGAATCGCAAATTAAGGTGCCACTCGGCGCTATCCTTTCGGAAGGTGGCGAGACGTTCGTTTGGGTTGTCGACACAGAGTCATTCACGGTTTCCAAGCGAAATGTCGTCGTTGATCAAGGTATCGGTGAGGAATTGGTCATTCTGTCAGGCTTAGACGAAGGTGAAACGATCGCCGGGGCGGGTGCGTCCTACCTCTTTGACGGCATGCAAATCCGTCCCCTCGAAGAATAGGGGACTAAATCATGGGTATTGCAGAGTTTTCGATCAAAAACCGTTTGATCATGTTCATCGTCATCATGGCGTCTCTCATTGGCGGTTGGTATTCGTTTGAAAATATGGGGCGATTTGAAGACCCCGAATTTACAATCCGCACCGCTGTTGTCGTGACGCAATACCCTGGGGCATCACCAGAAGAGGTCGCGCGAGAAGTAACAGATCCGCTCGAAACGGCGATCCAGCAGCTCCAAGAAGTCGATGAAATCAGCTCTGTCTCATCGGATGGTCTGTCTCGGATCAATGTCGACATCAAATACGAATTCTCGCCGGATAAAGCGAGCCTTCAATCGCTTTGGACGAAACTGCGGAACAAAGTGGCTGATGCTTCATCGTCGCTGCCACCAGGTGCCGCCACGCCGATTGTAAATGATGATTTCGGGGACGTTTATGGACTCTACTATCTCGTTACCGGCGAAGGATACTCGATGCGAGAGCTCGAGGATTATGGAAAACGATTGCGCGGCGAACTTCTGACGGTAGACGGCGTTGCTAAAGTTTCACTGCATGGGTCGCAACGCGAGGCAATTTACGTTGAAATATCGCGAGAGCGCGCATCTGCACTCGGCGTCTCTGTCAATCAGGTCTACAGCGATCTAGATCAACAAAATGCTGTTGTTTCCGCAGGTGACGTCCAGGTGGGTACTCGAAGGCTGATTATTCAGCCGTCGGGCACAGTTGATTCCGTGGCTGCAATCGAAAATCTCGAAGTTTCCACAGGGTCGGAAGGAACGGTCGTTTACCTGAAAGATATCGCCACGGTGACGCGAGATTATGTGACACCTTCGTCGCTCGAATTGCGATGGAATGGTCAGCCAGCAATTGGTCTCGGCGTGTCCAATGTGTTGGGTGCCAATGTCGTAAAAATGGGAGTCGGGATCGACGCAAAGCTTGCTGAAACGCTCGAAAGCCGTCCGCTCGGAATCGAGCTTCATGAGTATTATCACCAAGGCAAAATCGTCGATAAATCTGTTGCTGACTTCGCATTGAACGTGTTTGCCGCGCTGGCAATCGTCCTGGTGACCCTGCTTATTTTTATGGGACTACGGTCTGCAATTATTATTGGCGGGGTTCTCATCCTAACAATCGCAGCGACGCTGCTGATCATGTTCGTCGCTGGTATTCCGATGCACCGGATTTCGCTTGGAGCTCTGATTATCGCGCTCGGTATGTTGGTCGATAATGCGATTGTGGTGACTGAAGGGATATTGGTTGGCATTCAGCAAGGTCGCAAAAAACTTGATGCAGCTAAGGATATTGTCGGGCGCACGATCTGGCCGCTTTTGGGCGGGACACTGGTGGGTATTATCGCCTTCGCCCCAATCGGCTTCGCCCCTGGGTCAACGGCTGAATATACTGGACACCTATTTTGGGTGATATTGATCTCACTTTTGCTAAGTTGGGTGTTCGCGCTCACGGTCGTTCCACTGTTCGCGGATTTGCTGTTTGGCGAAGCAAAATCTGGTGCTCAGCCAAAAGGCGATGGCCGGTTTATGCAAGCCTATAAAAGGTTTATGCGCACAATGCTCCGTCTGCGTTGGATCGCAATAGCCGGCGTGGTAGGTCTGTTCGCAATCGCAATCTGGGGATTCCAGTTTGTGAAATCGGGCTTCTTTCCAACGTCTACCACGCCACAAATTGTCGTCGACTATTGGTTACCACAGGGCACCGATGTTAGCGTGACAAAAGCGGACTTGTTGGATCTCGAACCATTCATGCAAAGTCTTGAAGGTGTGGAGGATGTCCAAACACTGATTGGCGCGGGCGGTCTTCGTTTCATGCTGGTTTACTCACCAGAAAGCGGAAATTCATCTTACGGCCAGTTCCTCTTAAAAACGGAAAGCTATGAAGCGATCGCTCCATTAATCCCTCAGATCCAGACTTATATCGATCAGAATTATCCCGATGCGCAGGCCAAAGTTTGGCGGTTCCAGTTGGGGCCTGGAGGCGGCTCGAAAATCGAGGCGCAATTCAGTGGACCAGATCCAGCCGTGCTCAGAGATCTGGCAAACCAAGCAAAAGCCATCTTGGCGTCTGATCCAAAAGCAATTGCAATCAAAGATGATTGGCGCCAACCGGTCAGCGTTATTGTTCCCGAGTATTCGGAAGCACGTGGCAGACGACTTGGTATTTCACGAGAAGACCTCTCAAACGCTCTGCAAACAAACTTCTCGGGCAAAAACGTTGGTGTCTATCGCGAAGGTGATCGATTGGTTCCGATTGTCGCGCGCGCACCCGCGAACGAACGCTTAAACGCTCAAGAGATGCCGGGGATTCAGATTCCGAGTTCAACCACGGGCGGCGTGGTGCCGCTGATTGAGGTGGTCGACAGTGTAGAGACAGTCTGGCGCGATGCAATTTTACGACGCATCGATCGACAATGGACGATTAAGGCGCAAGCTGACCCAACCACGGGAGAGCTCGCTTCGGATTTGCTAGATCGCGTAAGGCCTCAAATCGAGGCGATCGAACTTCCGCCGGGCTATAGTTTCAAATGGCAAGGTGAGTATGGCGATAGCACAGAAGCCAACGGGAATTTGGCATCAACATTGCCGCTCGGATTCTTGACCATGGTGCTTGTCGTCGTGATATTGTTTAACTCACTCCGCCAACCATTATTGATCTTCTTGGTGGTGCCTCTCGCCCTCATCGGCGTGGTTCTGGGGCTCGTTTTGACCTATACGGCGTTGGAATTCATGGCGATCCTGGGTTTACTTTCTCTCTCGGGACTGTTGATCAAAAACGCGATCGTACTCGTAGATCAAATGGATCTGGAAATCAAAGCTGGCAATCCGCGGTTCGATGCTGTTGTTGACAGTGCCGCGAGCCGAGTTCGACCCGTCATGATGGGATCTCTAACCACTGTACTCGGCGTGATCCCGCTTTTCGGCGACGCATTCTTCAAGTCTATGGCGGTTGTCTTGGTCTTCGGCTTGAGTTTCGCAACGCTTTTGACCCTAATCATCGTGCCGGTGCTGTACGCTGTCTTCTTTAACGTGAAGGCGTCAGAAACCGCCATTGTCTCCAACTAAGGAGTTATTCAGAATGCTTCGAACATCCCTTCTCTTATCGACGACACTTCTCCTTGGTGCCTGTGCAACGGTTGAGCCTGGCCGCGAAGAGGCGCGCGAGATCGCCTCCGAACAAGTTGCTGATCAGCCTGATATGTGGACCGCCGCAGCCGCCCGTGTTGGTGAGGTTCAAGCGGGTTGGATCGAAGCTTTTGAGGATGAGCAGCTTTCAGCGCTTGTGGACGAAGCGCAAGCCAACAATCGCAACTTACGCGCAGCTGCGCTGAATGTGGAAAGAGCCTGGCTCTTGGCCGACCAGTCGGGGGCGGCGTTAAGTCCACAAGTCAATGCAACGCTTGGCGGCGGAGGGCAGGGGAATTTCGAAGGGCAGAATAGCGACAGCCTGAGCGTTGGCGTTCAAGCAAGCTGGGAGCTGGACGTGTGGGGGCGTATTCGTTCCGGCCAACAAGCTGCGATAGAGAGCGCAGAGGCGGCGGACGCCGACTATGAGTTTGCTCAATACTCCATTGCTGCCGGCGTCGCGCGGGCCTATTTCGGCACGATTAACGCGGAGCAGCAAAAACAAATTGCGCAAGACATTGTGGACGCGTTGATTGAAACCGATCGCATCGTCAAAGTTCAATTCGACAATGGTTTTGCGTCAGCCCAAGATGTTGCTCTGGCTAAGGCAAACCTTGCAAGCTCCAATGATACGCTCGAAAGTGCAACGGCGGCCCGCGACAGCGCTATTCGATCACTCGAAGTCCTCATTGGGCGCTACCCAGCAACAGATTTGTTTGTAGGTTCAGAGCTGCCAGCAAAACCAAGTGAACCGCCTGCAGGTTTGCCCTCCGACCTGCTTGAGCGTCGACCAGACCTTATCGCAGCAGAGCGCCGGATCGCCGCAGCGATAGACTCCGTTGATCAAGCGAAAGCAGCGCGACTGCCCAGCATCAGCTTAACGGGCGGCGTTAGCGGCGCTTCGCCCGAGCTTTCCAACTTGCTGAACCCAGCCAATTTGGCGTGGCAAGCGGCGTCGAGTCTGCTGGTTCCGGTGCTAGATGGTGGCGCGCGTGAAACCCAGGTGGAGTTGAGTACGGTCGATCAACGTGCGGCAGTAGAAGCTTATGCTGATGCCGCGTTGACGGCATTCTCTGAAGTCGAGTCAGCTCTTGCGGATGGTCAAACGCTGCAACGCCGCAAGGTGTTCCTCGAGCAAGCTTCTGAAGCGTCTGACGAGGCCCTCCGCCTGGCACAGTTGCAATACGAAGTGGGTGAGATTGACTTGCTTTCAGTGCTCCAATTGCAGCAGGCGGCGTTCGGGGCCCGCAGCAACTTAGTGACGCTGCAGCGTCTTGAGCTCGATCAATATATCGATCTCAACTTGGCGCTTGGCGGCGATTGGCAAACCGGCTGATTTCTATCACCTGGCTGAATCCTGGTTTCAGTGATGGTTTCGACCGTATCGATCTCGCCGACACTCGAGACCTGGATCGCTTTACATTGTGGAGCAATAGCCGGGCCTTCATACCGTGCTTGGATCGTTCAACTCCTTATCTGAGCCGGTCCTAACTCAAACAGTGTGCCAGTTATTCTTGCGCGGACCACCGTTGCCGCCCACCATTTTCCTCCGGTAGAGCGCGTTTAACTGACATCATCAGCATCGATGGCGCAAATGCCATTGCGATAATTTCCAACCGTGCGAATCACATCCTTGCCTTCCGGTTCAACCCGTTGACCCCTGACCAGGCTGACCATGACGCGCTCGACCAATTGATCGAGCCGGGTCACGACATAGCAGTCGACAGTCGGCTCCGCATGCGGATTGCCCACGCCGCTGTCATCGGTCAAGAACAAGTAGCGAGCATTGGTGAGTTGCGAGAGACCGCGCATCATAAACTCGGCGCGATCGTCAATACCGCTGGCCGCCAGAGAAACCATGTGAATCCCGCGAGACCGCGAAATCAAGCCGGTATCCCAAGTGGCTTGAATATGCTCGTCATGAGGCGGGGCGTCCGCGACGAGCAAGTTGATTTTCACAGCATCTTCACGCCATTCAAAATCCAGCCCGCGTTGAAGTGCTTCATGCATTGCTTCCGGCATATCTCCGCCGCCTTGCGCCGCTTGATCTCCGAGCGCGGTTTTGAATGCGTCTAGGTCATCTGTGAAGGCGAAGTCTCGCACCACATAGGCGTCGCCTTCATCGCGGTAGACGATGAAACCCGCGCGAATATCCAAGTCGGGTTGTTTCGCGCGGATGCGGTCCATAATCGCCACGAGTTCGGCCTGGAGATACGCCATCTCATCACTCATGGAACCTGTAGCGTCGAGGGTTAGCAACAAATCGAGTTGTGTCGGCATGGTCCGGTCGAGATCGAGAAACATGGATAGCGAGCCGCCCGATTGAATAATCTCATTTGACAGTGAAATCGTCATGGGCTCTGCGCCTTCGACCGAGGCAGTGAGGGTCATATCTGAAGTCAGACCGTCATAGTTCGGGAATAAATAGGCTTTGCCGTCGACACCCGTGCGGAGCGGAAACGCCTTACGACCATCCGCTTGAGCGAGCGAGAGCTTGGTCAAGGGAATCGGTTTGCCGAGTCGATCGATGGCTTCGATTGTGATCCTATTATTGGCATCGACGAAAGGAAGGTCTTTCTTTCCCAGCGGGCCTTGCAAAGTCTTATCGAGATAAGACTTGTAAAGATCCGGATTGAGCACGTCGTCATAGTCCCCAGCAGTGAGGAGACCTGATTGCACTGGGGGTTGTTCCGGTTCGAGCGGAGGTTCTGGCGCGATTGATTTATCGTCTCTTCTGCGCGCACTGATCGCTGACTCCATCGGACTTGGCGACGATGCAAAAGCCATCGCGTCCGCGCTAGAACCGGTCACGACGACCGTTTCGAGCCGGGCTGATTCATCTGAACTCGCCATCGGTTCACTTGTCACATCCGGTGTGCCGCCCGGAGCTTCCGTATCACTGGGAAGGGTTTGGCAAGCGGACACTAATGTGAGTGTGGCTAAGGCAGTCGAGATTGAAAGAAAATGGCGCATAAGAACCTCCGTGCTGCGCGACAGCTAAGTTGCGCAATAGGGCGCGAACGTAACCCAATTGTTATCTTATTTAGGTCGATGCGATTCGAAGCGTTCGACTACGGTACAGGGTGCGTATCCGTTGAGACGTCCAGAGATCAAAGCACTTTTGTGACGAGGCTTTCTCCGCGCTCCACCAAGGTCATGCGATCGCCTTGTCGCTGCAGTTTGGTTTGGCTGCAATAATTTGGTCGAAACACCGTCACCGAATCCGAGCCTTCGAGGTGACCCACAATGGCATTGATAGCGACGAAGTGTGTAAACACTACGGTCTCATCGGGCAGGGCGGACACCGTCTCGATCAGGTCTCTGCGCCAAGACTGAACAAGCTCTGGCGCATCGCTCCAATTGCCGCTCATGAGTTGTTGGAGCCATGATACGCGATCGTCGACTTCTTGAGGCGTTGGGATTTCGGTGACTTTCGGTTCGATCACCAAATCGATCCCCGATAGACGCGCGAAGGCTTCGGCCGTTTCCTGGCAGCGTTGCATTGGACTCGAATGAATCGTCGAAATCGCGACGTCTTTGAGCAGCATTGCGACGGCCTCAGCTTGTGTTCGTCCAGTTTCAGACAGGCCTGGATTAGGGTGGGTGCCCCAGCTTGCTGCGGCTTCACCGTGTCGAATAAGATAAATCATGCGGCCGCGAGCTGCGGGCTTTGCTCGAACTCAGCAAACACTTTCAGAGCGCGCTTATAAAGGACCGGTTCGGCAATGTTCAGTCGCTCACGAACTTCCGCAAGCGGCTGATCTAAGATGGATTCAATGTCGAGTTCGACAATCCGCTTGGCGCGTTTGCCATTGCGTCGGCCTTCCGCTAGCACCTCTTTAACGCGTGCTTCTCGTGGCGCTTCTTTGGCAATTTGTCGGGCACCCATGAAGGCGATGAAATTGATCCCCATGCCGCCATGTTGGCTATGCGTATAGCCAAGCAGGGCATCTTCGCCCAAGGCGTCGCGACCATAGCCGGTCAGGATATGGTACATGTCATGCGTATCGCGCAGCCGGTTGACGTACCAATGTAGATCGTCATCGAAATGCTGGTGATGCTTGCGTTGTTCGAGGCTTTCTTCGACGAGCCCATTGGCGGTTAGACCCTCACGCTCCATGAAGTCGACATACGTTCGTCCGACGGTGCCGAGCGGCAGCGTTTTGAGCGGGGCATGATCGTCCAAAAGATCGGGCAAGAAGGATCGACGCTTAAGCAGATCCGGCCCATTTTGCGACGCCATGAAACGTCGAAAGTCTTTTTGCGTTGAATTGCCGTTTAGCGCCTCGATAATGTGAAAGACTTGTGCCGTGTCTTCCTTATCGGAGATCAGCTTTTGCATATGCCGCCAAGCTTTCAGGGGGCGACGCTTCGGCTTGGGACGATTGGGGTCAATAAAAGGAATCGGCGTGGGCATGGTTGTCTACTCTCTGTTCAGTGCAGTCTAACAGAGGAGGCGTGAATAAACAATGACGCTTGCGTCATGTTTTTCTGGAGACGGGCTGCATAAGAATGATGCAGCGCTGCCCCAGGATTGAGCACGACTGTGCGCAGGCGAGCATACCGACACATCAACTATCGCCCTGCGCGAACACTCATCCTATTCGAAGCCTATTGTTAGCTATCGAAGGGTTGAGGGTATGAAAAAGATTGAAGCCATCATCAAACCGTTCAAATTGGATGATGTAAAAGAAGCGCTGCACGAAGTCGGCGTACAAGGTATGACGGTTGTTGAAGCAAAAGGCTTTGGACGTCAGCGCGGCCACACAGAATTGTATCGAGGCGCGGAATATGTCGTAGATTTTCTACCTAAGTTGAAAGTTGAGGCTGTTGTCGCGGATGCAGGTTTGCAAAGCGCGATTGAGGCAATCACCAAGGCCGCACAGACCGGCAAAATCGGCGATGGAAAGATCTTTGTCTCGGATGTAAGTGAAGCCGTACGTATCCGAACAGGCGAGACAGGCGACGGCGCCCTTTAGCGCTGAAATAACGGTAAGACAGGAACCAACTGGAGGGCATAATGGCCGATAGTGTATTGAAAATGATGAAGGATAATGACGTTGAGTTCGTCGACCTTCGTTTCACCGACCCGCGCGGGAAATTGCAGCATGTGACGTTCGATAAGAGCATGGTCGACGCGGACTTTTTTGAAGATGGGCAAATGTTCGACGGCTCGTCTGTTGCGGGTTGGAAGGCCATCAACGAGTCAGATATGACTCTCGCGCCAGACTTGGCTACGGCGAAAATCGATCCATTCTTCCAGCAGACCACGCTGGCAATTATGTGTGACATTCTCGATCCAATCACGGGTCAAGCGTATAACCGCGACCCACGGATGACCGCGAAAAAGGCAGAATCGTATCTGCAGTCTACTGGCGTCGGCGACACTGCATATTTCGGCCCAGAAGCTGAGTTCTTTGTCTTCGACGATGTGCGTTGGAACACTGAGCCACACATGACCGGCTACAGCTTCGACTCAACTGAGCTTCCAGCAAACACTGGTAAGTCTTATGAAATGGGCAACATGGGCCACCGCCCAGGTCCTAAAGGCGGCTATTTCCCAGTGCCACCTGTCGATTCAGAGCAAGACATGCGGTCTGAAATGCTGTCTGTCATGGGCGAACTCGGGCTTGAGCCTGAAAAGCACCACCACGAGGTTGCGCCAGCACAGCACGAGCTTGGCATGAAGTTCAACACGCTGGTGACGATGGCGGATAACCTCCAGCTGTATAAGTATGTGATTCACAATGTGGCCGCGAGCTATGGCAAGACTGCGACCTTTATGCCGAAGCCTTACTTCAACGATAATGGCTCGGGCATGCACGTGCACCAGTCGATTTGGAGTGGTGGTAAGCCGACATTTGCCGGTGATCAGTATGCCGGACTATCTGAAACATGCCTTTATTATATTGGCGGTATCATTAAACACGCGCGCGCTTTGAACGCTTTGACCAACGCATCGACAAACTCTTACAAGCGTTTGGTTCCGGGTTTTGAGGCGCCAGTTATGTTGGCGTACTCTGCGCGGAACCGTTCTGCCTCCATCCGGATCCCATTCGGAACAGGTGAAAAAGCCAAGCGGATCGAAACCCGCTTCCCAGACCCAACGGCGAACCCATATCTAGCCTTTGCAGGTCTGTTGATGGCTGGTCTTGATGGCATTGAGAACAAGATCCACCCAGGCGATGCGATGGACAAAGACCTTTACGACCTGCCACCAGCAGAAGCTGCGGCCATTCCGCAAGTTTGTGGATCACTTGGCGAGGCTCTGGCGGCCCTTGATGCAGATCGTGACTTCCTCAAGAAGGGCGGCGTCTTCGATGATGATCAGATCGATGCCTATATCGAACTGAAGCAGGAAGAAGTGGAGCGCTTGCAGCTACACCCACACCCTGTTGAATTCGACATGTACTATAAGGTCTAAACAAGCCTTACGTCTGGGGGACTCGGACGGAAGAGAAGCACCGGAACTCTGCGGGTTCCGGTGCTTTCGCATTTTTGCAGGAAAAACAGTCGCTTGCGGAAGAATGGCGCCCGCGTGGCGTGGCTCTGGCGGGCAAATGGCGTGGCAGAAATCAGACTTTTCCGCCTTCTGTGGGTGTAGTAGAAACCCGCATAGGAGACACGTATGTCATTCAAGACTGACCACATCAAAATCAAACGCTGGCGAGAAGAGCGCCGGTGGTCACAAGAGCATCTGGCAGATCTCGCTGGGCTTGGGCTGCGCACGATTCAGCGCGTTGAAAACGGTGAGCCGGCATCAGATGAGAGCCTGAAGGCCCTCGCTGCCGCCTACAATGTTGATGTCATGGCCTTGTCGATTGACCAGGAGGAAGCTGCCGCCGAAGCCGTCGCAGCGCATAACGCGAAAACCCGCGCCGCGTTACGCTTATCATTTTTTATTCACTTCGCTAGCTATGTGCTTGGCGCAGTCGTATTTTTGACGATTAATGTTGGCAATGGGAACAACGCCATGATTTGGCCGCTGCTCTGGTGGACCGTGGGCCTGGTTTCGCATGCTGTGACGGTCGTGATTATCGAATTGGTCACGCGTTATAGTGAGGAATACGATACTTAGTCAGTATGCTAGCGCTCTGTTTTCTTTACAGATTGCCAGAGCGCTTCTTGCTCTTCAAGATTGAGCTTAGTGAAGCCAATCTCACCCCCTTCTGCCAATTGTTCCATGGCGCGAAACCGGCGTTCAAATTTTGTGTTGGCTTTGCGAAGAGCGACTTCAGGATCGACATTTAGGCGCCGGGCGAGATTGACCGCAACGAAAATGAAATCACCGATCTCTTCTTCGATATGGTTCTGATCTTGTTCATCAATGGCCTCGCGCACCTCGGCCATTTCTTCTTCTAGTTTGGCGAAAATATCCTTGGGCTCGGTCCAATCGAATCCCGTGCGCGCGGCGCGTTTTTGGAGCTTTTCTGAACGCATTAATGCGGGCAGTGCGGTAGCGATTCCAGAGAGCGCGCTGGCATCTGACTGTTCTTTCTTGGCGCGCTCAGAAGCTTTGATATCCTCCCAAGCAGATACCTGCTCATTCGATGTGCGTTGCGCGTCAGCGCCAAAGATGTGCGGGTGACGCCGGAGCATCTTGTCACAAATGGCTTGTGTGACATCGTCGATTGAAAAATGGCTTTCATCGGATGCAATTTGAGCATGGAAGACGACTTGTAATAGCAGGTCGCCAAGCTCATCGCTTAGATCGCTCATGTCGCCTCGGTTAATTGCATCGGCGACTTCATAAGCTTCTTCAATCGTATAGGGTGCGATCGTTTCAAAACTCTGCTCCAGATCCCAGGCGCAGCCTGTGACTGGGGTCCTCAGGCGCTTCATGATTTCGAGGAGATCGTTGAAATCATATGGGGGCGTGAGCGGGGCGTCTGACATTCCACGTCTCCAATCCAAGTCCTGATTGCGCGCGTATAGTGTTTGGCGGGTGAGGCCAAGCAATTGCGACAAAAAGTTCACGATTTCTTGTGTTGAAAATGCGTTCAAAAGTAATAACTGACTGGTCAGTCATTTCTATCTCGGAGGACCGTATGGACGGCCCAGAACACAATTCGACGATGCCACAGTCTAATGGATGGCTGATTGGCATCATTCAATTGGTCTTTGTTATTGGTGTTATTGGCGTCGCAATTGGTTTGACCCAAGTCTTGAAAGGGCAGGTTAATGACCGGGCGCCGAAAATTTCGGATCTTCGCGGCAACGCAGCAATTACGGTAAGTATTGCTGAAACAGAACGGGTGCGATTTACGCCCGCCATTCGCGTCAATGGAACGGTGCAAGCAGCAGCAGAAGTCTCTGTCAGTCCGCAAGTGTCTGGCGAGATAAAATTTGTGAGCCCGGCATTTCGCGCTGGCGCGGAAGTTCAAAAGGGCGCGCTCTTATTCGAAATAGACCGCTCGGACTATGTTCTTGCAGTTGAGCGTGCACAGTCTGAAATCGCGGCTGCGAGCTCCGACTTACTGCAATTGGAAGCCGAAGCAGCGATTGCTGTTCAAGAATGGGAAGAGCTTTATCCCGGCCGAGACGTGAATGACCTTGCCGCTCGTATTCCTCAAATTGAGGCAGCTAAAGCAAGGCTGGCCAGTGCCGAGGCTAATAAACGGACTTCAGAACTGTCTTTAAATCGAACTCGCATCTATGCGCCAACGCAAGCGCGGGTTCTGAATTCAACGCTCGACATTGGACAGGTCGTATCGCCCGGGCAATCCGTAGGGCGCTTGGTCGCTTTAGATAGTATCGAGTTGGCAGTGCCTGTATCGGCCACGCAGCTCGTTCAACTCGATCCAACAATCGGTCGAGACGCACAGTTCGAACTTCGAAGCGAACCCGGAGAAAAACGGAATGCAAAAGTGACGCGAGTGGATGCCTCACTTGACCGTCGAACCCGGCTAGCAAATCTCTATTTGGCTCCAAGCAATAGCACTGATTTACGGATCGGTGATTTCGTTGATGTCGAAATACTAGCGGACGCGGTGGAAAACGCGATCGCTTTGCCCGCCACGGCTTTAACGGGTCAGTCGAATATTTGGGTTGTCCAAGACGGCGCTCTTAAAACGCGAAACGTGACGATCCTCGGCGAACGAGAAGATGGGAATACGATTATTGTTGCGCCCTTTGATGTGGCGGACGGGGTTGTCGCATTGCCTCCATTAGAGGCGCAGGAGGGTCAGAAAGTCGGACGACGTGGATCTTCCGATGTCGTTGTTGTCGAAGGGAGCCAACCTGATGCCTCCGAATGAAGATAAGCATATTGGTGGCGGGCTGATTGGTTGGTTTGTACGTAATCCAGTTGCAGCCAACTTGTTCATGGTCGTGCTGTTGGTCGGTGGCGTGGTCATGGCTGGGAATCTGAGAACGCAAGTCTTTCCAACAATCCAACCCGGAATCGTCACGGTCTCGGTTCCGTATCCGGGCGCGACACCGGCTGAGGTCGAAGAAGGCGTGACGCGTCGTGTCGAAGAGGCGGTTTTGGGGATTGATGGCGTTAAAAGGGTGTCTTCCACGGCATCGGAAAATGCGGGCGTTGTAACGGTCGAACTGGCCGATTTTGCAGACGAACAAATCGTCAAAGATGACGTTCAGTCTGCCGTTGAACGATTAGCGGATTTTCCCCCTGAGAACGCAGAGCGTGAAACGGTTTCCGCCCCTAAGGCGACCGGCGGCGTCGTTACTCTGGTGGTGGTTGGAAACGTTACACCGCTCGAATTGCGACAAGCGGCTGAACAGCTCGAACGAGATTTACTTACTCAGAATGGCATCTCTCTGGTCGGCTTAGCGGGTGATCGCGACTACGAAATTTCCATCGAGGTGAGCGAGGATACTCTGCAAAAATATGAGCTATCAATCGACGATGTTGCACGTATCGTCCGCGCGAGTTCACTTGATCTAGCCGGTGGTTCGATTGAAACACAATCGGGTGAGTACCTGTTGCGGACCAATCAACTTCGCCGAACAGGAGATGGGTTCGAGCGCATTGTTGTCCGAAATTTCGAAGATGGGTCGCAGATCCTGCTCGGGGATATCGCGACCGTAAATGATGGTTTCACACGCGATCCACTCAAGAATACGTATAATGGCCGACCGGCTATTTTCGTCGAGGTCTCACGCGCCGAAGCCGAAGATGTGATTGCGGTAAAAGCCGCAGTCGATGCATTCATGGTCAACTATACGCCCCCTGAGGGCATCGAAGTGATTGAGTTTCGAAACCAAACAAACATCCTGCAAGAGCGCATAAACTTGCTTTTGCGCAATGCGCTATTCGGCTTCGCCTTGGTGTTCCTGTTCCTGGTGTTGATGCTCGATCTCAAGCTCGCATTTTGGGTATGTATTGGCATAGCCACCGCGTTTATGGGCGGCTTCATGCTGTTTGGCGCTGCCGGCGTGACGATTACGATGGTGTCGTTATTTGGGTTAATTATCGTCCTCGGACTGGTTGTCGATGATGCCATTGTTATTGGCGAAAACATCGATGCTGAAATCGCCAATGGAAAAAGCGGACCTCGCGCCGCCATTGATGGCGTAAAGGGGGTGCTATCTCCGGTGCTCGTCGGCGTGATGACGACGATCGCAGCGTTCTCGCCGTTATTGGTCGTAGGTGGTACGTTTGGCGATATCACTCGAGCCATTCCAGTGGTTGTGATTTGCGTTTTGATCGTCTCGCTGGTCGAAGCCTTTTTCATTCTCCCGAGCCATCTGAGCCATGGTCAACCTTGGTCGCGCGGACCGGTTCGAGCGATCCAGAGTCGCGTGGCGAAGCGTATCGATTGGGTCAGCGATAGCATTGTCCGAAAAGGCGTGCGGTTCATCGGAAAGTGGCGCTATGCCACGGTCGGTGCTGCAACCGCCTTCTTTATCCTGTGTATGAGTTTGGTCAGCAGCGGTTTGGTGAAGTTCATTTTCTTCCCTAACATCGAGGGCAATGACATTTCGGCGACGCTGGTGATGCCGGAAGGTACGCCATTTGAACGCACGGAAACCGCCATGCAGCAAGTCACGGCGGCCGCGTTTCGCGTTGCCGAACGGGTCAAGGAAGAGCGTAACGAAGACCTATTCCTTTCAATCGCTGAAACCGTCGGCGGCAGCACTGCTCAGGGTGGCGGTCCGCTCGGTAATTCTGGGTTTAGCGCCGCCGCAAACACAGGACAGGTCCAAATTGAGTTGATCCCATTCGGTACTCGGCGCATGTCGGCCTCCGAGATAGAACGTGCCTGGCGTGAAGAGGTTGGACGTATTGAGGGTGCAGAGCGCCTGACTTTTACCGCCTCGATCGGCGGGTTCGGCGCGGATCTTGAGTTCGAGCTTGCGCATGCGGATGAAGCTATTCTGATTCAAGCCGCTGATCGGCTGAAAGCAGAGATTGAACGCCTTCCCGGGGCCAATCAGGTAGAAGACAGTTTCGATCTCGGCAAACGCCAATTGCTATTCGAACTGACGTCCGCAGGGCGCGCGGCAGGTCTGACTCCTGGTGACGTTGCGCGCCAGGTTAGGCAGACCTTTTTCGGAGAAGAAGTCCAACGCATCCAGCGCGGTCGCGAAGAAGTCCGTGTTTTTGTCCGGTATCCAGAATCAGCCCGGCAGTCCTTACAAACGCTCAATCAAATGCGCATCCGACTGCCAGACGGCAGCAGCGTTCCGCTATATACGGTGGCTGAGACATCCGAAAGCCGCGCCTATTCAGCGATTAACCGCATTAACGGCCGACGGGTGGTAACGGTGACCGCTGATATTGATGAATCTATCAGCACTCCCGCCATCGCAAATGAGCAATTGTTGACCCGTATTCTTCCGGAGATTGATGCCGCTTATCGAGGTCTTTCTTGGGCGCAAGCAGGTTCAAGCCGAGAGCAAAGTGAAGACTTAGCCAGTCTCGGACAGGCCTTCATCATCGTTATGTTGGTCATATTTGCTTTGGTTGCGACACAATTGCGCTCATACATTCAGCCTTTGGCGATAATCGTCGCCATTCCACTCGGTGTCGCAGGTGCGGTTCTCGGACATTTCGTACTCGGCTATCCGCTATCGTTTGTCTCGGTGTTCGGCATCGTCGCTCTGGCGGGTGTGGCGGTCAACGCATCGGTTGTGCTGGTCGATTTGTATAACCAATATCGCAATGAAGGCGCTGACCCGATCACCGCTGCGGCAGACGCTTCCGCGCGGCGCTTTCGGCCCATTTTATTGACCACGCTCACCACCGCCCTGGGCCTCGGCCCGCTACTTTTGGAAACCAGTCCCCAAGCCCAATTTTTGATTCCGATGGGGGTAAGTTTGGGGTTTGGGATTGTGATTTCCGGCATGATGGTTTTGTTTGTGACACCCGCGGTGACTCTGATCATCGAGGACCTTCAAAACCTGCCATCCAAAACGCGCCAGTTTATGTTGCGTCGCCAGCAAACGGGAGGGCCTGCCGAATGAGCCAAGTCATTGATGCCGCGCCCGGCAATCGTCGCGAGCAACAAAAAGAAGCCAAACGGCTCGCCCTGATTAATGCCGCGCTTGCCGTATTCTCTCGCGTTGGCTTCGCTGCGGCAAAGATCGGCGATGTCGCGGAAGAAGCCGGCGTCTCGAAGGGGACAGTCTATCTATATTTTGAGAGCAAAGAGAAATTGTTCGAAGGAATGGTCAAAGCCAAAATGGTGCCGATGCTGGATAATGTGGCGGAGATCTCGGGGAATGAGAAAGCCACGGCGATTGAACGTTTGCGCACACATCTTACGTTTTTCTACACCAAAATCTTAGATGATGAACGCCGACAAATAATGCGGCTCATCATGTCGGAAGGCCCAAACTTTCCCCACCTCGCCGAATTTTATCACGCGAATGTCCTGTCTCGTGGCCAGGCAATGGTCAATAGCATCATCCAACAAGGTGTGGAGAGCGGCGAATTTCGTAAGATGGAAGGCCACGGATTAATGCAAAACATTGCCGCTGGCGCTCTGATCGCCGGAATCTGGAAACAAGTTTTCGATCCCTTTCAACCGATTGATTTAGACGCCTATTTCGAAACCCATATCGATCTGATTCTCAATGGTTTGCGGGCTCAACCAGAGCACGATTGACAAGTCGGCTCGCTCAGATGAGATCGGGCCGTCGATTATCATCGGAGAATCACATTGAGCGAAGTTCGCTGCGTCGCGCCGACGGGGTGTTTGTTGGGGGAGGGACCGCTATGGAGCCCCTCCGAAGGCTTTCTATGGTGGGTCGATATCAAACGCGCCAAACTGCATCGGCACAATCCGCGTACAGGCAATACACGGCGATATGATTTACCCGTGCATGCGAGTGCATTAGCGCTCGCCGATGGTGGGTTGATCATGATCGGAGATCTCGAAGTTGGGCGATACGATACCGCGACCGAGGATTACGAACCCATTTGCAAACTCAATGAGCCTCCTGGATTCCGCACCAATGATGGCGGATTAGCCCCCGATGGGAGTTTTTGGTTCGGAACCATGGATGACTCGGAGACCGAGCCAGAAGGCCAGTATTTTCGATTTGCTCCAGATATGTCGCTAGATCGCATTGGCCTGCCGGAAGTTCTCGTCACCAACACAATGCAGTTTTCACCTGACGGCGAGACATTCTACACCTGCGACAGTGCCGAGCAGATGATTCTCGCGTTTGACTACGATGCGGAAACAGGCGCGCTTTCAAATCGCCGTGTCTTTGCGTCAACTTTGGAAGCGGGATGTTATCCCGATGGCTCAGCCGTCGATGCTGACGGTTATTTGTGGAACGCCCAATGGGCTGGCTCTCGTGTGGTCCGCTATGCGCCGGATGGCAGCATTGATCAGATCGTCCAAATGCCGGTCTCACGCCCCACAAGCTGCGCGTTTGGCGGCCCTGAACTGAATACACTCTATGTCACAAGTGCGCGGGTGGGTCTAAGCGACGCCGCACTTGATCGCCAACCGATGGCGGGTAGCCTGTTTGCGATCGATGTTGAAACGCCGGGTTTGTCGGTACAAGAATTTGGTCAAGCGCGCAGGTCTTAGCTTGCGATTTACAGCGTTTACACCCAAGTGACTTCACAAGCGCATGAATGCGCAGTATGGAGCCGGATTACCCCGAAAGTCAGGATTTTTGAGAATGGCCGACAAGGACAAAAAGAAAAGCGTTGGTCCAATTACCTTCGCCCGCCAGGTCGAAGCGGAAGGCCGCAAAGTGACCTGGACGTCGACGCCTGAAACGATTCAGGCGACGATTATGGTGGTCGTGATGTCGATCATAGTCGCGATGTTCTTATTCTTGTCTGACCAGTTAATTGCTTGGGTCATTCGTTTGCTCACCGGTCTGGGCAGTTAGACCACATAATAAGGAGTGCTTCGCCCATGGCTGAGGCAAAATGGTACATCGTCCACGCCTATTCGAACTTCGAAAAGAAGGTGGCGCAGGCAATCCGCGATCAAGCCGCGATGAAGGGCTTGGAAGACATGGTCGAGGAACTTGAAGTCCCCACAGAAGAAGTGGTGGAAGTCGTTCGCGGCAAGAAGAAAACGATCGAACGTCGCTACTTTCCGGGCTATGTGCTGATGAAAGCGCGTCTGACTGA
This sequence comes from Pseudomonadota bacterium, assembly GCA_039194965.1. GTDB lineage: Bacteria > Pseudomonadota > Alphaproteobacteria > Caulobacterales > Hyphomonadaceae > Henriciella. The sequence goes on along the minus strand of JBCCVQ010000015.1, from coordinate 4,123 downwards.
TGATGTGTATCACTTGGTGAAAGACACGCCGAAAGTCACAGGCTTTCTCGGTGCGGATGGCGGTAAGAAACCTTTGCCTGTCCCACAGCGCGAAGTCGACCGAATCCTTGGCACCTCTGATGAGCCGATTGAAGAACGTCCGAAGCCAACCATTGTCTACGAGATTGGCCAAGAAGTCCGAGTCAATGAAGGCGCGTTCCAAGGGTTCGAAGGCACGGTTGAGGAATTCGATCCTGAGACCGGCCGGATGAAAGTCAACGTGTCGATCTTTGGTCGCGCCACGCCGGTCGATCTGGACTTCACGCAAGTCGACAAGATCGCGTAAGCCAAAACTTATTTGCAGTTTTCCGCTCATCCCCGCGCATGCGGAGATTTGCTGCTGCGTGTTTTGACCAGAATTGCCTGAGACCGCCGCATACGCCGGAGTGACCGCGTCTAAAGTTGCGAAATCAATCGCTGCGTTGCGGAATCTGAAGCCTGCGCTTCACCCCGCAGAGCAGGTTTGAGCCGCGTCGCCATCGTCTTACCGCGTTCAACGCCCCATTGGTCAAAGCTGTTAATCTGCCAAAGAACGCCCGCCAGATATGTGCGATGCTCGTACAAGGCGATCAATGCGCCCAAACGCTCTGGCGTCAAAACTTCGGTCGACATGAAGGTCGACGGTCGACCACCAGGATGCACTTTTTGGCGGGCAATTTCATCGCTGAGCTCGGGCTCTTCTGATTTTACTTCGTCAAGACTGCGGCCATTCGCCAAGACTTCTGCCTGAGCCAGGGCATGCGCGGTGAGTGCCTCAACGCCTTCCGGATCGCTTTGACTGCCGGGTGCAAGTATAAACTCAGTCGGTACAATATGCGTGCCCTGGTGAAGCCATTGGTGATAGGAATGCTGCCCCACCGAGCCCTCGCCACCCCATAGCAGTGGCGCCGTCGAAAGGGGCGCATTCGCCCCCGTCGGGCCAACAGATTTTCCGTTCGATTCCATTTCCAATTGCTGCAAATAAGTCGGCAGCATTCGAAGCCGCCGCGAATAAGCAAGCACAGCCCGAGACTCAAACCCAAGGAAACTGGTGTTCCAGAAATCCAGAAGGGCGAGCCGGGCGGCTACATTCTGTTCAATGGGCGCGGTTTTGACATGTATGTCCATTTCCGCGGCGCCCGCTAGGAATCGCTCAAAGGTGTCTGCGCCAAAACTCGTCATCACAGCAACTGACGCCGCTGACCAAATCGAATATCGGCCTCCGACGCTGATCGGCATGCCGAGAGTCTGTGCTTGGATGCCCCCTAACCAAGCGGTCGCGCGGTCCGGGTTCGCTGTGACCAATAGCAAATGGCGTGCTGCGCGGTCGGCCCCGAGCGCCTTTTCAAGCCAAGCGCGAGCGCGCCCTAGATTGTAAAGTGTTTCTTCGGTTCCAAAAGATTTTGAAATACCGATGATCAGGGTTTTGTCCGGCGATAGCCCGCGCAAAGCGAGTTCAAGGTCGAGTGGATCCACATTCGCGCAAAATCTAAGGTCCAGACCGGGCAGTTGGTGATCTGCAAATGCGTCAGCGTATAGTCGCGGTCCAAAATCTGAACCGCCGATGCCAATATGAACGATCGCAGAATACTCACCAGTTGAGGCGAGTGCCCGCGCCTTCGCCAAGGCTTGCACCGTGGTATCATGCTCTGATTTGGTCAGATCGCTCTCAGGCGGCATCCGCAGTGCCCAATGCAGGGCAGGGCGGTCTTCCGACGGATTGACAATAGCGGCTGAAAATAATCGCTCGATGGCACCGCCAAGTCCCGTTGCATGGGCCTTTTCGAACAACGCTGATTGAACGTCTTCGGACAGGTAGTGCCGTGACATGTCGATGGTCCAACCCGCCGCGCTGAGGGTGGAATCTGTCGCTGACGCCGCAAGCTCAGAAAGGGCCGTTTTGCGAATCGTTTCCGCGAGTTGATTAAGCGTATCCGTCGTCATCCTATTTGTCCTAGTCGCAGTAAAACACTGTTAGCGCTGCTCCAGCGGCGCGTTTCATTAAACTCACCGGCGTGTCCGCGGGGGCTGATTCGAACACTTCGCGCTTGTCGGCGCCGGTGATCAATAACAGCACTTGCCGCGCATAGGCGACGCAAGGTTGGGTAAGCGTCATTCGTAAAAGATTCGGGCCCGTGACTTCGCTTTCAATTGCTTCCACAGCGGCGACCACAGAGGTTGTGTCTGGATCAACCGCATCTGCGTATCCTCGACCGCCTTCAAACCAAGAAAGTGTGTGCGCATCTGGGCCCATACCCAGCAACATCACGTCGGTGAGACTGGCATCTAAATAGAGGTCATTTACTGCTTCAATAGCAGCAAATGGGTCGTCGCCATCAATCTTCATCGGATGGTACGCGGCTAAGGCCGCCTGGTTTTGCAACAGGGTGCGCTGCATCATTGCACCATTTGAAGCCGGATGATCCTTATCGACCCAACGCTCATCGCACAGGCCGACTTGAACATTCGCCCAATCGAGGTCGGCGTGAGAGAGCGTCTCGTAGATCGGTCCTGGCGTGCGCCCGCCGGAGCCCATGAAGACCGCACTGCCACGGCGGGTAAGCGCATCGCGTAATGCCTCGGCGATCCAGTCCGCAGCAGCTTGCTGCAGGGCGGTTTTATCTGAGAAGACAGTGAAGGTGTGTCGCTGCGTCATGGGGGCAGGGTTGGCCCTATCTTGGTCCTGTTTGTCAACTGTTTTCCAAGCCATCTGCAAATTGTCTGCATACGGCTGCATTATAGGTGCTTGAAACCTGCGTCGGGCATGTGTATGTGGCCCGCTTCAACGGGACTCTTCTGGCCCGCTCTGAGAAAGGACCAACGTCCGGTGGGCCGGACACTTGAGAAAAGGAGGCCTGGCATGGCCAAAGAGAAGTTTGAGCGTAATAAGCCGCACGTGAACATCGGCACGATTGGACACGTGGACCACGGTAAGACAACGCTGACCGCAGCGATCACCATGGTGCTGGCAGATGTCACGGGTGCTGAGAAGCGCTCGTACGAAGACATTGATAGCGCGCCTGAAGAAAAAGCTCGCGGCATCACCATCAATACCGCGCACGTTGAGTATGAGACGGAAAACCGTCACTACGCTCACGTCGACTGCCCTGGACACGCTGACTATGTGAAAAACATGATCACCGGTGCGGCGCAGATGGACGGCGCGATCCTGGTTGTGAACGCAGCTGACGGCCCAATGCCACAGACCCGTGAGCACATTCTGCTGGCCCGTCAGGTTGGCGTGCCGGCGCTGGTTGTCTTCATGAACAAAGTTGACCAAGTTGACGATGAAGAACTGCTCGAGCTGGTTGAGATGGAAATTCGCGAGCTTCTGAGCTCTTACGAATTCCCAGGCGACGATATTCCAATCGTAGCTGGCTCTGCTCTGGCCGCGGTTGAAGGCCGTGACGACAATATCGGTAAAGAGAAGATCATCGAACTGATGGCGGCTGTGGATGAGTATATTCCAACCCCAGATCGTCCGATCGACCAGCCTTTCCTGATGCCGGTTGAGGACGTGTTCTCAATCTCAGGCCGCGGTACGGTTGTCACCGGACGGGTTGAGACGGGCATCGTCAAAGTCGGTGAAGAAGTTGAGATCGTTGGTATTCGCGACACGCAAAAAACCACTGTGACTGGTGTTGAAATGTTCCGCAAGCTGCTCGACCAAGGTCAAGCTGGCGACAATATCGGCGCACTGATCCGCGGCATCGACCGTGAAGGCGTTGAGCGGGGTCAGGTTCTGTGTAAGCCAGGGTCGATCACGCCGCACACGACGTTTGAAGCGGAAGCCTATATCCTGACGAAAGAAGAAGGTGGTCGTCACACGCCATTCTTCACCAATTATCGTCCACAAGTCTACTTCCGTACGACAGACGTGACCGGTGTTGTCACCCTGCCAGCGGACAAGGAAATGGTTCTGCCCGGCGACAATGTGAAAATGAGCGTTGAGCTGATCCAGCCCATCGCCATGGACCAGGGTCTGCGCTTCGCGATCCGCGAAGGTGGCCGCACGGTCGGCGCCGGTGTTGTGGCTTCTGTCTCTAAGTAAGCGCCACACACAAACCAAATCAGAAACCCCGCAGCTTCGGCTGCGGGGTTTTTT
>JBCCVQ010000014.1:0-137458 GCA_039194965.1 Pseudomonadota bacterium | reverse complement strand
GGCGGGGTTGAGCTGCGCCGCCTGTCATCGTAATGGCCGCGGCAATCCTGATTTTGTCTTTACCGGAATTTCAGGTGCCCCGGGCACCGCCGATGTCACACATGGTCTTTTCTCCAAATTGAGGGCGGATCAGGTGTTCAATCCTGTCCCCATTCCAGACCTTGCAAGCGTGGAGGGGCGATCGCGTGTCGACCGTTCCGACCCCGGTTTACTGGAATCATTTCTCTCGGCTCAGATTATCGAAGAGTTTTCGGGGACGGCGCCTGACCAGGATACTGTTTCGGACCTCGCGGCTTACATTCGGGCCCTGGACGATACCACTTGCGATGCGGATCAGCTTGAGCCGGTATCGTGGCCGCGCGAGATCCAGCTTGTTCGTGCGGGCCTCACGCAAGACGCCCCGCGAACGTCCGCTTACACCAATGCGATGCGGGCCGCCGCGGGCCGGATTCATGAGCGGTTTCCCAAGGCGGAACACGCGGCCTTGCGGCAAAAACTGATTGCGTTCAGTCGCGCGCTTGAGGCCGATGAGTCCAATTCTGATTTTGAGGCTGACCTTCGTGCGATCGAGGCCGATCTTGCCGCGGTCGACGCAAGCTCCCTGTACAATCCAGAGCAGCTGGTTGGCCGCTGGCCCTAATGTGCGGCGAGTTTTACAGCCAGATCCGGCTCGATCCCCTTGGCATAGCGAACGCAAGGAAATTTGCCGCCGCGCGCCGGGCCGTATAATTCAGTTTCACCGGCACGAATGAAGCCGAGCTTGGTCAAGATGCGGCCAGACGCTGGATTATCTGTAAAATGTCCTGACGCGAAGCGCGAGATGGAGAGTTCGCGCTCCGCCCAGTCAAGCAGGGCTGTGGCGGCTTCGGTGGCATAGCCCTGGCCCCACCAGGGTTTGCCGAGCCAGTACCCGATTTCCCAGACATCCATTGGCATCAGACGCAGGCTGATACAGCCAATCACACCTTCTCCCCGCCGCGTCATGGCGAGCACATAGGCCGTGTCCTCCTCCCACCTGGAAGGCACATCCTGAAGCCAGTCTTCGGCATCGGAAATCTGATAAGGATGCGGTACGCGACCGAGATTCCAGGCCACCTCCTTCAAGCCGACCCGTTCCGCAATTTGCGGAGCATCGTCCATAAAGGGCGGGCGCAACAGCATGCGCCGCGTCTTCAAGATGATCGGATCAGCCATAGACCTTCCCTCAGTGCGCTGCACCCATGGCAACTTCTGGAGAAGCGCCCAGCGCGTACCGCCATGCTAAATCTTTTCCGCCGCGGGCTAAACTATAGAGCTGCTTTTCCCCGACTCGTTGAAAGCCGAGCTTTTCCAGAACCCGGCCGGAGGCTGGATTGTCCTGGAAGTGACCGGCGACGAATTTGGTGACGCCAAACTCGCGCTCGGCCCAGGTCAGAAGCGCTTGCGCGGCTTCAGTGGCGACCCCTTTGCCCTGCACAGCCTTATCGACCCAATAGCCAATCTCCCAGGCCTCGCCTTGTGCGCGATTGAACCCAACCGATCCGATCACGCCGGCTTCTTCATGGGTGATGACAAAGGCGAATTCCGATCCTTGCGCGCGCGCCTTATCGGCATAGGCGACCCAGTCGAGCGCATCGCTCGGCGCATAAGGATGAGGCAGACGGGCAAGATTGCGCGCCATGGTCATGTCATTCACACAGCAGGCAATCTGCCGTGCATCCCGGGTTTCGGGCGGGCGCATCAAGAAACGCTCCGATCTGAACTCAAACGATCTCGCCATTTGACGTCTCCATCAGGGAGGCAAAGAAAAAGGGAGGCAGTGGCCTGCCTCCCTTTGGAACTCTTTGGCCACCACCCGGCGGCCCTGTACGACCGCGCTATTCTGCTGCGTCCGCAAGCGGTGTCACTGACACGTACTGGCGGTTATTGCGCTTGCGCGTAAACTCGACTTTGCCTTCGACCAGCGCGTAAAGCGTATGGTCTTTGCCCATGCCGACGCCGCGACCTGGATAGGTCTTGGTGCCGCGCTGGCGGATAATGATGTTGCCCGGAATCACGTGCTCGCCACCATACTTCTTGGTGCCAAGGTATTTAGGATTTGAATCGCGTCCGTTCTTCGACGAGCCGCCTGATTTCTTATGAGCCATATCCGGTCTCCAATCTTGTGCTTCAGCGTATAGCTGAAAACTTAACCCTTCGCGAGCTCTTTCGCCTGGGCGACCCAGTCGTTGCTCTCAAATTTACCAGAGGCGCCGATTTTCTCTTCCAGCGCTTCGATGTCTGCTGCCTTCATCTTCGCGATTTGCGCGAAAGTGGTGATGCCTTCAGCTTCTAGCTTACCTGCGAACACTTTGCCGAGACCCTTCATCTTGGTCAGGTCGTCAGCTTTAGCTGGTGCCGCTTCTTTCTTTGGCGCCGCCTTTTTCGCGGCTGGCTTCGCGGCTTCATCTTTCTTGGCGTCTGGCGCTTTCGCCTCGGCTTTTGGTGCCGCTTCGGCCTTTGGTGCGGCCTCTTTCTTCGGCGCGGCCTTCTTCTTCGCTGGCGATTTCTTACCGTCGGCCAGGATCGAGTCGATGGTCACGACAGTCTCAAGCTGGCGATGGCCTTTTTTGCGTCGGTACGTATTGCGCTGACGCTTTTTCATGATGATGACTTTAGCGCCTTTGCGCTGTTCAGCCACTGTGCCAACCACGCTGGCGCCGGCCACAATCGGCTCACCGATGGTGACTTTCTTATCGTCGCCCAGCATCAATACGTCTTCAAATGTGACACTTTCGCCCGCATCGGCGGCGAGCTTTTCAATGACGATCTCATCGCCTTCGGCAACTTTATACTGTTTGCCACCTGTCTTAATGACCGCGAACATGGCGCTCGTCCTTCTCAGAACTCAAAAAATGAAACTTTGCCGCTGCCGAACCCGGCGCGGGCATGAAGGCGCGGATAAACACCAAACACGCGACAGAGTCAAACCCTCTTACGCATGAAAAACAGGGCTTGCAGTGATTTCTCGTCAGCGCTACCTCGTCGGCCCTCGGAGAGGTGCCGGAGTGGCTGAACGGGACGGTCTCGAAAACCGTTGAGCGCGCAAGCGTTCCGAGGGTTCGAATCCCTCTCTCTCCGCCATCTTTTTGCAACACAATCTTGTAAAATGTCGGGTCTTACAAAAGCCGGCAAACTTAACCCCGCTAGAAAAATGACATTTGGGCGCTCCGTGTCAAAGCGGTCTATAGAGCAGCATCTTAAGTCGCCCGATGTATCGCGTTCATCGACATAAACTTGGTCCTCCCACTGAGCGGTCGGGCGGACAAAACGTGGACGCAATTCTCTAGTAGCGAGCGATACACAGATGGCGTTCTCTAACGCTTTCTGCCTGCGAAAAGTCTAAGATGATATCTGCCAGTTCGAGTGGCGCATCACGTGCAATCAGATGTCCTGACGCATCGACATGGGCAACTCTCAATTGCGGGCAGAGTTCGCGAAGGCGTCGAACCTCATCGTTTGACATCGGTCCCATCTGTCCGGCTCGCACCAGCAGTAAGGGCAACGCCAAATTTGTTGCGGCCTTAATGAACAGGTCGGACTTCGACAGGATGTTATCGACCAAAGGCGATTGCGCTAAGCCCTGGCCTTCTCTCGACAAGAATGACCGGACACGACTTGGATCCGGCGCTGGCACCACATCGACCAACACCAAACCGGAAAGACGCTTTTGCGCAGATTCTTCGGCGGCCGTCAGCAACAAGGAGAGACCCCCCAGCGAGCCACCAACCACCACGTGAATGCTGGGATGGGCGTGCAACATGACTTTGGCGTCTTCTGCGAAGGCATGGATGCCATCGCCAACTGAGCCGCCGCTTTCTCCGTGCCCACGCTGGTCATAAGCAATGGAAGTGATGCCAGATCGCGATAGCCGCGCTTGGACGGGTTGCCATACATGGCGGCGCTCGCCGCCTGCATGGAGTAGAAGAATTTCGGGCGCCTCTCCACTCTGAGACGCCACCAATCGTGTACCCGAAGACTCTAATTCTAAGCGTTCCATGTCATATACCTTGACTAATCAAAGTAACTGACATAACTAAATTGACCAGTCAAGGTATCGGATCTTCAAATGCCTCTCCGCAGCAAAACCCGCATCCGAAGATCACCTGAAGACGCGAAACAACTGTTCCTAAACTGCGCCCAAAGTCTTCTCGTCGAAGAAGGTCTGCGCGGTGTTCAGATGCGCGCAGTAGCGCGCCGCGCAGGCGTGACCGATGCTGCAATCGCTCACCATTTCGGCAATCGCGAAGGGCTCTTGAGTGCGCTGATGGAGCATGTCGTATCTCAAGTACGCGATGCGATTAGATCACTCGTGGCGAAATGGACGGACAGAAACGCCGACATTGGCGCGCTGATTGAAGACCTGGATGGACTATATAGACACGGCTACGCCGAACTCGCGCATGCGGCCTCACAATCCGGTTGGCGCGATAAAGGCGCGCCAATTCTGAAACCGGTAATCGATGTGCTCATTCGGCAGAACCAAAACCCTACCACAACCGATGACACTATTCGACATGTGATGGCGAGCGTGCACCAAGACCTCGCTTTGTCACCGCTCTACGGCGAGGCTTTTAGGCGCAGCGTTGGTCTCAGATCTGCCAATAAGCGGACCGAGCATCTGGCTTGGTGGGCAGAAACAATCGAACGATTGATCGCTGTGCCCTTGTAACAGAATTGCGAGCCAGAGCTGACAATCCCTATTGGCCTATCGGTTTTCGACCCATACTTGCTTTACATTGGTTCACCAACTCGCGAACCGGGAGGGAACCATCGAGTTTGATGGCTTCAACCGGTGGAGTGAGGGCCTTAATTTGGCTGTCAATCAGGCTCTGGGGCATAAAGTGCTGCCGAGTGGACATGCGTTCTTGTAGCAAGGATTTGTCGGTTTCGAGATACAGCCATACAAGTTGACGGTCCTGCGCGCGCTTAAGCTCCGCTTGCACATAAGGTGTCAGCGCTGAGCATGCGAGCGTGATGGTCGACTCAGACCGTCCATTGATGTGCTCGACAATAGCCTTCACCCAAGACTGACGATCCTCGTCATTTAAAGGCGTTCCGGAAGACATTTTTTTGATGTTTGCCGCTGAATGAAAATCATCGGCTTCGACGAAATGCCCTCCGATCTCGTGATGCAGTGCTTGTCCAATGGTCGTTTTGCCGCTGCCCGAAGCTCCCATAATGATGATTAGCGCTTTGCTGGCCATTCGCTGGTTACCAATACGCGACATAAATGAGGACTAAAATGAAGCCGATCAGGATCGCTGCGATGTTAAAGCCATGGTGCGTCCTAAATGATATCCCTGTGATGTCGACCGGTTGATCTCGGTGCGGTGGTCGAGTGGTCAGGGACACCGCAACGCCGATTACTAAGCAGATCAAGAAGACCACCCAGATCCGCAGCACGAACGGCACATCGGGCAGGCCGAATTTTGCGGCGAGATTGAGCAAGATGGAGCTGATCAATAGAGCGAAGGCGCCTGCTGTGTTCGCGCGTTTCCAAAAAAAGCCTAATAGAAAAACAGCGACAATTCCTGGCGCAATAAAGCCGGTATATTCTTGAATGGTTTGAAAAGCGCTCTCCATGCCTCCCAAAAAGGGCTGTGCCAGCACCAATGCGATCATCATGGTTGCAAATGCGGTGATCCGTCCGATGGTGACATAATGCTGCTCAGAGCGGTCGCGCGCTATGTAGTCGCGATAGATATCCATGGTGAAAATTGTAGAAATCGAATTCATCATGGAGGCAAGCGAAGAGACAATCGCGGCGATGAGTGCGGCAAAGACAAGGCCGCGTAGACCAGCGGGTGCGAGGGTCATCAGGGCGCCATACGTGCTGTCTGGTGAGCTGCTCAATGCATCAAAATCGAGTGTTCCTTGTTGTGCAAGCCATAATGCGGCGATGCCGGGAATGACGACAATTATAGGGATGAGCAGCTTCAAGAACGCGGCGAAGGCAAGCCCTTTTTGCGCTTCTTGAAGGCTCTCAGCACCAAGAGCGCGCTGGATGATATATTGGTTGAATCCCCAATATGAGAAATGCAGGACCCATAGCCCACCAAGCAAAGTCCATATGCCAGGAAGATCTTTATAATTGCGATGGTCAGGAGCCAGGATCATTTCAAAATGGCCAGGAATTTCCGCCATGAGTGTCGAAAGACCGCCCAAAGCCCCAGTTTTACCTCCAACCAATTCTAGCGCGATCCAGGTGATTGCAAATCCGCCAATAATTAGGATGACGACTTGGATAATGTCGGTAAGTGCGACGGCTTTGAGACCGCCATATAGAGAATAAAGAACTGCAAATGCAGCCAGAGCCGCCATGGCGGGCAAAACCGCCCACCCCGTGACAACGCTGATGGCAAGGCCACCCAGCCATAGAATCGAAGTCAGATTCACAGCGGTGTAGAGCAAGATCCAAAATACTGCCATGATGCTCTTAACCTCGCCGCCAAAGCGGGTCTCGAGGAATTGTGGCATCGTGTAGATGTTTCGCTTTAGGAAAATTGGTAGGAAGTACTTCGCGACGATTAGCAGTACAATCGCCGCCTGCCACTCATAGGCGGCGATAGCAAGACCAACGACAAAGCCTTGTCCGGATTGCCCAATGATCTGCTCGGCTGAGATATTTGCCGCGATCAAAGACGCTCCAATCGCCCACCAAGGGAGTGACTTACCTGCAAGGAAGTAATCTTCCGTATCCTTCGTTTCGCCCGCGGGTTCGCGGGACACGAATATCGCAATGGAAAGCAGAGCGAGCGCGTAAAAACCGACAATGATCCAATCAATGAGTGTTAGCGCCATGGACCAGATCTCCCTAGTTTTGTGCTATTCCTTTTTGACCCCACGACTCTTTACAAGCCGCAGTCTTGTTGGGCGTTTAGATCCGACGCAATGCGAACATTCGACAAGCCAATGCTTTGTCCCGGCTGACCTTGGATGAGCAAGCCTGTATCGATTTCAGCCATGTCCGCGCCGCGGTCTTGGAAACAGCTCAGCGTCAGCCTGATTTCCGACCATTCGGTGGTTAGAGTGACCGGAAGGCGCGGGATGCAGGCCGGATCATTCTTGCATCCCATACCCACTTCAACGTTTGATCCACCGGCCAGCAAGCGCGCGTCAAACGCGAGTTCCATGGCGCCGTTGGATTCGCGTGAAAAGTCATGCGAGTAACCCGCGGCAAGTACAAACGCGTCGCCATCGCCCGTGAAATCTATCCGAAGTGAATCTTCCTGCGCGTCTTTGTCATAAGTTGAAACTGCAAGAGCGCCTGTCGCGAACGGCAGGCTGTCAATTGGCGCATCGTCCACTTTGAACATCCAAGGCTGAGGCACCGTTCCTTTCGTGAAGAACACGCCAGTTGGTTGCGTATCTTCTGCAGAAAGACCGGAGTCTTCCGGCAATTCACCGACGTGCCCAGTGTCGCCATAAGACAGGCCGTATCCTAACGGAAACAGTGGATCATAATCAGGCCGATGCGCGTTGACCTCCGCATCTGTTGCGCGTTTGGGCCATGAAAAGGAAAGCCGACCTTTAAAATCAAAGCTTGGATCGGTTTGGAATAAGAGATCCGCAACGCCGCTGCCCTCACTACCTGGAAGCCACGCAGCAACAAAGGCGTCGGAAGCATTGATTTCGGGATTCGTCCAAAGCGGTCGACCCGATAAGAATACCGAAACGACGGGAATGTCCGCTTCTTTGTAAGCGGCGAGACGTTGGGTATCGAAATCGTTCGGAACAAAATCAACATGAGTCAAATCACCTTGAAACTCGGCGTATGGATCTTCGCCGTAGACGGCGACCACAACGTCAATATCGTCCATAACCGTGCCGATCGGATCGAAGATCACACGGCCGCCTGCGGCACTCACCGCATCCTTAATCGCGGAAAGAATGCTTTCGCCATTCGGGAACTCAGAATTAGGAAAACCACCGCCTTGCCAAGACAGTGTCCAGCCGCCTGAAGCTTTAGAAATATCATCCGCTCCGTCTCCAATAACGAGGATAGTCTGATCCGCAGAAAGCGGCAGGAGGTTGCCCTCATTCTTCAACAAGACCAGCGACTCCCGAACCGCTTGGCGTGCTACCGCGCGATGTTCGAGAGAGCCCAAGATGGTTTCGTCTCCAGCGTAAGGGCGCTCACTGGGTTTAGGCTTGTCGAATAGCCCGTATGTTAGTTTGACGCGTAGTATGCGTCGTACGGCATCATTCAATCGTTCCTCTGAGATCCGACCAGACTTCACATGCTTGAGCGTGGAGTGCCACAAGCCTTCCCAGCTATCGGGCGCCATATACATATCGAGGCCCGCATTCAAAGATTCTGGACAATCTGTTGCGGTGCAGCCGGGGATAAGGGCGTGACCGTTCCAATCGCCGACAATGAACCCGGTGAAATTCATGCGTCCTTTCAGAACATCCGTCATCAGAGCCTTGTGTCCGTGCATTCTCTCGCCGTGCCAGGCCGAGAAGCTCGCCATCACGGTCTGCGCGCCAGCGGAGACGGCTGAGACATACCCCGCCCCATGAATATCGCGCAGTTCGGCCTCACTGATTTTCGCATCACCCTGGTCAGTGCCATTCTCGGTTCCACCATCACCGATGAAATGCTTGGCGCTGGTCAGGACGCGTCCAGCGCCCATATAGTCTTCAGCGTCGATACGACCTTGAAGCCCGTAGACAATGCGGTCGGCATAAGATGCAACAATTTCAGGTGATTCCGAGAAGCCTTCATATGTGCGTCCCCATCGATCGTTTTGCGGCGTCGCGAGGGTCGGGGCGAATGTCCAGTCGTGACCGGAGACACTGAGTTCGCGCGCCGTAACACGAGCGATCTCTTCTATGAGGTCAGGATTGTTCGCTGCACCAAGCCCGATATTGTGCGGAAACACTGTCGCGCCGCGCAAATTGGCGTGCCCGTGAACGGCGTCAATGCCCCAAATGATTGGGATCGCAACGTCAACACCTTCCAGGTCAATCGACGCTTCAAAATAAGCATCAGCGGCGGTGAGCCAAGTTTCTGCATCCGCGTAGGGCAGGGGCCCTGGCGCCGAGTTTCCACCACTTAACACGGATCCGAGCCGGTACTGCTTGACCTGTTCTGGCGTTACCGAGCCGCTATCAGCCTGAATGACTTGGCCGACCTTTTGCTCCACGCTCATTGCGGCGATGAGCCTGTCTATGTGCGCCTCAATTTCGGGGTTTAACGGAGGTGTTGTAATCTCCGGCCAGTTAGAAGGATCAATCGACGGGATCTCCGTAGGCGCGGCCGCGGACGGGCTCGAGCTTTCGAAGTTCGCCCCTCCACTGCAAGATACGCAAACTCCGACTGACGCGAGCATGCTTAAGGTGACCGCCAGGGGCGTAAATCCAGATTTCACTTGAGGCTTCATTCCGCTCATATCCTCCCACAGAAATTTTTTGCCGGCCCTTTGCACATTCGTTCGAAAATGACGATTGACAACGAGAGACAACTTTGGGATGCAATATGAAATTGACAACGTAGTCAATGAAAATTTTCGGGAGAGAGAAATCTATGCGGATGAGGTCAGCGAACACGCCGATTGCACTCTCTTGTGCGGCACTGTCACTGCGCGTGAGCGATGCTCTCCGAGAGACCAAATTGAGAGGAAAGCTTGTGAGTCACCGTCTGGGCGCCGCGATTGCGGCACTGTGTTTGAGCGCTGGATGTGCCTCCAGTGAGGCCATTCCTGTATTGGAGACCGAAGTCGACGCAGCCGTTGCTGAATCGTTCAGTCCGCGCGTGAATGGATTGCTAACTGTCATGACCGTTGACGAGAAACTCGGGCAACTGGTTCAGGCGGCAGGAGGACGGAGTAAGAACCTAAACTCAAAATTGACACCGGATGAGTTTGACCGTGTGCGTCGCGGAGGAGTGGGGTCTTATCTTCACGTCGCTGGTGCAGAGCCACTCGGAGAACTGCAGCGAGTGGCGATAGAGGAAAGTGCACATGGTATTCCCCTCCTGTTCGCGATGGATGTGGTGCACGGGTACCGCACGATCTTCCCGGTGCCGCTCGCGCTGGCCAGTACTTGGGAGCCGGCTGACTGGAAAAGCGCAGCCCGAATTTCTGCTGAAGAGGCGACGGCATCCGGCCTTCACTGGACCTTTGCTCCGATGGTCGATATCGCCCGCGATGGGCGTTGGGGACGCATTGTCGAAGGCGCTGGTTCCGATCCCTACTTTGGAAGTCGAATGGCTGTTGCTCAGGTGCAGGGGTATCAAGGCGGTAACTTAGGCGCAGGTAATACAATGTTGGCGGCTACGAAGCACTTAGGCGCCTATGGCGCGGCTTTGGGCGGGCGTGACTACGGGGCCGCCGACATCTCTGAGGCGACACTGCACGAAATTTATCTACCGCCATTCTATGCGGCAACGGAAGCCGGTTCCGGGTCGTTTATGACCGCTTTCAATGATATTTCTGGTGTCCCTACAACAAGCAATGAACATCTAATTGACGGAATCTTGCGTGAGCGGTGGGGCTTTGACGGTGTGATCGTTTCAGATTGGAATGCGATTGCGGAGCTCATGAATCACGGCGTGGCCGAAACGCGCGCAGACGCTGGTGCGTTGGCACTGAAAGCTGGCGTCGATATGGACATGACAAGCGGAATTTTTGGCGAAGAGCTGGCGATTGCGATTGAAAGCGATCCAGCTCTTCTTGGGGACCTCGACCTCGCGGTTGGCCGAATTTTGACAGCCAAAGAGCGCTTGGGTTTGTTCGATAATCCAATGGCCTATCACGATGCGGAGCGGGAAGCGGCAAGTTTGCTGACGGACACTCATCGTGCAGAAGCACGCCGCATCGCGGCGCGCTCAATTGTGATGCTGAAGAACGAAAATGGGGCCTTGCCGCTTCAGTCGAACGACAACTCCAATCTACTCGTCGTCGGAGCGTTGGCAGATGATAAACTGACCCAACTAGGCTCTTGGCGAGCTCGCGGACAATCCGAAGATGTGATCTCCATTCTCGAGGGCATTCAGCGCGGTGCGAAGAATGAGGGTTCTATTAGTTATCTCCCTGGAACACCTGTCGGGTCTGTAGACTTGGAGGGTATCGAGGATGCCGTGCGCGCTGCAGAGCGCGCTGATCATGTACTCTTGGTCATCGGAGAAGATTTTGATCTTTCTGGAGAGGCTCGCAGTCGTTCCGATATCTCGATGCCCGAGAGCCAAAAGGTTTTGGCGGAGGCGATATTTGCCACTGACACACCCGTTACCGTGATTCTGGTGACAGGACGTCCGCTGGCGATACCAAGTGTTGCCGAAAACGCAGACGCTATCCTCAACACCTGGATGCTTGGGGTTGAGGCTGGGCCGGCGATTGCCGATGTCCTGTTTGGTGAGACATCTCCTGCTGGGCGTTTGCCCGTCGACTTTCCAAGGGCAACCGGCCAGTCTCCGATCGTGTATTCGGAACTGCCGAGTGGGCGGCCAGCGGATCCTGATTTATCAATTGACACGAACCGATATATCGATCTGCCGATCACGCCGCTATATCCGTTCGGGCATGGGCTTTCATACACTGACTTCGACTACGGGGAGCTGTCGGTTTCGGATGCCTTATTGGCCTCAGGCGAAACTGTATCGCTAAGCCTAACCGTCACAAACACCGGTTCGCGCGGTGCCGAAGAAGTGGTTCAGCTATACATGCGCGACCCGGTTGCATCCGTGTCGCGGCCCAAGTTGGAGTTGCGGGGGTTCAAACGCATAGCGCTGGATGCAGGAGAGCGCAAAACGGTTTCGTTTGAGGTCTCTCCTGCACAATCTGCGATTTATCAAGCGGACGGCACCTGGAAGTTTGAGGCCGGGACTCTTGAGTTTTTTGTCGGCGCTTCTTCTACTGATATCCGCCAGTCTGTGCGGGTAAACGTATTGGCGGACGGCCAAACAGATGTTCCGGCGGCCGCGATAGAAACTGCGGTGCAAGTTCAATGAGCATAAAACGACGCACCTTCCTGCTGGCCGGCGGTGCAACAGTCGCTCTTGGTGGATGCGTGTCCCACGAGAAGGGTGATTTTTTCTCCCCACACATCGAGGTGTTTGACGCAGCTGCATTAGATCACATTGATCCGAACGCCCCGTGTGAAGAGCTTGGCAGTGGCTATACTTGGGCTGAAGGACCTACTTGGGATACCGAACGGCGCGCGCTCTATTTCACCGACGTCCCAAGCAATGTTGCCTATAAGTGGACGCAAAATGATGGCGTTCAGGTGTTTATGGATCCGTCTGGAGTTGAGGGCGCTGCGGTTGGATTTCGCGAGCCCGGCGCAAACGGATTGTGGTTTGCGCGCGATGGTAGCCTAATTATCTGCAACCATGGTCGTCGCGCGGTCGAGCGCATGAGTCTTGATACCATGGAGCGCGAAACCCTGATCGGAGCATATCAGGGGAACGCACTAAACAGCCCAAATGACGTGGTGGAGGCTTCTGACGGTACGCTCTTCTTCACGGATCCACCTTATGGACTCGAGGGGCTGGATGCATCACCGTTGAAGGAACAAAGGTTCAATGGGGTTTATCGCCTTTCGCCGGACGGGGTGGTTCATCAAATCGTTGAGGATATGACGTTCCCAAACGGCATTGCTTTGTCGCCTGACGAAACCCGCTTGTATATTAGTCAATCGGATCCAAGCGCATGTCTCGTTCGCGAAATCGTTTTCAACAAATTTGGTGCGGTTTCGGATGATCGTGTGATGTTTGACGCGACTTCGCTGATGGCGGATGCCGCACCGGGATTGCTTGATGGCTTGTGCGTTGGCGCCGACGGCGTCCTGTTCGCAACTGGTCCCGGCGGAGTTTTAATTCTGTCTGCCGACGGAAAGCTTCTTGGTCGCATCAATACCGGGCGCGCCACCGCAAATTGTGCATTCGGCGAAGATGGACAAACCTTGTTTATGACCGCACATGATCGTCTCCTGAAAATCAGAACCAAATCGCGTGGCGTCCAGTGGAGCTAATCGCTGAATACCGCGCGGTTATTGCGACATTGGCCGGCATTGCGGTTCTCTTAGGATTGATTCTGCGCGCCCGAATGAACGCTTTCGCAGCCCTAATGATCATCGCGATTGGAAGCGCGCTTGCTGCTGGCATGTCACCAGAGCACGCGTTCAACGCCGTTCGAAATGGGATGGGGGGAACACTTGGTTTTATTGCTCCAATCATTGGTCTTGGGGCCTTGTTTGGCGCAATCCTTGAAAGTTCCGGAGGTCTGCGTGCGCTAGCTGCGAGTGTTTCCAGAGTCGCGAGCGCAACGCGTCAAAAATGGCTGATGGGCGGTCTTGGCATCGTCGCGGCGACGCCGGTTTTTTTTGATGTTGCACTGATCGTTTTGATGCCCATGATATCCGCGTTATCGAAGCGCACTGGGGTAGTTGCTCTCGGATTTGGGTTACCGCTTTGCGCCGGGTTGGCCGTGGGCCACGCCTTCATTCCGCCGACGCCTGGGCCGATCGCAATTGCCGAGCTGATAGGCGCCGATCTTGGTTGGGTTATTCTGTTCGGAGCGGTAACAGGGCTTATCTCCATGGCTATTGCCGGACCGATTTGGGCCGGAGTCTTGGCGAGACGCGGGCTCTTGCCGTCGGGCAATTTGCACAAACGCGACAGACCCGAAGAGGCGATGATAGCGCCCGCACCATTGGCGGGGCGCGTCCTTTTCTTGATCTTCCTACCGTTGGTGCTGATCCTCTTTGGGACGCTTGCAAGTCTGGTTCTGCCAGACGGTATCGCCAAAGACATAATAACCGTTGTAGGACACCCATTTTCGGCACTACTCATTGCGAGCGGTGCAGTATTCTTGCTGCTGCGTCCGCGGGATGAAGCCGGCAAAGTCCGGATGCGCGATGCTATCGAAAAGTCATTTGAGCCGACAGGGATTGTTATCCTTGTCACCGGTGCAGGCGGTGCTTTCAAACAGGTTCTCGTAGATACGGGAGCTGGGGATCAGCTGGCGCAGATGACCCTGTCGCTCGGGTTGACCCCAATTCTTGCGGGATACGTTCTGGCACTTCTAATCAGATTGGCGCAAGGTAGCGCCACGGTTGCTATGATCACTGCTGCGGGATTGGCTGCGCCAATTGTGAGTTCCGCTGGATTAAATGCACCGCAGTTGGGATTGATGACGATCGCTATCGCAGCAGGAGCAACTGGCTTATCGCATGTGAACGATTCTGGGTTCTGGCTCGTGGGAAAGTTATTCGGGATCAACGAACAGGAAACGCTCCGGACATGGACCGTTTCAACCGGCCTCATTAGCGTAAGTGGTTTGGTGGTTTGCTCAATACTGTTCCTAATTGTGGGATGATGGCATGAGGGGAGCTGATTGAGACAATGGGATTCCGAGACATGCCGAAGCTTCGCCGACTAGCGGGATACGGAATTGGCGATTTCGGGTTGAACATTTATTGGAACACATTGTCCCTTTATCTGATCTACTGGTACACGACTGTTGTCGGATTAAAGCCCGAGGTCGCCGGAACAATCTACTTAATCGGTATGTTATGGGACGCCGTTTCTGATCCAGTGGTTGCATCTCTTTCGGAGCGGGTCCGAACAAAACATGGCACGTATAGACCATTCTTGCTCTATGGGAGTTTCGCGCTCGGAATAGGGTTCGTGGCCCTGTTTTGGATTCCCCCGTTTCAAGGCATGACATTGTTATTCGTGCTTGTGGCGACTGGGATACTGTTCAGGACGTCCTACACATTGGTTGCGATTCCCTACTCGGCCATGTCAGCGAGAATTACCTTTAGCAGTCTTGAAAGAACAGAGCTTTCAGGGGTTAGGATGTTTTTTGCGTTTGCGGGTTTGTTGGCAGTCTCCAACCTCCTGCCTCCGTTGGCGCGGCATTTTAGCGGACAAGATCAGTATACTGCGAGCGGGTTTCAGTTGGCGATAACCGTCGGTGCGATTGTCGCTACTTTGTCCTTGCTCGCTTGTTTTTTGGGGACGTCAGAAAAACCCCTTCCAGCGGGCACGCAAAAAACGCCGTTACGGCTTGGCGATCTCGTCAACGCACTCCTAAAAAACCGCGCGCTTGTGCTGCTGCTTTGCGTCATATTTCTGCAGTCGGGTGCCACAGCCTCGATCATGATTTCCATGGTTTTTCTAATCGAGGCGAACCAGCCAGTCTTCGCGAACAAGGAGGTGATTTTAACAGGGTTTGCGATTGCATCGATGTGCGGCGTACCTTTCTGGACTATATTTATCCGCCTCTTTCATAAGAAGCTCGCCTGGTCCGCGGCGTCGTTCGGTGTTGCAGCAATTGGGTTTCATCTCTGGGCCTTCGGCCCACTCGTTATTCACGGCACGCCCCTGCAGATCATTCTTTTAGGGTTCATAATGGGCGCATTTGCCGTCTTGCTTTGGTCATTCATTCCAGACGCTGTTGAGTATGGTCAAATCACAACGGGTGGTCGATCAGAAGGGGTTGTATTCGGCTCGGCGCTGGTGGTCCAGAAAATGTCCGGTGGCCTCATGGGGTTTGTGGTTGGGGTAATGTTGTCCGCGATCGGATACGATTCCAGCATGGAGCTCCAATCTGCCGAAGCCGCACAAGGCCTGGTCGCCTTTATGGCAATTTGCCCAGCAACTTTACTCTTGATAAGTTCGTGCGTGATATGGTTTTTTCCACTGGATCGAAAAATTCACGCGGACATTATCGAGAAACTAGGCGGGGCCGAAGCGACGCCAGGCGCACCTGAACGGACGGGCTGAAAATGGCAAAAATGGTTGATGTCGCGCGGCACGCAGGCGTCTCGATAAAAACGGTCTCAAGGGTTCTGAACAATGAACCTCACGTGCGTGAAACTTTGCGGGATAAGGTTCGAAAGTCGGTCGAAGCTTTGGGATATGTTCCAAGCGCATCAGCGCGGAACCTGAGGAGTAATCGAACCTATACGATTCATCTGGTTAGCCATTCTCTGCGAAGTAATTTCGTAAACGCAATCCAGTTTGGTGCTTTGCAGGCCTGCCAAGAGCGTGGCTATCGCATGGCAGTGTCGATGGTGACCCCCGGGATGGCGGAAAACGAAGAGACTTTGCGCGCGTGGTGCGACAATCTCGTGAAGGCTGGAAAACCTGATGGCTTGATTCTAATGCCGCCGATGTCAAATGTTCCAATTGTTAGTGAGATTGTGAGCGACGCGGGCATTCCAATAGTTCGAATTGGTCCGAATCGGATTCGCGACAAAAACGCAACGGTTACGATTGATGATCAGGCGGCTGCCCGGAGTGCCACAGAATACTTGATTGAGCTTGGGCACCGCAGAATTGCATTTGTTCGAGGCAAGGAGGACCAGGATGCCACGCATGAGCGGTTTGCTGGGTATCAACGCGCACTTGCCGATCATGATATCGGCTTCGATCCGTCTTTGATCGCGCCTGGCCTTTTCGATTTTGAAACCGGGTTAGCCGCCGGTGATAAGTTCTTGGCTTTTGAAAACCCACCAACAGCGGTTTTCGCGGCTAATGATGATATGGCTGCAGGTGTTCTTGTTGCGGCGCATCGCAAAGGTATTTCGGTGCCAGATGATCTGTCGATTATTGGTTTTGACGATTCTGAGATTGCCGAAAAGATGTGGCCCGCATTGACGACTGTTCGCCAACCGCTCCAAGATTTGGGAAGCGCCGCAACGTCTGTCCTTATCGGCGGGAACGGTTGGAGTTCTTCAGAAACCAATTCGCGGACAAAGTTTCTGCCGTATGAATTGATCACACGGCAATCAACCGGACCGGTAGGTGAGGATTAGACCGAATTGAGAGGTGTCATTCTGTTCGATAAGGTGCCTCAGGATCACGATCTTCTCGAAGCTTGAAAAGTTCAAATTGATCTCGACGCACGGTGATATATTTGTCACATAATTCCGGCCGAATGCGCAAAAATTGACTTCGTTGTCAAAAAGATTGGAGCTGACCGAACGTTATGGTTCTTGGCTTTGAATGTTTCGATTTTCCGCGCCAGCTAGGGTGTCGATTTCGGTGATTGATCAGGCCGCAATTCTGAAGACCGAACAAAGCACTAAGTATCTGAAAATATACAATTATATTTTTTTCGCTGACTTCTGCCAATTTTTCGATCGGTTGATACTCTCGGCGGAGAGCACGGTAATTACCAAGTCCGCTGGTGGCGCGTATCGAATTTCTGCAACGGATCGAAATAATTTTGCAGAATATGTTGCATCCCATTCGGCGCTCATGCTAGGACAAAAAAGACAACGATGTCAAAAATGGATTATCGACAAATTCTCGGGAGGAAATTGAGATGACTGGAACGCACAAAAATGCGAGTAGGGGAGCCTCATGGCGGATGGGTGTTTCTTTGGTCGCGCTATCTGCGGCTGTAGCGGTTCCCACCTATGCGCAAGAAAACGGCTCCGGGGATGCCGACGAGACCAGAGCATTAGACACCGTTGTGGTGACCGGCATTCGCCAATCGCTTAAAGATGCGATGGATTTCAAGCGGGATGCGAATGGTGTCCTAGATGCAATTAACGCAGAAGATATTGGTAAGTTCCCGAACACCAATCTTGCGGAAGCTTTGCAGCGCATTCCAGGTGTTTCGATCGACCGCGTAAATGGCGAAGGCGCTCAGATTACAGTTCGCGGTTTCGGGCCAAGCTTTAACCAAGTCACGCTCAATGGTCGGAGCATGCCGACGGCAGATATCCCGATTGTCGGGGCCGGTTTGAGTGGTGATGCATCCGGCGCGACCGGACGAGCATTCGACTTTTCCAATCTCGCCGCAGATGGCGTGCAGGCACTTGAAGTTTACAAGACTGGCCGGGCCGATATCGCGTCTGGCGGAATTGGCGCAACTGTGAACGTTGTTACGCGTCGTCCTCTGGACAATCCAGGGTTTCAAGCGGCAGCAAGCGCTAAAGCCATTCATGATACCTCCGTTGATCGCGGCGATTCTATCACGCCTGAAATTGGCGGCTTGTTGAGCTGGACAAATGATGCCGAAACATTTGGTATTGGCTTGTTCGGTAGCTATTCCCAGCGCGACAGTGCTGCGGCGGGTGCGAACTCCGCGAGATGGGAAGTGATCCCATATTCTGAATTTGCGGGACTCACGAATGCGGCGACCCAAATCACGAACGCTCCGACAGATCCGAACACTCTGATTACACTGCCGCGAGATAGCCGTTATCAGTTCTCTGAATTCACAAGAGAGCGCGTAAACGGTCAGCTTGTCGCCCAGTATAATCCGACATCGCAATTGCGCATGATGGCTGACTACACTTTCGCAATAAATGAGGGTCGTGAGGACAAATCGGAAATCTCTAACTGGTTTAGCCGGCCATTCTCTGAGGTGGTCTTCGATGACAGCCCAGTTCCGACAACGGTTTTCCTAAGAGAGCCTTCAGCCGACAAAGGCGCGGCGATGCAGCAGACGCTGCGCATGACCAAAGACGAACTTCAGTCTTTCGGTTTCAACGCAGAGTACGATCTCTCTGATCGTTTGACGGTGACTTTAGATGCGCATTCGTCAACGGCGGAAGTCTCACCAAATGCTCCAATGGGCTTCACTGAAATCAACGTTGGTCTCGACCAGAAATACGGACCCTCCGTTTCCCATGGGGTTGATTACTCTGGAGACATCCCGGTGATGGTTATCGAAACCGTTTCGGGCACAACCACTGTGACGACGGGTGCGGCCGCCAGCCAGGTCGCGAACGGACTGCAGACGATCACGCAAAAGAACGAAATCGACCAAATCGATCTGCACGCAGACTGGGAGCTTGATGACCGTTCAAATCTCACATTTGGGGTTAATTATCGCAGCCAAAGTAACCTGACCGACAAAACTCAGTTCCAGCAGATCCTCGGGAATTGGGGGGCTGAAAACCCTGGAGACGCTGATGCCTTAGCGCCGGGCGCGTTAGAAGTATTCTGCATGTCTTGTCAGTTTGACAGTCATACAATTGGTGGAGTCGCAGCTGTTGGTGGCGCTCCCAGCACGCGAGTGGACGGGCTTCGAGGCGACGCGGGCGTGCTATTCGCAGCACTGTCTCAAGCGTATGCAGCTGGATATAACGGGGCGCCTCCGCGCCCGCTGAACACAACGAGTTCCGCATTCGATATGATCGAAGAAGATGTGCTCGCACTCTATGCGCAATTCGATACGACGTTCGAAATTGCGGGGCTCGATGCGTACCTGAATATCGGTTTGCGTTATGAAGAAACTGATGTGACGTCAGAAACAGAGTCTTCTCCAACGAGTGGGATTGTCTGGCAAGGTAATAACGACTTTGCGCGTCTCTCTGCAGCTTCGGGTACCGGGTTTTCGTCTGAGTCATCTTACGACAACTTCATGCCTAACATTGACTTCGCGGTGGACATTACGCCCGATATGAAAGCGCGTGCTTCTTATAGTCGGACGATTGCTCGCGCGACGTATGACAACCTGTTTGCAAGCGATAGCGCGAACACGCCGTCCGGTCCGACAGCGCTCGCAGCTGGTAACCGCCCGACGGGATCAAAAGGCAATCCGGGTCTTCTGCCTCTAGAGTCTGACAATTTCGATATTTCGTTCGAGTGGTACTTCGATGATTCTAGTTACGTTTCGGTTGGTGCCTTTGAAAAGCGGGTTCGAAACTTTGTCGGACGAGAGACGATTGAAGGCAACTTGTTCGGATTACGAGACGTCAGCTCAGGCGCGACCGGGACGCGGTCCGGTACAGCGCTTGAGATCATGAGCAACCTTGGCCTCGAGGTGAATGAAGACAACTTCTTTGCTGCAACGGTCTATGTTGATCAAGCGGGAGGCGACGCCGCAGCGGCGCAAGCGACGTTGGCTGCAAATCTCGATCCCACAGACGCCACGCAGATTGATCCAGATGTCTACCTGGCTTTGGAAACCGATCCAACAAATACGCTTACCGCTGATGCTAGCGATCCGCTCTTCGTATTCGACTTAACTCAGCCGGTTAACAATCGCGAAGCTAAGATCAATGGTATCGAAATCCAAGGGCAACACTTCTTCGGTGACACCGGCTTCGGCGTTGCTGCCAGCTATACTTTAGTTGATGGTGATGTTGGCTTCGATAACCTTGTGCCCGAAAGCGTGACACAGTTCGCCCTGGTCGGACTGAGCGATACCGCCAATGTTACCGCCATCTACGAGAAGCACGGTTTCTCCGCACGGCTTGCTTATAACTGGCGCGATGAGTTCCTCGACTCGGCTAATGACGGAAATCGGAACCCGATCTATGTTGAGCCTTATGGGCAGATCGATTTAAGCCTCGGCTATGACATCAATGAAAACTTCGCTGTCTCTTTCGAAGCGATCAATCTTAATGAAGAGCGTACAAGAACCTTCCAACGCTCAGAGCGAGCAATGCGGTTCCTCCGTGAAAATGCAGCGCGTTACTATTTGGGTGCACGCTACAAATTCTAACTCCCGCATGCTTGTTTCAAAAGGGCCACACACAGTGTGGCCCTTTTACTCTTGCCAAAGGACTGAGAGTCTTTTCAATAAACTGACCGGTCGTGTGTTGAGCAATCAAATGCGAGTTCGGCCCGAACTTTAGGTGGAGCTTTGAATGTCGAATTATCAATTGTTGGATAATGTCGCGCATGCCGATCTCAAAGTGAACGTTGGGTTTGGCGCGGCCTTTGGCGACAACATAAATCAAGCGCTTGTTTTTCCCACAGAGTTTCAAGAATTGCAGCGCGAGTATCCGATTTTCTTTAGAAAGTCTGAGGAAGATAAGTACTATGCGATCGTTCTTCTGGGACTTGATCGCGATGAAAATCTTTTTCTGGAAAATGATGTTTGGAACGCGCGATACATCCCGGCGGCGCAGATGCGCGGACCGTTCTCAGTGGCGCTTCGTATGGGTGACGATGGCTTGCGTGAGAATGCCGAACCGTTGATTCAAATCGATTTAGACAATCCTCGCGTCAGCAAAAATGCCGGCGAACCGATCTTTCTCCCGCATGGTGGACAAACCCCCTACTTAGAACACGTGACACAGCAATTGCGGAAAATTCACATTGGTGCGTCGATCGTGGATGAGTTCTTCGGAGAGCTCGACAGTATCGGTTTGATTGAGCCGATCACTGTGGAGGCGAAGTTTACAGAGACTGAGCAATACACTGTGCCCGACATCTACACGATCAGTGCGTCTCGAATGATGTCGCTTACTGGCGAGGAACTTTATAAGCTCAATCAATTGGGTTTGTTGGAGCACTGTTTTGCGATCCTGGCTTCGGCCGATAATGTATCACGGATCGTGGATATGAAGGCGCTCAAGAAAGGGCAGTCAGGCTGACCTTGAGTTTGCGATGGCAGGAGTTTCGAAGATAGAGCGAAAGACAAAGGCAATCGCCGGTTTATGCTTGGACGATGTCGATCTCGACGCCTTGATCGAAAACGATGAACCGTGCGTTGTTAAGGGTGCTCTGCGCCATACCGCGTTGGTGCGAGCCGCGCAGAACTCTGACGACGCAGCAATGGAGGTTTTGCGCTCAGAGTATAACGAGCGGCCGTTGCTAAACTATACAGCGCCCGCCAGTGCCAACGGGCGATTTTTCTACACCAGTTCAATGGATGGCGTGAATTTTCAGACCGAGTATCTGACCCTCGACGTGTTCTTTGAACGCCTGAAATCGGAGAATGCGCAAGTAGACGGTCAGACGCTCTATATCGGGTCCGCTCAAGTTACGGATTTCTTTCCGGCACTGCTAAACGATCCAGACTTGCGTGCTGTTGATGCACTCTTTGGCGACAACAATCCAAGAGTCGGGATTTGGATGGGCAACCATACGGTTGCCAGCACGCATTTCGACATGTCCAATAATGTTGCGATTTGTTTGACTGGACGCAGACGTTTCACACTCTTTCCGCCGGACCAGATTGGCAATCTATATCCTGGTCCCATCGAACCGACACCCGGTGGACAGGTGGTGAGTATGTTTGATCTGCACGATCCGGATTTCAACACCTATCCGCGCGCGCGGCAGGCCCTTGAGCGCGCGCAGGTGGCTGAGCTAGAGCCAGGCGATCTGCTCGTATATCCAGCGCTATGGTGGCATCAGGTTGAAGGTCTCGATGATTTCAACGTCATGATCAATTACTGGTGGAATACCGTCCCGCCTTACGCAGATGACCCAATGAATACGCTACTGCACGGCATGCTCAGTTTGCGCGACCGTCCCGACTCCGAGAAGCAGGCCTGGCGGCACTTTTTCGATTACTATATCTTTGGCGATGCGACGAAAGCTGGGGAGCATTTGCCTGAGCACGCACGGGGTCAATTGGGCGTCATCGACGAAACGACAGCGCGGCGGATGCGCGCGCGCTTACTTCAGAAGATCAATCGGTAAGGGCGGTTCAGCGTGATTAATGATGCTAAAACGAGGGTTGTGATTGCGGGAGGCGGCACCGCCGGTTGGGTGACAGCAGCAACGCTATCGAGCCAGCTTGGCAGTCTCCTGGACATCACTCTGATCGAGTCCGATCAAATCGGAACGGTCGGAGTCGGTGAAGCAACGATCCCGACGCACAAGGCGTTTCACCGATTGCTAGGAATCGACGAGCGCGATTTTATGCGTGCGACACAAGCGAGTTTCAAACTTGGAATAGAGTTTCAAGATTGGGGGCGGCTTGGCGACCGCTATTTCCACTCTTTCGGCAGCATCGGTCCGTCCAATTGGATGGGCGATTTCCAGCATATGTGGCAACACGCGCACGACCGAGGGTGGGTCGGTGGGCTTGACGATTTTTGTTATGAATTACAGGCCGCTGCTGCGGGTAAGTTTGCGATTACTGAAAAAAACGCGCTCAGCTATGCCTATCACCTCGATGCGAGTCTTTATGCCCGTTACCTCCGTCGCTTTAGCGAGCAAAGAGGAGTCCAACGGATAGAGGGTAAAATTCAGTCGGTTTCGCTGAACGCGGAAACTGGCTTCATCGACGCCCTGGAACTTGAATCGGGTAAGACCGTAGGCGGCGACCTTTTTATTGATTGTACTGGCTTTCGGGCTTTGCTCATCGGACAAAGACTGGGCGTGAAGTTTGAGGATTGGGGGCAATCCCTACCGATGAACCGCGCCTTGGCTGTGCAGACGGAGGGGGCAGATGAAGTGCTGCCCTATACGCGTTCGATCGCGCGTAAGGCAGGCTGGCAATGGCGCATTCCACTCCAACATCGGGTGGGAAATGGTCATGTCTACTGCAGCGAATTCATGAGTGATGACGAAGCACAATCTGTTTTGATGAACAGTTTGGAGGGAACGGCGCTTTCGGAGCCTCGGCAAATCCGATTCCAAACTGGGCGTCGCCAAAAGGCCTGGGAAAAGAATTGCGTTGCGCTCGGCTTGTCTGGTGGGTTTATGGAACCGTTGGAGTCAACCAGCATCCATCTCATCCAAATCGGTGCGACGCGTTTGGTTCAGATGTTTCCCTTCAACGGATGTAGCGATGCGCTCCGCGATCGTTACAATGAGCAGGTCAACGAAGAGCTCGAAGGAATACGAGATTTTCTGATCCTGCATTACAAATTGAACAACCGCACGGACTCGGAGTTTTGGCGGGAGCGGGCAGCAATGCCAGTCCCCGAATCGCTACAGCACCGTATTGCGCTCTATCGCGATACAGCAATTGCCTACCAAGACGGTTTAGATCTTTTTCGGCCTGATTCCTGGGTGCAGGTCTTTCGTGGTCAGGGGCTCGAAAGTTCGGGGCATCATAAAATGGGGCAACTGATCGAAGATGAGAAACTCAAATCTGCACTGAATGGACGAAAGTCTGATATTCAAAAATTAGTTGCGGCGATGCCCAAGCATGCCGAGTTTCTGCAGGACTATTGCGGACAGGACGCTGCCTAATATGCCGACGGAAGATGCAGCGCATCAGATCAAATCTATCCTGATTGTCGGAGGCGGCACCGCGGGTTGGCTCACGGCAACTATCTTGGCGTCTCGATTTCACAAACCGGATGGATCGGGGCTCGCGATCCGATTGGTCGAGGCACCCGATATTCCCATCATAGGGGTGGGGGAAGGCACATGGCCTGGGATGAGGTCGACGCTGCGCAATGCAGGAATCAAAGAAGCTGATTTCTTGCGTGCGTGTCAGGCGTCCTTCAAGCAAGGATCAAAATTTGTCGGTTGGTGTAGCGGTGAGCAGAATGATTTTTACTATCACCCATTTGATTTGCCGGCGGCGTTCTCTGAACTCAACATCGCGCAAATTTGGGTAAATGGGGATCAAGCGACATCCTTCTCAGAGTTGAGCTGTGCGCAAGAACCCCTTTGTGAGCAGCATTTATCCCCAAAGCTCATGAGTACACGGGAATATGCGGGTGCGACCAATTACGGCTATCACTTAGACGCGGGTATGTTTTCTCAGTTTTTGCGTGAGCATTGCACCAAGAGACTAGGCGTCGATCTGGTGCTGGATCGTGTGACCAAAGTACATTCTGCGGAGAATGGCGATGTAGACTCGGTTGAGACAGAAACTTCGGGCGTGCTGAATGCAGATTTGTTTATCGACTGCACGGGCTTCAGGTCTCTGTTGCTCGGCGAGCATTACAATGTTCCCTTTATCGACCAAGCTCATGTCTTGCCGATCAATTCGGCAATTGCCGTGCAAGTGCCTTACAAAGCCGACGAGGCCATTAAATCTGCGACTGTTTCAACCGCGCAATCCGCAGGTTGGATTTGGGATATCGGACTGATGAATCGTCGCGGCGTGGGGCATGTCTATAGCGCGGCACATACTTCTCAGGATCAGGCGCATTTTGAGCTGCAGTGCTTTCTCGGTACGGACGAGACGACATATGCGGATTTAAATCCGCGTTCGTTGAGTATCCGGCCAGGGTATCGCGCAAAATCGTGGGAGAAGAACTGTCTGGCGATTGGACTCTCCGCTGGTTTTCTCGAACCTTTGGAAGCGTCCGCGATGATGCTGATTGAGACGTCAGCGAATTTGCTCGCCGATCTGTTGCCGCAAAGTGGAAAAGATATGGATCGCGTATCGGCCACGTTTAATCAAAAGTTCCAGTATCGCTGGGAGCGGATTGTCGATTTTTTGAAGCTTCACTACGTGCTGTCGCGCCGCACAGATCCGTTTTGGCGCGACAGTGCCAATCACGCGACGATTTCAGATCGGCTGAAAGACGATTTGGAACGGTGGGAGAGGCGGGCTCCTGAAACAACATCCTTCGAGCACGAGACTGAAGTGTTTCCCTCCGCGAGTTATCAATACGTGCTGTATGGGATGGGGTTTGAGACGCGCACAACTGACAAAACTGAGTCTGATCTAGAGCAGCGGATAGCTCACGCAGCGACCGAGCGCGTGCGACGCGATGTCGATCTGTTATCTTCGAAACTCGTCCCCAATCGGAAAATCCTAGATCTGATCAGTGCTTGATCACTCTGAACCGTCATTAGACGTTGGCGGACGAGCGTCCAGAAGTAGAACCCAATCTCCGCTCGGTGCAGGTGGTTTTCCGATTTCAAGGTCGGTCCCGCCCTGTGTCTGAGGGTGCGAGCCAGTCTGGAGTGCGCCGCCGGCAATCGGATCGAACCATTGAACGGCATAATCGCCCGGTGCCACGAGTCCGGTGAGGTCAATATTGTTCTGATCGGGCAAGTAAACGACGTATCGCTGCGCTGGTGCGGATAGGCAATAGACGTGTGCTACTTCGCACGGCTGCATGTTCCAATATTCCAGATGGGTCTCAAAGAATGTCATCGCATGTCGGGTTTGACGCCACAAATTCTGGCGCATGCGCCAATCTTCGGAGGTTAAGTCATTACCGGGTTGGTGGGCACCGAAATACCATTCAACGCCAGCGCCACCCGCGAGCAGTGTTCCCCAAAGCGCGTGACGCCGAAGGGTGTCATGAGTCGGATCCAATGCGTCCGGCTTGGCGCCGATATCCCACTTGCCGATTTCGTCCATCGTAATCAACCAAGGTGATCCTGCGTCTCTTGATAATCGCATCCATTTTTGGACTTCTGCGTTGACGGTCTCTCGTTCTGAAACCTGAAAGGATAAACCGTCTAAAGCCGAGACGCCGAGAAGCGGTGTTAGGATTTCGTCTTTGTCGTGCGCTTCTGAATGAGTGTGGAGGACGACCGGGTTTTGATATGGGTCAACGGCTTTCAGATATGTGGCCATATCGATCCGCTGCTGCGTATTCTGTCCTTCAGGACGCCAGTGAACGGGGCCGTTCTCTTCTCCGAGGTTCCAAATGAGGCCGGGGTGATGCCCGAAGCGGGCAACAAGTTCTTGAAAGTATAGCTTCCGTTCGGAACCGGTTTCTCCGCCATCCAACATCAATTCGTTTTCAGTTTCCTGGGTCACGATATGCAACAAAATGCCCTTCTGTTGCATATGCGAGAAGACGATCTCCCATTGATCCAGTTTGCTGACGTCGAATCGTGAGACGTCATCTGGAGAGCGATAGGGCCATACGTCCTGGCCATCCCCAAGAATATTTAGCGTCAAGAAATAGGCTGAGTTCATGCCCTCAGAAGCCAGATAGTTCAGCGCGCCGATCAGGCCTTTGCCTTTGCCATCTTGCCAGCTCGGGTCTCCCAACTGCCAGTCGTCTATGTGAGGCTCGAAACGGTGTAAGTTTTCGCCTGCAGTGGCTTCGCCGTCTCGCGTCTCGTCGTTAATCCGATAGGTGCCGTCAAAGTCCGCATAACCAAGCAGATTTTCTGGACTGTTTGTGCCGCCTTTCAGCCAATGTCGATCGGACTGTGCAAACTTGAAGTATCCTTTTTCAACGGTCAGACGACCGTTGGCGCGAAAGTCCACGCCGTCTTTATCGGATGGCTGGACATAAAAGGCGCCAGAGGCGTCTTTCAGATCGAGCCTGGTTCCGTCGTCTAAGTCTGCTGCAATTGCGATGCCCTCACCTTGCTGAAGTCGAGCCGAGTATGTCCATTCGCCCAGCTCGTCTGGGGTGAATCGAACTTGCCAGACATTCCCCGCGTCCGCGCTCGTTTCCGCGGCATTTCCATCCGCGGCGTAAAAGCCGCGCACCGTGTAAGACGATTTGGGATGAACAAAGTCCACCAAAAGGCGATAGTCGGTGAACGGATTCGGGTTCGCAGTTTCCGAAGTCGTTGGCCCTTCGAACGAAAGTGTGAGCGTATGCCATTGTTGATGGACAGGCCGATGTTCCGTAACGGCCCGAACGGGTGCTGAGCGTTGCACTTTTAAGCGTTCCAAGCTCGTGAGCTCTGGTTCGCCGCCTCGATTGCCGCTCCCTGATGCGGTGTAGATATACTCTCCGATCCGCGCGAATCCGGTGCCATGACGGCCGCGGTTCAGGCGGGGCCATTCGCGCCAGGTACGAGATTGCGTATTGTAAGCTTCAACCTCGCCATGCGCCGCGACTTGCGCTGAACTTTCACCGCCACCGATGACGATTTCGTCGTTAACCGCGATCGCCATGTTTCCTGCCCGTTGAACGGGGATCTCGCTTGAGTTGCTTACAGTGCGCCATTCATTGGTGCGAAGATCGAAGACATCTCCAAACCGAACTGTGAGTTCAAAGCCTTGGCTCGTGCGTTGCCGCGATCGGCGACCGGCGAACGCGTAGAGCTTCTCATCCTGGACCGCGAGTTGGAAGTGGTCGCGCGCATGCGGAGCGTCCGGTAACACACGCCAGGCGCCTGTTTTTGGATCATACTCGTCCAGCCAGGCTTTCGTCCCGTCCATGTGGCCGTTGGTGATGCCGCCGACGAGGTAAATTTTGCCATCATGGACAACCGCCCCTGCGCTTCCACGTCGCCGTGGTTCCGGAATGTCGTGAAGATATTCAAAGCGATCTTCCTTGGGATAGTAAGCAATGACTCTGTCAACAGGCGTCTCAATGGGCCAAGGTCCCGTCATTGCACCGACAATGTAAACGGTGTCGCCAATTGTTACCGCTTGAAAGTGGTGTAGCTCGATCGGAGGAAACGATTTCTGCACCCATTTGTTTTCGTGCACTCGATACTCATCAACCGGCTTCAGCCCACGCCCGCCAATGAGAAGTAAAGTGTCTTTAAATGCAACGAGCGATGCTTCGTGTCGCGCAATGGGCGTGTTTTCAGTTTCCACACTTTCCCACTGCAAAGGTGTGTCTAGCGTCGAATTGGTTTGGACGTCAGGCGCAAGACATGCCCCGATGGTCCAAAGTACAAGTGTCAGTGGCAATGCGCGCCAGCGAAAATTATCACGTGTCATAAGCTTTGATCTATGCGTACTCGAAAACCGAGATAGGCAAGAAATGACAACGATGTCAATATTTATATTGTGATGCACTTTAACGACAATTGGGGTTATCAGATTAGTCTGAACCTTCCCCAACCCGGGTGTGAAGTGCAGACAGTTTGAAGATCCGAAAAACTTGGGTCGGGCGAGTTTTATGATCCAGAAACCAGAACCGGTAAAAAGGGCAAATAGGATTTGTTCAGAAGCGAATTAAGGGCGATGTCATGAACTGGATCGAGATTGTCGGAACCTTGAGCGGGCTGATCTGTGTCTGGTTATTGATCCAGCGCAACATTTGGAACTTTCCCGCGGGCATGCTCAGCGCCGCCATGTTCTTGGTGTTGTTTACGCAGTCAGGGCTCTACGCAGACGCCGGATTGCAGATCGTTTTCATTGCCTTAAATGCGCTCGGTCTATTCTGGTGGCTGCGCGGCGGAGCGGAAAATGATGGCGTCCAAATCGCATCATTGAGTCCCTTACATTTCGGCTTCTGTCTTGCGGCCGTCGCGGCGATCGCGGTGGCGATTCACTTTGGCTTGACCCGATGGACCGACTCTACAGTCGCGGGATGGGACGCCATCACGACCGCGCTTAGCCTGGTGGCGCAGTTCATGTTGTCGCGCAAATGGATTGCCAATTGGTGGCTTTGGATCGCCGCCGATCTGATCTATATCCCGTTATACATCCACAAGGATTTATGGCTGACCGCAGGCTTGTACGGCGTGTTCCTGGTGATGTGCATTATCGGCCTGCGCGAATGGCAACGTGCGGCCAAGACGGATGTGCCCAGATGACATTGCAGCATTCGGTTAAACGCATCGTCGTAACAGGCGCCGAATCGACCGGCAGCACCACGCTTGCTGAAGCCCTGGCCGATCAATTGGGGTGCGAATGGGTGCCAGAGTATGGCCGCGAATATACGGCCAACCGAGCCGGCGGCCCCCCCGCGCCTTGGCGCGATGATGAATTCCTGCTGATCGCAGACTACCAGAACGCGCTCGAGAACGAAGCGGCTGCCCGGAGCAAGACCGGTTGGCTGGTTTGCGACACTGACGCCTTGGCCACCGTCATCTGGCAAGAGCGATATCTCGGTCGCTCGACCGCGCCCGTGCGCGCCGCCGCGGACGCACAGGTGACGCCCTATGTCAGGATCCTAACGGGCGACGAAATTCCTTTTGTCGACGACGGTCAGCGTGATGGTGCGGATATTCGTCATGCCATGCAGGCGCGCTTCCGAGAGGCGCTCTCCGGTCCTGAAGGCCGCGGCGTGCCCTGGATCGAAGTCCGCGGCTCTGTTCCAGATCGGTTGGTAGCTGTTCGCCAATTTCTCGATCGCTTGGCGTCTTAAGACGTCTTGGTGGACATCATTCAAGATCTCTTCGCAGAATGGGGCGCAGGCGAGTCTGGCTGGGCGCGTTTACTCCAACGGTGCTGGACAGTAGCGGTTTAGGAATTCCCCGTGTCCGGGCATGCGTTGCACGAGATATCGAATGGACTGCTCCATACCGTCAATTTCCGATTGAAGCGTTGCCGGGTCGAGCGTGCCCGCCATCGGATTATAACCCTGCATTTCAATTCCTTGGCCCATCATGACCGCGGCCCAACTGGTTTCCGTGAAGAGTTCATCCTCTTCGCGGAAGATTTGACCATTTGATCGGAACAGCTCGACTTTTTCGGTCAATGAGTCGGGGACATCCATCGTGCGGCAATAGTTCCAAAACTCTGAATCTGTCCGGGTCGTCGCATTATAGTGGAGGATCAGAAAATCTCTGATCCGGGCATATTCTTTTATCGTGAGACGGTTGTAAGCATCTTGTTGCGCTTGTGTGATGCCATTGAGGCTGAGGAGCGCGATGAATTTATTGATGCCCGTATTAATCAGATGGATCGAGGTCGACTCCAGGGGCTCCATAAATCCGGCAGCTAAGCCAAGCGCCACCACATTTTTGTTCCAGAACTTGGTTCGCCGCCCGGTGACGAACCGCAAGAAGTTCGGGTCGCCTGTCGGTTTGCCCGCCATATTGCCGACCAATATAGAGTGAGCTTCATCGTCGCTCATATATTCACTACAATAGACGTGGCCATTGCCGTTTCTGTGCTGCAGAGGCACTTGCCATTGCCAACCCGCCGCGTGCGCTGTTGCTTTGGTGAAGGGGGGTGGTGGGCTGCCATCATCGCGATTACAGGGCAGGGCCACGGCGCGGTCGCACGGCAAGTAATGGCGCCAATCTTCATACCCGGTTTTGAGCGCTTGCTCGATGAGCAAGCCGCGGAATCCTGAGCAGTCTATGAACAGATCGCCTTCAATGATGTCAGCATCATCCATCGTAACGGACTGGACATAGCCGGAGTCCGGATCCAGCGTGACATCGACCACTTTGCCTTCTCGCCGGACCACGCCGCGCGCTTCAGAGTCGCGGCGGAGGAATTGTGCATAGGCGGTCGCGTTGATGTGGTAGGCGTAATTCATCGGCGGCAGGTCTTCGCGGGCATAGTCCTCGGTGCGGGAAAACTTGCCAAAGTACGCGGCCATCGTTTCAAGATTAAACGCTTGGATCGGGCGTCTATCGCCCGATTGCCGAAGCTTTCGCCAGACTTGATGGAAGGAGATACCCCCCATTTCATACCCATAATTGCCGAACGGGTGGATATAAGTATCGCCGATTTTGCCCCAATTCTCGAATTGAATGCCGACCTTGAACGTGCCCTGCACTGCGGCGAGCAATGTCGGCTCATCGATGTCCAATAATCGATTGAAGTCGACGAAAGGAGGGATGGTTGCTTCCCCCACGCCGACTGTGCCGATCTGTTCGGATTCAATAAGCTGAATGTCTAATTGAGTTGCGGATTTCAGCCGGCTTAAGGCGGCCGCCGCCATCCATCCCGCTGTTCCGCCGCCGACAATTACGATCTTATTGATTCCCATTCCCTCGGTCCTGTCTGCCACTGTCTCTGTGTTAGCTTAGTCTGTGGCTTAGCGCCATTCGCGACAAAAATGTAACATGTGCCATATAAAATGTGAACGTTCATTTTGACTATTGTGAACGTTCTCATTCGGTGCTAGGCGCAACACTGGAGACGACTGAATCAAACGGTCGCACTCATCTGGGAGGAAAGAAGTGAACACGAATAAGGTATTTCGGAGTCGTGGCGCCAAGCGGCGATCAAACATGCTCACGGCGGCGTCTGGCGTAGCATTGGCCATGGCGCTCGGGCCCGTGGCGATGGCGCAGGACGCGCCCGACGAGGCGACAGCTGAGGAGGACGATGTCTCAGTTCAAGATGTCGTTGTCGTGCAAGGTTTCCGGCAATCATTAAGCTCTGCACAGAGTATCAAGGAAAACGCCGAGACGTTTGTCGACGCCATCACCGCAGAAGACATTGGGGCGCTTCCGGATCGATCGGTCGCTGAATCTCTGCAACGCGTGCCTGGCGTCAATATCGGTCGATTTGAAAAGACCTCCGACCCGGACCGTTTCTCAGTTGAAGGAACGGGGGTTATCGTGCGAGGTCTGCCTTTTGTGCGCTCGGAGCTAAATGGCCGCGATATCTTTTCCGCGACCGGTGGGTCAGTGCTCAGCTTTAACGACGTTTCGCCGGAACTGCTTGGCCGCGTAGAGGTTTTCAAAAACGTCACGGCCGACATGATTGAGGGCGGCATTGCTGGCACGGTCAATCTGGTGACGCGCAAACCCTTAGACACTCAAGGTCTCAAATTGGCGGGCACGATCGGCGGCAATTATGGCGATCTTCAAGAAGAATGGTCACCTGAATTCTCAGGCCTTGCGTCGAATTCTTGGCGAACCGAAGCCGGTGATTTTGGCCTTCAGCTTGGCTATGCGCGATCCGAATTGGAGAGTCGCACCGACGCCTCACAGGTGACCGACCCTTGTTACCGTGCAAGCACTTTAAATGGCGGTTGCTTCAGAACGCAATCGGTGAGTTCGGCTGGTTTTAGTGGCGACCCGCTTTTTGATTCTTCAAATTTCCCGCCGGCAGGCTCTGTGCTTGTGCCAAAGGGAGCGGGCGTCCGCACAACCGACCTGTTTCGAGAACGTGAAGCGATCTCGTTTGTAGGTCAGTATGAGAGCCCAGATGGGAAATGGCTCGCGACATTCGAATGGCTGAATTCAGAAACGTCGTTTGAAACCGAAGAATTCTCGATTCTGGCCTTGGTCAACAATGATGCATTGTTCCCCATCGAGGCTGCGAATTCGACTTGGGAGTTTGATAGTAACGGAATCTTCCAGCGCGGTATTCTAACGCAAAGCAACCTGAACCCAGGCGGCGGAATTGAAAGCCCATTCGGGGGTATCCCGACTGAGTTCCTGCGCTTTGCTCGCAGAACAGACTCTGAAACTGAGGACTTCTCGTTCGACCTATCCTACTCGCCAACCGATCGGCTGCGACTGAACTTCGAAGCTCAAAACATCAGTTCAGACTTGCAAAGAGATTCCATCATCGGTGCGACCAGCACATGGTCCGACATTGTTTTGGATGTTTCGGGGGACGTGCCAGATGTGCGCTTCCTGCCGCCAAGTTTCATCAACGGTACTCCAGCGGATGCGGTCTCTAGCGGCCTCTACACCTATCACTGGTTTGCCATTGATAGCGCAGAGAAGAATGAGGGCGAACTCAATAGTCTTCGCTTTGATGGTGAATACGATATCAGCGATGACGGTTTTTTCCGCGCGGCACGCTTCGGTGCGCGTTGGGCTGAACGTGATCGGACGACGCGGAACACCAATTTCAGCACTTGGGGTAACCTCTCTGCGCCTTGGGCGGGTCGCGCCGGATGTGCGCCTTGGGGGCAAGACGTCAACAATCAACCTTGTACCTTTGAGCCTGGTCGTCTCAACGGGTTTGGTCTGCCTGGCGGCGCCTTCGTTGACGAAATTCCAGGTGCGGCATCTCAACAAGACCCGTTTGGTGAGAACTTCCAACGCGATGGGTCGATTTCTCCGCTTCCTGCCGGGGGCGCATGGTTCTTCGGCGGGGATGACTTCTTAGGCGAATACCTTGCCGGCACGACGGATGAGCAAGTCGACGCGGTCGGCAATTTCTCGCTTTCCCCGAACCGGTTTACCTATGGGATTGGCCGACGGTCGCAAACCAATGCCGTCACCGGAGAGACCGTTGCATGTGATCCGTTCTGCCCCTCTGAGATTTCAGAGGTCACGGAAATCACGAACGCCTTCTATGGCCGCATCGATTTCGGGCATGAATTTTCGAATGGCATCGTATTGGATGGGAATTTCGGGCTTCGCTATGTCGAGACGACCATCGAATCGCCTGGCGAAATCCGTTTCCCAACAGCGAACCGCTTTGATGACCCGATTCTTGACGAATTTGGCAACCAAATCGGCGGCGGAAACGGTGATGGCGTCGTCCAATTGACTGAGGTTAGCAGCACCTGCGCCGGGATTGTCACCGGTGCCGATATCCCTGGATATTGTCAGCTATCGGCCGCCAGACTCGATGATTTTGTCGCCGCGCACACCGGTGAAGTGATCATCGACACACGCGACATCGAATTCGAAAACTGGCTGCCAAGCTTGAACGCAAAGCTCGATTTCGGGAACGGTTGGTTGGTCAGGGGGGCCGTGTCTAAGGGCATTTCCCGCCCAGACCTGCAGCTCTTCCGTGCCAGCGTTCCAATTGGTGATAATACGGATGCGCTGAGAGATTCTGGGACGCTTGAATCCGGACCTCTCTTCGCGGCTCAGACCGGTAATCGAAACCTTCGCCCGATTGAATCGACGAATTATGATCTTTCGGTCGAGTGGTATTGGGACGATGTTGGCTCGCTCACCGCATCGGTCTTCTGGAAAGACATCGAAGGCTTTGTAAACACCGGGTTCTCCGCGGTGAACTACACGGCGGATTCAGGCCAATCGTTAGATGTGCTGATCCAAGGCCCTGTAAACGATCAAGACGGCACGCTATCCGGGTTCGAGCTGACCTATCAGCAAACCTATGACATGCTGCCCGGACTATTGAGCGGATTGGGATCGCAGATCACTTACACGTATGTGGACGGGAGTGACTTTTCGAACCCGAACTTGGCATCGTTCGGACAATCTTCGGTCAACAATACAGGTGATCTAGGCGCGAGTACGTTTGCTGATCTGCAACCGCTCGCAGGGATATCCGAAGATACGATCAACGCGACCGTGTTCTATGAATATGGACCTTGGGCCTTGCGGACGGCTTATAATTGGCGTTCCGACTTCTTGATCACGCCGCGCGACGATATTTTCCCGTTCTCGCCAATTTGGCAAGAGTCTACGGGCCAACTCGACGCATCGGCGTTCTACACCGTGAATGAGTACTTCAAGATCGGCGTGCAAGGGGTCAATTTGTTGGACGAAATTACTGAGACCACTCAGGTCGTTGACTTTGATGGGACGCGAATCACACGCTCAGCATTCCGCAATGATCGCCGCTTCTCAGTGCTGGGACGGTTTACGTTCTAGTCAACGCACATTTGGAAAGGGCTCCGGTCAATTGGAGCCCTTTCTCCGACTTTGGGTTCATCCACAAAATCGGACGGGAGAGCCGCGCGGTAACCTGCCTTGAGGTTCGATGGATAGTGGCATATTCCCAAACACAAAGGGGAAACTTAGGTGATTTTATTATGGCGAGACGACGTCAGTCAGTAACGATAAAGCACGTCGCTGCCGATGCGGAAGTGTCTCTTCAAACGGTGAGCCGTGTCATCAATAAGGAGCCGAATGTCAGCGCCTCTATGAAAGAGCGCGTGCAAGCGTCTATCGATAAGCTGGGCTATGTCCCGTCAATTGCAGCGCAGCGGATGAGTGGTTCGCGATCGTATCTGATTTTGGCGCTCAACGACCGCGATCGCACGATTGAACATTGGCGCGCGCGAGAAGGTAATGACTGGGTCGACCAGATGCTTTTAGGCGGCATGTTGAAATGCGCAGAGCACGGATACCGTATGCTCATCGAACTGGTCGATACACGCGATGAGCATATTGAGCGCGAGCTCGGGGCTGCGCTCGCATCATTGCAGCCTGACGGCGTAATTTTGACTCAGCCGCACTCTGCAAATCCGAAGATCATCGATATGCTCGCCAAGGCCAATATCCCGTTTGTTCGAGTCGGATCCAGGCGCCAGGGTGAGGGCATTCCGGTATCGATGGATGAGGAACGCTCGACCCGGATCGCCACTGAATACTTGCACAAGTTTGGACATCGCCGGATCGGCTTCATTTCTGGTGCGGCGGACTACAATGTGAGTGGTTGGCGAGAGCTCAGTTGGACGAATGCGATGCAAGATCTCGGATTGAGCACGGAAGGTCGCCGCGAGGAGGGCGACTTCAGCATTGAATCTGGAATGGTCGCGGCCCGAGCTTTGCTGGCGGGTGGCGCGCCCTGTACAGCGATTATCTCGAGCAATGATCAGATGGCCTTTGGCGCCCTCAAGGTGGCAACAGAGTTGGGTCTTTCTGTTCCGGACGATTTGTCGATCATCAGTTTGGAAAACTCGCCCGGCGTTCGGTTCTGCCAGCCGCCTTTGACGGCGATTGACCAACCGGTTGCAGAAGCGACTGCATTGGCGGTCGAGCTGATCATCAATACTTTGCGGGGCGCCCCAAAGCCGGAGAATGTGATTGTTCAACCCGCCACCCTGATCGAACGCGAGTCTGTGGCACCGCCCCGCGGCGTCGAAGGTAAGGAATAAGAGATGGGCAGGCTGCAGAAGCTGCTTGTTGCTGGGTCATGCGCCTTTGCGTTTCTTGCGACGGCTTGCGCAACTCCTTTGGCTGCAGCGCCTCGCGACGACGCCTTCGAATCTTATCCTGGGTTTACCGGGGTGTATGAGGGCTTCACGCTTGTCGTCGATGAGCGATTTGACGGTTTTGATGCAGCGGTCTGGCGTCGGGGGGACGGCGCGGTCGGCACGGAGTCGATGTGCCGGTTTCAAGATCAAGGTGTGGTTGTCGAAGACGGCAAACTCAAGCTGATCGTGACGCAGGAACACGTGCCCGCGAGCTTCTCTGAGGATCACCAAGAAGAGAAGCTCGCCTACGACTATTCTTGCGGCGAGCTGCGCACGGTTGATGATCGCAAATATCATTATGGACGGTTGGAGGCGAGGATGCGCGCCCCGGCTCGAGAGGCAGCGTCGGGGTATATTTCGTCGCTGTTCACGTTCCGATTTGCGCCGGACCCGACGTCTGACAATTCTTCTGCAATCGAATGGGAAGAAATCGACGTCGAACTCGAAGGCGGGCGCCCGGACAAATTTCAAGCCAATTTGATTTATGGCATGGACGCAGAGTCTTGGCTTGAGACACGCCAATTCGGCGCTTGGGAGGACAAGATTGAAACTGGGCCTGTCGACGCGTGGCGGGTGTTCGCCATCGAGTGGCTGCCGGATTCAATTCGTTGGTTTGTCGATGGCGAGCTGGTGAAGACGTTGAGTGCCGACGATATGGATTGTGATCCAGCGTGTTTGCCGCCGCAGGAGCGGCCGACACCGATCCCCAACAACCCAACGACAATCATGATGAACACTTGGATTCCCAATGATCAAATTCAGGATGCGTTCGGCGGTAACAAAGAGCGCAATCAGTATCCATTGATTTCTGAGTATGACTGGTTCCGGTTCTATCAGTGGGACGGAAACTAGCATGTTGACCAAGACCAAAAACACCGGCTCAAGCGATACTATCGAAGCCCGCATCTCCGACTTGCTCGATCAGATGACAGTGGAAGAAAAAGTCGGCCAATTGACTCAGTTCTCGGGTTTTTTCGACGTCACGGGCCCAGCACCTGAGGGACAACGCGAGGCGCAAAAACACGCCCTTTTAGAGCGCGGCATTATTGGCTCCATGCTGAACGTCGTTGGCTATGACGAGATCAGGACGTTTCAGACTTATGCCGTGGAAAACTCCCGGCTCGGTATCCCCATGCTGTTTGCCTACGACGTGATACATGGACAGAAGACTATGTTCCCCATTCCATTGGCAGAAGCTGCGAGCTGGGATCTCGCGCTGATGGAGCAGAGTGCGCGCGTGGCCGCAATCGAAGCCTCCGCTCAAGGGTTGAATTGGACCTATGCGCCGATGATTGATGTTACGCGCGATGCGCGTTGGGGGCGCGTTATGGAAGGCGCGGGCGAGGACCCGTACCTCAACGCCGTGATTGCCGAAGCACGGGTCAACGGCTTTCAAGGTGAGGACCTCGCCGCACATGATACGATCGCCTCGACCATCAAACACTTCGCGGGCTACGGCTTCGTTGAAGCCGGAAAAGAATATAACGCCGTCGAAGTCGGTACGGTGACATTACACAATACAATCCTACAGCCCTTTAGAGATGTGCTGGCTGCGACCAATCCAAAATCGGTGATGAACGCGTTCAACACTTTGAACGGCATTCCTGCGACAGGAGACACAGCCTTACAGCGGACGCTTCTGAAACAAGAGTGGGGTTTTGAGGGTGTGGTCGTTTCCGACTGGGGCTCCGCTATCGAGATGGTTGACCATGGCTTTGCTGAAGATAGCCGCGATGCCGCGAACTTATCGATCAAGGCTGGCTGCGATGTGGATATGGAATCCTATGTCTATCTTGATCACCTCGAGGACTTGGTTGCCTCTGGCGACGTAGACGAAGCTTGGGTCGATGATGCTGTTCGGCGGACGCTGCGACTGAAATTCGAGCTGGGTCTATTTGATGACCCTTACCGGTATCTCGACCGTGACCGTGAACGTGACATGTTGCTGACAGAGGCCCACTTGGATGCGTCATTGAACATGGCGCGTAAGTCGATTGTCTTACTCAAGAATGACGCTCAAACGCTGCCGCTAAGCTCCACAGAGAACGTCGCCCTGATTGGCGCGCTCGCGGCAGATAAGGATGCACCGCTTGGAAATTGGCGGGCGCATGCAGACGCGCACACCGCTATGTCCGTCTTGGAGGGATTTGAGCAAGCCGGGCTGAATTTTTCCTATTCGAGGGGCGTCGAAGTACAAGTCGGCGACGCAGGCTTCGAATACCCTGTCATCGTGAATTCAGACAATCGCGAAGGATTTGAAGCCGCTGTCGCGGCCGCGCGCGATGCGGATAAAGTCGTCCTCGTTCTCGGCGAAACAGGACGCCAGACCGGCGAAGGACGCAGCCGAACAGATCTTGGATTACCGGGCTTACAGCAGGAGCTGCTGGAAGCCGTCCGTGCCGTAAACCCAAACATTGTGCTGGTCGTTATGAGCGGGCGACCCTTAGTGTTGAGCTGGGCCGATCAGAATCTGCCGGCTATCGTACAGGCCTGGCATCTCGGGCATCGATCTGGCCAGGCGATCACCGAGGTTCTGACTGGAGCAGAAAACCCAAGTGGCAAGCTGCCGATGAGTTTCCCAAGAACGGTGGGCCAGCTGCCGCTCTATTACAATCACCTCAATACCGGCCGCCCTAATCGCAGAGATCAAGTGGTCTGGGCGCATTATTCAGATGTCGATAATAGCGCGCTCTATCCCTTCGGGCACGGGCTGAGTTATTCGAAATTCACCTATTCGGATTTGCGTGTTGCCGTGCAACCGGATCACATCGCTATACAAGTCCAAGTCCGCAATGAAAGCGAGATTGACGGGGAAGAAGTCGTTCAGCTCTACATCCGTGATCGCGTCGCAAGCGTGGCGCGTCCGGTTCGGGAATTGAAAGCCTTTGAGAAAACCACAGTGATGGCGAACAGTCAGCAGACGGTCGACCTGAAACTGGGTTCAAAAGACCTCGGCTTTTACGGCCCTGAGGGCGATTTTCGGTTAGAGCCGGGAACGTTTGAGATTTTCGTTGGGGGCTCATCGCAGGCGACCCTCAGCGAGATGATCAAGCTGTCGCCGGATCAAATACGAACACTCGCATGAGAAACCAAAAAGCACTCAAAGCCGACGAGGCACAGACGATGAAATGAACGTTCTCATCTCCGCGCAATAAATACAATAGGCGCAGAGAACGTTGAATGGGAGGAATAAAAGTGGCCAACGGATCGGAATACAAACCGGCTTTCAGCGAGAAGCTGGGCTATGGCATGGGCGATACAGCCTCCAATATCGTCTTCCAAGGCGTCAACATACTGCTCTTATATTTCTACACGGACGTCATGGGCATAGCGCCGGCGACAGTGGCGTTGATTTTTGTCGGGGTTCGTATCTGGGACACCGTAAATGATCCGGCTATGGGGATCATTGCCGATCGCACGCAAACCAAGCACGGAAAATACCGCCCATATCTGTTGTGGATGGCGGTCCCCTTCGGCCTTGTCACGTTCATGACGTTTGCCGGGCCGAGTTTGAGCGAACCCCTAAAGATTGCCTATGCGACAGTGACCTATCTCATCTTGATGATGGTCTATACGGCGATCAATGTGCCTTATTCCGCACTGATGGGGGTTATGACCTCCAACTCAGAGCAACGTACGGTTCTTTCAAGCTATCGCTTTATTGGTGCATTCACCGCTGGTCTGATCATTAGTATGGCAGCACGGCCCTTGGTCTCTTTCTTCGGCGGCGGCCAAGGGACCGAGGGGTTCGACGAAGCGCTCGGGTTCCGGTTGACCTTTTTGATCCTGGCGACGCTGGCGACGGTCCTATTCTTGGTGACATTCTTCACCACGCGAGAACGCGTCGCTCCCCCGAAAGTGCAAGATCAGAACATCCGTAAAGATGTCGAAGTCTTATTACAGAACCGGGCTTGGTTGGTCATGGCGGCAGCGGGCGTTTTGACCCTTTCCAATGTTGCTGTTCGCAACGCTGTGACCTTCCACTTTTTCAAATATTATGTCGGTGATGATGGATCAGCGATATTTCTGTTCCTGGATAAGACCTCGCTATTCCTAACGGTGGGGTCGCTCGCATTCATTGCCGGACTTACCTTTACCAAGTCTTTGGCGCGGATTTTTGGCAAGCGGAACGCTTTGATCGGTCTGACCGTTTTGAACGCGCTGGCGATGATGGCCTTCTTCTTCATTCCGCCAGAAGCGTTTTGGGTGATGGTTGGTGTCAATATCTTCGGCAGTATTGTAGCCGGCCCGACGCCGGCATTGGTGTGGTCGATGTATGCAGACGTCGCCGACTACGGAGAGTGGCGCTCGGGACGTCGCAGCACGGGTCTTGTTTTCTCGGCCGCTATGTTCGCCCAGAAAATGGGGCTCACGATTGGCGGCGCCGGGGCTGGCGCTTTGCTCAGCCT
This sequence comes from Pseudomonadota bacterium, assembly GCA_039194965.1. Taxonomy (GTDB): domain Bacteria; phylum Pseudomonadota; class Alphaproteobacteria; order Caulobacterales; family Hyphomonadaceae; genus Henriciella. The sequence goes on along the minus strand of JBCCVQ010000014.1, from coordinate 96,983 downwards.
GATCGGATTTGTCGCCAATCAAGACCAAACCCCCGAGGCGCTAGAGGGTTTACGCATGATTTTCAGTCTGGTGCCTGGAGCACTGGCTTTGTGCAACGGCTTAGTGCTTCTCCTCTATCCAATCCGAAAAGAAACCGTCGAGCAAATGGGGCGCGAACTGGCCGCCAGTCGCGCCTGAGTTCGATCGGAGTTGAATATTTGCGAGCGAGTTAAGGCGCTGCTTCAGCGAACTCTGTCGCGGTCGCGTCCATGGTTGCCACTTCCGCTTCAGGCTGCAGACGGCGGATGCGATCGCGTTCGGCTTGGGCCTCGTCTTCTTCGCCAAGTTCGACCAGGGCAAGGACGCGCAATTCACGTACCGGAACATTGGCTGGGTCTTGCTCAAGCAAGTTGTCAGCATTTTCCAGTGCGTCAGCATATTTCTCCAAGGCGACCTGGACAGCGACCAATTGCTGGATGAGCTCGGCATCGCCTTCTTCGCTCATTGTCGTCAATTGGAGCAGGGTCTCTTCGGCTTTTTCAGGATCGCCGGAAGACTCATAGACGCGCGCGAGGGCCATTAGAACGGTGACATCGTTTGGCTTCAACTCAGAATACGCGACCAAGACTTGTTCGGCCGCATCAAAGGATTCCATCTTGTTCAGGTGTTCACTCAGCTCAAGCGTGGTTTTGCGACTCTCGGGGTTCAGAGCCTGCGCAGATTGGAAGGCCGCGAGGGCGTCTTCATTGGCTTCTGTAATCGCCAAAACACGCGCTTTGTAGAGCCAGAAAAGCGGGCTTTGCGGATTTTTCGTCAGCAGGATATCCAGTCGTTCTGACGCGGTTTCAGCAGAGCCTTGACGATATTCATAACGCGCCAGCGCAAAAGCCGCAGGTTGGGTGAATGTCGATGTCTCGGGTAGCGTTTCTGCGACTCGGATCGCTTCAGCCATCTCATCTGTCGCGAGATTGAGCAGAACACACATATAGGCGCGACGCTCATTCTTATCGGTCTCGGCGCATGTGGTGTCGCGAGTTTCGAGAGTCGGTGGACGGATGACGCCACTGGCCTCTTGCAGTGCGGCCAACAGAATTTCCTGTTCGGCTGACATTTCAACATTGGCCATCCGGCGAATAAGCTGCCGTGCAGCGCGAGGGCGTTCTGAAGCGAGCAAGTTCACGGAGCGTGAGAACAGTATGTCGAAGTCTTTAGAGGCTTCTTCACTGGCGGCGCGGAACATCGGGAGCGCCGTTTCAAACCGGCCGTAGGAGAAATTAAACTCCGCCCATTCTTTCATTGTTGGTGCACTGTCGGGAGCCAATGCCAGGGCGCGGCCATAATCGGCTTCAATCTCGATAGGTTCGTAGGTTCCTGCACGGGCTTTGGCGGTGGCGAAACGGCGCCAAGTTGGACCATTATCGGGACGGAACTGGATGGACTTATCGAACGAGTCGATGGCTTCGTCATAGGCACCGAGGACCATTTGAGATTGGCCCAGCAGCGACAAGGATTTGCCTTTGCGCGAACTGCTGGTGATTTCGACGGATCGTTGGAACACCCGCGCAGCTTCTTCATGCTGGCCCGTTTCGGCGAGCAAGATGCCATAATTCACATAGCCAGGATTGTGGTTAGGATTGGCGGTGATGTGGATTGCATAGGCGTCGATCGCGGCTTGAACATTGCCAGCCCCACGGAAAGATTGGGCGTATGCGAAGGAGCTGCCATGCTCGATCCTTTGCTCAGGGGAGAGGGCTGATAAAACGCTCAAAGCCTCATCATGACGTTTACGTTTGGCGAGAAGGCCGCCGACATAAGCTTCGAATTTGGGTCGATCGGCATCATCGGCAGTGCGCATGAACAGGGTCGAACGCAATGTGTCTGAGGTCAGCGGCGTGAGCGAAGTGTTCTGGACAATTTCGACCAGGTCGGCTTGGAAATCCTCGGCCAAATCGCTCTCGACGAGTTGTTCAATTTCAACCTGATCATCTGATGAGATGCTGCGAACGATTCCGCCCTGATCATCTGTTCGAACCACCATCTCTGCGCCGAAGGCAATACCGGCGAGCGCCAGGGCCAGAAGGCTCAAGACAGGGGCGGAAAAGAATGGGGATTGTTCATGCATGGGCCAAGTCCTTGTCCGTCAGGCTCTCTACTAAGCCCTTTTGCTGCACGTTTTGGATCTCGATACCGGGGCGACCATTGACCTCGAGAACGAGGGGGGCCGCGATCCTGATCGAGGCAGATATCGACGCCAATATAGCCGAGCGGGACGGCTTCTGCGGCGGCGATGGAAATGTCGACGATTTGCCGCCATTTCGGAATTTTAAAGCCAATCAACTCTGCGCCTGTGTCGGGGTGTTCGGGCGTTGTTGTGCCTTTCAGCGCGGCATTGGTAACTTTGCCGGTTTCAATATCGATGGCGAGGCCAATCGCACCTTGGTGGAGGTTGGCTTTGCCCCCAGACTTTTCGGTTGGCAGACGCAGCATCGCCGAAACCGGGCGTTGTTTGTGTAAAATGACCCGGATATCGGAGAGGCCGAAATCTGAAAGCTCACTCAGTTCGGAATGCTGACTCAGAAGCGGTTCGACATAAGCATAATCCTCGTCGCCACTTTGCGAGAAGGATCCGTTGAGGATTTCGCCAACATGCCGCGAGAGATCTTCTGCGGTTCGGGTTTTGCCGCCGGCGGTCAGGAAGTCTTTTCCGTCGCGGCCGCGGATAATCATGATGCCATTGCCTTGTGAGCCGCGATTAGGCTTCAGCGCGAACGCGCCGAGATCTGAGAGCGTCTGCACAAATTCCGGCAGCTCCCGGAATGACCGACAAACCGCATAGGTTTTGGCCACCGGCACACCATACTCTTGGAGGACATCTTTGCTGCGCAGCTTGTCCGCTGCCATATCCAATAGCTCTGTGGAGTTGAGGCGGTTGACGTAATTGCGATTGCGCGAATTCATGCCTAGCACTGGGCCATTGCCGAGAATGGAGCGGAAGCGAACATATTCCTGCAACCGCATGCCGGACCATTGACCAATCGCCAATTGCACAGCGAGCACCAAGAGCAGTAATTCCGGCATCAGCGCGAACAGGCCTTGCAGCATCACCGAGGAGAACACGATATAACACGCGACAATGGTGATGACGGTCCCGATTCCGGTATTCACCATGCCGCGCCAGTCGCTTTCGTCCAACATGTTGTGAATGCGTTCAGCCAAGAACGAGATAATTACCACGGGGAACAAAGCCAGGATGCCGAATTGCAGGCTGGATCGATTACCGAGCCACAATAGGATGCCGATGAAGAGCACCGTACATATCGTAATAACCGCGGCCAATCTGGGAATTTTCAAGATGTTGAAACTGTTAAAGTAAGCCAGCATCAACACGGCAAAAGCGACGATGCCCGAGAAGGTCGCAAGCCCCAGCCAGAGGCCGGTATTCACACAGGCGGCGGCAATCAACATTGGCATGAAAATACCGAAGGTTTGAATGCCGATCACGCTGCGTAGGAAGATTGTCACCAATGCCGCCAATGGGAACATCAAGAACACGCCGATCATTTCTTCCGGCAGACCGGTCAACTGCATCAGGCGCGCGGCATTGAACCGGTTGAGAACCGGCTCATTCTCTTCAAACTCAAACAGGGCAGGGGACTGACTGATCGGTGAAATGGAGAAGCGATAGTCGAAATTGATATTGCGTGTGTGACGGAACAGCGCGTGGTCGCCCGTATACAGGCGCAGATAATTCTCCGGCAGACTGGCAAAGTGACCATTGGTCGGGTCGAACGGTACCCAGCGGCCTTCGATCAAGACTTCCAGCCATTGGTGCGAGGTGCGTTTCGAGCCCTCATTCATGATCACGCCGCCAACCAGGCGGGCTGGAATGCCGTTCGATCGCGCCAATGCGACGAACAGGCGACCTTTTCCGTTACAGCTCGCACGGCCGAGGCGCAGCGCGGTCAGGGCGTCTGTTGTGCCTTTAAAAGGAGCCCCTTCGATGTCTTGGTAGGTGTAGTTATAAATGGCATTCAGCACGGGCACCAATTGGCGGCTATCATCCGGCTGGATCGATGACCAAAGATCCCGAATTTCAGGATGATTGACCTGAATATCTTCTTCTTCGATCAGATATTGCGAATACTGTTCCGGCAGGAATTGCGGCACTTGCAACGATGGGTCCAGATCATAGACCAACTCTTTCGAGGTGATCAGCGCATGATAGCGAATGTCGCTGCCTTGATCGCCTGACCACAAGGCGCGGCGGCCAGAGGGGTCGGTTTGGTCATCAAACTGCAATTGGCCGGAAAGGATGTTCTCTCGAACAATGTCTTGGCGTTCATCTGCTGCGGGTAGGAAGGTGGCGATATCGACTTCGCGATCATCCCCGACAAAACTCATCGATAAGGAATAGTCATACATGGTGACAGCACGCAGCTGCTTGAGCAACGTCGGAGCGCTCTGTAAGTGCCAAACAGACAACATCGCGCATATCGCGATGAGCCAAGCACTCGGGTGTCGCACAACTGCGACCAGCCGTTTCTGCCAAGTCATGTTGAGTGTCTAACCCCACCTAGGATCGTACAAGTTGGCCGTCTTGTGTTCTACGGTTGCGGGCCTTCTCCTCCAGCAACCAACGGTCCTAACTGACGATGTTAACCATCATAAGCCGCGCGCGTATACTCCAATCACTCGCGGTTGGCGACTCCTTTTTCTTTACTTCTAATAATGGGCAAAATACGGCCAAATGGCGGCGGGGTCACGCCTTTGGCCGCTTAATAATTAGCAATGCTGCTGAAATATCTAGCAATAATCCTGGAGATGACGCCTCAGGATCTTACCGATGGGGTTCTTTGGCAGCTCGTCAATGAAGTGGACGCGGCGGGGTACTTTATAGCCCGTCAGGTGGCTACGGCAGTGCGCCAAGACCGCTTCGGCCGTTAACCTTTCATCCTGTTTCACAACAAAAGCGTGCAACTCTTCTGAGCCGGACTCGACACGTATTCCGGCGCTGGCAGCCTCCGCGACGCCCTCACAGGTTGAAAGAACCGCATCGACCTCGTTCGGGAAGACGTTGAAGCCGCTGACCAAAACCATGTCTTTGCAACGGTCGACAATGTGCAGCTCGCCATTGGCATCAAACCGGCCCATGTCGCCGGTTTTGAACCATTCGCCATGATAAGCGCTTTCGGTTTCCTGGTTCCGGCCGAGATAGCCTTGCATGACTTGCGGACCCGAAATCAGGATTTCACCAACTTGATCAGGTGCTTGCGTCACAACATCATTGTGGAGAATGCGCACTTCCGTGCCAGGCAATGGCATGCCAGCTGAGCCCGGTGACCGGCTTTTCGAGTGGTCGCGGACGGCGATGAGCGTGGTTGCTTCGGTCATCCCATAGCCTTCCACAATGTTCGATCCAGTCGCTGACATCCAATTCTTTGCGGTATGGTCGTGCAACGCCGCAGCTCCCGAAATCGTGGTTTTGATACAGGTGCCGTAGTCCTGGAACCAATCTTCCTCCAGGAGCTTTTCAAACAGCGTGTTCACGCCGGGAAAAATGTCCGGCTGGAACTTTTTGAAGGCCGCTTTCATATTCGTCAGCGGACGTGGGTTCGGAATTAGGACTAAGTGTCCGCCATTGGTCAGCGCGATGACAGAGGCCAGCATACCGAACACGTGATAGACCGGGAGGGCCAAAAGCATGGACTGGTTTGGCGTGGTTAGAAGGGTCGGGCAAGCGCCGGCAAATTGGGCGATATTGCTCATCAATCCGTCTTCCGTCAGGCGCACGCCTTTAGAGACGCCCGTCGTCCCGCCAGAATACTGATAAATCGTATCACGATCCGCGGCCAAAGACGCCACATAGCTGAAATCTGACGTGTCTGGTGTTGGGGCGTTCGCCAACACCTCGTTCAGCGTGAGATGCGGCCCGGCAAAGGCGCGGTCGAGTTTCTTCACTTTGCGGAGAAGAAAGTTCAATACACTGCGCGTCATCGCCGGAAAGAAATCAGTGACGGAAATCGAAATCACTTGATCGACAGACGTGCCCTCAATCGCTTCTTCCATCATCTCAGAAAAGATAGTCGAGCCAATCAAGCAGCGCGCCTGGCTATCTTTCAATTGGCGACGCGTTTCAGCGGCGGTGTAGAGCGGATTGATATTGGTGACCGTCAGACCAGCCAGGAAAACGCCCAGCAGGCTGACAATGTAAGACGTGCAGTTCGGAGACTGAATCGCGACCACATCGCCTTGTTGATAGCCGAGGTCTCCGCGCAGGAAATGTGCGAGCTTCTGAGCTGATTCAATCGCCGTTTTAAAATCTGTGGTCTGCGTGTGACCGGTCGGTAGCGCTGTCGTGAGGAATGGATGGTCCGCAAACTTGTCTTGTGCGACGAGGACTTTCTCGTGCAAACGACCTTGATTGAGATCAATACGGGGGCGCGGCGCCAGCGCAGCATTCGATGAATAATGAACAGCCATTATATGCCTCTTTCGGGAATATAAATGACTTACCGGATTTGACTTTGAATCCGGTTACAATGGATCGGTGAATTTTACTGAATTGACCTAGGATTTAGCGGCATTTTTGGCTTTGAGATTGGCCTCGCGCGTCGCCAGGTAATCGTCGAGTTGACGAGCGGCCATCGGCGAAAGGGGGCGATCCACAATCTCCTCCCCCAGCGCCCGCAACATGTCTTCTCCGGTGACCTTGCGTCGTCCCGCCGCGGTGACGCGTGTGACATAGATTGACCGCAAAACCTCAGCGCCAGTTTCGTCCGACCAAGTGTGCCACATCTCAACATAATGATCACGCCACCCGACGACCTGCGTGTGGATTTCGAGCTGACCTTTTGGCACGCGCGGCTGCGACCGGGTTTGGATCGAGCTTAACACCACTGGCACCCAGCCCTCACGACGCACAATTTCGGACATCTTTGTCTGAATGAAGAAGTTCACCAAGGAGATATCGATATAGGATGGCACCCGAGATGGTAGAAGATTGCCATCCCGGTCGAGATCGCGTCCACGCAACCGAAAGCGATAGCGTGTTCCGTCCCAGACATTTGCCTCTCGCGGCCCGCGTAAAGTTCGGAACACGGTTAGTAATAAGGTGAGAAAAAGATCCATTTTACGCTACGCCATGACCCCCAAGGGCACTTGAAAGATGACTGATTAGCGCGTTAGCACACCGATCGTAAACGATTTAGTTGCAAGTCGAGAGCTCAGAAAGAGTTTCACTCCTATGCGAAACGCATCTTATCTTATTTTGGGGGGCGGACCCGCCGGGCTAACGATGGCGCGGATGCTAAAGGATCGCGGCGTTGAGAAGGTCACGATCTTGGAGGCGTCAGGCAAAGTCGGAGGTAAATGTTTGTCCAGCGGCATTGGCGATCATGTGGTCGAGTTTGGCACCTGCTATGCCATCTGGTCTCATCGGTACGTCCTCAAGCAAATGAAAAAACTGGGCATAGAGCGCAACTATTTGCGGGCGCAACGGATCGATGATCGTGAGTTGCTCGACTATATTCGCAGCGGCACTGGCCCGCCATTTGTCGCTCAAGCGATCAAATATGCTTGGATGCGTTGGCGCATTATGTCTCGCGCCGCGAAAGGCGATCCTGGCGTCAATGAAACACTGGCGCGACCAACGGCTGAGTGGTTGCGCGCCCATAATCTCGGCAAAATCGAAAACATGATGCACCGTGTCGTCACCTCGATCGGCTACGGCTATCTTGATCGTGTGCCTTTGGTGCACGCGATGCGCTGGGTCGATATAGATATGTTGATCACGGGCCTGTTGAAATTCACAGTCATGCCGGAAGGCGGATGGCAGCATTTCTGGGATCGATTTGCCAGTGAGCTCGATGTCCGACTCAATCAAAAGGCGGCTCAAGCGACGCGTTCCGACACGGGTGTGGAAGTCGTCTGCGCAGACGGCGCGGCTTATCAAGCTGACTATCTGATCAACACCATCCCGATGGATGAGTTTAATCAAATCGCGGACCCGACGGGATCTGAACAACGCGTGGCGGATGCAATCGGTTGGGCTGGCTACACCACGACATTACTCTCAGTCGAAGCCTGGGCGCATACCGCGCCAGTCAATTCTTGGAGCGATACCTGCGCCAATGACGCTAAGGATGGTGAGCTCTTATTCTCCAGATATGAATGCGATGACGAGAATGGCCGCGTCTTATTCTCGGTGGGTCAATCTTCAGCCGCCTACTCGCCAACTGAACTGACGGAGCTGGCCGCCTATAGTGCAACCCAGCGCGGGGCCAAGGATCCGCGGGTCGTGCAGCAGGTCATCTGGAAATATATGCCGACTTACTCGGCTGAAGAAATCCGCAACGGCTTGTTGCAAACCATGATCGATATGCAGGGTGAACGGCGCACGTTTCACACCGGATCGAGTTTTTCACACGAAGCCGTGTCGACGATTTCGGCGTTTAATGCCCGTTTGCTTGCAGCGGCAATGACTTCATGATTTCGCCATCCATGTGAACATGATCGCCTGGAACGACGGCCACCAGGTTCACCGACTTTTCACCATCAAGATCCTCGCGATATTGACCGCCAAGGTTCTCAATATGCGTCGCAGACATGTAAGAGGCATAAGCGTCTAGGGTGACGTCAGACTCTTCTGGGCGAGCGATATGGATTCGATCCGTACTGCCTTGAGAATTCGCGCCATGCACGCCGCGGACAACGAAACAGATCGCGTCTGATCCATCCGGCATGGCTCGGACATGCATCGACAGTTTGCCTTCGGGACCAACTGTCCGATTGGCTTTCAGACACATCTGGCCGAGTGCCCGCGTGAGCGAGCCACTGGCCGATGACTTTACCAATAAATCATCTGGGATGGCTTGGATAACATTGCGCAGCGAGAGGTCATCGAGGTCTGATTGCGCCATTTCGGTCAACTCTTCGGCGAAGATCTCGCGCAGCTTGACCATTTCCGCATCCACCAAGTGGACATTATCGTCCAGCGAATGGCGCGTCATCGAGGACATGAGACGTTCGAGGTCTTTCGACGCGTTCATAATCAGATTGGCGAGATTGCCTAATTCTTCGTCATCAAAGCGGATCCGCGAATCCGGTTGCAACAGACGGGCATATTTCATGATCGTCTTAATTGGGTAGATCACTTCGCGAGAGATCGACTCGAAGAAGGCTGATTTGGTCTGCAAAGCTTGTTCAGCTTGCTGGCGCGAGCGCAGGATAGTCTGCTGGGTTTCGACCAGTGAGCTGACATCTTCGATGAGTTCAATCTGATCGCCTTCGACGCCGTTAAATTCAGACTGACGGAAATAGCGTCCTTGCCAGAAATAGAACCCTTCGCGGGTCAGATTGCCGTGGGCAAGCGCTTCACGATTGTTTTCCATATTTGAGTTGGAGAACACGACCTCGCCGTCACCATCTTGAATCTCAAGCCCGATCCCGAGGGTTTTAACCGCTGACTCCAGTCGACCCTTGGACAATTCCAGGCCGAGACGAACACGCAGCATTTCGACCGTCTCGTGATATTTCAGATGCGCCATGTAAACCATGGTTACGCCCAAAGTACCGCCCATCGCCGCAGTGATGATCGCGGCGGCCCCGTCGATAAAGACCAAAGAGAATACTGTGACCGGTAGAGCGCCGGCGGCAAACCGGGCTGACATCCCGACATTTGATCCCAAACATGCGGCAGCGGCTGCGACCATGCCAGTCGAGAGGGCGGCGAGCGTGATGTTCGCGGCTGGATCTGGTCCAGCAAAGATCAAACAGCTAGAGGCCCACCAAACGCCGAACAAGAAGTTGTTGCGGGCGCCTTTTCTTAAGAACCCGCCCGACAGGGTCACATCCTTTGGCACTTTCGACATCAGTACAGCGCCTTTGTACTGGTAGAAAGAGAAGAACAGGATCGGGGTCCACCAGATCAATGCCAACCACCATTGGGTGAATTGCATGAAGATCAGCGTAACCGCGGTACTGTTAATCGCCGTGATCAGTGCCAGGGGTTTCATCACCGCGGCGAGTTGATCAAACAGTTCGCGAAGCACCGCTTGTTTTAAGCGCCCTTCTGGGAGTTCCACTGTGCCGTGGACGATACTGTTAAAAACGGACTTAGTCGAAATGCGCATATAGTCCTCATGTCACAGATTTCTTGAGAAACCGGTCGCATGTGGGCGCAATCTGTTTTCAATTTCTTGAGAAACGATCAATCAAGCTTTCGAAATGGTAAATATCCGAAATTCTCCGCGCTTTGGTAATGAAACAGTAAGACGACGCACCGCATGACGAACGGGATTAAATCCGGGCCGGATGGACCCAAACGGCGTTGCAAATTAGAGCTTGTAAAACCCTAAAAAACATTTCAACTAAGCAAGCATTTGCGAAGTCTAAGTGCGTATACGTAATCTTTGAATAAGAGCTGAGAAGAACTCCATGTCTGAGAATAAGCAAGTAATATATGAAATGATGAAGACGTTCTTCGAGCAGAACGTCCCTTATGCCAAACATACCGGCATCGAATTATTGGTGATTGCAGACGGACATGGCAAAGCGCGTTTGCCGGATCGCCCGGAAACCACCAATCATATGGGAACGCAGCACGCCGGCGCGCTCTTCACACTGGGTGAGGCAGCCTCGGGCGCCGCATCCGTCTTCTTGTTCGCTGACAAAGTGACTTCCGTGAAAGCGGCGATCACTGATGCCAATATTTCTTACTTGCGCGCCGCGCGCGGCGACATCATTGCCGAAGGAACATTGCGACAATCGGGATCCGAAATTCTCGAAACGTTCAATTCTGACGGCAAAGTCGAATACATGGTCGATGTCGTGCTGACGGATTCAAAGGATCGCGAAGTCTGCAAAATGGACGTCAAATGGTCGATTAAGTCGATCGTGTAAGCCGGTCGCAATTAATCTAAGCTATCACCGCCGCAGCGTCTCATCTCGAGATCTGTGGCGGTTTGCTTTTCATTTATCCAAAAACCGTTCTATGTCCCGAACACAGACAATTCGGGCGGAGCCGGTAATGACAAAGAACCCAGTGAACGATTATGCCCTCGACCAGATTTGGCGTCAGGGACGGTCTTACAATGGTTGGACCCCAGACAGCGTTCCTGAAACGCTGATCCGAGCAACCTATGATCTCACCAAAATGGGAATGACCAGCGCCAATTGTTCACCCGCGCGCTTCGTCTTTTTGCAATCGAGTGAGGCCAAAACGCGACTGAAGCCGCATCTGATGGAAGGTAATGTCGAAAAAACGCTCGCCGCCCCTTGGGTGGTGATCATCGCGCATGACCTGGAGTTTCACGAAAAAATCCCTGAACTCTTCCCGCACAATCCGGGCGCTAAGGATTGGTTCGCAGAGGAACAGAACCGTCACACGACAGCATTTCGCAATGGTACGCTGCAGGGCGCTTATCTGATGCTTGCAGCACGCGCCCTCGGCCTCGATTGCGGACCGATGTCAGGCTTTAACAATGCCGGGGTCGATGAAGAATTCTTCCTCGGCAATGATGCGACCAAGACGTGGCGGTCAAACTGGCTCTGCAGCATCGGCCATGGCGACGAGTCGACCATATTCGAACGCAGTCCTCGGTTGGCCTTCGAAGATGCTTGTCTCATCCTCTAAGGGTTGAACGATGATTGTCTTGGCAATCCATACTGCCGGCCCGGCCTGTGATCTCGCATTGCTCAAAGACAATGACATTGTTGCGCAATCCCGAGAGGAGATGATCCGCGGCCAAGACGCGCGGTTGCCGGGATTGGTCGAAGCATTGCTTGCCGAGGCGAACCTTGCGCTTGAAGCGGTCGACAGATTTGCCGTCGTTACCGGGCCGGGCTCATTTACCGGCATTCGCGTCGGCGTCGCGTTTGCCCGCGGTTTAGCATTAGCTTTGGATAAGCCATGTCTGGGTGTAACGACGATGGAGGCGGCGTTGCCACCCGGGCAGCAAGGGTCGGCGCTGGTGGCGCTCCCCGCACAGAAGCGGCCCCCAGACATTACATTCTGGACGCAGACATTTCGCACCGGTGTCGCCACCGATCAACCAAGCGAAACGCGATTAGAAGACCTCATCACTTTGCTGAATGATCGACCGCATATGCTGTTTGGTGACGCCCCGGCGCTCAGCCCACATGTCGGGTCGCAGCCGGTTCACGCTGCCCAACCGACGGCCGAACAAGCCGCGCGCGTGGCGGCGCGTGCGAACGCCAATGACCGTCCCGCCCGCCCGACTTATGTCCGCGCGCCTGACGCTGCACTGCCGCAACCCAAAACCAAGTGATGGCGAAGGTCGAACGTCTTGGCGTTGAGCGGAGCGCGGAAATGGCCGATCTGCACGCCGCCTGCTTTGCCGCGCAGGAGACCTGGTCGTCTGGCGCATTTTCCGACGTGCTGAGCCTGCCAACCACATATGCCAGAGGTATTTTCGAGGCAGATCGACTGCGGGCTTTTGCGCTTATCCAGTTCGTGGCAGGCGATGCCGAAATCCTCACTCTTGCAACAGCGCCAGAAGCGCGGCAGCGGGGCTTAGCGCGGGAAATTTTGCAGTCTTTGCAAGAAGAGTTGGCGCCACTCGGCCTCGAAAAATGGCTCCTAGAGGTCGCCGCCGATAATTCTGGAGCGATAACATTTTACCAACGCCTTGGATTTCAAACCGATGGCGAACGCCGAAACTACTATAAGCGCCTTGAAGGCGGCGCTGTGAACGCCATCTTGATGTCGAAGCCCGCGGGTAGACAGGCCCCCGATTAAACCGCTACAGGAACGATTATGGACCGTTTGGAAAAACTCTGCGCCGAAAAAGGCCTTCGCATGACGGAGCAACGCAAAGTCATTGCCCGCATCCTTTCGCTTGCCGAAGACCATCCTGATGCCGAGGAGCTGCACCGCCGTTCAAACGCCGTCGACAAGAACATTTCGTTGGCCACGGTGTATCGGACGGTCAAACTGTTCGAAGAGTATGGCATCATCGAGAGCCATGATTTCGGCGATGGCCGCGCGCGCTATGAAGAAGTGCCGGACGAGCACCATGACCATTTGATCGACGTGAAATCCGGCAAAGTGATCGAATTCCACAATGAGGAAATTGAACGGCTTCAGATCGAAATCGCAAAAGCGCATGGCTATAAATTGGTCGACCACCGTTTGGAACTGTATGCCGTTCCGCTCAAAGAAGGCGAAGACTAAACCATCGTGAGCGATACCAGCTCTTTTCTCATCGCGATGACAGGCGGATCTGGGTCCGGCAAGTCAACTCTGGCCGATGCATTGCTCGAACATTGCCGCGATGCCGGCATCGTGATCTTCAAGGAAGACGGATATTATTGGCCGATGAGCCACTATGGCCCGGCGGACACGGATGAGCAGCGCCAAGCGATCATTGAGCGGGTAAACTATGACGATCCGGTCAGTAAGGAGACGGCGCTGTTGGCGCGTCAACTCGCCGACCTGAAGGCCGGCCGCACCATCGAACAACCTATTTATGATTATGACCGCCATGATCGCAGCGCAGAAACGCGCACCATTTCGCCAGCACGGATCATCGTCCTAGAAGGGATCCATGCGCTGTCCGTGCCAGAGCTAAAGCCCCTGATCGACTTGTCCATCTATGTCGATACGCCTGACGATTTGCGTCTTGCTCGGCGCCTTCGTCGCGATGTGATTGAGCGTGGGCGTAGCGTCGCGAGCGTTCTGTCCCAATATCTCGGCACCGTACGCGCCGCGCACTATCGACATACTTTCCCCGCCAAGTTTGAAGCGGATCTGGTGATCGCAGACGAAGGCCTGCCTGCCTATGGCCAAGTCCGCGCCAGCGATGATGCGTTAGCGCGAATGCTTGCTCCCATCCTTGATCGGTTGCGAACCGAAGGTGTGATTTAACCTGTTCCGCGCTAGGATGGATCCTATGGGACGATTCATTGCTTTTCTGACGACCGCGATGCTGCTGGGTGCGCCAGCGTGGGCGTGCAATATCCAAAGCCATACAGAACGCACGCAGGTCGCCACGTATGTGAGCGATGCCTTGGCGTGTCTGGCAACGCCGCCGGGCGACTTCCAGTTCGACGCCGCGCTCGAACAATCCTTTGTCGATATGATCAATGCGGAGCGCCGCGAACAAGGTTTGGCGCCTTACGAGCTGCGTGCTGAACTTTTACCGGCGGCACGATTTCAAAGCCTCGACATGGGCAGCAATGATTTCTTCGCGCATGAAAGTTTGGATGGACGCAAAGCGGCCGATCGGATTGCCGCCTTTGATCGCTCGCTTTTGGCGCAAAGCATAGCAGAGAACCTAGCGGTTTCTGGCCCCGTGACATGCGAGTTGCAGAATGGAGAGACGGTGTCCTGTCTCGACATTCCCGGGTTCCAGCCTCCGACACTAGAAGAAATCGCTGAGGACCTGCATCAAAGGTTGTTAGGCAGTGAGGGCCACCGCGAGAACATTCTCTCCGACACATTCACTCAAATCGCCGTTGGGGTGGCGCTTTCCGAGTCCGGCTTTTACGTCACACAGCTCTTCGCCAATCCCATCGGAGAGCTTTCGGCACCGCTGCCAACGAAGCTGGAGGTCAATACTGATATCGATATTGAGCCGAATTTAGTCGGCTGGAAGCTCGGCGCGTATATGGTTCAGGACGTTGAAGACGCGCGCGGAGACTCGCTGCAAACTGCGAAGCCCGGCGAAAAACGATTGGTGGTTGTCGGCGTCAATCAATACGAAGAGACCGATGGCGGACGCACCACCATGATCATGGATACGCTTGAATTGAACGGCCCTGCTTTCACGTTAGTCGAGGCTACAGGAAGCTAGCAATCTCGCCGATCGGTTTCTTCACCAAAGCATGGTTGGGCACCATCGCATCATCTGACGCGTAGCCAGCCACCAAGATCAAAAACGGTTTCTCGGTCTCCGGTCGGCCGCAAATACCATTCAAGAATTTCATCGGGTTGGGCGTATGAACCAGCGTCGCCAGCCCGGCATTGTGACAGGCAGCGATCAGCATCCCGGTCGCGATGCCAACGCTTTCATGGATATAATAATTCTTCTTATCCTCGCCCTCGCGGACGCCGCCACGGCGCTGCGCAAAAATACAAATCAGCCACGGGGCGATTTCCATATAGGGCTTCTCCGCGTCGGTGCCGATTGGAGCTAAGGCGTCGATCCATTCTTGCGCCGCGCGGCCAGAATAAAACTCGCGCTCCTCGGCTTCCGCGGCATGGCGGATTTCGACTTTCTTTTCGGTCGACCCTACGCAGGAAAAGAACCATGGTTGATGATTGGCCCCGCTCGGCGCTGTCCCAGCCGTGAGCACGCATTGCTCAATAATTTCGCGCGGCACAGGCTTGTCTGAGAATGAGCGGATCGACCGCCGCGATTGCATATTCTGGTGAAATGCAACGGCCCGGGCCTGCATCTCAGTTTCAGGGTAATGCGGAAAATCGGGGCTCAGCGGGACGTGTGTGTCAGGTGTGGTTTTCATCGGCGTCCGGCCTCCGCACCGATTTTGTAGACCTTTTCCATCCACTCCTTGATCTTCGCTTCCGAGGCCGTCTTGGCTTGGGCGAAATAGCTATAATTGGTCACTTTGACGCCGGTAAAACCGAGGATCTGTTTGGTGATCCGGTGCTTATGCGCGTTGCCATACATAAACTTGAGGAACCAGCCTGGTGTATCAGCATTGACGACCACGTCGGCGGTGCGCCCGTCTAGAAGCTTATCCCACCAAGGGTCATCATCATGATAGGCGAACGTTATCCCGGGTAGGAATGCCCGATCTATTGCGCCTTGCATTTTCGCGGGCATCCCGCCCCACCAAAGCGGATGAAACCAGGCGAGGTGGTCGGCCCATTTGGTATTCTCGATAAACTCGACCAAGGCGGGCTCGTGGTCTTTGCGCTGTTGATAGCCATGGGTTAGATCCGGATCAAAATCCATGTCATGGATATTCATCCGCCGAATGTCCGCGCCCTGACTTTCGGCGCCGCGCTGATATGCGTCCGCCAAACCATGCGACAGTGACGTCTCGCGCGGGTGCCCGACCCAGATGAAAATCTTGGCGGTCACTTACGCCTCTTCTGGCAAGTCCGGAACACCCACCGCGTGGAACCCGGCGTCGACATGCAACACTTCGCCCGCAATCGAGTGGCCGAGCGGAGACAGAAGGTAAAGCGCGCAGCCTGCGACGCCTTCCATTCGGGTGTCTTCCTTTAGGAGTGACCAATCCTTGCCGGTGCCCATCAGCGACTTGCCGCCTCGGATGCCTGCCAGAGAGAGCGTGCGCATCGCGCCAGCTGAGATCGCATTGACGCGGATGCCTTGTGTGCCCAGGTCGCGGGCGGCGTAACGAGTTGACGCTTCCAGTGCCGCTTTGGCGACGCCCATGACATTATAGCTCGGTACCGTGCGCTCAGCGCCGAGATAGGTCATGCAGATGATCGCGCCGCCATCGGGCATGATTTCAGAGGCGCGGCGGGCGGAATCGATGAAGCTATAGACCGAAATGTCCATCGCCCGGCGAAACCCTTCGCGTGAGGTGTTGGCGACCATGGAGCCCATCAGCTCATCTTTCCCGGCGAATGCGATCGAGTGGACCAGAAAGTCGATCTTGCCCCACTTTTCTTTCACCGTCGCAAAAGCAGCGTCCATGCTGGCATCATCGGTCACGTCAGCGGGGATCATGAAATCCATACCAATGCTCTCAACCAGCGGCCGAACGCGGCGCTCGAGGCTTTCGCCCTGATAGGTGAAACAGATTTCTGCACCTTGCGCGGCCAATTGTTGGGCAATGCCCCAAGCGATGGAGTTTTTGTTGGCGACGCCCATGATGATCCCGCGCTTGCCAGCCATCAGCGTGCCCGTGGGCATGTCTCCGTAGTCAGCCATGTTCGAGGGCTCCTTGCTCTTCAATCTTGTTGAGGAGAGGGCTATTCGCGCCCGGCAATGCCGTCAAGCGATGGGCCTGCGTCGCAGGCGATTTCACGGCGACCAATTTTCGGCATGGAACCTGCACTCCGAATCACATGCTTAATGCAGATTAACCGTTCTTGGGGGTGAATTCGTTGATTGGTCGGGGCGTTTTATTGTTAGTTTGGTTCGGCATGCTGAGCGTTTCAGCGGCGGCCAATACGGTGCACCAAGTCCGGTTTAACCAACCCGCAAAAGTCTTGGTGTGGCAAGCGGGCGAGTTCGTTGGCGAAGGGGCCGAGATCTCGGTTCTTGCCAATCGCGATGAGGTGCACCCAATCCTTCCTGGGTCTGGTCAATTGCTTACCGTCGGCGCAGGCGAACCGGGGCCGCAAAGCATTGAATTCAGCGTCGCCAGCAATTCTGGCTTCGCCATCATATCAGACGATCCGCTTTTCGCGACCCGAAGCCAGGTGCGGATGATTGGCGTTGGTGCCAACGCAGCGCCGGCTGTGACGCGCACTGAGTCCTCCGCAGGTGTGATCTATCGACAGGCTTCGAGAACCGCGCAACGACCGGGCGCGCCCGAAACCCAAGCGCTTGTCTTCGAGCTGTCTTGGACGACCGAGACGCCGCCCAATCTCGAAGTGATCGCGCTGGCGCGATAGGGCGCTAAAGCGCAATGGCAGTACGGTTAAGGCCTTCTTAGCGCCCCCACTTTAGGCTCATCTCCGTGAGGCGGCATCTTAAGTATCGATCCGGGGTCCTTGGCGGACTGGCTGGTTGTCTATTTGTGGCGACATCGGCGCATGCCGAATTGATCGATCGTCCGCATTTTGAACGGGAAGGTTTGGTGATTGTCTGGGCGGCGGATGCGACGGGCGCCGCGCCAATGGTTTCTGACTTCATTCTCGATACGGGCACGGGTGCTTCCGCGGCGGGGTCAGGAGATGTCGATCTCATCGCTTCAGATGCCTATGCCGTCGTCACCGGCACCTTGATCTCGACGCAAGATGGCGTTGCCAGCGCCACTGGCGGTATGCCATTTTTGCTCACCGATACCGGCAATGGCACGATCAACACTGACACTAATGGCGATGGCGTGGTCAGTGGGGCAGATGCGTTTACCTCATTCGGCATTCAAAGCATCAGCGATGCGCGAGTCGATGCGGTGCGCCAGTCTTCGAGTTTTTATGTTGCGTCAAATGTGCCATTCGCGATTGATGCCCAAGCGTTCACGCCGAGCACGTTTACCGAGTTCATCCTGCTTCTGATCACGCGGATGCAGCTTTCCGTCACTCAGTCCGGCGATGACGGCTTGGCCTTTGGTGCGAGCGCACAGCTGCCGCATTCCGGCGGCGCGGCCGCAGGCATCGCGCCGAGCTTGCGGCTCTGGGACTTGCGCAATGCGCAAAACGTTTTCACCGGAAATCAGCGCACGGCCGCAGGACCGGGATCTCTCGCCGATCAGTCCGTGCGATTTGATGCCGAATACGCGATCGCAGCCGCCAATCTCAATGGCTATGACCTCTCACTCGGCACGTTCGATTTCCAAGTCGAAGTGGTCTACACGGTCTATGTGCCTTAGCCAGGCCTTACTGGCCTGATTTGTCGACCAGACCGACGCGCATATCGATGGCGGTGTAAATCATCTCATCGTCCGCAAACACACGGCCATCGGCGATGCCGAGAATGAGCCGACCGCGGCGCACGCGTTTCATATCAATCTCATAGCGGACCAATTTGGTGTCTGGCGTAATCTCGCCGGTAAACCGAACTTGGCCGACGCCGAGCGCGCGGCCTTTGCCGTAAGACCCGGTCCAACCAAGCCAGTAACCAACGGCCTGCCACATCGCATCTAAGCCGAGGCAGCCCGGCATCACTGGATCGCCTGGGAAGTGACAATCAAAGAACCAAAGATCTGGATGAATATCAAACTCGCCAATCACGTGGCCTTTGCCAAATTCACCGCCATCTTCGGAGATCTCGGTAATCCGGTCCATCATGAGCATGGGTGGCGTTGGCAATTGCGCATTCCCGGGGCCAAACAATTCGCCGACGCCGGATTTCAGCAGGTCTTCCTTGCTGTATGACGGTTGGGGCGTGTGAAACTCGTGTGGTCCCTTCATCGAAACTGGCCTCGCTGTTTATGTATTGGCTCTGCTTTGGTGCAGTGATGGGTCGGTCGGCCTTATACGGATGTGCGCAGCCCGGCAAGGCTTGCGCGCCTAGAGATTGTCGGTGGCGACTTCCGTGCCCCATAGGTCTGATTGTGGCAGCCAGCCGGTTTGTCGTCCGACTTTGACCTTGCACCACCCTGTTTCACAGGCGCCAAGTTCGGCAATGACACCCGATTTCAGCCGCGCTTTGGCGCGCGCTTCCGCGGACGGTTCGCGCTTTAACTCGACTTCGCGCGTGACCAAAGCCGTGCGGGCCTCAGATAGCATCCGCGCCTGCATCCAAACTTCATCGCCGTCCGGATCGCGTACGCGGCGCCAACCATGGGTCTCGCGCACCACCAACATGGGCAGGCCTTCGCGCTCATAACGCCAGAGAATTTGGTGATCGAGATTAGGGCCTTGGCGCCCATGCACCGCCGAATAGCGAAGCGACTCAAATCGCGGCAGGGGTTTGCCAGAAAAGCGACTGATCTTTACAGTCTCAGCAGATTGGCGCGCCTCGGCCACGGTCAACGCCGCGCCACCGATGAGGGCGAGACAAAGCAGAGAACGGGCAAAAACAGCAATCATAACTGCTTTTTTGCCGATTGAGATGAATCGTCCGTAAAACGGCGCATTGGCGAGCTGCTTTTGCTCTGCTAAGCGCGGGTCTAGAAAGCGAGGAAGAATGTCAGATACGCGCCTTAAGGTCATTGTCACCCGCCGCCTGCCCGATGCGGTGGAACTTCGCCTCAAGGAACTATTTGATACCGAGCTTAACCCCTCTGACGAGGCGTTCAGCCAAGATCAACTGGTGGATGCGGTCAAACGCGCTGATGTTTTGGTCTCGACCGTGACCGACCAAGTCGATGGTCAGGTGCTGAGCCAATCGGGCGAGCAGTTCAAAATGGTCGCGCAATTTGGGGCTGGCGTCGATAATATCGATGTTCAAACTGCCAATGAGCGTGGAATTACGGTGACCAACACACCAGGTGTGCTGACCGATGACACTGCCGATGTGACGATGGCGCTTATTCTGGCCGTGCCGCGCCGATTGCATGAAGGCATCGAATTGATGGATGCGGGCAAGTTTGATGGCTGGGCCCCAACGTGGATGATGGGTCGACGCCTTTCAGGCAAGCGTCTCGGCATTATTGGCATGGGCCGGATTGGCCAAGCTGTAGCCCGCCGCGCCAAGGCGTTTGGCCTGCAAATCCACTATCACAATCGCAAAAAAGTCTCGCGCCTGATTGAAGAAGAGCTGGACGCGACGTTCTGGGACAGTTTGGATCAGATGCTGTCACGAATGGACATTGTCTCGGTCAACTGCCCTCACACGCCGGCAACGTTCCACTTGTTGAACGCGCGGCGGCTCGAGTTGATGAAGCCGGAGGCGTTCATCGTGAACACCGCGCGCGGCGAAGTGATTGACGAAGCTGCGCTGGCCAAGGCCCTGCAATCAGGCAAGCTTGCCGGTGCGGGCCTAGACGTGTTCGAACGCGAACCCGCCGTCAATCCAGACTTGGTCGGCCTGCCAAATGTCATTCTCTTACCGCATATGGGCTCAGCCACGGTCGAGGGGCGCAATGAAATGGGCGAAAAGGTGATTATCAACATCAAGACCTTCGCCGATGGGCATCGCCCACCTGATCGTGTGATCCCAGCGATTTTGTAGAGACGTGATCAGCGTTTAATGCACGCTCACCGCTTGCAATTTATACGCTTCAGCGGCGGCTTCAGCAGCCGCAAGGCCTTCAATAATCGCGAGTTTTTGGCCTTCGCCATTGGTCACGACCACGAGGTCTTCGAGATCCTCAACGCCGCGCAGAGCGTCTGCGGGCAATTCAGCGAGTTCGAGCTCGTTGATGTTGCGGAAATAGACAAACCGGCTGAAGTCGAGCTTGCCGGCGGTCGGCTTTACGAGGTCATTCATGGTCTACTCCTTCCGTTCTTAGACAGGACCAGAACACCAACGCCTCGCAAGACCCCATCATGGCAGCCCCGCCGAATTGAGGATTGGTGTTAGCCTGAATCTAGGAAGCCACGGTGTCACCATCAAGGCGCAGGCGTTCACATTGTGTTGTGAATCACTTCTATCCCCACCGGAGATGCCCGCGAAAGCGGGTATCCAGGGACGGTCACATCCACCGGGCCAAGAGGCGCGTACCGTCCATGGATCCCGGCCTGCGCAGGGATCGCCGGGGTTTGTGTTTGTTTATCGCTCCCCCGTACCGACAATGGCCGCGGAAATGCGTATATTCTTGTCACCTAGACCCGTCATCGACATCGGAATAAGACCAAGCTCAAGGAGTGGCTCGATGAAACTCACTTGGGTGCCAAATGCGTTGACAATCGCGCGCTGCATTTTGGCAGCTGGTGTCGCCTGGTTGATCTTGGTGCAACCTGCCTCTTCATACCTGCCGGTTACCGCCTTCATTCTCGTCGCTTTGACCGATTGCCTCGATGGTTGGGCCGCGCGGCGGCTGAATGCAGTGAGTGCGTTCGGGGCCTTTTTGGATCCGGTCGCTGACAAGCTTCTGGTCGGATTTAGTCTGCTTGCCTTGGCGTATCTGCAAGCTTGGACCTTGGCGCTGTTGGTGCCCACATTGGCCATTATCACGCGCGATATTGTGGCGACGGGTTTGCGATTGGTGCCGTCGATTGAAATGCCGGTGTCGCAGCTGGCAAAGTGGAAAACGGCGCTCGAGATGATTGGTATTGTAGCGCTGTTACTGGCCGGACCCTTGGCGGCTGGCGCGGTTGGGACCATCGGTTTGGTCGTGATCTGGCTCGCTGCGGCGCTGTCCATCTACACGCTCGGCCTCTATGTCGGCGCGCTCATCGCCAAGCCAAAACGACCGCACCCGTAGGGATGCGGCCGTCTCGTTCCGGTCCGTTTCGCGACATCTATCTGCGAATGCGCGCTCGGTTTCTGCTTGGTACCGGGAAAGGGGAGACCCGGCACGCCCACGCTTATGGCAGGGAGGCTTTAACACCCGTTTAATCTTCGCGTCTAAGTTTTATACGCCCGCCTAAATTGTGCCGCGGTCTCGTCCCCAATCGCGCCTGTATTGGCGGTACTAGTGATTCGTATGAGACGCATTTGGCAAAAATTTGGATTGTTGATCCTGCTCGGCGCCGCTTTGGCATTTATGGCCTTGCCGGCGGTGTTGGCGATGACGGGTGGCTGAGCGTCACCAGTGATCAGACGCGGCGGCACCTGAGAATGCTTCTGCCAATCGTCGCTTTGTCGCCGGTGTTGCGTCGCCAGGGGGCGTCAATGGATGACACCAAATGAGTTCAGATATTTCGCGGGCATCCGGCGTTCCGGTTTGAGTCCAGGATCCTGCGGAGACGCGAAACAGGACGACATGATCATTGCGCATAATTCGGTGATTGGAATAGATCCGCACTTGTTGGGCGTCTGCCGTCAGCTCCAGCCCGGCTTCTTCGCGCAACTCCTTGCGAATGGTTTCGTGAACCGTTTCGCCTGGCTCGACGCCGCCACCAGGAAGAAACAATCCTTTGGCGTAGGTATGGCGGACCAATAAGATCTCACCCTTGGCGTTTTCGACGATCGCCCGCGCGCCCAATGTCATCGGACGTGACAAGCGAAACCAAAGTCTAAAGAGGTGCGTGCGTAAGTCTGGCATAAGGCACCACGCTTATCTCGTGAATCAGGGCTCGCCAAATCGGCAAAGACAGTTTAACAGGTCGCAAGTTTATAAAGGGCTGTCACCATGATCCACGCATCTGTCTGGGCTATCCTTGCCACGGTCGCCGTATTTGCAATTCTTAATCTGATTGATTTCCGTCGTATCGACTAACCTCAGCAAGTCTTATCCCATAGCAGGCGCGTCGATGTATAATCGCGTCTGACCCATATTCGATTTGGGAGGACTGAATGACTCTACGTGTTTCCGAAGGCCCAAAACGGGCACTGGTGACGGGCGCAGGCGCGCGCTTGGGCAAAGCAATGGCTGAGGCGCTTGGTGCGGATGGATGGGCGGTCGCGGTGCATTATCGCGGGTCCAAATCTGGCGCGCAGGCCACGGCGCAGACCATTCGCGACGCTGGTGGACAGGCTGAACTTGTCCAAGCCGACCTCTCAGACGAAGAGCAAACCGCAACGCTAGAGCGCGCGGCGCACGAGGCGCTTGGCGGACCACTGACGCTGCTGGTCAATTCGGCGTCGACTTTTGAAGATGATTCTGCGATTGAGCACACGCGTCGGAACTGGGACTTTCATATGGGCCCAAACTTTCGCGCACCGGTTCTATTGGCACAGCACTTCGCCCGAGCCCTGCCACAAGATGAAGCCGGTTTGATCGTCAACATGATCGATATGCGGGTGTTAAAGCTCAATCCGCTCTTCTTTACTTACACATTGTCGAAATCGGCTTTGTGGACCGCGACCCGGACATTGGCCCAATCCTTAGCGCCGAGTATTCGCGTCAATGGCATCGGTCCCGGGCCGACCTTGGAGAATGTCCACCAAAAACCAGGTGAGTTTGCCGCTGAAGCGCAAGCAACTTTGACCCAGCAAGGCTCCAATCCCGGTGAAATCGTCAAAACCCTGCGCTATCTCATTGAGGCAGACAGCATTACCGGACAGTTGATTGCGAGCGATGGTGGTCAGCACTTAATGTGGCAGACGCCGGACGTGATGCTGTAGCTCATGAATTTTGCTTCTGATACCACCGCGCCCGCGCACCCAAACGTTATTGAAGCGATCGCGGCTGCGAATTCTGGCAATGCCGCGAGCTATGGCGCCGATGATGTCACCGCGCGCGTCCGCAAAGCGCTTGAAGAGACGTTTGAAACCGACGCGTTTGAATTCTGGATCTGCGCCAGCGGCACGGCCTCAAATGCGTTGGCATTGTCCGTCATGTGTTCTCCGATTGGGGCCATTGCTTGCCATCAAGAAGCGCATATTGAACGCGATGAGCGGGGCGCGCCTGAATTCTTCACGGGCGGCGCAAAATTGCGGCTATTGCCCGGGCATGGCGCACGCATTGATGAGATCGCGTTACGAGACGCCTTGGCGTCGAATGATCCAAGCTTTGTCCACGAAACGCCCTTGGAGACCTTGTCGCTGACCAATTTAACCGAATGCGGGACAGCGTACTCGGTGGAGACGATTGAGCATTATGCGGCATTGGCCAAAGCGGGCGGGCTGAATGTGCACCTGGATGGTGCGCGGCTTGCCAATGCGCTCATTTCAACCGGCGCGACACCAGCCGAGATGAGTTGGAAAGCCGGCGTCGATGTCCTCACTCTTGGTCTGACGAAAACCGGAGCGATAGGCTGCGAAATTATTGTCTTGTTCGAGCAGATGCAAATGCGCTTTGAGGCCTTGAAAGCTCGCGCGAAACGGTCGGGACATATGCCGCCGAAAATGCGCTATTTGGCGGCGCAGGCCAGCGCCATGCTTGAGGAGGGCTTGTGGCTCGACTTGGCCGGGAACGCCAATCAGTCGGCGCGACAGTTGGCGGATCTGTTATGCGCAATGGACGGGGTGACGCTGGCATATCCGACGGAGGGGAATGAGGTCTTTGCTATTCTGCCGCCAGCGCTTGAAGCACGGATTAGAGCGGCTGACGTCAAATGCTATCCTTGGCCCGGCGGCTCGCATCGTTTCGTCTGCAATTGGGCGACGCCGCAAAGGGATCTCGACGCGTTGCGAGAGCTACTGGCTGAGGCCTGACGCCAACCAGTTCTGCATCAATTTCAAAAATCCAGTCGTATCGATTGGAGAAGCGTCCTTGCCGCCCAGTAATTGCTGATGCAGGGTCATCACTAAGACGGGGGAGAGCATCATGAAAGCCGACGCCCGGCGCTCATCAAGGGTCTCAGGTTTGCCTGGCGTCGCATCCATCTTTTCTGAAACCGCTTTTAGGGCTGGATCGAGAAGATACTCCAAATAGGCCTGCCCGACTTTTTCATCTGCCATGCCTTCAATAATCCCGAACGCATGAGCACGGGCAAACCCACCATGCGTCAAGCCAGCCTCGGTGACCCGGAAATATTCCTCGACCGCCGTCGCGGTGTCTGGCGACCCCGTCGCGATGACTTCCCATAGCGGAATGGCGCGCTGGTGAATGTGCTGCAAAATCGCGATGACGAGGCCTTGGCGGTCTTTGAAATAGTGGCGCAGAGTCGGTTCCGAGGCTTTGGCGGCAATCGCGAACTGGCGCAAAGATGGGCGGCGTAAATCATCATTCAAAGCGAACTCAGATAGCGTATCGAGCAGCGCCGTTTTCTTCGCCGCGAAGTCATGATTTCGAACGCCAGCAGGCCGCGGCATATTTCCTCCCAATCCCCCGAAAAACCACGGCCTTTCTTTGTAACGGCAGTGATTACGGGTTTGCAACCGTCACAGCAATAATTGTAATAACCATTACAGTTTGCGGGCCTTACCTCCGGCACTTGCCCGCTCAAAGAAGTCCAGGATCGGTTTAACGACTTTGCCGCTGGCTTGTCCAACGCGCATCGCGGTTTGTAGACGTTTGGCGATGAAGGCATCCACAGCGTCGGGATCGTCATGATCCAGCCAGTAGAGCACAATCGGGGGCAATACGGCGCTCAATAAGCCGCGTTTGGTCTGCCGGTTATAGTCTGTC
The DNA here is from genome assembly GCA_039194965.1 of Pseudomonadota bacterium. Classification (GTDB taxonomy): domain Bacteria; phylum Pseudomonadota; class Alphaproteobacteria; order Caulobacterales; family Hyphomonadaceae; genus Henriciella. The sequence goes on along the minus strand of JBCCVQ010000014.1, from coordinate 71,314 downwards.
GCCGTGTCACCTGCGGCCTCCCAAATGGCATCCGCCACGGACCAAACCCGTTTGGCGGCCGCGCCTGCACCCCAGGGCAGTAGACCACGACCTGCGGCTTTGCGGACGGCGGGTTTGTGGCCGTCTAATGCATCCAACCATGCCCGAATCCCCGCAGCCACGCGCTCATGGGTCCTTAAACCCGATAAATCTTCGGTCGCCAGCGTTGCCAGCATCTCATCCACCGCCCGATCTATGAAATGATCGATCAGATCCGAAATCCCGTTCGGCGCCGCCAGCGCTTGCTCGCCTGATGAAATTCCAGAGTCTCGCGCGGCCTGTTTGGCGCTGACCATGGTCCAACCGCTGCTGGAAACCCTGGGCAAAAGGGCATCGAGCCAGCGGTCACGGAGTTTTTCAGAGGGCGTCGGCATATCTGACTCCAGGGATAGGCAAGGCGGTTTCCACATGTTATAGGCGCGGCTTGTTTTCGGCTCTATAGGCCACAACCGCACATCTGCAGGATATCCCTGCCCCGACTTTTATGGAGAGTTGACCATTATTCAGATTACTGTTCGCGACAATAATGTCGAACAAGCCCTACGCGCTTTGAAGAAAAAAATGCAGCGTGAAGGCCTGTTTCGTGAAATGAAATCCCGCACTTATTTTGAAAAGCCATCTGAAAAGAAGGCTCGTCAGAAAGCAGAAGCTGTGCGCCGCGCTCGCAAACTTGCTCGGAAGCGCGCCCAGCGTGAGGGTCTCGTTTAAGCGAACCCGCTGACCTGTTTGTAAAACCCCCGTGCCGATGGCGCGGGGGTTTTGCTTTGTCGAGGAAGTGCCTTGTTTAGGACGAAACCCCTGCTTGTTCAGCGATCCGGCGCAAATTCTTGATCGCCGGTTCGCCATTGGACAGCATCGACATTAGAATTTCCATGATTTTGGGATCATTCATGTCGGCATTGTCCACCATGCTGGCAAAACCATCGAGGCGGCAAGCAGAGCGCCATTCGCCGAGTTCCGGCGACGACATCCACATCATCGTGTTTTCCATCGCAGCGGCGAGGACCAACAAGACATCCGTGGTTGTATCGATGCCGGGCGCTGGCCGCGCGTAATTGTTCTTATCCTCTTCCGTTATCCGGGCTTCGATCGCCGCGATCAGCGCGGCGCTGAAACAGGGTTGGAATTGGCGGATGACCTGGATGTGAATTTCACCTGGCTGAAAGACCGGGACGCGCACATTGACGTAATTCTTGAAGGCGCTGGCGGTGCAATCAATGAATAGCGTGTCGGGATCGATCTCGACGTCTCCCTCGTCCATGGTCAGTTTTCCAGGTTCGATCCGTTGGACATGACCTTTGCGGATGACGTTCTTGATCTTTCGCAGCTCCTCAATCTCTTTCTCCGCAACGATCGATGCGTGGAACATAGTCGGACGGCGGCTGGTATCTATCCGCTGCCACAGACCCGCAGCTTCCATGCGGTCTTCCAGATCGGTTACGGATTCGGCGGCGGCATAGATTTCCATCGCCTTGGCTTGTCCGCCGACGGTGTCCTCGAATTGGGAGTTATTGAGCGTTTGAAAGTTCTTGCGATTCAGGAACCAGGCATCGCGCGGCGCAATCCAGTGAATGCGATCCGGATCAAAGCCATGCTTAAGCAACCAGACAATGCAATCCGTGCCGGTTTTGCCACCGCCAATGATGCAAATCTGCTTATGCTTCGGTGCTTGCAACGGTAGGTCATTTGGCGGCACGCAAGTCACGCCATCAGCAACGTCAAATTTGCGGGTATGAGTGGCCGGGATATCGGTGGTTAGATAGTTGGCGAAGACCGTCTTCTTGCGCACTTTGATCGTGTGCTCTTCGCCCGATAGGGTCGACCAAATTCGGCCATCGTTTTCATACCGTGTCAGCGGCAGGAAGGTGACACGGCCGGATGGCAGGAAAGTTTCTTCCATCAGTTCATGGAAGTAGCGGGTGATTTCTGGGCCCGATGACAATTCTTCATAGCCTGCATTGACCCCTGTGGTCTCGATTCGACTTTGCCCGAGCGGTTTTGACGTCACGCCGTAAGTTGAACCGGACTGGTGTAAGCGTACAAATGGATAAGATTCGTTCCAATGCCCGCCTGGCACAGCCCGATCATCGAGCATCACCACGCTGGCATCCGTCTCGGTCAAAATCGTATCGACAAAAGCCATTCCGACGGCGCCGCTGCCGATAACCAGATAATCCGTTTCGAGATTCATGACTGTCCTTCCCAAAAGTCGCTCATCGCCGATCTTATGGCGACCGTCTGTGATCTAGGTCGCCATTGTCCTAAGCCTAGCCCGATGGATGCGGTCAAGCTGAGTCTGATGGAAAAGCCATGAGGATGATCCTCTTCAGCGATCACCGATGGACATCAGCGAATGAAATTGACGGGTGAAACATGTCGGAAACTTAATGCAGCTGCAACTGAGCATTTGAGTTCTATCAATCCGCTCTTCACTGTAGGGAGCCCCCGCTTTTACTTTATTGAACCTGTTCACGCTGGGATGCGACCAATGCAAGATGCGAAGATTGAAATTGAAGACATAGAGTATGTCGCCGACATGCTCAAAGCGATCGTGTGGATCAAAGGTGAGTTGCCACGCGTTTCATCGCAATCTTTGCATGATCTTGAACAAAGCCTGTTGATCGCGGAAGCTGCTTTGCGACGGGTGGCGTCGGAAATGAAGCATCCCGCTTAATTTGGTTGACGTGTCGAATGGTAGCCCTCGACGACCAAACGCGATCCGGTCAGCCCCAGCCGGCTTTGTGATCAGACGTATAGGTTTCGATCGACCGCGGCTCGCGTTCAAGCAAAAACAGAATGTCGTTAGACGGGCTGAACGACATTCCCATGCGAATGGCGAATGTCATCTCAGCATTCATTTCGGCGTACCAAGGCTCAGCCCCTTGCGCGATCAGGCCATCTCGCATCTGTTCCGGCGTGATGGCCACAAAAGGGACATCTCGTCCAAGAACCGTACTGATGCGCGCGGCGGCTTGCGCAAACGTCATCGCGCTGGGACCGGTCAGGCGATAGGTCCGGCCGGTGTGTCCTGGTTCCGTCAGCGCTTTGATCGCCACTTCTGCAACATCGCGAACATCAACAAAGCTGGTTTTTCCCGGCCCGTCTGGAAAAGCGACCATGCCCATGGCGACATAGCCCGCGAAATTCTGCATGAACCAGTCTGGCCGGAGGAAGGTCCAGTTCAGGTCGGCGTCGCGTACAATCGATTCCAATTCTCCCGTACGACGCACGAAGAAGATGTCGCTATCTGGGTCGCCTTCGGCGGATAACATGACAAATCGATCGATACCGGCTTGCCTTATCTGGCGCGCCATGCGTTCGAGATCGGTTTTGAATGCGTCGCTTTGGTTCGTGACCATATAGACCGCATTGATGCCAACCAAGGCGGCGGCGAAGGCGGCTTCGTCTGAGAAACTGCCCAGCGCGGTTTCATATCCCTCAGCGCCAATCATCTCTGCAGCCTTATCCGCGTCACGCACATAGATTCGAAATTGTATACCGCGAGCGATGAGCTGACTGGCAATTTCACTGCCCACATTTCCGGTGGCGCCTGTGATCAATATCATGACGATTTCCTCTGCTGGGTTTTGGGTCGCGCGAACGGCGTCAGGCTCGTCACCAACAGGTGAGTCAGCGTGTCAGTTGCAATCGCGGTCGAGATTTTATTTTGCGTGCGATCGTCGCAGATCGCGTTCGCAGCAGCGACCAGACCTTTGAACAAAAGCGTTAAGCGCGCGTCGTTCTCATTGAGCACCTGTGCGAATGCTCGACGGAAACTGGCGGCGTGGTCCCGCTGCATGGCGCGTCCCGCGAGACGCGCTTCAGAATCCGCCTCGGCGGCAGCCGCCAAGACCGTGACTGCGGGGCCGGCCGCTTCGGCGCAGCGGACATAGGCCGATGCGACGATCTCAGCGATGGCGGGGATGGTTTCAGGCGCCTTGGCGATTTTGGCCTCGGCGTCAGATTCATAGTACCGGCTGGTATCCTCCAGCATCGCGACCAACAGACCGGACCGTGATCCAAAATGGTCATAGGTAATGGGTTTGCTAACCCCGGCGCGATCAGCCAGAACCGCCAGCGTCAGATCATCAGCACCATCCGCTTCGAGCAGTTGCTTGGCCACGTCCAAGAGCTGCCGCCGTCGGTCAGCTTTGGAAAGGCGTTTTGAACTTGAGGTGAGCATTTGGCCTATCTGCCCTCGAAACCTACTAAACGTAACTTACTAATAGTAGGTAAGATAAAGAGCGCGAACGTCAAGGTCGGCGTCACAATGAGACAAAAAAGGAGCGCATCGCGGACCAGCCTAAACGCTGCTTAGCTCTCATCCCCGCGAAATTTCCAAAGCGAGAATGTATAAACGTAAGCATAGAACACAGCGACGCTGGAGGGCACGATGATGGTCGCGATGAGTTCCGGCGTTCCGGCCAAGGCATGACAGATTAAAAGACTGGACGCTGACACACTGCAGACCATGAGCGGAGTTGCCACCAATCCTGTATTTGGCCGCCCGCGCCGGCACCAGAATACAAACAGTGATTCGAGCGCCTTCTTCATTCCCAAGGTGATGAGACCGGAAAGTGCGCCCTGTAAGAGGCCCGCGATGAGTGGCTTTGGCATCGGATGGGCGGCATTCGCAAAGACCGCCCATCCGCCCATCATGACGAATGAGAACGCGACATGAGCGAATGTCGATCTAGACCAGGCGAGAAGCGTTTCTTTGATTGTCATGAGCCTCTCTCGCGCCTGACTTCACAATTCATGCACAATGTTGATTTAGCGTTATCTTCGCTTGTCTTTCGATCCGAAAAATAAGGATAAACTGAATGTTGAAGAAGGGGCTCATCGCTATTCTCGCGCTCGCGATTTTAACGCTCGGGCTTGCGATGATTTCGAAAGATGTCCGCCGCTTCTTTACAATGTACGCCAGTGGCTCCTCAGATGTATTAAAGCAAGTTGATTTCGACGCGCTTTCAGAAGTCGAGCAAGCCGCTTACTTGTTCCTTCATGGAGATTTCGGGGCGCTTTCAACGGATACTCTGTCCGGATCTGCAACCCCTTGGATGTTGACCGCTACGGTTATTACGCTGGACTATGTGGACGGTGACGTCACCCGTCTGAACCAAGAGAATTTGGAAGCCGCTTTTCGCCAGTGGGGCATTGCGTCTCCTCATGAGATATCTAATTGGCCGAACACACTGCCGCAGCCTCATCTCGGCGCGCCGGTTGGGTTAACAATCGGCAAGGTCGAGCGGACCCTGCCGTCCATTCAAGTGACAGCCGCCAATATCGGCTGTGCGATGTGCCATTCCAGTGTCGTATTCGATGCGGACGGATATCCGGATCCGGAAAAAGTATGGATCGGCGCGCCGAATGGATCGGTTAATCTCGAGGCTTATCCGCAAGCGATTTATCGGGGATTCTTGAATCACGGCCAGGCGCCTGATTTGCTGGATCACGTGACGATCCTATTTCCTGATATCACTGAAACGGAGCGTAAAACGCTTCAGAATTTCGTTCTGCCAAGGGCCACAAAACGGATTGCGGAACTCGAAGCGACGACGGGGCGAGCCGTCCCATTCAAAGGCGGGTACCCGGGGCTGACCAATGGCTTTGATGCGCTGCAAATCCGGCTTGGGCTGGTGAACCGAGAGACACCGATCGAGACAAGTGCGTTTAACTCTATCCCAAACCTAGAAGACCATGCGTTACGGACCGGCTTTCTCAATGCGGCGAGTTATGAAATTCCGGGATTTGATTCACAACAGACTTTAACCCGCGATGATGTCACGGATGCGCATCTCGACAATCTGGGCGCGATCGTCGCGTATTTCACAGTGCCCAGCATGGGGCTCGACTTTGCGACAGCGGCTGAGCAGATCCCGGATGCCCAGACCGTGATGCGGTTCGTCGCCGCGTATGACACGCCGGCTTTCCCGGGTGAGATTGATGCGGCGCTGGCAGCTGGCGGGCGTGATGTGTACAATATCCATTGTGCGAGTTGCCACGGTACTTATGCGGACGGTCCAAACGGGCCGCAGCTGGAATCATTCCCCAACCATGTCAGCAAAGTCGGAACTGATGAATTGCGCCTTTCAATCCTGACGCCAGAGTTTGCTAATGAAGTGAACCGATCGCCGATGGGGCAGCACATTCTCGCACCAGAAATTCGCGGATATAGCGCGCCATCATTAAGCGGTGTCTGGCTATCCGCGCCGTACTTTCACAATGGGTCCGTTCCAACGCTCTGGGCGTTGATGACGCCAAGCGAGCGCCCCCTGAGCTTCCCACTGGGCGGGCATAAGCTGGATTACGAACAAATCGGCATTGCCTTGCAAGTGGATGAAAATGGGATCGCGACTTACCCAGATGGCTATCAACCGTGGTCGATGCCGGTGATGATTGATACGCGCCGTCCCGGTCTTTCCAATACCGGCCATGAGGCGCCCTTTGATCGCCTCTCTGAAGCAGAGAAATGGGCTCTGCTTGAATATTTGAAAACGCTCTAGTCGAGGATGAGCTGTTCGACCGAAAGGCGCGCCGTGTCGGGCCGGGCGCTCGGATTTTCGCAAGCACCAACGCGTAATAAATTTATCAATCGGTGGTCCTGCGGAATGGCAAAGCGAGCTTGGCAGGCGCCGTTGCTCGCCGGGTCGTCCGCGACCACGGCCATCGGCCAAGCGACAAGACCGGCGCGTGTAAGTTCGAGCCACATGCGATAGAATGACCGGCCAGCTTCGACTGGCGACACATCGTGAGGGACATGAAATAGCACGATTCCGGAGGCTGAAAGCGTATGACCTCGTTCGCTAATCAGGCTTTTTGCAATCCCAATCGCGTTCAGCCATTCAAACACCGGACTTGCCAAGGCGACGCGCGCGCCGATGGCCTCGATTGCCGACATCTGCATGGCCCGCGCGCTTAATCCATCGTGATCCCAATCTGGATGGGCGCGGGACAGGCGCATCCATAGTCTTAACTCGTCGCGATACGGTTTGTCGGAGAAGAATTTCAGGCTCAAATCGTCGTTCAGATCCGCGAGCCATTCAATGTCCTCTTGGGTGCGCACCAAAGTGCCAGCGCTGAGCGCAGAGATGGCTTGTTCGGCCTGATCCAAGTGTCGGGCTGCGGCCGAAAGAAACGCGCCGCGCCACGTGAAGCGTTGCCGGATGAATGCGTTGAGTGGGTCAGGGTTCGCGCCGTCTTCGACGTTTATGCTTGCGCAAAGTCTGAACCCTGCGGGCGATAGCGTTTCATCCGACCAATGATCTTGGATACGCACCGCCTGGAGGCCCCGCTCTGCGAGCGCCATGATCGTCCCTTCCAGCGCCGCCCCGCAGGACAAAGCCGCATCATGGAGTTGCGGATCACCAATAGCGAGAAACCGCGCCGGGTCAGCCCAGATTTCTATTCGGTTCTCTATGAACCGCCATCGTGCTGGCTGCGTGTTGTGAACCGAAGGCGCCAGATTGGCCTCGGTTACGATCGCGGTTTTTAGGTCTGGCGTCAGCATGGTCAGGCGTCCGCCAGTGATTTTCGAAAGATCGCCAATTCATGCAACGGACGAGCACCCATTTTTTCTTTCTGTCTGAGGCTGGCATGATTGGTTGAGCCGATCCAAGTGTTGCCGCAGATTTCGTACCCGGCGTCGCGCATCGCCTTGGTGACGCGGTGCAGAACCAATGGATTGACCCCTTGACCCTGCAATTCGGGAATTACGCCCGAGTAAATCAACACGGCGCGCTTGCGATTGAGCCGATGCTGCAAGAAGTGCCAAGGAAACATCAATCCCATGCGTGATCGCGCGCGTTTCAGCAAAGGGTTCAGATCGGGTACGCAAATGATACAAGCTGCAGGACGTCCTTTATAATGGAGCATTGCTGAAATGCGCGGATCCATGATCCACTTCATGTCTTTTGACTGAAAGTGATATTCGTCTGCAGTCACCGCGCGAAACTGAGGGTTTTGCGCGAAGCTTTCATTCAAGATGATACGCGCATCTTCCATGCGCGCTTCAATGGTCGACCGATTTATTGGAGCCCATTCGAATTCGGGATTGTCGAGAATGGCTTGCTGTTTTGGTCCAAGAGGTAGCGGGTCGTAATCTGCTCCAAACGGTGTCTCGAACGTGGTCATCGGAAATTCCGCAGCATAGCCGTTTTGCTTTAACAGCTCCGCGATGTGCGGCGGACTGTAAATCAGATCCGTATAAGCTGGTTTCTCGAAACCGCTGGTCATCACGCCAATCTGTTGCATGGCCGTCAAATTGTAATTGCCCGCGATTGAGTCAAAGCCGCGTTCTCTTGCCCATTGCTCCGCGCGCGATAGCAGCGCTGTCGCCGCTGCCGCATCATTGGCGCAATCAAAATAGCCGAAATAGGCCTGATTGATATTATGCGCCTCATTGCCCTCGGCGTGAACATGCGCTGTGATCCGACCCAGCACTTTGTCATCGCGGTGCGCGGTAAAATAGGTGAGGTCGCTCTTGCCGACGAAGAGTGGGTTTTCCGACTTGGACAGAAACCGCTTTAAGTCAGAGCGCATTGGCGAGACATAGAGGCTATCATGGCCGTAAGCCGAGAAAGGCGCCTCAAAGAAGGCTTCGAAATTTCCTTCCTGCAATGTGATCATGTTGGCACTCCTGGGGTCGGGTTGACATCAATCAGTCGAGCGATTTTGCCCATCATCGCCATGAACGACCGGATGCTTCCGGCATCTCCGAAACTTGGGACTGGGGATAAGACGACCCTTAGAGGATCGGCGGATACCATGACGGCATGGCTGGCATTGTGACGGCGCAACAAATCGTGAAGTTGCTCAATAGTGGCGTCCTCACTTTCATCGTCGGATTTCGACAGTTCGAACACGGATATCGCGGCAAGGCATGCCCGAATTTTCTCTACATCATAGTCGGACAAATCGGGTTCTGAGACCAATTTTGCATCGCGCATAAATTCGGTCGAGAGCGCATCATCAAGGAATGTCGTGATGGACTGAGTTCGCGCCATTTCCAACGCATTGATCAGTTCGTCTTCAGACTGTAGCCGCATTCCAAAATATCGGAATATGATGATGGCGGTCAGGAAAAGGGCGAACAATATGCTCGACAAGCCGACCAAAGCGCCGAGATCGTTCCAACCGAGAACATTGATGGCCAAGGCGACAATAGAAGCGGTGACGACGACGACAATAGAGGCTTCGACCGCGAGCTTTCGCGCGGAAAAGCTTGGTGCGAGACTTCCGATCAGCACATAGGCAGCCATCAGGAATCCCAACGCCCCAAGTCGGGCAGGCGCATTCGAAATGCTGGTATAGTCGGTAAAGAACAACATCCCGGCCAATGCCAGCACCACCATGAATATCGTCGCGGTCCGGTTCTCGGCGGTGCTGCGGGCGTCCCGATCTCGCGCCAGCAACCATGAGACACAGAACACCAAGGTCGTGAGCTGCACACACGCCAGCGCGTAAGAGAACCAAGGTTCGAGTCCGCGATGACCAATGAGACCGGTCAAGGCAAACAAGATGGCCGCAACAGTCACAAATACTTTTATCGCAAATGGCGCATGCCGTCTCAGAACGGCCTCGGTGACAATCACCAATAGTAAGGGTAGGGGTGCCGCAAACACGATTTCGACGCGAACTAAGACATCGAGACCAGTTGTCCACGAGATGGAGCGGGCCACGAACAATCCGGTGGTCATGCCGATCAACCAGACCAACCTGACTTGGATCGCATTGGACGTCGCAGAGCGTCTGATACTCGCGAGCAGAGTTAACAATCCCGCTGCAGAGATAAGGTTTATGAGGACGCTCGCGCTCAACATGAAGGGATTACGCCTCGTTCATCAGGCTCGCGATCACGCGTCGTGCAATCGTCCGTTGTAACCACTCTATCGGGGCAAAGAGCGGACGCTCGGTTCGCCCTGTAAAGGGATTGAAGAAATACCCTTTATTGGTGGCCCCAGACTTTCGTTCCAAAACCGCGTTGACGATTTCGTATGCCATGAGGTTGCCCGTGAGGATTACCATCGGCGCTAGAGACATGCGGGATCGTTCGCCCGCCGCCATTTCCGCGCCCGCTTGCATATCAATATATTTACGAGAGCTCGAACAGCCCATGACGTATTCAAGCTCACGAATGAACGCCTGGGATAGATCAGCTTCAGTCCAGGTCTCTGGCGACTTCCCGCGGGTTGGATAGTGAAGCCGCTCCTCTGGCGTCGCTTCACCGGCGCGCGTGACATAAACGCTCGGCAGCGATGCGGCATAGGCGTCGATGATGGTGTGGCCTGAGGCCCGGCATGTGCGATATAGCTTCACCGTCTCCGCGACATCATCCATCCCGTTGAGAACGATGTCGACCTTCGCGAGAATGGCGTCGAGATGTGTTGGCCAATTACCGTCAAACACCTCTACTTTGGATTCTGGATTGATCTTGGCGATCGCCTCAGCGGTGGCCGCCGTCTTCGCAGTACCGACCGAGTCCAGATTGGCGAACACTTGGCGGTTCAAGTTTGAGACTTCAAACACATCCATGTCGGCGATCACGAAGTGGCCGATACCAATGCGCGCCAGCGACTGGATCGCCGCGCCGCCCATGCCGCCGACACCGCAGACGAAGACTGACGCATCACGCAGTTTCTTCTGCTCTGCGGCGTTTACGAACCCATAGTTTCGGGTGGTGAACTCGGCATAGTCGAAGTCAGGTTCTATGCGTTCCATGGTCGAATGCTTCCCCAGTGTCTTTTCGTGTCAAACCAATGCCGAATTGGCAAAAGCACATATTGAAATCCGAAGAAAACGAGGGCCAAGGTAGAGCCGCTCAAAGAGTTCTCCGGCAGTGTTCGAAACGTATAATGACGTAACGCGGCCATATCGAGACGGCCGATCTGAAGGAAATCATCTCCTCGATCGTAATCGAGATCATCTTGGCACATTTTATTGAACGCCTCATTGCGATGCTTAGGCGCGTCTTCGAATGTTTTCTTCAGATGATCCGAACCGCCGGTATAGGCATTCGAAATGATAAAGCGGTTCTCATCAAACTCGGCCTCTTCTCCGACGCCAAACACCGATCTGTGCTCCGCCATGATCGCCCGAGCCAATTGCAACTGACGGAATGAGCACGACACTTCGGTATCGGGTGAAGGAAACGTTCTCGAATAGAGTTCAGATACCAAGCCCACGACGGCCGGCACCTGTGTGACCGAAGACACCCAAATGGGGCGAAACTGATTGCGGATCAGCAACATCGCGCATGCAAACCCGTAAAGCACGGCAGATAAGCCACCGCTGCGCGCGCCTGGATCAACCATGACGAGGCCGAGATGAATCACTTCAATCGGCTCATCATGTATGTCGAGCTCAATCACCGGCATAGCGTTGAACGCGATGGGCGCATTGGTTTTGGCATCATAAAGAACGGTGACGATGGTGCGGTCCATGGCGCCGGATGCATCATCAAAAACGCCGTAATCGAGTGGGCCATCCTTGACAGTCTTGCTGGCAATGACGGTTAAGTCTTGCACCAGCGCGTCACGTGTCTCTCTGTCGAGTTGCAAGCCTGGGCGTTCGACGACCCAACCGCGTACGCCTCGTCCAAGACGCATTTTTCTAGACAATAGTTTTCGTGCGTCCCGAGACATGCTTGCGCCTTATCAAACAAACATCATCAAATAGATAATCTTCGTCTCAATTATCGAATTGTTTCGCCGCGGGTTGTTCGTGACCCTGGATCCTTGCTTTCATTAAGCCAGGACTTTGCAAAAGTTGCGATCTGACTGCGCGCCGCGATTGCGACACTTCAAATAAGGCAAGGCCGTTAACTCTGCCGCTTTTTGTCGAGAGATGGCCGTTTGATTGCCGCGGCCGGCCACAACCCATGCCTCAATTCCTCTGCAAGCTGAACGTTCAAAACACAGCAAGCAGGACCTCAAAATGACCCAGTCTCTTCCAACCCCACCAAGTATTCGTCGTCAAATTCTCCCATTGGTTTCGCTTCTATTTGGCGTTTCGCCATTGGCGCTCGCGCAAGGCGAACCTCGGCTCGTCACACCGAATGAGCAGACCAGCGGTGCGCTCCTATTGGAGAGTACGGAGGTTGGGAAATATATCTCAGCGCCAGCCCTGATCACGGATGTCGACATTGATATCTCTGGTCCGATTGCACGCACGACAGTCACACAACGCTTCGAGAATACCAGCGACGCTTGGGTGGAAGGCGTCTATGTGTTTCCGCTTCCTGATGAAAGCGCTGTGGATACGCTGCGCATGCAAATCGGCGATCGCTTCATCGAGGGACAAATCAAAGAACGCCAACAAGCAAGACAAATCTATGAAGCAGCGAAAGCCGATGGCCGCAAAGCGAGCCTGATGGAACAGGAACGCGCCAACATTTTCACCAATAGTGTCGCGAACATTGGTCCCGGCGAAACAGTGGTGGTGCAGATTGAATATCAAGAGACCATTCAGATTGATGATGGTCGCTTCTCACTCCGCTTTCCAATGGTCGTGGGGCCTCGATACAGTCCGCCCCCGAAAGTACTGACTGCCAGCATCGATGAGACCAGCGGCTGGGCAATCTCTGACCCGGTGCCGGACCGCGATCGTATTTCGCCGCCTTACCATAACCCGGAATTCGTCGTGACCAATCCAGTGCGGCTGACCATCGATATTGACGCGGGTTTCCCAATCGGCCGGCTTGAGTCAGCTTTTCACGACATGACCAAGGAGTGGGATGGCGACCAGCGTGCGACCCTGACCCTCAAGGACGAAAGCGTTCCGGCAAACAAAGATTTCGAGCTGATCTGGTCTCCCCGCTCAGGTGAAAGTCCGCGTGCGGCATTGTTTTCAGAAGTCATCCAGGGCGACGACTATTTCCTCCTAATGATTACGCCGCCGGACCCGGATCTCGCCTCCGCCATTCCGGCTCGGGAAGTGACGTTTGTGATCGACACATCCGGCTCAATGGGTGGGGAGAGTATTCGCCAGGCGCAGCAAAGTTTGAGCATGGCGGTCGAACGGTTAAGCGCCGACGATACGTTCAACATCATCGAGTTCGATAATAATACCCGGCCGATGTTCAGCGCGCCGCGTCCCGCGACAGCAGAGACCAAGCGTCGGGCCTTACGGTGGGTGGAAGGATTGCGCGCCAGTGGCGGCACGGAAATGCTGCCGGCTTTGAAAACCGCATTGCATGGTGCGTCAGAGGATCGCCAGCGACTAAAGCAAGTGATCTTCCTGACCGATGGGGCCATCGGCAATGAACAGGACTTGTTCGAAACCATTGCTTCCCAGCGCGGCGAAGCGCGGATATTCACCATTGGGATCGGTTCGGCGCCGAACAGTTACTTTATGTCGCGCGCAGCTGAGCTCGGGCGGGGGACATTTACGCATATTGGGTCGGTTGACCAAGTCGCCGAGCGTATGAGTGCGTTATTCAGCAAACTCGAAACCCCAGCCATCACCGATCTTTCGCTCACTTGGCCGGATGGCGCCGCGGTTGAAACATCCTACACGCTGATACCCGATGTCTATCAGGGAGAGACGCTCTCAATTGCCGCAAAGAGTGATACGCGTTCGGGTGATGTCGTCCTGACGGGCACCAGTGGCGCGCAGCCTTGGGAAGCGACACTGCGCCTTGACCAAGCAAATTCTCGGACAGGTATTTCTAAGCTCTGGGCCCGCAAAAAGATTGCCGCATTGGAACTTGATCGGGCCCGTCGCACGGCACCCATCGCTGATATTGATGCCAAGATCCTCGGTCTTGCAATTGATCACCATCTGATCTCAAGGCTCACCAGCCTGGTCGCGGTTGATGTGACGCCGTCCCGACCGGACGGAGACGCGGTGATCGCGCGCCAGGTGCCGTTGAATTTCCCAGAAGGGTGGGACTTTGAGAAAGTGTTTGGGGAAGAAATCGTGGTACAGGTTGCCCCAGACCCCACCGCCGTAAATCCGACCAAAGGACCACGCAGTGCCAGCCCTGACCCTGTTGTAGTGGAGGAGGTTCTCTTGCCGCGAACGGCAACGCTATCCGATCTGAAACTGATCACGGGCGGCGTGTTGATGCTGATGGCACTGATCGCTCTATTTCGTCGGAAAGAAGCGGCGACATGAGCGTTCGAGAATTGGCGCATCGCTGGCCAGACCGCCGCCGAATTGTGGCCGCGGGCGTCGCTCTGGTGGGCTTGGCCTTGTTTGGAGAAGGTCTCTATATCAAGGCCAAGGCGAGCGTCGCTCAGGTGCTGCTCGAACGGGCATGGACTGAGACACTCGAGACTGGAGAGCCCGTGCGACCATGGGCTTGGTTCGATACGTGGCCAGTTGCAAGGGTCAGTGTTCCGCGCTTGCGCCAATCGGCGATCGTCTTGAACAGCACCAGCGGCCAAGCGATGGCGTTCGGACCGGGTCTCATGACCGCCGGCCCGTCGCCCGGATCTCCAGGCTTATCGATCATTTCGGCGCATAGAGACACTCACTTTCGGTTTCTCAAAGATCTCTCCGTCGGCGATGAAATCAGGGTCGAAACAACCGACCAAGCGGTACACACGTTCCGTATTTTCGACCTGCGCGTCGTCGAGGCGGATCAATCTGGATTGAGTTTCGAGCATGATGACGTGTTGCTCGCGCTGACCACATGTTGGCCGTTCGATGGGGTTCAATCCGGTAGCAAACGCTTCGTCGCAATCGCGCGAAGGACGGCGTAATGCCCCCGGACCTGCTGGCGCATATGGTCCGTGGTGATAAAGAGATCTGATGAGCCTTTTACGTGCTGCCTGTATCCAGATGCGCGCCACGCCGGATGTGATGCCGAATATCGAGGCGTCGACAACGCTCATTCGTGCTGCGGCGCGTGACGGCGCGACGTTTGTCGCCACTCCGGAAATGACCAATATTCTCGACATTCGGCCGGGTCAGGCGCGGACCAGAATTGCAACCGAAGCCGATGATCTATGCCTGCGAGCGCTCTGCGACCTGGCAAGCGAGCTGCGCATCACCTTGCTTATCGGATCCCTCGCCGTGGCGTTGCCAGGCGACGAGCGGTTCGCCAATCGCTCTTACCTGATTGGGCCGACCGGAGATGTATTGGGACGCTACGACAAGATCCACATGTTCGATGTTGAAGTTGGGGATGGGCAGGCATATCGCGAGTCGAACGCTTATCGTGCTGGGCGAAACGCCACGCTCGTGCATTCGCCCATTGGTCGTGTAGGTATGACCATTTGCTATGATGTACGCTTTCCGCATCTATATCGCGGATTAGGCCAAGAGGGCGCGCAGCTGATTACGATTCCCGCCGCTTTTACGCGGGTGACGGGCGAGGCGCACTGGCATGTCCTGGTCCGCGCCAGGGCCATCGAAACGGGCTGCTTTATCCTAGCGCCCGCACAAGGCGGACAGCATGAAGATGGCCGCGAAACATTCGGTCATTCCCTCATCGTTTCGCCTTGGGGTGAGATCCTCGCAGAGGCCGATCATGACATGCCCGGGTTCATCATCGCGGACTTAGACTTAGCCGAGGTGGCCCGCGCCCGAGCGCGTATTCCGGCTTTGAAGAATGATCAGAGGTTTTCGGTCAGCACGGCCCCAACCGCCTAAAAAAACACTCTCAAGGCATAGACCTACGCCTTCTTGAATGGTTAGGTGCTTGAAATCAAAGGGGAAGGCGGTGTCTGAGGGTGATCAGAAAACGCAATCCGTACGCGTCGAAAGTACGCGGCGGTATACGCGACGCAAAAGCGAACCAGGTCTCGCTTTGTTTCCTTATGGGATAATCCCCATGGCCGCGCTGGCCTTAATCACTCTATTTGCATTGCTTCCATTTGCGTCGCTGTGGATAGAAGACAATGCCGAACAAGCCGCTTTGACGTCACTACGATCTGGCGGCGAAGGTTGGGCAGATGTCTCAGCTTCTGGCCAGTGGATTACGCTCACGGGTGAGGCGCCGAGCCCAGATCGCGCCGCGAATGCGATAACGCTGGTTCGCTCCGTCGCTGCACCAACTCTGTTTGGGAGGGCGCGCCCTGTGACACGGGTGATAGATCGCACGACGGTCGTCGGCGCATCCGACGGATTAGAGCCTGAAAGTCGCGCCACCGAAGACCCAGAAATGACCCGTACCGCAACGCCCGAGCAAGCTCGTATAGACGCCTGCGATCGGTCGCTGCGGGCTTTGCTTCAGGATTCGAAAATAGAGTTCTCGGTGGCGAGCGCCCAAATAGCGCCAGCGAGTGCCGATCTTCTCGATCAACTGGCGGACGCCGTGACCGAGTGCGGGATGCAAGTCACCATCGAGGGGCATACAGATTCAACCGGCTCAGCGACGCTGAATGATAGCCTGAGCCTTGCCCGTGCCCAATCGGTGCGAACGGGTTTGATTGCGCGCGGTGTTTCCGAAGACTTATTGACGGCGGAAGGCTATGGCGCAGCGCGGCCGATTGCTGAGAACGACACGCCAGAGGGACGCGAGCAGAATCGGCGAATTGAGTTTAATGTGCACTCGAATGATGAGGCACAAGAGTAGAAAGATAAATCGTCTGAGGAAGATGGGCGTATGTGGTATTTATGGTTGCAAATCCTTTTTCTATTAGCGCTTGCCGCCTTATGCGGGGCTGGCATCGCTTATTGGTGGTTGCGCGGGCGTTATGAAGATGTGACCGAGCGCTACTCCAGCTTGGTTGAAGAGTCGGGCGCTGACGGCCCAGATTTGATGGGACGGAGCGATTTGGAATCGCGCCTAAACGCGCTTTCGTCAAAAATTGATGAGCTGGAGAATACCGACCTCTCGCCGCTTGAATCGCAGATTCTGAGCTTGTCCAATGAAATCCCAAATGCTCAGCCAGAGCTCTCACCTCTTATGGCTGAACTTCAAGCTGTCGGCGCGGACGTGCGGCGCTCGGAGTCCTTTTCTCAAAGCATCGATGAGCGTCTTTCAGCTCTTGAGGCCAACGCCCAAAATCCAGACCACGATCGGATGCAATTAGAGGCGCTCGATCAACGTCTCGAGACATTAGAGGCGGGGCTAGCGGACGCCTTTAACACATCGATCGGCCATTTACACAGCGCCGTAAATGACAAAACCGATTTCGATCTCGACCCTGTGCTCGCACGGTTGGCAGAATTGCAAGAACAGTTGGATCAGCTGACGACGCTGAATCCTCAAATCGCAACGCTCGCGAAGCAAACCAATGATCTCGCGGATAACCAAACGCTGAGTGTGAAGTCTGAAGTCGCACGGTTGGAGCAACGGCTCACCTCTTTGTCCGACGGCTTGCTACAGCCCATCCGTCAGGAGCTGCAATCCGTGGCCGCAAAAGCGCCCACGGCGGATAGCCTAACCCAACGTCTTGAGGAACGTCTGCACGCAATTGAAGATCAGATTGCCCGCAGCCAACAAGGATTGCGACCCATCAATGAGAAGCTCGACGAGCTGATCCCCGCTGCCGCGGCAAACCTATCCAACCATCGTAGCTTGTCGACGTTGGACCAAAAACTGCTCGGCTTTGAAGAATCGATCATCGGCATCAAGCAGCGGATGGATCAGATTGGCGCGATTTTGACGACCCTCGATCAGCGGGTCGATACGTCTGTGCTGCAATCGCGATTGGATCAGACGGCGCATGAACTTGCTGCACTGCGCAGCGGAATGCCTTCTGAGACGGCATTTGAACCATTGGAGCAAGGCCTGGCGCGCCTACAGCAAATGGTCTTCAGTCTGCGCGAGCGCGATTTGTCCAGTCTAAACGGAGCGATAAGAGCGATTGAAAACCGCGTAGATTTTGTCGGCGTGGAGAACCGTCTCACCTCGATTGAGTACGGCTTGGCCGCCACTCACCATATGCTCCGCTCGCGCTTGGAGCAGTCCACTGAATTGCCGCCGCCGCCACAGCGAGAACCTTTCCGTGAGGCCCCGCGCGACTATGCATTCGCCCCAGAGAGCTCCCTGCGTCCGCCAGAGACGGCGCTGGATCCGATCGATATGATCCGCCCCAAGGACGCCGCTGGGAACTTGCTCTTAGAACCGGGTTTCGGGCAATCCGACGATTTAGAGAAGATCCGCGGAATTGGTCCGATGTTGCGACAATTGCTGAACGATACGGGTGTCTTCTATTATTGGCAGATCGCCGAATGGACTGAGGAAGACGTGGCCAGCATTGATGCGCTCCTACCTGGCTATCAGGGCCGGATTACGCGCGACCGATGGGTCGAACAAGCGCAAGAATTGGCCAGCCTGTCCGGCGCCTCTCAGCGTCCACAGCCGTTCGGTAAGGGCACCTAAAACCGTCCTTAGCCTAGGACTTGCGCACCGCCTCATCCAGGTCCGGGATCTGGTCAAAATAGGCCTTCAAGTCCCGCTTCACCTCTGGGGCGAGAATGTACAACCCAACCAGATTCGGGATCGCCATGATAAAGATCAACGCGTCGGCAAAATCGAGGATCGCATCTAGCTTCACGGCGGCGCCAATGACGATGAAAATGCAAAAGATCAGACTGAATCCATACTCTTTGCCGCGACCCTCGCCGAATACATAGGTCCAGGCTTTGGTGCCATAATAGGCCCAGGCCAGCATGGTCGAAAACGCGAATAAAAGCGCCGCGACTGAGAGCGGAATAGGGGACCAGGAGATTTTACTCTGGAAGGCTGCGGAGGTCAGTTCGATGCCTTTTAGATCATCCGACATGAACGTCTCTGGGGGAAACGTCGTGACAATCACCAAGCCCGTCAGCGTGCAAATCACAACGGTATCGATGAAAGGTTCGAGCAGCCCGACAAAGCCCTCGCTCACCGGCTTGTCGGTGACCACCGCGGAATGCGCGATCGCGGCTGACCCAATTCCTGCTTCGTTCGAAAAAGCGGCGCGTTGGAAGCCGATAATCATAATCCCAAGCACACCTCCGGTCGCGCCAGACGGCGTAAATGCCCCTGTGACGATGGAGGCGATCGCGCCGGGTAGGTTTGCCGCGTTCATCGTCACCACGATGAGCGCTCCGATAATGTAAAGAACAATCATAAACGGGACGAGCCGAGATGTGACGCGGGCGATTGACTTAATGCCACCCAGAATAATCAAAGCGACGAGACCCGCGAGACCAATTCCAACCAACCAGCCATAACCATCCAGTGGACCGGTCTCGCCACCGGTCACTTGTAACAGCTGCACATAGGCCTGATTGGACTGAAACATATTGCCAATGCCGAGGCAGCCAATGATGATCGAGATGGCATAGAACACGCCGAGGAATTTGCCGAACGACGGCATTCCGCGAGCTGAAAGTCCGGCCCGCAAATAGTACATGGGGCCCCCGGATACGGAACCGTCCGCGTTCACTTGGCGGTATTTCACCCCGAGCATGCATTCGACAAACTTGGTGCTCATCCCGACCAGGCCTGCGACAATCAACCAAAATATTGCGCCCGGACCGCCGATGGAGACCGTGATCGCGACCCCGGCAATGTTCCCGATGCCAACGGTGCCTGAAACGGCCGCGGTCAGCGCCTGAAAGTGCGTAATCTCTCCTGGATTATCCGTCCGAGCATATTTGCCGCGCACGACATTCAGGGCATGGCCAAAACCGCGAACATTTATGAAACCGAGATAGACGGTGAAAAAGCAAGCCCCCAGAATCAACCAACACACAATCAGCGGAACATCGGACCCTGCAATCGGCACGCTGAAGAAAATGAAACTTGAGACGGCATCTGTAACAGGCTGGACAAGTTCATTGATCACTTGGTCCAAGCTTTGGGTTTCCGTCATTTTGTTCTCTTTCTCTCTGTCTTAGGTGTCGCCAACTCTAAGCAGAGCATGGCGGTGAGACAGAACTCCGTCATGTGATCCACAGGTATCTATAGTCGTGGAAAATGGCAATAAATTCAGCACCGCAGCTTCGCACGCCGTCTGCACATGTCTAGACTCATCCCTCTCAATCCGATCGTCTGCGGATTGAGCCAAGCGTCGTGAGCGCGATCCGTTGATGCGGACCCCTGCTTAACAAAGGTGAAGTCCTTCCGTTTCGCCCCGATCGAGCAGCAAAGCCGCTCGTTGCCTAGAAATCGAGCAACCTGAAAAACTGCATGCTCATCCGCACCGAATTGATAGACCGTGCCGTGCGTCTCTGTTTGAAAAGAGCATGACGAAGACGTCATAGGTGAGTCTCACATCCGCCGATGGATGGAGTTCCCCACACGTTCAGCGCGCTTTTCGCGCTCAAAGTGGGTTTCAGACATTCTGCTTGCGCCCATGCGCGGGCTCCATCGGAGATTGAGATGACAATTAACATGACACGAGAAAACCTATTTGGCCGACGAAGCTTTATCGCGGCGACGCTTGGCGCTGGCGCGTTAGTGCTCACCGCGTGCGGCGGCGGAACCGCACCGGTCGAAACCTCAGAAACGACCGCGCCGACAGAAACAGCACCGATTGTCATTCCGATGGAAGGACTTGAGAAAACCGATCTCAAGTTTGGCTTCATCAAGCTGACGGATATGGCCCCGCTCGCGATCGCTTACGAAAAAGGCTATTTCGAAGACGAAGGCTTGTTCGTCACGCTGGAACCGCAAGCGAATTGGAAAGTACTGCTCGACCGCGTGATTGATGGCGAGCTTGACGGCGCACATATGCTGGCTGGGCAACCCCTCGCAGCGACCATCGGTTTCGGCACCGAAGCGCACATCATTACGCCCTTCTCGATGGACTTGAATGGTAATGGCATCACGGTCTCAAACGAGGTTTGGGAGCAAATGAAGCCGGGCATTCCGAAAATGGACGATGGACGTCCGGTACACCCGATTGGCGCCGAATATTTGAAGCCGGTGGTTGAGCAATATGCTTCTGAAGGTAAGCCCTTCAATATGGGCATGGTGTTCCCTGTTTCGACGCACAATTACGAGTTACGTTACTGGCTCGCCGCTGGTGGTATTCACCCCGGCTTTTACGCTCCAGATGATGTGTCAGGCCAGATCCAGGCTGAAGCGCTTCTGTCGGTCACGCCGCCGCCACAAATGCCTGCCACCCTCGAAGCGGGCACGATTTACGGCTACTGCGTCGGCGAGCCTTGGAACCAACAAGCTGTCTTCAAAGGCATCGGCGTTCCGGTCATCACAGATTATGAAATTTGGAAAGACAATCCGGAGAAAGTGTTCGGCATCAACGCCTCTTTCGCCGAAGACAATCCAAACACTACCAAAGCTCTTACACGGGCCTTGATCCGCGCTGCAATATGGCTCGACGCGAACGACAATGCGAACCGTCCTGAAGCGGTCGAAATTCTCTCCCGCTCTGAATATGTCGGCGCCGATTATGAAGTCATCGCCAACTCGATGACGGGCACCTTTGAGTATGAAAAAGGCGACAAGCGGGAGGTGCCGGACTTCAACGTCTTCTTCCGATACAATGCGACGTATCCATTCTACTCCGACGCTGTCTGGTATCTCACGCAGATGCGCCGGTGGGGTCAAATCCCAGAATCGAAATCAGACGCGTGGTACGACGAGGTTGCGCAAAAGGTATATCGCCCAGATCTCTACCTGGACGCCGCGCAATCGCTCGTTGATGACGGTCTTGCCGACGCAGCTGACTTCCCATTCGATAGCGATGGATACAAAGCGCCGACGCCTGCCGAAGACTTCATTGACGGGATTGGCTTCGATGGGCGCCAACCCAACGCTTATCTCGACAGCCTGACGATCGGTCTCAAATCTGGAGAGACCGTCGAAGGCGGAGAAGTTCTGACCAATTAAACGCGATCCCGGCGATGCGCGCTTCACGCGCATCGTCCCTTTTCCGAAATTTTGCACTTAAGGAGGCCTGATATGGGCGCCGTAGCAGCAACAAAGACCGAGGCAGAATCCCTCGATCCGGCGAGACAAGCCGAGCTTGCCAAAGAGAACCGCAAAGAGAGTCTGTTCTCGAGCATCAACAAAGCCTCGAAATTCCTCGACATCTTTGCCCTGTCATGGGTGACGCCGATTTTGATGATCGCGGCTGGCGATGATCCTAAGCGTAATCTGAAACTCGTATGGGAACGTCTCGGCATTCCGATCCTTGCCATCATCGTTTTTCTGATTGGATGGGCGCAGCTTGCACCTCAGGTGAAGACCTCACTTGGTGCCATTCCCGGGCCCGTTCAGGTGTGGGAACAGTTCGAAGTTCTAAACCTTGATCACCAACAAGAAATGGACAAGGCGGATGCCTTTTATGCGCGCCAAGACGTTCGCAATGCAGCGCTGGTTGACGCCGGCCGCGGAGATGAAGTTGTCGATCGCGCCTATACCGGCAAGCGGACATTCTACCAGCAAATTTGGACCAGTCTTCTCACGGTGGCTTTCGGGTTTTTCCTCGCCGTCGTGATTGGGGCCCCGCTCGGTATTTTGATGGGGATGTCGAAAGTCTTCAATTCGGCCCTCAACCCGCTCATTCAAATCTTTAAACCGGTATCACCGCTCGCTTGGTTGCCGATTGTGACCATGGTGGTTTCGGCATCGGTCGCCACAGGGGGTGGGATCTCTAAATCCTTCCTGACATCCGCGATTACTGTGACTCTATGTTCGATTTGGCCAACGCTGATCAACACATCGCTGGGTGTGGCATCCGTCGACAAGGACCTCGTCAATGTTGGCAAAGTGCTGAAGCTGAAAGCGCACACCAAAATCACCAAACTGGTTCTACCGTCAGCCCTACCACTCATCTTTACCGGGATGCGCCTATCCCTTGGGGTCGGTTGGATGGTTTTGATCGCGGCGGAGATGCTCGCGCAGAATCCAGGTCTTGGAAAATTTGTCTGGGATGAATTCCAAAACGGGTCGTCGAATTCGCTGGCGAAAATCATGGTGGCGGTGCTGGTCATCGGGATTATCGGCTTCCTGCTCGATCGCGTGATGTACGCCTTGCAGACCATGTTCACCCATACGGCAAACCGATAGTTGAGGGAGGCTGAGATGGCGATTTTAGAGCTAAACAATGTCTCCAAGGGCTTTGGCGAAGGCTTGGATCGGATGGACGTCCTGAAAGACATCAATCTTTCGGTGGAAGATGGCGAATTCCTCGCGATTGTAGGGTTCTCTGGGTCTGGCAAATCAACCCTCATTAATTTGATGGCTGGCCTGGAATTCCCCGATAAGGGGAATGCGACGGCGCTGGGCGAGCCAATTACTGGCCCAGCGCCCGAGCGCGCCGTTTGCTTTCAATCCTATTCGCTGATGCCGTGGATGACCGTGCAACAGAACGTGCAACTCGCCGTTGACGCTGTGTTCGCCGAGGAGAGTCGCAAGGAGCGCAAAGAGCGCGCTATGAAATATATCGACATGGTCAGTCTTGATCATGCGGTAGATCGCCGACCGGCCGAACTGTCAGGCGGTATGCGGCAGCGTGTGGCCGTCGCGCGCTCGCTTGCCATGGATCCGAAAATCTTGCTCTTGGACGAGCCGCTTTCCGCACTTGATGCCCTAACGCGAGCGAACCTGCAGGATGAGATTACGGATATTTGGTCCAAGGACCGCAAGACCGTCGTGCTGATCACCAATGACGTGGACGAAGCTATCCTTTTGGCGGACCGAATTATTCCGCTCAATCCAGGCCCGAACGCGACGCTTGGCCCTTCCTTTAAAGTCGAGCTTCCGAGACCTCGGGACCGGACGCAAATGAACCAAAACGAAGAGTTCAAACGCTTACGCAAAGACGTCACCGCGTATTTGATGGATGTTGGGATTGCTAAGAAGCGCGAAGAAGTCGAGCCGCCATTGCCGGACGTCGTCCCAATCTCTCTGGGTCAGCCCAAGGCGTATCGTGAGGCCTCGACCACAAGCGGCGTGAATGATGAGCGCTTCCTCGAATATTCTGATGTGTCGAAAGTTTATCCAACGCCGAAGGGGCCACTTACGGTCGTCGAAGGCTTCGATATCAAAATCAAGAAGGGCGAATTTGTCTCCATCATTGGGCATTCAGGATGCGGGAAATCCACGGTCCTAACAATGACCGCGGGCCTCAACGAAATCTCGCGCGGCGGGGTCATTCTCGACAATCGCGAAGTTGCGGCAGCCGGTCCGGATCGCGCCGTTGTCTTTCAAGCCCCGTCTTTGTTTCCTTGGCTGACGGCGAAAGAGAATGTCGCGATGGGCGTGCACCGGGTTTACCCGAAAGCTTCGCAAGCAGAACGCGAGCAAGTGGTGGAGTACTACCTTCACAAAGTTGGTCTCGGCGACGCCATGAACAAAGCCGCTATGGATCTCTCTAACGGTATGAAGCAACGCGTCGGGATCGCTCGTGCGTTCGCTTTGTCGCCGAAACTGCTGCTGCTTGATGAACCCTTCGGTATGTTGGACAGCCTGACGCGGTGGGAGCTGCAAGAAGTCCTGATGGAAGTCTGGCAGCGCACCAAAGTCACCGCGGCTTGCGTGACCCATGATGTTGATGAAGCGATCTTGCTCGCCGACCGCGTGATCATGATGACCAATGGTCCGAACGCGCGCATCGGCAAAGTTATGAAAGTCGACATTCCGCGCCCGCGCACGCGCAAAGCTCTGCTCGAGCACCCCGACTATTACCGGTATCGCGCAGAAGTTCTTCAATTTCTCGAAGACTATGAGGGCGGTGCCAATCCACCGCCTCCGTCTGAGGAGGTGGATCCCGAACTCGAAGCCATGGTTGAGCAGGCGCTCGCGGCCGCTGAGGAGGCTGCGTAATGGCCACCAGAAAAGAACAGCTGGTGGTCATCGGCAATGGCATGGCCCCCGGAAGGGTGCTGGAAACCATATTCGAGACTGCACCCGATCGGTTCGATGTGACAATTTTCAATGCCGAACCGCGCGTGAATTACAATCGTATCATGCTCTCGCCGGTCCTGTCGGGCGAGCAGTCGTACGATGAGATCATCATCCACGGCGATGACTGGTACGCCGATCACGGTGTGACCCTCCACAAGGGGCACAAAGTCGTCAGCATTGACCGAAGCTCGAAAACCGTAACATCCGCGCCGGGAGAAACAGCGACCTATGACAAGTTGCTCATCGCGACCGGCTCTAATCCGTTTATCATTCCCCTTTCAGGGCATGACTTGCCCGGTGTCCTTGCCTATCGCGACTTAGACGATGTTCACAGAATGATCGATTATGCGACGTCTGGCGGACGCGCGGTGGTTATTGGTGGCGGCTTACTCGGTCTCGAAGCAGCCGCTGGCCTTCTCGCGCAAGGCATGGACGTCACGGTCTTGCATTTGATGCCGACACTGATGGAACGACAGCTCGACCCTGCCGCCGGCTATTTGCTTGAAAAAGAACTATCCGGTCGCGGCATCGATATCCGCACAAAAGCCAATACAAAAGCCATCCTCGGTGACGAAAAAGTCGAAGGCGTACAGCTTGAAGACGGGACCGAAATCGCTTGTGACCTTGTTGTCATGGCCGTCGGTATTCGGCCAAACTTAGAGCTTGCTGATGAAGCGGGCCTTGAGGTCGGGCGCGGGATAAAAGTCGATGCGGCGATGCGCACGTCTGACCCCGACATATTCTCCGTCGGTGAATGCGTTGAGTTTGAAGGAAATTGCTACGGGCTCGTCGCACCTTTGTATGAACAGGCGCGCGTCGCCGGGGCCGTTCTATGCGGGTCCGATGCGCACGCCTTTACGCATTCCGAGACATCGACCAAACTCAAAGTCACAGGCGTTGATTTGTTTTCGGCGGGTGATTTTGCGGATGGCGATGATCGCGAAGAGATCGTCTTCCGAGACGCTTCACGCGGGGTTTATAAGCGCCTCATTTTGGAAGGCGATCGGTTGATCGGTGCCGTGCTTTATGGCGATACCGCCGATGGTGCTTGGTTCTTTTCGAAAATCAAAAATGCCGAACCGATTGATCCCGATTCCAGAGATACATTGATCTTTGGGCCTAATTTTGCCGGCGGCGCGCCGCTGGACCCTATGGAGGCCGTTGCAGCCTTGCCGGATGAGGCAGAGATTTGCGGTTGTAACGGCATTTCGAAAGGCAAGATCCTCTCCGCGATTGATGCGGAAGATCTGACAGATCTCGAAGGCGTTCGCGCCTGTACCAAGGCCTCGTCTTCCTGCGGCACCTGTACTGGGCTCGTCGAAAGCCTATTGGCGTTTAAGCTGGGCGATGCATTTGAAAAGAATGCCGTGAAAACCATTTGCGGCTGTACCGATCTCGGCCATGACGATGTGCGCCGATTGATCGTCACCAAGCAACTCAAATCTATTCCAGCCGTGATGCAGGAATTGGGATGGAAGACGTCATGCGGCTGCGCCAAGTGTCGCCCGGCTTTGAACTATTATCTCTTGGCCACATGGCCCGGCGAATATGTCGATGACAATCAATCGCGTTTCATCAATGAACGTGTCCACGCAAACATTCAAAAAGACGGAACTTATTCGGTTGTTCCGCGAGCCTGGGGCGGAATGACAAACGCGGCCGAACTTCGCGCGCTCGCAGATGTTATCGACAAGTTCAAAATTCCGACGGTCAAATATACAGGCGGCCAGCGGATCGACATGCTGGGCGTCAAAAAGGAAGACCTCCCTGCCGTCTGGGGTGATTTAAACAAAGCTGGTATGGTTTCGGGGCACGCCTATGGCAAATCGTTGAGGACCGTGAAGACCTGCGTCGGTTCAGAATGGTGTCGCTTTGGCACCCAAGACTCGACTGGGCTTGGCATCAAACTCGAAAAAATGATGTGGGGCAGCTGGACGCCGCACAAGGTTAAACTCGCCGTTTCGGGATGCCCGCGCAATTGCGCCGAGGCGACCTGCAAAGACATTGGCGTGGTGTGCGTCGACAGCGGCTACGAAATCCACATTGGCGGTGCGGCGGGCATGGAAGTGCGCGGCACGGACATCCTGACAAAAGTCGAAACCGAAGCGGATGCACTGGAATATTGCGCCGCGGTTTTGCAGCTCTATCGCGAGCAAGGACATTACCTTGAGCGCATTTGGAAATGGGAAGCCCGGGTCGGATTGGAGAAAATCCAAGCCCAAATCGTTGAGGATGCTGACAATCGTTTAGCCTTATATGAGCGCTTCTTGTTTGCGCAAAAATTCTCTCAGAATGATCCTTGGGCTGAGCGCGCTTCTGGCGGCGTCGACGCACATGAGTTCAAACCCCTCGTGCCTGCGGAGTAAGGATGATGGACGGTATGCAACCGATCGAAAACTGGCTCAATATCTGCGCGCTGGAGGAGATTCCCGTTCGAGGCGCGCGGCGCTTTCAATCCGCGATAGGCGAGATCGCGGTGTTCCGCACGAGCACGCAAGATGTCTACGCGATCGACAATCGGTGCCCGCATAAAAATGGCCCGCTCTCCGAAGGCATAGTTCACGATACCGGCGTGACTTGTCCTTTGCACAGTCTGGTCATCGATTTGGTAACCGGCGAAGCACGCGGGGCCGATACGGGCTGTGTGAAGACCTATCCGGTCAAAGTCACCGATGGCCGCGTACTAGTGAGCGTTGCGCGTTAACGCATGCCTTTTGACACCCGTTCTTCTGGCGAGATTGCCACGACATGCCCGTATTGCGGTGTCGGCTGCGGCGTCCTCGTTAATCGATCAGATGATGCGGAGCGCGCCTCCGTTCGCGGAGATCCAGATCATCCCTCTAACTTCGGGCGCCTTTGCTCGAAGGGCTCGGCGCTTGGCGAAACGCTTGGTCTTGATGAGCGTATTTTGTTTCCAATAATCCGGGGCGAGCGCTCAACTTGGGACAAGGCGGTTACTGAAATTGCAGATGGATTTGCAGAAACGGTGGCCGAATATGGACCGGACAGCGTCGCCTTCTATGTCTCCGGACAAATTTTGACCGAAGATTATTATGTCGCCAATAAACTGATGAAGGGCTTCATTGGCAGTTCCAACATCGACACCAATTCGCGGCTTTGCATGGCCTCGTCCGTGGTCGGTCATAAACGCGCATTCGGGACCGATACGGTTCCGGGTTGCTACGAAGATCTCGATCAAGCCGACCTCATCGTCATGGTCGGGAGCAATTTCGCTTGGTGTCATCCCGTTTTGCATCAACGCGTGCTCGCCGCAAAAAAAGCGCGCGGGACAAAACTTGTTGTCATTGATCCCCGCCGAACCGCGACCACCGATGCTGCAGACTTGCATCTTGCTATCAAGCCTGGCGGCGATGTTGCTCTTTACAACTGGCTGTTTTGGAAACTCTCACAATCCTCAGCCATGAATGAAACATTTGTTGGCCAACACACAAACGGATTGTCGGACGCGCTGGTCGCGGCTTGTGAAATCTCTGATGGACTTTGCCGAGATTTGACCGGGATTGCTCAAGCAGAATTGGACGCCTTTTTCAGGCTTGTCCGCGACACCGAGAAGACAATGTCAATTTATTCTCAAGGCGTGAACCAATCTTCTGCCGGTTCTGACAAAGTGAATGCTATCCTAAACACTCATCTTCTAACCGGACGCATCGGGCGGCCAGGTATGGGGCCTTTCTCAATTACAGGTCAGCCCAATGCGATGGGCGGCCGCGAAGTCGGCGGTCTCGCCAACCAGCTCGCGGCACATATGGATCATAGTGTCGAAGATCTCGATCGCGTGAAGCGGTTCTGGACGGCGCCAAACATGACGAAGGGCCCAGGATTAAAAGCCATCGACATGTTCGATGCGGTCCATTCAGGGCGCATCAGAGCAATTTGGATTATGGCCACCAATCCGGTCGTTTCGATGCCACAAGCCGACAAAGTCAAGGCTGCTTTGAAGGCTTGTCCTCTGGTTGTCGTATCGGATGTGGTTGAGAATTCGGACACCGTTAAGCTCGCCGATATTGTTTTGCCGGCAACGGCGTGGGGCGAGAAAACCGGAACCGTGACCAACTCAGAGCGCCGGATTTCGCGGCAACGTAGCTTCTTAAAACCGCCAGGCGAGGCCCGCCACGATTGGCAGGCCCTTTGCGGCGTCGCATCCGCAATGGGGTTTGACGGCTTTGACTATTCCGCCCCGCACGAAATCTATCGTGAACACGCTGCGCTCTCCGGATTTGAAAACGATGACCGGCGCGATTTTGATATCAGCGCGCACGCGGAAATTTCGGCCGATCACTATGAGACGCTAACGCCTTTCCAATGGCCATTACCTTCGAATCGTAAGCGGTCCGGCCAGTCCATAAATCATCAGCATCGATTTTTTGAGAATGGCCATTTCTACACCCCCGATAGCAAAGCTCGATTTGTAGCGGTCGAGTATCGGCCCGCCAAAGTTCAGCCGGATGCCAAGTATCCGCTGATCCTAAACACCGGGCGAGTGCGCGACCATTGGCATACGATGACACGCACAGGGAAGACGGGGCGTTTGTCCAGCCATATGGCTGAACCCTATTTAGAAATGCATCCCAGCACCGCCAAAACCCTGGCATTGTCGGATGCCGAATTGGTCCGACTTGAGAGCCGAAGCGGTGCCGCCACTTTGCGTCTGATAATTACCGAGCGGGTTCAACCCGGCGAAGTGTTCGCGCCGATGCATTGGACCGGGCGGTACAGTTCTGATGGGCGTATTGATGCATTGGTCGGCGCCGCCCACGACCCACTCTCCGGGCAACAAGAAAGTAAGTTCACTCCGGTTCGTGTCGAAGCGCTCGCGCCAGATTGGTATGGGTTCGGGGTGTTTCGAGTCGAGCCTTCGTGTGATGTGTTGGCGCAGTTTGACTATTGGTGTCTGGCGCGATGCGACGAAGGATGGCGTTTAGAGTGTGCCGGAATCGGCAAGGTTCAAAGAGCGATCTCAAATCTGCTCGGCAATGACATCGATAGCCAGCTTAGCCTTCCAGACGGCAGCCTTCGGGCCGCCAAGTTTGACGGCAATCATCTCCAATCCGCTATGATTGTTTCGAACAGCCGACCTGTGGAGGTCGACCGTACTCACCTGGCGGGAATGCTCAGCGCTGACTTAGATGCCGCTGGCCGGGCAAGTGTGCTCGCAGGGCGCGCCGCACACGGGGAAAGTGCAGGCCCGATCATCTGCTCATGCGAAGGCGTGGGTCGATACACCTTGCTAAACGCGGTTCAAGATGGCGCGATAACGGTTGGCGCGCTGGGGGATCGGACCAGAGCCGGCACGAATTGCGGGTCCTGCCAACCTGAACTCCGGAAGATCATTTCCGAGTTTAATGAAACTGTCGCTCAGCCAGCAAAAGAAGAGGCGGTATAATGCCCGGAAGACTTATCCTAATTGGTTGCGGACCTGGTGCATCAGATTTGTTGACCTTCCGCGCAGCCAGTCGGATCACCAGTGCGGACCTAGTTCTTTATGACCGTTTGATTGATCACGAAGTCCTGGAGTTTGTGAGCGATGGCGCAGAAACGATCTATGTCGGGAAAAGATGCGGTGACGGTGGACGTCAGCAAGCCGATATCAATGTCCGTATCGCCGAGGCCTTGAAGGCAGGTCAGCAAGTGGCGCGACTTAAATCAGGGGATCCAATGATCTTTGGCCGCGCTGTCGAAGAACTCGCCGTCGCCACGGATTTAGGCGCGGAGGTCGAAATCGTTCCTGGCGTAACGGCCGCGCTCGCGGCGGCTTCGGATGCCAAGATTGGATTGACGGAACGTGCCGAAATTCAGTCCTTTACGATGACAACCGCGCGCACGGCAAAAGATCTCACGGTTCCGGAATGGAGTAAGCTGGCGCAGCCAGGTTCCTGTATGGGATTCTATATGGGCGTCGCCCAAGCTTGGCGCATCCAAACCGCCCTCATGTCCTATGGCGTGCCTGGCAATGCGCCCGCGGATTGGATTGAACGCGCTGGCCAAGACCGTATGCGCTCTGTTTCGACGCGCTTAGACCGGCTGTCGCTCGATGCGAAAACACATGAAATTCAGAATCCGGCGGTATTGATTGTCCGATATCCGTTCAGCTTAGCCGTGGCTCAAGAAGAGCAAGAACAGGCCGAACTTGTGCGCCCTAACGCGCAAGGGTAATCGCTTGACCCTTGTCGGCCTCGCTGAAGCGCGGGGCGGACGCGCGAATTCCAAAGCCAGAGAGATATCCTTCGATATTCTCCGGATCGAAAATTCGCCCATCAATGAACCTGTCTGGCGCGAAGGCGATTGGCGCCGTGGCATTTGTCATCACCCAAGCAGAACTATGCGCGCCCTCGACTTTCTCATTCGGGATAGGGCATGCAACGCCTCGGTCCGACGCGACTTTGCGATAAAAATCGGGTTGAAACGCCGACCGCGCCGCTGCATCAATATCGAGATTCGCCGGTGCGTGCCCCCAACGAATCATTTGCGCCAAGATCCATTTCGCGTGACTGAGCCACGGAAAATTCGCTGCATAGCGATGGAACACATTGAAATCTGGCATATCCATTCGCAGCGTGCCGCCGGTCTGACGATTTTTGCCAGATAATGAACCCACGAGTTCGTCGAATGGGACATTTACATATTGCGGATCAGATGCGATTTGCGCGGCGGTCACGCGATTGCTCGCCCGATCGATCCAAGCTGACGTTTCGAGCATTGCGCTTATCAATGCGGCGTGAGATTCCGCGTGATTGCTGGCCCAATGCTGTCGTACAGCAAGCACTTTTTCAGGACTGGATGACCAAATTTCGGCTGACGTGATGAGCGTTCGTCCAATGCCAGAGATCACAGCGACATTGTTCCAAGGTTCACCGACGCAATACCCGTCGATCTGGCCGAGCGAAAGCGCATCAATCATTTGCTCAGGCGGAATCACAACCAGCTCAACATCGGTGTCCGGGTCAATCCCGCCAGCGGCGAGCCAGTAGCGCAATTCGTAAGTGTGCATGGAGTGCGGATAGACATGTGCGAAGGTTAGCCGGGGCTCATTCGCGGCGGCGCGTTGCGCAATCAGCGGTTTCAACACCGCGGCGGAAAGTGGGCGCCGAGTCAAAATCTCAGGCGCGGTCTGTTCCATACCGGCATAGAGGGCCCGAGACACAGTGATGGCATTGCCATTCAAATTCATCGTGAATGCAGTGGTAAATTGGTTCGGAAACGGTCCTAAG
Source organism: Pseudomonadota bacterium (assembly GCA_039194965.1). GTDB lineage: Bacteria > Pseudomonadota > Alphaproteobacteria > Caulobacterales > Hyphomonadaceae > Henriciella. Next base: position 39,286 of record JBCCVQ010000014.1, on the reverse strand, counting down.
CCAGCGGCTGACGCAACGACCATGGGCGACAGCATATGCGCCGCATCGATCGTTCCCATGCCAAGCGCATCGCGCATTGGCGACCAAGCTTCGAACCGCCTAAGCGTGACATCCAAGCCGTGGGCCTCAAATACCCCGCGCTCTTTAGCAACGACCAGTGGCGCACAGTCACTGAGATGGGCGAACCCGATTGAGAGAGGTGTCTTCTTCATCAGGTTTCTGGCTTCTTGTCGGCGCCGATTAGGTCGAAAATAGCGATGACGCTTTGTGCGACTTCTTTGATCGGTTTGCTTTGTTGTTGAGACATGTCTCGCATCGCGCTGAATGCCTGCTCTTCGGTCATTTGTTGGCGTTCCATGAGGAGGCCTTTGGCGCGCTCGATAACTTTACGCGCGGCGAGATCATCTTTGGTCTTGCGGAGCTCTGAGCGCAGACCGTCCATAACTCTAAACCGGGTCATTGCGGTGTCGATGAGTGGCCGAACGCGGTTCGGCTTGAGTCCATCTATGACATACGCGCTGACACCAGCTTCAATGGCGTCTTGCATAAAGGCCGACCCTTCCTCTTCGACGAACATGACAATGGGTTTCGGATTGCTTTGTGCAACTTGCCGTAAGCTCTCAATGGTATCGCGATCGGGTGACTGACAATCCATGATGATAACGTCTGGTTGCAAGCGCGCGATCAGATCGAGCAGTGGCCGCCCATGAATCTGCGTCGCCATCGTCACGACTGCGTTCTCGGCCAATCCTTCTTCGACCAATTTGGCCCGTTCTGCATCATCATCGACGACCAAAACGCGAAGGGGCAAAACAGCGCTCGGCGCTGTTCCACCATTTACGTCGCTCACACTAGAAGGCGTAGTCGACTTGGAACCAGAGCTTTTTAGTGTCGGTGGCAAACTCATCAGCATTGTAGTCCGCAAATTTCAGCGTTAGGCCTAGCTTCTTCCACTTTGCTGTTGCCAACAAATTGATCTCAGAGCCGTAGTCTGCGCCACCTGTTTCCGCTGAAAGATCGTGATAAATCGCTAGGAATTTCGTTCCCTTGAAAGGTCCTACATTCCCAGGCGCATAGCCAGCTTTTACGTACAGATCTTCTACTCCAGTTGTTGGAGTGGCTAAAAACTTGTCAGCCCAGCCTTGAAATTTGTGCAGAGTGGCCAGCGGCGTCTGAAATCCACGCTCTGAATCGCCGCCTAGGACTTCATAACCAATCCCTGCCGACAGGCCATTTTGGGCATAAGTGCCCTCCGCAAAGATATAGTCTGCGCTGTAATCGAACGGGCTATCGCCGTAATCGTCCTGCTGCGCGTATGAAACGGCGTAGGAAACTTTGCCTTCGCCAAGCTTTTGGCTTCCATTCAACCGCGCGCCGATCGTCTGAGAAGAGAAAATTCCGCCCGCATTTTCGATATCAAGTAAATAAGCAAAGCCGGTTACTTTCCCGATTGGCGTCGGGTGGCTCGCATTGATGATGAAATTGTCGCCTTCCCAAACACCGATTGGGGAATCGTCGCCAAAGATCCGGTTGATCTGATTGACATAGCTGACATCGATGGAGAGGTCGCCAATTGACGTGTTCTGAACCCGCAAGCCGTCAAACGTCTGCTCATTCTGGCGCCAGCCGACATTTCCGACAAAACGGGAATCATCGAGAACGATCCGCTGACGACCCAGGGTCACTTTGGTGTCTGGAATAGATGTGTTGGTCAGCTGGAGTCGATTTAGCTCTGTGACATTCGGGTCTGCAACAACGGGAAAGCTGGTTTTGCCATTAATGGTCGAGTTAAAGTCGTCGACAATATCTTCGACATGGTCAAACTCGATGAGAAACTTTGTATCGGCGATCTCACCCGTCTCGAAGCCCGCGCGGAAGCGATAAGTCAGGGCATCTGCGGTCTCCGCGATGCCATCTTGATCGACGGTCTCATAGCGCAGACGCGCAGCAAAAATGGGCTTTATGGCTTCAATCGCCGCGTCGAGATCGCTTTTAGGCGCAGTGTCTTCAGCGAACGCTGGATTTGAGGAGAAAACGAAAAGGGTCAGGGCAGAAGCTGCCCATAATTTGGGTTTCATGGAGGTCATGGCTGGTCTCTTTTTGATTTCGAACAAAAGGCCAAGCTACTAGAGAGGCTTACCTCAAATGCGCCCGAACGCGGGGCATTCCTAAAGCATTCGTCTTCGAAACATGCATCCTTCATCGGATGCGACCGAGCAGGCTTAGACCAGTCCTGCCTATCTAATCTTCCGCCACTCGTCAGGATATAAAAGAAACCTCCGTCGAACTCGGCTGCAAATTAGGAGCTTTTGGTCAAAGCGAACCAATATTGCTCAAGAACCGAGCAGGAAACGAGCCGCAATTTCGAAATCCCGCGGAGTGTTAACGTTGAAAAGGGGTCGACGCGCTTCGGGTTATCGAACACAACAGGACTCGCACCTCATTGTTCCAGCCAGGTATGTGCGGATTCTCCGTTTGACCCCTTATCTACCCCATAGACTGTAGTCACTTCGACGCGGTCACTCCGCGGTGAATTCAAGATTAAGGGCAAAGCCTCCAAGCAATTGGCGAAGTTCGATTTGCCGATGTGATATCACGCGCGTGATTATGCCCTGTTTTTCATCACTCTCAACCAACACCCGCGCGGCTGCATCCACGTCGCGGATCTTTGACGAGATGACGCGCGCAATTGCCATCCGCCTGAGTGTCGGTTTGTGGATTTTCCCGACGGCCGTCACCGGGAGTTGGTCCATCACTTCTAGGTAAACCGGCGCCGCCGCTCGCTCAGGGATATTCGACTTGGCCCAGGCGATTAAATCGGCGGAGGAGATTTCTGCACCGGGCTGAAGTTCGACATAGGCTGCCGGCAATTCACCGGCATACTCGTCAGGCTGACCGATGGCCGCCGCGACAGCGACCGCTTTGTGCGCTTCCAGCGTATTTTCAATCATGCCAGGATCAATGTTATGGCCGCCGCGAATGATCACATCCTTGGCGCGGCCGGTCAGCCAAAAATACCCGTCCTTGTCACGGCGTCCGAGATCACCCGTGTTCAACCAGCCATCAGACGTCAGTCCCGTATCCTCTCGTAAGTAATAGCCAGGGAATACGCTGGGGCCGCGAATGATAATCGTGCCAACCTCGTCAGTTTCGCAAAAGCGCTGAACTTCGCCAGAGGCATCTAGCTGCGCTGCGTGCATTTCCAGATAGGGTAACCGAAAGCCAATAGACCCCACGCGCTTCTCCCCGCCTAGCGGGTTCATCGATGCAACGACGGTGCTTTCGGTCAACCCGTAACCTTCGAGCAGTTCTACGCCTGAGTGATCCACAAAGTTGCGGAACAGGTCCGGCGAGATCGGTGCTGCGCCGACCGCTGAAAATCGCAATGAGGAGATATCCAACCCGTCTTTCGGCACCGACATCAGCGCTGCATAGATTGTCGGAACTCCAGACATCGAAACAACCTTGTGGTGCGCGATCAGCTTCCAGGTGTTCTGGATCACACCAGGCCCGCGAAAGCCAAATGGGCCAGCCATGAGCTGAGATGCGCCTGCGAAAAACGCGCTCAATCCGGAGACGATGACGGCATTGACGTGGAACAGCGGCAAACCGGTCAGGATGACCTCACCAGGCTCAAACGGTGTGATGCGCGAGATTGCCCACGCATTGAACACCTCATTCTCATGCGTGTGCGGCGCCAATTTCGGCACGCCTGTAGTCCCGCCCGTATGAAACAGAGAAGCGATACTCTTTGCGTCAATCTCTCGGTCGAAAACGAGCTCGGAGTCCGGTTCAGCATCCCGCGCATCCTGGAACCGAAAAATCGGCTTTCCTTTCAGTGTTTTCGACGGCAATTGGGTCGGTGGCATCCCGAAATACTGCGCCGGGTCGATAAACAGGACCGTCGTCACATGATCCAGCGCATCGGCGACTGAAACGACCGGATCCCAAAGGTTTAATCCGGGCAATGGCGGCGTTGTGACGATGACTTTCGTCTGCGCGGCTGATAGGAGCTTTCGGATTGTCCGGGGTTCCAGAAATGGGTTGATCGCATTCACGATCCCAGCAGTTTCGGCGCCCCAGATGACGTCGTGGGTTTCCGGAAAATTGGGAAGGACATAGGAAACGACATCCTTCGGGCCGATACCCAGGGAATGAAACAGGTTTGCGGTTTGAGTGATCCGCTTCAGCAAGTGACTGTACGACACGATGTGTGGCGTTTCGCCAGCGGATCCTGTTGGCAAAAACTGTAAGGCTGGAAGGTCGCCATGCAAGCGCGCGGACCGCTTGATCGCATCATAAGTGCTCACGTCCGGGCAATGCGCTCGCCAAGGCGTTTGTTCCATTTTCTCAATGTCTTTGATGGTTTCGATCATCGCTGGTCGCGGCATATCCGGCTCCTATGACTTTAAAAAAAATGGCCGGCGACATGCGCCGGCCAGGTTCGGAGGAGAAACGTTAAGAACGTTCACACCTGTCCCGCTCGGGATTAGAAAGACTTCTTGAGCTCAACGCCGTATGTCCGCGGTGCGCCGACAACGCAGCGCTGAGGTGTCTGCAGGTTTGCCGTCCCGCCGAGCGGACCGCCAAACGGCTGATTAAAGGCGGATGTACAATAGCCCTCTTCGGTGAGGTTCTTGCCCCAAAGTGTAAGGCGCCAATTACTATCCGCAGCCGCAAGACCGACGCGCGCGTTTACCAGCGTATAGGCTTCCTGGATGCTCTGTGGATTGTTGTTGGTCGTTGCGCCGACATTTTGTTCGCCAATGTACTGCATCTCGCCGCGCAAGAAGTAGTCCAGGTCATTGAAGCCCAGGCTATCAGACCAGTCGACCACCAACGACCCCTGAACGTCGGGTGAGAAGTGCGCTTCGCCGCCCGTTAGATCCTGGACCGGTCCACCCGGCAAACCTGATGCATTCTGATAGTCCAGGAATTCCGAGTCTAGGAAAGACAGCCCACTATTGATCGTGAGCTGATCCAGCGGCGCCCAGATAATATCAGCCTCGATACCTTGCTGTCGCAATTCACCGACATTGCGCGTGACAAACGAAATACCGTCGAACGCGCGGTCCTGAAAGCCCTCAAGGTCCATACGATAGGCGGTCACGTTCGCTTGCAGTGTATTATTGAAGAACTGGCTCTTTATGCCGAGCTCGAAATTGTCCGACGTTTCAGCCTCAAACACACGTTGAGACGGCGTCAGCGCCGGGAAGGTGCCCTGCGTATTGAACCCGCCTCCCTTGTAGCCCGTGGAGTATGTCGCGAACAGCATGACATCATCAACGGGGAACCAGCTGGCATTGGCGAAGTAAGTCAGCTGATCATCGGTGATGGTCGTTTCCGGGAGGCTTTCGGCTGAGCGAATGGAAAGCGCGGTCACAAAGACATTGTTGATTGTGCTCGTATAGGCGCCTTTCTTCTCTTCGTCTGTCCAACGCAGGCCCGCGGTTAGCGCCCACTGATCATTCGGCCGCCATGTCCCCTGACCGAACACCGCATAGCTCGTGAGGTCCTGAGCAAACTCAACCACAGACGCATTTTCTTGCTGTCCAGCAGCGCATCCCGCGGCGGCACCCGCGCCAGCGAGGCCGGTTACAACATTGGAGCAGAATTGAGCGCCCAGGTCAGACGTATCCAGGATGTCATAGGCCTCATCATAGTAGAAGCCGCCGACAACATACTCGAAGTCACCACCGCTTGGAGACAAGAGCTGGACTTCCTGGCTGAACGTGTTGTTCTCAAAGTCTTGCTTTCGCGGGAAGAGCTGGGCGGGCAATCTCAACGAGCTGCCAAAATTGCTCGCTTCCCAATCGCGTACGGACGTGATCGATCGCAAAATGTGGCCAGAAGAGAGCTCGTAATCCGCGTGAAGGGATAGCCCCCACTGTGAATCGTCTGAGAAGTCGCGATGATCCTGATAGATTTCATGATCAAATGGATCCGCTGCCGCTGCGAGGAAGGCGTCGCGCGCTGGCGCGCCAAAGAGAGCGCCTATAGTTCCACCAAAAACAGGGTTTGGAATCGTGTCTGTGAGCAACTCCACCGTCTGACCACCGAAATTGATCTCAGAATAATCAGCCGCAACCTTAACCGAGAGCTGATCGCTGACATTGAACAGCACTTTACCGCGCAAGTTCAGATCGTCGCGTGCGCCATACTCCTGACCGTCCAGGAGATTGGTACCAAACCCGCCACGTTCCGAATACTGCCCTGCGACCCGGACTGCGACTGTTTCGGAAAGCACACCATTCAGGACGGCGCTGCCATTATACGCATCGAAATTACCTGCACCGACAGTCAAATCGGCTGTGTTTCCGCTGAAAGATGGATCCTTGGTGCGAATGTTAAGCGCACCCGCCGCCGTATTTCGTCCAAACAAGGTGCCTTGCGGTCCGCGCAGAACTTCAACCGTTTGAACGTCCAGCAGATTGCCTAGAATTGATCCGGGCCGCGGATAGTAGACTTCGTCGATAAAAACGCCGACAGACGGCTCAATACCTGCATTACCAACGGATCCGACACCACGAATTTGAATGCGTGCGTTAGTGAGCTGACTGGAGCTAGGCAAAAGGAAGTTCGGCGAATAGAGCGCAATATCCTGCAAGGTTTGCGCGCCAGACTCTTCTATAAATTCACCAGAATACGCAGATATGGAGATCGGCACATCCTGTACGTTTTGCTCGCGTTTCTGAGCCGTTACAGTGACCGTTCCCAAGCGCGCTTCGCTATCTTCATCGCCGCCTTGGTCTTGCGCTTGCACGGTGATGTTTGACATTCCGGCAAATGCAAATGCCGCGACAGTCATCTTCAGCGTCAATTTGTTCATTTCTTACTTCCTCCCAATTGTCACGATCCGACGGATCGACGATTTGGCGGCTTGTCAGCGTTGCGAGAAAAGTGTTGCCACCTGGAGACAAGGACCGAGATCGTCTTGACGCGGTAGCGAGGAGAGCCTCTTTAGAATACCAACTAGTTGGCAATTTAGCTCATGGGAGAAAAGCGGTGGCTAAAACAAAACCCAGGCTCGAACCCGGTATTTCTGAGGCGGTCATCCAAGCGCTTCGTGCGCAAGGGAAGCGACGCACGTATCAAAAAGGTCAGTTGATCGTGACGGCGGGTGACGACTTCAAACAGCTGTTTATCATCGAACAGGGCAAGTTCTCCTATTCCAATATCGATCGGCACGGCAATGCTTCCGTCTATGGCTACAAGGAAGCTGGCTCTATTTGGGGTCTGGCCGGAGCGCTGATGAAAACGCCGGCATCCTTCTTCTTCGAGGCAGTGGAAGAAAGCGCTGCGATATGTGTCAGTCATGATGAATTGTGGGCTTTGATCGACAGCGACCCAGCGATCCGTCGCGGAGTCATCTACAGGCTCGGGTGGGCGGTTTTTGAGGCGACGTCTTTCGGACATCAAGAGCGCACGCTCCCTCTTAAAAAGCGGCTCGCGAACTTTTTGCTCAAGAACGCTGACGAATCTGGAACGCTCGATTTGCCGCAAGCCGTATTGGCGCGAAATCTGGGCGTTTCGAGGTATGCAACGGGAACTCAGTTGCAAAACCTGAAAAAGCTTTCGCTTGTTGAGATCGAGTATGGACGAGTTCACGTTCTGGACAGAGACAGATTGAAAGCGTTCGCTGCGCCGGACTAATCTATCTTCACAACTGCCATCTACCTGGCAGTTCATTCGGGATTCTCGATGCATTGATGCGGGCCGGAGATCAGACACATGCGAAAAATGGTTCTACCCTTCATCTCGGCGCTGTTGGTTCTCGTCGGTCTGGGACCAGCCACCGCGGAGGCGCCAACATTGGAAGATCGACTTCAGATTTCAGAGCAGATTGCCAGATATTCTCAATATTGGGATCGCAAGGATGCGGAATCCTTCTCTCAGCTATTTACCGAAGACGGCGTCCTGGAATGGCACTTTGCCGATGCATCCGAACAGCCGCCGACGCTGACCGGCCGAGCGAATATTCTTCAATACGCTCAGAAGGCACACCTCAGCAGATTGGCCGGCCGCCAATCGCGTCACCACTTCTCTGGTCTGGTATTTGAAAGCCTTTCTGCGGACAGGGCTTCAACAGAACACATGTTCATGGTCACGCACGTCCTTCCAAACGAACCCCCAATTCTAAGGTCCACGGGCATTTATCAGATCGAATGGATCAAGACAGAGGATCGTTGGCTGATGTCTCATCGTAAGCTATTCGTCGATCGTAAAGCAGAGTGAGCATGCCCATAATTGTGTGCTGATGTTCACCCAAACAGCGACTTCTCTGATGTCTCCTTTTGCTCGCGATGGGGTCGCCGAGCTACCCGCCCAGTACACTTCGTAGAAACTCGATTGCCGATCGTTGAAAATCGATCGCGATCTGAGCCTCGGGCGCGAGCACCTCAAACGCATGCGGCACGCCACCCACGCGATACACCTGACAGTCCACACCTGCGGTCGTGAGACGCTCGGAATAGTCTATGTTCTCAGCGCTGAACAAGTCGAGATCACAGGTTCCAATCCATGTCGGCGGAAGTCCCGCGAGATCAAGACATCTCCCCGCTGCAGCATAGTCCGGTATGATTTCAGCTCCCGGCTTATGCGGTGACAAATAGGCGCGCCATGCTTCATAGTTGGCTTTATTGTTCCAAACGAAGTGATTGATCTGATCAAGAGAACGATCAGCCGCGGTGCGATCATCGAGCATTGGATAAAGCAAGCACTGGGCAATGGGTTGCGTCCCACCTTCATCCCGGATTTTCTGAGCGAGCGCGGCTGCTAATCCACCGCCAGCGCTGTTTCCAGCCAACGCGATCCGTTTGGGATTAATTTTCAAACGCTCAGCATTTTCGATCAAGTGGGTCCACACGGCGTGGCAGTCTTCAACGTTTGAGGGAAACGGATGTCTGGGAGCCAGGCGATAGGATGGAACATAGATTGGAACCTCGAGTTCTCGTGCCGCAAATCCCGCAATGGCATTGAGGTGCGATGGTTTCCCGGCCCAATGCCCGCCCCCAAACATCCAGAGAATGGCGCCGTTGGACGTCCTCGCACCGGGTTCAAAAACGAGGACGTCAACGCCGTTCATCGTTTCGATTGAAGCAGTTATCCCATCCGGCAATTTCGTGGCTGCGGCGACATTGTACACCAAACGCGAAATCGGAAGTAGAAAACGATGCGCGAATGGAAGGCGCGGCGTCCGAGCAATCACTTTTCGAACGTCAGGATGAAGATCTTCGGCCTTCATCACAGATACTTTTCGAACCAGTCTTGCGCCAGCTGGCTACCGCGTTCGTATCCGCCAAAATAGATGCCATAATGATCGATGTCCGGCAGGACTTCATAATAGGTGTCTATACTCCGTGCCTTCAAATTCTTGTAAGCGCGTTCACCGCTCTGTGTAATGTCAAACATCTCCTCATTGGCGGCGTCCAGAATCAGCGTTGGTACAGTGACGCGGTCTACAAGGTCGCCGACGGTGTATTGCGCCATCCGAACATAATTCACTGTCCCGGGAAGGCCTGGCATCAGGTCCGGCGCACCGTGTGGGATCGGTGGTGTTTCCCCGCGTGCGATTTGCTTCGCGCGGGCCGAACCGATTTGCTTCATCTCTGGCGGTGGATTGAATACAGCCGGAACTTGGATCGCGAGCGTCTTGATCCGGGCGTCTAGCGCGGCGGCGGAAAGCGCTGTGCCGCCACCAAAGCTTGTGCCCCAAGCCCCTATGCGCTCAGGATCGACATGCGGTTCTCCCTCAAGATAGTCCAGCGCCGCGCGGAAGGCGTCCACCCAATCCAAAGGATCGATTAGGTTGCGCGCCATTTTCACTTTGACAAGGCCTTCGCCATTCTCATCCAGCGAGGCCGTGTTGCCGATGATGCTTAGACGTCCGTGCGAGTTGCCCCAGCTCGGCTGGCTAAACGAAATGCAAATCCGGCCGGCGCTCGCAAATAGGGCCGCATAGCGTTCGGCAGTCAGTTTGTCGCCGCCCATTCCGTGACTAAGCACGAGCCCCGGAAGCTTGTCGTCGGCGCCAAGTTCGAGGGGACGATAAATGTCTGCGTCCAACGCCAATCCCTGGCACCAGATCGTGATCACTTGCCGTTCGACATTCTCCGGCATGACGAGGTCGGGATAGATGATCGGATTCTCTTCCGTTCCCGCCATCACGCTGCCTCCTGCGTCCAGGCGCCGTCAATTGTGTTCCGGTCGAGCGTTCTGTCCGTCATGCGTGACTGAATCCCAACGACTTTCCAGACACCATCCATACGCGCGACTTCAAAATGGACGACCAGTCTCTGAATCTCGGTATTGTCCGCGGCTTGCCGGGACCAAATCACCTCAATCGCCGCACCGTTCGCGTTGTAGACGAAGATCTTCTTGTCGGGGACTTCAGTGTGATCATACCCGGCAGCCATCAGGATCTCTTGTTGCATGACCAGGAAGTCGACGATTTGCTGACCTTCCGTCGCCCACATCGCGATGGCGGGCTCATCATTGGTCACGAACATGGGTGTGCCCCAATATTGCAGAACGAATTCCGGGCCCTCATCGCGGCGCCCAGCACCGACATCGACCCAGTGATTGAAATAGATATCAAAGAACCAGTGACGGACTTCTTCTTCGATGGCGGTGCGATCAAGTGACATAAGATCCTCCTTTAGCGCGGGCGCTTATTTGCCTTTGAATGTGAATTTCGGGCGCGGCGCGTTCGCTCTTACGGCCTCGGCGGCGGCTGGAAGACAGCCCTGAGAATCTTCGGACATGACAATTTTGCCTGCCATTTCCGGCATCAGAGCGTCGGCGGCAGCAACCCCGCCATTTGACCAGGCGCGTAGCAATTTCTTGTGCGCGGCGTGAGACAGGGTCGCGCTGTCTTTGAAGCGATCGACCCAGGCCTCTGCGGTTTTGGCAAGGTCGGAAAGCGGCACGACTTCATTCACCAGCCCAGCCTGCAATGCCGTCTCTGCGTCCACTTGCTCAGCCGTCATGGCCCATTGCAGCGCACGGGTGCGTCCGACACGTTCGGCGACTCGCTGAACGCCCCCCAGGAACGTAAAAGCGCTGATGCTGGCTTCCGAGTGGCAGAAACGCGCATTGTCAGCAGCGATGATGATATCGCCCCGCAGGGTGATCTCGAAGCCGCCTCCCCCACAATAACCCTTAACGGCGACGATCACCGGAAAGGGTAGATCCTGGAACATGCCGGTCATGCCGAGGCCGCGGGTAATGCTCTCCGAGAAAGACTCCTCGGTTGAGTCCAACCAGGTGGTGATATCTCCACCATAGCTGAAATCCGGACCATCGGCGCTGAGCAAGAGAACGCGGGTATCCGTCCGCCCGGCAAGGTCTTGGATCGCGGCGCCGAGTCCGAGGGCCAGCTCATTGCTCAACCGATTTTGCGGTGGATTGTTTAGGACGATGCGCGCAACGCCGTCTTGATGCGTATAGGTGACTGCAGGCATTAGTTTTCTCCTGGGTTGTAAGCGGCCCTGAAAGCTTCAAACTTTTGGCGGTCAATTTCCGCGATTTCAGCGTCTGTGAGGCCTTCATCAAACACTTTGTCGGCCGGATCGAAGGAGAGGTTTCGCATCTCCTGGAAATCGATGAAGGCGGACAGGTAGAGCGCGGTAGGGTGCTGAAGCTCGGGGAATTCTGCGAGCAACTGCGCGATCACTGCCTGCGATGCATCCGCTGCGGCGAGCGCACGATCATAGGCGGCAACATAGTTTCTGGTATGAGACAGCGCGCCGACCGCGGTGAGGTCGTCAGCGCTGGTCTTCGGCATGTGACCTGGTACGACAATCGCGAAGTCCCGCGCGAGCCAGTCATCGAGTTGTGCAATCCATTTGGCGCGATGCTCTGCAGAGCTGCCACCGGTCATGACATGCCCATTATAGTAGACGACATCGCTCGGGATCAGCGCATGCAGACTCGGCACATAAAGGGCGACGTGCGGCTCAGTGAGATTGCCGAGACCAATATCGCCAATAATATCGGGCCAGATCTCTACAGATTCGCCGTCAATCAGGAATGTGTCGTCACGATAGGCCTGCGCGGGCACTGATGGGATGGCGGCATTGTCGCCATAACGCGCCTTGGCAAACACATCATCGATCGCCATGCGGTGTTTTTGAACGAAGGCGATTTCCGGCGTGGTGACAAATTCCGCGTTCGGGAATCGCTCAAGCAAGATCCCAGCGCCTTGCGAGTGATCCAAATGTGGGTGCGTCAAGACGATGTAGCGCAGATCTAGGCCGGTGGCTTCGATCCGATCCGCCAATCGGGTGGCTGCAGATTTGGTTCCCTGTGCAGAAACGACCATCATTTCACTCGGCCCCATGATCAAGGCTGAGGTGACGTTAATCTCCTCGGGTTCGGCGACGAAGATTTCGAGCGTCAAAGTCGCTGCTTTATCCGGCGTGGGCTCGATCGTGCACGCGGCTATGACACCCCCCAATAGGGTGGCTGCGACTAGACCGAGACCGCCCTTGATTTTGTTGAGTCCTAGGTTCATGCGCTCGCCTCGTAATGGTTGCATTTCGAGACCATTAATTCATTTAGTCTTGAAATGCAACCATTGATTTGGTAGGCGACGAGAAAGGCAATTTGGAAAGACGCATGGCGCAAAAACACACACAGACTTGTGCAATCGCTTCGGCGCTGAACATTTTCGGGGATCGCTGGACTCTGCTCATCATTCGCGAAGCCTTCTATGGCACGACGCGATTTGGTGACTTTCTCAAGAACACGCAGATCTCAAAAAACCTTTTGACGGATCGTCTTGGCAAGCTCGTTGAAGACGGAATCATGGAGCGCGTGGAGTTCGCCGACCGCGGAACGAACTTCAAGTATGCGCTGACCGAAAAGGGCCTAGCGCTCGATGTCGTCATGGTTGCGATCCAACAATGGTCTGAGAAACAAATCTACGGCGCAGGCAATGAGCCGGTTCTACTTACGGATCGCTCCACGAAAGCGCCGCTTCAAGAGCTTCGCATTACGAATGCGACGGGCGATCAGATCTCTTTTACAGATGTCGACTTCGAGCCTGGACCCGGTGCCGACAAACATGCGCGCGCGCGGATCAATAAAATCGTTCGCCCGGCTGCGGAGGACACGCCGTGAGCAAGAAGAAAACCTGCTTGATCACAGGAGTTGGCCCGGGAACCGGTCGCGCCCTGGTTCAGCGATTTGCTGCGGATGGATATCAGGTAGCGATGATGGCGCGGTCGAATGATCGTTTGCAAGAGGTTGTAGAAAGCACGCCAGGCGCACATGCCTTTCCCTGTGATGTATCCGATACCGCACAATTAAAGACACAGCTGGAGGCAATCAAAGCCTTGCTCGGTGCGCCCTCAATCGTGATCCACAACGCCGTCGGCGGCGCCTTTGGCAGCTTTCTCGAAATTCAACCCGAACAACTGGAACAGAATTTCCAGATCAACACGATGGCGCTGTTGCACCTGGCCCGGCTAACGGTGCCCGCCATGATTGAGCAGGGCGGCGGCGCGCTTCTCTGCACGGGCAACACATCGGCCTATCGCGGTAAAGCCCAGTTTGCTGGGTTCGCGCCAACCAAGGCGGCGCAGCGAATTTTGCTGGAGAGCATTGCGCGAGAAGCTGGTCCAAAAGGTGTTCACGCCGCCTATGTCGCCATTGATGCAGTGATCGACGTTCCGTGGACCAGAGACCGCTTCGCATACAAACCAGACGACTTTTTCTGCAAACCGGCGGATATCGCCGAAGAATGCTTCCACATTGCCCATCAATCTAAGTCGGCATGGGCGTCTGAAGTCGTCATTCGTCCGTTCGGTGAAAACTGGTGATGCGTTGATGAAAGAAGCTGCCTCCGAACTGAAACATCTGAGTCTGGCTAAGCCGGCGCTTGATCTCGGACTGTTCACCAATCAAGTCGATCAGCTTGCAAGCTTCTGGCAAGACGCCATTGGAGCTAAGTTTGATCACATCTTGCCCATCTCCAAGACGATCCGACAGCACCGCCATACGTTTGGGCACGGCGTTTTGAAGATCAATCAGTCGAAGGAACGACTCAAGCTTAGCGGCCCCTCTGGTTTCGGTCGTATATTAGTGGCGCAGGATGGTGCGACAGACGCAGCCGCGCAACGTGATCCCGACGGCAATTTGTTTCAGCGAACCCCGATGGGTGATCGCGGCCTGAAGCATTGGGCGATAGAAGTCAAAGCGCCTTCCCTGGATGTGTTCTTTCGATTCTATCATCAGGCGCTGGGTCTCCCGCGAGCCGAAGAGTATCCAGGAGCGGTCGCGGTCGGTGACAGTTTGATCATCGCAGAAATCGATCCGGATTTTAAAGCGCCCGAAGCCACCCATGCGCTCGAGCATCTGGGACTGCGCTACTTCACGATTCAGGTCTTCGACGTGGATGCCATTCATGCGCAAGTGACAGCTTTGGGCTGGCAGGCGCCTATGCCACCTACGACGCTTGGATCAACCGCGCGGATTGCATTCGTTACCGATCCCGCTGGCAACTGGATCGAGCTTTCGCAGCGCGCGTCACTGACAGGTCCCCTCCCAATCGATTAGACGTGTATGAATCATGGCATCCAATCTTTCGAGGCTTTCTGGCGGCATGCTCGGCATGGCCGCCAAGGCGATGCGCATATCATTTGTCCGCCAGGCCATGGCCAAGCGCATGCGCGCCCTGTCCGTACCGTCGCCGGTGGACTTACTTTACCAGAAACGCCAAAAGCGGTTCCAAGCGCCCGCAGCTGGACCGCAACGATAGTCTTGAAAGAAATGCAGTGACCAGCAAGTTATGCCGCTTGCAGGTAACAGGCTAACGCCCATCAAGATAAACGCCTAATCTTGGGGCAGACCCGTAGAATGCCACACCATAGACGGGTCGCCACTTGCTATCGTCACACTGACATGCGTGTTGGGGAGATGGCTGAGGGAAACAAATTCTTTGATGAGATGCACGGTTTCGACCAAGCGATCCGCGCACCGTACCAAGTGTTCCATGAGTTACTTTCTGAGATAGATCCAGCGCGACTGAAACGACAGTCGAATAAAGCAGAAGAGTTTTTTAGAAAGACCGGCATCACTTTCAATGTGTATGGCGAAGCCGACGCTGAAGAGCGCTTGATTCCCTTTGACTTGTTGCCCCGAATTATCAGTGCGAAAGAATGGCGAACGCTGACAAAGGGAATCGAGCAGCGGATCAAAGCGCTTAATGCGTTTTTGCACGATATATACCATCGGCAGGAAATTCTACGAGCCGGTCGTATCCCCGCCACGCTGATCATGGAGAATGACGCTTTCCTGGCGCAGATGGTTGGTGTTGATCCGCCAGGCGGGATTTACACACACATCGTTGGCACCGATTTGGTGCGCACGGGCCCCGACGATTTTTTCGTCCTGGAAGACAATGCGAGGACACCTTCTGGTGTCTCTTACATGTTGGAGAACAGGGAAACGATGCTGAAAATGTTTCCCGAATTATTTTCCCGAGTCGGCGTCGAAACCATTAGCGATTACCCATCTTTACTGCGCAAATCGCTTGCTGCCTCTGCGCCAATGGCTTGCCAGGGGAAACCGACCATTGCCGTGCTGACACCTGGGGTCCACAATTCAGCCTATTATGAACATGCGTTTCTCGCGGATCAGATGGGTGTTGAACTAGTCGAGGGGTATGATCTCAAAGTTGTTGACGGTCGCATCTGTATGCGCACCACTTGCGGGTTCGAGCCGATCGACGTCATCTATCGGCGCGTCGACGATGAATATCTAGACCCGTTGAACTTCAATCCGGATTCTTTGTTAGGGGTACCTGGCATATTCGACATCTATCGTGCGGGTGGAATTTCAATAACCAACGCTCCGGGCACAGGCATCTCCGATGATAAGGCCCTTTACTCTTACATGCCCGAGATCGTTGAGTTTTACACAGGTCAGAAGCCGATATTGAAAAACGTGGAAACCTGGCGGTGTTCGGAACCATCTTCGCTGCAATATGTTCTCGAAAACCTCGCCGAACTGGTGGTCAAAGAAGTTCATGGTTCGGGCGGATATGGGATGCTGGTCGGGCCAGCCGCCAACAAGGCCGAGATCGAAACGTTCCGACGCAAGCTTAAAGCCAATCCTGCAAACTATATTGCGCAACCGACGCTGGCCCTTTCGACTGTCCCAATCCTGACCGATGCTGGCCTCGCCCCTAGGCATGTTGACCTCCGCCCATTTGTGCTGGTCTCACCGCAGTCGATTGACGTTGTTCCAGGAGGACTGACTCGGGTGGCGATGAAGGAGGGATCTCTGGTTGTGAATTCCAGCCAAGGTGGCGGAACAAAGGATACTTGGGTGCTCAGTGATGAGTAGAATGCTGGGGCGAACTGCATCTGGGCTGTTCTGGATGATGCGATACCTAGAACGGTTTGAGAATACGGCCCGCCTGATCGACGCCGGATTTCGAATGTCGCTGACCCGCGCACGTACCGCCGAGAGCGAGTGGGAGTCTGTTCTCACCACGGCAGGCACCCGAGATCTCTATCTGCAAAGCCATGATCGATTTAGCACCCGCGGTGTCACTGAATTCCTGATCGCAGACAGGGATAATCCAAGCAGTCTGTTTCGTTCGATTGCAGCCGCGCGGGAAAACGCGCGAATGACGCGCACCGCGCTCACCCGTGACGTCTGGGAGGCGATCAATGAAACTTGGCTCCAGTTCAAACGCGATCACGCAGCTTTGCGCCACCGGACGGATTTGCAAGACTTGCTTTCGAGCGTGCGTCAGCAGTCGGCTTTGGTGCGTGGGAGTATAAATGGCACGATGCTGCGCAATGATATCTTCCGGTTTGTTATCCTTGGGGCGATGATCGAGCGGGCTGATAATACCGCGCGCGTACTTGATACGAAATACTATGTCTTATTGCCGTCCAGCGCTTCGGTTGGATCTTCACTGGATATAGTGCAATGGGAAATGATCTTGCGATCGGCTTCAGCGGAGCGATCTTTTCACTGGCTTTATGGCGGTGAAATAAACCCTGCCGCAATTGTCGACTTTCTCATTCATGATGTGCGTCTGCCGCGCTCAATTGCCTACTGTTATGATGAGATTGTCGCCACACTGGAGGCGCTCGAGCTGGAGTATGGTAAGCGCACGCCGGCGCACGATCTGGCGGCCAGTCACGAGGCACACATTACCAGCTCGACAAGTGATGTAATTGTCGGATCGGGATTGCATGAATTTCTGATCGACCTGATTGCAAGAAACGCGGCGCTTTCTGGCCAAATAGAACAAGACTACAGATTTTCGAATTAATATGCGCCTGCAGATCGAGCACACCACCCAATTCCACTATGACGATCCACCTTCATATGGATTGCTTCAGCTGCGCACAACGCCGCAATCCTCCGCAGTTCAAACCGTGCTCACCTGGGACATCGATCTCGACGGCGCGCGCAAGCAAGCGTGGTTCCAAGACCAGCACGGAAATAGGATCGACCTCATCGAAGTGTTGCCTGACGCGCAATTGCTGGAAGTCAGCGTTTCAGGTGAAGTTGAGACGCACTCTGCAGACGGTGTTCTGGGGCCCCACCATCAATCCATGCCGCTTTGGCATTATCGTCGACAAACATCGCTCACATACCTGACAGAAGGCTTGCGCGAGCTGGCTGAGTCTATCGTTCTACCGTCTGAGTCGACAATTTCAGACTTGCATTCGCTCAGCCATTTAATTCGAGAGCGCGTCGCTTATGCGCCTGGTCAAACCAGTGTGAACACCACCGCAGGCGATGCGTTGATCAACGCGAAAGGTGTGTGCCAGGACCACAGTCATATCTTCATCAGCGTCGTGCGTGAAAAGGGCTTTCCAGCACGCTATGTCAGCGGATATCTATTGATGGACGACCGTACATCTCAAGATGCCAGTCATGCCTGGAGCGAAGTCTATCTCGATGGTTTGGGTTGGGTGGGGTTCGACGTCTCGAACGGAATAAGCCCTGATGAACGATATGTGCGGATTGCTCATGGATCGGATTATGCTGATGCGGCTCCGACCAAAGGACTAACCATGGGGGCCGGGCGGGAAAATTTGGTTGTCTCTATCCAGGTTCAGCAATAGGTCTGACCGACCGAGTTAAGGACAAGTTTGAATGACCTACTGCGCCGCCCTGAAAATGAACGATCATCTCATTTTCATGTCAGACACACGCACCAATGCCGGCGTCGATAATATTTCCAAGTTTCGCAAGATGTTCACCTGGTCGGTTCCCGGTGAACGCGTCATCACTCTGATGACTGCTGGTAATCTTGCGACCACTCAAGCTGTGGTCAGCTTACTTGATGAGCGCTCCAAGGCGCCAGAGGAGCGCGATCCGACGATCCTGCAGGCACCAACCTTGTTCCAGGTCGCTCGGTTGATGGCCGACACTTTGAATGAAGTTGTCAATGAGCGCGCCGAAGAAGGACAAGATGCCGAGGCTGCGTTTCGAGCGACTTTGATTATGGGCGGGCAGATCGAAGGCATGGAGCCTCGTCTGTTTCTGATTTATCCCGAAGGCAATTTCATCGAAGCCAGTTCAGAAACACCGTTCTTCCAAATCGGCGAAACCAAATATGGACGTCCGATAATTCTTCGCGCCTTCGACCCTTCCATGACCGTCGAACAAGCACTGCGACTGCTTTGCGTTTCTTTTGATTCAACGCTGAGAGCGAATTTATCTGTCGGTATGCCGCTCGACGTGCATGTCTATCAGGCCAATTCCCTGGAACAGGGCGCACAGTTTCGGATTGACGAAGCAAACCCGGCATTTTCTGTCATCTCAAAAGGTTGGGGCGACGCTCTTAAGCTTGCGTTGGAAGGGCTTCCCGAGTTCACCGTTCCATAACGTTGGAAGCTCGCGAACGGGATAAACCAATGTTTTGTTTTGCGTGCATTTCGGAATAATTGACTCTCTTAGATGGGGCGATTTTGGGACGCGCGCTATCTCAGCGACGCGAAGTCGCTTTTGAACATGCTTTGTCGCGGTAAATCGTCTGCTCGCGAAATTCGCAGCCACGAAAATGATCCAACGGTCGCGCGACGATTTAGCAAGTTTCGTGAGGGCCTTGGCGTTTCTACGTCAACAATGCAGAAAGGCCAGCGATGACCAAAATTCTGGATCCTCTAGAACCCCGTGGGACAGCACCCCCAACTTCCAAGTATCAACAAGGCATCATTGAATATTACTCCGAAGCGGGCATGGATTATGAGCCTTGGAGCCGACGCTTCAACATGCATTTTGGCTATTATCGGTGGGGTCGAAATCCGTTCGATCGCGAACAGATGCTGGATGAAATGAACCGGCAGGTGTTGCAGCGCTTGGATCTAGATCTCGCCCGCGATAACACTCTCGTTGATCTCGGATGTGGTGTTGGCACCAGTGCCCGGTTTGCGATCGAGCAATTTCCAAACACCAAGATCATCGCCGCCACGATCGTGCCTTGGCAGATCAAGGTGGCAGAAGAAATGTCGACCGCCGAGATTTACCAAAACCGCCTCACGTTCAAGCTTGCAGATTATTGTGATCTCGGGCTTGCTGAAGCGAGCTGCGATGGCGCCTATGCGATCGAGAGCAGCTGCTATGATGTCGGCAAGGATAAGCGAAAATTCCTAAATGAAGCTTTCAGGGTTTTGTCGCCTGGCGCACGCCTGGTGGTCGCAGACGGGTTCACCAAGCGCAAAACTCAATCGCGCTTTTTCAAATATCTCTATCGAAAGGTTTGCGACGGCTGGGCGTTGCAAGATTTTGCTGGATTGGATGAATTCGTCGAAGCGCTCGAGCAAATCGGCTACGAAGACATTCAAATACAGGAAGCCTCTTGGCGCGTTGCGGTCAGCGTGTCGTATGTACCATGGGTGTCGATCAAATACTTCTTCAAATCGATCTTCCGCAGAAAGGACGATACGCGCATTCAGATGGGTCATTTCATCGCGCCAGTCTATGGCGTGCTCATGGGCCTGCATCGCAGGCAATACGGCTATCACATTATCAGCGCTCGTAAGCCTAATTCGGAATTGTAACGATAACGGAAAATCGCAAGGCCCCACCAGTATCGGGGCTTTTCTGTTGTATTGGTGCTAGCGTCGGCTTGAGGGTGTCGATTCAAGCCACATAGCCATTGTTTCTACATCCGTCTAAGGTGGCCAAGGTATTGAGGGTGGCGGTGAGACAGGGATTCGAACCCTGGAGACTATTGCTAGCCTACACACTTTCCAGGCGTGCGCCTTCGACCACTCGGCCACCTCACCGTAAGCCGGGCTGTATACTTGAGGTGGGCAATATCGCAAGGCATGACATTGCAGTTGGCTGCATATGACCCATATTGGGTCTGAACCAGATAAGAGGCCCGTCATGTTATTTTCTCGCAAACCGCTTGATCTGCCGACTCGCGACACGGCGTTGCCGGGCCGCGGTATGGCCATTCCGACCGCTGATACGCATTTCGTGAATGGCCGCGATTTGAATGCGCCGGCGCCAGAGGGCATGAAAGAGATCGTCTTTGCGCTCGGGTGTTTCTGGGGCGCAGAACGGGTGTTTTGGCAGGCCGATGGCGTCTATGTCACGCAAGTCGGCTATGCCGGTGGCTACACGCCGAATCCGACTTATGAAGAGGCCTGTTCTGGGCAAACCGGTCATACCGAAGTTGTGCGCGTGGTCTATGATCCGAACGTGGTTTCGCTCGATGCTTTGTTGAAACTGTTTTGGGAGAGCCATGACCCGACCCAGGGCATGCGCCAAGGCAATGATATTGGCACCCAGTATCGCTCCGCGATTTACACGTATGATGACGCAGACCTTGCCGCCGTGCGGCTGAGCCAAGCGGCCTATAATCGTGCACTGAGCGCGGCTGGCCGCGGCGAGATCACGACGGAGATCAAAGGGCTCGACGCGTTCTATCCTGCCGAAGACTATCATCAGCAATATCTGGCGAAGAACCCAGCCGGTTATTGTGGCATTGGCGGTACGGGTGTGACCTGTCCGATGCCCGGCGCAGCGGCGCTCGATTAGAGCGTCGACCCACCGGTCACAGAAAACCGTTTGCGATTGGCCAGCATCGCTTGGCCTTGTTGAACCGCTTGATTGGTGGCTTGGGCGAGTTGCAGGATTGGATCGGTTTTCAATCGTTCAACCGCCAGCTTGAGATGATCCATCGCTTCGCGCACCCGGATCGGATCGAAATTCGATTGCGCTTGATGCAACAGCGCGCGGCCGAGATCGATGCGAGCTTGGACCTCAAAGGCTGGCAGCATCGGCTCTTCCCCAGCCAATCGACGGCGACGGAATTCGATCACCCGGTTGAGGTGTTCAGCCCCGCCAAGGGCGAGGGCCATAGAGCAATAATCTGTCTCAAGCGTCAGCTGTGTGCGTTCCGGCAAGGTCTCGCGATCTTGCAAACAGGTCATCAAGATGTCCGCGACGGGGGCCAGCTTTTCGGCCCGAAACGCGGAGCCGTCAGCAAGTCCAGGTTGCAGCGCCCGGGCGACGAGATAGGCGACCGCTTTGGAAGCAATGTCGGGCTGGGTCTTATCAATATAGGGCAAAAGGCCTTCAGAATGCATCGCATCATTCGGTTTAAGCGACCCGCCCAGGGATAGGACCTCGACTTCCGACGGGGCGGCTTTTCCGCGTTTGCGGTGCCCCCACAATATCAAGTCGGTGGATGATTTTTCCAGCCAGTTTGTCGCTGAAGCGCGCAAGCCCTTGGCGCCTTTGGCGCGGATGCGCGGGGCGGGAACGATTTCAAACGGCGAACCGAACGTAAACAGCGCCAAATGATCTTCCAATGCGGTGATCACGGCTTTGGTTTGTTTCGAGCCGCCAGACCCAATGAGGGGCGCAATGGCAATGCCAAAGCCCTGCGAGGAGCGTCGCTTCCGGCTGGCGAGCGCGGTCAACAGGGTGCTGACCAAACCGGCACAGGCTTTGATCAAGAAGTACACCAAAATCAACACGACCAGCACGGCAGTGGCCAGGCCAAGGCTGCTCCAAATCATGGATCCGGAGACATAAGTGTTGAACCACTCGATCAATGTTGAAAACTGCGCGGGCATAGCGAAACAGGCCTGGTACGAAACTGGGGGTCCTTCAAGTACCGCACGGAGAGGCGTTTTCGCAATGCAAAATGACTGTTAGGTCAAGATTCCAGTCATCCTGAGGGCAGGGAGGTCACATTTGGCGAGCTATCGCACGCGCTTTGCGCCCTCTCCGACTTACTATTTGCATTTGGGTCATGCGCTTTCAGCCTTTCACGTCTGGCGCGCGGCGGAGGTCGCGGGCGGAGAGGTATTCCTGCGGATCGAAGACATTGATACGACCCGCTGCCGACCGGACTATACGCAAGCGATTTATGAGGATTTGCACTGGCTCGGTTTGACCTGGCCGGAGCCTGTCCGGGTGCAGTCGGACCATTTTGCTGATTACGCGGACTGTGTCGCCCGATTGGATGCTCAGGGTCTCGCCTATCGTTGTTTTCGAACACGCACGCAATTGGCGCAATTGCCAAACCCCGCCGAACCCGGACCACATTCGGTCAACGAGGAAGCCAGGCTTTTGGCGGAGGGGCAGCCTTATGCATGGCGTCTTAGTTTGCAGGCTGCCCGTGCGCGGCTGGGCAAACAATGGCAGGCCTTATCTTATACTGAACAGGGACCGAAAGGGCGCGTGACCCACCCGGCCCATCCTGAGCGGCATGGCGATGTCGTGATCGCGCGCAAGGACAGTCCAAGCGCTTACCATATCGCGGCCACCCATGATGATGCTTTGCAAGGCATGACGCATATTGTTCGCGGCGAAGATCTCGTCGACGCGCCGCATATCCATGTCTTGCTACAAGCGCTTTTTGACTGGCCGCAGCCAATCTATCAGCATCACAAACTGCTTTTGGGGCCGGACGGCGAGAAACTCTCCAAACGCCAGCAGAGCATAACGCTTGCGAGCTTGCGCGCGGACGGTATGACGGCGGATCAAGTGCGGACTCGTTTGGGATTCTCGTAAAATGGCGGAGCAAACACACGCTCAAGAGCGGATGTCCTGGTATGGTCCGCTTCTGGTTCTTGGGGGCGGGGTCTGTATCGGTCTCGCGCCAATCGGGTTGCGGCTGGGGCTAGATGAGCTTGGCCCCCAAGCCATCGCGTTCTGGCGTTACACCATAGCGCTGCCATTTCTATTCCTGCTGGTGCTTGCCACGAAGCGGCGCCTGCCAGCCAAGCCCAATCGCTTTGTTTTCATTGCTGGGACATTCTTTGCTTTAGATATCGGGCTTTGGCATTGGTCGCTGACCATTACGACCGTTGCGAATGCGACCTTCATTGTAAACCTTGGCAATATTTGTGCGGGATTGGTGGCGTGGCTTGTCCTGAAACAGCGACCGACCTTGATTTGGCTGATCGCGGTGATGATCGCCATGCTCGGCGCCGCAGCCCTATCTCTCGGTGGCGCCGCGGATGGGCGGACGAATATTCGCGGAGACCTCATCGCCCTCGCCGCAGCGGCCTTAGTATCTTGCTATATCGTCGCCGCCAGTGTCGCGCGCCGAAGTTTGAGTGGAATCGAAACGATTTTCTGGCTGACCGCGGTAGAAATTGTTGTTGCTGCTTTGATGGTCATTGGGTTTCGAGAAAATTTTTTCCCAACCAGTTTAAACGGTTTCCTCGTACCGCTCTTCCTCGCAATTGTTGCACACATTGGCGGTCAAGGCTTGATCATTACAGGTCTTGGCCACACTCCGGCGGCGATTGCTGGCGTGTTGATCTTGGTTCAGCCAGTGGTGGCCGCTGCGATCTCTTGGCAAATGTTCGATGAACCTCTGGCGCCGATGCAGGCCATTGGCGGATTTTTGATTCTGCTGGGAATATTCATCTCTCAACGCGGCAAGAATGAACGTGAACCACGCGCACCAGACGTCTCCGGCGTGCCGTTAAAGAATGAACTTTGACAAGTCCGCATTGCCGACCAAATCGGATAGTTGGGCGGTGACATAGTCTTCAGAGATCGTCACCGTTTCGCCATTGCGGTCAGAGGCTGTGAAACTGATCTCGTCGAGCAGGCGTTCCATCACGGTATGCAATCGGCGCGCGCCGATATTCTCAACCGAGTCATTCACTTTCACGGCGAGGTCTGCGAGCGCGTCAATCGCGGCTTCGTCAAACTCGAGCGTCACGCCCTCAGCATTCATCAAGGCCTGGTGCTGACGGATCAAAGACGCTTCAGGTTCGACCAAGATTCGACGCATATCATCGCGGGTGAGGGCCGTTAACTCCACCCGAATGGGCAGACGACCTTGCAGTTCTGGCAACAAATCAGATGGCTTAGAGACGTGGAAGGCGCCAGAGGCGATGAACAGAATATGGTCCGTTTTGATCGGTCCGCGTTTGGTCGAAACGGTTGTGCCTTCAATCAGAGGTAAGAGATCGCGCTGCACACCTTCGCGGCTGACATCCGCCCCTGAACGGCCTGTCGCGCCTGCGACTTTGTCAATTTCGTCTAAGAAGACAATGCCGTCTTCTTCGACCGAACGCAGCGCCTCGCGCGCGATGGAATCTTCATCGATGAGCTTGTCAGCCTCTTCATCGATCAGCGGCTGATACGCCTCCCGGACGGTCGTGCGCACGCGCTTGGTGCGTTGCCCCATGGCTTTGCCCAGCATATCGCCGAGATTGATCATGCTCATCGAGCCACTGCCCGGCATGTCCATCATCTGCATCGGGTTGCTGGTCTCAGCCAGGTCGATGTCGACGGCTTTGTCATCCAGCTCACCATCGCGGAGCTTGCGGCGGAACACTTCGCGGGTCGAGGATTGCGCATCCTCGCCAACCAGTGCGTCGAGCAAGCGTTCTTCTGCGGTGTCGCGGGCTTGGTCTTCAACGGTTTTGCGCTTCTGGTCGCGCAACATGCTGATCGCTGCCTCGACTAAGTCGCGGACGATCTGCTCGACGTCGCGACCGACATAGCCAACTTCGGTAAACTTCGTCGCTTCGACTTTCAGAAACGGCGCGTTGGCGAGCTTGGCGAGTCGGCGCGAGACTTCCGTTTTTCCAACGCCGGTCGGACCAATCATGAGAATATTCTTTGGCGTGATCTCTTCCCGCAATCCATCCGGAGCTTGCTTGCGGCGCCAGCGATTGCGCAGCGCCAAGGCAACCGCACGTTTGGCATCGTTTTGACCGACAATGTGGCGATCGAGCTCTGAGACGATCTCAGCGGGCGTCAATTGAGTCATGTGTTGATCCGGCAAGTTTAAGCGGGTTCAGGTGGGAATACCTGGCTCCATGTGCCGCCTTTTGGGAAAAATACAAGCACAGCTCTGCGTGCGGTCTTCCAACCTGCGCCTAGAAGCACCACGCCAGTCCCGATAATCATCGTCACTGTGATGAAGATATTGAACCCATCCAAGCCAATGCGATTGAGCACGAAGACCAAAGTGATGATGAAGGTCAAAAGGCTCGCGGCAATCAAAGCCCGGCGATTGAGCGCCAGCGAGATGACGCCGATGGTCAGCAAAACCAAGAGCAAAGTAATGCCTTGTGAAGCATCATCGGCGCCGCTGGTCGACCCCCCAAGGACGTTTGACCCTGTGACGAGCGCGCTAATGCCCCAAATCAGTTGCGGCGCCGCGGCGAGATGCAGCCAGAACGCATTGTCTGAAGCTTTGCGAATGCGTTCGGGGTCTTTCATGTCGAACCAAATCGCCACCGCCAGCGTTAACAACCCCATCAAGATCAGTAGCGGGCCGCCCACGACTTGCGTGATATCGCCAAAGAAACTTGCGCCGACATAGACAGCTCCGGCGGCTGAAATAGCGCTCATGGCGAGCGAGAAGGGTAAGCGGAACCGTAGGAAGATGGCCAGTGAGGCGGCTAAGGCGGCGAGGAAAATGAACACGCCGAGCATGCCCGTCGTGCCATACATCTCACTAAAATCGAGTCGCTCTATATCGGCGCCGATCACGCTCGCAGCAAATGACATGGCGGCAGATGTGCAGAACACAACAAAGATCACGGACAGCGCCATGCTGGGCAGCAAAAGCCGTCGCCGGGCGCAGAAATATTCCATCATAACCCAGGCCAATGCCGCCACAGGTAGCGAGAACAGGACGCCTGCGAGCAAGTTGCCTGACGCCATAGCTGGCGCCGACATGGTTCCAACAAGCGCGATCACGCCGACAAATAGAATGCCCAGCCCCAGCGTGATGAAAATGTCGTTGAAGTTTGCCAAGAAGCGCAAATTTTCCTGGCCAACTTGTTCATTGCCGACGCCATCATCTTTGCGCGAAAGTAGAAACGCTTCTAAGCGTGACGCTTGATCCGCGCTCAAAATATTCGCGCCGACCGCTGCGCGCAGATCCGTGCGATCAAACATCCAACACCTCCACGGTGAAATGCGAATTGGTGTAAACGCAGATATCAGCCGCGATCTCCATGGCTTTGCGGCCAAGGGTTTCGGCGTCCTTTTCATAATCGATCAAAGCGCGGGCCGCGGACAACGCGTAATTGCCGCCGGATCCGACGGCGACGACCGGATATTCTGGCTCGAGCACATCGCCCGCGCCAGTGATGACCAGCGTCGTCTCTTTGTCGGCGACGATCAGCATGGCCTCGAGTTTCTGTAATTGACGTTCCGTCCGCCATTCCTTGGCCAGCTCAACCGCGGCGCGTTGAAGTTGGCCGGGAAACCTTTCAAGCTTTTGCTCAAGGCGCTCAAACAAAGTGAAAGCATCGGCGGTGGCACCAGCGAACCCGGCAAGAATGTCGCCGCCGCCAAGCCGGCGAACTTTGCGCGCATTGCCCTTCATCACGGTCTGGCCCATCGACACTTGGCCATCGCTGAGCATCGCGACGTGTTCTTCGGTGCGAACCGCTAAAATGGTCGTGCCATGCCAATCCGGCCATGACGAAGTTTTATCGTTTATCATAAAACTCTAAATGACGAAGAATTCTGAAAATATCAAGCCCCCGATCAGAATCGATCGTTTTAGGCGGTCATTTTCTGGGTCATAAATGGTTGAGTTTTCAGCATTTCTTCGAATGCCGTTGCCGACACTGGCGGGCTGTAAAGGAAGCCTTGGCCGATATCGCAATTGCGATTGGTCAAGAAAGCGGCTTGCTCTTCGGTTTCGATGCCTTCGCCGACAATTGTCATCTTCAGCGAGTTGGCCATGGACAGGATCATGTCGACAATGGCGCTGGCCTGTTCGTCTTGCGGCGTGCCAGTGAGGAATTGACGATCAATCTTAAACACATCGAAGTCGATCTGGGTCAGGACGGCCAGGTTTGAATGACCGGTGCCGAAATCGTCCATGGCGAGTTTCATGCCGAGGCGCCGCAATGGCTCGAGCACAGCGCGGACGCGGTCAGGCTGCTGAATGGCCAGGCTTTCTGTGATCTCAACTTCCAGCTGGCGTGGCGACAGGCCGGACTTGGCCAAAGCATCTAGTATGGTTTCGGCGAGGTGTTCGTCTTCAAACTGGCGCGGAGAGACGTTGACGGCGAGATTGATTGGGTTTCCGTCGCGCGTCCATTTGGCCGCTTCTTCGCAAGCTTTGTACATGATCTGCGACCCAATCCGGCCGATCAAACCACATTCCTCGGCGAGTTCGATAAATACAGATGGAGAGACCAAGCGGCCATTTTCCAATTGCCAGCGCGCCAAGGCCTCGGCACCTGAGATGCGACCGGTTTTAAGGTCGATCTTTGGCTGGAACAGCGGAATGAAACGATCTTCCTGGACCGCTTGACGCAGTTCGGACTCGAGTTTGACTTTCGCGTCCCGCTGGCGCTCCAATTTCGGTGTATAAAACGCAAATCCGGTCCGAGACTTCGCTTTCAAGTCTTCTAGCGTCGCTTGCGCACGCTCGAGGATCTTTGCCAGGCTATCCCCGTCTTGGGGGATCAAAACGATACTGCCATTCAGGGTCACTGGAATGTTTTGCTGCTGGCAGGTCAGCGGAATCCGAAACTCGCCCAGCAACTCACGAATGACGTTCGCCACGTCTTCACGTGACGCGTTCGCTTTGATGAGCAGCGCGAACTGATCTGAGAACAGGCTGCCAAGCACCCAATCGCTGGGCTCATACCCATGCTTCATGACGGCTTGCTCGGCGAACACGCGCAGGCGATTGGCCGCCTCGATGTAAGCGTCATTGGTCAGCGGCAGGTTTGGCCCGTCTTGGCCAGCATTTTGGGCTTGAAACTCGATCGTAATCAAAACCGATTGTGAGGCTGTGGTCAGTGTTTGCACGGCCTCTTTCACTTCCTGGTGGAAGGCGGGTTCGTTGAGCAATCCGGTGCGTTCATCCAAACGGGCCGTCGCTCGCAAATGATCGAGCTCTTTGGCCACGCGCCGCGTGGCGCGCGTCGTCGCAAGCGCCAACTGACGAAATTCTGCAAACGCGAATTTCGAGACTTTGCGGCGGCTCGTGCCGACGAGACTATAATCTCCAATCAATCGCGTCACTTGACCAACATAGCCAACCACGGTGCTGGCAAAGAAGCCCATAACCAGAGCAGACAAGGCAGTGACGGCAAGGCAAATCAGAACAGCGCCCCAAAGCGGCACGGGGGGCTGATAGGTAAAGCTCGATGCATAGACAAGCGTGCCGAGGGTCTGGTCGCCATGCGTGAGGGCGAAGTCCATGCTACGTGCCTGCGCCTCGTCGGACAGCGACCCAAGCGTTGGCGCGCCCGATGCGTCTAAGATCATCGCACGATTGGCCAGGGATTGCTCGAGCGTCGCTTCCACGGCAGCGGTTTCGTTTCGCGCCAAGTCCTCACTGATCAAGAGTGCCACTTGCGCGCCGCTTTCGCGTGCGCTGAGCTGATATGCATTCCAGGATTGCGAGAAATAGAAGATTGTAAACGCCACCGATAGCGTGAGTGCTAACGTCGCGGCCGCAATAGAAAGCACGCTTGCGAAGCTCGACCTCGCAAGTGTTTTCGAAAAGGCTCGAATAGGTTTCAACGCAACTGCCTTTTATGCCCGACTCATCCCTCTGCGTCTGTTGTGACCGCAATTGTTTAGGGAGTCGTGAACAGATGTGTGCTAGTCGACAGGTAAATTTCACACTATTTGAGCCGCATGACTGAACGAACCGCCACCATTTCGCGCAAGACCAAAGAAACCGACATCACTGTGACCGTAAATCTCGACGGCGCAGGAAAGACGGATATCGCCACCGGCATTGGCTTTTTCGACCATATGCTGGATGCGTTGGGACGCCATTCTTTTATTGATCTGACCGTCAAAGCTGAAGGTGATTTACACATTGATGGTCACCATACAGTTGAAGATACCGGGATCGTTATTGGCCAAGCGATTAAGCAGGCGCTCGGCGATTTTGCTGGCATTACCCGCTATGGACACGCCTATTTGCCGATGGACGAGACGCTCAGCCGGGCGGCGGTCGATCTGTGCAAACGCCCCTACTTCATCTGGAAGGTCGATTTTCAGCGCGACAAAATCGGCGATATGGACACGGAATTGTTCAAGGAGTTCTTCCAAGCCCTGGCCGGCAATGGCGGCATGTGCCTGCACATTGAGAACCTATATGGCGAGAACAATCACCATATTGCGGAAAGCTGTTTCAAAGCCGTGGCGCGCGCGCTGCGCATGGCAGTGACCCCCGACGCCAAACTCGCCGGGGCCCCTGCGAGTACCAAAGGCAGCCTCTAAAGCGCTTTTTGCGGACAGATCAGATATTTCTGACCGGTGACTTTCGCATTGTATTTGGCGACATTTTCGGCCTGCAGGGCTTCTGACAGCGACAGCTCTTCTGTGTAATGGCTGGCAAAGGTCGTCTTGAGTTCGTCTGCGACGCGTTTGCGCAGACGGATCGCCACGTCCTGGCCCGCTTTGGCGAGGAAGTTTGGCAACAGCCATCCGCCGACGCCCCAAGCCATGCCATAGCCGCGGGTTAGAACGGTCGGCGACGTATCCAGCCCGCCATAGAGATAGACCTGCTTGTGCGCGACTGAGCCGTAAATACTATAAGCGCCGGGGGTGCGGGCCGCGGCGCCTTCCATGCCGGACAGAATATCGGATGCGAGCTTGCCGCCACCGGTTGCATCGAAGCCAAGCGTCGCCCCGGTTTCGTGAATGGCATCCGTGAGATCGGCCATGAAGCTGTCTTTGCTCGAATTGACGATGTATTTCGCCCCTAATCCGCGCAAAATCTCTTCTTGCTCTGGCTTACGGACAATGTTGACCAGGTCGACGCCATCGGCCTGACAAATTCGGTTGAGCATTTGGCCGAGATTTGAGGCCGCGGCGGTGTGCACAATCGCTGTGTGCCCTTCCATCCGCATCGTCTCTAGGAAGCTGAGGGCTGTGAGGGGATTCACAAAGCAAGATGCGCCGTCTTTTGCTGTGTGTCCGTCATGCAGTGGTAGCGCCATCATCGCGTCCACCGCGCGATACTCGCCATACATGCCGCCGCCCATGACCGCGACCGTTTTGCCGAGTAGGCTTTGTGGATAGTCGCCTTCGCCCGCCGCGACGACGGTCCCGGCGCCCTCATTGCCAACCGGCAGGGCTTGTCCGATGCGGGCTTTCATCACGCGCAGGCCTTGCTCTGGCACCGGCGCAGTCAGAACAGTGTCTTTTCCAGACCCAGAAGAGCTCGCAGCGGCCATATTTGACCAGCCAAACATGACGCCATGGTCTGATGGGTTAATCGGCGTCGCTTCAATCCGGAGGACGATTTGGCCGGGCTTTGGGTCTGGCATTGGCTTTTCAACCAATTCCATACGTAGCGTCCCGTCTTCGGTGACCGTTGAAACCATTTGTAGAAAAGAGGCAGGCAAAGACATGAAGAGATCTCCAAAAGCAGGGGTGTAAGTTAGCGCCTTCCTGCCAAGGCGCGCCTAAATTGACCAGACTCTCGTCGCGAGACGCTGCACCTGTAGCGCTTCGCCTCTTTTCCTTATTGCGGTTCTCCGCTAGGGGCGCAGGCATGAAGACAATTGCGCTCATCGATTACGGGTCCGGCAATTTGCATAGTGCCGCGCGCGCTTTGCGCGTGGCGGCGAACAATGCCAAGAAAACCCGTGAAATCCGCATCACCGCGGACCCAAGCGCCATCGCTTATGCCGACCGAATTGTCCTGCCCGGCGTCGGCCACTTTGCCGATTGCGCAAAGAACCTGCGGGCACATGAGGGGCTGGTTGAGGCGCTGACCGAAGCGGTGATGACACGCGGCGTGCCCTTTTTCGGGATTTGTGTTGGCCAGCAATTGCTTGCCACTCGCGGCTTAGAAGATGGCGAGACACCGGGCCTCGATTGGATCCCGGGGGATATTGATCGGATTAATCCGGGTGGAAACCTGGCCGTCCCGCATATGGGTTGGAACGCCTTGGATCTCGCCCAAGACCATCCAATCCTGCAAGGCTTGGGCGACGACCCGCACGTCTATTTCACCCATTCCTACGCCTATCAAAACCCGGCGCAGAGCGACATCGCCGCGACCACGCATTATGGTCAGCCGATCATCGCCGCCGTGGCGCGCGACAATATCTTCGCGACCCAGTTCCACCCGGAAAAGAGCCAGCGCGTGGGTCTGCAAATCCTCTCCAATTTTGTGCTTTGGGAGCCGAAATGAGCTTCGCCCTTTTTCCCGCCATCGACCTAAAAGACGGCCAATGCGTGCGCCTGCTGCGCGGCGAAATGGATCAAGCGACCCAGTACAATCCGGATCCCGCCGACCAGGCGGCGAAGTTCAAACAGATGGGGTTTAAATATCTCCATGTGGTCGATCTGAACGGCGCTTTCGAAGGCGCCAGCGCCAATACCGATGCGGTCAAGGCCATCCTCAGCGCGACCGATGTGCCGGTTCAGCTTGGCGGCGGCATTCGCACGCGTGCGCAGATTGACGCCTGGCTTGAGGCGGGCTTATCGCGCGTCATCCTTGGCACGGCCGCCTTGCGCGACCCGGAGCTTGTCAAAGCCGCCGCGCGGGATTTGCCAGGCCAAGTTGTTGTCGGCATCGATGCCAAAGATGGCATGGTCGCCGTGGAGGGCTGGGCCGAGACATCGGACATGTCAGCCGTCGACCTTGCTAAAGCCTTTGAAGGCTGCGGCGTGGCAGCTTTGATCGTCACAGACATTGCCCGTGATGGCATGAAAACCGGCGTCAACGTTGAGTTCACCGGCACGCTGGCCGATGCGGTCTCAATCCCCGTGATTGCCAGCGGCGGCGTCGCCAGTGTGCAAGACATTCGCGACTTACGCGCCCATCAAGGCCGCCGTCCGATTGCCGGGACTATTCTGGGTCGGGCGCTTTATGATGGTGACCTGGATGCGGATGAGGCTCTGCAGGCTGCGCGATAGGCGCCACTGTGGTGTCCGGCCAAACGGACAGCGAGCCAAAGAATCTAGCAGCTGCATCCTCGTTTGCCGCAGACCAACCCCGCTCAGCGAGCGTTGTGGTGCCATCATCTGCCGTCTCAAAGCCCCGATACAGCACTGACGGATGAGCCGGGTCACTGATCTCTGTGAACACATAGATCTCTCGGCTATCTGAGACACGGCACATCACAGCGCGGCGCGCCATTGGAATGCAGGACGCTTCGGGATCGTTGAAGACGCGATTCTGCATAGCCGCGATTTCATCGGCGCTAACGCGTAAGGACAAGTCGCTTATATCTGCGATCGGACCGCGCTCGCCGATATTGATCCGCTCCGGCAAGCCGTTTCGATGCACCCGAAAGACGATCGCTCTCGCCCCATCTGGACCGCCGCGCGGCGCGTGGATGGCGTCTGGTGGGATGACATAACTGTCACCGGCGCTGAGGATTTGATCGGGTTTGCCGTCTTCGACATGCACCGCTGAGCCCTCGATCACGTAGACAAACTCTTCGCCTGGATGGAAGTGCTGGGGAACCGTCGCTCCCGCGGGAATGACGACATCAGATATGATCACTTCAAGATGCGGGTCATGGGTCAGATTGGTCCGGAGCATTTCATTCGAGCCGGGTGGCGGGCGCGTCATGTCTTCAGCCACCTCTGGGGCATCAGCGGTGCTGAGGCAGGCCGTCAACGTTAAAAGCGACGTGATCCACCAAGCTGCCCGTCTCAATCGACATCCTCCCAGAACGCTGTTGCCTCTAGGGCTAAATCCCGGGCGACATCTTCAGCGTCGAGCGCGATCAAGACTTCAAGCAACTCGGCAAGATCTGTCGGGGCCAATCGGGCGACATCGCCGTTCGTTGTCGCCAGGATCATCAGCGCGGCTTCGCCGATCGCATCGCCAAGGCGGGCCGCTTTCAAAGCGGTCAGTTGACCTTGTGGAATCCGCTCGCCGGCATCCGGAATGGACGCGACAAAATCTCGCGCGACCGCGGAAAGCGGCAAGCCGAGCCCCATCCAAGCGGTAAAGACGCGCCCGGCTTGTTGCTCGCGCGCTTCCGAATTGGTCGACGTGGTCAGGCGCTTTTCAATCGCAGCGAGACGGGTCGGGGACGTATCGGCGTCGACGATGACGGCGACGGCCTCGACAAGGGCGATGTCATAAGGATCGAAGGGCTCAATGCCGTCGACTTCCGAAGCGCCCAGCCATGAGCGCGCCAGTGCCGTGTCGCCCGCCGCTAAAGCAGCGCGTGCGAAGTCCAAAGCGAAAGGCGCCGTTTCGAGACTTTGTGGCAAAGCTTCCAAGTCCGGTAGAAACAGTTGCGCGGTCGGGCGCAGCGTATTTAGCCCGTTCTCAGTGCTGCTATTTAAAACCGTGATCACGCCTTCAGCCCGCGCTGTATCGGTCGAAATCGGGTCCCGCAGGGTCGCGAAGGCCTGTTCGAGGGGGCTGTCCGGCTCATAGTCTTCGTCTTCGAACCGATCGAGCAGAATGCTGCGTCGATCGTCCGGATGGATTAGATCATGGGCGCTGGCAATTTCGGCGAACCGGGCCCGCAATTCGGCTGGCACACCTGGTCGCAGCGCCGCCGCCGCGGCCAGATCTGGACGATCCGCAGCCAGTGTGACGCGATCCGTATCGAGCACGGCCTTCGAGGACAGCGCGGTGTTCAGCCCAGAATCAAAGCGTGCGCCAGGTGGGTTCGGCGTGTCGCCAGCGGCGGCGAAAATCGCTTCGACCATCCACGGATCATCAACGCCTTGCGCAGCAGCCACTTCAATGGCGAGTTGGGCCCCAGAGAAATTGTCCCGCAAAACCGCACATACGGCGCGCAGTTTGAGCCAGTACTCACCATCTTTAACGCTGCCGTTCAGTGTGTTGCATGCGCTGGCTTCTTGTCCGCTGGCGAGATCAAGGTCGACGGCGAGAGTTTCGGCGTCTAATCCCGGCGCGGCTTGTTCTAGACGCGGAACCAGGGCGGCCGCGGCGCGCGCTTCCCCGAGATCGAGCATCAATCTCGCCCGTTCAGCGAGCAAGTCCTCGGCATGCACCCCTTGTGGCGGCGTGGCCGGCGATAGGATAATCCGCCGCAATAGCAACCGCTCCGCCGGACCGAGCTCTGTCGTGGTCACCGATTGGAGCAAGGATAACAGGAATTCGTCGTTCGAGTTGCGCCAAAGCGTGGTCGCGAATTCCGCTTCGTTCGACGATAAGTATCGCTGCCCCCAGGCACCGAGATCGTCCATACTGTCAGACTCAATTTGCGCCTGAGCACTCAGTCCGGCGCTGAGCCCTAAAACCAGGCCAGCAAGCATTGCGGCTTTAGAGAACATGCTCGATCTCCATGCGCGCTTCACCAGGTTCAGGTTTGTGGGAATTTGCTGAATTCCCGAGCCACCAGATCACCGCCAGGACGGCGACAATGAGAACAGCTAATATGATGAGCCATTTGCGCATGGATGAATTGCCTTTCGCATAAGACCGCGATGGTCAGAGATTGCCGGATCCGCTTCGTCTGTATAGGACAAGATGTGAAGATCCGAAAAGACCATGGCTGAAGACCGAACTAGTACTTTAAAACCTGACAGAAATGAGGCGCCTTGGGCAGATCGTACAGTTGCACTCGTCGGGTTAATGGGGGCCGGGAAATCCACCGTGGGCCGCCGTCTGGCGTCTCGTTTGGGCCGTTCCTTCTATGATAGCGATGACGAGATTGAAAAAGCAGCGGGATTGTCAGTCGCCGACATCTTTTCATTACATGGTGAAGACGAGTTTCGCCGCGGCGAACATCAAGTCCTAAAACGCCTTCTGGATGAAAAACCGCACGTCTTGGCCACCGGTGGGGGCGCCTATCTCAGTCCTGACACCCGCCAATTGATGCGTGAGAAAGCCGTGACGATTTGGCTAAACGCCGACCTAGAAACACTTTGGAAACGTGTTTCGCGGCGTAATCACCGACCACTTTTGCGCCGGCCGGATGCGAAAGAAGTCCTGTCGAACTTGTTTGACGAGCGTCGTTCTATATATGAGCTGGCTGATTTAACAGTCCACAGCGTGGACGGGCCGCATTCCAAAACGGTCACCGCTATTATTAAGGCCCTGGAGTCATGGACGCCGCAACCCTAACTGAGCCAAACCGTGTCCGCGTTGAGCTGGGCGCGCGCAGCTACGACATCCTCATCGGCGAGAAATTGCTATCGCAAGCCGGCGCCCATCTCGCGCCGTATGCGAAACAAGACCGCGTGTTCGTAATCAGTGACGAAACCGTCTGGGGTCTGCATAGCGATACGCTGAAAGCTGGTTTGGCGGCGCAGGGCATTTCTGCGATTGAGAAAGTCTTTCCAGCGGGCGAAAGCACGAAGAATTGGACCTTGCTGGGCGAAGCCGTCGATTGGCTGCTCGCGCAAGGGGCGGGACGAGACGACGTTTTGATCGCTTTTGGCGGCGGTGTGATTGGCGATCTGACGGGCCTTGCCGCATCCTTGCTCAAGCGCGGCATGCAATTTGTCCAAATTCCGACAACGCTCTTAGCCCAAGTCGACAGTTCGGTTGGTGGCAAGACCGCAGTGAACTCGTCGCATGGCAAAAATCTGGTCGGCGCCTTCTACCAGCCGCGGCTGGTCCTGGCCGATACAGACGTTTTGAGCACACTGCCGGACCGCGAACGCCGCGCGGGTTATGCTGAAGTCCTGAAATATGGGCTGATCAATGACCGCCCATTCTTCGATTGGCTGGCCGGGAATGGAGAAAAAGTCCTTTCTTTGGACCCAGCTTCGATCACCGAAGCGGTGGCCATTTCTTGCCGGGCCAAAGCCGACATCGTCGCGCAAGATGAGCGCGAAGGCGGTGTGCGCGCCTTGCTCAATCTCGGCCACACATTCGGTCATGCGCTCGAAGCCGAAAATGGCTATCGCGCCAATCTGTTGCACGGCGAAGCGGTGGGCACGGGCATGGCGCTCGCCTTACGCTATTCGGCCCGGCTCGGCCTGATGTCGCATGATGATGCCGAGCATGGCGCGGCGATCATCGCTGCATCGGGACTAACGGCGAATTTGGCAGACGTCCCTGGCGGTCCATATCGGGCTGAGGCTCTAGTCTCCGCCATGCAACAAGACAAGAAAGCCCGCGCTGGCCGCGTGCCGCTGATCCTGGCCAAAGGGCTGGGCGAGGCGTTTATCTATCCAGATGCAGACCTGTCAGATGTGCAGGAATTTTTACAAGAGGAGCTGCAAAAAAGCTGATGATTATCGGCATTCTCGTGACCATCGTGATCCTGATTTGCATGTCAGCATTCTTTTCAGGATCAGAAACAGCCCTGACCGCGGCCAGCCGCGCCCGCATGCATCAGCTCGAAAAGGACGGCAATAAACGCGCTGGCTTGGTGAACCGGCTCATCGCCGACCGTGAAAAGCTCATCGGCGCCATTCTGGTCGGCAATAATATCGTCAATATTCTTGCTTCGATCCTGGCTGCCGAACTGTTCCGACAATTAATCCCAGGGCCATTGGGCGTGGCGATTGCCACCGCTGTAATGACGCTCGTCGTGGTTGTCTGTGCCGAGATGACGCCGAAAACCTATGCCATCAATCGCCCAGACAGTATGGCGATGCGCGTGGCGACGCCGATCAGCTGGGTCGTGCTCGTGATTGGCTGGGTGGTTGCCGGGGCGCAGGTCTTGGTCAATGGATTGCTCAGACTGCTTGGCGTCAATCAGCCCGGCGATGCAGTGACAGCGGAAGATGATATTCGCGGCACAATCGACCTTCACCACTCTGAAGAAGGCCTCGATGCCAAGAACCGCCACCGTTTGGTCGGCGCGCTCGATCTTAAGGACATGACGGTCGAAGAGGTGATGATCCACCGCAAAAATATCACGATGATTGATGCGGAACAGTCCGCCGATGCAATCGTTCGCAAAGCTCTGGCCAGTCCGCATACGCGTTTGCCTTTGTTTCGCGGCGATCAGGAAGAGATTGTCGGCATCCTTCACGTGAAAGACTTATTGCGGGCAATTGTTGGCAATAATGGCAAGACATCTGGGCTCGATATTCTAGAGATTTGCCGCGACCCTTGGTTCATTCCCGAAACGACAGCGGCTGAAGACCAGCTAGATCTATTCCTGAAAAAGCGCAGCCATTTTGCGCTGGTTGTCGATGAGTATGGCGCATTGCAGGGTCTGGTCACGCTGGAAGATATTCTGGAAGAAATTGTCGGCGACATTCGCGATGAATATGACGTCGTCGTCCGCGGCGTTCGTCCGCAAGCTGACGGCTCGGTCTATGTTGAGGGCGGCGTGACGATTCGCGACTTGAACCGCGCTATGGGCTGGGAACTGCCGGATGAAGAGGCGGTGACGATTGCCGGCCTGGTCATTCATGAGGCTCAGACCATTCCGGAGCCGGGCCAACGCTTTGCCTTTTATGGCTACCGTTTCGACATCGCGCGTAAGAGCCGCAATCAGATTACCGGTCTAAAAGTGATGCCCGTGCGCGAAGAGCAGGAGGCTTAGGATGCGATCCTTCGCCGACATCCTGACGCTGGCCGCCGGGCATCATGGCTCTGAGGATCAGGTCCTCGAAATGGCGGCTAACTCGCATGGTGTTTCGGATCAATCGACGATTAGCGATGATCGCTATCTCTCCGAAATGAGCAAAGCGGTGTTCAGCGCCGGGTTCAGCTGGAAGGTCATCCAGAATAAATGGCCGGGATTCGAGGCCGCGTTCGATGGCTTTCAGCCTCATCGTGTCGCGTTCTATTCTGATGAAGATCTGGATCGTTTATTGTCGGACAAAGGGATTGTTCGCAACGGCCAGAAAATTACGGCGACCATCGCGAATGCGCGATTTATGGTCGAAATCGCAAAAGAGAATGGCAGCTTCGGCGCCTTTTTGGGCAGTTGGCCTGCCAATGACCAGGCGGGGCTGTTGGCATACCTCGGCAAGAATGGCTCTCGCTTAGGCGGCGCAACGGCGCAATACTTCCTGCGCTTCTCCGGCTATGATGCCTGGATTGCGTCCCGCGATGTGTGCGCCGCGTTGGTACGTGAGAATGTGCTAGATAAGCCGACTGCGACCAGCAAGACGGCGTTAAAACAGGTCGATGCGGCCATTACTGAGCTGCACGACCAGTCCGGCCTGCCGCGCGCAGTGATATCGCGAGTTCTGGCATTATCTGTCGGACCGTCATGAGTTTCGACACAACCTTTATCACGCTCTATCCCGAGGCGTTTCCGGGACCGCTTGGTGTTTCCATTTTGGAGCGGGCACGGCGCGACGGGCTCTGGTCGCTCGAAACGATCCAATTGCGTGAGTTTGGCCTCGGCAAGCACCATCAAGTTGACGAGAAACCGGCTGGTGGCGGCGCCGGTTTGGTGCTCCGGCCAGATGTCGCTGCGGCAGCAATCGATAGCGTCGCGGTCGGCGAGCGCCCGCTGATCTATCCCAGTCCGCGCGGGGTGCCATTTACTCAAGAGATGGCAGAAGACTGGGCACGCGGACCCGGCATGGTGTTCTTTTGCGGTCGATTTGAAGGTCTGGATCAACGCGTGATTGAAGGTCGCCAGATGCAAGAAGTCTCGCTTGGCGATTTTGTCCTGGCAGGCGGCGAAGTGGCGGCCATGGCGATGGTTGAAGCGACCTTGCGGCTGATCCCGGGCGTGGCCGGTAATCAGGCGTCCGTGGAGGATGAAAGCTTCAGTGCGGGACTGCTCGAATACCCCCATTATACTTTGCCGCGAACCTGGGAAAATCGCTCCACGCCGGACGTTCTTCTGTCTGGCAACCACAAAGCTGTTGCTGAGTGGAGGAATCAGCAGAGTCAGGCATTGACAAAACAGCGCCGACCCGATTTATGGGCGGCTTCCCGAAATGGACCCAAATTGCGAGCGTCGGAGACGGACGATGAACATGATTGAACAGCTTGAAGCTGAAGAAG
>JBCCVQ010000013.1:0-138671 GCA_039194965.1 Pseudomonadota bacterium | reverse complement strand
CAAAATTTATTGAGAGTGTATTTTATAGGAAAACAGAACTCAGATCTTGAAAGCTTTTCTACATGTCTTGTAGCCATTTCTGTTGTTTATAATTTTTCATGATTACAGAAATTGTGTGTAAGTATTCCTATTCATTGAATTTTAAATAAAATTAACGCAGTATGCATTTCCCTAATTCAAATTTTAATTTGACCGATTTCGTTTTTTATTGGGATTTATTAATCCGTACAAATATTCGGACGCCATTCGTTGTAGGTCGGATAAATAGGGGAGACTGTTAATGAAGATCAAACTAACGCTGCTGCTCGGGATTGCGGCGCTGACGGTTGGGGCCGCCGCGGCGGATCGCAAAGTTGATAAGCACGCCGAAATCTGTACCGCCGAAAGCGGCGACTCAGAGCAGTGCTACTGTAAGGCGAAAACAATCAAATCACTGTCTTCAAACACGAGCGACGAGTATGACCGCGCCGTGAAAGCGGTGGAAACTGTAGGCGATGCCCTTGTGACCGAGTTGTTCCTCCGAGGACTAAATACTGAAGAGAAACGAACTGCTTATAGTAACAAGATGACTCAGTGTCTCGAACAGATACGCAGTCCTTAGGCGCAGTCGATATCGGACCTCTTACCGATCCTAGAACGCTAATCACAATTCGCTGAAAACTCACACCAAATAGTGGAGGAAATCTTGTCTAAACAAGAGAATGAGAACGTGCGCTCAAAAAGATGGCTTGGATTCGCCATCGTATGCGGACTCGTTTTTGCGCCCTTGGCGGCAACATCAGATACCACAACCTACACCTATGATTCTCTGGGTCGTTTGGTTGATGTCGAATACGATGACGGATCATCGACTGGATATCAGTATGATGCTGCCGGAAACCGGACAGCAATTACAAGCGGTGCGGGTGCGAATTCGCCACCAGTTGCAGTCGATGATGGTTACAACTTAGCTGCTGGTAGCACGCACTCACTGAATGTCCGGTCGAACGATACCGACCCCGACGGGGATACGATTCTAATCACTTCTAGCCAGCAAGGTACGATTACCGGAGGTGGGACTGCAATACTGTACACCGCCCCAACATCGAGCGGGTTCCATCTATTTGATTACACGATCTCCGACGGCAATGGCGGAACGGATACCGGTTCTGTCGCAGTCTACGTCGCTGGAGGTGGAGGCGGATTTTAGCGCGCAATCGATTCTA
Source organism: Pseudomonadota bacterium (assembly GCA_039194965.1). GTDB lineage: Bacteria > Pseudomonadota > Alphaproteobacteria > Caulobacterales > Hyphomonadaceae > Henriciella. Next base: position 137,466 of record JBCCVQ010000013.1, on the reverse strand, counting down.
ATTCGAACCACTCACCCACCAATATAAAGTCACCAAACCTGGGGAATTCCCATGCCAAAGAGAACACTAACTTCAAGCATTTGCACCATGATTTTCGCCACTGCAGTTTTAGCTGCGACTGCAACGGCTCAAGAAACGATCAGTGAATTCGATACACCGATGTTACCGTCATTTGGCTACTCAAACGGCACACAGTTGGAGTCTGGGGAGTACTCAAGGCGCTTTGTTGTAGGGCGAATTGGTGGCGCGGGTGGATTGACCAGCAGCTATACATATTTCGAAGGGCTATGGAATGACCTTGAAGGCGGAGTTTACCAATTCGATAGCACGACATTTATGGTTCAGGCTCCGGGCTTCGCTGAAGAATTTACGAAGTCTGGGAGTACATACACGCCTACGCGGCCAAGTCCCTCGCTACTCGTCGCAACCACAAGCGGCGCAAACACAGACTACACCTATACCGCACCAAATGGCGCCGTTCTCACATTCGTCGATTCTGGCAACTCAACCACGGAAGGTCGACAAGCGCGCCTTACCAAAATCACAAAACCCGATGGAGAAGTCGTAGATTTCTACGCCAACGGAAATGTCCGAAACAATCTCGGTTTCCAATACCAAAAAGCCGATAGCAATAGCTTGATCAATTTGGGACATATATATTGCGACGTGACGGTCGCTGATTGCAGCTCTCTGCCCTCCGCCAGCTGGCCATATGGCGCTGTCTCTACAAACATCCAGAACGCAGAGGGGGAGCAAACAACTCGCTATACAACCTTCTATCCTGGGACAAGCACAGCTCAGCTTGTGCGCTTCACGTCTCCCGAAGGTGTGCAGACTTCAATCAATCACAACTCGTCCGGGCAAGTCTCGAGTATTGTCCGCGGAGGTGGCACCTGGAGCTACGCTTATACGACAGGCGCTACGGATACCACGACCCAAACCTCCCCCACGGGCCGCAAGCTTAAGTCGGTGTTCGATTCAAATCGAAACTTGCTTGAACAAGAAGTGATCCCGTCAGGCGCATCGACTGGGTTGAAATCAACCTATACATATTACTCCAATAACCTACCCAAAGAGGTGATTGCCCCCGAAGGCAACAAGGTAAAATACACGTATGATAGCTCCGGACGGGTGACTGAGGTCCGCAGTATCGCCAAGTCCGGGTCGGGCGTTGCGGACATGGTTCAGAGTTTCACTTACGCGGCATGTAACTCCGGAAATCGAAAGTACTGCGCCAAGCCGCTCACAAGCACCGACGCCCGCGGGCAGGTTACACATTATACTTACTCCGCCTCACATGGAGGCGTAACGCGCATAAGACATCCGAAGCCCACGGCGAGCAATCTTTGGTACGTTGAAGATTTTTATTATGAACAGAAATATGCCTGGTATCGTACTTCGGCAAGCAGCACGAAAGTACAAGCGCCAACACCTGTTTGGAAAATAACCCAGCATAGAAAATGTCAGGTTACCAGCTCGTCCGCGCTTTGTCCTGCAACCTCGGGAGCGATGACCGCGATTGCAATTTACGGCTACCAAGATGGAGATGCGAGCACGCCGACAAACCTCGAACTTACCCGGATAACAGAACGGTCGGGCGACAGCACCGTTTATGCGCTCACAAGGTTTACATACGACACTTGGGGTCGTTTGACGTACGTGGATGGACCTCTATCTGGAAATGCTGACCGGGTTTACTACGAATATGATAAGATGGGACGGGTCACCAGAACCACCGCGCCCGATCCGGATGGCGCCGGACCCATTCAACATCAGTACACGGATTTCATCTACAATGATGACGGTCAGATCGAGTATGAGAAAACTGGGCGTGTGAATGCACCTACAGGCTCGAGAACGTTTACCGCGCTGATGCAAAGCAAAACCACTTACAATTCATACGGGCTTCCGACCAAGAGAGAGTTGCAAACCCCAGCTGGGGTCACCTTGCGGGCAAGTCAACAAAGCTACGATACCGAACGCCGTCCCCTTTGTGTCGCACAACGATTGAACACCTCGGCATTTAATGCCCTGCCGACCGCATGTACCCAAACGGCGGGAGCATATGACCGTGTCTCTCGCGCCCATTACGACAGCTACGGTCGGTTATACAAAACTGAGCAAGGCTATGGGACGAGCTTGGCCCAATCTGAGCAGGTTACATTCTCTTCGAATGGCCAGATTAAAACGATTGTAGACGCGCGCGGGAAGGTGACCACCTACGATTACGATGGGTTAGATCGATTGATCAAAACTCGGTTTCCGAACAAAACAGGGTCGGGTAGCTCGACCACCGACTATGAGCAAATCACTTACAAGACTGAAGGCGGTCTCTCGACCCCGCTAATGCTAACCTTCCGAGATCGAGCGGGTCAGAACACAACCTATAGCTACGATCTAATGTCGCGTATGACCAATATGAATGCGCCCGGATCCGTAGCGGATGTGACCCTAACTTACGATGCTCTTGGCAATCAGAAAACGGCCGTTTCGAACGGTCAAACACTGACCTATGATTGGGATGCGCTGGGGCGCTTGAAGAGCGAGCAAAGCTCACTCGGAACCGTCAGCTACCTCTACGATGCTGCGGGGCGTCGGACGCGCATGACCTATCCGGACGCATTTTATGTGACCTATGAGTATTTGAACAATGGTGTAGTGAATCGCATCCGAGAGAACGGTTCAACAGCGCTCGTGACTTATGGTCACGACCAGTTCGGTCGTCGAACGTCAAAAACCTTAGGCAATGGCGTTAGCGTATCCATGGCATACAACAGCGCATCATCCTTGTCGGATCTCAATTTCACATTGCCATCAGCCAGTTCTTACAATCAGCAAATGGATTTCACTTACAACGCAGCGGGCCAAATCGCGACGTCTGCGGTATCCAACAATACCTATTTGCCAACCTCAGCGCCGGCAGCGACAACATATGCGCATAATGGACAGAACCAATTGACCACCGCCGGCGGAAGCACGATCACGCATGATACTCGAGGCAATCTGACGTCTGATGGGACGACCACGTTTGGGTTCGATGTTGCAAATCGTCTTACAAGTGCGGCGGGCGCGACGTTGGCTTATGACCCCGCCAGCCGATTGCACCAGGTCTCAGCCAGTGGCGTGACCACAAAGTTCCTTTACGATGGGGCTTCATTGATCGCTGAATACAACTCGAGTGGAACTGTGCTTCGTCGATATGTGCATGGCCCCGGTATGGACGAAGTTTTGGCTTGGTATGAAGGGTCAGCTGTGTCCAGTTCAACTCGACGTTACCTGCTCGGTGATGAAAGAGGTTCGATTGCGTTAGTGACCAATAACTCCGGCGGTGTGATCGACCAGAACAAGTATGACTCGTTCGGCGTTCCAGATTCCTCAAATCTTGGCCGATTTCAATACACCGGGCAGGCGTGGATCGGGGAAGCTGGAGTATATCATTACAAAGCACGAGCTTATCACGCGGAACTTGGCAGGTTTTTACAAACGGACCCGATAGGCTACGCCGCAGGTCTCAACTTGTACGCATATGTGAACAATGATCCGATAAATTTTATCGACCCAACCGGTTTGACTCCAACATGCAGCGAGGAAGTAAAGCCCGAAGACTGTCAAGATGGCGTGACTACAACTTCAACAAGCACGGGAATTAGTAATGAGCGTTTGGCCTACGTAATCGCACTTCTTGAAGCTGATTTGTTGTTGGTTTTACCCACTGTACATGTCATCGGACAGGCGCACTCGTGGTCGGCATCTACAGCGGAAACTGGTGACGGTCACCCGGACTATGTGATGTGCTTGCACGATCCGAAAATGTACGGCCATGGTTTAACCAAGTCTGAGCTGGATAATCTTGATCCTTGGGAGTTAAATGGCGTGGAGTCCTCGCTTTTTATGGCGGTAGTTGGCCCCGAAATAGGACGAGTTTACGGAGACATCATGGACGGGCGCGCTCGAGGACACCGTTTTGCGAACAACCCATTGGGGGTTGAAACGGGCGCAATGTTGCCAGAATGGGGAGCGCCATACGAGGCGTTCAAAGTCGGATTCCCAAAGATTGTCTCCGGAAATAAATCCCCAGTGCGGATTGTTCGTGGAAAATTCAACAAAATGTACTTATCGCTAAACCATTATCGTTCGTTTTATGTTTTAGGGGAGCAGGCGTTTTGTTATTAACTTATAGAATGTATCCCACCTTCGATATCCTAAGTAGCGAGGGTAGTTCTTGTAAGTCGGGATTAGCAACTAAGACGTTCAATCTAAATCTCGTTGAATACCCGGCGATAGAGAGTTGGACAGCCGAGCTATTGAGGCATATCGATTCCGATTGGCCCCCTGGCATCAACTCAGTGATAGATCAGTATTGTAACGAAGAGCTGTTTTCGGGTGTTACGGATTTGTTTTATTGCGTTGATGCGAACGAAAAGACATCATCCTTGAACACTACCTTGCTGATGGAAATTTGTAAGAGCGTCGATGATTACTTGGAGAGCACGCACGTGCATTTGATACTGCGCTACGATCTGGAAGATAATTGATCATAGGTCGACCAATTAACTTCAACAAAGTGCGAGCCGACATGCACTATTTGTTCCGGGTAGTTTGCGGTCGTATAATCCGCTAGAAAAACCGTGAGTTCAAAATCGGAGCTGTGCGCTAGGAAAACAAGATGATAGCCCCAGTAATTTGGTTTATTTTCGTCTCTCAAATGGATGTCGCGATTCAAGATTCAGGCGGGTTTGAAGAAGCCGTAAGCGTAATGAAGTCAGGCATGTCGCCAGAAGAGCAAAAAGAGCTATCCGATTTTTTTCAATACGCTCAATCGGTTTCTAACATTGACTGCAGTTTGCTTGAATTGGCTGCGACGGGAGAACACATTTATCTTGATTTCCCGGACGGAGACTGTGCTTCATACTACGAATACGTCAGTAATGTTTTTGAAAAAGCACCAGTCAAACCACAACAATGACACATGGAGAGCCGTGGCTGTCATATCGATCGTAAGTCTATCGAGCTGCGCGAGAGTTGGATATTCTGGAAACGAAGTAGCGATCTGCAATGGATTTCCGAGTGATCTATCCAGCTTGGTCGTTTCCGCGGGAGAGCAAACCCTATTTGATGGTCTTCTAAGTGTCGACGAGTGCATAGACACTAAGTTCAATCATAACTTCGACGGCGGAATTCGACTGCAGTTTCAGCAAGAGGGCGACGCGGCCCAGGATTTTGTAGTGGGCTATTACCCGCGAAATTATGGAAGGCGAGATACCGTGATCATTAACGATGCGCTCATACAAGAAGCTGCGGAAGCAAGACGCAACTCCGGCGCTCAATAAGCGTTAGGCAACAGTTTTTGCGAAGCCGCGAAATCAATTCTGTTGGATGATCGGAATGGTGGTGGGTGTCGCTTTTTATATAGCGGCACCGTCGCCGATCGAAAGAATATGGTTCGAGATGGTGCACATTGTCGTCGTAGCGATCTTCTATGGATTTAAACCAGCGTACGTTCAATCGAGCTTAACGCTTGAACCAGCTAAGGAAAACGACAAATTCAAATACCGCGCAGCGATTCTAGCCGCGGTGATCAATGTAGTATACTCGACGGTGAGTGCATCACTAAGGCTGTTCGGTGTGCTTTAAAGATACGGCCTAGCGCCCAAGTCGTAGAATCAATCTTCAGTGGGTGATATTTTGATTGCTCGATCAAAACGCGATCTAACTTTAAGAATCCGAGCAATTTTGAGAATGTCGCATCAGAATAGGTTGGATCAGGTTCTTGCTTCCACGGATCGCTGGGTATCGCATATTACTCAGCAAACAAAGCGTTTCTCTTTCGAACTCTAAGCGCGCGACTCCACTAGGGCACTCTGCCGTCGAGTTGATGGGATTTCCATCATCATCAACATCAAACCGGGCATAACACTCCATATGAAATCCGCATTGTGGAGCGCCGATTTTCGCAACTATGTCAGGCGATTTTTCCGCAAGGCACTGCGTTTGCTCCAAAGGTTTCTGTCCAGATCTGCAAACATGTAGTCGAGCTTTTCGTTCAATCACAAAAAAGTCTTGATCCGCTAGGTACTCCTCCTGGTTGTTTCTAGATGATGAAAGCCATTCATTTAGTCGCGATTCAATGCAAATGCTTTCGCAAGAAACTTGAAGTGCGGCTTCGGGATTCTCGCGAAACTCATTTGGTGTGAGATTGCTTCGGCATTGTTCCAATACGCTGAAAATCTCGTCCTTGAGAATTCGTACTCCTTCTGTGGAGCCAGAAGGCATTGAAATTTGGTTTGCCAAAAAAAATCCGGTACAAATAAAAATTACGCGCATAACTCTGTCTATACCACATAGAGGAACTTCTTGCCTCGATTATCGTCGGTTTTTGAAACCGTCGGGCTTTCAAATTTGCCTCCGAAAAGAAAATCGCCGCGCGCTTCGCTTGCCCGCATTGCGATCCTTTCAGGAAGGACCCTTGCTATTTATTTTGAGCGAAATCTGTGGAGCTCGTCTTCGCCGACCAAGAGGATAACATCTTGCCCGTTTGTTTTTGCGAATTTCCTGAAGAAAGCGGAACATTGCTCGTCAATGGTGTCGATTACGAGTTTGGAATTTGCTCGAACCGTTACGTCGATAGGCGTGAACGCGACCTCAGTCTCCCGAAAAGCATTTTGAAGGCGCTTGTTTCTTAGCTGGCTTGCGGTGAGAGACGATGATAGCCAACGAATCATGCCGTTTGATGGTATAGGTTTAGCAGCAACTAAACCTGCTTTATGCACCGGCTGCTCAGATACATTGGAATTCGGTTTCGATAAGAGGTCTACTATCGGTGACCAGTTTTTTAACGTGGTTCTTCTCGATTTTAGCTCTTTAACGAGCTGCTTGGCGAGTTCGATTGCCTTATTTTCGTTGGCTGTCCAATCTGAAGGATCTGCCCCGTATACGACCTGCGAGACCGGAGCAACGCTGATCATCTTTGGGGTTTCGGAAAACTCAATGCGCTTAGTAACGATCTGGATGATGCCCGCTTCGAAACGAAAAAGCCTGTCCGCGTTGATATTATATTGTTCTATTGGACTGTTATGTTGCTTCGCAGCGTTGCAAGGTTCGAAGCATAAATATCGCACTGTCAGTTCACAGAATTGCAGCGGTATCAACACTGCGTAGCCGAAGACTGAGTTATGGCCACCGGGTTTTCGCAAGAGAACACGACGAACCAAACCTCGTCGACATAATTTTTTGTAGGCTCGACCGATCGCATTTCGGTCGTAGCCGGTCTCTGCTGCAATCGTGCTCATCTTTATAAATCCGGCGCCATTCTTGTCGGCATGTCGAACCAAACAGAACCAGACCGCAGCTTCGGGTTTGGAGAGTTGTCGAATGTTGCACGCAAAGCTCTGGCGCATGGTCCAGGTGAAGAATTTTTTCAGTCGATTTGGGCAGTAGTTAGTCATGGCAATCACTCGTCGAATTCTTGCGATTGTTATTGATCCAACTCTCAAGCTCGCATTCTTCGTACCTTATCGCGCGACCAAGTTGGATAAATGCAGGACCATCGCCGCGAACACGCATTTTCTCGAGCGTGCGATGTGACAAGGATAAAAATCCTGCAGCTTCATGTGTTGTTAGAAGGTGACGACTTGTCACTTGCTTTTCGGTCATTCTGGGTCTCCTTCGTTAGAGGTGACCCTTCAGATGTATGAGCGCGCGCAAGTCGTGAACCCAGAAAAACTACGAAATATTCTTCGCATTTTTCCACCTTGCAAAGGCGATTTTCCAGAGCTCCGGGTGCCATGTATAGTCACGCCAGAACCCGTTTCTCTTCAAGAAACTGTCGCAGGTGTCTTCGTGGATATTTGTTTTGTGAAGATCCGCCACGACGAACTCGTTTGCGACAACCAACATTCTGCGGATCACGGCTGCTTTGGTCATCGAAATATTAAAATCGTCGTGCAATAGGACGTTGAAAAAAGCCTCGCGAGCTATGGTTTCTTTGCGTGGTGCACCAACGTTGTTCTTGGTGAGCGACGGGCCATTATACATAACGATTTTCGGGATTAAGCCAGCCGATGTCTGAAAACGACCAGCAAAGAACTCGCGCCGACGGACCTGTACCCTGTCCCGAACGACACGGGAGATCGTACGCAAATTTCCGACAAGGTCTCCCGAACTACGCATTCTTTCCATTGACTCTTTTTTTGCAGCCAGGTTTGGGTCATCGCGCAAGTTGGCGACGGCATTTCTTGCAGTCTGTTCCGAAAGTATGGGTAAATGCTTAGGATGTGGCCCAACGCGGTGAGACGTATCCAAGCGATCCACACCAACAATAATTGCCGATAACGCACCATACTGCACCAGTCTGAAATCCGAACAGACCGTTAAATTTTCTGACTCCAGTAGCTTCAGATGAAGATACATCCCATCGCGTTCTTTTTCGAACTTCACCCGGATGGTCCAAGAATGTGTGTAACTGTACCCAACCAAGATCTTTTTAAGTGCAGGAGTAACTACTCGTATTTCGTCGGATCTCCTGCCCGCATTGATCATGTCTATTGCATCATCAAATGTCCGTGCTTTGGCGCTCTCTGTCCCCAGCTCACGTTGGAAGTCAGCGACATGTACATCGAACTCTGGCAGCAATGGGTTTGAGAGTTCCATGTTCCGAATTGATGCAAAAAACTCAGCATGACTCAAACGCCGCGGGAGACCAATATTGGCGGTCATGTGTACTCTCGTCCAATCCGTTCAGCCATCTCATGAAGAGGGTCATCTCGCAGATGAGCGTACCTTTGCGTTGTCTGGATTGAACTATGACCGAGATAACGACCTATGATCTCGAGAGACCAACCATCGGCCACAGCATGGGACGCGAAGTCATGTCTAAGGTCATGCAGTCTAACATTTTGAAGTTGAGCTGATTCTCTGATCCGGCGCCAAGGTCTGTTTAGATCTGATCGTCGGCGTTCTGGATTACGACCCGGAATCAACCAGCCTGCGGCGTTATCAAGACATTTTTCTCGCCATTCTAGTAAGAGTTCCACAGCTCGAATCGAAAGCGGTTTGCGATTTACCCTTGCCTGCTTCGTGTTTGATGCAGGAATAACCCATACTGGCCGTTCAGAGTCTAAGTCGAACTGTTCCCACCGCGCATTCAATATTTCGCTTTTTCGCGCTCCCGTCAAAACACAAAGCCAGATCGCGACCTTCGCACCTTCATCTCTCTCAGCCGTTAGAGCACTAGCCAATCTTGCGCGTTCTTTATCGGTGAGGAATCTCTCTCGTGGAGCTTCCCTATACTTCTTAATCCCGCGCGCCGGATTGTCTGAAACAAAACCCCAATCGATTGCCAGATTGAACATCTTGGACACCAAACAAAGCAATCGGTTCGCGGCGCTGGGTCGATCGCTCAATTTGGCATGCAATCTCTGCAGTTCCTCCCGCCTCAATGATGAGAGCTTCCGGCTCGACCAGCGAGGCGACAGATGATTTCTCCAAAGTGACTCGTCTTCAACGACTGATCGTGGCGCTTTATGCGGCCACGCATGACGCTCAAGATAAATTCTCCAGAACTCGCCAAGTGTGAGTTCTTTTTGAGCTTGTGTACGCATAGCCGAGGGGTCTCCGCCGCCGTCAATTTTTGCGATCAAAGAGCGTGCGTGCTTACGCGCCTGCTCCGGCGCGATCGGTCCGTAGCGTCCGATTGTGAAGTTTCGCTGCTGACCCGCGTTTCGATATTTGATCGCAAAACTCTTCACGCCGCTTGGTTTCACCCTCACGTGGAACCCCGGAATTTCAGTGTCGAACACGCGAAAGTCTCGATCCCTAGGCTTAAAGCTATCAATCGCTCGCTTTGTCAGTTTTTGTTTCACATCCAACTCCAGGGCACCACGGGGGCACCACTAGGGCACCAATCGGCGTCTAACTTGAGAGAACGGCATAGTAGCAGGCTCGGCTCGATTTTCAATTTTTTTGTTTTTTCACAGAGATTTATCGCACTCCAGCGTACGCGAGCGTGGCGATCCCGGCGCGATTCGAACGCGCGACCTACAGATTAGGAATCTGTTGCTCTATCCTACTGAGCTACGGGACCGTATGGATAGGCATAATCGGTTTAGGGGGCAGATTGAAGAGGATGCATGGGTCGGTGGGGTGTTTGGGGGATTTGTCTTTGGATGTGCGCGTGCGCTCCGGCCAGTCCGTTACCGGACATGCAGCCCGGAGAAACCGGCCGCGTCACAAAAATCATTGATGGCGATGGATTGATCTTAGACACCGGGCAACGGGTGCGATTGATTTCAATCACCGCCCCGGTTCTGACTCCACGCGACGGAGCGCCCGACCTGTATGCCGGCGAGAGCGCACGGATGCTGGAAGACATGGCGTTGGGGCGGCGGGTGCGCCTGTTCTATCCCGGGGTGACACGGGATCGCTATGATCGTGCCCTGGCGCACGTGGTGACCACGGATGCGGCGGGCGCAGAGCTTTGGTTGAACCGAGAAATGATCGCGCGCGGCGGCGCGCGGGTGCGGCTCTATGCAAGCACTGCCGCGCGGGCGCAAGACTTGACCGACGCCGAAAACCTAGCCCGTCAGGCTGAGTTCGGCTTGTGGTCGCTGCCTGAATACGACGTGCGCGAGGCCTCAGAGTTTGCGGGGGATGAGCGCGGTTTTGTGATCATCACGACGCGACTCGGTCCGCGCTATGACAGCTCTGAACCCGAAAGGTTTCCGCCCGCATGTTTGCGCCGCTTAGAAGGCGCAGAGATGCACCTCAAAATCGATCGAGATGCGGGCTCGGCTTGCGCGATTGCCAACGGCACATCTGTCGAGGTCCGTGGATGGCTGGACGAAGGGGCGTTAGAGCTTCGGCATCCTTTGCACTTACGGCTCCGCTCAATTGATTAACCTGCGATATATTGCGCCCCGTTTACGGTCATCGTTGCGCCGGTGATGAAGGCGGCTTCTTCACTCGCCAAATAGGCGCACATGGATGCTATCTCTTCAGCTTTGCCGAGACGCCCGACAGGGATGGTGGAGATGATGCTCTGCAAAACATTCTCGGGCACTGCGCGAACCATCTCTGTATCGATATAGCCGGGACACACCACGTTCACAGTGATGCCTTTCTTTGCCCCTTCTTGCGCAAGCGCCTTGGTGAATCCGATCAGACCAGCTTTGGCGGCGGAGTAATTGACCTGGCCAAACTGACCCTTCTGGCCATTGATCGAAGAGATGTTGATGATCCGCCCAAATCCGCGCGTCCGCATGCCTTCCCACACTTGCCGCGTGACGTTGAATGCTGAGTCCAAATCAACAGCGATAACTTTGCGCCATTGCTCGTAGCTCATTTTGTGAAACGGTCCGTCCCACGTGATGCCAGCATTATTGACGACAATATCTATGTCTCCGAGTTCAGACTCAATTTGTGTGATGCCCGCCGCAACCGCCTCAAAGTCAGACACATCGAACTTGTAGCATTTAATGCCGGTTTCCGCTTCGCACGCTTTGGCGGCTTCTTCATTGCCGCCATAATTGGCCGCGACACGATAGCCCGCAGATTTAAGGCCATGACTGATAGCAAGCCCAATCCCGCGTGTTCCCCCCGTCACCAGCGCCGTTCTAGACATGCTCCATTCTCCCGTTATGCTGCGCAGCATAAAATTTGCTGCGTCTGCTAAATTCGATGTAAGCACGTTCCAAATAGATCGTGCAGTCGGACATTAGTCGCAAACACGACTTTAACAGAAATCGCTGCCGAGACGAGCACGAAACCGGGACGATGGAAAAAGAAAGGGCAAGACATGGCGAAATCTAATGGCGCATCTGACACTGTCATCATCAAAAAATACGCCAACCGGCGCCTCTATGACACGTCGACTTCGTCTTATGTAACTCTTGATCACCTTTCTGATTTGGTCCGGCGGGAAGTCGATTTTGAAGTGGTCGACGCCAAGTCAGGCGAGGATTTAACGCGCCAAGTGTTGACCCAGATCATCTTCGAAAAGGAAAATAAGGGGGAAGGCGCCCTCCCCGTAAACTTCTTGCGCAAATTGATCAGCTTCTATGGCGCCGGCTCGCAGAGCCTGTTACCCGCATGGCTTGAGATGAGCATGAACAGTTTCTCCGAGAGCCAGGAACGCTGGACCAAAGCAATGGGCACCGCCAATCCATTCACGGCGTTCGAAAAGCAAGCGCGTGCAAATATGGAAATGTTTGAAAACGCGATGCGCATGTTTACGCCGAGCATGTCGTCACGAAAATCCAAACGCGACGACCGCGCGAAGTCGCCGAGCGAAGCGACGATGGAAATACTGCGCGCTCAAATGGCAGCGATGCAAGAGCAACTGGACTCGCTGTCTAAGAGATAGATTCAGCGCCTAAGGGATTGGCTGATCGCGGCGCGGATTTAGCGTCGCACCAGCTGCGCGTGCCTCAAGTATAGCTTTGCCTGAAATCAGCCAAACCGCACCTGCTTCTGTCCGTCGAGATCCGCCGGTGTGGGGGCTTGCGGTGGCATAGCCAATCGCCAGGTCGCCATAGCCATCCAGATTCAAGTCACCAATACTGTAGAGCTCACTTAGATTGCGGCGATAGCGCTCAGGAACAATCAGCGATCCCGACGCACTGATCGGTAAACTGACGAGCGCCGTGCCGCCGGTTGGGAGATCGTCCGGAAACAGGCTATAGACCGTCTCCTCACCAAACCGAGTCAGAATGATGGGGTCGTGCAAGCCATTCTCTGGCGGAAGGATCGCATAAATCGTGGTGAGCTTCTCTGCGCCGGGGGTCGCCCCGAGCAAAATCGCATCGCCGCGCCGATTGAGCGCGCGAAGCTCTTTTTCCGGGTCAGTGCCATTAGGTGCCAAAGCGCTTTCACCCCCTTTTGCGATGAAGGCCGCGTTCAAACTCAAATTGGTTGAATCCTGGAAATGTTGCCAGCTGAATCCAAAATCGTCGATTTGATCCCCCGTCACATCGCCGAGCCGCGTCACCACCCGGTCCGCCCAAATGGCGGGAACCCCGTCATCCACAAATTCGGCGTGCGGTGGGTCAAAGTGAAAGGCGAACGCACTTGTCTCGATGGTGCCTGACTGCATTGCTTCTGCCATCTTCGCGCCACTATAAATATTCGCACCAGGTCGCGTATAGTTCGATGTCGGGATGGCCACGTCCAACAAGTCGTCATGATCGACATCTCCGACGACAGTGATCGGACCGCAATAGACGACATCGCCGGTTTGGCCATATCCACCGGATTGCTTGGCGGCGAGAATGTCGGCCATGCTGCGGGTTGCCCTGCTCTTCATCACTTCGCTTAGGGCTTCGCCAGAAATGGCGTTCACGATCATCGTACGGGTGCTCGTATTTAATATCCCACGCCTCATGCAAACCGCGAGATCAGGCAAATCATCGCCGTCCAAATCACCAATTGAGGTCAGCGCATGTGGATCAATAAAGTGATTATCGACCAGGGTGATGGTCCCCGCTTCCAGCGTTTCAAATTCGCCAAGTCCGCCGGCTTGCATCGCTTCTGACAGCACCGCTCCGGAGATCAGCTTCAGCGTCGTCTGATCTTGCGCAAAGACAAAATCGTCGAGCCCATCTGCGTCGAGGTCACCCATCTCGGTCATGCTGTAGCCGGCATGAACATCTGTCGTGGCTCCATCAAGTTGAAACACCCCTGCGGAAGCTTCGTCGGCCATGGATAGGGTTGTTTCCGCGCTTAACCGTTCGCCAGAGATAAGAAAGACCTCACCCAGTTTGCTCTCTGCGGGTGGTAAAACGGAGATGGCGTCACGCGTATGCTGCCCGGGCGCTGCGAGGGCAAGATCGGGCCGTCCATCTTGGTCTAAGTCGCCAAGGGCCATCGCGTTTGCGCCCAATCCGCCAAAGGGGGTCGCACCCAGGATGAGGACACTGTCGCTGGTTTCGAATATCTCGGTTTGATCAGACACAGAAAACCGAAACTGGGTTTCATTAACCGCTCGGCCGTCGCTGACGGACAGGGTGATGTCGAACATATTGTCTTGGTTCGCATCATTCGCCCGTTCAAAGTCTTGCGGTGCATTGAGTGTCAGCGTTCGAGACGCTGGGTCGAACGTAAAGGCGTCGGCGTCGGGGGTGTTTTCTAAGGCGATCTCTAGCTCATCGCCATCTTCATCCATCGCGCTGATTTCGAGCGACCACGGTAAGTTCTCCGAAAAGCTATGCGTGGCCCGCATGTTGAAGAAAGGAGGTGTGTTCTCAGCAGGCGGTGGTGGGGGCGGTGGCGGCGGAGGAGGCGATGAAGGCGGCGGTGCTGCAATGGGCGGCGTTTCATCGGGCGGGGGCGCGTCACTTTCGCCGCCGGCGCAGGCGGCCAGCACGAGTATAGACAAAGCGGATAGACGGATGCGTCGAGACATGAGACCTCCAATCTCATTGAATGCAACGCAGCGTTTTGACCCTATCGGACAGCCATTGATCGCGAATTAAATCCGCGACCAAATTTATTGGAAATTGTCGGACATTCGCTTGCAGCTATTAAGCATAAGGGGTTGGAGCGCCGGTAGGAACGCAAACAGAATCGGCGCTATTGCAGGGCGCGCGCCGCGACCACAACACCGCTGTCTTGTTCTTGCAGGAGCACCGCGCAGGTGCTCTGGCAAACCACGGGAAATGCTTCATCATCTCCCATCCAAAGACCGAGTGAATCCAGCTTGGTGATCGGGTTAACCATGGATGTCGAATTGGCATCACCAGACAGATATTCCACCATCATCACTTCAAGCGTGAGATCGCTGGCGCCAACCACACGCACTGCCTCACCGTCCCAAGCAATCGCAGGGACAGTTTCATCACGGGCTTTGAGACGTTGGGTAATGTTGCGGCGAATATCGCGTTTGCGCGTGCCGGGACATTCTTTAGCCCCATCATAGAATGATTGCGGCGTGTATGGCGCCCGCAGGCTAAGCCGATCAGTGTAAGCCATCTGCCGGTCTTTCGCCTCGGGCATCGACATCGGATCTGGATCGCCGAGATAGTCCCAATAATTCACAGTCCAAGTCAGGATCAAAACATCATCGCGTTCGGCTTCGATTTGCTTCATCGTCCGATGAGCTTTTGGGCAAGCCGGGCAATTCTGGTTGGCAAACAGCTCAACCACAACCGGGCGTTCAGCATCCGCGAAGGCGGCACTGAGCATCCAGCCGGACAGCGCAAAAAGGGCGAAGAAACGCATCATGAAGGCCTCATAACCGGTTCTTCTCTGTATTGGAATTCACTAGGCTGTGAAGACCGCGTTACGCCGCCTCATCTGCTAAGTTTCGCAGCACATAGTGCAGGATGCCACCATTCCGATAATAATCGAGCTCATTATCGGTATCGATACGCACGGTCGTGTTGGCGATCACGGTTGAGCCGTCGGCGCGGGTGATATGAACGTCAACCTTTTGCCGTGGTTGAATGTCGTTAACGCCCTCAATCGTGACTTCCTCATCGCCTTTCAAGCCAAGTGTTTCCCAACTCGTTCCGGGTTCAAACTCCAGCGGCAACACGCCCATGCCGATCAAGTTTGAACGGTGGATCCGCTCAAACGAGCCTGCGATGACCGCGCGCACACCAAGTAGAATCGTGCCTTTCGCCGCCCAATCTCGCGAAGATCCGTTGCCGTAGAGCGTGCCCGCAAACACAACGAGCGGTACGTTCTTCTCCATATACCGCATCGCCGCGTCATAGATTGGCATCTGATCGCCACTCGGATGATGAATCGTCACCCCGCCTTCGACGCCAGGCACCATTTGGTTCTTAATCCGAATGTTGGCAAACGTGCCGCGCATCATCACTTCATGATTGCCGCGGCGCGAGCCATAGGAGTTGAAGTCGAGCACATTGACTTGGTTGTTCTGCAGATACTGACCCGCCGGACTGGACGCTTTGATCGATCCTGCAGGAGAGATGTGATCCGTCGTAATAGAGTCGCCGAACAAGGCCAGGACGCGCGCCTTATGGACATCAGCGGGGGCCTGTACATTGCGGCTCATGCCCTCAAAGTAAGGCGGGTTCTGAACATAAGTTGAGCCGAGAGGCCATCCATAGGTTTGACCGCCGGAAACTTCGATTTCCTGCCACTGCTGGTCGCCTTTGAAGACATCCGAATACCGTTCGGCAAACATTTGTGGGGTCACGCATTCGGCCATGATGGCTGAAATCTCATGCGAGGTTGGCCACAGGTCTTTGAGATAGACGTCGTTGCCGTCCTTGTCCTGACCCAGCGGGTCCTTGGTGATATTGATCTTAAGTGACCCCGCGATGGCATAGGCCACCACCAATGGCGGTGAAGCCAAATAGTTGGCTTTGATATCTGGACCAATCCGGCCTTCAAAATTGCGATTGCCCGAGAGGACAGAACACGAAACCAAGTTGCCATCCGCAATCGCTTTGGCAATCTCTGGCTGAAGCGGACCTGAATTGCCAATACAAGTTGTACAACCATAGCCGACCAGATTGAAGCCGAGCGCATCGAGATCTTTGGTCAGATCTGCTTTTGCGAGATAGTCGGTGACGACTTGCGAGCCGGGGGCAAATGACGTCTTCACCCAAGGCTTACGATTAAGTCCGAGCGAAGCGGCTTTCCGCGCCAACAATCCGGCAGCGATGAGCACGCTTGGGTTTGATGTATTGGTGCAAGATGTGATCGCCGCGATGAACACGTCGCCATGGGTAACTGAGAAGTCTTCACCTTCGACTTGTACGCGCGTTGGATCGTTCGCTGCGGTTCCGAATTCCTTGACCATTGCCTCTGCAAATTTGGTATCAGCCTCTGAAAGCAAGACTTGGTCCTGCGGGCGTTTCGGCCCCGAAATACTCGGCACGACCGTAGAAAGATCAAGCTCAATCGTATCGGTGAAGACCGGGTCGGCCATGTCGGGGCGCCAGTAGCCCTGGGCCTTGGCATAGGCTTCAACCAGCGCAATTCGATCTGTTTCGCGGCCAGTATTTGTCAGATAGGTGATTGTATCCTCGTCCACGGGGAAGAAGGCGCATGTTGAGCCAAATTCAGGAGACATGTTCGCCAACGTCGCCTCGTCTTCCAAGGTAAGATTGGCGAGGCCCGGGCCGAAGAACTCGGTAAACTTCGCAACCACTCCATAGTCACGCATCATCTTGGTCACGGTCAGGACCAAATCCGTCGCGGTCGCGCCTTCGGGCAATTTGCCGGTAAGTTTGAACCCAATGACTTCAGGGATGAGCATTGAAACCGGCTGTCCGAGCATTGCGGCTTCCGCTTCAATCCCGCCAACGCCCCAACCGAGGACTGACAAAGCGTTGATCATGGTCGTGTGGGAATCAGTGCCGACGCACGTATCGGGATAGGCAATCGTCTCACCATCAACCTCTTTGGTCCAAACGGTTTGGCCAAGATATTCCAGATTCACTTGATGGCAGATTCCGGTCCCAGGCGGGACCACACGGAAATTCTCAAACGCTGAAGCGCCCCAGCGCAGAAACTCATACCGTTCCTGATTGCGCTTATACTCTATCTCGACATTCCGCTGAAAGCTCTCTGGCCCGGCAAAACTATCGACCATGACCGAGTGATCGATGATCAAATCCACCGGTACTTGTGGGTTAATCGCGTCGGCGCTGGCGCCCAAGTTTTCAGCCGCGTCCCGCATGGCGGCAAGATCAACAACCGCGGGCACACCGGTGAAATCCTGCATCAGGACCCGCGCTGGACGATAGGCAATTTCTTGTGTGACCTTACCGCCATTGTCGAGCCAGGTCTTAAACGCGGTGATATCATCCCGGGTCACTGAGGTCCCATCCTCATTGCGCAACATGTTCTCGAGCAAAACTTTCAGCGAGGCCGGTAACTTAGAGATGTCCCCAAGACCATTTTCGGCTGCGGCATCCAGGGAGTAGTAAGTATAGTCCTTACCGTTTACGGATAGGGTCTTACGGGCCTTAAAGCTGTCGAGGGAAGGCATGGGCGATCGCACCTCTCTATTTGTTTTTGTGGGCAGCGCCATTATGGCGACGTTTGAGTCTCGCCTATCAGATAGGATGCTGACGGGGTGGAGGCAAATGGACAATTGGTCGAAATTATCTATCCGAAAGTCGACACGAACACCGCATGAGTGAAACGCCTCTCATCCAAGGTCAGGGTCTCGGCGCCGTACGCGGGGAACGCGTCTTGTTTCGCGACGTTTCGGTTGTCGCCAAACCCGGCGATTTGATCTTGCTGCGCGGCGCCAATGGTACGGGCAAGACCACCCTTCTGCGGCAACTCGCCGGACTATCTCCGCCGCAAGCAGGATCCGTAGATCGCGCCGGCCCGCATCACTGGATCGGCCACACGAACGGTCTCAAAGCACATGAAACGCCACGGACACATTTGCGGCACTGGGCGCGGGTCTGGGGCAGCGTTGATGATATTGACGACATCCTGAAGGCGATGAGCTTGCGACGCCCGGCCGACGTGCCGAGCCAATTGCTCTCGGCTGGTCAAAAACGCCGGACGGCGATCGGGCGTTTGAAGCTGATGCCGCGCAAACTTTGGCTGCTAGATGAACCGTTCAATGCCTTGGACACGGACGGCCAAACCTATTTGGCTGAAATGATTGAGCAACACCGGGCTGATGGCGGCGCAGTGATTGCAGCGCTGCACGGTGCGGCGCCGATTGAAGCAAGTGGCGAGGTGTCGTTGTGAAACGGCAGATTTCCAGTTTTAGGGCCGTAATCTGCCTACTGGTTTGCACAATCAGCGGCGCTCTCGCGTACTTCATGCTTGCAAATGCGGCGCGATCAGGCGTCATCGCCGAACTTGTCGTCGGTCTTCTTGCAGCTGTGTTCGGATTGCTCGCTTGTTGGATGCTGCTCGCAACAAGCCCAAGGGTAGATTTGAACGATAAATTGGTGAGCTCCGAAACTGACAATTGGGGTGATCAACAATCGACTGAGCTTGATAAGCCTAGACGTGACATCAATGTGCGGATGGCTTTGTCGGCAACGGTGCTTCTTTTGTCCTTCGTTGCTGGCACGATTTGGATAGCATTCTCCATGTTTGGTACACCCCGAATGTTGTTTCTGGGTTGGTCATGGATCCTGTTTTTCGCGATTGTTGCGATCACTGGAATTTGGATATCGGGGCCGAATCGATGACCTCCCCCTCCCCGCTCTTCTCTGCTTTCCGTCAAGCCTTGACTGAGGCCTGGGCCTCCGGGGCTGGCCTCCTCCTTCCTATCGGATTCTTCTCAGGCACGGCGATGCTCGTGCCTTTCACATTGGGTGATGAAGCCGACACACTCGCCAAGATTGGACCAGGTGTGCTCTGGCTCGCCCTTGCCCTCGCCTCATTAGTGACACTTGAACGGGTGTTTCAAGCCGACCTTCAAGATGGCGCTCTAGACCTTTGGATACAGGAAGAGACCTCTATCTCGCTGATCGCTCTCACCAAAACTTTCGCGCATTGGCTGGTTTCCGGGGCACCTTTGATCCTGATGGCGCCCATCCTCGGACGATTGCTCGGCGTTCCATTTGACGAAATGGTGCCTGCCATGGCGGCTTATGGTCTGGGCGGGCTTACGTTTTTCCTCTGGGGCGGCGTGGCGGCAGCACTTGCGGCCGGGGTCGCGCGCGCCGGATTGTTGATTGCGCTCATCGCGATCCCGTTCTTCGTGCCTGCGATTATATTTGGCACCCTCAGTCTGACTGAAGGGTTTGACGGATCGTCGATCCTGTTTTTGGGCGCTGCCACCCTGTTTGCACTTGGTGTCGCACCCGCTGCGATGGGCGCGGCTTTGCGGTTGGCGGCAGAATGATTGGGGATTAGATAGACAGCCATGTGGTCAATACTTGCCAATCCGCACCGTTTTATGGGCTTTTCCAGGCTTGCGATCCCGGTGACCGTCACGCTTGGGCTCTTGCTGTCGGGTTGGAGCCTGTATCAAGGGCTTTGGGTTGTGCCACCCGTGCCCGCACAAGGCGGCGATATTGCGCGCGGAATGTTCGTCCATGTTCCCAGTGCTTGGTTATGCATGGGCCTCTATGCCGGGCTGGCAGGGGCGAGCTTCGTTTGGTTCATCTGGCGCCATGAACTCGCCGATGTCGCGGCGCGCGCGATTGCTCCAATTGGCGCAGGATACACCGCGCTTTGCTTTGCGACTGGCGCGATTTGGGGCGAGCCGACTTGGGGCAAAGCCTGGCGAAATGTCATCCTCTATGACAGCAGGCTGATGTCCGTCCTGGTCTTATTGTTCTTATTTATCGGCTATATGGCATTGCGCGCGGCGCTCGATACCCGCCAAAAAGGCGCGCGCGCTGGAGCGATTCTAGCCATGGTGGGGGCGATCAACCTACCCATCATCAAGTTTTCGGTCGATTTGTGGAAAGAATCGACAATTCACCAACCTTCTAGCGTGATCCGCTTCGGCGAAGCCGCGGCCGAAAGCTCTGGCATTCATCCCGTTTTTCTCGTCCCTCTACTGATCGGATTTTTAGGTCAAATCCTGTTCGCATCCGGTTTGATTATGACGCTCATGCGGGCTGAAGTGTACGGCCAGCAAGCGGATGCCATATTGGCCCGTAGACTGAACGAGGCTTAAGACATGCCTGAGTTTGACAAGAACGCTGCATATATCTGGGCGATGGTGGTCCTCGCGGTGATCATTCCCGCGCTATTGGGACTGTATGCCTTTGTTCGCGCGCATCACTCTAAATCGCGTTTGGAGCGCCTTCGCGCCCAAGAAGACGAGACGTAAGCGTCTATTTCTTCTTCTTTTTCTTCTTTTTCTTTTTCTTCTTCGACTTAGGAAGCTCTTCCTCTTCTTCCTCATAGTCGCCGGAGATAACGGACAAAGACAGCAGCAAACTTTCACGGCGCGACTTACGCAGCTCATCCGTCAGAATTTCGTCTGCTCGCATGACTTCTGGGGCCGCGCCTTCGAATGCGACACGACCCGCATCGGTCAGTGAAACCGCTTTGGCTCTTGCGTCTTCGGCGGATTTCACCCGTTTGACCAAACCGGTCTTTTCCATACGCGAAACCATGTCGGCCAGGGTTGAGCGATCTATCCCCGTCACATCGACCAGGCTGGACTGACTCTGACCGTCTTCGTCATTCAGAGCGGCAAGCACGGCAAACTGCCGAATCGTCAGGCCTTTTTCTGCCAATCCGTTTGCTGATTCATTCACAGCGGCTTGTTGCGCACGGTGTAACAGATGCGTCACGGATCGCGACAGCGTAAATTCCGTACTCGTCTCTTGCTTGCTCATCACCGTCGCCTTAGGTCCTACACCTGCCCCGTCTACACTCTAAAAGCAAAAATACCGTGTGCAGATCAATTGAATTCTCCCATAAAGCGAGAGGCTGACAGAAAAATGACAGTCAAAGCCATCCCTGATTTCGCCCAAGAAGTCCCACCGGGTGACGACAAAGAACGAAGCGTCTGTCAGCGCTGCGACTTCATCGACTATCAAAACCCGAAAATCGTCGCCGGTTCGGTGGTTTTGAAAGGTGACCAAATACTACTTTGCAAACGTGCAATCGAGCCACGTAAAGGGTTTTGGACCCTGCCAGCAGGCTTCATGGAGCTGGGGGAGTCGGTCGAAGAAGCGGCGCAACGCGAAGCACAAGAAGAAGCGCTCGCGGATATCGAAATCGACCGCTTGCTGGCGGTCTATTCCGTCCCGCGCATCGGCCAAGTGCAAGTGATGTTTCGCGCCCGGTTATTGGGCGATTATGGTGTTGGCCCCGAGAGCGAGGCGGTAAAGCTGGTCGACTGGAAGGATATTCCGTGGTCGGAACTCGCTTTCCCCACTGTGGTTTGGGCCCTGACGCATTATGCCGAAACGCGGGACCAAGACGTCTTCGCGCCATTCGCCAATCCACCTGGCACCGATGCGCTTACGCGCTAAGCCGCCTCGGGCTGGCGTAAGTGTTTCAAGGTGTACGGAACGTTTGCCGCCCCAAAAATGAAGGTAATCACCATATTTCCGAGCTTCCAATTGGCCCAGACGTCTTCGGCGTCACGTGACCCGAACGTTAGGCCAAGAAAGTCATAGCTGCCCGCCGGTGCCACGGTAGCGCCGAGAACCCGCAGAGGTTCGTCGAAACCCGGCGCAAAATAGCGCCAGAGAAACTCATTCCACACGGCCATGGCGATAAAGAACATGCCCCAACGCATCGCCAATGTGCGCCAGGCAAAGTCCGGCAAATCGAACACTTTATCAAACATGACGCGCCAAATGTTCTGCCCAATCGCCAGGCTGCCAAATATGATGCCCGCGAGAAACAGCTGCTGAATGGTCGGTTTGATGTACAAAAACGACTTTTCTTGCAGGACGATCCCTAGCAGTCCGAATCCGCCAACGATGGTCGCCGTGAATACCAAGAATAGCGGCACGTCTTCGCCGCGTCTGATATAGTTCGAAACGGCCCAGAGCGTGGCGACAATCAAGACACCGGTTGCCCAGTACAAGGCTGTGTCTGGGCTCGCCCAAGTGTCATTAATCGTCACGCGGCGCATGACATTATAAACCAAGATAAACCCAATCACGGGCACTAGGTCACCCCAAATCTGATTGGCCTTGTCGGCAGCCGTGCCGAGATCGTTATTCTGTTCGTTCATAAACTCTTTTACGCTGAAGCGTGTCCTTTGGATGCACGGAAGTCTCTCACAAAACCGCGAGCGCCGCCGGCGTCAAGCGCGAAGGCGATGCTGGCATATATGAGACTTCCTACGGCAATTTTAAGGATAAGTTCTGTCCAACTGCCAAAAGCTGGAACCAGTGCAATGGCGGGCCACATGGCGAGCGCTGCGATAGCGACTTTCATCAGATCCGCGAGTGGCATTGGCAAAGCGATCAATCGGCGACCTCTAAACACCAAGACTGCGACACCAATCGCATAACTTGCCAGCGTCGCAGCGACTGCTCCCATTAGACCAAATTGTGGGATCAGGACCAGATTGAGCAAAATGTTTAGTGCGGCCGGTACCACCATTAACACCGCCAGTTCACTTGTTCGGTGGGTCAAATGGAAGACTTCGGAATAGTAGTGAATGATCAGGCCATTTAGCAGGCCCGCAAATGCGATCCACGGGATGATCTGTCGTGCGCCTTCGCGAACCGCTTCACCGATTAAGGCTTCTGACAAAGGTGTCGCCACCAATGCCAGGCCGGTGGCGGCCGGCACGCCGAGCAGGAGAAGGGTTCGAATCAAGCCGCGCGATTCTTCGGCTGCCGCGTCTGCACCACCGCGCTCATACGCGGCCATGACCAAAGGCGAGGCCGCCATCGCGGCCCATGCACAGATCAGGAGGACCGACTTATCGGCGACGCCATACCCCGCGGCGTACTCGCCAACCGCGGCTTCTCCGAGAAAGGCCGCGATCAGGAACCGGTCGGCGGCTGACAAGATCAAATCCAGCACCAACGCCGCGGCGATCGGTGCCCCGAACAGCAAATAGGCTTTCCGGCGACTCGGATTGGTCACCCCTGTGCGGGCTTGAAGGAACAACCAGCGTGCTTCGCTGATGGCCCAGAACAGGCCTGAGAGTACAAGACCTATGAACGGGGATGCGGCGCCAAACCCTGTTTGCCAGGCAATCAGCGCGCCAAAGACGAATCCGCCGAGAATCTGCGTCGAGGCGATCAGCGCATAGCGGCTGACGCGCTCGCCAGCCCGGTGAGATTCCAGCGCCATTTGAATAATTGAATTGATCGGAATGAGCAGCGCGATCCAAGGCAAGATCCGCAAATAGTTTGGCATTTGCAGAAAAATCAGCGACAGCGCCGCCATGAGAACGGCAGCGATCATCAGTGATCTGAATGTCAATGACAGTGTGGTTCTGAAATGATCCGGCTGCGTGTTTTTAGCTTCGGCCTCCCCTGCGAACCGAAAAGCGGCGGATTCCGCCGCCGTCAGTGACAAGAGGTGGACCAATGTCATCACCGAAAACAGCAATGCATATCGGCCATACTCTTCAGGACCGAGAAGACGCGTAAAGACATAAACGCCGCCAAACGCGGCAATGCCGCTGGCAATGTTCACCGGTAGATAGCCGGCAAGGTGGCGTAGAAGCTTCATAGATCTGCCATAGCACCCGACGTGCCAAAACAGAGTTAAGGCGCGAATTCGAGCAAAATCAGGCCAAAAGCGAGGACACTGGCGGCCACAATCCGGCGCGGACCGAACGCTTCCTTCAGAAACACCGCGCCAAAAATTGCGCCAAACACAACCGAGGTTTCGCGGATGGCGGTCACATTGGCGGCATTCGAAAGCGTGAACGCCCAAAGTGCGGCGCCATACGAAATCGTGCCCAGCAAACCCCCAATCGCGCCATCGCGGATTTGCGACACAATGTCTGACCAAACTTTGCCACGTCGAATCCAGAACATGGCGGCGCTGATCCCGATCCAATCCAGCATGAACAGCCAAACCACGAATGTAAAAAGCGTCTCAGTGCTTGCCGCGAGGCGTGTTCCATTCGCATCCGCCACTGAATAAAAGGCGATCCCCAACGCGGTCACCATGGCCCAGAACAAAGCAGCCTGTTTGAGCGGAGGGTGTTTGCCGCCTTTTTCTTCCGGCAGCGCAAACAAGATGAGAGCCCCCGTCGCAATGACCAATCCGACCCAACCTAACAGGCTCGGCGTCTCGCCAAGCGCAAAGGCTGCGGTGATGGCGGTCAGCAAGGGCGCCAGGCCGCGCATCACGGGAAACACCAAAGACAGGTCGCCGCGATGCAAAGCCCGGATCATGGCGAACTGGTAGAACCAGTGAACAATGACGGAGATTCCTAACGCACCCCATATGGCCGGGGTCGGCATTGGAACGAATGGAACAAATGGCACGACGCTCAACATCATCGCGATGGATACGATCATTCGCGTCGACAAGACGTCACCGCCGCGTTTCACAAACAAGTTGGTCGCTGCCACGGTAACCGCGGACAGCAAACACAATGCGATGGGGAACAGGCTCGCGCTCATGCTGCCGCCTGACGCATTGGCAACACGGAAGTCAAGTTGTGAGCGCTAATTAAAGTGCGGCTTCAACCGCGGTGACTTCCGGCACGTAGGCCTTGAGCATATTTTCGATGCCTTGCTTAAGCGTCATCGTCGAAGATGGGCACCCGGCGCAGGCGCCGCGCATCGCGAGATGGACAATGCCGGTCTCGTCATCAAAGCCATGAAATACAATATCGCCGCCATCTTGGGCGACCGCCGGACGGACTCGAGTTTCGATCAGCTCGATGATCTCGCCGACAATTTCAGCCGTCTCGCCTTCATAGTCATCCGCTGATGCGCCGGCCTCTGGCGCGGCGACACCGGCGCCGTCAGTCGCCATGACTGGCAATCCGGCTACAAAGTGGTCCATGATGGCCGCCAACGCCATCGGGCGAACATGTTTCCAATCCGCATCAGCATCCTTGCTCAGCGAGATAAAATCGCTGCCGAGGAATACACGGGTTATGCCCTGGACTTGAAATAAAGCTTGGGCGAGCGGGCTCGTTCCAGCTTCGTCAATTGCGGCAAAATCGTACGGCCCAGTCGCGCCCGTCACGGGCTGACCGGGTAGAAATTTCAACGTATCCGGATTTGGAGTGGGTTCTGTTTGAATAAACATGGCCGCGCAGTCTTTCGGTTCGAGCTCTATCAGTGCTCTAAATGTGCTGTATCGGTCAGGAATTCAAGTCGGTGCGCACCGCACCTCAGTCAGCTGCAGATGCGTCTGCCACCGAAATCACCTCGACGTCTTGCTTTTCAAGCGCGTCGACAAAATCCGCCGTGGCTGTGTCAATTTCGGACAAATAATACATCATCGCTGCTGGATGATCAGACAAGAACGTGCCGGTGCCCGCTTGGCTGGAAACCATCAGTGGCGAGAATGTTGCGGCGCGTCTCCACGCAAAAATCGCGCGGTCCCGCGCCTCACGCGCATCGCGGGTGCGAACCAGGTCTGGCTCTTGAATTAAGGTGGACATCAACATTTGCGACGCCACTTGGGCATGTGCACGCGCCGCATAAAGCGCTTGAATGTCTTCCCGCGAGGCAGGCCAGCCTTCAGCGCGGTCGGCACTTGAACGCAAACGCGCCTGAGCTCTCGTCGACCAAGATTGGTAGAGGCTGAGCTCATCAAGGAAAACGGGCAAGCCCTTCGCTTGAGCCGCCAATCCTCGAGACAGGCGACCTTCATAGCTTTGCAGAGCTTCGGCCGCAGCGTTCAAACGCGGGATGGCTTCGGCTTCTTGCGCTGGCGCCAGCAAACGCGCTGCGGCGAGCAAATCGCTATCCGGCGCACCGGGTTGCAGCGAAGCGTGATCAGCCGCGAGGACGGTGTATTCCGAGAGCGCACCGGTGATGCCGTCTTGCCAAGCTGGAAGCGCGGTGAGCTGAGCTTGCGGATGCCACCAAGAGCGATCTCCAGCCCAACCAGCGACGGACAGCTCGCGTCCAAGCAAAGTCATCGCGGTGCCGGTATCGTTCGAATACCATGGCGTCGCCGTCGATAAAACGACGGCGGTGGAATCCACTTTGTGGCTCATCGCAATCATTGCGGGATAGCCGCCGACCAAGGCCAAGACCAAACCAAATTTTGCGGTGCGGATAATGCGGGACCAAAACTTTCCCAGGGCGGCCATCATCGGGCTCGGCTCTGCATCATCCAAATAAGCTTCGGACATGTTGGCGCCGATCAGTGTGACCACTGGTTCGCCATCTTCGTTTGTATCAATGTACTCTACAGGAAGCTTTTCCGCCGCTGTCATCAATCTGGCCGCTCGTCAGTCTGGGGTTGCCCACTCATGAACGCAATTATTGCGCCGTTTACAAGTCATTAAGACTTTAAAGTTTGGCAACAGTAAGTCCGTGCCCTGAACTTATTCAGGAATCTGCAGAAAATCTTACAGTTAACGCTTATTCGATGAGCTTACTCTCATCGACAATGACAGGCACACTGGCGATGGCGACTGTGTCATCTTCGACCACTTCACCAATACCTTCCTCGCGTCGCTCATAAGCTGCCACGAGCGACATGTAGGGTGGCACATGTACGATCCCTTCGCCCTCAATCGGCGCTTTAATCTCAAAGTGAAGATGGAATGTTGTCGGGGTTGAACCAAAATCATTCGAGACGAATCCGAGCGTATCCCCTGCCTCGACCGTGTCGAGCGCAGACACGCGCAAGCGACGCATGTTCAGATGCAGGTAGGAATATAGGTTGCCCGTCTCTGTGCCTTTCAGCTGCACCGAATACGTGCCGATATGTTGGATGATCCCATCCTCAACCGCGACCACTTCGTGAATGCCGCGATCGACTTTAGCTTGGGCGCGCAACGCATTGCAATCTGCCGCCGAGCCAACACGGATGTCTTGTCCCTGATGAACTTTGTTGGTCGGGCACATGGGTGTGTTGCGCGTCGAGCTGCGCTTCTCACAAAAATTGTCTCGCCACGGAATATCATAATTGGCCGGGTCGCACTGATCGCCGCCAACGGCACCGCCAAGACGGTAGACCATAGATTGCGGCCAAGTTGGCGCGGACTTGATCGGGAAGACCATTTTCGGGGCATAAATCGTATCATCCACTCGGCCCGTGCCCGTGCCCGCTATCAGATCACCCGCAGCGAAATACTCGAACTTCACCGGAGGGGGTGGCGGAGGCGGGGATGCAATCGGTGGCTCTTCGCCGGGCGTATCAACTGGATCATCGACCAGGTCGGAATCAGTTGGCTCCGGGTCTGAAGGCTCAAATCCTCCGTCGTCTGGGTCATCGGTATTGCTGACCGGAACTTCGACCGGGTCATCCTCGTTTTCACCCCAAGGATCATCGACCGGAACAGTCGGGGGCGGCGGGCCTGGCGCACCTTCTGGAATCACTGGCCGCGATTGATTTTCATGATCGCCACCCGGCACGCGAACAATGTCGCAAGCTGAAAGCGCCAATGCGGAGACTGCCATCAGTCCCCAATGTGAAATCTTCATCGTGTCCCCGCAATCAGTAGCTTCTCTACTTCTGCAACTGCTTGTTCTTCTGTAACGCAGCTGCCTTTGATCGCTGTGCCTGGGTCTTTGCACATAAACTCTACCAAGTATGACGCTCCATAACGGCTGAACGAGACTTGTGAGCCGGTCATGGTTTCTTCGAAGACGAGCGGTGTGTCTGCCGCCACGCCTTGGCCGTTCGGCCGGGCGACCAATCGGTCTGTGCCATTAATGATCATGTCATAGACATCGCCCGTCTGGATTGCGAAATAGCCGTCCGCAAGGGGGCGAAACTGTAATCCATCTTCACCGCCGTCAGAGGCGATCCCGACTGGCTCTTCGGGCAACAGGACAGGCACGGCGGGTGACCCACCACTCGCCACTTGGGCCATCATGCCATCATCTGTGTCGCGGGCCGCAAAGTCCGCGCGCGCAGCATTCCAATCGATGGTGGCTGTTTTCGTTTGAGCGACATTGGTGGGGATGGCGGGCAGTGCTTCCGGCTCAACCTGCTCAATTGGTTGCGCGGTCTCGACATCATCGACGATGGTTGGCGGCGCCTCGGCTTCGACCGTCGATGGCTCGATCTGTTGCTCGCATGCGCCAAGCCCCAATATACCGATTGCTGACAGCCAGATTACCCGCATTATTTGTCCCCTTCGCTCGTACTCGCCATCGAGTCGATCTCAGCATAGGCGAGATTGTCCAATGTTTCGAGCGCCGCAATGACATCGCGGGCCGATCGGCCTGCCCGATCATTCGCTGGCAGAGCCAAAATCAGTTCCCCAGAATAGCTGGCCCGGACCAATACCAAGCCGTGTAAAGGCGCATGCTGCGCCGCCCAGGTTTTGTATGCCGCGCGTGTGCCCGCTTCATCGCGCCGGAAGTTTCGGCAGACTTGTTCGAGTTCAGGCTCATTCTTGAACCGCACAATAAAGGTCGCGGCGTGGGCGTTGATGACATTTGCTTGCGCGACTGTGATGGCTTGCTGCGATGTCGAAGGCTGCGACCATGCGGGCATGAAGCCAAGACTGCCATTGCCATCGCCAAGTGCCATACAGCCGGTCACGGCAAAAGCGCAGCTCAGCATGGCAATGGTCTTTCGGCCACGATGGCGCCGGATGTGTTGGCGAGGTCGCATTGATCTTTCCCTTCTTTTCAGCCCCCTAAACCGTCATTCTGGCAAATTTACGTCGGCCAGATTGAGCAGCCCCGACCCGCAGGGCCGTAAACAGATGTCCGGATCGTCTACGGTGGGCACGGCGCCAGGAAACTGCGAACAGAGACCGGTACACTGGGCCTCAGAAATATCACTAATCCCGGTGAGCAAGGTTGAGACCAATTGCTCTGAGCTCATTTCCGGACGTTCAGACTTTATCAGAGCCAGCGCCGCCGCGACATGCGGCGTCGCCATGCTGGTCCCTTGTTCATAAGCATAATAGCAGGTGGCCACCGCTTCACCTGTGAGTGGGTCT
Organism: Pseudomonadota bacterium; assembly: GCA_039194965.1. Taxonomy (GTDB): domain Bacteria; phylum Pseudomonadota; class Alphaproteobacteria; order Caulobacterales; family Hyphomonadaceae; genus Henriciella. Next base: position 108,032 of record JBCCVQ010000013.1, on the reverse strand, counting down.
TCGCAATTCTTCGCAGACTTCATCGACAACACACCGTCGGGATTACCGTCTTCATTGTCATCGCGGGTCAAATCGCCGCCCGGTGCCAACACATCGACTGCCGCGCCATAGTTTGAATATGGCGCGAGGTATCCACGCGCATCGCCGCCTGCCACTGTAATCACATTATCGCATCCGGCTGGGGCAAAAAACTCTGTCGGCACGCTACGGTTTCCGGCAGCAACAACAACGATCACGCCGCGATCCGTGACGGCATTAATCGCGTCCTGCATGGATGCGGGACAGGCCTTAAACAGGCCGAGTGAGAGATTGATGATATCGGCTGGATTTTCGTTCCAAACCTCTTCGCCGACCGCATTGAATTCCGGGATGGTGCCCGCCGCCCAACGAATGGCGTCATTAATATCGGAAAGCTTGCCGCCACACTTGCCGAGCGCCCGAACCGGAACAATTTTCACGTTCCATGCGCCGCCGGCGACGCCATCTGCATTATTGGTCGACCCGGCACCGATAATGCCAGAGACGTGCGTGCCATGGAATGTATCGGCGAAAACGTTACGCTCCGGGCAAAGATCGCCGGGATCATTGGCATCGCTGTCGCGACCATCGCCATCATTCGCGACCTCTAAGTCCGAGACCATGTCCCAACCCGCTGCGACATTGCCTGACCCGACAATGTCGGGATGATTCATTTGTAAGCCCGTATCCACCACTGCGACAACGACTTCGGATGAGCCTTGGTTTTCTTGGTCGGTCCAGAAATCGACAAAGCCAGCCCCTCCTTCCGATTGATCGGGCGCCGTGCCTTGCGACTTGAAGTGCCATTGCAAGCCGAACAAAGGATCGTTTGGCGTCACTGCGACCGGTGATTGGGCCGGGCCGGGGCGCCGGATCATTTGATGTTCGTAGAACCAGTCTTTTTCGACATATTCAAACTCACCGGATTCACGCAAATCCTCGATCACGCATTCCATCGCGACCAGCGGATTGGCATCGTCGGCTTGGGCGGCCACTTCGTCGCACTCAACCCCTCGCTCCAATGCGATCCGGCCCTGCTTCAGCACAGCTTGCGTAAAGTTGGTGGGACTTAGGGCATCTGAGCCAATCTCAATCACCATCTGTCCGGAGCGAGACCGTTGAATACTCGCCGCGACTTTAAATTTCGTCGCCGTTTCGATCATCCGCTCTTCGGCAACCAATTGGCGTTGCAGCGCCGCGTTTGGCAATATGGTGGCGCGTTCGGCCACTTTCGGACTGAGTTGCGGCAATTGTAGCATCCGTTCTTCCGGCGTCGCCGGGCGCACAATGGCCAAGGAACGAGTCTGCACTCTGCGTTCACTTTCTGTCGCAATGCCCCGCTGGATGCGTTTTTGCGGGACGGTGCTTTTCAGTGGCGCACGCGGTAAAACCGGTTCGTCGGTTCGCATCGACTCGATTGCAGATGGTCCGCGTTGTTCAGGATCAACGACCGTGATTTTGCGCCGTTGCGAGCTTGGCAATTCGATGCGGTCGATGACTTTCGGGTCGATGACCGCTTCCTCGAGTGTTTTTTGGTCCGGTACGATGATCTTAGCTTCGGACTCGTCATCGACGACCACGTCCATTGACATTTCTGGCTCTGCCATCACCGCTGAAATATCCACTGCTGGTGGCAAAGCTGAGGGTTTTGCAACGATCGAGCCAATGACAAATCGCGGCGCGGCCTCGTCTTCTGAAACGGCGACTGTGCGCTCCAAAATGGTCCCAGAGAAAGCCCGCGCCTCGACGGGGACAGACCGGTATCGGTCGCGTTCCATGTTTCCGGTGCCGTCACCGCCGCTCAATTGATCAAGCACGGCGTCGCCAAGCTCACCCACACGATCAAGGCGTTCTTGTTGACGGTCGCAAGCGGTCAATCCAATCAGCGCCGTAACGCTCACCGTGATGGCCATGCGTTTGACCCAATTTGCCGTTCTAGCCATGGTCCTCAATCCCTAATCTACTTGCCTAATCACAGTGGTCGCGCTGGAGTATCTTAACCATATGTCAATCTCGTGGCGACCAGTATTTAGTCCCGCGCCCCGAGCGCTTTACCGACCACCAAGCCTGCTTCTTCAATCGCTTTTCGCGCTGGTATCGAGACCGCGGTCATATTCATGAATCCGTGAACCATGCCGGGATGTTCTTTTATCGTTACGGGCACACCATGGGCGGCAAGCTTAGCTGCATAGGCTCTGCCTTCGTCTTTTAGCGGATCCCAGCCGCACAAGACCATATGGGTCGGAGCGAGGCCGGCAAATTCGTCATCGGGCGCAAAGAGCGGCGACACGCGCTTGTCCATTCGATCTGTTTCGCGCTCTACGTAACTGTCGCGAAAATAGTCAAACAGATTAGGCGAAATGAAGAAACCGCTCTCCTGGAACGTCATTCGTTTGGTTCGAATGTCGGCGAACTGGACCAGCGGGTAGAGCAGCAATTGAAAAGCCGGCATCAACGTACCCGTGCGGCCAGTTTCCTGTGCGACGAAAGCTGAGAGGTTGCCGCCTGCACTGTCGCCAGCCACCGCAATGCGATCTGGGTCGAAGCCAAGAATATTGTTGCGGTCCGTCGCCCATTCCCACGCTGCAAGCGCATCTCGGTGCGCCGTTGGGAATCGGTGTTCTGGCGCGAGGCGATAGTCGATCGATAAAACCCGGCAACGCGAACTGGCCGCCAATCGGCGGCAAATCACATCATGCGTATCAATGTCGCCGAGAACAAACCCGCCACCATGAAAAAACACAATCGCGGGTGCCGGAGCGATTCCAGCGGCTAATGGCACATAGAGACGCGCTTTTAGCGGTCCGTCGGCGCCATCCACAATCAGATTGGACATTTCGGCAAGGTCTGGCAAGTCGCGCTCCACGGAGCGGCTGGCGCGATAGAAGCTCTGCCGCAGACCGTCGGTCGAGCCTTTCCAATCCATATTGGAAAAGTCCGGCAGCTTCAATTTGTCCATAAAAGTCTTTAGCGTGTCGTCCATAGCCATGACGTGACCATAGAACTGAACGCGTGGCGATTAAAAGGCAGAAATTTTCAAATCTGTTGGTCTAACCGATGAAGAAGTAGTCATTCACGCGCCAGAGCACATAAGGTGTGTTCCCAATCATGATTTCTGGCATCAGGTCCGCCCAAATCCTCGCCCGCACGTCAGGCGGTAAACGCTCTGAAACGGTCTCGACTGCGAGCCCCAGGTCGCAAACATCTATGCTCGACACCGCGTCCTGCATATTTGCATAAGATGTGCCTTCGGAATTTGCGAACGTGAAAATCTGCAAGCCAAGCGACCATTGCTCTGAGCCCAAAGCGAGGCCCGTTTCCTGTAGCGCCGCCTCGTCTCGGAACCCTGGCCGTGGATATGGTTGCGGGTCATCCCGCGCCCGCTTGGCCGTCGCCAATATGGTCCGCATCCACGTCATGGCCCAGGTATATTGTGGGCTTTGATAAGGAAACTCCGCCAATAGAGTCGGCACTAAATCTGAATCATTTTGTGCCAAATAAGCGCCGATCGTTTGACCATTACACCAATCGCTTTGATGGGTTTTCAATTCCCGCAATCCTTCGGCAAGACCAGCCATTATCGCTTGATAGTCCGCGCTTTGCGCCGAGCGCATTGCAAGCGCCTGATTGCGCAGTTCAGAAAATAGAGCCTGCAAGGTGAGATACGCCAAGTCTTGCGAGTCGGCACCATCATGCAAAGCAAACAATGCTGCCGCATCGAGCTCAGCATACGTCGCAGGCGCCACCGCGCGCAGGGCTTCGACCGCCTCACGCGTTGGCGCGTCGCTGAGGACATCAAGCAGACGCTGCGAGGCGGCCTGGTCATCTCGCTGCGCAACCGGTTGCGAGGGCGCGGGCCCAAACACAAACACCGCGAGAAAGCCCAACATCACCATGCCCAAAGAGAGCAAGCCAAGCTTCAGGCCGGTTTGTCTACGCTTGGAAGGCGTCATTGGAGTCCTTAGAGTTGAACCACGTTGGGCGGCGGGGAGTCGACGAATAGGCTATCAACCAATTCCGCACGGCAATCTTGTGTCATGCGCTGGTTCACATAGCCTTTATCGGTGATCTCACCTTTGTCGATGCTTGGCGGTTCAGTCATCACCAAGAACCGTTTGATCCTGCGTGACGAACCGGGCTCAGCTGCGTTGAAGGCGGCCACTTTGGCCGCGATGTCTTTGTTCAGCTGCATGAACGCGGCCATCTGATCGCCGCCGGCGGATTTCACATACTCTTCAAAGGCCGCCGGCGACGGCCAAAACATGGCGCCGATGAAATTTTTGTCCTGGCCGCAAATCACAGCGTCGAACACCAGAGGCGAGCATGCTGCGACGACGTCCGGCCGCAAGACACCAACACTCACCCAAGTGCCGGAGGAGAGTTTGAAATCCTCGCCGACACGGCCATCGAAGATAATGCCTTGGTTGGGGTCTTCTTCATCGACGAACTTGGCCGCGTCCCCAAGGCAGTAAAAGCCTTCTTCATCGAACACTTCGGCATTCTTTTCCGGTAGATTGAGATAACCCGGCATTACGGTCTCGCCTTTCACCCGGACCTCGAGCTTGCCCATGGTGGGCACCAGTTTCAGCGTCAGACCTGGGATAGGAAGACCAATCAACCCGACCCGTTCCACTTCCCAATGCACAACCGTAATGCCTTGGGTCTCCGTCGCACCATACATTGTGATGATCGGCACGCGGCGGCCTGTGGCTTTGATCGCTAGGTTTTGGATACGATCGTAGAGGTCATCCGACAGAGTCGCTCCACCATATCCGATTGAACGCATATTCGCGAAAAAGGCGTGCAGCAACTCGTCGTTTTCTTCCATTGCTTCTGCGAGCATTGCCAGCGCGATCGGCGCCGTACCAAACGTCGAGGGCTTACAGTCCAATACGTTGCGGATTGTTTCGCCGAACAAAGCCGCAGTCGGCTTGCCGCCGTCAATCCAGAACGTCGCGCCTATCCACAGCGCTCCATTGAAATTCACGTTTGATCCAGAAATGTGGTTCCAGGGGAGCCAATCGAGCACATTGTCAGGCGTGTTTGGATCATATTCGGGATCACGCGCATCATCGCGCAATCCCTCTACGCCGCCAATCATGGAGCACATCGCCCCCTGAGTGGTCGGCACGGGTTTTGGCATGCCGGTCGAGCCGGACGTGAACAAGTATTTGCCGATCGTTGCATCGCTCAGAGCGTCCAAGGCGGCGTCGACCGCAGGTGTGACCTCTGTGTCGAGCAGGCCGTGATAGGAGGTCGCGCCGTTCGCGCCATCCGCTGTGATAACCGCACAGCGATGATCGCCCAATGCCGCCAATGCTGGCTCAAACGGCTTCAGTTGTGCGGCAAACAAGACTTTGGGTCGAACCGCATTGAAGCAATGTTTCAGCTTAGCAAAGTCGCTCGACATCAAGGAGTATGGCACAGAAATCGGCGCCGCGGGTGCACCGATGGTCATCGCGGCCACCATAACCAGCGCGCTCTCGATCGAGTTGCCAGAGAGAATCATGACCGGCGCATCGGGCCCTGCGCCCATATCCAAAAACGCTTGGGCGAGTGCACGCGTGCGCGTCAGACCCTCGCCATAAGTAATCGCTTCCCATTGGTCGGTTTTTGGATTGCGTTGTTTAAGCCAGTCACGGTCTGGATGCATTGCGGCACGCTGAGCTAATGCGTGCGGCACAGACCGCGGGCGATCTCCTGGTGCGTGTCGTTGTTTAAGGTACACCGTTCCATCGGGTTTTCGCGTGCATTCAATGTCGGGTTGCTTTTGGGCAAGCGGGCGAAATGGCGGCTGACTGGCAGCGTCTGGCATAGTGGGAACCTCCGACGATTTTGTGCTTTCTTTTTATGTATCGCGCTGACACGCGGGGCCAAGCAAAATCGGATGAGTTGACATTGTCATGAAACAGAGTACTTTGTGTTTCAAAGTTATTGGAGATTTCGATGAACCAATCGAGTTTGCACGAAGATATCGCTTATGTGCGTGATTTGGCTGAAGCCGGACAGAAAGCCCCGCTTTTGGGCGGGCGCTTCCTCGTCTTCTGGGGCGCGCTCACCACAACAGCATACTTCCTTCATTACGCCATCGCCGCTGGTTTGTATGGCTGGCCGGACATTGCGTATGCTTGGGTTTGGGGCTGTTTTATCGCGTCGGGCATCCTTGGCCAGGCGCTTCTGGTCTACACGATCCGCAATAAGCCAGGCGGAAACTCAGCCGGAAATCGCGCCGAAGCGACAGTTTGGATGGCCGGCGGATTTGCCCTCTTCGCCTATTTTGGAACGCTTATCGCAAAATCGCTTGCAACCGGTGAACCGGTACCCGGGTTCGAATCGTCACTGCCCCTCGTCTTCGCCATTTATGGCACCGGGCTAATCACATCCGGCGTCATGGCGAACACCAAGGCACTCACCTATGCAGGCGCTGGCGCGTTCGCAATGATTGCCGCCGCGATCTGGTTTGACGGCACCACTGAGATTTGGGCTGTTGCCTCCTTGGGAATGTTCTTGACCGTGCTTTTGCCGGGTCTTGTACTGATCCGAAACGAACCCAAAAGCGTCGTCTAAGACTGCGGAGCTTGATATGTCCGATGCGACCAACCCTTTCGATCACGCGCAAATAGATGATGTCATTCACGGGCGTCTACGGCTCGGAATTATGGCTTACCTGTCGACCGTCAGCCCCGCCATCTTCGGTGAACTGAAGGAAAAAGTCGGCGCCACAGACGGCAACCTTTCGACCCATTTGCGCAAGCTCGAGGACGCTGGCTATGTGCGGCAAGAGAAACGGTTTGTCGGACGTCGACCACAAACACGGGTGTTCCTGACAGATACCGGTCGCAAAGCCTGGCTTATTTGGATTGATCGCATGCAGGGCCTAATGCGGGCCGCTGAGTAGCTGAACACAAGCTGAAAATCTCTGTCCCGGCGGGTTCAGAAAGGCATGAATAAGGTCGGTATCAAGATTGATACAAGGACCCTGCATTATGACCCGTGCCCTTAAAGCCCTCGCTGTCGCCGCCACTGTTTGTGTCGCCACTGCCCTGCCCGCTGCCGCTGAATATGGCACACGCGGCGGTGACGCAGTGATCTTCAAACATCCGGAGTTTCGAGGATCTGCACTCGCTGTGGATGGCCCGATCTACAATTTGCGCGAGCTTGGATTTAACGACACCGTGTCTTCGATTGATGTGAGCGGTGCATGGGAAGTCTGCGTCGACCCTGACTTTCGCGGACGTTGTATCGTGATTGATGGACCGACCGCCCATCTCAGCGCGCTGCGCATGAACGACAATATTAGCTCTATGCGTCCCCTCGACGGTCGCGCGCGCCGCGCCAATCATCGCCGAGATCGCGATTATGGCAACGATCGCCGTGGCCGCGGCGATCATCGCGCCCACAATCAAGGTATTGAAGGCCGACAAACTGTGTTCTTCCCGCGCCCGCGCGACGCTTACGGTGATCGCGTTCCAGTCGGCCGGGGCAATGCCAATCAGTTCTGCCGCGATATGGGGCTTGGCCGCGCTGTCTATGCCGACCGCGGACGCCGCAACCTCACCGATGTGCTGTGCGCGAAATAGCCAGCCCTAGAAACAGGCTGAACCACTCCTAGGCCCGAAGCCCTCCCGAACTCTCGAACGGGTCATGTTCAGCCACCAAATGCCCCGGAGCGATTTCGATCAGCTTCGGGGCATATTGCTGTGCATCCGGATCATCGACGATCACCGACTTTAAGAAGCGCAAAGGCGCGCGGCTATCGAGCGGGCTGGGTAAGTCACCTTGCAGTTTAACCCGCTCTCGGGCGCGCTCTAGTTTCGGATCGGGATTAGGGACAGCGGCAATCAGCGCCTTTGTATAAGGATGGCGCGCATCTTCGTAAATCTCTTCGCGACCCGCCAATTCGACAACTTTGCCCAAGTAGAGCACCATGACGCGGTGCGAAATTTCGCGAACGACAGACAAGTCGTGGCTGATGAATATCATGGCCAAGTCGAATTCTTTCTGAAGTTCGATCAGAAGGTCTACGACTTGCGCTTGCACCGACACATCGAGCGCGGAGACGGCTTCATCACAGATTACCAATTTCGGATCTAAGATCATGGCACGCGCAATGCCGACACGTTGGTTCTGTCCGCCCGACAATTCATGCGGATATCGGTTGATCAACGCCGGGTCCAAGCCAACTCGCGGCATGATCTCCTTCACTCGTTTTTCACGGGCGGCTTTATCCAGCTCTGGCGCATGAACGGTAAGCGGTTCACCGATCGAGGTGCCAATCGTCATGCGCGGATCGAGACTGGCCATCGGGTCTTGGAAAACGATCTGCAAATCGTCACGCAAAGCGTTCATAGTTTTGCGATCAGCCGTGGATATGTCGCGGCCCATCCAAGCGATTTTGCCGGCTGTTTGCGGCACCAGTTTCAGCACAGCGCGCGCCAGAGTCGACTTCCCGCAGCCACTCTCGCCGACCACACCCAGGGTCTCGCCAGGTTTTAGATCAAAGCTGACGCCATCGACGGCTTTGAGCGGTTTGGTTTTGCCGAACAGACCGCCACCCACATTGATCGGAAAGTGCACTTTTAAGTCTTCGGCCCGCAAGATCGGTTCAATGTCATCGGCCGGCGGTGGCCCTAAGCTCGGACGGCCGGGGCGATTAGGCTGGTCAATGCGCGGCACAGCATCGAGCAGCATCTTGGTGTATTCGTGTTGAGGATTGTAAAAGATCTGGTCAATGTCGCCAGTCTCTACAATCTCGCCATGACGCATCACCACGACGCGATCACACATCCGCGCGACGACGCCCATATCGTGGGTGATCAAAGCGATACCCGTACCGGTTTCCCGCTTCAATTCATCCATCAAATCGAGAACTTGCGCTTGTACGGTCACATCGAGCGCGGTGGTTGGTTCATCCGCAAGCAAGAGTTTCGGTCCGCACAACATGGCAATCGCGACCATGACCCGCTGGCGCATACCGCCTGATAGCTCATGCGGAAATTGATCCATTCGGCGGCGCGCTTCAGGGATGCGCACATGTTCCAGCCAATCCACGCAAACCTTGTTCGCATCTTCGCCTTTTAAGCCTTTGTGCAGTTTCAGCACTTCGCGCATTTGTGCGCCGACCGTCATGTGCGGGGTCAGGCTGGTCAGCGGGTTCTGGAAAATCATCGACATCGAGTCGCCGCGAATGTCGCGCAACGTTTTGGCATCTGCGGTCAGCATGTCCGTGTCGTGAAATTTTACGGATCCGGTGGCGGTGCCATTATCGGCGAGCAGACCCATTGCGGCGAGGACGGTTTGGCTCTTGCCGGATCCAGATTCCCCAACAATGCCAACACATTCCCCGGCTGCGACTTCGAAGCTGATCCCCTTTACAGCGTGCACTGCGCCATCTGGCGTATCGAATTCAACTTTTAGGTCGTTCACGGTCAGAATGGGGGATGTCACTTAGGGGTCGCCTCTACTCTAAATCTGGTTCGCAAAGGGCGGTAGGCAGGGGCGATTGTCAAGCATCCGGCACACCTCTTGAAAACCTCCCTACCTATCACTAGGTAGGGTTACATGAATACACGCCTCTCTCTTCTCGACAGCGCCGAACAGGCGGTTCGCCAACGTGGGTATCACGGCTTTAGCTATGCCGACTTGTCGCGCGAGATCGGCATTCGCAAAGCCAGCATCCATCATCATTTCCCGACCAAGGCCGATCTCGGTCTGGCTTTGATCGAACGCTATACTGAGCGGTTTTTTGAAAAACTCGACCAGATCCAAGACAAAAACAAAAGTGCGGCTGAGCAAATGGAGGCTTATCTGACCCTCTATCGCGACGCCTTGGACAATGGCGAGCAGGTCTGCCTTTGCGTATCCTTGAGCGCCGGTCGCGATCACGTGTCCCAAGACGTCTTGGATCAGCTAGATCAGTTTCACCGCAAAAGTTTGCGATGGCTCGAGTCTGTGTTCGAGGCTGCCGACGTCGATGGTTCGATCCAATTCCTCGCAGGGCCAGAGGCCGAAGCAAGCGCCGCGCTAGCACTTGTCGAAGGTGCACAATTGTTGGCGCGTGCGAGCAAAAACCTTGCCCTCTTTGATCAATCCACGCGCGCCCTGCGTGCGCGTTGGGCCTAGACGAATCCGTAGTAGGAGCTGACTTATGAGACTGAACGCTGACTTTTCCGAACGCGTCGTTCTTCGACCCGAGGACCGCAACTGGGTTGCTTCGCCGATGGCTGGGGTTGAGCGTCAAATGCTAGACCGGATAGGAGAAGAAGTCGCCCGCGCAACTTCTATTGTTCGCTACGCGCCGGACTCATATTTTAGTGAGCACACGCATGGCGGGGGTGAAGAGTTTCTTGTCCTTGAAGGCGTGTTCTCGGATGAGCATGGCGACTATCCCCCAGGGACGTATGTTCGCAATCCGATCGGCTCGAAACACACCCCACACTCTAAGGATGGCTGCACCATCTTCGTTAAATTGCATCAGTTCGACGCCGCGGACACAGAACAAAAAGTGCGTGAAACACAAGGCGCCACGTTCGTGCCTGGGCAAGTCCCTGGCCTCTCGGTTCTACCATTGCATAGCCACGGAACAGAAAGCGCGGCGCTTGTTCGATGGGCGCCTGGGACCAAATTTCGACCGCACCAACATTGGGGCGGCGAGGAGATACTGGTCTTAGAAGGCACCTTCCAAGACGAATTGGGCGATTATCCAGCAGGGACGTGGTTACGCAGCCCGCATGGTTCGCAACATCATCCTTGGTCAGATGAAGGTTGTCTCATCTATGTGAAAACTGGCCACCTTGGAGACGTCGCTCACTAGCGCTTGGCAATGCACTCAATCTCGACCCGAGCGCCCAATGCGAGTCCGCTGGCACCGAGGGCGCTGCGGGCCGGATAATCGCCGTCGAAATAGGTTTTGTATATCTCGTTAAAAGTCGGCCATTCGGCAATGTCGGCGAGGAAGACCGAACATTTGACCACGCGGTCCCAACCAAGCCCTTCGGACTCCAGAGTGGCTTGGATATTGTCCATGGTTTGGCGCGTTTCCGGGCCAATGCCGCCAGGTGCAAGACCGCCGCCTGGAACAATGCCGAGCGCGCCGGATAAGAACACCCAGCCATCCGTCTCTACTGCAGGCGAGAACGGGAACCCGGCCTCGCGCGCGGCGTCGGTGGTAATGTAGCGTATCTCGCTTGGCTCAGCCGTCTCGGTCGGCACAGTCTCGCACGCGGCCACCATCGCCATTGCGGCTATAATTGAAACTAAGCGCATTATTCCACCCTCTTGGTTGACCCAAATATGCGCTTATCCGTTTTGGCCTTGTTCGAGAAGCACTTTGCTTGAAGTCTTTGGTTTTGGTTGCCACCCGGGGCGACCAAAAATGTACATGAGGCTGTCGCCAAAGCTCTTGGACTTTTTCACATCCTCGAACAGGCCAGGCCATTCGGAGACCCAAACGGAGAGCGGGTTGATGCTATCATAGTCGCGTTTGAGACCATAGCGCGGGGTCTCTTCTTCGCGCTGATAAGTACCGAAGAGCCGGTCCCAGATGATCAGGATACCGCCATAATTTTTGTCGATATATTTTTCGTCGCAACCATGGTGGACCCGGTGATTGGCCGGCGTGTTAAGAACGCCTTCAAGCGGCCCGAGCTTGCCGATCAGTTCTGTATGGATCCAAGTCTGATAACCGAGGACGATAATAATCCCAGCAAACACCATTGCCGGCGGGAAACCCACCAAGATCAAAGGAAAGTGGCAGAGGGCCGAGGCAAACCCTTCAAATGGACCGAAGCGGATCGCGACGGTGATATTCATCTCCCGCGATGAGTGATGCACCGCGTGCTGGGTCCACAGGAGGCGCACTTGATGGGCGATCCGATGCTCCCAATAATAGGCAAAGTCACAGGCCAATATGGCCAAGGCAAATGTCCAAAGCGTGATTGGCAGCTGCCATGTCACGAAGGCATCGGCAAACATCTGCATGCCAATATAGAGGGCGGACATCAGGAACACTTCGACCAATAGAACCGGAATGAAGGTCGAAGCACTGGCAATCATGTCCAGCACTGTGCGGCTTTTTAATGAACCGGAGAACAGCGCCTTGAGCACTTCGATGACGAGGACGGCACCGCCGATGATAAAGAACGCGTCGTCAAAATCGGTGGCAAATTGGGAGATTGTATCTGCAGTCATTTTTTTGGTTTTCCAAGTCCGTTGATAAGCGTGCGCCAAGCGAGATCGGCGGCTTGATCCGGTGTGGTTTCGCCCGCTTTGACGCTTTCCCAACCGGCATAGATTAAGTGGTCATAAGCCTGCACAATCCACGCCGTGGGGACCGCGCGATCGAACAGGCCCTCGCGCTTGGCGGCTTCGATCATTTCAGCGGTTTCGCGCTGTTCGCGCTCGTAAGCGGCGCGCAAATCGGGATCATCATCCAATGGCTCCAATGCCAGGAAGCCATAGCGATCACCAAGCGGGATCAGCGCCTTTAGCGCCAATCGAGCAACTTCCGAATAGGATGCAGCATCCGCACAAGCGGTTTCCACGGCCTCGTCCATTTCCTTATTGGCGATTTTAGCGAGTGCGCGCACCAAGGCGTCGCGGCTGGCAAAATGGCGGTGTAAGGTGGCTCGTCCGACGCCGGCGCGTGCCGCTACATCTGCCAAGGCGGCACTAGGATTCTTGCTCAAGACCGCGAAAGCCGCATCGATAATCGCGTCGCGCGTGGGAGGTCTAATAGAATTGTTCATGAGACATTTATGTCTCATTCGAGACTAATTAGTCAAGATCATGCCTGTAGATACCGCAAATGGCGGAGTCCCGCAGCCGCATAGATCTGGTCCAAACTGGTCTGCTGCCGCAGGATCATCTCACCCTCGGTGGGTAATGGACTGCCGTGCTCGATCGCTTTTAAGACAGCCGCCAATTGCCAAGTATAGGTGGTGATCGGACTGATCTCAGCCTCGCGCCCTGCCGCTGTTTTCAGCCAACCCGGAACCATTGAATTGTGCGGTGCGAGAGGGTTGTTGAACTCTATCTCGCCTTTGGTGCCGACAAGTTTCATCGCCGCGCGAAACTTGGCGCCTTCCGCCATACTGGTCGAGAGATGTGCGGTCACGCCAGACGGAAACCGCAATTGCGCGCACAGGGTTTCATCGACGCCGACCGGGGTTAGCTCAGCTGATGCTTCAATCTCGGACGGCGCCTCGCCTGTGAGGCTGAGCGCCCAGTGGAGGGGGTAGCACCCCAAGTCCATCATCGCGCCACCGCCGGTTTCGAGGCGATGCCGAATTTCATGGCCATTATCTTTGATATGGACGTCAAAGACCGCGTGGATCTCGCGCAACTCGCCAATCTCATCCGCGGCGAGCCAACTCAAACAGGTCTCAAAAACCGGATGATAGCGATAGTGGAACGCCTCGATCAAACGCTGACCGCTGGCCTGTGCGGCGTCCAACATGGCTTGGGCTTCCACTGCGTTCATCGCGAACGGTTTCTCGCACAAAACATGCTTGCCTGCCTGCAATGCCTTAATGGTCCACTCGGCGTGCAAATTGATTGGCAATGGATTGTAAATCAGATCGACGGACTTGGCGGACAGAACGTCTTCATATGTATCGAAGACCTCGGCAACTTGATGACGATTGGCATAGTCTTCCGCACGACCACGATCGCGCGCGGCAATTGCGGCTAACTTGGATTGCGGCATCACCTGCGCCGGGTGAACGATCGCCGTCTCGGTAATCCGCGCAGCGCCCAACAATCCGATTCCCAAAAGGCTCATTCGCCATCCTCCAACATCTCCTGCCGCAGGGACAGCGATTGCCCTGACCGACGCTCTGGGCTTTCTAGGCCGCAAACAGACAATGCACCAGACCGGAGGACCCAACATGGCCGTGATCAATTTTCTAACCACTTGCATATTCGATCATGGCGCGATTTCGCAGCTAGGCTCGACCCTCACAGGCTTTGGCGTATCCCGCCCCATGGTGATTACCGATCCAGGCATCAAAGCCGTGGGATTGCTAGACACCGTGCTGGAAAACCTGGGCATGGCGCCAGCGGCGGTGTTTGCAGAGACAGTGGCAAACCCAACCGAAGACCAAGCGATCGAAGTGGCTGCGCTATACAATTCCGCCAACGCTGACGGACTGGTCGCGCTCGGGGGTGGATCGGCTATGGATCTCACCAAAGCGGTGGGTCTGCTCGCCAGCCAGGGCGGACCGCTTGAAAAGTATGCAGCCATTACGGGCGGCGCGAAACTTATCGGAAAATTACCACCCTTGATCGCGGTACCGACGACGGCAGGAACCGGCTCTGAAGTGTCAGTCGGCATGATCACAACAATGAATAATGGGCGCAAAGAAACCTTTGCGTCGCCCCATCTCATTCCCTCGACAGCCATTTGCGATCCCGATCTGACGCTCGGCTTGCCCCCGCTGCTAACCGCAGCGACCGGAATGGACGCGGTCACGCATTGTATCGAAGCGGTTCTAACTCCAGCGATCAATCCACCAGCTGAAGGCATCGGTTATGATGGCTTAAACCGCGCGATCAAAACCGGCGCATTGAAGCGTGCTGTCGCGGACGGCTCGGACCGAGATGCGCGTTGGAACATGATGATGGCAAGCTATGAAGGCGCGCTGGCATTCACCAAAGGTCTTGGTTCGGTCCACGCGCTTAGTCACGCGGCTGGCCGGTTGAAAGAGAAGAAGCTGCACCACGGAACGCTAAACGCAATTTTCCTGCCGCACCTTTTGCGATTCAACGAAGGCGCTGCGCCGGAAAAATATGAGCGACTGCGGTTTGCGATGGGCCTCTCATCGAACGCTGACCTGGCTGATGCGATCGCAAAACTGAATGAGGATCTCGGCATTCCTTCAACCCTCTCCGCGATTGGTGTTGAATCTTCTGATGGGGCAGGAATTGTTGAGTTCGCCTTGAACGACTTAGCCCACCGCGGCAATGCGCGTCCGGCTGAGCAAGCCGACTATGAACGCATTTTCGAACAAGCGCTGTAAGGCTCAGCCGCCCAGTCAATTAAAAAATTGCGCTAGCGTGAGGGACGCCTTGACTTTCGAAGGCGAGTTCGGCACGCCCATTTTTGAGTGCTAGGGGATTAGCACCGAGGGTCTAATGTCCCCTAAACTGAACTGGCTCAGGCTGACCATTTATAGCCTGAGCGCTAGCCTCATAGGTCTCTCTTTCATCGGCGGAGTGATCGGATATTCGCCCATCCCCTATTGGGATATGTGGGGCGCGACGTTGCAATTCGTGCAACGTTTCGATGATGACCCCTTCCGCCTTTTATTCTCACAGCACAACGAGCACCGCATTGTCCTTTCGCGCTTGCTGTTCCTCGTCGATTATCACGTGTTTGATGGCGCGAGCGCTTTCTTGGTCGTGTGCAATTATCTCTTCGCGCTTGCCATTTGGGCGGTCCTCGCCCGGTGCTTACTGGCGCTGAACGCGGCCGAGAAACACCCAGACCGTTGGATATTGGTCGCCTTACTCGGCGCCTGGCTGTTTCTCTGGGCGCAAAAGGTCAATTTCACTTGGGCCTTTCAAAGCCAGTTTTTCCTGGCCCAGCTGCTGCCGCTTCTGGCCTTCTTGTCGCTCGGCCAAGCCGCGGTTCGGTCTGGGACTTGGAATCGTTGGTTTCTAAGCGCAGTCTTGCTCGGCGCGATGAGCAGCTTGACCATGGCGAATGGCGTATTCGCGCTTCCTCTAATGGCGTTCGGTGCCGTCTTGCTGCGCATGAAACCAGGCCCCATCATCGTCCTAGCGCTGTGCGCGGCAATCGTCATCAGCTTGTATTTCAGCGACTACCATCAGCCATCGGCGCACGGATCCGTTCTGCAAACGCTCACCTCGCAACCTCTTAGCATTCTGCTTTACACATTTACCTATCTTGGAAATCCCGGTGTCTATATCGCTGGATCCTCGGACTTGGTGAAGGGTCTCTCAGCGCTGGTCGGCTTGGGGTTAGCCGTTACGGCATCCGGGCTGACCGCGTTGGCCGTACGGCGATGTCCTGCACATCCGGTCTCGTTTGGATTGTTATTGTTCATCATTTTCGTTGGCGCCGGAGCGTTTGTGACCGCCACGGGACGTTTATCCTTTGGCCTCGACTCCGCCTTTAGCAGCCGCTACACGACGCCGGTTCTAATGGCATGGGCGGCTTTGTTTTGCATCGCCTCGCCCCGTCTGATGCGGTTTCACACTTTGGGCGCGTCGCGGCCGTACATAACATTCAGTGCCGCGATCACGGCGCTCTGTTTACTCATGGTCGGGCAAGTGCGCGCGCTGACGCCGATGCACCAAATCAATCACCAGAAACACGTTGCGGCCCTAGCGCTCGAAATTGGGATTGGCGATGATACACTGGTGTCGCTTGTCCATCCGAACACAGATCATAGCCTCGCCATCGCGCGCGCGGCGTCACACGCAGATCTTGGTATATTCGGCACCCTAGAGCTTCAATCTGCGCGTGAGCTGCTCGGCCAATCCGCCATGCTCTCCACCCACCGAACCTGCGCCGGCGATTTGGAAAATTTTGAGATTATCGACAATGAGCCTGGCTATGTTCGGATCTATGGTTGGCAGTTTGCGTCCAGGCGCGAGCGGCAAGGACCGCGCTTTCACATTGTCGATGCCGACTCGAAAATTGTCGGGATTGCAATTCCTGGACGCGCGAGCCCGCACCTCGAAGAAGCCTATGGGCAGATCGCGGCTCGATCTGGCTTTACCGGCTACCTGCAATCCGGCGCGGTTGGGAAAGAATTACGCATCATCTCAGGCCAATGTCAGTCGATTGACCGATTAGGAGACTGACGGTGCAGTTTCCGCTTCCGCTGGGGCATAGGTTTCCGCCCTTCGGCCTTTAGGTTTCTATGACCGGACGAGACATATGCAGGAGACCCCCATGGCGATTGATTTTGTAATACCGGACGATGCGAAAGAAATGCGAGCCCGTGTTCGTCAATGGGTCCAAGACGAATGCATTCCAGCCGAGAAGCGCCTGCATAGTGGCGAAGCGCTCGATTCAGTTTTGAGCGACCTCCGTAAGAAAGCCAGGGCGCAGGGCTTGTGGCTTCCCTTCATTCCAAAAGAACATGGTGGCATGGGGCTTGGGCCTTTGGCCAATGCCTTGGTTCAAATGGAACTGGGCCAGAGCCATCTCGGCGCGCTCTCGATGAACAGTCAGGGGCCAGATGATGCGACCATGCTGACTCTCTTGGCGCATGGGACTGATTTCCAGAAAGAGAAATTCCTCAAGCCACTGCTCAATGGCGAAAAGCGCATTTGCTATTCGATGACCGAGAAAGCGGCTGGCGCAGATGCGACGGGGATGCAAACTCGCGCTGAGAAAGATGGCAAAGGCAATTATATCTTGAACGGCGAGAAGTGGTATTCGTCTTCCGCCAATGTCGCAGACATCGCGGTTGTGATGGCCAAGACCAATCCAGAAGCGCCGCGCCATCAGCAATTCTCGACTTTCATCGTCGAGCTGCCTAATCCCGGCTATCGCATCCTCCGCAACATCCCGACCATGGCCATCCATAAGGATTATCAAGAAGCCATGGGTGCGGCGCACTGCGAGATTGCGATCGAGGATTTGGTCGTCCCAGAAGAAAACTTGCTGGGTGGCGAAGGCCAAGGCTTCGCGATGGGCCAACATCGCCTGGCCTATGGGCGATTGCGACACGGCATGCACAATGTCGCTATGGCGCAGCGCGCCCTCGATCTGGCGACAGCCCATGTCACGCAGCGCTCGACCTTTGGCAAAGGCTTGGAAGAGCGCCAGGGCGTTCAGTTCATGTTGGCCGAGTGTGCCAGCCAGCTCTACATCGCACGCCTGATGCTGATGCACATTGCTTATAAGGCTGAGAACGGACTGGATATCCGCCAAGAGAATGGCATCGCCAAAGTGTTCCTCGCGAACATGGTCCACAAAGTCGTCGACACCGCCATTCAGCTGCACGGCGCGCTCGGCTATTCCACCGATACACCGCTCGCCGCATGGTACACGCATATTCGGTCGCAACGCCTGGTCGACGGTCCTGATGAAGTGCATAAGTGGATCACCGGCAAAAATGTCATCCGCGCTTTCAAAAAGGACGGCACGACCGCTGCGGCGGCTGGTGGGGATTTGCTGTAGGGCGTTGAGCCAATGTCTATACAAGCCATCATCTTCGACAATGACGGCGTGCTCGTCGACTCCGAGGTGATCCATACCGCGGTTGAGCGAGAACTGTTGGCCGAATTCGGTCTCCACTATGAAGACGAGGTCTACAATTCTCGTTTTGTGGGCCTGTCTCCGCCCGACTTTCTCTCCGCTTTAGACGACGATCATCGCGACCTTCACAATGCGCCCCTGCCGTCTCACTTTCTGGCGGAGCTTAAGCGCCGCGCCTGGCCGCGTATTGAGTCGGACTTGCGGGCCATGCCCGGCGCCGCAGAGCTACTTCGCAGGATTGAAACTCCATACGCCGTCGCATCTTCGGCAGCGTTTGAGCGGTTGAAGATTAAACTGACAATCACCGATCTGGTCCACTTTTTTGGCGACCACATCTATTCCTCAGAGCATGTCGCGCGTGGAAAACCGGCGCCGGACCTGTTTCTTCACGCGGCGAGCAAATTACAGATCGCGCCTGAGCGCTGTCTGGTGATCGAGGACAGTGTGCATGGCGTGATGGCGGCCCGCGCCGCTAGCATGTCGGTCATAGGGTTCACGGGCGGTGGCCATTCCGACAGTGGAATGGCCACGCGATTGCGCGCGGCTGGGGCGCATGAAATCGCTGCGAGCTATGCCGAGCTCACGCGCTTTTGGCAAAGTGGATTTGACTTCGCTTAGTTCTCTTCTGGCTGCAGCTTGTCCATGGTGCGCAGTTCAAAATCGCTGGCATCATGACGCTCTGGAAGCTGGCTTGATGGCTCACCCCAGACACGATTGACCATACGCCCACGTTGGACGGCTGGACGATCCATCAGCTGATCGGTCCAGCGGTTGACGTGCTCATATTCGTGAACAGAGAGGAATTCCGCAGCCTCGTAAAGAACGCCTTTTGCGAGCGAACCGTACCAAGGCATGATCGCCATGTCGGCAATCGAATACTCGCTGCCGGCCATGTATTCATTGTCCGCCAAGTGGCGGTCGAGCACATCCATCTGACGTTTCACTTCCATCGCGAAACGATTGATCGGGTATTCCATCTTGAACGGCGCATAGGCGTAAAAATGCCCAAAGCCGCCGCCAAGATATGGCGCCGAACCCATTTGCCAGAACAACCAGTTCATCGCTTCCGTTCGACCCTTGTGGTCTTTCGGCATAAAGGCGCCATCAAACTTCTCAGAGAGGTAGGTGAGAATCGAGGCGCTTTCGAACACGCGCGTGACAGGGTCGGTCGTATGGTCGGCCATAACCGGGATTTTGGAGTTCGGGTTAATCTCAACATAGCCAGAGCCAAATTGATCGCCTTCGCCAATATTGATCAGCCAGGCATCATATTCTGCGCCTGAATGGCCCGCGGCGAGCAGCTCCTCGAGCATGATCGTCACTTTCACGCCATTTGGTGTGGCCAAGGAATAGAGCTGCAACGGATGTTTGCCGACTTGCAGCTCTTTGTCATGAGTCGGACCGGCTATGGGCCGGTTAATGTTAGCAAAGCGTCCCCCGCTCTCTTGATCCCAAGTCCAGACCTTTGGGGGGGTGTATTCAGTATCAGCCACGGGGCGCTCCTTCTTCGGTTCCTGCGCAGTTTCGCTCACGATTACATAAGTGGCTCCCGTCGCGAAAGCCTAGACCCAGAATCGGAATAGGGTCTATGCGATCAGTGACAAAGGCATAAACGCCTTGGCTGAACGCAGACTTGGAGATCTGAGCGATGAGCGATCTGGTGACACGGCAGGACGAAAATGGACTGAGCTGGCTGACGCTCAACCGACCGGACAAGCTGAACGCGCTGACGGTCGGCATGTTCAGGGAGTTACGCCAACATGTGATCGATTTGCGCAAAGATGATTCAATCGGTTGCGTCATTCTGCGCGGTGCCGGAAAGTGTTTCTCAGCTGGCCACGACTTAGCGGACATCGCCGAAGGCGAAGACGTCCCGTCTCGCGGGTGGCATTCTGAAACGCTGCGCTTGATGGAAAAGCTACCCAAACCGGTCATCGCGGGCGTGCATGGGCATTGCTATACAGGCGCCTTGGAAGTCGCCCTTGCAGCGGACTTTATCCTCGCCGCCGACAGCGCAAAATTTGCCGACACACACGCCAAATGGGCGCTCACGCCGATCTGGGGAATGAGCCAGCGTCTGCCACGCCGCGTCGGCATCGCCACGGCGAAACGCCTTATGTTCACCGCAGAAACAATCCGCGCCGATGCCGCACTGGCAATGGGGCTATGCGAAGCGGTCTTCGCCGAGGCTGAGTTCGAAGATGAATTGCGGGCTTTCGGGCAGAAGATATTGGCCAATTCAAGCTTCTCCCACGCAGCGAATAAACGTCTTCTCGAAGCGACCGATAGCGACCCAATGGACGCTGGCTTGCAATGGGAGATCACCGAGAGTGAAGGCGTCGGGCCGGATATGCACGACCGGATTAACGCGTTCATGAAAAAGTAAACGCGCTCAGATGGCACGCAGCTTGCTGGAATAATAGCGAGTTCGAAGTGGAAACCTGCCATCATGAAACGTTTTTTGGCCTGTCTTTGTCTATTTGCTGCCCCGATTACGGCTGAAGCGAGTACCGAACTCGCGCGCCAATGGGGGATCGAGGCTGGACGGTTGTCGCTGGAGACATCCGAGTTGATTTCCTCTGTTGATATGGGTGAATCAACTGAAGTTTCAGACACTTACGCGCTCGACGTTTACCGTTTTGGACGCACATCAGCAGACTTGGCGCGCTGGATTGATCACTCGAACGGCCCAGGTGATCTTGGCTGTATTTTCCGGGGTATGGCCGCTGAATCGGAAACCCAGTTGATCGAATTGGAATCGCCCGCTGCAAATAGCGATCAGCGCGAAAGTTTACGTCGTTTGGCCGAAATGTTCGCGGATGCGGAAGTGATCGCGATCGCCGCTCAAAGACGCGCCTCAGCCCGTGCGGTCGGGGTTCACACACCGGCGAATTCTTGTGCCGCAGATGCCGAAATGGCGCTGCACGCCCTGCGTTAATCCCTCACCAAACCATCGCTTCGCGCAACTCGGCGCGCAGATTGGCTGGCATTTCGATCGTGCCCGATCCTGCCTTTAGATCCGCGGGGGCATCCTCCGGTTTTAAGTAGCGCCAGCCTTGAAACGCCCGTTTCGGGGTCGGCTCAACCGCAATCAGCTCTGGATCGAAAACCAGCTCACACGCTTTGCGACCACTGCGGTCAGCAATTTCTTTGACATCTAGAATCCGCTGGCGGACCAAGATTATGCCCTTGGTCACCCAATACATTGAGCCACCATCGCTGAGCTCGCCAGCCCGTTTCGGCACCATCCGGGTATGGTGATACGGCAATGGCGACGACTGCATGAGTCGCGTCTGCCAACGCTCGATATCGGAGGCATCATCGGCCCCAACGCAGAGTTTCACCATGTGAATCATCTTGATAAAGGTAAACGAGGATTAATGTCTGTGAAGGTGGAAAATCTGTCACAGCGCGCCATAACGAATAAATGGTGGGACAAAGACCGAGGAGTCATGGATGTTGAAATGGATGGGATTGGCGGCGAGCGCGGCTGTTTTTTTGCTAGGCGCGCAAGCACAGGATGGTCATGATGTGTTCGGCACTTATCTAACGCAAGCGGGCACATCGACTGTAACGATTGAAGATTGTGGTGATGGCAGCCCCTGTGGCCGTGTCTCTTGGATCGATCCCAATGCGATGGAACCCGGCATGACGCCCGAAACCGCGCTGACCCAAGCGGGTGAACCGGTGCTTGGATTGCTGATGCTGCAAGGTTTCGAAAAGCGTCGCAAAGATTGGCGCGGCGGCACAATCTACGACCCTGAGAATGACAAGTCTTATGCGTCCCGCTTAAAACGGCTCGAGGATGGTCAATTGCAAGTAAAAGGATGCATCGGACCAATTTGTCAGACCCAGATTTGGGCGCCGGCATCAGAAGCCTTGCAAGCCTCCACTTCAGCGACAAACTAAACCCTGCGTACCCTTGTCGCTTGCGCATTTGGCGCGGCGTGCTACCTCGCGGCTTTCAAATGACCGCGGCGAGTATGGAGACAGCGACATGGGCAAACTTGGAAACGACGCCACCCCACGGATTGAATCCGACACAATGGGCAATGTCGAAGTCCCAGGAAACAAGTATTGGGGCGCGCAAGCGCAACGATCGCTGGGCAATTTCAAGATTGGTTGGGAAAAGCAGCCGCTTCCCCTCGTCCGCGCTCTCGGCATTGTTAAGCGCGCGGCGGCTGAGACCAACATGGCGCTCGGCAAGCTCGACGCAAAACTCGGCGACGCAATCATCACCGCCGCAAATGAAGTGATTGAGGGGAAGCTCGACGCGCATTTCCCATTGGTGGTTTGGCAAACCGGTTCCGGAACCCAGTCCAACATGAACACCAATGAAGTGATCGCCAATCGCGCCATTGAACTGCTGGGCGGCGAGATTGGTTCAAAGAGCCCGGTCCACCCAAACGATCATTGCAACATGAGCCAAAGCTCCAACGATACGTTCCCGACCGCGATGCATATTGCCGCGGCAGAGGAGATTACGCACCGTTTGCTGCCCGCATTGCAACAGCTGCACAATGCGCTGAACGATAAAGCTCAGGCCTGGACCGACATCATCAAAATCGGACGGACCCACACGCAGGACGCCACGCCTGTGACGCTTGGCCAGGAATTTTCCGGCTATACCAAAATGGTTGAAATGGGCATTCAGAGGATCGAACAGTCATTGCCTGCTTTGCTCGAGCTGGCGCAGGGCGGCACAGCTGTGGGCACCGGCTTGTCGACGCCGGTAGGGTTTGCCGAAGGGGTCGCCGATAAGATCGCGCAAATCACTGGCCTTAGCTTTGTCACAGCCCCGAATAAGTTCGAGGCGCTATCGGCGCATGATGCGATGGTATTTGCGCATGGCGCGATTACGACCGCCGCCATGTCTTGCTTCAAGATCGCCAATGATATCCGCTTCTTGGGCTCCGGCCCGCGCTCCGGTCTCGGCGAGCTCGCTTTGCCAGAGAATGAGCCTGGCTCGTCCATTATGCCAGGCAAAGTGAACCCAACGCAGTGCGAAGCGATGACACAGGTTTGCGCGCATATTCACGGCAACAATGCCGCAATCGGATTTGCCGGCAGCCAAGGACATTTTGAACTCAACGTGTTTAATCCGATGATGAGCTACAATTTGTTGCAATCCATCCGCTTGCTCGCGGATGCAGCGGTCTCCTTCACCGACAATTGCGTCGTCGGCATTGAGCCGCGCTTGGACAACATCCAGAAAGGCCTGGAAAACTCGCTGATGCTCGTCACCCCGCTGAAAGAAAAGTATGGCTATGATCGCGCCGCGAAGATCGCAAAAACGGCGCACAAGAACGGCACGACTTTGCGAGAAGAAGCAATCGCCGATGGCATTCCAGCGGAAGACTTCGACGCGATTGTGCGGCCTGAAAAGATGATTGGGCCGGGCTGATCTTTGATTGCGATGCACTACATTTTGTAGTATAAATGTAGCATGAATCTTAGAACTTGGCGTAAACAACAAAATTGGACCGTCGCGCAAGTCGCGGACTTGCTTGGGATCGGTGTTTCTACTGTCACGGCCTACGAAAACCGGTCACGTCGACCCCGACCTGAAATGGCCAAACAGATAGAACGCATGACTCATGGCCGTGTCACGGCGGCAGATTTGCTAGGCGTTGTTGCAAATTCCCATGGATCCGTTCGTGAAGATCCCGTCCCGTTTGACAATGAGATGCGCGAACAGGCCAAGGCACTCGGATTAGACCCGGACGCCATTGCCGATAAAGCCATAACCGAGGCGGTTAAACGCAAACGCATTGAAGCTTGGATTGAACAAAATAAAGAGGCGTTCGCGGCTCATCGCAAAGACATTGAAGAGAATGGCCTGTGGTCCGATGGCCTGCGTACATTTTAAATGAAACAGTACGGTGTCTATCAACTGAAAGACAGCACGAACTTTGTCATCATCCTGCAATATCAAGGATTGGAAACCTCAAGCCTTGTTATCGTCGCGCCTTTGATCGACGCAAACGCCCTGCCCGAAATTGCGCCGATGACCCCAATTTTGCAGCACGAAGATCAAAGCTGGATGGTGCTTACGTATCGTATGGCCGCTATCCCTGAATCCGACCTTGGTGAGTTCATTACATCCTTCCACGACATTGATTATGTTTTTCACTGGGCCCTGTCCCGCCTCTTCTATGGGAACTGACGCGATTGAAAAATCACGCTATTAAGGCGAGAGAATCACTAAGGCTAATTAGAAAGCTATTTTACGATGAACACCGCACCTGTTGGCTCGAAAGCCAATCCGTCTGAATTTGATGTTATGCCGCGTTTGGCTGAGGATGAGCCTTATTTCGTCATTCGTGCCCACGACCCCCTATCGAGCGCTCTGGTTGAATTGCATGCCTATATCGGCGCCGGGCAAGCAGGCGCGGCACATAATAAGCTAGCAGAGATTATGGCGCTCACATCTGCCAAGGCCCCGCGTCCCGCTTCAAGCCCTAAGTATCGGGAAACATTCGCGATTTCTTTGGCCATGGAACAGTGGCGCAACGCCCATCGCGGAGAATAAGTTTGGTCGAGCCGATCAATCTCAACAAGTTTCGCAAAGCCAAAGCGCGCGCTGAGAAAGAGCAGCGCGCGCAACAAAACCGGATCAAATTTGGACGCACCAAAGCTGAGAAAACCCAGGATCACCTGAACAAGACCCGGGACCAATCCGATCATGATGGCAAGAAGCGCGAATAATCCACGCAAAATCTTGGTCTGATCCTTGAGTGATTAACCAGTCTAAGGCAAACACGGCCCAGGCTGGGACACATTTAGGGACAAGGGATCGAGATCGTGATCAAAAAAATTCTCGTTATTGGCGGCGCCGGTTATATCGGCGCGAACGCGTGTAAAGCGATCAAGGTCAGTGGACGAGAACCGGTCGTTTTCGACAATCTCTCAAGCGGTCATCGCCACGCGGTGAAGTGGGGCGAGTTGATTGAAGGCGACATCCGCAATGAAGACCAGATTCGCGCTGCGCTTGAGCGCATTCGCCCGGATGCGGTCATGCATTTTGCGGCAAATATCGAAGTCGGCGAAGGTGAGAAAGCGCCGGGCGCGTTCTATGAGAACAATGTTGCCGGAACGCTGAACGTGGTTCGGGCGATGCTAGATCTTGGGTTGAATAATTTCATCTTTTCATCCACTTGCGCAATCTATGGCGACCCGGAAAGCCTACCTTTGGTCGAGGACATGCCGAAACGGCCCGTGAGCGTCTATGGGCGGTCAAAGCTGATGGTCGAAACGATCTTGGAAGATCTCTCGCGTGCGGAAGGCTTGCGATATGCGGCGCTGCGGTATTTCAACGCCGCCGGCGCTGATCTCGATGGAGAGGTTGGCGAAGAGCATGATCCTGAGACTCATCTCATTCCGAATGCGATCAAAGCCGCTGCAGGCATTGGCCAGGGTATGAAGCTCTTCGGAGACGACTATCCGACCCCTGACGGCACATGTATTCGCGACTATATTCACATTGCGGACTTGGTCTCTGCGCACATTCTCGCGGCAGAGCATATCGATTCCACGGGCGATAGCCTGCAACTTAATCTCGGGACCGGAAATGGTTTCACCGTGAAGCAAGTGTTGGATGCGGTGGAACGCGCCGTGGGTCAGCCCGTGCCGGTCGAGATTGGCCCGCGCCGTCCCGGCGATGCGATTGCGCTTTATGCAGATACTTCCAAGTCCAAGGAAATCCTGAATTGGGTTCCTGAACATTCAGATATGGACACGATCGTCTCGTCAGCCTGGAATTTCCATAAACGGGTTTGGAACCTAGACTAAGCGGGTTGCACGTCCCAAACATGGACGCCCCGCTGGGATAGCCGAACGGGATTCCACGCCATTGAACGCATGAAATTCCACATCGCCTGGCGCGAAGGTTTGACCGTATACTCATCTTGCCAGCGTAGTGACCAGCCATCTTTGAGTCCGTGCCACATGCCTTGGCGCATACCTTTTAGGTCAGCATGCCCCATATTGCGCATATAGATGTACAGCATCAGCACGAGATGGCCTGGCAAGGTCAGGACCAATACGGAAAGGGGCATATTCTTTAAGTACGCCCAGGTCCGATTGCGGAAGCCGTGATACATGGTGAAATGACTATATCGCCCGCTGGTGGCGCTGCCTTTGTGGTGGATAATCGCGTCCGGTAAGAACACGCACCGCTCATTGCTGAGTTGCAGCCGCATGCCGAGATCAACATCTTCGCAGTAGCAGAAAAAGCGCTCGTCAAACCCACCGATTTCAAGAAATAGGTCACGATCATAAACAGCACTTGCTCCGCAGGGACTAAAGCAAAAGCTGTCTCGGTTGGGGAGCTCAGAAACCGGCCGCTCAAATCCGCCTCGCCAGGGAATTCCGAACGCGAAATAGGCATCGCCTGCGCCGTCGAGCAATTCGGGTTCATCCATGTTAATCTGACCACACGCGAAGACGCGGCAATTCTCATGGCGCTCCGTGGCTTTGTAAATTTCAGCCAGCCAATTCGGGTCGGCGGTGGCATCCGGATTTAGCAAAGCCAGCCATTTCCCGTTGGCTTCTCGCGCCGCCAAATTGTTGCCTTTAGCGAATCCGTGATTCGTTTTTTCGCGTAAAACGCGAATTTTTGGAATGCCCTCTGTATCGAGGTCTGCAATTGGATGAACCTCGCTGTGATTGTCCACAATGAGGACTTCAAAATCTTTGAATGTCTGATTTTTCAATGAATTCAATGCATTCTGAAGCAATTCACCTGCATTGTAATTTACCATCAGCACGGAAAATAGCGGCTGTACTCTACCCACGAATGACTCCCTCTAAGCGGAGGCGAACTCCGATCATTCTCACGGCCACGTATGCACATCGCCTGTCAGGCGACAACAGTAATTTTATAGATTACGGAAAAACAATGCCCATACGTCCCTGTTTTCACAGGACGTGTTTGAAAATCGGGCACCGCTCGTCGTATTAGCGAATAAGGGCGCTCAACTCATTGACGAGGTCGGTTTTTTCCCACGTGAACGCACCGCTTTCGGTCGGCGTGCGGCCAAAATGGCCGTACGAAGCGGATGCGCTGTAGATGGGCGCTTCCAGCTTTAAGTGGTTGCGAATGCCGCGTGGCGACAGGTCTACCAATTCGCGCAATTTAGCTGCGATTGTGTCTTCGCCAACTTCACCGGTTCCGAATGTATCGACGTAGAGCGACAAAGGTTGCGCAACGCCAATTGCGTAGCTGACTTGAATATTGCACCGCTTGGCCAAGCCGGATGCGACCACGTTCTTCGCGAGATAACGCGTCGCGTAGGCGGCAGACCGGTCAACCTTGGACGGATCTTTACCGGAGAAAGCGCCACCGCCATGAGGCGCCGCCCCACCATATGTATCGACGATAATTTTGCGGCCGGTCAAACCCGCGTCACCGTCCGGACCACCAATCACGAAACGGCCGGTAGGATTGACGTAGAACTTGTCCTCATCGGGGAACCAGCCTTCCGGCAGGACCTCATTGACGACGGGCCGGATCACCTCGCGCAGCTGTTCTAGCGTCGCGGAGTCTTTGTGTTGGTGAGAGACAACAATGGCGTTCACTCCAACCGGGCGAGAGCCGTCATATTGAAGCGTGACTTGGCTTTTCGCGTCTGGCTCCAGCTCTGGATGCGTGCCATTGTGACGAAGCTCCGCCAACTTGCGCAGAATCTGGTGCGAATAGACCAGAGTCGCGGGCATCAGTTCCGGCGTCTCGTCCGTGGCGTATCCGAACATAATGCCTTGGTCGCCAGCCCCTTCTTCTTGGTGAAGACCTTGCCCGGCTTCAACGCCTTGCGCGATCTCGGCAGACTGCCCGTGCACGTGGTTTTCGACCGACATATTCTGCCAGTGGAAGCCATCCTGCTCATAGCCAATCTTCTTGACCACATCGCGCGCAGCTTGGTTCATTTCGTCCTTGGTGATGACCGCACCATTATTGGTCCGAACTTCTCCGGCCAAAACCACGCGATTGGTCGTGGTCAGCGTCTCCACCGCAACCTTTGCGGTCGGATCCTTGGCCAGGAAGAGGTCAACGACCGCATCCGAGATTTGGTCTGAAACTTTGTCTGGGTGTCCCTCAGAAACACTCTCAGACGTGAACTCATGATGCTGCAATGGCATAGTGTGTCTCCTTTAGCGGGCTAGTAGCGATAATGCTCAGGCTTGAACGGTCCCTGCGGTGTCACGCCGATATAATCGGCTTGCTCGTCAGAAAGGTCCGTCAGCTCGACGCCGAGCTTTTCAAGATGCAAACGCGCGACTTTCTCATCTAGATGCTTCGGCAGTGTATAGACCTCGTTGCCATACTCACCTTTGTTCTCGTGCAGAGCAATTTGCGCCAGTGTCTGGTTGGTAAAGGACGCTGACATCACAAAGCTCGGGTGCCCCGTCGCATTGCCCAAGTTCACCAAGCGACCTTCAGACAAGAGGATGATCCGCTTGCCATCTGGGAAAGTGATCATGTCCACTTGCGGCTTGATGTTGGTCCACTTGAAATTACGCAGACCTTCGACTTGGATCTCATTGTCGAAGTGGCCAATGTTACAGACAATCGCCATATCCTTCATCGCGCGCATGTGGTCCACGGTCAGGATGTCTTTGTTGCCAGTCGCAGTGACGAAGATGTCAGCTTTCGACGCCATTGTGTCGATGGTTTGAACATCATACCCATCCATTGCCGCCTGCAAGGCACAAATTGGATCAACTTCGGAAACCGTGACGCGGGCGCCAGAACCAGACAGCGAGGCCGCTGACCCTTTACCGACATCGCCATAGCCAGCGACGAAAGCGGTCTTGCCGGCCATCATCACATCGGTCCCGCGACGGATCGCATCGACCAGCGATTCTTTACAGCCATATTTATTGTCGAACTTCGACTTCGTGACCGAGTCATTGACGTTGATCGCCGGGAAAGGCAGCTCGTTTCGGCTGGCCAATTGGTACAGACGGTTCACGCCGGTCGTGGTTTCTTCAGAAACGCCGCGAATGCCGTTCTTGATGCGCGAGAACCAACCCGGTGTCTCCGACATACGTTTGCGGATCTGGCGGAACAAAGCCTCTTCTTCTTCCGATCCAGGATTGTCGAGGACGGAAGGATCGGCTTCGGCTTTCTCGCCAAGGATCAGATACATGGTCGCGTCGCCACCATCATCGAGGATCAAATTGACGGTCTCGCCGTTTGGCCACTCGAAGATACGGTCAGCGAACTGCCAGTACTCATCCAAAGTTTCGCCTTTGTGCGCGAAAACCGGTGTGCCGGCATCCGCGATCGCTGCAGCGGCGTGATCTTGCGTTGAGTAAATGTTGCAGCTCGCCCAACGCACTTCCGCGCCCAACGCTTCTAGCGTCTGGATCAACACGGCGGTCTGGATCGTCATGTGCAGTGATCCAGCAATCTTGGCGCCCTTCAATGGTTGGCTCGGTCCATACTCGGCCCGCGCGGCCATAAGACCTGGCATTTCAGTCTCGGCGATTTCGATTTCCATGCGACCAAAATCAGCCTGGCTGATGTCTGCGACGGCGTAGTCCTGAGACATATCAACAATCCTTTATATGAATTTTGTCGGCGTATAGCACGCATACCGGCTTTGTACAGGCGGGAATTGCAAATCGAGTGCGCGAAGCTGCGATCTTATTGTCCTCGCCATCTGGCCAAGTGCGGCGCGGTTGACTATGAGCGGCGCGAACACATAAAAAAGCGAGAACGATGATGAGCGTGGTGACACTTGACGCCCTGGATTGGCAAATCGGAAAAGGGCAACCCTTGGCCGTGATTGCGGGCTTAAACGTTCTGGAAGATGTCGAACTCGCATTGACCGTAGGTAGAGAGTTGAAAGCGATCTGCGAGACGCTTGCTCTGCCATACATTTTCAAAGCCAGTTTCGACAAAGCCAATCGGTCATCGATCAAATCTTATCGCGGTCCTGGATTCGAGAGCGGCGTGCCTATGCTGGCGGAGATCAAGCAGGAACTCGGCGTTGGCATTTGCACCGATCTTCACGAACCCCACCAAGCTGACGCTGTCGCAAAAGTAGCTGATTTGGTTCAGCTACCGGCATTCCTGGTTCGTCAGACCGACTTGGTCGTCGCCACCGCAAAAGCGGTCGAGCGGTATGGCAAAGTGGTGCACGCGAAGAAACCGCAATTCATGGCCCCATGGGACACCAAAAACATCGTGTCTAAGGTTGGCGAAATTTTGCCTGAGAATCGATTGATCCTATGCGAACGCGGCTCGAGCTTTGGTTACAATAATTTGGTGGTCGACATGCTCAGCATCCAACAAATGCAATCTCTCGGCTGCCCGGTGACGATCGATGCGACCCACGCGGTGCAATTGCCGGGCGCTGACCCACGCACAGCCGGAGCTTCTACCGGCGGGCGGCGAGAAGGTGTGGGCACAATAGCAAAGTCAGCGGTCGCCGCAGGCGCGGATGGCGTGTTCTTAGAGTTCCAC
This sequence comes from Pseudomonadota bacterium, assembly GCA_039194965.1. Lineage (GTDB taxonomy): Bacteria > Pseudomonadota > Alphaproteobacteria > Caulobacterales > Hyphomonadaceae > Henriciella. The sequence goes on along the minus strand of JBCCVQ010000013.1, from coordinate 77,307 downwards.
ACGGATCCAGACAAAGCGCTTTGCGATGGGCCAAGTTGCCTGCCATTGACCGCCGCCGAGCCTCTACTGCGCGAGCTCAAAGCGATCCACGAGATTGTGAATTAGGGACGCACGTTCCAAGCCAACAAAGTGGCGTCGGTTGATTTTGTTCGGATAAGACCATAGGCGCCGGTTTTGAGCTTGATCGATTCAGGTTGGCACTCAAACTCGGTCACAACATCTAAGACAAACCGAGCGATTCCGTTGGACGTCACAATCAAAACGGGTGGGAACGATTGCGGACCAGACAGCGTGTTGAGCAGGCTCGCCCATTCTGCGATCAGCTCGCCGGGTGCCACGTCCCATCCAGAAGGTGGAACCGCATCCTCATCCCAGGCTTTGAGCGCGGCTTCGCCAATCCGGTCAATGACCTGGTCTTCCGGCTGGTTTTCATCGGGCCCGTAATCCACCTCGCGTAAGAAATCGAGCACTTGCAGATCTCTCCGGCTACCGCAGACGCTCAGTATGGTTTCAGCGGTTTGCCGCGTGCGCTGCAATGCGCTGCAAAAAGCAAAATCAAATCCATCTGGCGCGATCTCGCGAAAATGCATTGCGAGCTGGTCGGCTTGATTCTGTCCGGAGCTCGACAAAGGAAGGTCCGTTCGCGCCCCAACGCGGGTGACCGTATCGCCCTTATCGAACGTATTTCCGTGCCGAACGATATAGATGTCGGTCATTTGGTAAACTCAGCCAACGGTTCGCCATGTTCGGCGATGAGCTTCTCAGCGTGCGCGGCGTCTTGCGGTGTATCGATGCCCCACATGGCGGTCGGGGACGGCGCGACTTTCACCGCCCGAATACGCATGCCGTTTTCGAGGAACCGAAGCTGCTCCAATCCTTCCAGTCGTTCATAATGACTTTCCGGCAGCGTCACAAACCGCGCCAGCGCATCACGTTTGTAGCCATAAAGCCCGATATGCCGCCACACCGGCGACAGATCCTGTTTTTGCCGCATCTGATCCTCTTTGCGGATCGCTGGCAGAATATTCTTCGAAAACCAGAGCGCCTCATCTTGTGCATTCACGATGCATGAGGTGCCTGAAAAAGGCGTGTCCTTCTTGCGTTCGCGAACTTCGTCCAACGCCGCCCAGGACATTTGCACAATCGGCGTCACTGCATCGAGCGGCGAGGTACGGCCTGCCTCAATAATCGCGGAGAGATAGGTTGGCGGCGTGAACGGAGCGTCGCCTTGCAAGTTGACAATAAACTCGGCGTCTGGGGCAAACAGATTTGCGGCTGCCCAAGCCCGGTCCGTTCCTGAGGGGAGATCCGGATCCGTCATCACGACCGGGACACCTAGATCCTTCGCATGGGATTCGATCGCCGCGTGATCTGTTGCGACGACGAATGAAACGTCTTCATCCCCCGCCGCGCAGATCTGCGCAATTGTAGCGACGCGGGCCAATAAAGTTTTCCCGGCAATCTCATGCAGCGGCTTTTGCGGAAACCGGGTCGACGCGAAACGCGACGGGACGACGATCAGGGTTTTCATTTGCGCCCTTTTCAAAGAGGTACGAGGAGACTGTTCTAAGCTCCTAGTGGTCGATGAGAGCAATTCCAAGAGCCGTTTTGTGGTGCAGACATATTGCCAACAGTGAATCTTGAAGGGCAATTGGCGCGTGGCGCGCGCGGTGTATTGTTTCTGTATTCGTCAATTAGCAGCGGATATATGTTCGCCCGGCCTGAAAAGCCCTATGTGACACAGCACCAAGGCCATCGAATCAGGCCTAAAGGAAGTGCATGACCATCCTCGTCACCGGCGTTGCAGGCTTTATCGGCGCTCATGTCGCGCAATCGCTCTTGCGCGAAGGGCATTCGGTTATCGGTTTTGATAGTTTGAATCACTATTATTCGCCGCAACTTAAGCGGGACCGCCTGAACGCCTTGTGCGGTGAGGGGGAGTTTTCGTTTCATGAACTCGATGTCTCTTCAATCGCAACCATGAAATCAGCCTTGGATGGGCGCCGCCCAAACAAGATACTCCATTTGGCTGCCCAAGCTGGTGTGCGCTATTCTTTGCAAAACCCTGCGGCCTATACGGAAGCCAACTTGGCGGGTCATTTTGCGATGCTGGAGCTGGCGCGCGACCTTGAGACCGAGCACATGGTCTATGCGTCCTCGTCTTCGATCTATGGCGGCAATACCAAAATCCCATTCACTGAAACCGATCAAACCGATGATCCGGTTTCTTTCTATGGCGCGACGAAAAAGTCCAACGAGCTGATGTCGCAATCCTATGCCCGGTTATATGGGCTATCGTTGACCGGCCTGCGATTCTTTACCGTTTATGGCCCATGGGGGCGGCCGGATATGGCCTACTGGATATTCGCCGAGCGGATGCTGAAAGGACAGCCGATCAAGGTCTTCAACCATGGCAAAATGAGCCGTGATTTCACCTTTATTGACGATATCGTCGCCGGCACCATAGCGGCCCTTGAGCGCCCGGCCAGCACGCTCGGTCTGAACGTCCCTCACCGAGTCTATAATCTTGGCAATGACCGACCAGAACCGCTGATGGATCTCATTCATCTGACAGAGTCAGGCGTGAAAATCGAAGCCGTCAAAGAGTATGAAGATATGCAGCGTGGCGATCTCGAACGCACTTGGGCGAATATTGATCGCGCCCGAGAAGAACTCGACTATGCGCCCAAAGTCAGCTTAAGCGATGGCATCGCTGCTTTCACGGATTGGTTTTTGCCACGCTGGGAGCGATACTGCTAATGTCGACGGTCGAAACGCATGAAGGATCCATCGGAATGAGTGTCCCGACAGAAACCGCCCTCGAAGTTCTCGAGATAGAGCGTGCGGGCATAGACGCATTGATTGCGGCGTTTGCCGACACGAAATACGATCTGAAGCATCAATTTGACGGTTCGATTGAGACGATTCTAAATGCGACCGGGCGAACCATTATTACAGGCATGGGCAAATCCGGTCACATCGCGCGAAAAATCGCGGCCACATTTGCTTCGACAGGCACCCCTGCCGTTTATGTCCATCCAGGTGAAGCCAGTCATGGCGATCTCGGTATGATCTCTGAGGACGATGTAGTCATTGCCCTGTCCAATTCGGGTGAGACCCCGGAGCTAGGCGATATTATTGGCTATTGCGGGCGATTTGACATCCCATTGATCGGCATGACGGCGGGCCCGCAGTCCACGCTTGCGAAGGCGGCGAACTTTCCTTTGATTGTGCCTAAATCTAGAGAGGCTTGCGGCATCACTAAAGCGCCGACCACATCAACCACGCAAATGCTTGCTTTGGGGGATGCGCTCGCTGTTGCGCTTTTACGTGAAAAGGGTTTTAGCGCGCAAGATTTTCACACGTTCCACCCGGGTGGAAAGCTAGGAGCAGCATTGAAGCGCGTGACCGATTTGATGCACCATATAAAAATGCCACTTTGTTCACCCGACGCACCATTTTCCGTTGTGGTACAAGAAATTACCGACGGGGGGTTTGGCTGTTGTGGGGTATTAGAAGACGGTCAATTGATCGGCATCGTTACAGACGGAGACGTTCGCCGCGCACTATCAGAGTCTAAAAATGCGCTCTCCGCCTCCAAAATCATGACCACGAACCCACATACTATTTCGGAAACTGGGTTGGCTGCTGAAGCGCTTTCAATGTTGAGTGAGTTTAAAATCACGGCACTGTTCATCGTGAATGAAGCCAACGAGCCTATCGGTCTGATTCATGTTCATGATTGTCTTGCGATTGGCGTTGTTTGAGCTAATCAACCAAAGTGTAACTTGCGCTTAGCGTCGGCAGAGCCCCCAAATTTGCCCGAGCTTGCACGAGATAAGGAATAGAATGCCGTTTTCAGTTCATCCAGTCATATTGTGTGGGGGTGCCGGGACGCGGCTTTGGCCATTATCTACACCGCAAACGCCAAAACAATTTTTAGCTCTAACGAGCAATCGGAGCATGATAGAGGAAACCGCCGACAGGTTTCGGTCGACCACGCGCTCTGATCTGGAGTTTGTTGGGTTACTCGTGGTCGGGTCCAAACGCCACGAGATGCTGCTCGAAGAGCAGCTTCCAGACGCCAAGGTGATTTTGGAGCCAATCGGTCGCAATTCTGCGCCCGCAATTGCCGCGGCGTGCATGATGTACGCGCCTGAAGACCTCATATTGATTTTACCTGCCGATCATGACATTCGAGATGTCGTTGCTTTTCATGACGCGATCTCAATCGCCACCGAGGCGGCCAATGAAGGCTCCATCGTCACATTTGGAATAAATCCGACATATCCGGCAACCTCATATGGCTACATCAAGTCGACCGGAACGACCGCAAGCAACATCGCGCTAGACGTAGAAGCCTTTATCGAAAAACCCGATTTGCAAACCGCTCAAAGCTATCTCGATGATGGCTCTTATTTTTGGAATGCAGGAATCTTCCTATTTAAAGCAGGAGTTATGCTCGAGGCGCTCGAGCAGTTTGCCCCCGAAGTCACTGCAGGCACGCGAGCAGCCTTAGGCGATGCAATAGGTATCAAGACTACTCTTCAAACAAAAGCGTTCGCTGCTACTCCAAGTATTTCGATCGATTATGCGGTCATGGAAAAAGTATCCAATGTGAAGACGGTTCCGGTTTCAATGGGATGGAGTGACGTTGGAGGTTATCGCGCCTTGCACGAGTTATTGACCCAGAGCCCAAGCGACAATTACGTAAGCGGCCCGGTGCACGTACAGAACTCCACCGGCTTGTATGTACGATCAGAGGGGCCCGCTATCTCAATAAATGGCCTTTCGGACTTGGTGGTGGTCGCCACCGAAAACGAAGTTATGATTACTGCCAAGGACAATGACACGGCTGTTAAAAACCTCGGTCGTATCGTTCAAACGGAACGCAACACACTCAACATTTCCAATGAGTTCCGCCAAAAAGTACGAGACTGGCTGTGGACGGCATTTGAGACCTGGTCCGAAACTGCATGGGATCCAAAACAAGGCGGTTTTGTCGAACAAACCGACATGACAGGCACGGCTGATCTGAATGCCAATCGACGCGTCCGCGTGCAGGCGCGACAAGTTTTTAGCTTCTCAAAAGCCATCGAATTGGGCTGGCCAAGCGGCGAAATAGCGAGTGATCTAGTCGATAAGGGTCTAGATCACATGGATCTTAACCTCAGGCATCCTGATGGCGGATGGGTGCATATCGTGGATGCCCACGGACGGACCGTCGATGAGAAGCGGGATTTATACGATCATGCATTCATCATATTGGCGGCTGCCACCGCATACTCAGCCACCGAAAACCCACGTGCACTGGCGATCGCCAGGAGTGCTTTTTCTTTCATAAAATCGGAGCTCAGCGATTTAGATGCGGGCGGTTGGTTTGAAGCCAAACCGGCCAACACCCCCCGTCGGTCCAATCCACACATGCACCTTCTGGAAGCGATGCTTGCATATGAAAATGCCAGCGGTGATGACTCCGCACTCAGCGTAGCTGGCGAAATCGTCTGGCTATTCGAGAGCAAGTTCTTCAATCCAAGAACTGACGTCTTGGCTGAGAATTTCGCATCTGACTGGAGGCGTGAGACGCCGGAAGATGAGACGGTGTTTGAGCCCGGTCATCACTACGAATGGGCGAATCTTCTATATGCTTTCGAACATCGAACCGGGCATGATACTCGCAGTTGGCGTCGACGTCTAATAAGCCGAGCCGATCGTTCAGGCTTGAATCCCGAAACGGGTTTTGCGTTAAACGCGGTTAGAGCCGATGGCCAAATCGTCAATAGCAATAGTCGACTTTGGCATCAATTGGAACGGTTTCGGGCTTATCTTCTTCATCCGGAACAGGTCTCGCGACATGAAACCCAAAAACTGTTGTTGTCGATTTTTGCATCGTATCTTGACCGTGGCCCGTCGGGAGGATGGATCGATGAAATCGATGCGATGGGCGAACCCGTCTCAAAGTCTGTCCCTGCCAGTATGCTGTATCATGCTATCACGGCACTTGAGACCCTAATTTAGATTTTTAGCCCCTGAGGGTCGCACCTAAACCAGTGCTTTTAGATAGGTTCCGTATTCATTCTTATACCCGGCGGCAAGACGTAGCAACTTTTCGTCGTCAATGAAGCTTTGGCGCCATGCAACTTCCTCCGGACAAGCAATTTTTACCCCAGTCCTTTTTTCGAGCGTGTGAACAAACTCAGACGCTTGTAACAGTCCGTCAAAAGTGCCAGCATCCAGCCATGCTGTACCCCTCGGCAATACATTAACCTTTAGCTTTCTCATTCTCAAATAGGCTTCATTTATTGACGTGATTTCAAGCTCTCCCCTCGCCGAAGGCTGCACTTCTTTCGCTATGGAGACAACATTCTCATCATAAAAGTATAAGCCGGTTACCGCCAGATTGCTCTTCGGCTGTTCAGGTTTTTCTTCAATGGAAAGGATTCGTCCGGCATCTGAAATTTCCACGATGCCGAAGCTCGACGGATTCGCGACAGGGCACGCAAACACTGTCGCGCCATCTTTCGTTGCTCCAGTCGCGGCCAATTGCTGCCCGAGGCCAGCGCCATAGAACATGTTATCCCCTAAAGCCAGCGCGCTTGGCTGGCCGTTCACAAAAGACTCACCGATCAAATAGGCCTCGGCGAGCCCTCTGGGCTCAGCTTGTTCGGCATAGCCAAATGAAACGCCCCACTGGTCACCAGACCCCAACAGATTTTTGTAGAGCGGAAGCGCTTGGGGTGTCGAGATGATTAGGAAATCATTCACGCCGGCTAACATCAATGTTGTGATTGGGTGATAGATCATTGGCTTGTCATACACGGGCAGCAATTGCTTCGATATCGCCTGCGTAATTGGATACAGGCGCGTGCCTTTCCCACCAGCTAAAATGATGCCTTTCATGGTTCCCCAATCCTTTCATTGAGTAGTCGCCTAACCACATACTCCGCACTCTCTCGCCACTGCGGGAGTTTGACGCCGAATACCTGTTCCAGTTTGGAAGCATCCATACGGGAATTTTTGGGTCGCACCGCTACTGTTGGATACTCTGACGATGGTATCCGAGTAAGGTTCACCGCATTGCCATTGCACTTCTCGAAAACATCGAAGACCAACTGCGCCAGATCTGCCCAACTTCCGCTCCCGCTGCCCACCAGATGGTAAGTCCCAAAAACAGACGCATCATTTTGCATATGAACCTTCTGTGACAGCGATAGAAGGGCGTCGGCGATGTCGAGCGCGCTTGTTGGGTTGCCGAGCTGATCATCGACAACCTTTAGGGAGGACCGGTCTTCAACCAACCGCAACATGGTCTTTATAAAATTACCTCCAAATGGGCTGTACACCCAAGCGGTCCTCAGGATCAGATGCTTTTCCGCAGCTTCGCGAACTGCCACTTCTCCCTGCGCTTTCGTTCGGCCATAGACACCGATTGGCGCAATTTGATCGTCTTCGTTGTAAGGTCGATCAAGCGCGCCATCGAAGACATAATCGGTGGAAATGTGAAAGAGCGGTATGCCCCGTTCGTGGGTCAAAACCGCCAAATTCTTGGGGCCCGTTGCATTGGTAATGAACGCTTTCTCTTGTTCGTGTTCAGCCTTATCGACGGCGGTATAGGCAGCGGCGTTGATTACAATATCAGGCCGCTCGAGTTCGAGTGCTTTTTCGATTGTTGATGGCCGCGATAGATCGACCGTGGGTCGCCCGCGTGCAACACAATTAATCGCTCGCGCTTTACTTCGCTCACACAATGATCGTGCGACTTGACCGGTGCTTCCAATGCAAAGAATTTTCATAAGAGGTCAATCGATCTACTTAAACCGAAACGGCTTTTTCTGTTAAGTTTTTCTCTGAGAGCCCGAGGCGTTGTCCACTATATTGGTTCTGACGAATAGGTGCCCACCAATCTTCGTTTTCAAGATACCACTTGATCGACTTTTTCAGCCCAGTATCAAAGGTCTCTGTCGCACTCCAACCCAGTTCCGTTTCCAATTTGGTCGCATCGATTGCATATCGATGATCGTGCCCTGGTCGGTCTGTGACAAACTCGATCAAATTCCGCCGCGGAGATCCGCCCGGCCGCAACTCATCTAAAATATCACAGATCGCTTCTACGACTTGCAGGTTGGATCGTTCGTTTTTTCCGCCTACGTTATAGGTTTCACCCAAGCGTCCATTCTTGAGAATCAAACAGAGCGCGCGTGCATGGTCTTCCACGTGCAACCAATCCCGCACATTTGATCCATCCCCATACACTGGCAGTGTCTTGCCATCGAGCGCATTTAGGATAATCAATGGAATCAGCTTTTCCGGAAACTGGAAAGGGCCGTAATTATTAGAACAATTTGAGACGATTAGAGGCAATCCGTAGGTTCGATGCCATGCCTTCACGAGATGATCCGATGAGGCTTTTGACGCGGAGTAGGGAGACGACGGATCGTAAGGCGTGCTTTCTTCGAAGAGACCATCCGCCCCTAAGGATCCATAGACTTCATCGGTTGAGACGTGGAGGAATCTGAACTTAGACTTTATGTCATCCGATACATGGTCACAGTACTCACGCGTCGCCTCCAGCAGATTGTACGTCCCCAAAATATTTGTCTCTACAAATGCTCGAGAGCCGGAGATCGATCGGTCGACATGACTTTCTGCCGCAAGGTGCATCACGAAATGGGGCCGTTCGGCCCGAAACACCTGACGCATCATCTCAAAATCCACAATGTCTTCCTGTATCAGCCGGAAGCGAGGTGAGTCGGAGACACTTTTCAATGACGATAGGTTGGCCGCATATGTCAATTTATCGACGACCACGACGTCCGCTTCTGTCTCGGAGATGAGGTAGCGAACCACCGCCGAGCCGATGAAGCCGGCTCCACCCGTAACCATGATTTTCATTTGAGAGTTCCCTAATTAATCACCGCTCGAACGGAAAATAATCTGGCAGGTCTGCCAAAATTGGCTGTGCACGGTCTTTTTCCGAGAGGATTGGTTCCCGTCCTTCAAGCGGCCAGTTAATGCCAATATCTGGATCACTCCACAACACTCCCTTATCAGCAGCAGGATCGTAATATCCGGTCACTTTGTATTGTACTTCGCAATTTGGCTCCAATGTACATAAACCGTGCGCAAATCCGACTGGAATGTACAATTGGTGTCCATTCTCGGCGCTTAGTTCTGCACATACGTGTCGTCCGAACGTTGGCGAACCACGGCGAACATCGACCGCAACATCAAGGATACGACCGCGGGTACAACGCACAAGCTTAGATTGCGGGGAGGGCTGAGTTTGAAAGTGTAGTCCACGAATCACTCCTGGTTCGACCGAAAGCGAGTGATTATCTTGGACGAAAGGACCGCAAATGCCTGCATCGCGAAAGGCGTTTTCCCTGAAAGTTTCGCTGAAGAAGCCGCGATCATCGCCAAAGCGTTGTGGCTTAACTAAGATCACTTCTGAAATTTGTTGTGGTTCAAACAAACTTATCACCCTCTCGAAATTCCATCAAAAGGAACGACCTTCAAAGCGCGCCCTGACGGCGTGCACCTTGAACGAATCCCTGTGATTGGAAGCTGTTAACCATAACCTCGGCGGCACGACTGCCCGTTAGCAGCGAGGTGCTTCAACGTCAACGTTTCGAAACTGTCGGTACCGCAAAAAGAAAAGCTTCTTGTAACGCTTCACCGAGCCATGGTAGCAGGCCGTGATATGGTTAAGTTTAAAGAAAGCGCTTTTTCATGACGACGCAAGAGCCCGTACGAATTTTTGTCGGCACAGACCGCTCACAAATGTTGGGCGTTAAAGTTTTGGAGTATTCTTGTAAGCGACACACTGATCTCGATGTCAGCGTCATCCCGATGATTGACCTTGATTTACCAATTCCAAAAGACCCACGGAATCGTCAGCGAACTGGATTTTCATTCTCACGTTTTGCGATTCCTCAGCTCGCTGGTTACCGAAGCCGCGCAATTTATGCCGATGCGGACATGCAAGTGTTCAAAGACATTAGAGAGATCTGGGAGATGCCGTTCGACGGTGCCAAAGTGATCTGTCAAGAAGAACTGCCAGACCATATTGCAAAAATGTCTAAGTCCGCAGCTCCAGACAAGCGAACTAAACAGTGCTCCGTCATGGTCTTGGATTGTGAGTCACTTGATTGGGACCCCGTCAAAATCGTCAATGGACTGGACACCGACTATGACTACGCAGAGCTAATGCAGCAGCTGTGTATATTGGATGAGACTGACGTAAATTATAACCTTCCGATCCGATGGAACAGTCTAGAGCACTATGATGAGTCGACATGTTTAATCCATTATACCGATATGCCAACCCAACCGTGGGTGAACATAGATAACCCGAATGGTTGGCTGTTCACCAATGAGATACGTCGAATGCTGAAGGACGGAGTGGTAACCAAAAACGAGCTTATCGCGGAAATCGGATACGGATATGTGCGCCCGTCTTTCATCACCGAGTTGAAAATGGTTTCAGATTCCAGGGAACTTACCCCTGATCAAATTCACCAGCTGAACCGTGAAGATGTAAAAAAGGGATTTGTCGCACATAAAGAGCTCAATGAACTACGTCGCCAGTTCAAACTGGAAATTCGAGAATTTGAAAAGTCTTTGAAAGGTACCGAACCGCAAAAACAAGGACTCGCTCAACTAGCATCAAACTTGGTCAATAAGGTATCAGGCAAGCGTGCATAAACGCTCTTTTTTCGCGCTACAAGGACATTATGATGCATTTCGAACGAGCCTTTATTACAGGCGGAGCTGGATTCATTGGTTCACGCCTGGCAGAGTCGCTAAAGCAGCGAGGCGTTGAGGTTACGATATTCGATTCCTTCCACCCGCAAGTCCATGATGCAAATTCACGACGAGCGATCGACTGTCTGGGTGTTAATGTATACGAAAGTGACGTAGCCGACGCCTCCGCACTCAAAACCGCCATGTCCCGAGCCAATCCGGATATTGTCTACCATTTGGCGGCGGAGACGGGAACGGGTCAAAGCTACGATGAACCCAGCCGGTATTCTTCCGTAAATGTCATCGGCACTTCCAACTTGATAGAAGCATTAAGGCAACTCCCCAAGCACAACCGGCGTGTCGTTCTGGCTGGCTCGAGAGCGGTATACGGAGAAGGAGCTTATGTAAATTCAAGCGGAAATGTATGCTCAACGGATGGCCGTGCGGTTGCAGATATGAACGCTGGCCGGTTTGGTGTGTATGACGAGAACCAAGATGAACTTAAGCCAATCGCTACACCCGAAACCTTTGCTCCGATTCCTGCTTCCGTGTATGCGTCGACCAAACTCATGCAAGAACTGCTTTTGCAGCAATGTAGCGTTGAAGGAGACTACGAAATCGGTCTTTTGCGCTTTCAAAATGTCTATGGGCCAGGTCAGAGTCTGAAAAATCCGTATACTGGCGTCCTTTCTATTTTTGCATCGCAAATTTTGCAGGGAAAAACTCTTAACATTTTCGAGGATGGAAACATCTTACGTGACTTTGTGTATGTGAACGATGTGGTCGACTCGCTTGTGCGCTGTGGGGAGATCGACCAGCTACCCACGGGTCCAGTGAATATTGGCAGCGGTCAGGCCGCGACCATTCTGGATACTGCCAAAACGCTACTTCGACACCTATGCGGTGACGAACGAAAGTATGAAGTTTCAGGTGCGTTTAGACCTGGGGATGTCCGAAACGCTGTAGCGAACATCGATAAGGCAAAACAACAATTAGGCTGGGCACCGAAAGTTGAGTTGGAGCAAGGGCTATCACATCTAGCAAATTGGGCGAAAGAATCTCTCCAAGACGCATTCTGAACCTGCGAAAAAATTTCAACGCCGAGTAAAGTATTTGAAGCCCACAACGATAATAGACGCCCAAGAAATCACGAAGTATTATGCTTCGCCAAATCGCCATATGTCCTTGGCGATAAGAGCAGCGTTCGGTTTTCGCAAAGAAAAACGCTGGCACACGGCCGTAGACGACGTTTCCTTTTGTATTGCACGATCTGAAAATGTCGGATTGGTTGGGCTAAATGGCGCCGGCAAGAGTTCACTTCTGTCGATTATTTCAGGCGCAATGGAACCCGACGGCGGAGTCATTCTACGCAATGGAACTGTCGCGGCGGTCCTGGCCCTAGGTCAGGGCATGAATCCTCAGCTTCCAGGCCGAGAAAACGCTTATCTATTTGCTCGCACTCTGGGTGCCAGTCGCTCGGCTGTGAAAAACGCAATTAGCCAAATAATTGAGTTTAGCGAACTCGGCGATGCTTTTGACGCCCCTATGAGAACGTACTCATCAGGAATGCGCGCTCGGCTGAGCTTTGCCACAGCGATGTCGGTCGATTCAGATCTCTTGATATTAGATGAAACGCTCGCTGTTGGAGACTTGAACTTTCGATTCAAGTGCTATGATTTGTTGCAAGAAAGAAAAGACAGCAACCGAGCTATGATGATGGTTTCGCATAACCCGCTGATTTTATCACGGTTCTGCGAGAGAATAATTGTCATGGACAAAGGTAAAGTTGTTTACGACGGCGCTGCCGCTGATGCACTCATCCGATATAAAGAAATTCGCTTGATGCAGCAGTCTCGGACGCCCGGTCAAAACAAATCAAAGCCAACGTTCAGCGCAAGAGTAGGGGACGACGCGCCGCGCAGAATCCTCGCGGCAGAAGAGGTTTTGACGCTCCCGTTCGAATTGTCCGCTCATCAAGATGTATCAGATTTTAGCATCCGTATTGGAATTATGAACGCAGGTGGCACTAGCATTACGGCGGATGAAGTCCACGCTAGGGACTTGGGTATTCGGTGTTTGAAAGCCGGCGACACCAAAAGGATAGTGCTAAAACTGGCCAACAAATTTGCACCGGGAAAGATTAAGTTTGTCCTCACCGTAAATCTGCTGGATGAGAATGATGAAGAGCATCTAGTCTTATACGATGGGAAGTTTCACGCCGCGCGAGTTCTCGGTCAGGAAACCGGAGCGATCGTGCGCCTATAACAATCGCCAGACTGATAATCATGTAATGCGAGACCATAATAAATGACCGAAAAAATCGAACACCAACAGGTCAAAACTCATGACGGTAGAAGGTTTCTTGCAGAGATCGAGCAAAATTGGCCTCTGACTGTAAAATGGCAACTTCGCGTGCGAGACACAATAGAGGCCCACCCAGATTGCCTTGCGGTCTATTGGGATGACGTGATCATCCGAAGAACGAGCGGTTTCAGAATAAACCCGTTCCGAGTGAAGTGGCCTAAACCTGACGCCTTGTTTCTCTCTCAAGCGGACCTGACCGGTCACTGCGCGGTCGATACGGCCACAATGCGTAGACTGCACAAACAGAATCGCATCTCTACTCCCGAAGATGTGTCCGGTGCATTTCGTATTCTCGCGGAAGAAATGCCGGAGAGAATATTATTTGCGCCCGACGTGTTACGTTACACGCGTCACGCAGAGAGCGAAATCTATAAATCTGTGAACGCCGCTCGAAGGCCTAGCAGACGCTGCGAGTCGATGAGCATCATCGTCAACTATCGTGATAGACCCGATTTGATGGAGCATTGCTTGCAAGGAATCGCGTCACAAAAAACGACTGCAGCGGTAGAAATTGTTCTGGTCAATAACCAATCGACCCCGGAGAACTTAGCGGAAATACATAGTCAAGCGGAGCGCATCATCAAACCTCCGATGACCGTGCTTCATTTAGATTATGATTATCCGTTCAATAAATCCGCACAAGATAATCTGGCGGCAGAGACGTCTAAAGGCGAAGTCATCGTATTTTTTAACAATGACGCTGAACTGCTTTCAGAGAATTGCTTACAAACGATTTCCGACTGGGCGTTAGAACCTGACGTTTGCTGCACGGGTCCGCGAATTTTGGGCGACCGCGACAGATTGGTTTCAAACGGCGTATTTGCTCGGAGCGCCATGGGCGAGATGCCGTCTCTCATTCGCGAGAATGAATTAGAGGTGTTTCAAGATTGTATTCGTCCAACGGTAGGCATTAGCTTCGCATGTTCCGCAGTATCGAGGGCCAGTTACAATGCTGTTGGAAAACTGGACGAGATCGACTTCAAATCGCAATACAATGACGCTGATTTTTTCATTCGAGCGCTACATGAGGGAATGTATCATTTGCAAATCGGCGAAGTTAGTTGTCGTCATGAACCGGGCGCGTCAGAAGCGCGCACAAAAGAAAAAACAATGGCGTTGCTCTCGACCTTCAGGCAGCGATACCCAGAATTAGGGTCTTACGCGGACATTGACTTTGACGCCTTGAAAATGCGAACAATTCCAAAGTTCCCCGAAGCCAATAGCGCCGTAAATCGACGGATGCACTTCATTCGGTGGTGGCGGAAAGTACAGCCTCAAATTCAACGTTTTCGCGACGCATCGAGCAGAATGTTGCGACTGAACAAGCGCAGGGCTTGACCTAATGAAACGGCAAGACATCCAAATCGCATTCAATCTGGCGATCAGAGACATCAAAAACACTTACGCGCGGTCTTATTTGGGGCCGGTCTGGATGTTGTTCACGCCAATGTTGATGTTGCTCGTTTATTGGTGCGTGTTTGGCGTCGTTTTAGGAATTAGCTGGAAATCAACATCGGGTGACAGCGAGATACCTTACATTTTGCCCTTCTTCGTCGGTCTGGCGCTATATCTATTTCTAGCCGATGCCGTCAGTTCATCCTTGAAGACTTATGTTTCCAAACGCGCATATGTTCAAAGAACGCCTGTACCGCTCTGGGTGCTCTGGTTGTCAAATTTGTTCCGATCGATGCTGCAGTTTGGATCGTCACTCGCAATTATGGTAGCAATTATAGCGTATTATGGATACCTATCATTCTCAGGAATGGCGTTTGCACTATTGGTCGTGCTTTTGTTTGTCGTAGCGGTCGCCGCCATCTCCCTTTTGTTGTCAACGCTAGGACCCTTCTTTGGGGATATCGAAAACACGGTCGGTCCGCTCTTGCGGGTTGTGTTTTACTCTGCACCCATAACCTATCCGCTGACGTTCATTCCAAGTCCGTACAGGGACTATCTATTGATCAACCCCCTATCCATCCCAGCCACGCAGATAAGACGAGCCATCATAGAACAACAACCGCCAGATCCAGTGCTGGTTGTGCCATATCTACTGGTCGCACTTCTTTTTTTTGGGATAGCGTTCTTCTTCCACACGCGCTTGAAAAAGGTCGTTCCAGATGTCGTTTGACCAACACATTTCGATGACGGGCGTCTCGAAAAATTATGAGGTCTCTCCCAAAGCATCCTCCTTTTTTGCAACGCTATTCGGCCGTGAACACGCACTGTCAAATCCTTCCAATTTCCCAAAATGGGCTCTTAAGAACATCAATTTGTCGATTAAAGCGGGCGAGGCTGTTGGAATTTTTGGCCGCAACGGCGCGGGTAAATCAACCTTGCTGGGATTACTATCCGGTACACTCGACCCCACATCAGGATCAATTGTGCGATCCGGACGAATAGCCCCTCTGTTGCAGCTCACGGCTTGGATCGACCAGAATCTGACGGGGCGCCAGAACATAGACACTTTCTGTGCCCTGTTTAGCGTCACAGGTGCCCGTCGACGAATAATTTTGGAACAGGCTCAGGACTTCGCGGACATTGGAAAGTTCTTCGACGCCCCTTGCAGAACATACTCCTCGGGCATGATCGCGCGGCTCGCATTCGCAGCTGCATTACATGCGCCTTCCGATTTCTTGGTCATCGACGAAGTGTTAGCTGTAGGCGATATGGCTTTCCGAGAAAAGTGCAACAAGCTATTGCGCGAAAAAGTCGCCGAGGGTTGCTCACTAATAATCGTATCGCAAAACCCGACCGCGGTTATGACTCTGGTTTCCCGGGGTATCGTCTTAGAGAAAGGCGAAATCGCATATGATGGCCCGATTCTCGGCGCTTCGGACGAGTATTCGGCAATTCTGGAGAGATCACGCAAAAAGCAAGATCAGATAAAGTCCTTATCATCGCCTCAAATGCAACCCACTTCTGTGGATCTCAAGACCGAAGGCGACTTCTACAGAATGCGCGTCACGTTACTCAATCAACCAAAGGACGCGAATATAGAACTGAAGGCATCTTTATACCATCACCGTGGTATTTTGATTAGCGAATTCGAGCTTTCATGCGAATCAGATGGGTTGGGCAAGGTCGACGTCGACATCAATATCGAAAAACGCCTCGTGCACGGGACGTACGTGTTGAGTGTGGAGCGATTATCAAACAATGTTGATAAAGAGCAACTTCTTCGAGCATTCAGATTTGACGTTGTGAGTGAGACAGGTGTCGGTGGATTAATCGACTTATCAATGAAGTTTGAAGCGACATGACTTCGTACTTTTTGCGAGAAATAAGGTTAACTGAAAAAAAATTCCCGCGACGCCATACAGTTGATATAAGAGCAACAGCAACCATGATAACGGTCATTGTTGCAAGTTAGAAGAGTGGAAATAAAACCCGAAATGGAAACCTCTAAAACGGAATCGCCCCGGCAAACATCGGGTTCTGCGAAAGCAGCCAACCCGCCGACAAAGCTTACGGCTAAGGAACAGGCGCAACAATCAAAAAGCGGGGAACGGACAGGAGCATCTAAATCAAATGAAGCGCCGATAGATTTCCAGAGTCTAGATCATGGAGACGGAGTTCCCAAGCTCAGTAAAGCGGAACTATCGGAGATGGCGAGCACACAATTTCGCTACACCGTAAACGCGGGCTCAGAAATTCCTGTTGAGTTTCCGCTCAACCCCTTGTTCTCAGAACGCGCGCCTGTACTTCAGTTGTTCAGACAATCTCTTTACAAGGAAAAGCTATCCATCCTTGAAGGCAGCAGCTCCGGCCCCGTTCAAGTGGCCGAATGTGGGGTATATCGAGGAAGATGCACACGTGCGATGTTCGAGATCGCAGATGAAATCGGTGTTGACATTGAACTCACGGGTTTGGACACTTTTGGAGGTTTGCCGAAACTCTCTGAAAGAGACCTTGAGCTCGCGCCGCCAAATGCAAAATACCTTCGGCAAAAAGTGTTCGCGGACACAACCGAGTCCGAAGTTTATGCATACGTTGGAAAGAAGTTCGCCAAAAAACTTAACCTTGTAAAAGGTGAGTTTCAGCACACATTGCCGAGTCTAGAAAAAGATAAGAAGTACGCGTTTGTTTTCATAGACTGTGATCTTTACGAAGGCCACAAAAATGCTCTGTCTTACTTTTATAAAAAGATGACAAAAGATGGGATCATCTTCTTAGATGACTATTTTTCGAAAGAATATCCAATGGCCAAGGTTGCGGTAGACGAGTACCTCGCTGACAAACAAGAAGAAGTGTTTGAAGTCCGATACGGACCTTATCCATGGTCTGTTCGAAAGGCATTCCTCGTTCGTCACTAGTCCAGTATAATAACAGTCCACCATGAGTCAGCTGGGGATGCTCGTGCCAAAAGTAGGTAGAATTGCATGGCTTGTTGCATCCAACGACTACAGTGTTGCCAGTGCAAGATATCGCGCCATCTATCCGAGCCTCGCGCTAAAAGATCGGGGATACGTAAACCGCATATTTTGGAAGCCTCAACAGCTGCTATCCGCGCTTGATCAGTTCGACGCAGTAATTGTTGTTAAGCGCCTGGATCCCGCATTGATTGATATTGTCGCGTCAGCGACAGAGCAGGGCAAACTCGTCTTTCTGGATCTGTGCGATAACATTCTATCGAGAGACTATCGCAACACGTTACATGCACGCAATCAAATGGTGTTTGGGGCAATCGCTCCCTATTTATCGGGGATTGTGACGACAGGCACAGCGCTCGCGTCTCAAATTTGCAGCGAAACGGGCTTTCCAAGTGAAAAGGTTTTCATCGTTGAGGACTGCGTCGAGACACCCAAACTAATGGATCGCGGACAAAAAGCCTTTCAGAAACGCGCGAAGGCACAGCCCCGAGAGACATCCAAACAAAAACACCTTGCTCACAGAACTGGGCATTATGTTCGAGAAGTGCTTTCACAGCTTGGGCGCGTTGACGGACAGGGTCGACTAACCGCACCCCCTAAAAACGGCACGAATGCCAGCAGGTCTGCTTTAGTGGGGCGGGCAAAGGCACTAGGTAAACGTGTATTTCTTACTCTTCGTTATCCTCGGCGATCAATTCTCATCGTTCGCGAATCGCTGCGAGAAAGAGACACCCTGAACAATATGCCCGATTCCCCCGAGACGGATTTGTTCGAGCAACCCGGAAAGCAGAAGCGTAAGAATATCGTGCTCTGGTTTGGGAATCATGGCGGGCCGCATAGCGATTTTGGTATGTTAACCCTGCTGAAATTTGCCAACGAGTTGCGCGCAGCCGCGGAAGAGACGACATTTACGCTCGTCGTTGTTTCGAACAACCTGTCGAAGTACAAATCATTCATTGCGCGTCTGGGATTGCGGACAAAGTATGTTGAATGGTCGCCCGCTGCGGTTCCACATTATCTATCAATCGCAAAGGTCTGCATTATACCAACTGGGAACGACGAATTTTCGATCGCCAAATCGGCAAACCGTCATATCCTCGCTCTAAGTCATGGTGTTCCCGTGGTCGCCAGTCCGCTGCCAAGCACAAAACCTCTCAGCAAGTTTATAACGTCGACGAGGATTTCCAACGGAATTTCGGAGTATCTCACAAATACGGAAAAACGTATTGAGGACGTAAACAAAGCCAAAGAAGTGATCGAGCAAAGCTTCACGATTGAATACATTGGTGAGAAATGGGAAGCAGTATTAAAGGGCCTCGCTAAAGGAACCCGAAAACCCCGGGAAATATCTCGAAGAAGAGTCATACCCAAAGTACTCGTGATCATCGATTTGGTGCAAGATTTTGCGCTCGCAAAACCAATCATCGAAGCCATAATGGGGGCGAGCGGGAGACCACAATTGGTAGTTAGCGAGCGCGCAGCACGGAGCAATCCTGAATTGATAGAAACGCTTATCGAGTGGAAACTGTGCCCAACAATGATATCTGCATTGGACACTCAAACCCCTGATTTTCGTTGGATAAGAAATTCGGACGCTGTTCTAACGATGTCGGAGACGGATCAGAATCCTCACAAAATCGCTCACTATATCACTCGATTGGCTCAACAAATAAACGTTCCAACTTATACGATACAGCATGGTTTTGAGAATATAGGGTTGACCTATCGCGACGACGAATACCCACAAGTCGGCATAGCATCAGATACAATTTTCACATGGGGCGAACCAGAGGCTCTACCGGAGTGGGTTGGACCTGAGATCCGGAATAAGTGTGTCCCGATGGGGCGCGTAACATCACCACGCGACACGCGCTCACCAATTGAAGTAAGGGATATTTTTGGCGATCGTTCGACTATAGGTGTCTTCGAAAACCTGCATTGGTCGAGATACTCTGATGAATATCGCACTGCGTTCATAAACGAATTGGAGCATTTGGCACGATCGCATCCAATGAAAAACTTCATTATCAAACCTCACCCGGCTGGGATGTGGCTCAAAAAAAATACCTCGGGGCACAATTGGCCGAGCAATGTATACCTAACGCACTCTCACCCGAAACTGAAAAGCCTCAATGCCAATAATCTGTTGGCCGAGATGGACGCAGTAATTACGACGCCATCCTCTGTAGCGCTCGACGCGGCGGAGCACGATCTCCCAACGGCAATTGTCGGCAACCACGATTGCGATACCACTCTCTATGAGCCACTCCCTATTCTGCAACAACGAAGCGACTGGGGTATGTTTGTTGAGAGCATATCGGATATGCAAATCACAAAACTGAAGGAGAGATCGGGTGAATTTGTCGCCAAAAAGCTGACGCATCGAAACGGCACCCAAAACATCGTTAATCGCATCTTGAGCGATATTCAGTCGAATACGCGAGATTGAAATGCTGATGCACGGCGAGGCAAAGTGCGTTTAGAACTTCATCAGGCGAGTTGCCAAACACGATCACATTCGCTTAGTGCAATTTCGGCATTCTCCGATAATATCCAGGCAAAATATGCTATTTAATACACCGCTTTTTTTTGCTCTCCTCGGCGCTTCTTTGGTGGTGTATTGGTTCGCAAGAAACCTCGTAACGCGCCAAATCGCTCTTTTGATAACAAGCGTGGTGTTCTACGCATTTTGGTATCCACCCCACTTGATTTTGTTGTTCGCTCTCGTCTTCGTTGCCTATGGGGTCAGCAGACTAATAGAAGTGGACGAAGGGCAAAGATTTGTTTGGATGGGATTTGGGACTGTTGTTGTTCTGATATGTCTTGCGTACTATAAATACGCTGAATACTTCCTGACGCTTGCCCAACCATTGATACAAGCATCCGGCAAATCCATCGACCCGAGTGCCTATCGTTTGGAACTCCCATTGGGAATTTCATTCATCACGTTCCAGATTATCGCTTACATGGTCGATGTAGCAAAGCGTGAGCTGAAACCCGAACGCAATATTTTTACGTTCTCGCTTTTTGTGAGCTTTTTCCCGCAATTGATCGCCGGACCCATTTGCCGCGGTCATGAATTGCTTCCACAGCTAAAGACCAAACACAATTTTATAATAAAGCGATTCTTTTCTGGAATGCTCATCCTGTTCGCTGGGTTGTTTTTGAAAGTCGTGTTCGCGGACAATATGGCAGCGGATATCGATCGGATTTATGCTGCACCTTCTGAATTCCCAGGCGGTGTGTTGCTATGGGCATCAATTGGGTTCGGTTTTCAAATACTGTCTGACTTTTGGGGGTATTCGACAATGGCCGTTGGGATGGCATTGATGTTTGGCATTGTCATCCCAATAAATTTCAACCTGCCTTACATTTCCACGAGCATTCAGAGTTTTTGGAGGCGTTGGCACATCACCCTGTCGAGCTGGCTTCGCGATTACCTGTACATCGCCGTGGGCGGAAACCGGCGCGGAAAATTGCTAACCTACCGCAATCTTATTCTGACTATGCTTTTGGGCGGGCTATGGCACGGCGCCAGCACAAATTTCGTCATTTGGGGCGCAATTCACGGTGGTTTCCTCGCGATTGAACGATTAATTCGGGGACTTATCACCACTACGTTTTCGGCGGACAGTGCTTATCTCACCGTACTAAATTGGGCTTGGCGACCTATCGGATGGGCCATAACGATGTTTGTCACATTTACCGCATGGGTGTTCTTTAGAGCTGAAACCTGGGATGATTCGGTCTCGGTCATTTCAGGGATTGCTAGCGCGCCAATGGATGGTTGGTTGACTGTGTCCAGTGTAATGTACGTTTTGATCCTGGCATTTGTGTTGCTTATGGTCCCCGTCCATCGCTACATCGAGGCAGCGCGTCACGAAAAACTCTCGACTCCATGGCTATTGCTTGGATCGAGCGTTTTCCTCTTTCTATCTGTCGTTATGACGTCACCAGATCCGGTGCCGTTTATATATTTCCAGTTTTAGGTGCTTGCGAGCCAAACGATGTCACGATGGTCTTACATACTTCCGGCAATCCTCGCCGTTATATTCTTCGGTGGGATCGAGCTATTTGCTCGTATCGCCTTATTCGATCTCGTCAGTTACACTAATAGCTCCAAGCTGGATTCGAGTTGGGCATCGGCAAAACTGCAGTCGGACGAGATTGAGGTTTTTGCCATTGGAAGTTCTGAGATTTTGTACGGGCTTGATCCAGCTATTTTTGACGAAATAGGCACCGCTCGCGATTGTGACGCGAAAACATTCAATTTTGGCATCGAAGGATTCGGACCTACCCATTTTGAAATTGTTCTTGAGAACGTTCGGTATGATGAATCACTACCTTCAGCGAAGATTGCTCTCATCGGAATCAATATGTTCGAGCGTCACGACAGCATTCCTATCAGTTTGGAATCAGGGTTCAATTGTGACAGTATGGCGGGGGACCTTCAACGAAGCGTCTTCACATCAGGGTTTGGAAGAGACACCGGCCTGTCAGCGCTTTGCCCTCACACGAAAAATGGCTCAGTTTTCGGCTGGCTTGAGGGTCAACTGTCGGAGTTCAGTTTAGCGTATCGACATCGCCAAGCTATGAGGTCGCTCATTTTATACGGTGACGCTCACCACCAAGACCCGTCTAGGAAAGATGTGCAAAAACGAGTTCGCGAGAACGGATTTTACTACAGCGCCGGAATGACTAATGAAACACTCGCATTTCACATGGATCGATGGAAAAATAACTTCTCGCAAATCGCCTATTGGCAAGAAGATGTTCAGTTAGACACTTGGGAAGACTATGTTGCACACGGTGGGATTTTCGATCGAATTGCGCGTCAGGTCGAGGCGCAAAACTTACTGCCCGTATTTGTCGCCAATCCTTCGAATCCAGTAATGATTACTGATACCAATCGAGAGAGCTTTTACACGTCAAATGCTCAATTGATGATGGAGTGGACGGAATCTAGAGGCTATGTATTCCTGGATGCAGGAATTCTAGGATCTTTTGATCCAAAATCAGACTTTGAAGATCATCGTCACGTCAGTGGTGAGGGAGCTAGAAAAGTCTCCCGCATGCTCGCCGATCAATTCTTCGAGAATGCCATTGTTCGAGAACGCATCGGTTGTTGAACACAGGTTCGCTCAGGCCATTGTCTTTGGATCGCCCAGGGAAAAGGGCTACAATTCAATAGATATGGCGGAGACGCCATCTCACCAAAACTTGACTCGAGTGTATGGCTGTCATGGGGCAGAATCTGATCGGTTTTTAACCAGCGGGTGTCACTCAGCACGAACTATGAGAATATCCTGACTTGATCGAATATCTGTATCATTGTCTAAGTTCAGAGCGTCAGCGAATTGCTCGGGATTTTTACCGCGCCATTCTCCCCGAATAAATTTTTCGGATTTTAGATCCGCTGCCCCCAACATCTCTATAAGCTTGCTCTGTTCGAATGCGACGGCCTGTAGGAGGTGATCCGGGTCTGCCGCCCAAACGTGAGGTTCAAACTCTGTCGAATACTGGCGATTGGATTCCGAACTCTGGACCATATCTTCACCAAACACGAAGAAGGTCAGATATGCGGTCCCACCGGGTTTTAGGACGCGGCGCAACTCCTTCAAACACCTCTGCGTCATTTCGGTATTTGTATGAGTGAAGAATGAGGTGGCTATAGCATGATCAAAAGATTTGGACGGCGCAGGAAATGAGTAATGGGATAAGTTTTTGATGCGGCCTTTGGCATTGTATCGTTCATTGTAGAAATCTAAGTGAACAAACTGGATATCTGAATTTTCAGACGTAATAGCGCTTTTTGCGTTCAAAATATCAGACAGTCGAATATCGAAACCGACGTATCTAAACGAGGGTATCGTGCGCAACATACCGCCCGCAACTCTGCCACTGCCGCAACCGATGTCGAAAAAGCTACAACCTTCGCTTGGCGCTAAGGTAGCTTGGATACGATTGGCAAGATCGTCGCCTGATTTTCGATAATCACCTTCTGGATTTGATGACCCTCGAGGGACATGTCTCACGATTGACTTGTCGTTTTCCATAATTCTGATTCTTTCATTCGAAACTTCATTGCCTCTGGGGTTCGATCTGCTCAAATGGTTTTGCAATAAGAGAAGTTGATTCTAATGGGCAGCATCGATACGCGACAGTTGAGCCACCAATTTTGAAAATTGAGTTTGCAGCAAACCGTTAGCCGCGCTTAAACACGAGCGCTCGAGTATATCTCTAATGACAGACGTAGAGAACTCTGAATTCTCCTGATGGGCGGCCAAATGGGTTCGGCCACATCTGCCTTGAGATATGATCAAATCCGGCATCTCGAAGCCCCTTGATCAGATCGTCTTCGCGAGGCCAGAACGAGAATGTATTATCGAGTGAATTTCTGTTGCGACGCAAACGGGTCGCTTCATCTGCATTATCAGGGTGCTCTCTATAAAAACGACCTCGATACCCATCATCCGTCACCAATTCATCTGAGAGTTTATACCCAAATTTCTTTAGGCACCCTTCCTCTGATGTATGAGTGTAAAGTACCATCGTATCATTCGTCACAGCGCGAAGGCTCTTGAGCATCGGAAGCCAGTCACTGGCGTCGAGGTGGTGTAAAATCCCAAAGAATAAAACGATGTCGAATGTACCCGTCGTTTCTGGACTTATATGCCGAACGTCGCCTTTCACGAAATCCACGTTCTTCAATCCAAACGCGTCCTTCGCGAAGTTGGAGCGATCCACGTATAATTGCCGACCCTCGAGTCCCAAGACTCTTTTCGCTCCCGCCTTGGCGAACTCGTTAGAGTGAACACCTTCAGCGCACGCCAAGTCCAACACGGTTTGCTCTCTGATATCACCTCTTTTGGTGATGTGGGGAATCGACGCTAAAACTTGTTGTCCGATTTTTTTCAGCCCAAACGCCTTGGTGTAATAAGGTTCATTATCTTTAGAAACCGACTCTACGCCATGCCCAAAATCATAGTAATGACACCACGCCACGTTTGGCTGTAGCTCTTGCAATCTGCTTTTGATCGTATTTTCGTCGAGCACGTCTTAACCTCATCCAACTAAAAATTTTTCGTATCGCTCTTGCGCGCACCGAAGGAGGCGTTGAGATTCGCGCATTACGCACTAGGCCGTAACTTATCTATCGATAATCGCAAAGCTATTTTCGATTTGGCGCTTAGATTTTTAATCATGCGCTTGGCTTGTGGCGCCGGTCTCGAGTAAATGGGCGTTGTTTCTGACAAACTAGACAAGCGAAACGATCCGTCGGTGTCTTAGGCTCGAGGCGCGCCAAGCCAACCTTTTTGCTAATGTGATAGAGCTGAGACTAGCCCGCGATTGGGCATGTTTGCGGGCCTGCCAAGCAGAATCGAAAGTCCTGAAACTCTGTTTCAATCCGTTGATTCGAACTGACGTCAGCGGCGACCGTTGATTCCGAAAAATGGAATAGGACTGAAAAATAACATATAAGAGAACCATGGGAAGCAGCATGAGCGGACGGGCATTTTTTATAATCAAACGAAGATTGTTTCGGTAGCTCTGCAAAGTCGCAAACTCTCCCTGGTCGTTGCTTGATTGCCCTTCAAAGTGATAGGTGATGGCACTCCGAACCTGTAGGCAACGGTGCCCAGAAATTTGGGACCGAAAGGAGAGATCCAAATCCTCCAGATAGCAAAAATAGTCAGGGTCAAACCCACCTAACGATTCGAATACCGTACGACGATAAGCCGCCGATGCGGCACACGCGCCAAACACTTCGCGGTCTCCGTCAGGCAAACATTGCACTGATCGACCATACCCTCCACGCCAGCATAGCCCGTAGATGGAAACTACATCGCCAAAACCGTCAATTGTTGAGTGGTCGTTCGCGTTAATAAGAGTCGCACCGAGCATATCAAACTCGGGAGAACGACGACTAGCAACCGATAATTCACTCAGCCAATCCCGATGAACCAAAGTGTCAGGGTTTAAGGTTATAATCCACTCAGAACTTGCGCCTCGGGCACCCATGTTCGCACCACCCGCAAAGCCGAGATTCACTGCAGAGCTAACGATTACGAAGCGATCATCAGGGAACTTCAAGTTCTCAGTGCTATTCTCCGGGCAGTCATTGTTTACGACAACCACCTCGAAGTCGCGCATAGTTTGGGCCGCAAGCGAATCTATACAGGCTTGAATGTGGTCAGCGCTTCGATAGGCAACGATAACAATCCGTGCCCAAGGTGAGACTGAGTTGTCACAAGATTGCACCAATCAAATTTCCTCACATACAGGGCAGCTCTCGATCTCATCCCTCGCAAAATTTCGGCAATTCGACTACCCCCGAGGATGCGCCCTCGCATGCACTTTTCGCAAATGCCCCGCTTCGACGCCAGTATAGATCTGCGTCGTCGAAAGACTAGCGTGCCCGAGGAGGGTCTGGATCGCTCTTAAATCCGCGCCATGGGCTAGCAAATGCGTTGCAAAACTATGCCTCAACGCATGCGGTGTCGCCGTATCCGTGAGCCCGAGCGCGCCGCGAAGCACCTGCACTTGTTTGCGCAGAACCGGCGCCTGCAGGCGTTTGCCGCGCAAGCCATAGAAGAGCGGGGTCATGGCGGTCAGGCTGTATGGGCAAAGATGCGCATACGCCCGGATCGCGTCTTGCACCGCTGGAATTAGCGGAACGACCCGTACCTTGCCGCCCTTACCTTTAATCCGCAGTCGCTGTGGGCCGACTTTAGCATCACCAGACAGATCCAGCGTCTCCGAGATTCGCAGGCCCGCCCCATACATCAAGCTCAAAGCCGCGACGTCTCGGGTGGCGACCCATGGTTCTTGTTGGATGAGTTCAGCCTGTTCGAGCATATCCTTCGCCGCCACTTCCGAAACTGGGCGTGGCAGGCGTTGCCCGCGCTTTGGACCGCTCAGAAAGGCGATTTCTGGGTTTTCCACGCCATGTGCGCGATCAAGCCAGCGATAAAAACTTTTGATCGCCGACAACAGGCGCGCAATCGATGCGTCCGCCAAACCGTCGCGTCGCCGGGCGGCGAGGAAGGCGCGAATGTCGCGGGCTTGCAGCTCCGCAAAGGTACGCATACCCGGCTCTTGTTCGAGATGTCCGCGCAAAAAGCCTAAAAACTCCGCCAAATCGCTGCGATAGGCCTCCACCGTATTGTCAGCGAGGCGTTGCTCGCGCTGGGTATAGTCCAGAAAGCCATCAATCAGCGTCATAGATAAGAGTGTCGCCTAACATGCTTAATGGCGGGTTTCCGGCACCGCGAGCTCTGCTAAGGAGGGCAGATGCTCACGGCGCGAATCCTCTTTCCTTTGCCTCTGCCCGAGCCGTTCGATTACGCCATTCCTGAGGGTTTGACGGTCGAACCCGGAAGCTATGTGCGCGCGCCTTTGGGCAAATATGCCCGAACCGGTGTGATCTGGGAGGTGTTGGAGACCGATCCCGATCGTGCGCTAAAAGAAATTGAAGCCGTATTTCCGGCCCCGCCAATGCCCGCTGCAATGCGGAAATTCATCTCATTTTGTGCCCGTTATACAGTATCGGGGCCGGGGCAAGTGTTGAGCATGGCGCTGCGCGCGCGAGGGGGATTATCTCCCTCGCCAACGCAAACCGTTTATGCGCTGACTGGACATCGCACCAATCGAATGACGGCCGCGCGAGAGAAAGTCCTGGCAGCTGCAGAACAACTTGGTCCTGCCAGCGCCGCTGACTTAGCGCGTGAAGCCGGCGTATCGTCATCGGTGATAAAGGGCCTGGCTGAAGCTGGCAGCCTCGCCGCCGACGCTTTGCCGACAGATCTACCCTATCCAGGGCCAGACCCGGACCGCACAGGCCCAATACTGACGACCGAACAGGCAGATGCGGGACAGGCGCTCCGCGATGCAGTCAAACGGGGCGGCTATCAACCGTTTCTGCTCGATGGCATTACTGGGTCAGGCAAGACGGAAGTCTATTTCGAGGCGATTTCTGAAACGCTCGCAGCCGACCCAACGACGCAAGTCTTGGTGCTCTTGCCGGAAATTGCGCTCACGCAAGCGGTCTTCGACCGTTTTGAAAGCCGGTTTGGCGCTGGCCCTGCACCTTGGCACTCATCTTTAAGTGACCAACAACGCCGCCGCACCTGGCGGGAAACAGCGCATGGCCGTGCGCGCATCGTGACGGGCGCACGGTCAGCCTTGTTCCTCCCGTTTGCTAATTTGAAACTCATCATCGTGGATGAGGAGCATGATACGAGTTTCAAGCAAGAAGACGGTGTTCGCTATCATGCCCGCGACATGGCCGTGATGCGCGCCAAGTTGGAAGAGGCAGCCGTGGTCTTGGCCTCGGCGACGCCGGCTCTGGAAACCGTGGTGAATGCCGAAGCGGGGCGATATCGGCGTCTCAAACTCTCAGCCCGGCCTGGCGCAGCGAAATTGCCTGACATGCAGCTTGTCGATTTGCGCGCCAACACGCCTGAAAAAGGCAATTGGTTGTCGCCTGTGCTTTCAAAAGCTTTGGTCCAGACGCATGCCGAAGGGGAGCAAAGCCTGCTTTTCCTCAACCGGCGCGGCTATGCGCCTCTGGTGATTTGCAAAGCCTGTGGCGAGCGGTTGAAAAGTCCTGGCACGGAAAGCTGGTTGACCGAGCATCGCTACACCAATCGCCTCGTCTGCCACCTCACCGGCTGGTCGATACCAAAGCCAGACCATTGTCCAATGTGTGGCGCCAAGGATTCGCTGATGGGCGTTGGACCTGGCGTCGAACGCGTTGCAGAAGAAGTGCGCGTTCTTTTGCCTGACGCCAATGTCGAAGTGTTCTCGTCTGACACGGCCATGGGCGGCGAAGCGACGCGCGGGATTGTCGATCGAATGGCTGAAGGCGAGATAGACATCCTGGTCGGCACACAAATCGTCGCCAAGGGTCATAATTTTCCAAATCTGACTCTGGTTGGCGTGGTCGATGCCGATAGTGGCCTGCAAGGTGGCGATTTACGCGCGGGCGAACGCACGTATCAATTGCTCAGCCAAGTTGCCGGACGCGCAGGCCGCGCCGAGCGGCCAGGCCGGGCGCTGATTCAAACTTACCAACCGGATAACCCTGCTATGCAAGCCCTGGCGGCGGGGGATCGAGACGGATTTTTGCAGATTGAACGGGACGTGCGCGAAGAACTCACACTGCCACCATTTGGCCGCATGGCAGCGATGGTCTTATCGGCGCCCGACCCGACCATGGCGAAAGATATCGGCCTCATCGCCGGCAAAACAGCCCCCCATGGAGATGGCGTCACAGTATATGGCCCAGCACCTGCCCCGATCAGCATCTTGCGTGGCCGTCATAGGTTGCGTTTCCTGATCACCGCGCCGCGCGACGTCGATCTGTCGGCCTATATGGCCGCTTGGATGAAAGACTTGAAACTGCCGAACGCAGCGCGCGTGGCGGTGGATATTGATCCTTACTCGTTCTTGTAGCGATGGCGTGACTTCACAAAACGCCAGATTGAGAGACTGATATTGGCTGATGCAAACACAGCAATCACCAGCATCAAAATCATCGCGATCACGACCAATCCCCAGCCAATAGGATGTAAATCAGAATGCGCCAGGTTTTCAGAGTGACGCTTAAACGCCCAATGTGCCGCCGCGATACATAGAAACGGGGCCGAGGCCGCGGCCAGCCAGGCCGGGATCATTATCCAACGCCATTTCTCTGAGTATGATCCACTGGGTTTGAAGCTAACCTCACTATACTCAGCCCAGCTTTTAACCAACTCACCCGAATTCGCGCCCACTTTCCGGCCGCGTTTACGGCGCCGCAAAATATAAGCGATTGATTTTCGTCTCTTCTCTTCATCCGGGGGCATGTTCTTAAGAGATAAGAAGCATGTCCCCCAATTTCACCTCGAAAGTCGCGTTTTTTGATCGGGAAACTGAACCGCCGTCTGGCGAACTATTTCGCTTTCATCGCCGCCGCGATTTCGGGTCGAGCTTCAGCGGTCGCGAGGTATTGTGGATCAACGCGCATCTGGCTGGCTTGTTCATAAGCATAGCCCCAGGACAGCACATCGGCATCACTGTCCTTGCCGCTCATGATCGAGAACCCTATCGGCACCCCGTGTACGTCTCCCATTGGAACCGTGATATGCGGATAGCCTGCGATCGCGGCGAGATATCCCGCCCCGGCCCAAGCTGGCCAAGTATCGCCATTAATTGGGTCGACTCGCGGACTCACAGGGCCAGAGGGCGAGACCAATAATTGCACATCATAATCGGCCAGCAGCCGATCGATCCCAGCCTCACGCGATGCCCTTTGCACCGTGTCGCGAGCGGTTGTGTAAGCTTCGTCAGTGATCGGGCCTTTTTCTTCAGAGGCGACAAATAGACTCTGATCAAAGAGCGCCAACTCCAGGTCGGCGTTTGCTTCATTAAAGGCGATCAATTCAGTTAGGGTCCGTGTACTCACTGCATCCGGCGTGGTGGCTAGATATTCGTTGAGCGTGTGCCTGAATTCGTATTGCAGGACACTTAGCGCATCGCCCCAGAAATTAGCCGCATCTGGCGAAAACTCATCTATCTCGACCAATACTGCGCCCTGCGCTTCGAGCACATCGAGGGCGGCATTGAACCGGTCGAGGATGTCGGCATTCGATCCTTGTGAGAATCGCATCACGCCGACCCTTACGCCCACCAGGCTGTCAGCATCAAGCGCCGTGACATAGTCGACGTTTGCCTCGCCAGTCGCCATGGCATTGAGCATCATTGCCGCCCCTTTCACCGATTTGGTCATTGGACCGGCAGTATCCTGCGAAAACGAAATCGGCACGATATAGTCTTGTGAAACCAAGCCGACGGTGGGTTTGAATCCAACAATGCCATTCACATTAGACGGGCAAATGACCGATCCATTGGTCTCGGTCCCGACCGTGCCCGCCGCGAGCGACGCCGCCGCCGCGGCGCCCGATCCAGAGCTCGATCCGCAAGGATTACGGTCGAGCATATGCGGATTGCGAACTTGTCCGCCGAGGGCGGACCAACCGCTCATTGAATCATTTGAGCGAAAATTCGCCCATTGGCTGAGATTGGCCTTGCCGAGAATGATCGCCCCTTGGGCGCGCAATCCAGCGACGAGTGGGCTGTCACGTTCGGTCACATTATCTTTGAGAGCCAACGCCCCCGCCGTGGTCGCGACGGGGTCCAGCGATTCGATATTGTCTTTGAGGAGGATCGGCACGCCCTCGAGCGGCCCGAGCGCCTCTCCTGCCGCCCGCCGCACGTCGCTGGCCTGGGCATCTGCCATTGCGTTCGGGTTCACCGACAGAACCGATTGCAGCGTTGGACCAGATCGGTCGATCTGCTCTATCCGCATCAAATATGTGGTCACAAGATCTTCGGACGACACCTCTCCTGCCTCGAGCGCCGCGGCGATTTCTGGAAGCGTTTGCAATACAAGATCGACGGCGCGGTCAGACATCGGCGCCTCGACATCGGCTTGGGCGGTGTTTGTGACATCCGCCACTGAACTGCACGCCGCGCACAGGATTCCCAGCGCAGCGCCGATTAAAAGGTGTTTCATATATCATCTCCCTAGACCCGTTTTGCCCATTCAAGAGCGTCTTCTAAGCGATCATCTCCCCAGAACACTTCCTCGTCCACCGTAAAACTGGGGGCGCCGAAAAGGCCGAGCGCCATGGCTTGTTCTGTGTGATCCCGCAAAGCTTGTTTGTGTAGGTCATCCGATACCATTGGTAGATGCACGTTTTTGTGAGCGCCAACGGATTCCAAGCATTCGCCGAGCATATCCGGCTTAGAGATGTCTGTCGCGTCGATGAAAACCGCTTGATAGACCCGCCGGCAGAACGCCTCTCCCCAGCCTTCGCTCAGTCCGATGATCGCCAAACGCGCCGCGTAGACGCTATTTTGCGGAAACAGACGCTGCGCCTCCGGATTGAATGGAATACCATATTTCTCAGCGCGTCGTTCAACATCGCGCCACATGTTTCGGCCCTTTTCCGGATAGATGGAAAACGGCGATGTATCCCAGCCCTGCGCCTTGAAGATCGGACCCAGCAGAAAGGGTTTCCAGATCACCTCAACCCCATGCGCTTTGGCGAGATCGTCAATGCGCATGGCCGATAGATATGAATAGGTGGACGCGAACTCGAACCAAAAAGTGACCGGGCGCGTCATGGATCGACCTACCGATTAAACTTCTTGAACTTGACCCGCTTCGGCTCAACCGCGTCTGGTCCGAGGCGGCGCTTTTTGTCTTCCAGATAAGAGCTGAAATCTCCTTCAAACCACTCGACATGGCTGTCGCCTTCAAAGGCCAGGATATGCGTCGCCATCCGGTCTAGGAACCAGCGGTCGTGCGAGATCACCACGGCGCACCCTGGGAAACTCTCCAAACCCTCTTCGAGCGCTTGCAGCGTTTCAACGTCAAGATCGTTGGTCGGTTCGTCGAGGAGGAGCAAATTGCCGCCCTCGCGCAACATTTTTGCCAAATGAACGCGATTTCGTTCACCACCCGACAGTTTGCCGACCGGTTTTTGCTGATCGGTTTTCTTGAAGTTGAAGGCGCTGACATAGGCGCGCGAATTCATTTCGACACTGCCGAGTTTAATGACATCAAGCCCATCCGAAATCTCTTCCCAGACATTCTTCTTATCATCGAGCTTATCGCGGCTCTGATCGACATAACCGAGCTTCACTGTGTCGCCGAGTTCTAATGTCCCAGCATCTGGCTCTTCTTGTTCAAGGATCATCTTAAACAAAGTCGATTTACCCGCGCCGTTTGGACCGATCACGCCGACAATACCGCCCGGAGGCAGTTTGAAGTCGAGGTCTTCGATCAGCAGGTTGTTGCCGAAGCCTTTGCGCAATTTCTCAGCTTCTAGGACTTTGTTGCCGAGGCGAGGGCCAGGCGGAATGCGAATGGTCGCTGAAGAGACGGTCTCTCGTTCAGCCTTATTGGCCATTTCCTCATAAGCTTGAATCCGCGCCTTCGATTTCGCTTGGCGGGCTTTCGGGCTCGACCGCACCCATTCGAGTTCTTTGGCGAGCGCGCGCTGGCGGCCTTTATCTTCGCGCGATTCTTGCTCCATGCGCTTGGCTTTTTGTTCCAGCCAGGCCGAATAATTGCCCTCATATGGAATGCCACGCCCGCGATCGAGTTCGAGAATCCAACCGGTAATATCGTCGAGGAAATAGCGATCGTGCGTCACCAGAATGACGCAACCTTTGAAATTGATCAGATAGTTTTGCAGCCAAGCCACAGTCTCAGCATCGAGATGGTTGGTCGGTTCGTCCATCAGGATCATGTCTGGCCGCGACAGCAGCAGACGACAAATCGCAACGCGGCGAATTTCACCGCCGGAGAGTGCTTTCACATCAGCTGTATCCGGCGGGCAGCGCAGGGCTTCCATCGCCATTTCAATCTTCGAGTCAATATCCCAAGCGTCCGCCGCGTCGACCTGCTCTTGCAGCGCCGTCATCTCTTCCATGAGCTCATCGGTATAGTCCTCGGCGAGCTTCATCGAAATGGCGTTGAACTGATCGAGCAATTGCTTCTCTGGGCATTCGGACGCGACGTTTTCGAAGACGGTAAGTTCAGGATCGAGATGCGGCTCTTGCGGCAGATACCCCACTTTAATGCCGTCTGCGGCCCAGGCTTCGCCGTTAAATTCGGTTTCGACCCCCGCCATGATCTTCAGCAGAGTCGACTTACCGGCCCCGTTCACGCCAACCACGCCGATTTTGGCATCCGGCAAGAATGACAGGTGAATGTTCTCGAACACTTGTTTGCCACCGGGATAGGTCTTTGAGACTCCCTGCATGTGATAAACATATTGCGGTCCAGCCATAGGGTCTGCTCCAAATCAGTAAAATTTGCCGTGTGTTACTGACGCAATAGAATAGTGCAAGAGCTAAAGGGGTGAAGGTGGACCATGCCAGACAGATTGGAAGCGATAAGCGCTGTCGCGCGCCCAGGCTTTAACGCGCTGTTGGAAGACGTATTCGGGCTAAATGTCCGCGGCCTGCGGACGTTACGCGATCTCTACGTGCAGCCGCGCAGAGTGTTTGACAGCGCCCGTGTGATTGATTGGGCGAACCAGCACACACCGACAATTCGGCTGACTTTCTCTTTGATCACGGTTTACATGTTGCTCAGTTTCTTTTGGGCGGCTGACGACGGACCGCTATATCAAAGTTTGTTTGCGCAACTCGAACAAGCAGTGATCCAAAACCCCGACCTGCCTCCGGCGGAAGAAATGATTGAAGGCTGGTTCGCTGCTTACTCTTTTTCGTTCCCTTTTGTTTATATGGTCGTGCATTTCATTGCCGGATCGCTGCTCTTCGTTTGGGGCAAAGGCGCGTCATGGACGACCCGATTACGTCTATATTTCGGCCTGCTCGCGGTGAGCATGAGCCTGTCGCTGGCGGTAACATTGTTGATGCCGTTTCTGACCGTCGATCAGCTTCTATTTTATTCTCTCTCGAGCTCGCTGCTGAGTATTATCGCGTATGCCGTGACCTATGGGCGCGGCATGGCGGGCATCCATTCCGGCGTCGCTTTGTGGTGGCGAGCGCCGTTGGTCGCCCTGTTTATCGGGATCACGGACATTCTTATTGCCCTCATTACGAGTATTGGCTCTGGCTTCTGGATGCAGCGCGCGACCGGTATTGGCTAGTTCGCTGCGATCACAAAGAGATGATGATGCGTGGGCAAAACGCGTCTTGTCTCGGACGCCGGGATCCATAGGCTTCGATTGGTCAAAACCGGAGTCTTATCGCCGATGCGTCCCCTCACCCATTCCGCCCTCGCGCTTGCTAGTCTCGTGATGAGCGCTGCTCCGCTATCTCTGGCCATCGCGCAATCAGCGGACCCAGCGCCGACCGAGGAGCAAAGTCCTGACGCCCTGGAATCTGAGCCGGAAGTGCCAGCGACGATCAAAGCTGCAACCAACCTTCTCACCATCATCACGACGATTGACGAAGAAGCACAGCTCGCGCCCAATGGCGCGACATTCACCATCGACGACACGGTTGTGACGTTGGTCTTTGACGTTAATGCAGACCGCATGCGCCTGTTCGCTCAAATCGCCCCGAGTGATGGCCTCTCCGGTCCGCAATTGCGGCGCTTGATGCAGGCCAATTTCGACACCGCTCTAGATGCACGATATGCGATCGCGCAAGGCCAATTATGGGCGACTTTCATTCACCCGCTCACCTCACTGACACAGGATGACTTCGTCTCTGCCGTGGCCCAGACGGTGACGCTGGTGAAGACCTATGGCACAACCTATTCGTCGGGGGCGATGAGTTTTGGAGGCGGTGATTCTAACGCCGAAATCCAAAAACTCCTCGAACGTTTGCTGGAAGAGAACGAAATCTAAGCGGTTTCAATCAAGGGCTGACAAAGCCTTCTGCGCGCGCTAGCCCTCTCTTCCATGTTGAAAACGCTATTCATGCCTGCCGCTGCGCTTTTGTTTTCCGCATGCGCTGCGACGCTCGCCCAGCCCCTTCCGGAAGAAACAAGCGCTATGGTCGACCAGAAACCGCTCACGCTCGAACGCCTCTTTGCCAGCCCAAACCTATCCGGTCCCACCCCGAGCGGTGTCCAATATAGTCCTGATGGCGCCCGTGTGACTTTCTTGAAAGCGCGGGAGGATGAGAATAATCGCTATGATCTCTGGCAATTCGACGTCGCGACCGGCGCGCAATCAATGTTGGTCGATTCCAAATTGCTCGAGCCAGACGAAGTCGAGCTTTCGGAAGAAGAAAAGGCGCTGCGCGAACGCAAGCGCATTGCCGGTCGCAAAGGTATCGTGTCTTACGATTGGGGCACTGCCAGCACGATCCTGGTACCCATAAGCGGTGAATTGCACTTGGTGACCGTTCCGGCAGCAGGATCAGAAACAGAGCTAAGGATTCAATTGAAGCCCGAGGCAGAACATTATGGGGTGTCTCTTTCGGATGTTTCAGCGGCGATCCGGGAATACTATTCTGGCGAAGAGGTGCAACGGCTTCCGCGCAGTGGTGAGACACCAAGAATTTCAGTCGTGAATACCAATCCTGCAGACTTTCGGAACGTGGAAATCCAGGCCAAGGATGGGTCCGCCATTTGGTTCTCAGATGTTGCTGTCGGAACAATTCAACCGACCGCAGGAGCCGTTCAAGTCCAACAACTCACCGCCACGGATGCGTTTGAGTATGATGCAAAAGTTTCGCCCGGTGGGCGCTATGTCAGCTTTATTCGCGACGGCGCGGTCTACGCGATCGAGCTCGCCACCGGCGAAGAAATGCGCCTCACCCCGCTCGCCGAGCCTGACAAAGCCGTCTCATACGGCGTTGCAGAATTCGTCGCCCAAGAAGAGATGAGCCGATACACCGGATATTGGTGGAGCGGCGATGATCGCTATCTCGCCTTCACCAAGGTGGATGAAAGCACCGTCGATATTATCCCGCGCTTTGATATTGCCGCGGAGGATGTGACCGTCATCAATCAACGCTACCCCCGGGCCGGACGACCAAACGCGATGGTCGACCTATTCGTCCGCAATATCGAGACCGGTGAAGTCATCGAAGCAAATTGGCGACGCGATGATTGGGGACCCGCCACCGATCAATATCTAACGCGGGTGAATTGGTCAGGAGATCATCTCTTCGTGCAACGCGTGGATCGCAAACAGAAACATATTGAAGAAGTTGCGTTTGATGCGACCAAGCCAGCGGCGACCTCGTCACCACAAGCATGGCGGGTCGAGACGCAGCCCCAATTCGCCAATTTGACGTTCGACCGAAGCCAACGCGGAGAGCGCGTCTTTTACTCGTCCGAAGAAAGCGGGTTTCGTCATGTCTATGCAGCTGACTTCGCCGACGCCGATAAAGGTGAGCAGAACAAACGCGCATTGACGGAAGGCGATTGGGCCATTGATCAGCTAAAATTTGTCTCTCGCGATGCCGACTACTTCTTTTTCACCGGATACATGGACACACCGCTCGAACGGCACCTCTATCGGCATAGTGCAGGCCCTGAAGGCGACTCATATGACCCCGTCCTAATGACGGAGCGCGGCAAGTCCTGGGCCATAACTATGGCGCCGGATGGTCAGTCATTCGTGGGGACATCCTCATCGCCAACCCAGCCCCCTCAGACCGGGCTTTATCGCACAGATGACGGTTCGCTCATCACTTGGATCGAGGAGAATAGACTCGACGACACGCACCCTTATGCGCCGTTCCTCAGCGATCACACTGTGACGGAATATGGAACCTTAACCGCTGAAGACGGCCAGACCCTTCACTATTCCATCCAACTCCCACCAGGGTTTGACCCAAACAAAACCTATCCAGCCTTAGTGGAAACCTATGGCGGCCCACATGCGCAAACCGTCAATCGAAACTGGGAGCGTCTGTCGGATCAATACTATTCGCGCCAAGGCTATGTCGTCTTTCGCCTCGATAATCGCGGTATGGCCCATCGCGGGAAGACATTTGAAGACGTGATCTATCGCCAAATGGGCATTCCTGAAGTGCGCGACTTGTTGGTCGGAGTTGATTGGTTGAAGTCGCAGCCTTTCGTAGATGGCGACCGCGTCGGAATCCAAGGCTGGTCTTATGGCGGCTATATGACGATGATGACGATCTTACAGGCCCCGGAAGGCACATTCGCCGCCGCTGTGGCCGGTGCGCCGGTCACCGATTGGTCGCTATACGATACGTTCTACACCGAACGCTATATGGACACGCCGCAGGACAATCCGGATGGCTATGAAAAATCCTCAGTATTCTATCACCTCGAGAAGCGTGAAACAGACTTGCCAAACCTAATGCTGATCCACGGCATGGCGGATGACAATGTGACCTTCGACAACACCACACGATTGATGGCGGAGTTGCAAGAACGTGGCATTGTGTTCGATCTCATGACCTATCCTGGTCAACGTCATGGTATTCGCGGCGAGACTTTAGGAACGCACCTGATGCGGTCGCGCATGGCGTTCTTGGACCGGCATTTGAAATGATTTTGAGGCTCGGGATTGCGTGTGTCTGTTTGTTTGTCGCGGCGTGTTCCGACCGCGGGACCGACACCACTGAGTCGGACACATTCGGCAAATCAGACCAGGCAGAATTGGACCGGCAGATATCATTGCGCATAAATGATTGCATCGAAAAAGGGGCGACAGAACTAAACTGCGAGTGCCGCGCAAACACGACAGCCCAGCACCTATCACTTGAGGATTTTGCCGAAGAAACACGGCTTCTTCTATCAAATGACGGCATGGGACTCGATGAGTTCCAACGGCGCATGTTCGCCGACCATCGCGATACAATGTTTGCATTGGGCGAAGCTTTAGCGGCGTGTCCATTAATGCGGATTCAATTGGAATAGATTTGTGATTAAGCCCTGGAAAATCCTTGAAAGCGTGCAAACCTTTCGCGACCAATATCTCGGCATTCGAACCGATCGATGCGAACGCGAAGATGGGCATATCGTGCCGACTTATCATGTCATCCAGCAAACGCCGTGGGTGACGGTCATTCCAGTGACGGATGCGGGCAATATCGTCTTGGTACGCGAATACCGTCATGCTGCAGAAAAAGTGATGATTGGTCTCCCGGGCGGCGTCCCTGACCCTGGCGAAATTGACTGGGAAAGCGTGGCCGCGCGCGAATTGGCGGAAGAAACCGGCTATGCTGCCAGGGCCTATCACCCGATCGGTACGTGCTATCCTAACCCCGCCATTCAAGACAATGAGCTACACTTCTACCTTGCCGTCGGCTGCACGCCGCGTGTCACGCAATCTCTCGATCCTAATGAACAGATCGAAGTGCTGGAAATGCCGTATGCGGAATTCCTAGCTTATGAGAGGCTGGAGGTTCAGCATGCGCTGCATGCCGCGGCTTTATTCTATGCCGAACGGTTTTTTGCGCAAAACCCGGGCTTACGTCCTATCGCGCCGTGAGGCTTGCCAGCTGCGCGGCGATACGAGCAAATGCGCAAGCTTAGATCAGGAGAACAAGAATGCCGGCTTTTCAACCGACCGCAGATCAGTTTCGCGCGTTTCGCGATGACCCGCATGATGGCCCCGTCAGCCAAGTCAATCTTCTAAAGTTCCGCGTCAAAGCCGAATATGCCGAAGGCGATCCGGAATTTGGCGAAGACTGCTCCGGTGAAACGGCCTATATCCGCTATTCCGAAGCGTTCTCCAAAGCGGCTGCGGAAGTTGGTGGCACCACTTCATTGCTCGCCACCGTCGAGCGTTATTTTATTGGCGGCGGTGATTGGGACGGCGTATTGGTCAATACGTTTCCATCGCGGCAAGCCTTTATCTCTACGTTAAATCACCCGGACTATAAATCCATGTCACGTCATCGTGAGGCCGGTTTGCTGTGTCAGGACTTGATCGTGACCCGGCCTGTCTGGTTACACGGTGACCCGCAATAACATTTTCCGGGGGCACCGGCATGAAACGTTTACTTATCGTCTTGGCAGCCATCGCAGCGCTTTTAGCCATTGGCTATTATGGGCTGATCTGGATGATCACCAAACCAGCACCGCCGCTTGAAGCGGGTCCAGTGCTGAGCCTGTCACAAGGCCAAATTCAAGCCGGGCTGGATCGTGACAATCCGGAAATTCTGCTGGTCAATGGAATCCCTTTCGCCGGCGATACTGGCGGTGACAATCGTTGGCGCCCACCGACGCCGGCGCCTGATTGGGACGGTATCCGCGACGGTCGCCCTTTTGGTGCAGAGTGTCTGCAGGATCGAAATGGCAGCGGCGAATTCCTCAGCGACCTGCTAAACGGTATGGGACTCAACGCGGTCCAACGCCACCTCGCCTCTGTCGCCATCGAAAGCGCGCCGCCGCCAATAGAGAGCGAAGACTGTCTGTTCCTGAACGTTCGGACCGGCAATGTTGGCGGTGAAACGCTGCAACCCGTCATGGTGTGGATCCACGGCGGAAGCCATCAAAGCGGAGCTGGCTCGCAAGAGATCTATCAAGCCAATCAATTGGTGGAGAACGGCGTAGTTCTGGTCACTATCAATTACCGCCTCGGTGTGCTCGGCTATATCGCGCATCCAGCGCTGAGTGCTGATGACCCGCGTGGAGTGTCGGGAAATTATGGTCTACTCGACCAAGTCGCCGCCCTCGAATGGGTTCGGGACAATATCGAGATTTTTGGCGGCGATCCTCACAATGTCACGATTTTCGGGGAAAGCGCTGGAGCCCAATCGGTGACGGAAATCATGGCGGCGCCGATGAGCGAGGGCCTATTCCACAAGGCCATTTTGCAAAGCGGCGCGTCTTCTTACAACGGCAATGGCCTGACCACAGCCATCGACGGTCGATTGACCATGCATGAAGCGGGTCTGGATTTCTTCGAAGGTCTGGCGCCAGCAAATGCGACGGCCGCTGATTTAAGAGCGCTCTCCGCAACAGACATTATCGCCCACATTCCAAATAAGAGGCATTTAGGCGGTTATGTTCTGCCCACCGTAGACGGCGTGGTGATTCCAAAACTCATGGGGCAGGCATTCGCGGATGGCAGCATCCACAATGTCCCCATGCTAGCCGGTTATAATGCCGACGAAGCGACATTATTCTATCCCAGCATTCAGAAGCCAACGGTGCTGACGCCGACCTTTCCACCCGCACTGCAAGACCGACTCGATCTGTTGCGAACGCTTTATGGAGACGATGACGCGGCAGCGTTGATCCGTCTCTATGGGCTCGACGATCCAGACACTTACCAGTCAGGCGAGACAGATATGTTGGGCGACGATCTGTTCGGTGTGCACATGCGCTATTTGGCCAAGGGCAATATCGCGCAAGGGGCGCCTACCTATCTCTATCATTTCACCCGGGTGCCGCCATCGAAAACGCAGACCATCGGCGCTTTTCACGCCGCGGAGATCTTTTTCGTGCTCGGTTCGCACAGCCCATTGTCGGAATTGTCGGCCCAAGACATCGCGCTGACGGAAGCAATGGGACTGTACTGGACCAATTTCGCCAAAACCGGCGACCCAAATGGCGCCGGGCTGAAAGAGTGGCCGCGATATGATGCAGCAACAGATCGATGGATGACCTTCAACCCGGAGATTGAGGTGAAGGCCAATGTTCGATCTGAAAAGCTCGACATTATGGAGCGTGCCTTGATTGCGCGGGTGGCTGATGCCGTACCTCAGATCACGCCGCTCACCGAGTCGCCCCTCCCCGTGTCAGGCGGTGAGGAGATTGCGGCAAATCGCCTCCAGCCCTAATCGGTCCGTCTCATCAAAGGCATCGCGCTGCTCGCTATCTATGTCGAGCACCGCTGCCAGACGGCCGCTAGCCTCAAAAACCGGCACGACGATTTCCGAATTGGTGCGACTGTCACAAGCAATATGGCCGGGGAAAACGTGAACGTCCGGCACCAATTGCGTTTGTCGGGTCTCAGCGCACGTTCCGCATACACCTTTGCCAAATGGGATGCGCAAACAGCCGAGCGTCCCTTGGTACGGCCCAACCACAAGCTCATTGGATTTGTTGGGGTCGACGACATAAAAGCCCGTCCAAAAAAACCGTGGCGAAAAAGCCTGAGAGAGCAGGCAAGCCGCGCTGGCATACCGGGCCGGGACATAAGATTCCCCTGCGACGACGCTTTCGATTTCAGCTCTTAAGTCTTCATATTGCTGCGCGCGATCCATCATTCTGCCTTGATTTGAGAGAATTCGTTCATATCGGTTTAGACCGTGATTTCTACAAGATATGAATAGACGCGAGCGCAAGGCTCTGAAATACAAGAAAGGGACTGGAGGCAGTTGGAGTGAACGCAATTAGGCTCTTAAAACAGTTGCTTCTAATGCTCTTGGTGAGCAGTCTCCCCTTCTCAGCGGTCGCGCAACACACGACCGAAACGCCCATTGAAGTGGAAATCTTTGACGATCAGCGTGCCGAGTTTCCGCCGATGAGCGAAGAGCGGCTGGATCGCGCTCTGGCGGCATTTGAATCAGACGATGCGTTCCAACGTGAGCGCCCTGAATGGCAGCCTGAACCGCTCGATCCCGCAGATTTCGAACGCAATGAGCCCGGCGCAATCGCGCGCGCCATCGCTTCGTTCTTTGAAGCGATTGGAAGTGTGCTCGGCTATGTCCTCGCCGGCTTGGTCATATTGGCCATTCTTGCCGGTTTATACATGGTGTTCGGTGAGAGCCTGACCTTCCGATTGCGACAAAAAGAAAAAGCATCCGACCCGGACGTCTCTGTTGTGCCCGATTTGCGACCTGAGGCGGCTCGTGCCCGGGCCTTGCTCGAAGACGCCGATGCGCTCGCGGCACAAGGCCGATTTGCGGAAGCCGTGCACTTATTGCTGTTTCGATCCATCGACGAGATACAAGAAAAGAAGACTGGCGTCATCGGCCGCTCGCTCACAGCCCGCGAGATCGGAGCGCTGGGAATCCTTCCAGACTGGATCCGCGATGCCTTGGCGCCGATCATCCGAATTGTCGAGCGCAGTTTCTTTGGCGGCCAAGATGTGAACGAGACGGGTTGGCGCGAGGCCAGGGACTCATATGAGGCCTTCGCCTTTGGGGAGGCTTGGTCATGAGCGAACGCTTACCAAGCCAGGCTAGCCCCTTCTCCGGGCTCACCGCGTTGATCATGATCGGCATCGGAACCTTGGCTTTTGTCGCCATATTCGCCCTGCTCGCGTGGTCGCCGGATCTCGCGCGAAAGAACTTTGCT
Organism: Pseudomonadota bacterium; assembly: GCA_039194965.1. Classification (GTDB taxonomy): domain Bacteria; phylum Pseudomonadota; class Alphaproteobacteria; order Caulobacterales; family Hyphomonadaceae; genus Henriciella. Next base: position 35,121 of record JBCCVQ010000013.1, on the reverse strand, counting down.
GGCGAGCATCCATATTCCAAATCTGCGTTAGGATATGCTGGTTTGATCAGCTTACTCGAGGCCGATGGGCATACGGTGAAAATTTCCCGGCTTGAGAGTTCTTTGACCTATGCCGAAGGATTGCTGGTTATCACCTTGCCAGAATATGGCTTCCATCGCGCCGTTGAGGATATGGAGATTGGCTATGTGTCAGAGCCCGCCCTCTATGTCCTGCCCAAATGGTCGGGCTATGCCGACCGAGAAAAACCAAGTTGGGAAAAAGACACCGACCTTCTCGATCGCCGGTCCGTTGAATCTATTGCCCAAGAGTTCGATTCCGACCTCAGAGTTTGGCGGTTACGCAATCCTGGAACGCTATCCACGCCGTTTGGCAATGTTGCGCCGACGTTCGACAATAAGATGCAAGTCATCGAAAGTGACAGTCTAGAATCCGTCATTGCCCGCCCTGGCGGCACGCTCTTAGCGAAACTGCCTGGGCGCGAAATCTATGTGCTGAGCGATCCCGATTTTCTCAACACGTTCGGACTTTCAAGCCGTGAAAATGCTCGCACCGCTTTAGAACTGTTCGACTATTTGCTCATCTATTCAGAATATTTGGACGCCTACCCGGATCGGTCCATCACGTTTGACGCAACGCTGCACGGCTTCGCCCGTTCTGAGAGCTTACTGCGCGCAATTTTCGACAAACCCTTCTTAGGCGCGACACTGGTCGCGTTTGCCACCATGCTGCTCATCATGTGGGCCGCCTTCATCCGGTTCGGCCCGCCTTTGCCCGAAACGCGCGTGATGGCTTTTGGCAAAAAGGCACTCGCAGAAAGCTCGGCAGGATTGGTATCGATGGCGCGACGAGAAGGCCAAATGGCGACGCCATATTTGCAAGTCACAGAACGCAACTTGGCGCGCCAATTGGGCTTGCCCCCGCAAGCACAGAGTGACGCTTTTGCTCGAACAGCCGACCGACTGGCAAAACAAAAGCACCTCCCCGCCACGTGGAGCGAGCAAAGCGAAAGCTTGAACCGACCCGCCCTTGGCCGCGGAGATCTGAGAGACAAAGCCCTCGCATTGTGGCGATGGCGACAGGAGATGAAAGATGGACATTGAGGCAATCAAATCCCTAGCGGAGCAAATCCGTTCGGAAGTGAGCAAAGCGGTGATCGGTCAAACTGAAACTGTCGATTTGATGCTGACGGCATTGTTCTCTGGGGGTCACATTCTCCTGGAAGGCCCGCCGGGAACCGCGAAAACGCTGCTGACGCAATGCTTCGCCGCCGCCATCAAGCTCGACTTTGGACGTATCCAATTCACCCCAGACCTCATGCCCGGTGACGTGCTCGGGACCAATCTGTTTAACTTCTCAACCAATGAGTTCACGCTGACCAAAGGTCCGATCTTCACTGACATTCTTCTCGCCGATGAGATCAATAGAACGCCCCCAAAAACACAGGCAGCTTTGCTCGAAGCTATGCAGGAACGCAAAGTCACGATCGATGGTGACGCCTATCCTTTGAATGACCGGTTCACCGTCATTGCCACACAAAACCCGATTGAGCAGCAAGGAACTTATCCTTTACCAGAAGCCCAACTTGACCGGTTCTTGTTCAAACACGTTTTAGCGTATCCGAGCCGTGAAGAAGAGCTCGCAATTGTCACCAGCCACGGCAATCGCAGCGGCATGAAAACAACTTCAGCATTTGGCGTAGACTCTGTTGTTTCACAGGAGCAACTCGCCGACGCGGTTGGATCTGTACAGCAAGTCCGCGTTCAGGATGACGTGGTTGCGTACATTGTCGACATTGTCCGAACAACGCGCGAAACGCCCGCGCTATCGCATGGCGCCAGCCCGCGGGCCGCCGCGGCGATCGCCGCCGCGACACGCGCCCGCGCAGCGCTCGATGGTCGCGATTATGTAGTGCCAGATGATGTCAAAGCCTTGGCCCTGCCCGCGCTGCGCCACCGCGTCATCCTTTCACCCGCCGCTGAAATTGAGGGCCGCACCACGGATGAGACATTGATGGACATCATCGAACAAACCGCGGCCCCGCGGTAATTAGAGGTCGCGCGATGATTGCCCCATCCCTCCGCGCAATTTGGCTGATGCTGCTCGGCTTGCCGGCTTTGCTCATCATCGCCGTGCTGGCGCCGGCGTTTTGGGGACTGTCGGGCGCATGGATCGGGGTTCTGTTCGGATTGATATTGGTTGATATCGCGCTGGCCGCACGTCGCGGGGCGCTCAAGGTTTCCATCGACGCGCCCTCTGTTCTGTATATGAACAGCTCAGACCCGGTGAAAATTGAGCTCCATTTCGAAAAGGGCCCGTTGCCGAACCGCGTCAACGCGCTGTTGGAGACCAATGGCTTCATAGAACAGCCAACTCAAACCATATTGAAAGGCTGGTCGGGTCGTCGACACGCTTTCGAGCGAACATTGCTCCCAATCCGACGGGGCACCGGGCGGCTTGAAAATCTCTGGCTAAATTGGACAGGCCCGCTCGGCCTCATCCGGATCAAACGCGTTGAGAAGCTCACTCATGACATCCCGATCACGCCGAACACACGCTGGGTCCAGGAAGAAGCCGTACGCCTTTACACCCGCGACGCGGATTTCGGGATCAAAATGCAAATCGACCGCGGCAATGGGTCTGAGTTCGACGCCTTACGAGAATTCTCGACGGGTATGGATCGCCGCGCGATAGACTGGAAACACTCTGCTCGCCACCGCCAACTTCTCGCCAAAGAGTTTCGCACCGAGCGCAATCACAATATCGTTTTTGCGTTCGATACCGGGCGTTTGATGTGTGAGCCGTTAGGTGGTGTGCCGAAAATCGACAGGGCCATCAATGCAGCTCTATTATTGGCTTATGTCTCCTTAAGATCCGGCGACAAGACGGCGCTCTACGGGTTCGATGCAAAACCGACCGTAACCAGCAACGTACTAAGCGGAGTGGGTGCGTTTCCACACATGCAACACCTGGCCGCTCAACTCGATTATTCTGTCGAAGATGCGAATTACACGCTTGCCTTGACCTCCCTATCGGCGCGGCTGGAGCGGCGGAGCTTGATCATTCTGTTCACTGACTTTGTCGACACGATCTCGGCAGAGCTTATGCTCGAGAATGTCAAACGGCTGATGGACCGGCATTTGATCATCTTTGCCTGTTTTGAAGATGCACAACTTTCAGAGATGATTGAAGCGGAGCCGAAAACCGCCGATCTCGTCTCCCGCGCTGTGATTGCGGACGGCCTGCTCAAGGACCGAGAAGTGGTCCTGCGCAAGCTCGAACATCTAGGGGTGCAAGTCATCGAAACGCGGCCGGAACGGTTCAGCGCCGATCTGGTCTCGCGCTATCTCGACATCAAGCGGAGGGAGATGCTGTGAGCGATCGCGTGATGAAATCCTATCGCTTCCGAGAGGAGCGTGAAGCCGATTGGGCCAAACTCGAGCACATCGTGAAACGAGCTGAGAACAAAGGCGTCGGCGGTCTCTCAGACGCAGAAATTTCCGACTTGCCACATCTCTATCGACAGGCGGTGTCATCGCTTTCAGTCGCGCGAAACATCTCGCTGGACCAGAACGTCGTCGCCTATTTGGAGACCTTGTGTGCGCGGGCCTATTTCTTTGTCTATGGCACGCGCGCGCGGATGAGTGAGCGCATCGCGCAATTCTTCTCGCGTGATTGGCCTGCCGCGGTCAGTGCCGCTCGCGGACCAACACTTCTCGCGTTTCTCTGCCTGTTTGGTGGCGCCCTGCTCGCCTTCTTTCTGACGTTGAACGACAATGAATGGTATTGGACCCTGCATGGCGGTTGGGATTCTCGCAATCCGAATGCGACATATGATGAGCTCCGGGCGACTTTGTATACGGAAGATCGTGATATTGTGGATATGCTTGGGGCCTTTGCTGCCCAGCTCTTCTCGCACAATAGCGGGATTGCCATTTTCGCATTCGCGCTTGGATTCGCATTTGGAATTCCGACTGCGGTGCTGTTGATTTATAATGGTGTCTATATTGGCAGTTTCTACGCGGTGTTCTGGCAGAAGGGCCTGGCCTACGAGCTGACAGGCTGGCTGTTTATTCACGGTGTGACAGAACTCTTCGCGATCATCCTGGCCGGCGCGGCCGGGTTTATGATTGGTGGTGCGGTGGCTTTCCCGGGTCGCAAATCGCGCATGCAATCAATGCGAGACTCTGGCGAGAAAGCCGCGATGGTAATCATCGGAGCCGTGATCATGTTGTTCATAGCCGCCTTGCTCGAGGGCTTTGGCCGGCAATTGATCAATATTGATGAGGTTCGTTACTCGATTGCCGGAACCAGTTTGGTGTTCTGGCTCGGCTATTTCTATATTCCACGCCGCGGTGAGGTAGATCGCCGTGACTGACGCCGCCGCCATCAACACCGCTGCAGTCGAAGAGGGCAAACGCCGCCGTGCCAGGATGCGTCTGCGCGAGCAGATGGCGAAACGCGACCGCACGCTGGTCACCCCGGAAGGGGCGGCGCTGACTTTAAGGATTTCAACCTTCGGCGAACGGTTTGGAGCATTCCTGCTAGACATTGGCCTCCAATTCATTCTGATCTTCGTCATCATCTGGGGTATTGCAACCATAGCCGGCGCGTTTGAGCGACAAGGTTGGCAGATTGCGTTCGCGGTCGCTCAAGTGCTGATTTTCTTTGTTCGCAATTTTTACTTCATCTTCTTTGAAATCGGACGCAAAGCTGCAACCCCAGGCAAGCGCGCGCTGGGATTACGGGTTGCAGATCGGCGGGGCGGCCGCTTAACCGCCAATGCTGTCATCGCCCGCAACTTCTTGCGTGAACTTGAATTTTTCCTCCCCTTGAGCGTCCTGTTCAGCTTTGGTGGGGACGGCGTCGAAACCTGGATCACTTGGCTTCTATTGCTCTGGTGCGCGGTTTTTGTCTTGTTCCCACTCTTCAACAAAGACAAGTTGCGCATCGGCGACCTTGTTGCCGGGACGATGGTGATCCACGCGCCAAAGGTGAGGTTGCTCAAAGACATTGCTTCGGTCGAACCGGTGCATGACGGAGTCATCACCTTCTCGACCGAACAACTCGATGTTTACGGCATTCACGAGCTGCACGTCTTGGAAGATGTTCTGAGGCAATCGACGGACGAGATTAAGACCAATGTCGCCGACCGCATCGCCAAGAAAATCGGTCACTCACCGCAGCCGGGTGAAACCGCGCTCTCCTTTCTGGAGGCCTATTATGCGGGCCTAAGGCGGCGTTTGGAACAACGCATGCTGTTTGGCGATCGCAAAGAGGACAAATATGACCGGCGATAATGGTCGCGTCTTAACGATCGAGCCAGCGGTCTTGGCTCAATTCAATGGCATGGTTGGCATCTTTTTTGACGACAAGATCTGCGTGCGCGCGCAGCGGAAGGATGTGGTTTTCTAAGTTTGGCAGATTGATTGTCGCCCAAACAGATTTGGCAAACGCGATAAGCTCCGGTTCCGACATGTGTCGAAATTGTGCGTAGAAACTCGACGGATCATGCTCTGCCGCGTGCCAGAACCGTAGGAAACGCTCTAGAAACCAAGCCTCGATATGCTCCAGGTCGGCGTCTAAATAGATCAGCAAATCCGGCTCATGTTTGCTTGCCTGTTGCGCGGCTCGCGGCTGAAATCCTAAGCCTTCCATGATTAAGACATGCGACGGCTCGATCCGTCGGGTCAAAGCCGGATCCGGATCAAATGTAATGTGGCTATATCCCGGGAAGTCCGTGGCGCGGTGTCGGACGGAAGCAATTGCGGCCTGCATGGCATCGCGGTCATAAGTCTCCGGAAAGCCTTTCTTTTGGAACAGGCCCTGCTGGCGAAGATAATCGGTCGGAAACAGAAAACCGTCAGTGGAGACCGTGGCGACCGAAAGCGTCTCATCGAGCACAGCTTCTAAATGCTGTGCGAGCGTGCTTTTGCCGGATGCAACTGAGCCCGTCAGCGCAATGACGAGATTGCCGTGCGCGCTTTGAATGTCGGCCACGCGAGTCGCCAAGGACTCGATGCCTTTGGTCATCGGAATATCGATCTCATTGCTCATTCTGGCGCGAAGTCCTTTCTTCGGACGAAAGTCTAGTCGGCGCCAGACTCGATGCCAAGGAAGCCGGTTAGCTGAGTCACGAAATCTGCAAACTGATCATGGTGCAACCAATGCCCCGCGCCCTCTATGACGCTAACCGTTGCATTCTGAAACGGTTTGGCGCGACCGTCTTCGGCTGGATTCGAAGCCCAAGAATTGGCGCCATAGACGAGCCAAGTTGGGCAGGTGATCTGAGACCACAAATGGACAAAATCATCATACGGAATGTCTGATGGTGTGCGGGCCATGCCGGCGGGATCATAGGCCCAACTGACTGTGCCATCAGTATTCTGTTTGAGACCGGTTTTTGTCAGGTGCTGCACCAACGCCTCTGGAAGATGCGGAAAGGCGGCTTGCATACGCCCTTGCGCCTCTTCAACCGTTTGCATCACACGCGGTTTGCGGTCGGACATCGAGCGTCTCTGTTCCAGCCAATCGGTCAGCCGCGCTGTCACCGACTGCGCTTTACGTTCAGCCAACATGCGCGGCGAAGGCCCGAGACCTTCGATGGCGACCAGTTTCTCTATCCGCTGTGGAAACAGGCCTGCATAGCGCAAGGCAATGTTGCCGCCGAGCGAATGCCCGAGCATGGTAAAGCGGTCTAGTTCCAGCATATCGACCAAGCTGGCCAAATCATAGACATGGTCCATGATCCCATAGGCACCGTCACTCACCCAATCGCTTTCGCCATGCCCGCGCAGGTCAAAGGCAATGACCCGGTAAGTCGACCGGAGCGTGCCGGCAAGTTGGTCCCAACTGCGTTTCTGGTCGCGTCCGCCATGAACGAGGACCAAAGGCGGTGCGGAGGTCTCGCCCCATTCGCAATAAGATAGCGACAAGCGCTGTGAACGAAATCGATCGGTTCGGTCAGGTGCAATCATGCGGACGTGCTAATATGCGTTTGCACGCGTGGCGAGCCCTGCTGCCGCGGAAACCTTGCAACCCGCGTCAGGGCTTGCCACATGGCCCCCTTCGTTTTTATGGAGGGCGCCATGACCCCGACAAATATCCCGATGGATGATTTCGTTGCTGGTTTCAGCCCACAGGGCTTGCCAGTACGCGGCCGCGTAATCCGTTTGTCGGAAGGAACGATTTCCCCGATCTTGAAACGCCATGCGTATCCAGACCATTTGGCTGAAATTCTCGGCGAAGCCGTGATGCTTTCGGCTCTGGTCGGATCGGGAATGAAGTTCCAAGGCAAAGTGCTCGCCCAAGCTGAAGGTGATGGACCCACATCGATGCTCGTCGGTGAGTATACCAAAGCAGGCGGTTTGCGCGGCTATGCCAAGCATGAGCCTGAGCGTTGGGCCTGGCTGGATAAAGTCAATAAAGGCGACAAGCCCCATATGCCGCAATTGTTCGGGGCAATGGGGCGTCTCGGATTGATGATCGTCTATGACAATTCCGATCTGAAGCCGTATCAAGGCATCGTTCCGCTCGCCAAAGGCTCTTTGGCGGAGTGTGCTGAAGACTATTTCCGGCAGTCCGAGCAAGTGGAAACGCGGCTCCGGATGGCCGTTCACAAGGACGCATCAGGCGCCTGGCGGGCCGGCGGGATGATGATCCAAAAAATTGCTGGCGATGTCGCACGCGGCGACACCGATGACGGTTGGCGCGAAGCTGAAGCTTTGTTCGCGACGCTGACGGATGAAGAGTTGACCGATCCTGCGCTACCGGCTCCAGATCTTATTTATCGCTTGTTCCACGAGGGCGGTGTGGCGATGGATCAAGATGCGCAAGTCTTGAACGATGTGTGTACCTGCTCTCGCGAGCGTCTGGTCGGCACGCTGCAAGGCATGGCGGACGAGAGCTTGCGCGAAATGGTCGAGCCAGATGGCACTTTGAAAGTCGATTGTCAGTTTTGCTCGCGCGACTATGTCATCGCGATAGACGAAGTCACCAGCGCCGCCAATTAGATCAAGCCGAAGCGTATTACACGAGGTGGAGTAGAAAGCGCGACGCCTCAGAATCCCCATATCGATTCTGGTAGGTTTGTTTGAACAAGCGCCCAGGACTGGCGCGATAGACGCGCTGGATGACCCGATTGAAGCTAGGGGGATCGACAAATCCCCAGCGCTCCGATGCCGCCCGAACGATGCCTCGGCGTTCGGGCGCCTGCGAAATCTCTAACATGGCGCGAAGCGCGCGCCGATCGGTAATGTAATTGCGGACACCTCCGCGGCTTTCGAACATCCGATACAATGACGCCCGCGAGACCCCAAAGGCGCGCAAGATCGATGACGTGGATAACGCCGAGTCTGATAGATTTTCCTCTATGAATCGGCAGATCATCTTGAACATTGCGGCTTTTGCGTGGGACCGAATATCCCGCCGCTCAGGGGGGGCGCCGTTGACGATCTTCAAACAGGCGATCAATTCTTTCAAAACCGTTCGTGGGATGGAACCTTGACTCTCCCGAAGGGCGGCAAACACCTCATCCATCGCTGCATAGAGCAGTTTCCCTTTGGTTGTGTTCGGGTCAATCGCGACGCCATTGGTGATTGCGTCAGGATCAAAGCCAATTGTCGATTTCGGAATGTAAACGGATTGGATTGTATGCGCTTCGATAATCGCCTGAAATGGAATCTCTTGATCTGAAAGATAAATGATGCCCGGCGACCGATCGAATACATCTTCACCGATAAGACCGCGCGAACGCCCTTTGAGAAGCCGAGAGAACAGAACCAAGTGACCGAGATTCTTCGTATGTCGACGATTGCGGGTCATCGCAAAGCCCTGACTATGCGTTTCAACGAAGTAGCACCCATCTGCATACCACTCATCTGCCGAATGAAATTTGCTGCTGACGGCGCTCTCAACCGGCGCAAAATCAAACGTCGACCCAACCAAATCAGCAAAGGCTTCAACAGAGTATTTCTGTCTTTGCGCGGTCACAGAGATTTGCGATTGCGATGTGTCGATCAAGTCATAAGGCACTTTCATCCCCAAACAGAGTCGCTTCCCGGCAGCGTTGATTCACGCGCTCCAGCCATCTATTTGAGGCGTTTTCGACGAGGAAAGTCATTACCGTAGAGTCTCACGATGCAGCGGAAACGACGGGCGTATCGCCATCTGTGGAGGTAGACTCAATGGATGCCCGTGTGTGATAAGGTATTGTGAGGAGACGAAAAGTATGACCGACACACCCGCATTAAGCTTGGACGGATTTTTGCCTTATCGACTGTCCGTTTTGTCAAATGCGGTTTCACGAAAAATTGCGAAAATCTACGAGGAAGAGTTCGATCTTTCAATTTGGCAATGGCGGATCATTGCGGTCTTGGGGGAACGCCAAGGCCTCACAAGTACCGAAGTGGCGCAGCGCACTTTGATGGACAAACCGACAGTGAGCCGCGCCGCGGCGAGTTTGATCGAGCGGGGCATTCTCGAACGGCATATTGATCGCGACGATCGCCGACGCGCCCCGATGCGTCTCACAGATGAAGGGCAAGCCATTTATGCGGCGGTGATCCCACGCGCATTGAGCAGCGAACAAGAGCTCCTCGACGCACTCACTCCGGAAGAAATTTCAACTCTACACGGATTGCTTAGTCGCTTATCAACCGTTGTATCGCCAGATATGCCTCTGTGGGGAGACGACGCGTAGAGGGACACGAAAATGGCAAATGGGATCACGGACGCGATATTTTCGGCTTTGGTCGAGCAAAGACCGGAGTTCAAGCACGCGATGAAGACCTGGAGCGACGTGCTCGAGCCGGTCTTATCGGAACGTGAAGCAGAGCGCCGGGCGATCATCTCTAAAGCATGGAGACGCAGCGCGATTACCGGTGCCGTCGTCGGGACCGGCGCGATATGTATTCTCATCCTGACCGGTGGGGCGGGCTTCGTCATCACTTTGATCGTCGCCGCGGCAATCACAGCACTTGCCAGCGGGGCTGCCTGGATACCGCTTTTCTCGGTGAAATCTGAAACCAAACAACTCGTCGTCGGCGCCGCCGCGGAATCGTTTGGCTTTTCCTACGACACGTTGCATCCGGATGTCCGCGGCATTGCCGATTGGCGTTCGGCCGGTGAATGGATCAAAGCGCAGGCCTCGCAACAAAGCGGAGCGGCTCAATTATTTGGCGGCAGCACCGATGAGCCTGCCCCCACCCCCGCCTTCGATGTGCTGAAAGAAGCGCGGCTATTGCCAAGCTATGATGATCGGAAGTTCGAAGACCTGATCCAAGGTGATCGTGCAAAAACCCACTTTTCGCTCGTCGAGTGCAAGCTGACCGAACAGCAGGGCTCTGGCAAAAACCGGCGAACCGTGACGACGTTTCAAGGCCTATTGTTCCACATTCAGTATCCGGAACGTTTCTTGGGCCGGACTTTGGTCGCCCGGCAAGGCTGGTGGAAAGGCTTCTTTGGCGACAAGACACTGCAAAAAGTCGACTTGGTGGCGAAAGAACTGGAAGACAATTTCACCATCTATTCTGATGACCAAGTCGAAGCCCGCGCTCTGTTTACGCCAGATCGAATGGAGCGCCTTATCGCACTGGAACGACACTTCAAAGGCGGGAAACTGCGGGGCATTTTTGAAGGCGATCACCTAACTTTGGCACTCGAAGCGGACGACCAGTTTGAAGCCGGATCCGTCTGGAAACCGCTTGTCGATCCAGATCGATATATTAGCGCATTAACCGAAATAGGTTTGGTCTGCGATGTCATCGATGGCTTCCTGACGCGCGAATGGGTCAAAGACAAACTGTAATAAAAACACCTATTTCAGCCAAAATTCCCCTGAACGGTCTGTGAATTGCATAAAATTCGTCGGATGGGCGAAGGTTAATCTTGAACTTGGTGTGCAAGATGGGCCGTGGGAGTATGAGGTAGGTCAATGTCGACTGGACTGTTACGAGACGGACAGCGCGGCGCCATACGCGCGCAGAGCGACCCTGCCATCAGCTCTGATACGGTAAATACGCCCGCGAATGATGTCGTCGACACAGCGCAAGCCCGTTTGCCTTCGCGCCGCATAAGATTGAGCCGGGCGAGCATCCGAAAGATTCTACAACTGACCGACCTATTCTTAGCAAGCGCTATTGTGGCGGCGTTCCTGATTGTCTCCGGCACCGGCATTCTATCGGCAACCGTGCATCAAATCCTGCCATTTGCCTGCATCATCATGGCCGCAAGTTGGGGCCTTAATACGTCGTCCGCGTATCGCCTGTTGCAGCGGCGAGACGTGGTCGATCACATCCTTGCTTCCGCTTATGGCTCGGGTCTGCCTTTGGCCGCGCTCGGCCTCGTAACGCACTGGGCTTACGCCCCTGACATCGCACAATGGGTCATCCGAACAATTTTTGTCACCTGGATTGCGCTCAATGTTTTGCACGCACTGACCTTCATCATCGCGCGGCAATTGGTTCGCGCTGGGTGGCTCAGCGAGAACGTTGTCATCGTCGGTGCGACACCGAATGCGAGACGGTTGATCGAACGTAATGCCGCTGCCCGCGAACTCAACATTGTGGGAATCTTTGACGACCGTTTATCGCGGGCACCAAAACGCCTCAATGGCGCGCCTTTGCTTGGCAAATTGGATGATCTGTTTGCTTGGGATCGATTGCCCGAGATTGATCGTATTGTCGTGACGGTCACGTCTGATGCGCGTGATCGGGTGCGCGATATGACAGAACGCCTGCGCGTCTTGCCACAGCGGGTTGTGTTATTATTGGATCTCGACGGCTTCGATCCCGAAACGGAAAGCTTAGCCGAAATCGCCCACTCCCCTGCAGCCTATGTTTCCGGCCGACCCCATGACGCCCGCAGAGCGATGTCGAAACGTATCTTTGATTTGGTCGTCGCGACATCGGTCTTGATTTTACTTAGCCCGATCCTGGCTTTGCTCGCTTTGGCGATTAAACTTGAAAGTCCTGGCCTGGCCATATTCCGGCAGAACCGTCATGGCTTTAACAATCAGATTATCAAAGTTTGGAAATTCCGCTCGATGCGTGATGATCCAGGTGCGGCGCAGCGTATAACGCACCAGACCGTCGCCGACGATCCCCGGATCACCCCGATTGGACGCTTCATCCGGCAGACGTCTATTGATGAGCTGCCACAATTGATCAATGTCATCAAAGGCGAGATGTCTTTGGTTGGGCCCCGCCCTCATGCGGTCGGGATGACCGCTGAGGAGCAAGAAGTGCAGAACGTTGTTGGCGACTATGCGCACCGCCATCGTGCCAAACCGGGCATTACTGGTTGGGCGCAGATCAATGGCTCTCGTGGACCGGTCCACACAAAAGACTTGGTGCGGGAACGGGTTCGACTGGACATGGAATATGTCAATCGATCCTCGCTTTGGTTTGATCTTTACATTCTTATGATGACCTTGCCGCGCCTGCTTGGAGACGCGAAGAAGATCCGCTGAGAATGACCGCTATTCCCCTCTCCACTGACCCTGAGGCTGATCTGATTGATCAGCCTGTTCCTGTCGTGGGGCAGACGCAGGTAGGAGAGGAAGTTATCTCCAACGGCAAAACCGGTGACGCCAAGATCAGCATTTGCGTGCCGACCTGGCGAGATAGCGCTGATGCTTTGCTCTGCAGTCTTCCCCGCATGCCAGGCGCCGAGGAGTGCACCCTCCTGATCTTCGATGATGGCTCTCACGACCCCACTTTGTTAAGGCAATTGACCCGCCAAGTGATGCGTTTTCCAGGCCCCGCTCGCTTGATCAGTGCGCCCAAGAATTGCGGACGCAGTCATGCTCGTAATCGCCTCTTCGATTTGGCTGAGACAGAATGGGTGCTGTTTCTCGACGCCGATATGCAGCCCGACGACACCGACTTTCTAAACCGGTACCTCGACGCTGTAGATGCCCAAGCATCCGCGGCGGTTATCGCAGGCGGATTTAGTTTGCGACACGCTCGCCCAACCTCTGAGACACGCCTCCATGCCGCGCAATCTGCAGCTTCAGAATGCGTGCCAGCCTCACGCCGCGCCGAAGCGCCAGGGCGATATGTGTTCACTTCTAATATTCTGGTGCACCGCAGAGTTCTTGAGACGGTTGCCTTTGATCCGGGATTTCAGGGCTGGGGCTGGGAGGATGTCGATTGGGGCCTGCGCGTGAGTGCAGATTTCCCGATCCTGCATATCGACAATCCGGCAACCCATCTCGGCCTAGATGAAGACGCCAAGATTCTTGATAAATATGCCGGTTCGGTCGACAATTTCTTGCGCCTCACTGACCGGCATCCTGACGAGATGTCACAAACATCTTTGTACAAAGCTGCACATTGGTTGAGCCCAATTCCAGGTCTGATGGGCCTGGCAAAGCTCTGCCGGATCATCGCAAAGACCAAAGCCTTACCTTTAAGGCTTCGGCTTTTGTCGTTGAAAGTCTTCCGCGCCGCGATCTATGGGGCGCGGCTATGATCAGCGTCATTGTGCCAACTTTTGACCGTCCTGACGGCCTCATGCGCGCGGTGACCTGCCTCTATCGCCAAACCTTGGCAACGGATGGCTTTGACCTGATCATCGTCGACAACACGCCAAGCGCGACCGCCAGTGAGGTGATCGCCGAATTGCGTCGCGCCTGCCCCAAACAAATCAATCTCATCGTTCTGCACGAACCCGCAGCAGGCGTCGCCAATGCCCGAAATCACGCGATGAGTGCGGCAAAAACCGACCTGATCGCCTTCTTGGACGACGATCAATCAGCACCTGAGGCCTGGTTGGAAACTCTGATCGCGGCGCATCGCAAACATCCAGCTGCCGTCACATTCGGACCTGTGCGGACCGCGCTGCCGAAAGAGCAATCACGCCACAGAGCGTACTTCGAGAGCTTTTTTGCGCGCGATCCAGGGTACAAGACCGGATACATCCCAGTCACATTTGGCTGCGGCAATGCGCTGATCGATTTCTCAAAAGTGCACGGCGGGCCGCCTTGGTTTGATACAGACATGAATGAAAGCGGCGGCGAAGATGACGTTCTGTTCGAACGCATCCGCCATGCCGGCGGGTCATTCGCCTGGGCCGCAGACGCCCGCGTTTGGGAACATCCACCGGCTGATCGCGTGACGCTTCGCTATACGCTCAAGCGCGCTTTCTCATATGGCCAAGCACCGATCACGCTGGCGCGGCGCCATGGCAGCAACGCGCTCGCGATTACTGCGCTATGGATGATGGTCGGCCTCGGAAAAGCCGCGTTCCACGGACTGATTTGGCTGGCGCTGAGCCTGGTCCGACATCCAGGTAGGGCATTTGAACTCGACAAAGCGATCCGAGGCATCGGCAAATTGTTTTGGTGGGTCGATCTTCGCTTCTATGGCGCCGCCGTTCTAAACCGGCAGCCGACTATCGCGCCAAGCCAAATGGCGCCGGAATTCTCGAAAGAGGCGGAACAGGCTTAACTCGGACCAAGTTCTTAGGCCGCATGGTCAGCTTCGCGGCAATCGCGACATAGATGAGCCAGACGATAGAATTCTGCTGCAAAGATGCGCTTTCGGAGAGACTGAATAAAAAGAACTGGGCGCAGAAGGCCAGCGCAAAGACGCCTGTCCAGGTGTCGATCGCGGCGAGCATAGCGCGCCAAACTGTCATTAGAAAATCGAGCGCCAATAGCGCCAAGCCGGTTAAGCCCAGCGCAATCGTAACTTCTAACCAACCATTATGCGCCGTCGGAGCATCCCACTGCAGGGCTTCGCGCAGCCAGTTTCCAGGCACACTATCGGGTCCCCAGAACGCGCCATAGCCATAGCCTAAGAGCGGTTTCTGAGAGATGTTCTCGACCAAGATCAACCAGATATCTGTCCGCCCTGTCAGGGTGGCATCGCGTCCGAGCAATTGGAATACCAGCTCTGGGGCGATCAAGAACACCGCCCCAGCGGCAGCGACGACGATGGCGCCCATCCAAATCGTGATTAAGCCAACCCGCACACCTTGCTTCATCCACGCACAGAGGCCCAGCACACCGAGCCCTACAAGTAGACCCAAGAGTGAGCTTTTCGATGTCGATAGTAGGACCAAAGCAACACTCAACGCCAAGAGGCCCGTCCACAGGCCACGATGCTGTCGATCCATGATCGCCAAGAATCCCGCGAACACAGCCGCTCGGGACATGTGCCCGCCGAGCTGGTTCTTCTCAAAATACAACCCTTGCCAGGCGCCGACATGGACGTCCTGCATTCGACCAAAAGAGGGGACTAGAATGGCTGTCAGGAAGCTGACCACTGCGACAATCAACCAAGTGATGGCAAAGGCGCGCAGCAGGGTCTGCCAACTATACCGCGTGCCGATATAGAGACCGGCCACCGTCGTCATCAAAATCGCAAAGCTTCGGCGCATGGAAAGCCCAGGGTCGATCGACCATAGGAAGGAAAGGCTACACACGACGAGGAGGGCCATGAGGAACGGCAAGCGTACGCAAACCCGTCCAATCTCCCTGGATTTCCAAACCAAACCTGCGAATGCGACGGCATAAATTGGTAACCAGAGGAACCGCAAGAGCGGCGAACCATCGACCGCATCTTCGCTGGACAGCAAACGCGGCAGCAAGCCTTCGCTGAAAACCAGCAATATGACAACGAGCAGCGCGAACTCCGCCCGACCCGCCGGTCGGTCGACCGACGCCTGACTAGGCGCTGAGGCGCTCAGCGAAGCGGGCATCGCTTTTGATCCTATTCATCACCACGCCTAATACATGGCCTTGTCTCGACTCGATTTCGCGGCGGGCGGCTTCAATTTCCTGCGGGGTGGTTTGATCTGCGGTGACAACGAGAATGACGCCATCGACAATCGGCGCCATATTCAACGCCGCGGATGAACGTTCCAGCGCCGGCCCGTCGATTATCGCATAACTCGACAGACCCCGCAGCGTTTGCCACCAACCGGGCGCGGTTTGCGTGCGTACTTTTTGTCCGGGTTGCAACCGATCGCCGCGAAACCGCGTCACCAATAAGGGTAAGCCGTCAATGTCATGTGCCGTGAGCAGCTTATCCTGACGCTTCCCCTCAATCTTGGGACTAATTGAATAAAAGGGCTGTTGACGGAGTGACGCGTCATAGGCGCGACCCGGTCCGCCAACATCGCGAGAGAACCCGGCTTGAAACCCATTGATGATGGGATTCCGGCGCAAATCGAGATCAACCAACCAAACCGGTTTGTCGGCGCGCCGCGCCGCCATACAGGCGAAGCTCGCAGCCATGCTCGTCACCCCTTCGCCCACGCGTGCAGAGGTGAACATGATCACACGTCCGCCTGGCTCAGCCGTTCTCAATCGGGCTGTCGCCCGCCAAACTGGCTCAAGGTCTTCGCGAAGATCGCGCATAATCGGGGTCGTCCAACAAAGTCTCGCCCAGCGCTATCATGATCTTGGTTAACGGGATTTTGAAATCTGTAAGGATTTACACGCGCCGAACCGTTCCCAAAACCGGCAAGCCGACCGTGTTCTGAAGCGAACTTGGAGTTGCAAATCCACGCTTCGAAAAGGCGCTCAACAGGCCGAAAATTAGGGCGGTGAAGCCAGCGAAAAGCAGAGATAGGACGGCAACTGGCAGCTTTAAACTCTTGCCCTCAATCGGCACGGTCGGCGGCTCAGTGACTTTCACACTATCGGCTTCATGCGCGGCCAGCCCGGCCACGGTATCTTCGCGCTGCGCTTGTTCGGCGATGGTCCGCACACTGGTCTCGATCAGGTCGCGATTGCGGATCAGCTCATTCCATTCCGGCTCGAGCGCGGTGAAACGGTTGAGCTTGTCTTCAACAGCGCGCAACTGACGACGCAGCTCAGCTTCTTGTCCGCGCAGCGACTCGGCTTCCGCCTCAAACGTGTTGAAGGAAGATTCAAGCGCTTGATACGTCGGATTTGGTCCCCGTCGGACGGTTCCCACGGGCCCGTCCTGGCTGGCAAGGAAGGTCCGCAATTCCGCGATCCGTCGATCAATCGCCTGAACCCGACGGCTTTCCGGTGTGTAATTGACCAGCGCTTGATTGCGTTCGATTTCAAGCTCGCGCAACTGTTGCGCGCTGGAATCTTCGACATAGAGGTCCTGTTCCGACGGCGTCTCCGCCAATTGAACCCGCGTTCTAGACAATTGTCCTGCCACGGCGCTGGCCCGCGCCTGCACGCTGAACAATTCGTTCGAGATGGCCGAATACAGGCTCTGCGCGGTGGAGCGTTCACTGGCGAAATCACGAACATTATTGTCATTTAAAAACGTGCTGATGGCCGCTTCGGACTCAAGCAACTCGCCTTCAATCCGCTTGCGTTCTGCGCGCAATTGATCGACCGGCCGGCGTCCGAACAATTCGGCCCGACGCTGCATATAGACGGCGAGTGCTGCATTCAAAATCTCAGATGCCGCTTGCGGATCCTGGTGTTTAAAGCTGACCGAGATAATGTTCGAGTTTGGAGATGCGCTGGCCCAGAAATCTTCGCTCAGCGCTTCGACGCCTTTTTGATGATATTTGAACTCGATCGCACCGCGCAGGGTCGAATCGGCGCTGGCCAACTCTCTGGCCCGCGCATTGGCAAGCGCCGGATAAATGCGGTCTAGGGGAAATCGCGCCAGAGTCCGTTCCGCCACCAATTGCGTTTGCAGAATTTCTAGTTCGCCTTGAATAACCTCTTGAATACCCGGCCCCGGGTCGAAACTCGGATCACTTAAGATTGAGCTGGAGCGGACTTCATCGCCCGATGTCACATAAAGCGCCGAGCGCGACTCATAAGTCTTCGGCATCTGAAATGCTGCGAACAGGCCAAGCGCAAAGATCGGGACGGCGATCAACAGCATCAGCCATTTGGCGCGCCACAGGTGCAGCAGAATTTCAGCCATACCTAACCGGGGCCGCGCTGGCGCATAGCCAGGATCGGCCTGAACGCCCCCAGATGGGCCCCAGTCAGCGAGATCAGCCATCAGTTCTGGTTCCGAACGCTCTTTCCACCAAATTCTTCTTATCCGCTTGATACTTCCTTAAACATTAACGCTGACCCTCAAACACGGTAAATTTATCGTTGAAAACCGACTATGACTCGCCTGCTTTGCCTCGCTCTGCTTTCTGTCGTGATTGCCGCTTGTCAGTCACGCGCACCGGTTGAGTCAGAGGTTTTTCCTCAAAAACAGTGGCGCCATGAAGATGGTGCCGACGCGTTCTATCTGCTGGCGCCCGGCGATGAGCTCGACATTATCGTGCACACAGCGCCGGAACTCAACCGGACGGTCACGATCGGCCCGGATGGTCGGTTTCGGATGCCTTATTCCGGCCCGGTACACGCATCGGCCCGCACGGTCGACGAAGTGCGCGCCAGCGTGCAAATGGCGATGGCCCGTGAATTGAACGATCCAGACATCGACGTTTTGCTGGTCGGCACTGCGTCGCAGCGGGTTTTCGTTGGCGGCGAAGTGACCAATCCTGGCCTGTTTGAAATGCCAGGCCTGATCGACCCCTTACAAGCCATTATCATGGCTGGCGGTGTGACCGATCGCGGCCGCGCGTCTACCGTTGTATTGATGCGCCGCTTGCCCGGAGGCGAGGTCAAATCTGCCGTGCTCGATCTAAAAGCCGGTGTCTACGATCCAAGCCTCGCCGATTGGGCGCCGCTGCGCCGGTTTGATGTGGTCTATGTCACACGCAAGCCGATCGCCGATCAGAACCTGTTTGTCCGCCAATACATTCGCGACGCGCTGCCAATCGACTTCTCGCTGTTTTACGACATTGCCGGAAACAACCGCTAATCAGGCCTTTTATCAACGTTCAGAAGCGCTTATGCCGGGGGAAATTCATTCTACGGAGCTCCCGCTATGGCTGACGCTGAAAACACCATCATCATGGAAACCTCAAAAGGCACAGTATCGATCGAACTGCGCCCTGATCTGGCCCCTGGCCATTGCGACCGAATTAAAGAACTCGCACGCGAAGGCTTTTATGACGGGATTATCTTCCACCGCGTGATTGATGGCTTCATGGCGCAGGTTGGATGCCCAGACGGGACCGGAATGGGTGGGTCTAGTAAGCCAAACCTGCAAGCGGAGTTTAATGCTGAACCACACGTTCGCGGCATTTGCTCAATGGCCCGGACCAATCAACCGCACTCGGCCAATAGCCAGTTTTTCATCTGCTTTGACGATGCCGGATTCCTCGACAATCAGTACACCGTATGGGGCAAAGTCTCAGACGGCATGGACGTGATTGACCAATTGCAAAAGGGCGAACCCCCGCGCAATCCAGATTCCATCGTCTCTATGAAAGTCGCCGCAGACGGCTAAGGTTCAGGTTGAACACACGAGACTGGACGCATGGCTTCGGCAAAGAGTAGGCGGAAAATGAGATGGTGGAGCGGGCGATTGCTCGGGTCACGCATCGCCCGCCTGATTTTTGCGTCCAATCTCGCTGGCCTGATTGTTCTGATCGTTGGCGCAATGGTCCTCAACGAAATGCGGGCGACCTTCGTCGTCTCGAAAAAGCAGGACCTGGTTGGGCAAGCGCAAATCCTGTCGGACTTAATCGGCGACGAAGCTGCGTATGGTGAGCCGCAACCCATACTCGATGATGGTCTGGCCAAAGACGTCATGGCCTCTCTGTCATTGCCGCAGACCATGCGGGGTAAGATTTATGACTTGGACGGCAACCTGGTCGGCGATAGCTACTTTTTGTCGGATCGCGTCATTGTCGAGAATTTACCCCCCTTACAGGATCCCGACCGTTTAACCGTCTGGAGCCGCAGTCTGTCCGACTGGGCGGTCTCGATATTGGGGTCATTCCGACCTTCAGAGGGCGCTGATGCGGTCCGCGCCATCTCATTTGAACAAGAGTTTGCCGAAGCTTTGGTCGGCAATGATGCGGCCAGCCAACGGTTTAACGACCGCGGACAAAGGATCATTTCAGTCTCGCTCCCGATTCAGCACGTGACCGCGGTGGTCGGTGTGTTCACGCTTGAATCGAATGATATTGACGCGATCATCCGGGCTGAACGCGCCGCACTTATTCCGTTCATTGCCGTCGCGATTCTCGTCGCATTGATCACCTCGGGCTTGCTCACAGTGGGCATCGCAAACCCATTACGGCGTCTGGCGAGTGAAGCTGACAAAGTCAAAATTGGCTCCAGCAATCGCCTCGATTTGGAACGAATCTCCAAACGCCATGACGAGATCGGACACCTCGCCCAATCGGTCGAATCAATGACCGAGGCACTGTTCGAACGCATCACTGCCAACGAGTCGTTCGCGGCGGACGTCGCGCATGAGCTGAAAAACCCGCTCACCTCCATCCGCTCCGCTGTCGAAACCGCGGAAATGGTGCAGGACGACCCCGTCGCCCGAGAGAAGTTGCGGAAAGTCATCGCCCAAGATGTTCAGCGCCTGGATCGATTGATCACGGACATTTCCAACGCATCACGATTGGAAGCTGAAATCACCCGAATCCCGACCGAGCGACTGGATATTTCCCGCTTTGTACGCGACGTGGTACGCACCTATGAAGGGCTTGAGCATCAACGTAATGTCAAAGTGCGGTTCCACGACGCAACCATGGATGCTGGCCTGACCGTCCGCGGCCGCGAAGGTCCGCTTGGCCAGGTCTTACGCAATCTGGTCGACAATGCGCGATCATTCTCGCCAGAGGGTGATGAAGTCGTCGTGACCCTCCAACAAGCCCGCCAAGGTTCGCAAACCACTGCCAAAATCTTGGTCGAGGATAACGGACCGGGTATTCCCGCAGATAAGCTCGAAAAGATATTCGAGCGGTTTTACACTGACCGTCCCGCTGGTGCCGCTTTTGGGAATAATTCAGGGCTAGGCCTGTCCATTGTGGCGCAGATCGTGACCACACATATGGGCACGGTCATCGCTGAAAACCGAGAGAAAGGTGGGGCAAGGTTTACCATAGAGTTACCGGCGACCTAGGCCGTTTACCCTTTCTACATGAGAATTAACGCCCCCTATTGAGAATATTCGCAAGTTGTGGTATACAATTTTGTCACAACACCATATCCGAGCCATGCTTATGTCGGCACCTATGAGATACTCTCGCCGGCAACGTGGCTCTTTTGCGTAGAAGAAGAGGTCTCCAACATGGCAACAGCAGATGCGGCAACGAAACTGGATTTCTCCGAAGGTCAAAAAATCGTCTATCCTGCCCACGGCGTTGGCACCGTCACCGCGATTGAGCAGCAGCAAGTCGCTGGCATGACCTTGGAAGTCTATGTTGTCTCGTTTGACCAGGACAAAATGATCCTGCGGGTCCCAACCAATCGTGCGATTGCGTCTGGAATGCGTGCCCTTGCAGGCTCTAAGCTGGTCGAAGATGCCTTGAAAACACTCGGCGGCAAAGCGCGCATCAAGCGCACGATGTGGTCGCGCCGGGCTCAAGAATATGAAGCCAAGATCAATTCTGGCGATCTGATTTCCATCGCCGAAGTCGTCCGCGACTTGCACCGTATGGAAGATCAACCAGAGCAATCTTACTCCGAGCGTCAGCTCTATGAAAGTGCCCTGGATCGCATGGCCCGCGAGTTGGCTGCGGTCGAAAGCATCGATCATGACTCTGCGATGGATCGTTTGGCGGAATCCCTCGCAAAAAAGAAAAAAGCCGCTTGAAAGAGTGACGCTGACAGCGGCGAAAAAGATTAACGAAAACCCCGCTCGTCTGAGCGGGGTTTTTGCTTTTTAGCGCGCACCAAAATTTTTCAAGATTTTTTTTGATCCACTCGCGCCGTGCTCCCGTAAACAGAAATGAACACACCCTTAACGGGTATGGGAGGCAGAATGTCAGTGACCAGTCAGTCCAGTGGAAACCCAGATCGCAGCTTCGTTCGCAAAGCGATGAAAGCGCCGATGTTGGAAGCGGAACATGAACTCAATCTGGCCCGGCGATGGCGCGACAATGACGATGAACGCGCCTTACACGAACTGACCACAGCGTACATGCGATTGGTCATCTCTATGGCCTCCAAATTCCGCCATTATGGCTTACCGCTCGCAGACCTTGTGCAGGAAGGCAATGTCGGCCTGATGCAGGCCGCAGCGCGATTTGAACCCGCGCGCGAAGTGCGGTTCTCAACTTATGCGGCGTGGTGGATCCGCTCTTCGATCCAGGATTATGTTCTCCGCAATTGGTCGATCGTCCGGACGGGAACCACAGCAGCCCAGAAATCTCTGTTCTTCAATCTTCGCCGCTTGCGCGCAAAAATCGATGATACCGGCGATGCTGTTATGACGGCCGAGAACAAAAAATGGGTGTCTGAGCATCTCGGCGTGCCGGAGCGCGATGTCGAGACGATGGCGTCCCGACTATCGGCCTCAGATCGCTCACTGAATGCGCCGCTGGCGACGGATGGCGATGCCCAATGGCAAGACCTTCTTCCCGATGAAAGCGCCACGCCGGACCAGGTGGTTATGGAAGAACGCGACAATGCAAAGCGCAAGGCGTGGATCGCTGAAGCCTTGCAAGTGCTGAACGAGCGCGAAACACTCATCATCTCAGAGCGTCGATTGACCGATGAGAGCGTCACACTCGAAGTGCTTGGCAAACGCCTCGGCATTTCCAAAGAGCGCGTGCGTCAGATCGAACATCAGGCACTCAATAAGCTCAAAAAGACGCTGACGAAAATGGTCGGAGATCCAGAAAAAGCCGGCCTTATTCCTGCGGTATAGAGACCGCAACTTTCCCTTGTTTCGCGGGATCGCAAGTCATCACTTGCGATCCCGTTTTGGCATTCCCACATGACAATCAGACGGGTTGCCGCTGAGCGGGACCCTGACCCGAAAACTTAGATGACCGCGCGAGAATTCTCGGCGGGATATGTCTGCCTTTGAAAGGAGATGCGAAATGAATTTCGACACGTATACCGAGCGCGCGCAAAGCGTCCTACAAGCCGCCCAAACCGCCGCGCTGGCCAATTCCAACCAACTCTTCCTCCCTGAGCATATCTTAAAAGCGATGCTCGAAGACCGTGATCAATTGGCGGTCAATCTGATCCGGGCCGCCGGCGGGCAACCGGAACGTGTCGGACAGCTGCTCGAAGATGCGATGCGGGCCATCCCGAAAGTGACCGGCGGACAAGGTGGTCTGCGGCTCGATCAAGGCACCGCCAAGCTATTCGCTGACGCAGAAGCCGGCGCCAAGAAAGCTGGCGACAGCTTTATCACAGTCGAACGCATGCTGATCGCCATGGCCGGTCTGAAGAACTCAAAGGCCGCTGACGCGCTGACAGAGTCTGGCGTAACCGCCAATCTGTTAGAAGCCGCGGTGACGCAGCTGCGCCAGGGCCGGACGGCGGACAGTGCCAATGCTGAGGAAGGCTATGAAGCCTTAAAGAAATACACCCGCGACCTGACCAAGGATGCCCGCTCCGGGAAGCTCGATCCGGTGATTGGCCGCGACGAGGAAATTCGCCGCGCGATCCAAGTTTTGTCTCGTCGGACCAAAAACAATCCCGTTCTGATCGGTGAACCAGGTGTCGGTAAAACCGCCATCGCGGAAGGGCTAGCGCTGCGTATTGTCAATGGCGACGTGCCTGAAAGCCTGAAAGACAAACGCTTGCTGGCGCTCGATATGGGCGCCTTGATCGCCGGAGCGAAGTTTCGCGGTGAGTTTGAAGAGCGGTTGAAGGCCGTCTTGAAAGAGGTCGAACAAGCTGAAGGTGGCGTCGTCTTGTTTATTGACGAGATGCACACGCTGGTCGGCGCCGGTAAGACTGATGGTGCGATGGACGCATCGAATTTGATCAAACCCGCCCTTGCCCGCGGCGAATTACACTGTCTCGGTGCAACCACGCTGGATGAGTACCGTAAATATGTCGAAGGCGATGCGGCTTTGGCGCGCCGGTTTATGGCAGTGTATATTGATGAGCCGACCGTCGAAGATACGATTTCGATCCTGCGCGGGTTGAAAGGTCGCTATGAGGCCCACCATGGCGTCCGCGTGAGCGATAGTGCGATTGTTTCCGCCGCGACGCTGTCCAACCGCTATATCACTGACAGATTCTTGCCGGACAAAGCTATCGATCTGATGGACGAAGCGGCCTCGCGGCTGCGCATGCAGGTCGATTCCAAGCCGGAAGCGTTAGACGAAATTGATCGTCGGCTCCTCCAATTGCGCATCGAGGCCGAGGCTCTGAAAAAGGAGAAGGACGCCGCCTCCAAGGATCGCTTGAAAACGATTGAAGGCGAGATTGGAGAATTGCAAACCAAGTCTGATGAGCTGACCACCGCATGGGCTGCGGAGAAGGATAAGTTGAAAGGCGCCGCCTCTGCAAAAGAGGAGCTTGATCGCGCCTATGCCGAAATGGCAGAAGCGCAGCGCGTTGGCGACTTGCAAAAAGCCTCTGAGCTTAAATTCTCGACCATTCCAGAGCTAGAAACACGGATTTCTGATGTCGAAGGCCGTGACGAGTCTCAATCAGATGAGGGATTGGTCTCGGAAGTCGTTCGGCCAGATCATATCGCGGCGGTTGTCAGCAAATGGACAGGTATTCCCGTCGACAAAATGCTGGAAGGCGAACGCGAGAAATTGCTGCGCATGGAAGATGCCCTCCGGGCCAGAGTGGTCGGCCAGGAAGATGCTTTGCAAGCGGTCTCGAACGCGGTGCGCCGCGCGCGGGCGGGTTTGCAAGATCCTAATCGTCCGATCGGGTCCTTCCTGTTCGTCGGCCCGACTGGCGTGGGTAAGACAGAGCTCACTAAAGCGCTTGCCGAGTTCTTGTTCGACGATGACTCAGCGGTGCTCCGTTTGGACATGTCAGAATTCCAGGAGAAGCACTCAGTCGCTCGTCTGATCGGGGCCCCTCCCGGTTATGTCGGCTATGATGAGGGCGGGGTTTTGACCGAAGCCGTACGTCGTCGCCCCTATCAAGTGGTGCTGTTTGATGAAGTTGAAAAAGCCCATCCGGACTTGTTCAACACGCTCCTACAAGTGCTCGATGATGGCCGTCTGACCGATGGCCAAGGCCGCACGGTCGATTTCAAGAATACGGTCATCATCATGACGTCGAATCTCGGTGCAGACGCGATTGCCAGCGGTGATGAGGGCGAGCTGACACCGGCTCAGCGCGAGGCCGTATCGACCGCCATCCGGGCGCATTTCCGGCCAGAATTCATCAATCGGATCGACGAGACGGTGTTTTTCCAACGCCTCGGCCGAGATGAAATTGATCATATTGTCGACATTCAAATCGCGCGTTTGGGTGGCCTGCTCAAAGATCGCAAGATGACCGTGGCCATAACCGAAGCGGCACGGGCTTGGCTGGCCGATCGTGGATATGACCCAGTCTATGGCGCGCGCCCCTTAAAGCGGGTGATCCAGAAGGAATTGCAAGACCCCCTGGCACGATTGCTGTTGGAGGGCCGCGTCCATGATGGCGAAGAGATTAAAATTGATGCCGAGGCCGACAGTTTGACGATAAACGGCGTGCCGAACGATTTCGCCAAAGGCGCCGCGGCACTGAACTAGTCGTGAGACACTTACACAGAAAAGGCCGGTTCGCGCGAACCGGCCTTTTTGTTTAGATTGCGATGTGTGATTAAGGCGCAGGCGCGATACCAGCCGTTGCAACAACGAATTCTGGCAGATTGCGGTCATCCCCGCGAATGGCGTCAATCCGATCGCGTTCTAGCGCGAAGGCTTCAAACACTTCCGGATCCATGGCCAGCTTGCGGCCTGTCGGCAGCTTCAAACGCATCACATCGACGGCTTTGCCATTCTTATAGACTTCATAGTGCAAGTGCGGGCCAGTCGAGGCGCCGGTTGAGCCGACATATCCGATCACATCGCCTTGCTTCACACGGCGTCCGCTCTTAACCCCACGACCATAGCGTGACAGGTGCGCATAGGCTGTTTTGTAGCCTTTCGCGTGGCGGATACGGATATAGTGGCCATAGCCGCCATAACGACTGGCGCGCTCAACTACACCATTGCCAGCCGCATAGATCGGCGTCCCGCGTGGGGCGGCAAAATCGGTGCCCTTGTGCAAACGGGTATAGCCGCTGATTGGGTGACGACGCTTGCCGAAACGAGATGACAGGCGCGCGCCATTAATCGGCGTCTTCATTAGGAATTTTGTCGAGCTTTCGCCATTTGCTTGGAAGTAATCAGTGATGTCTTCATCCGGCGTGGTGAAGCGATAGAAGGCTTTGTTCACAGCTTTGCCATGCAGCGCAGCGTAAAGCACCTCGCCGCGACGAATGACATTGCCGCGCTCGTCGGTCATCACATTGAAGACCATTTCGAACTTATCGCCTGGGTGAACTTCGCGTTGGAAGTCGAGGTCATAAGCAAACACTTGCGCGAAATCGACGACTTGCTGGTCTTCCGCGCCGAGCGATTGGGCGTCTTGATACAGGCTCGTCTGAATGCTGCCCCGCACAGTGAGAGGCCGCGCAATGAGGCGGGAATCCAACGCCATCGCTTGATACTCGCCCGACGGCAAACGTTTGGCCATCAAACGACGACCGGCGTCGAGATTTATGCTCAGAGCATTTAGTGAATTATCCGCGACATGTGCCGTCACTTCCAGACCGGGACGAACGCGGCGGGCGTCCAACAAGTCCGTGCTGGTCAAGCTATAAAGGGCGCGATGACCGTCATTTCCAGGCAAATCGAGGCGTTTGATAACATCTGAAAGCGTTTCGCGGCGTTTCAGTTTGGTTGGTCGCACGTCCAAGGGCGTGGCGACTCCATAATCTTCTTGGTCAATGGTCAATGACGCCAAGTTCACCACTTCGACCGGCTCTGCCGCAGGCGCCGCTGCCTCTGGGGCGTCAGTGTTAACTATGGCGACGGTCACAGCGGCCAATCCGGCCAAGGCTGCGACACCTACCCATTTACGCGTGTCATCTGACATTGTTTTCAACACGTTGCTCTACTCCCAAAGCGCTGGCGCCGCTGCGCGCTGTTTTTAAAGGCGTCCGATGAAACACTTTCAAGAATTGTGCCGTTAAAGACTTAATAACCAGTTCTTCTGCGTGGCAAGGGATTGATGAAATTTTACAGGTTTCAAATCAGTCATGATTGCGTCCAGGGCTGATCGAAATCAGACAACCCTGCAAATTCATTTGGACAATACCCCGAGGCCGTCTAGGTCGGGAGCATGAGAACCACCATTCTTCTGGCCCTATTGGCCTTGATCGGCCTCGCTGTCACAGCTTGGGGCGTCTCATCCATGTGGGCCGATCTCGGTGTGAACATGACGATGCATGGCTGGATTGCTTATGGGCTCGGATGTGTTTTTAGCCTGTTATTAGCTGGCGGCCTCTTCTTTCTGCTGTTTAAGAGTGCTCGCGAAGGATATGACGATATTGATCGGCCTGAAGACTTGAACGATTAGACACGTCAAAGCGCAACGAATCGGCTACAAAAGCACGATTGTACTTTTTAGGGCTGACACATGATCGAACCGTCTCGACTCGCCGCATTTATTGCGTCTCGCATCTGCCATGATCTGATTTCCCCAGTGGCTTCGGTAAACTCCGCTCTGGAACTCCTCGACGACCCCGGCGATGCGGATATGAAGGCGCAAGCCGAGCAATTGTTGAAAAATGGCGCAGAATCCGCAGGGGCCCGAATTCAATTGCTCCGATACGCATTCGGTTCGGCCGGATTGTCCGATACCGCAGCTGATCGGCACGAAGTGAAGTCGATCGTCGAAGGCTTTATGAAAAGCTATAAGCCCAGCGTCGACTGGGAAATCGAGACCGATCACTTCAGTTGTGGGCATGCACGCGTCTTGATGAACCTGGTGATTATGGCGACGGCGGCAATTCCACGTGGCGGAGTCGTTGCGCTGAATGTCCGCAATGACGGCGCAGGACTAACCATTGGTGCGATCGCCAAAGGTCCAAAAGCCCGGCTGTCTGACTTTACCAAATCTGCTTTGGCAGGCGAGACGCCCGAAGAGGGCTGGTCCGCGCGAACCATTCAACCGCTATTTGCAAAAATGGTCGCAAACGACCTCGACGGCGATATCTCCGCCACCGCAGAAGAAGAAGTGGTGAGCTTTTATGCGAGCGGGATGCGGGCAGAAGGATAACCACCTGTTAAGTATAAACCAGACATACTCAACCAGAAATCTAATCGCGCGAGCGCCGTATGAAACACTGTCTAATCGTTGATGATTCCCGAGTTGTTCGCACGGTCGCGGGGCGAATTGTTAAAGATCTTTCCTTCTCAGTATCAGAAGCCGCACACGGCGCCGAAGCACTCGAAATTTGCCGCAAACAGATGCCAGATGCCATCTTATTGGACTGGAACATGCCCGTCATGAACGGCTTGGACTTTTTGCGCGCCTTGCGCCGCGAAGAACGTGGCAAAGACCCGGTCGTCGTGTTTTGTACCAATGAGAACGATTCAGAGCATATCAGTGAAGCCATTCGCGCCGGTGCGAATGAGTATATTATGAAGCCGTTTGACGCGGAAATTGTGGAAAGCAAGTTCGCTGAAGTTGGACTTGTCTGAAGCAAATTGTTAACAAAATCGTGCAACGCGTAAACTTTCGCTGGTTTTAGGGCTGAAAGCAGAATGCAGGAAAGCACATTTAACGAACTTGCAGATCTCGCCCTGCGCATGACAGGGCAGCATATCCCTGTTTCTAAATCATATTTGATGGAAGCGCGCCTCAGCAACATCTCGCGGCGCGAGAGCTTCGCGACGCTAGATGATCTGGTTCATTGCCTGAAAGCACGTCCAAACCCGCGATTCGAACAGGAAATCGCGGCCGCTTTAACCAGCAAACGGACGCATTTCTTCCGCGAACGCGAGCAATTGGAATTTGTCGTCAGCCACGCATTGCCGCAGCGTTTGAAGCAGTCCAAAAACGGACGATTGCGCGTTTGGTGCGCGGGAGTCTCGACCGGTCAGGATGCTTGGTCTCTGGCCATGCGCCTGCGGGAAGAGGTCGGATCACCATTGGCCACGGCGGATCTTGAAATCGTTGGATCCGATATTTCAAACGACTGCGTAGAGACCGCGACACACGGTACATATGGCCATTTCGATGTTCAAAAAGGCCTTTCAATTCATCGCTTAATGACGAATTTCAAGCGTGAGAGCTCTGGCGATTGGACGATCAATAAGGATCTGCGCCAGAACGTTCAGTTCCGCCGGCATAATTTGCTGCATCCAGCGCAAGATCTCGGTCTGTTCGATTTGATCTTGTGCACCCACGTGGTCAGCGATTTGGCCAAATCCGCTCAGCAAGAAGTACTGACCAATCTGACCCGGCAGCTTCTGCCTGGCGGCTATCTCTATGCGTCACCAAGTGAACAAATTGAAGGCATCATAAATTCCATAAAGCCGTCGCGCGACATGCGCGGCGCGTTTGTACGCGGCACCGCTAACCCGGACATTGCCGCAGCATAAGACACGGCCGATAACGGTCGGAGATTCTACAAGAGCAACGCACCATCACCATGGGGACTTCATCACACCCAATGGAGTTTTGTTATGGGTCCTGTTGCTGCCCTTACCTCATTCTTTAAACGTTACTTCGATGTGGTCGGACGTTCTCGGCGCTCTGAGTATGGCTGGCTGCTGATCATCATGCCAGCCATCTATATCGGCGGCGCCATGCTTCTCGCCGCCCTCGGCTACACATCGGAAGATGTCAGTCCGACATTACCCGATGGCAGCTCGAATGAACTGCCTTGGCTTGTCACCCTCATCTATGGCTTGCTAACCGTGTTGATCCTGGGAACAATAATTCCATGGACCACCCTTACCATTCGCCGATTTCACGATATGGGACGCTCTGGTTGGTGGCATGCCCTGTTCACAGTCCTATGGATTATTCCGCCGCTTGGGGCACTGGGATGGATCGTCCAATTCTTCTGGGTGCTGTTTGGCGGCGGCACGGCAGGCGCCAACGCATATGGCCCAGATCCTAGATTTTCAGCGAGTCAGACCTTCGGCTGAGCGCAGGAGGTGCATTTCGATGTCGCGTCTGATATAGGCGCGGCATGAAAGTCGAGCTTGATCTGTCGAAAAAACCAGACACCCAGCCAGCGCTAAGAGCAATGGCAGGCATGTCTCTCCCTGCCTTGAAGGCTGAGATGGAAGCGCTTGGCGTTGCGCCGAAAAGGGCGGGCATGCGCGCCAAGCAGATCCGGCGATGGGCCCATCACATGGGCTGTCAGGATTTTATGGCAATGACCGACATTGCCAAGGATCTACGCCAGCAATTGGCAACGACCTATCATTTAGATCGCCCCGAACTTGCCGATCACCAAGTGTCGGTTGACGGGACTCAAAAATGGTTGATCCGGTTCCAACCCGGCGTCGAAGGCGAAAGCGTGTTTATCCCGGATGTCAGCAAATCCGGCGCTCTATGTGTCTCGAGCCAAGTCGGCTGCACGCTGAATTGCACGTTCTGTCATACCGGGACACAAAAGCTGGTCCGAAATCTAACCGCCCAAGAAATTGTCAGCCAAGTGATCATTGCTCGGGATGCCATTCAAGAATGGCCGGCCAGTATGGAGAACCGCCGACTAACCAATATTGTGTTCATGGGCATGGGCGAACCGCTTTACAATCTCGACAATGTTGCTGAAGCGATCGACACGATCTGCGATGGGGACGGTATCGCGATTGGACGGCGGAGAATTACCGTTTCAACGGCTGGCGTCGCCCCGAAAATCCCGGAATTGGGCGCACGCACGGGTGCCATGCTAGCCATTTCGTTGCACGCAGTGCGAGACGACTTGCGCGACGAAATTGTGCCCATCAATCGCAAATACGACTTGCAGACTCTGTTCGACGCCATCCGTGCCTATCCCGAACTTGGCAATTCGAAGCGGGTGACGTTTGAATATGTCATGCTGAAAGGCGTCAATGACAGTCTCGCCGAAGCACGGGACCTGGTGAAATTGCTCCGCGGGGTTCCTGCGAAGATCAATTTGATCCCATTCAATCCCTGGCCCGGCAGTCCTTATGAGTGTTCGGACTGGGAAACGATCGAAGCGTTTGCCGAAGTGGTCAATCGCGCTGGCTATGCCAGCCCCATTCGCACCCCGCGCGGCCGCGATATTTTTGCCGCCTGCGGGCAGCTACGGTCTGAGAGTGTGAAGAAATCGGCGGCTGAGAAACGCCGCGAGGCATTGGCGCAAACGGGTTCAGATTAAGCCAGAGCTTGCGCCCCGCGTACCAATCGCCCAGGCCGCGCCCCGGTGGCTTCCCCGTGACGCTGAATGACCTGCCCGGCCACAAGAGTCGCTTCGTATCCGTCGGCGGTTTGCATAAGGCGGCGACCTCCAGCGGGCAAATCATAGACAATATGCGGCGTGTGAAGGGTCAGATTGTCGTAATCAATCACGTTTAAATCCGCTCGGTAGCCGGGTTGCAACAAACCACGATCGTTCAATCCCACCCAACTGGCTGTGTCATGACTTTGGCGTTTGATGAGAAACTCCAATGGTAGTTTCTCGCCGCGCGACCGGTCTCGTGCCCAATGCGTCAGCAATGTCGTTGGGAAGGAGCCATCGCAAATCATCCCAACATGGGCGCCACCATCTGACAGGCCTGGTAGGCTGGCCGGACTTTGCAACATTGTCCGGACCGGATCGAGACTGCCTTCGGCGTAATTGAGGAAGGGCAGATAGAGCATGCCGCGTCCATCGTCTGCGAGCATCAGCTCTAACGCCACCGCTTCGGGCGTTGTGCCGCGCGCCTTGGCAATGGCGGCGACCGTCTTATCATCGGTGGGCTCATAATCAGGCGGATCGCCAAGAACAAACATCTTGCCAAAGCTCCGCAGGATCGACTTCACAAACGGATTGTCGGCGTCCGGCTGATCGTTCAATAGCCGGTGCTGGTACGCGGGGTCGCTGAGCATATGAACCCGCTTTTCAAATGGTTCGTTAGCGATCGTCTGATAGATCGGATGGCCGGAGAATGGATTGAGCGTGAGTTCTAAGCCCAGCAGCAATCCAACTGGGCGCGGTCCAACCTGGGCACGCATATCCAGTCCGTCCGCCGTCGCGGATTCAATTTCATGCAGCAACTGTTTCCACCCGTCCGGCGCCACATCCGCTTGCGCCAAGGAGACTGAAAGCGGTCGCCCGGACTGTTCTACGATCCGCCGCAGCATCGCCGCCTCTTTTTGCGGATCGTTAAAGTCAGAGACAAATTGCAGGACCCCTTTTCCCGCCTCGCCAAGCGCCATCGCAATGCCAGTGAGCTCTTTTTCCGAAGCCGTCAGGGTTGGCGTCGGCTGTCCGTCCGACGTGCGGTGATTGAGCGTGCGTGAGGTTGAGAACCCCAGCGCACCCGCTTCGACGGCGGACTTTGCCAATGCGGCCATGGCCGCAATGTCGTCATCCGTCGCATGCTCTCGATTGGCGCCCCGGTCTCCCATCACATAGACACGCAAAGCCGCGTGCGGCAATTGCGCGCCGAAATCGATGTCAAAAGTGCGGTCTTCAAGGCTGTCGAGATAGTCCGGAAAACTCTCCCAATTCCACGGCAACCCTTCGGCCAGCACAGGGAATGGAATATCTTCAACCCCTTCCATCAATCGGATCAACCGGTCATGGTCGTGGTCGCGCACCGGGGCAAACCCAACCCCGCAATTGCCCATAATCGCAGTCGTCACACCATGATTTGAAGACGGTGATAGCGCATCGCCCCAAGTGACCTGGCCGTCATAATGGGTGTGAATGTCAACAAAGCCGGGCGCGACGAGCTTGCCCTTGGCGTCAATTTCCTCCGCCCCAATTCCAGAGACGTCGCCCACTTGCGAAATGCGACGTCCGGAGATGGCAATATCCGCCTCTCGTCCAGGGGCACCTGAGCCGTCTACAACGAAGCCACCGCGGATCACCAGGTCATGCTCAGCCATTTTACCTGTCCCTTTTTGGAAAGTTTGCCAGCGAAACTGACCCTGTCAAACCTGTCGCCGCGGGAGGCCAGGGTTCAAAAAGACGGAACAAGCGGTGCGCGTGGCCGTGATACATGCACGTCACGCAGGTGTGAGGCACATCGTCTTTGGCAATTGTCATCGCGATAAAAAATCCTTACCTGAGGCGCATGACTAAATCGCTCAAAATGCTCGTCGCGCAATTGAACCCTGTCGTTGGGGACATCAATGGAAACAAAGCACTAGCCGAAGAGGCACATGCCGAGGCGAAAGCAAAAGGCGCGGATTTGGTCATCCTCTCGGAACTGTTCATTCTTGGATATCCTGCGGAAGACTTAGTGCTCAAACCGGCTGCGGTTGAGCACTCAATGGCGGCGATACATCAATTGGCTGAGCAAACGGTTGATGGCCCTGCCCTGCTTATCGGGTCACCTTGGGCGGCTGAGGACAAACTTTTTAATTCCATTCTGCTGCTCCAGAATGGAATCATTCGATCGCGTTACGATAAGCGAGAACTGCCGAATTATGGCGTCTTCGATGAAAAGCGGATTTTCGACGCTGGTGAAGACGATCACGAGATTATCGAGATGAATGGCATCCCCGTCGGGTTGGCGATTTGCGAAGACATTTGGTACGCGCGCGTCCCAGCCGCCTTGCATGCGGCAGGCGCGGAAGTGCTGTTGGTCCCGAACGCCTCGCCGTGGCGCCGGACCGTGAACACTGAACGCCACACGACCTTCTCCGCCTGGGCCAAGACTGGCGTGCCATATTTGTTCGTCAATCAAGTGGGCGGGCAGGACGAGCTGGTGTTTGATGGCGCATCCTATGCGGTCGACTTCGATGGCGCAGAGCATCAATTGCTCGGCGACTTCGTTTCTGGCACCGCGCTCGTAACTTTTAATGGCGACACCCACCGATTCGAACCTGCAGATGATCCGTCAAAGCTGACCGCAGGTTGGGAAGCAGAATATCGCGCTGCGACGTTGGCTCTGGGCGATTATGTCAATAAGAACCGGTTCCCAGGTGTTGTTCTCGGTCTCTCTGGCGGCATTGACAGCGCGCTCACCGCGGCCATGGCCGTCGATGCGCTTGGCCCCGAGCGCGTTTGGTGCGTGATGATGCCGAGCAAGTATACGTCATCCGACAGTCTCGAAGATGCCAAAGCCTGCGCCGAGGCGCTGGGCGTGCGCTATGATATCGTCAATATTGCTCCGGGCGTCGGCGCCTTGGACGAGATGCTCGCAGACGCCTTTGCAGAGACCCAACCCGATACGACCGAAGAGAATATTCAGTCGCGCTTGCGCGGACTGACACTGATGGCGCTGTCCAACAAGTTTGGCCATATGGTCGTGACAACCGGCAATAAGTCAGAAATGGCGGTCGGTTACGCGACGCTGTATGGCGATATGTGCGGCGGCTATAACGCCTTAAAAGACTTCTACAAAACTGAAGTGTTCGCGCTTTCGCGCTGGCGCAATACATCTGTCCCAATCGGCGCCCTTGGCCCAGCTGGCGAGGTCATCCCTGAGCGGATTATCACCAAACCGCCAAGCGCCGAACTGCGCGAAGATCAAAAAGACGAAGATTCGCTGCCGCCTTATGATGTGCTGGATGATATTCTGCGCGGCCTGGTGGATGAGGAAGAAGACATCGACCAAATCCTTGCCCGAGGCCACGATGTCGCGGTCGTCCGCCGGATTGAGCATCTGCTCT
Source organism: Pseudomonadota bacterium (assembly GCA_039194965.1). Lineage (GTDB taxonomy): Bacteria > Pseudomonadota > Alphaproteobacteria > Caulobacterales > Hyphomonadaceae > Henriciella. Next base: position 532 of record JBCCVQ010000013.1, on the reverse strand, counting down.
ATATCGCCGAGTATAAACGCCGCCAAGCGCCACCTGGTGTGAAGGTCGGGTCGAAGAATTTTGGGCGCGATCGGCGCTACCCGATTACGAACAGATTTCGGGACGACTAGGTCGTAACTTAGGGCAGAAAATTCATCCGCAATATCGTCGTGTCCATTAGACCCTAACCGTCCCCCGTTCCCAGCTTTCGCCGGGATCGCTGGGGATTGGGAGTCCGGAGCGCTGCAGGCAAGTGCGGGCGGAGATCGGCCCTCAGCCTCTGAATCAAAAACTGCTCCCGCTTTTCTGACGCAAGTTGGCAATGCGGAATTTGTGTTTGGGTTTGTTTTCCTCTTACCCTCTCACCGGAGATGCCCGCGAAAGCGGGTATCCAGGGACGGTCATATCCCCCTGGCCAAGCGGCGCTTATCGTCCATGGTTCCCTGCCACCCGATCGAGTCGGGCGCGGCGCTGCGCAGGGATCGCCGGATCCTGGATCTATCCACGCTCTCACCTACCCAAATCCCCAGCATTTACCGGGATGCCCAAGTTT
>JBCCVQ010000012.1:0-143669 GCA_039194965.1 Pseudomonadota bacterium | reverse complement strand
GTAACGGGTTACAACGCAATCGTCGATCCTAGCATTACGGTTGGGCTAGTTGCATTAAGCACGCCAACGAACCAGAGCTGGTAGTTTCACGCTTTGAGACGCCCTATAATATCCGCTTAGACGCCGGGAGCAGACATGTTGCTGGTGATCCCAAATGTTGCCGCTGAACGAAGTTTTTAGCATCATACCGGTGGTTGCTGGACGCGAATTGGGGCTTCCTAGGATGAGTCATTGCGCGTATCGGCGTGACATGAAGAAAAATAATCAGAAAATTTTTGGGGTGCTGGCTTCGGCGATGATACTCATAGGCTGCGACCAGCCTGTATCACCCAACGCAAAACCGACTTTGTTCGCGCTGGATTGTGGAGCAATCGATTTTGATGACATGACGTCTTTTTCCAACGACGGTCGGTTTGACCGCCAAAGCTACTCCCTGGTTGTGCCGTGCTTCCTAATACGTCATCCGGACGGTGATTTGCTTTGGGACACAGGTCTAAACCGAAAGCAATTTGGTGTGCCTGGCGGCGTTAGCTTTCAGGGCATTCACTCGCGCGTTACAGTACCACTCATCGACCAGTTGGAGGTGATTGGTCTTCAACCGAAAGACATTGAGTACGTTTCGGTTTCCCATTCGCATCCAGACCATATTGGAAACGCTGATTTATTCGATCAATCAACATTCATTGTAAGCGCGGACGAGTTCGAGTTTATGTTTTCCGATGCCATGCGAACCGCGGATGAGTACTTTCAAGTGTACGCTCATCTCGAAGACGCTCATATGATCCTATACGCGGATGAGTATGATGTGTTCGGTGACGGTACTGTACGTATGCTTCAGTTGCCGGGCCATACGCCCGGGAGCGCGATTCTCATGCTGGAGCTTGAGCGCTCAGGCACAATATTGCTCACTGGCGATCTCATAACACACACGGCTGGGCGAGAGGCGAAAGCGATCCCAACCTTCAATACAGATGCGGAGCAAACTCGAACGTCCATCGACAAGTTTGAAGCGCTGGCAGCGGCCGAAAATGCTCGCGTAATCATTCAGCATGAACCAAACGATTTTGAAGCATTGCCAAGATTTCCCCAAGGCCTGGACTAATAATCTTCGCGATCGCGAATGGATTTGATGTTATAGCTCACAGAGCAATGTCCGCTTTGACGCCGAAAGCGGACAAAGTGATGTTGGCATGATAGGCCGAGTTTTTTGTTACAAACACCAGGACACGGATGTCTAAGATCATATCAAACGATGATGCGGATGCTGCGGCGTTCTCGATTCTTCAGTCGCGAGGGTTTCGATTGCGGCGAGAACTGAACTCAGAGAATGGTGTAGAGTACGATATTGCAGAATCTGAATTGGGAGAGTTTTGGGGGCTCTCGCCAGTGGAAGTGCTGGGATTGGTTCAAATGCATCAGAAGCGAGGCGAGAACTGGCAACCTAACAAACAAGAGATTCGCCATTTTGCCGATTTCGATAAGGATCGCCAAAAAGAGATTCGGAACGAGATTCGGGAAGAAATAGTCTCCGAACTCGCCAAACCTAAGACCCTAATCACCTTCGTCTTAGGGGTGATGTCCGGATTGCGAATGATATTGATGATTAGCTTCGCGGCGGTCTATTTCAATTACCACCTTGATGCTGCGTCCGCGGTATCATGGATTACGCTTGCACTCGCTATTGCAGGTATCTGGAAATGCTTCGATTCTATTGAGAGGATTGCCGACTTCTACATATCGAAGACACATGGACAGGCGCCGGTCAAATGACTGCTTTGACGCCGAAAGCGGACAAAGTTTAATCAACAAAGTCTATATGATCCGACCCGGCTGCGCAGAGCCGCTCAAAAAGAAAATACCTCGCGATCAGATCGCGAGGTACTGTTCTCGGCTCGGAATCGTCCCGATGCGCTTATTTCAGGCCCAAGAACCGTTCCAGCCAGTGGATGTCATAATTGCCATCCACGACATCCTGGGCCTCAACTAAACGTCGATGTAGCGGCAAGGTGGTCTCAACACCGCCGACGACCATTTCGTCGAGGGCGCGGCGTAGGCGCATGATACACTCATTGCGGGTCCGACCATGCACGATCAGCTTGGCGATCATGGAGTCATAATGAGGCGGGATCGTATAGCCGGCATAGACGGCGCTATCGAGGCGAACGTCAGGGCCACCCGGGGCGTGGAAGTCAGTGATTTTGCCAGGCGATGGGACGAAGGTCTCGTGATGCTCAGCATTGATCCGGCACTCGATCGCGTGGCCGACCAAGAGGACATCTTCCTGAGAGAAAGATAGTTTCTTGCCATCCGCGACGCGGATTTGCTCACGGATGAGGTCGATTCCGGTGATCATTTCGGTGACCGGGTGCTCGACCTGAATCCGCGTGTTCATCTCGATGAAATAGAAGTTTCCGTCTTCATACAGGAATTCCATCGTGCCAGCGCCGCGATAGCCCATTTTCTTGACCGCTGTGGCAACGATTTTTCCGATTTCTTCCCGTTGGGCCTGGTTGAGCGCCGGGGACGGGGCTTCTTCAAAGACTTTCTGGTGGCGCCGCTGCAAGGAACAGTCGCGCTCCCAGAGATGGCAGACATTGCCATGCGTGTCGGCGATCAGCTGAATCTCAATGTGCCGCGGCTTGCCGAGATATTTTTCCAAATAGACCGCATCATCACCAAACGCGGCTTTAGCTTCGGTCTTGGCGGATTTGATCGCGGATTCGAGATCTTTCTCCGTCTCGGCCACGCGCATGCCGCGCCCGCCGCCGCCCGAGGCCGCTTTGACCAGGACCGGATAGCCAATCTTCTTCGCGACTTTCTTGCCTTCGCTGATCGAATTGATGCCGCCTTCAGACCCTGGCACGACCGGCACACCCGTCGCGATCATCGTCTGTTTTGCGGTGATCTTGTCGCCCATGGAGCGGATATGCTCTGCCGTGGGCCCGATAAAGATCAGGTCATGTGCTTCGACCATTTCGGCAAATTGCGCATTCTCTGACAGGAAGCCATAACCCGGATGGACGGCGTCGGCGCCGGTAATCTCAGCCGCCGCAATGATTTGCGACTTTTTCAGATAGCTATTGGCGCTCGGCGCTGGGCCGATGCAGACGCTTTCGTCGGCGAGGCGGACGGCCATGGCATCGCGATCGGCTTCGGAGTGGACCGCGACCGTAGCGATGCCCATTTCCTTACAAGCGCGGTGGATGCGCAATGCGATCTCGCCGCGATTGGCGATGAGAACTTTTTCAATCATCGATCTCTAGTCCTTATTCGACGACGATCAAAGCTTCGCCAAACTCAACGGGTTGCGAATCCTCAACGAGGATGTCCTTCACAGTGCCGTCGGTTTCCGCAACCACCGGATTGAAGGTCTTCATCGCTTCGATCAGCATCAGCGTATCGCCTTTTTTGACCTTGTCCCCGACATTGACGAACACTTTGGCGCCGGGCTCAGGCGACAGATAGACCGTGCCAACCATCGGGCTGGTCAAGGCATTGCTCGGCGCTGCAGCAGGGGCCGCTGCAGCTGCGGGAGCAGCGGCTGGCGCGGCAGCCGGTGCAGCCAACGGGGCCGGCGCTGCGGCCATTGGCGCATGCACAATTGCGGGGGCCGGAGGCGGGGTCATTGATGTGGCTTTGCTGACGCGAATCCGCAGGCCTTCATGCTCAACTTCAACTTCGCCAAGATCGGCTTCGCGCAGGATCGCGGCCAATTCTCGGACCAGGCCTGCATCTAGTTTTGTCTTGCTCGTGGACATCGGTGGGGGCTCCTCAGTCTTTATTATTCTTGGAGGGCGGCAGTTAACGCCATCAAATAGCCGCGTGCGCCAAATCCTGCAATGCAGGCCTTTGCACATGGGGCCACATAATTTGTGGTTCGGAACGGCTCTCGGGCCGCTGGGTTTGAAATATGAACTTCGTACAGATCGGCCTCGCAGGCCCGGAGTGCATCATGTAACGCAACTGAAGTATGGGTGTAAGCACCGGCGTTCAGGATTAGAATTTGTGCCGCTTTCGAGGCTTCCTGCACCCAATCGATGAGTTCACCTTCAGAATTGGTTTGGCGAAACGTGATCTCAGCGCCCGGCGCAGCCTGTTGCATTTGCTGATGGATATCGTCCAGCGTCGCCGACCCGTAAATCTCTGGCTCGCGTGTGCCGAGCAAATTGAGATTTGGTCCGTTGAGAACATATATCTGTTGCGTCATTGCCACACGCTCTTGCGTTGGATCGCTAAGCTTGGCAAGTCCATTTTAAGCATTCGGAGCAGCGCAAATGCAGATATTTCTCAACGGCGAAAGCCGAAACATTGACCCAGGAACCAGTATCGAAGCGCTGGTGCTATCTCTGTCTGACGATCCGCGCGGCATTGCGATCGAGCGAAACCTCGAAATTGTTCCGAAGGCGGAGCATGGGCAGACGCTGCTCGAAGAGGGGGATCGTCTGGAAGTGGTTCAATTTGTCGGCGGTGGCTGATTTGACTTGAGCGGTCTCAGATGGGTCGTCACTTTCGTGCAGATCGCGCCTCCAACCGGTAAAGTGGAGTCTATCCAATCGGCATCCAAATCCTGCGGATTGCACGCAATACCTCAGTAAGTATGGCAATCTGTGGAATTGCCGATATCGTTCGAACTTTCTGCCTTTCCTTCATAGCCGCTGGACAATTTGCACATATTGTTGGTCAGCGTCTGACCACCCATTTTGTAGCTTTGCTCATATGTGTCATCGCCCTTTTTCTTGCCAGCTCTGTAGATTCGCGGATTGTCTTTTCGGCAACTCTCATTGTCGCCGAGCGCGATATAGGCTTTTAGCCAAACTTCTGAGCCATCCGGAACATCGCCAAATTTCTCTAGGTCCAGACAAAACCCTCGCGCCTTGTTGAGATCTGCGGTGAATTTGTTCGATTTGCGATCGCCATCCGGCGTGATCCATTTCAGTTCGATGTCGCTAATCGTATAGTTTCCATCATTTTGAAGATGGAGATATCTGACCGGGTGTTCCGTATCAGCACTGGCCATGGAAGCGCTCATGATAAGTGTGCCAATTGCAAGAAGACTGAATCTTAAAGTTGATGTCTGGGTTGGATGGGTTGGCATAATTTTGCGACCTCGCTTGGGATTCGATTGCTGTTCCGACCTTCTATCTTGCCGCCAATCTGGATTTCCGCGCCTGTCGAAAGTGACAGGCGTCTTTGTCGTCGCAATTGCCCGCATGAGACCACCAAAGGCGAGTTGCTACCATCCTGCATCTTGCTCTTGAGCCCCTGCGCGGCTAAGCGAGCGACATGACTGATACCCCATTGACCGTCGCTGGACGGACCTTTCAATCGCGCCTGATCGTCGGCACCGGAAAATATGCGTCTTACGCGCAAAATGCCGAAGCTGCGCGCGCCGCAGGGGCCGAAATGGTCACGGTTGCTCTGCGCCGTGTGAACCTTTCAAATCCGGATGAGGACCGGTTGCAAGACCATGTTTCGCCGAAGGAATTCACCTATTTGCCGAACACGGCAGGCTGTTTCACGGCAGATGAAGCAGTTCGCACGTTACGCTTGGCCCGCGAAGCGGGTGGCTGGGACTTGGTGAAACTTGAGGTCTTGTCAGATCAAAAGACGCTCTATCCCGACATGGAAGAGACACTGCAAGCCGCCAAGGATCTGATTGCCGATGGTTTTGAGGTGATGGTCTATTGTTCGGATGACCCAGTTTATGCTCGCAAATTGGAAGATGCTGGCTGTGCCGCAATCATGCCTCTGGGTAGCCTGATTGGCTCAGGGCTGGGCATTCAGAACCCGCTCAATATTCGCTTGATTGTCGAGCAATCCCGCGTGCCGGTGATTGTTGATGCGGGTGTTGGCACTGCTTCGGATGCGGCGCAAGCAATGGAGCTCGGGTGCGACGGCGTCCTGATGAACACTGCCATCGCAGAAGCCAAAGATCCAATTCGTATGGCGACCGCTATGAAGCACGCGGTGATTGCTGGCCGCGAAGCCTATCTCGCCGGGCGCATGGGGCGTAAACGTTACGCGGACCCATCTTCGCCGCTGGCGGGCTTGATTTAGCTGTCGGCGAGGGCGGCGTCGATTAGGCTTTCGACCTGCTCAATATCAGCTCCAGACACCATTTCATTGCCGATGATGAAGTTCGGCGTGCCGGTAATGTTGAGTGAGCGGGCGAGGCTTTTTGAATCCGCTACGGCCTTCTGTACTTCGATCGATTTCATATCCGCGCGCATTAAGGCGACATCGACGCCAACCGATTCCGCTGCTGCGTCGATTTGGTCTGGGCCAAAACCGGAGCTGTTATCGAGTTCCATCAGCGCCATATGCATTTCAAGATACTTGCCTTGATTGCCCGCAGCGATTGCCGCTTGCGCAGCTTTCTCGCTCTCCGTTGAGAGAATTGGGAATTCTTTGAAAACCACACGAACTTTATTGTCGTATTGTTCCGGCAATTTCGTTGCCCACTCTGCGGAGCGCTTACAGAAGCCGCAACGATAATCGAAAAATTCAACCACTGTAACCGGCGCATCGGCAGGGCCGACACTAAAGTCAGCCGCATTGTTGATCAATGCGTCTTGGTTCTCGGCGATTGCCGCCATGGCCAGCTCAGCTTCTTCGGCCGCGCGCTTTTCGCTCAGCGCGATAAGTGCATCTTCGATGATCTCAGGGTTTTCCATGATGTAGTCATAGACGATCTTCTCGATCGCTTCTTTGTCCGCCGTATCCACTTGGCTTTGTGCGCAGGCCGGGGTCAGTGCGATCGCAGTTGCGGCAACAGCCATAGAGAAGATACGGGTCATAACAAGAATCCTGATTGGCAATGTTTGAGTGTCTGTACAACGCAAATGCTTACATCACCGTGAAAAGCAAGGTGCCAAACCTGACATTTGTGTGAACACATTAGCGGCGGCGCCAGAAAATTTCGTTTTCTGGCAAGGCGGGGTCGGTGGCGTTGCGAATATCGCTGGCTTGGCGCCATGCGGGCGTATTGGGTGTCAGATCGCGAATGGCGCGCTCTGCGAAAGAATAGGCGCGCGGGTAGTTTCCGATATTATAGGCCGCTTCGGCGGTGGCAACTTGGGCCATGGGACGATTGTCTTGTTGTTCAAAAACAATGGCGAGCTGGGTCCACGCAAAAGCATTGTTTGGCTCAGCGATCAGCGCGTCTCGCAGCGCATTTTCCGCCAATTCAAGATCACCTTCATTGGCGCGAGTTAGTAGCGACCTGGCGAGGGCGACTTGCAAGAGCGCATTATTTGGCAGCAAGCGATTGGCCTCGATCAGTGGCTCGATCGACTCCACGGGCTTACCGGTTTCGAAAAGGATCTGGCCTTTCAGCTCATGGAAGTATGGATTTTCAGGTTCTTCCGCGATGAGTGAATCGATCTCTTTTAGCGCTGTGGTTAAATCGGCCACCTGCATGGCCGAGATGGAGCGCGCATAACGCGCCGGTTGCGACAAATCGGTCGGCGGATAGTCGCGGAACACCCGGGCCGGCGGTTCCAGAAAGCCCACCAGTTTGGCCTTCATCATCGCGAATTGTTTTTCCACGACCGGGTCTTCTGGCAAGTCTGCCAGGCCCGACTCTTCGGCGAGCGTTCGGGTGGTTCTCACACGATTGGCCGAGAGTGGGTGCGAGCGGAAATAGGGAAAGCGCCGCGCTTCTGAGAGCACTTCTTGATAGCGGAATTTCTCAAAAAACTCGACAATTCCCATAGGTGATTGGCCCAGCTCGGTCAGGTATTGGACCGCCATTGTATCGGCCATTGCTTCTTCGGCACGGGTGTGAACGAAAAAGTTCAGCGCCGCGAATTGTTGCGAGCTGGCGATCAGGGCTGCGCCTGCATCTGGAGCGCCAGCCGCAATCGCCAAAACCCCTAAGCCGATCGATACCAAAGCGGGACGCGAGGCGACATTGGCGGCGCGGGCTCGGGTCACTGTGTGACCACATGCAATGTGGCAGGTTTCGTGCGCGATCACGCCTTTGACCTGACGAGCATTATCTGAGGCCATAATCAGCCCGGTGTGCAAGTGGATACGCTGGCCGCCCGCGACGAAGGCGTTCAGGCTTGGATCGTTGATGATGTAGAGACCGACATCATTTGGCTGCAGCCCTGAAACTTCTAGAATAGGATCGGTCCAATCGCGCAAGGTCTGCTCGATTTCAGCATCGCGAATCAGGCTCTGGCTGAGCGCTGGTAACGCCGATGCGACCCACAAAACAGTGATGGCGAGACATGTCCGGAGGAGCTTCATTGGCGTCGAAATCCTTATTTCAGGCCTAAACTAAGCGCTGGAATGTGGCTTGGCGAGGGCAAGATCTGCAAGATGACAGAAATGTCAGCTGGATTTTGGAGTAAAATCAAAGACCAGGGATGGATTGATTGAGGCTTCAATCTGGTCGCCGGGGTGCAATGGCGCGCCAGGTTGGCAGGCCGCGTAGACCGTCTCGTCGCCCCCGAAAGAGAGCGCCACTTCCGTGATGGCTCCGGCGAGTTTGCTGCCGCGCACCGTGACTGGAACGCCGTGTCCTAACTGAACCGCTTCCGGACGATAGCGGAGTGTGTCTGCCGAGACGCCAATGACGGTGCGCCAAGCGTCGGGCAGGGCCGCCGCGTCGATCGAATGGATTGGTCCCAGCGCTTGCGCGACTTCCAAGGATAGAGGCCGGTTGTAGAGCGTATCTGGTGTCCCGGTCTGAAGGATTTTGCCCTTGTCGATGACGGCAATCGAGTCGGCATGGACCAGCGCTTCGCTGGCATCATGGGTGACCAAAAGGGCAGGGACCCCTGCCTCCCGCACCGCATTCAGCGCGGCTTCGCGAACCCGATCCCGCATCAAAGGGTCGAGGCCGGAAAACGGCTCGTCGAGCAAGATCGCGACCGGCTTCGGCGCAAGTGCGCGTGCAATCGCGGTGCGTTGCTGTTCACCACCTGACAAATGATGGGGATAGGCGTCGCGGCGGTGCGCCAGGCCGAGACGGTCCAGCCACTGTTCCGCGAGTTGCCGGCGTTCTGGCTTCGGAACATTGCGCAATCCGAACATGACATTTTCGGCCGCGGTCATATGCGGGAAAAGTGCGAAGTCTTGAAACACCAGTCCGATATTGCGCTTTTCGATGGGCACATGCTGGTTCGCATTGGCCAATACGGTGTCACCGGAGAGGATTTGACCCTGGTCTGGACGCTCCATCCCCGCCAACAAACGCAGAAAGGTTGTTTTACCTGACCCGGAATGCCCAATCAGCGCGGTGATCTCGCCAGGGTTGAGCGTCAGCGACGCGGCATTGACGGCCGCTGTCGTGCCGAAGGAGCGACTGACTTGATCGGCGATGAGAGGACGTATGGCGGCCATGATCTATGTTCGCTCCGTCGCGTTGAGACGCCAAGACAGCAAAAGCACTGGCAGCAGGCCGGCGAGGACGATGAGCAGAGACGGCAGCGTGGCTTGCGCCAATCGTTCGTCGGTTGCGTAGGCATGGGCTTTGACGGCGAGTGTATCCCATCCAAATGGGCGAAGCATCAGCGTCGCAGGCAATTCCTTCAATATCTCGACAAATAGGATCAGCGCTGCGGCCAGAGCTCCTGGCAATATCAGGGGAAGGTCGACGCGCCAAAATTGCCGCAAGCCGCGACTGCCCAGACTCTGTGAGGCGAGGTCGAGATTTTTCGGCAAACGGTCAAGTGTGGCTTGCATCGGTTCGACGCCAGCTGACGTGAACCGACTGACATAGACCCAAACCAAGAGCGCAATCGCCACCCACCCCGCGAGTGATTGCCCGGTCTCACGCAAGAAGAAGAGTGCGCCTAATCCCAAAACAGCACCGGGTGCGGCGTATCCGGCGGCGGCAATCAACCGGGTCGCCATACGCAGGATACGGCTCCGCTTTGCCGCCAGCGTGAAGATCAAAGCCGCGCCGAATGCGAGCCCGGTGCCGATAAGACCGAGCAGTGCGGTGGACTGTAGGAGCGGTATCAGGTCCGGTGTGCGCGCCTTCGTCTCGACAGCAAGCCAGACCAGGCGGGCAATGGGGGCGACGAAACAGATCAAAATAATCGTCGCGCAGAGCAGAGTGGCAAGCCAGGCGGTGGCGGGTGAGAGGGGTGAGCGCTCAGGCGTTTGCCAACGCGTGCTGGTTTGCTGAACGCCGCTTCTGCCTTGATACATGCGCGCGACAATCAGGAATACAAAGGCAATGCACACCAGCATTAGGGCTAGGCGGGCAGCCGTGTTCACATCAGTGAACGAGTTCCACGATCGAACAATGCCAACGCCGAGTGTCTGCACACCGAGAAAGTCAGCCGCGCCATAATCAGCCGCAGCTTCCATCAGCGCCAAACATAATCCGCCGAGGATCGCAGGCAGCGCGACCGGCAAGGCCACACGCCAAAACAGATCGAACGCGCCGGCTCCCAGGCTTCGAGCCGCCTCTAGCGTCGCTCGCGTCTGCATCGAAAAGGCCGCCCGCGCGGTGATGTAGACGTATGGAAAAAGCGTCGAGGCCAAAACAAAGGCGAGTCCCGGGACTGTGAACAGATTGGGGAACCAATACTGCCGAGCGGTCAGGCCCGTTACGTCTCGCAGCTGACTTTGTAAGGGGCCTGCGACTCCCATCAGATCAGCCCAGGCATACGCCATAACATAGCCGGGCATCGCCAAGGGCAGGATTAAGGCCCAACCAAAGATCCACCGTCCTGGAAACTCGTATTGCGTGACAATCCAGGCCGCGGGGACGGCGAGTCCGAGCATGATGATCGCCGCGACAAACAGGGTTGAGAGCGTGGTCAATGTGTAAGGCACTAACCGGTTTTGCAGGATATGATCCCAGGTCGCGCCGTCGCCGCCGACCACGCCCGCATAGAGGGCAATACAAACAGGCAATCCCACCAAGCCAATAATCAGGCTTGGTGGGATTGCAGAAAGAGAAGGCGTCCAGCGCGGCATTCGGACGGCTCTATGCTGGGTCGCGGTCTAATTCCATCCCGCAAGATCGAATAAGCGCTGCGCTTCAGCTTGATTCTCGCCATAGACATCGAGCGCCGTATCGGATGGGGTGAAGGCTGGCAGCGCATCCACGCCGTCCGGCAACGGGGCGCCATCGATGAGCGGCAACTCTTTGGTCTCGCGCGTCAAGTAAGACTGACCGGTTTCCGATAATAAGAAGGCCAGAAACTGTTCTGCCAAGGCGACGTCATCGGCGGTCATGGTGACCGCGGCGCCGGTTATGTTGACGTGAGAGCCAGAGCCTTCAGCGAATTCAGGGAACAGGAAGGCCGTTGAGGCGGCGACTTGTTGGTCGGCTTCGCTGCTGCTGGCGCCCAGGCGAACCCAGTAATAGTGATTGACGATGGCGATCGAACACTCGCCCGCCGCAATGGCGCGGATTTGATCCGTATCGCCGCCTTGTGGATTGCGCGCCATATTGGCGACAATCGCGGTGGCCCATTCTTGGGCAGCGGCCGCGCCAAGACGATGGATCAACTCACCCATCAGTGAGAGATTGTAGATATTGGAAGATGAGCGCACGCAAATCTCACCGGCTTTGTCTTCCGCGGCCAACATCGGCCATTCTGCTAGATCCGCGGCGTCCCAACGGGTCGGGTCATAAGCTATGCCGCGCATACGCCGTGCGACGCCATACCAGTGGCCATCCGCGGCGCGATAATTGGCGGGAACCAAGGTCTCGAGTGTCTCGCTGGACAGGGATTGGGTAAGACCTGCATCTTTGAAGCGCCACAGGCTTCCGGCATCGGCGGCAAGGATAATGTCGGCAGGGCTTTGATCGCCTTCGGCGCGCATTGTCTCAAGCAATTGACTGGCACCTGCTTCGCGCACTTGCAATTCGACGCCGGTTTCTTGTTCGAACATCGCATACAGCTCTTTGTCCGAATCATAGTGACGCGAGCTGTACAAGGTCAGTACGCGCGGGGTGGCGTCGACTGTCTCAGTTGTCGAGGGTTCGCTTGGATTTGAACAGGCAGCGACTGCTCCAACGAGCAGACTGAAGCCAGCGATCAGGCGGGTTTTATAAGTCATGATTGTTCTGTGTCACAAATGAGAATTATTCGCAACTTAGAGATTTTTTGGCGAGGTGCGACAATTTGGTGTGCGGTTTGCATTAAAGTCGAGGTGACGCAGTAGACTCGTTTCAGATTAATGATAACTTCGTCAGAACCTGCAGAAATAGCAGGGCGTAAAATCTATGTGTGTGGGGACATCGTATGACAGAAATCATACTCGATCTGGGACCAGTGAACGCGGTTGATGAAACAGCATTTGCTCAAGCCATTGAGCAATGGGCCGAATGGCAAGAAACGCGTCACACTCAGCCGGGAATAGAGCGGGATGCACCCGCTTTGATTATCAAAACCGTATGTGACGCAGCGGGGACACTGCGCAAATCGGTGATATTTCAAAAGCAAGAATGGGCATCGGTCTTTATGGGCTTCTGGGACGGCGAACACGCCGTCTCTTAAGCGGAGCTGATATGCGCTGATGATGTGGCCTGATTCGTCGGGCCTGCTAGAAAGGCGTTATGCCTGCATCTGTGCCTGCCATCGACTCAATTGCCATTATTGGCGCCGGAATTATCGGCCTGTCGTGCGCGATTGAGCTCGCGGATCGCGGTGTGCGGGTGTCTTTGTATGATAAAGCCTGGCCGCCGCGTGGTGCCAGCTGGGCCGCCGCCGGGATGTTGGCCCCTGCCTTCGAATCCGCGCCGACACGCGGCACCCATCCCCGTCTTTACGATCTCTGCGATCAAAGTGCGCGCTTGTGGCCTCAATGGTCGAAAGCTCTGGAGGCGCGTACGGGAATCAGTGCGGGCTACTCTCCGGGCCCATCATTGGCGATTGCCACCACGCAGGCGCAAGTTCAGTCTTTCGATGCGGTGCGCAAGGCACTGCAAGGACGTCCGGGCGCCCCGCAAGACTGTTTCGATCAGGTGCGCGAGATAGAACCGTCATTAGACGGGGAGATTCTCGCCGCGTTACGGCTGCCAAGCGATGGCCAAGCCGACAGTCGCCAGACTTTGGCCGCGCTTGTGGCCTGCGCGCAGGCGCATCCGGCGATAACCATTCATCCAGAAGAAGCGCCGCTGCAGAGTATTGATGGACGCCTCGACCATGTCGGACACGATGCCACTTTGGTGAGCGCGGGGTGGGGGAGTGCGGTCGTTAAAGCGGTAGAAAACGGCGAACGGTTTAGCTTGGTCAATTGGGAAGCCCAGCTCGACGAGATCGATTGTTATGGCGGGCAAATGCTTTCAGTCGCTCCGGTGCCCGGGGCGCCGAAAATGACTGTGCGCTGCGGGCATCTTTATATCGTCCCGAAAGCCGATCGCATCATCATTGGCGCGACCACGGAACCCGGCCGCGTACTTGACCAAGCTGAGCCAGAAATCATTGCCGATTTAAAGCGCCAGGCCGCTGCGATTTGTCCTGTCTTGGCCGATGCCCCAGTCCTGGAGAGCTGGGCCGGGGTGCGACCTGGAACCGATGACCACGCGCCACTGCTCGGCGAGACCCGCAGCCAAGGTCTGTTCGTGGCTTCCGGACATTATCGAAACGGCATTCTCCTCGCCCCAATCACCGCGCAAATCATGGCGGAAGCCATTGTTGATGGACATATGTCGGAATTGGCCGAGGCGTTTTCGCCCGGCGCAAGATTAGCTGCACAGGTGTGACGCCTGGTCAGAGTGGACGCCGCCAATATTGCGGCATAAGTCTGCGAGCATAGGAGGATCCGAATGCATACGATTGGCCCGCTGAGCGAAGATCAACTCGCCATCCAAGACGGTGTTGCCCGCACCGTTGGACAATTCGACGACGAGTATTGGGCCAAAACCGACGAGACCGGCGATTGGCCAGAATCGTTCTGCGATGCCATGGCTGAAGGCGGCTGGCTCGGCATTGCGTTTCCGGAAGAATATGGCGGTGCGGGTCTTGGCCTGACTGAGGCGGCGTTGATGATGCAAACCGTCACCCGCTCCGGGGCTGGCTATTCCGGCGCATCGGCGATCCATTTGAACATTTTCGGCCCGAAGCCGCTGGAGAAGTTCGGCAATGCCGAACAGAAGCAGGAAAACCTGCCGAAGATTATCTCCGGCCAAGAAAAAATGTGCTTCGCGGTGACTGAGCCAAATTCTGGGCTCGATACATCATCCTTGGAAACCAAAGCCGAACGGACCAATGCGGGCTATGTCATCAACGGGCGTAAGATTTGGACCACCGGCGCGCAGCGGGCTGACAAGATCCTGATCATTGCCCGTACCACGCCTAAAGATCAGTGCGCCAAACCATATCTCGGTCTGTCACTCTTCTACACCGACCTCGATCGCGGCAAGATTGAAGCCAATCCGATCCCCAAAATGGGCCGCAAGGCGGTGGAGTGTAACACGCTCTTCATCGACGGCTTGGAAGTGCCCAAAGAGCATTTGATCGGCGAAGAAGGCGCTGGATTTAAGTATCTGATCCAAGGGCTCAATCCGGAACGGGTATTGTTTGCCGTTGAGAGCGTTGGTCTTGGCTTTGCGGCCCTCGAAAAAGCAACGACTTATGCCAATGAGCGGGTCGTGTTCGGGCGGCCAATCGGACAAAACCAAGGGATCGCGCACCCCTTGGCGAAAGCTTGGGCGGAACTGAGTGCGGCGGAGCTACTGGCCTACAAGGCGGCCGCATTGTTCGATCAAGGACAGGAATGCGGTGCAGAGGCGAATGCCGCGAAATATCTCGGCACGGAAGCCGGGTTTAGAGCCTGCGAGACGGCCGTGCTAACCCATGGCGGCATGGGCTATGCGCGCGAGTATCATGTCGAGCGCTATATGCGCGAAGCGATGCTGGCCCGGATTGCACCGGTGAGCCGTGAGATGATTTTGAACTTTATCGCTGAGCGCGTGTTAGGGCTGCCTAAGTCTTATTGAGGGCAACGCGCATCTTTGTGCCCGCTTATCCCCACACCGGCGGGGTCTCGTGAGGCGCAAGAATGAACTAGGATAAGTCCTAACCCGATTACCGGAGATCCCTGCGCAAGCAGGGATCCAAGGACGGTAACATCCTACAGTCCGAGGGCTAATTTTCATCCATGGATCCCCGTTTTCACGGGGATCGCCGGAGGGAGCGCATTTTGGGGACCAAACATGATAGTGTGGAGCCCCTCGAAGCGTGACCTCCTCCAGGATATTCAGAAGATGGAAAAACCGCTACTCCGTCACCGCAACCTTGGACGAAATATAAGCCACCATCTCATCTCTCGCCGGGCTTTCCTCGGCGCTTAAGGTGCCCAGCAAAGAAGCGTGCGTGTCTTCGTCATAATAGCTGAAGCGGATCAGGTCCGTCATGCCCATCGCGGTGACCGCCTCATCGAACACGCGTGTGTAATCTGCAGTTTCGCTTTCGGTCAGGACCAGCATTGGAATGCTGGCATCTTCCAAATAGGTCAGCGGCGATGCATCGGGCAGCGTTTCACGAGGTCCGAACACGCCGAGCACATGACCGATCGCCGTTTCTTCTCCGAGCCCGTCTTCGATGGCGACATAATAGCCCTCTAAATCGTATCCCCCCGCAACCGGAACCGCGGCGACCATGTCTGAAACGGACAGATCATGCGCCCCGAGATAGCGCTCATCCATGGCCAATAGCGCCGATAAGTGGCCGCCGGCTGAAAACCCGCTGACAATCAGCTTGTCATTGTCGAGGCCATAGTCTTCGGCATGTGTGTGCAACCAGGTGAAGGCGCGGGCCACATCTTTGATGTGCTCGGGGTGTTGGACGCCGCTGGCAGAGAATTCTTCGCCCCGCCAGTCGCCGCGGCTGAGCCGATACGACATCGAAGCAACGGCGACCCCTTCACGGGCAAATGCTCTTGCCAGCTCTAGGTCATTCTTGCGATCACCGAACGCCCAGGCGCCGCCATGAATCCAAAGCATCGTTGCGATGACAGGGCGGTCGGATGGAACAATGAGATCGAGCCGATGTTTCTCGTCGCTGAAGTCCGCACCATCAAAATAGGCGAGGTCGAGCGTTTCTGTGAGCTCGTCGGCGCCAGCCGGAGACAGCAATGCGAGTCCGAACAAAGCCATGGCCACGGGCGCCGCGAGACGTTTTGAACTCATGCGCGGCGTGTTTGAAAACGTGTTTTGTAATCTCATTGTGATGTCCTCCGGGCGGTGGGTGATCTTGCATCGTCACCTTGTCTCAATCTTGCGTAGCACCCCTGCGCGCCTGGCCCAAACGATATTCTTGACCACGCGTGAATAGGGCGATTTCCCTATTGCCAAAGCGTGAGCCTCCGGTCAGCGTTGCGGAAAATATATAGGAGGAAGCCGCAATGGCGTCGCAAAAACCGGATGGCCACTTTGACGTTTTAATTGCTGGAGCCGGGATTTCCGGGATCGGGGCAGCCTATCATTTGCAGACGCAATGCGCTGGAAAATCCTATCTCATTCTCGATGCGCTGGAGAGCTATGGTGGCACCTGGCTGACCCATACTTATCCGGGCATTCGGTCGGACAGCGACCTCTACACGTTCGGTTATCGCTTCAAACCATGGGTTGGCCCGCCAATCGCGTCGGCTGAGGAAATTCTCAACTATATGGGCGAGGTGATCGACGAGAATGATCTCGCCAAACATATCCAATATTCACACACGATTACCGCAGCGCGTTACACGTCAGATGATAAGATTTGGACGGTCGATGTGACCTGCGGTAAAACCGGCGCGACCAAAGTGTATACCTGTAACTTCCTCTGGATGTGCCAAGGCTATTACAACCACAAAGAGGGATACACGCCCGAGTGGGACGGCATGTCGGATTTCCAGGGCGATATCATCCATCCGCAAACCTGGCCTGAGAATGCCGAACTGAAAGGCAAGAAAGTAGTCTGCATTGGCTCCGGCGCGACAGCGGCCACGCTTGTGCCTGCGATTGCCGGAGAATGCGAACACGTCACTTTGCTTCAGCGCTCGCCGACGTATTTCTTTCCGGCCGAAAATCGCAACGAGTTCGCCGATGAGCTCAGACGGATCGGTGTATCAGACGAGTTGGTGCACGACTTGGCGCGCAAGAAAGCCTTGTTTGATCAGGATGAAACCTGCCAGCGCTGCCTCACTGAACCAGAGGTCGTAAAGGCTGAATTGTTAGACGCCGCGCGCGAATACCTCGGTCCAGACTTTGATATCGACAAGCATTTCACGCCCAAATATCGGCCCTGGCAGCAACGCCTCGCTTTCATTCCAGATGGCGACCTGTTCCAGGGCATTGCAAGCGGCGCCGCAAGCGTCGTGACCGATGAGATTGAGCGGTTCACCAAGACTGGTATTCAGCTCAAATCCGGTGAGCATCTTGATGCCGACATCATCGTCACTGCCACGGGTTTCAATCTTTCGGTGCTCGGCGGCATTCCCTTCGAGGTGGATGGTCAGCCCGTCGATTTCAGTCAGACTGTTACCTATCGCGGGATGATGTTTACCGGCGTTCCGAATATGGTCTGGGTGTTCGGCTATTTCCGCGCCAGCTGGACATTGCGGGTCGACTTGGTCGCTGATTTTGTTTGTCGCTTGCTGAAACATATGGATGCCAATGGCATGGATGAGGTGCGCGCTGAGCTGCGGCCGCAGGACAAGGATATGGAATTGTTGCCTTGGATGGACGCGGACAATTTCAATCCAGGCTATTTGATGCGCGCCATGCATTTGATGCCAAAGCGAGGGTCTGACCCGATTTGGGAGCATTCGCAGGATTATTGGAAAGAACGGGATGAACTGCCGGACGTCCGGTTGGATGCAGAAGAGTTCGTCTATTCCAAACGCCGCGTGCCGGAGACGAGTGCGGCTTAGTTGAGGGGTGTTTTAAGATGCGTCCATCCATCCAAGGATCGTTCGATCTGTTCGTTTCTTATTGATCTGCCTGATCAGGTTTCCTGACGAATGTCTCCCATCCATCATAGTAGCCGCCTATTTTGCGTGCTTGTCTCGAAAGTTTGAGGGTGTGGTGGGAGATATCGTCAGTAACATAGTGCCATCGTGTGAGTTGGTAACTCGCCAGGTTGGCTTCGCGAACAAGCCGCTTTTTTGCTTTTCAGCTTTGACGCTCTCATACCCTTCATTGGTTAGCCATTCCGCGAACTGTCTTGCACTGTCGGCGTCGTCGAAATAGCTCCAATGGTCTACTTTTCGGACGGCGTTTTGATCGTCCCCGTGACTTCTCAGAGAGTCCATCACTTGCATGTCTTGCATGACTTGGCGGTCATCATCGCTGGGGTAGAGATCGTCCCAATAGGCTGCCTTATCCGGATCGGGCTCGATAAACACGTCATAGCGAAACCAGTGCTCGATGCTGGCTTGTTCGAGACGGGCTTCCATGTTTGCCGTATCCTCAGGGGCCAAGCCAATATTCCACCGGACGCCATTTGTTGTCACTCTGCCTAAGAACAGTCCACCATTGTCATTGATCACGTCTTCGACAATTGGTCCCAGCACCATTAGTCGATCGCCTTCATTCGTGGTTGGAAGGCCATCTTCTCGAACTTGCTCAAGATGTAGTTTGATTTTGATCGAGTTGGGTAATTCGAGCGCGTTGATCCGTTCAGCGATCCCATCGTCAAATACCGTCATGGCGGTGTGGCCGCCCATGTTGGAGAAGTACATGCCCCATACATCGCTGGATTCCATGTTTGGATCTTTCACATCTTGTTCTGGGGAACTGAATGCCGCTGGGACTAAAGTGCCCATGACCAATATGAGTATACAGGCTAATTTTATGAGAGCTCTATGCACGTCGGTTCCACTGGTGAGTTCTTTAGATCCTTTCCATTTTGGCTGATAACACCTCCCATCTCAATTCCTAATTGACTCTCTCACAAAAAGAACAAAAATAGAACAAATGGGACGAGTTGACCTTCACGCCCTGCAATCAGCAGGCACACTTTCGCGCGCGCAGAAGGCCCGTGTGAGCGGGCCTATGGCGTTACGCAAAGGGCGGATTCATGAAGCCTATGGCCCAGGAGCGGATATGTTTGCCATCGCCGCGGCGGCGCAGCAGGCCTGTGGTGTCCTCTGGATCGGGCTCTACCGCGACATTGGCAACCTCTGCCCAAGCGGGCTCCAAGCCTATCTCAATATTGATGACCTGATCATCGTTGAAGCGGTTTCCCGCGGCGAGTTGCTCTGGGCCGCCGACCAGGCCTTGCGGGCCGATGGCGGGTTTTGTGTCATTCTCGATGTGCCGGACATGCTATCCTTGAAAGAGAGCCGCCGCTTGCAACTGGCGGCAGAGCAGGGCGGGGGACTTGGCCTACTGATCTTGCGCGGCGGGGTCAGCACGTCGGCGGCGCAGACGCGCTGGCAGTGCGCGCCGATTGCCGCCGATGCACCGGCCTGGGATTGGCGCTGCGAGAAAGGCAAGAATGGCGAAGCAGGCGCCTGGCGCGTTACAGATCAGCGAGGGCAGAATGCCACGGATACTCTCCATATGGCTGCCACAGCTCCCACTTGACCGGCTCACCCGCCAGGGCGATCCGCGCTTGAGCGGTGCCTTTGCGGTGATTGCGGAAGAGAGCAATGCTTGGCGGCTAACGCATGTGAATGATGCGGGGTTGAAGGCCGGCGTGAGAGCGGGCCAAGCCTTGGCGGATGCGCGAGCGATTTGTCCGGACCTGCTGACCGAGCCGAGCGATCCGGTGCGCGAAGAGCTGTTGCTTCGGGCCCTTTGGCGCTGGGCCGATGCGCTGTCACCGCGGGTCTCGCTCACCCCGCCGGATAGTTTGTTGCTTGACATTACCGGCTGTGCGCACCTGTTCGGGGGCGAGCTTGAGATGGGTCAGGAAGCCCTGACGCGCTTGGTCGATCTGCAGATCCAAGCCCAGATTGGGATTGCCGATACCAAAGGCGCAGCGCAGGCTCTGGCACGGTTTGGGCCTAGCGATGTTTCCCTCGCCGCGCCTGCCCAAAGCGCCGAAGCGCTTGCGAGTTTGCCAACCGCGGCGCTCGATCTGCCGGAGACTATGATCAGTGAGCTTGCCCGCGCGGGCCTGACCACAATCGGGCATCTCTATCAGCAAAAGTCTGCGGAGCTCGCCCGCCGGTTTGGCTTGCGCTTAACCCAGCAGCTCGGCGCCGCGAGCGGATTGGCGCCCGACCCTGTCACCCCGAAAGCGGCGGACCCGACTTATGCCGCGCGAATGACTTTGCCGGAGCCGATTGGGTTTCTTGAGGACCTGGAACAAGTGCTCACGCGTCTTGCTGGGCAAGTCTGCGGGCGGCTTGAGACAGACCAGCGCGGCGCGCGGCAGTTTCAGCTCACGGTGCGCTGTATTGATACTGGTGATCATCATATGAGCATCGGCTTTGCCCGCCCGTGCTCAGATCCAGAGGCCGTGTTGCGGCAATTCTCGCATCCTTTGTCGAAGCTGGAGATTGAGTATGGCGCGGATTGGTTTCGTCTGTCGGCGCAGCATGTTGAACCAATCCGACTGAAACAGGCGAGCTTCGGTGAGGATGCCAAACGGGCCGACCAGCGCCTGATCTTGATTGAGACGCTCGGCAATCGCCTCGGCTTTGACCATATCCGGATCTTCAATCCGCGTGACAATCATGTGCCGGAGCATGAGTATGAGCAAGTCCAAGCCGCAGGAGCGGCCCCGGCCTGGCAAGCGACACCGCGGGCGCGGCCCATCCGCCTCTTCACGCCGCCAGAATTCGTTCAAGTCGAAACGCCAGGCCGCCCCCCAAGTGCGTTCAAATGGCGACGGCTTTCCTTCCAAACCGCACGCGCGAATGGGCCAGAGCGGATCACGCCGCGTTGGTACCGCGAAGAAGACCCCCGCACGCGCGATTATTGGACGGTGCAAACCGAAGAGGGCCGCCGGCTCTGGTTGCTCAACTACCCGGGTGATGAGGATGCCGATTGGTATGTCGCGGGAGAGTTCGCATGACCTATGTCGAGCTTTTCGCCTTTAGCAATTTTACGTTTCTCACCGGCGCCTCGCATGCTGAAGAGCTGGTCACCCGTGCGCGCAAAGTCGGACTGAGCGGGCTTGCCATTGCTGATAAGAACACGTTTGCGGGGATCGTACGCGGGCATAGTGCGGCCAAAGACCTTGGCCTGCGCTATCTGGTAGCGACGCGCTTGGTGTTGATGGATGGGACCGAGATCCTCGCTTATCCGCGCGACCGCAAAGCCTTTGGTCAGCTCTCACGCTTGCTGACGCTCGGCAAACGCCGGACGGTGAAAGGCGCATGCGAGCTGCAGCTTGAGGACGTGCTAGAGTATTGCGCCAATTGCATTTTGATCGGGCTCAAAGGGCCGGACTTTCGGGCGACACTTAGCGCGCTCAAGACCGCCTTCGATGATCATGTCTTTGTCGGTCTGGCGCCAGAATATGATGGCGCTGATCCAGACCGCTTTGTTGAGGCACAGGCGCTCGCCGATGCGCTTGAGTTGCAGACCGTGGCGCTCGGCAATGTCATCATGCATGCCGCCTCGCGGTTGAGATTGGCGGATGTCCTGTCCTGCATTCGCGAGAAGACCGTGATCGACAAGCTGGGGCGCCGAGCACTGCCCAATGCCGAGCGGCGGATCAAGTCTGAGTTTGAGATGCGCCGCTTCTTCCAAGCCTATCCGAACGCGATCACCAATACCGCGCGGATTGCTGAGGCCTGTCCCTTCTCACTGGATGAGCTACGTTATGAATATCCGGATGAGATCGCGGACGGGCTCGAGCCTGATGACCGCTTGCGCAAGTTGACCGAGGAAGGGCTGGTGCGACGTTATCCAGATGCGGTGCCCCTAAAAGTTCGGGCGACGATTGAGAAAGAACTGCGCCTGATCGCTGAGCTTGATTATGCGCGCTACTTCCTGACGGTGCATGACGTTGTCGCCTTTGCGCGCTCGCAAGGGATCCTGTGTCAGGGGCGGGGCTCAGCCGCGAATTCAGTGGTCTGCTACGCGCTCGGCATTACCGAGGCCTCGCCGGATATGATCACGATGGTGTTCGAGCGCTTCATCTCCGAAGCGCGCAATGAGCCGCCGGACATTGATGTCGATTTTGAGCATGAGCGGCGTGAGGAAGTGATCCAGCACATCTATCAGAAATATGGCCGCCACCGCGCCGGGCTTTGCTCGACGGTGATCCATTACCGCTCGCGCAGCGCGATCCGCCAAGTCGGTCAAGCCATGGGATTGTCTGTAGATGTCGTCTCTGCGCTCGCGAGCCAGGTCTGGGGTGTCTCCTCGTCGGATCTGGGGGATGAGCGGGCAAAGTCCGCGGGCCTAGACCTCGAAGACCATCGCCTGCGCCAGACGCTGGAGCTCGCCAAGCAGATTATCGGTTTTCCGCGTCATCTCTCGCAGCATGTTGGCGGTTTTGTCATCACCAAAGGTCGGCTCGATGAGCTGTGCCCGATTGAGAATGCGGCGATGGCCGATCGCACGGTTCTGGAATGGGACAAGGACGATATTGAAGCGCTTGGCATGCTCAAGATCGACGTGCTCGGCCTCGGCATGCTGACCTGTATCCGCAAATGCTTTGACTTGCTCGAGACCTGGAAGGGCGAACGCTACACGCTGGCGACCCTGCCGCAAGAAGACCCTGTCGTGTATGACATGCTGTGTGAGGCCGATACGATTGGCGTCTTCCAAGTTGAGTCGCGGGCACAGATGAACTTCCTGCCGCGCATGCGACCGCGGACTTATCAGGATCTCATCGCTGAAGTCGCGATCATTCGACCGGGACCGATTCAAGGCAATATGGTCCACCCTTATCTCCGACGCCGTCGGGGGGAAGAGGAGATCATCTATCCTTCAGAGGACTTACGCGAAGTGCTCGAGAGAACCTATGGCGTACCGCTCTTCCAAGAACAGGCGATGCAGATTGCGATCGTCGCGGCTGGGTTCACGCCAACCGAGGCAGACGCCTTGCGCCGGGCGTTGAATGGTTTCCGCCGACAAGGCGCCGTCGAGGATTTCAAAGACCGGTTCATCGCTGGTTGTTTGGAGCGTGGCTATGAAAAAGAGTTTGCGGAGAATTGTTTCAAACAGCTCGAGGGCTTTTCCAGCTATGGCTTCCCGGAAAGCCATGCCGCGAGTTTCGCGCTTCTCGTCTATGCCTCGTCTTGGATCAAATGCCACCACCCAGAGGTCTTCTGCTGCGGGCTTCTGAATGCGCAACCTATGGGGTTCTATGCGCCCGCGCAGATTGTGCGCGATGCCAAACAGCATGGCGTGATCGTGCTGCCGGTCTGCATTGAGAACAGCTTCTGGGACAATGTGCTGGAGCCGCTGCCCAATGGCGGGCTCGCCGTGCGACTTGGCTTTCGTCAGATCAAAGGGTTTTCAGAAGAAGATGGTCACTGGATCGCGGCCGCGCGCGGCGCGGGTTATGGCGATATCGAAACGCTCTGGCGCCGGGCGGGTATCGGGCGTGGAGCATTGACGCGGCTGGCGGGGGCCGACGCTTTCGCGATCTATAAGCTAGAGCGCCGCGATGCGCTTTGGTCGGTCAAAGGGCTCGGCGCCGACCGGCCTTTGCCTTTGTTTGAGCAAGTGGGTGAAGGCTTGCCTGAGGTGGAGGCGGAGCTGCCAAGTCTCAGCCTGCATGAGAGTGTGTTTGAGGATTATGTCGCCACCCGTCTGACGCTGCGCGGGCACCCGGTGGATCTTTTGCGAGATAAGCTGCCACGCTTCGCCCGCGCCGAGCAGCATCGCAATACAGCGGACGGAGTCTGGTTGTCTGTGGCGGGATTGGTGATCACGCGTCAGCGGCCAGGCACAGCCAGTGGCGTAATCTTTCTGACGCTAGAGGATGATAGCGCGGTGTCGAATGTCGTGGTCTGGCCAAAGACGTTCGAGAAATACCGCAAAGAGGTGATGGCCGGGCGGCTCTTATACGTGAAAGGGCGGCTGCAACGCGAAGGCACGGTCACGCATGTGATTGCGACGCAGATTGTCGATTACTCCTATTTGCTCGATGGCTTGGGCTATCCCGAGTTCGCAGGCGACAGCATCGATCCGTCACGCGACAATGCCGACGAGGCCAAACGTCCTGTGCCGGATATGCGGTCTGGTCCGAAGAGCGAGAAACGCCGGGCGCGCGCGGATGCAATTACTGCTGAGCTGCAAGAGGCACACCGGGCGCGGATTGCGGCAGGCGCACGACACCCTCGCGAGCAAGCGAAGAAGCTCTTTTACAGCCGGGACTTTCACTAGAAGTCGCTAAAGCAAGTCCCGCATTCCTGATGCAAGTCAGGATCTATGGCGGTCGAGGGCAATCTCAAACATATCAGCCAGCCGCCATAGGTGCCAACTTGCGCTGGCAATGCGGATGATGAGGTGAAGGAATAGGATGCCGCAAAATCTATGTTCGCGGCGATAAACTACTCCGCCGCAGGACGGACGTCGCGCTCAGGCTCTGCCCAGTCAAACTCCCGCGGTGCAGGGGCCGCCGTCACGGCTTCCTCACCCCGAATGCGGGCCACCATTCGCTTGCGCCAGCGGCCCATTTTCTCAGGCACAGCGAGCCAAACGGGCGTCACAATCAGCGTCATCAGCGTCGAGAAGCCGAGACCAAAGACCACAGCGGTTGCGAGCGGCACCCACCATTCGGCCGTCACGCCGCCAAAGCTGATCGCGCCTTCGCGGAAGTTCACGTTCATCATGAAGACCATCGGTAACAGACCGCAAACAGTCGTTAGGGTGGTCAATAGGATTGGCCGAATGCGTTGCGCCGCGGCAGCGATGGACGCTTCCTCGCTCGACCGGCCATCGCGCTTCAAGCGCTGAAACGTATCGATCAACACGATGTTGTTATTGACCACAATCCCCGCAAGCGCGACGATTCCCGTGCCGACCATGAGCGTGGATATATATGGCAAGACAAGCTGAATTCCGATCAAGACGCCAGCGGTCGACAAAATCACTGCCGAAAGCGTCAGCAAGACGTGGTAGAAATTGTTAAACTCCCACAACAAAATAATGCCCATCAGGAACAGAGCGGCGAGACCAGCAAGTTCGAAGAAGGCCATGGCTTCGGCTGCATCTTCATCGGCGCCCTCGAAATTGATCTCGACCACCGGATTGATATTGGCGGCGGCGATTAATTCTTTGAGTTCGGCAACTTTCGCAGCACCCGCGCCTTGTTCGACGGCATTCGCCCGGACCATGAAAACACGCTTGCCGTCTCGGCGTTCGATCTTGGTAACTTTGGGCGCTGGGATACGTTCGACAAATTGCGACAGGGGCACCTGGCCATTTGGCGTGGCGATGCGAAGTCGATCCATGGCTTGGACGCTGCGCTCATGCTCTGGCAAGCGTACGCGGATATCGATCTCATCCAGCGCATCATCTGGGCGATACCGACCCACGAGGATCCCATTGGTAACAAGCTGAACCGCTGCGCCGACTTGTGAGACGTCGACGCCAAACTTACCGGCCTGTGCACGATCGACTTCAAGTTGATACTCGATCCCGGGAAGGGGGCGGCTGTCTTCGATTTCGCGAAGCCCACTCATGCCATCGACCAAGTCGCGAATTTGGCCGGTGGCGATCATCAGAGCGTTGCCGTCATTTGAACGGATGGCGACTTGTATGTCTTTACCGACCGGCGGGCCTTGTTCTAATTTTGCAACTTCCGTCCGCAAGCCGGGTACAGTGGATACAGCTTGCCTGATTTGTTCCAGTGTGACGCGCCCATCATAGCCTTCCTCGCGATCTTTTAAGTTCACAAGGAGACGGCCGATCGTGTCCTGAGGGGGGCTGCTTACACCGTCAAAATTGAACGATCCCGAGCCTTCGCTGCCGGACGTGGAGGCGATGGATTCGATACCGTCCACTGTGAGCAGCTCGTTCATGGCGCGATCGACAATCGCGTATTCTTCGTCTGCCGACATATTGCCTTGCGCTTGCACGAAAACATAGAGCTGCTCAGGTTCGACATCGAGGAAGAGCTCAGACTTGTGCGTGCTCGCGCCAAACCACATGACGATCGCGACAATCAACGCGATGGCGCTAAACGTCACTAAAAACGGCCTGGCGATCAGGGCCGATGTGGCGCGCGCATAGCGACCGAACCAACCGGATGCTTCGAGCGGGTCTCCTGACACGCCGGAAACTTCAACCAAGCCGTTCTGTTCATTGGCGTCGACACCGCGGCCACCGACAACGGATCCGAGCACAGGAAGGAAGATCAGCGCCATGACCAAGGACGCGACCAAAACGAAGATCAACGTGATGGGCAGATATGCCATGAACTTCCCAACCATGCTGTCCCAGAATAAGAATGGGAAGAAGGCGGCCAGTGTCGTCGCGGACGAGGCGACAATCGGCCAGAACATGCGTTTGGCCGCCATCGCATAAGCAACTTTTCGATCGAGGCCTTCGGCCATTTTCCGGTCGGCATATTCGACCACAACAATAGCGCCGTCGACCAAAATACCGACGGCGATGACCATGCCGAACATGACCATCATGTTGATCGTGTAGCCGAACAATCCGAGCATCAAGAAGGCCATGACGAAGGAACCGGGGATAGCGAGGCCGACCATGCCTGCGGAACGCAACCCAAGCGCTGCGACGACGATGATCATAACCAGAACCACTGCGACAGCGATTGACGCCTGAAGCTGTCCGAGTTGTTCATCGATCATCTCGGACATATCTGATGTCAGCGTAGCATTGATCGATTGCGGCCATCTGGCTTGCTGACTTGCAACGATTGCTTCGACGTCGGCGACCGTATCGAGAATGTTCGCCCCGGTTCGTTTGACGATTTGGATCGACACGGCGGGTTGGCCGTTAAACTTGGCGTATTGTTCGCGATCTTTAAAAGTTCGGCGCACGGTTGAAACATCCGCCAAAGTGATCGAAGCATCGCCGGACGATTTGACCGGAAGATCAAACGCATCTTGCGCAGTTTTGATTAGGCCAGGAACTTTCACCGGAAAGCGACCTTCGCCCATATCAATCCGCCCGGCAGGCACCAGACGGTTATTGTTGGCAACGGCGGCAAAAATTTCTTGGTATGACAGATTGTACGCTTCCAGCTTTGCCGGATCGACAATGATTTCGAGGACTTCTTCGCGGTCGCCATTCAAGCGCGCTTCGAGCACACCTTCGAGGCCTTCGAGTTCTTCTGATAATTCTTGCCCAACTTTGTAGAGCGTGCGCTCCGGCGCGTCGCCATAAAGGTTGATGTTCAAAATCGGAAACAGTGCCGCATTGATTTCTGTGATGATCGGCTCGCGCGCTTCATCCGGGAATTCACGCTGCGCCAAGTCGACTTTTTCCTGGACGTCCAGAACCGCTTGGCCTTGATCGAACGAGACATCGAACTCGACGATGATTTGACCAGCGCCTTCAAGCGCAAAGGAGTCAATTTGTTTGACACCCTCAATGCCTTGCAGCTCGCTCTCTACGGGGCGAACAAGCAAACGTTCAGCGTCTTCGGGTGATACGCCTTCAAGCGGTATGGTGATGCCGACAAACGGGATCGGCACATCTGGGTCTGCCTCTTTCGGCAGATTGATATAGGTCATGGTGCCCGCGATCAGGGCGACCACCAAAATCGCGAGAACCATTCTCGCGCGGCCAATAGCACCATCAATCAAACTATGCATGGGCTACAATCCCTCGCCGAATTGCGGGGAAACTTCGACCCCTTCTTTGAGATAGTCTTGCCCAGCGGTTAAAAGGTTCACGCCGGATGGAATGCCGGTGACCCAGATACCATTCACGGCATCGTCTACAATGGTCACTTCGGCGAACTGCACAATATTGGCGTCATCGACAAAGCGAACACCAACGCGGCCATCATCATGCAAAACGAGCGTGGCAGGCGTGGTCAGCACGGCTGGCACTGCACCAAGGCCAAGCGCAACAGAGGCGGTGAGGCCGGCGGGGATGCTGGCGTCTGGATTTGGCACTTCAACTTCGATGCGGAACGTACGCGTTTGCGGGTTAGCGGTCCGGGCAATGAAGCGCACCGTCCCCGACGTTTCGACGCCGGTCGCTAAGCTAACATTGACGGGTTGGCTGGCATCTATCGCGCTGAGTTGATCTTCAGTGGCATCCACAGCGACGATGATCGGGTCTAAATCCACCAACCGACCGCAGGGGGCGCCGACGGAGAGAAAATCGCCGAGCTCTGCCATACGGGCCTCAAATACACCGTTGAATGGAGCGGTGATCCGGGTCTTGCCAAGTTCGATTTTAGCCGCAGCTAAGGCCGCTTCAGCGCCGTCCAGCGCGGCTTTTGTGGCGGCTGCGCGGTTTGAGGTGGTCCACCCTTTTTCTTCAAGCTGGCTCTGCGCATCATGATCCAGACGCGCCGATGCGACGGCTGCTTCGGCTTCCGCAATCCGGGCTGAGCGGCTTTCAAGGTCCAGGCCGCAAAGGATTGTGCCGCGGCGAACGGTCTGGCCTTCGCTTACCGCAGCTGAGATGACCGTCCCCATGGTTTCGGAGCGGACGGTGACTTCGCGATCTGGTTCCGTGCTGCCTTTGAGTGAGATTGTGATCTGTCGCGGGGTAGGATGGGCCGCGCGGACAATCACTTCAGGCAAGGCGGTGCTGGCCGCCTCAATCTCCGCATTTTCCGCTGGATTTGGCGCCGTCTCAGGGGCGCGCATGACGGATCGAAACACGAAATAAGCCAAGATTGCCAGCAAGATGAATCCTGCTGTCCGGACAGAGTTGGGAAAGGAGGGCATTTGGGAGGCAGCCTTTCTAGTACGCACGGGCGTTTTTCGCCCTTTTTGTTATGGTTACCGCCATATCAATGAAGTGTTTCGAATCGGAAAAACCGCGCCGAAAATTCTGACGGACGCGTCAACATATAGTTCATTTTTGATGAGAACGTGAGTCTTGTGCAGGTGACGCGCGATTGCGTCGCACCTGTAACTCCGCAATTTTAGCGAGCGTGGCCTGTTTGACGGCGCTCCGCTTCCTTGAAAATCCATTCTACTTCAAGTGCTTGGGACCAATCAGGTAAACGCTGCGCACGCTCCAAAGCCGTTGGCCTAGAACCGTTCGGTTTTAGCTTTTTTGCGTCCAAGTGAGGGCGAAATGGAATGATCTTCGTAGCCATAATCGAACATTTGCAAGTCCGATGCCGATTGCAGGGGGCTTTAAGGAGTCTCTTTACGTTCTGCGGCAAATCCGCATTGTGCGAATAGAGGAAACAACCAAGCTCAACGGAACAATTCAGCATGACCGACAGTCCCGTCTACTCCGTCCCTTCGGACTTTGCCTCCGCGGCCAATTTGAACCCGGAAAAGTATCAGCAAATGTACGCCGCATCGATTGCCGACCCGGAAGCTTTCTGGGCCGAACAGGGCAAACGGCTGGATTGGTCGAAGCCGTATACCCAGGTCAAAGACGTCTCATGGGACAAGTCCGACCTGCACGTCAGCTGGTACGCCGATGGGGAGCTTAATGTCTCGTACAATTGCATCGACCGGCATCTGGCGACGCGCGGCGACAAGGTTGCGCTGATCTGGGAAGGCGATGACCCGGCTGATGATGCGACCGTGACCTATAAACAGCTGCATGGTGCGGTCTGCCGGTTCGCCAATGTGCTGAAGGACATGGGCGTCGAGAAAGGCGACCGGGTGACCATCTATATGCCGATGATCCTCGAGGCGGCCTACGCGATGCTCGCCTGCGCCCGGATCGGGGCGGTCCACTCGATCGTGTTTGGCGGGTTTAGCCCTGAAGCGCTGGCGGGCCGGATCACCGATTGCGACAGCCAGTTCATGATCACCGCAGATGAAGGCGTGCGCGGTGGCCGGATTGTGTCGCTGAAAGACAATGTGGACAAAGCCTGCGACCTGGCAGGTGGCATGGTCGAGAAAGTCTTGGTCGTGCGCCGCACCGGCAATCCGGTGAACATGGCTGAGGGCCGGGACATCTGGCTACATGAAGCCGCCGCAAGCGTTTCTTC
This sequence comes from Pseudomonadota bacterium, assembly GCA_039194965.1. GTDB lineage: Bacteria > Pseudomonadota > Alphaproteobacteria > Caulobacterales > Hyphomonadaceae > Henriciella. The sequence goes on along the minus strand of JBCCVQ010000012.1, from coordinate 113,742 downwards.
GACATGCGCGCCAGAGCCAATGAATGCCGAAGACCCGCTCTTTATTCTGTATACGTCCGGCTCGACCGGCAAACCGAAAGGCGTGCTGCACACAACGGGCGGTTATCTGGTTTGGGCCTCAATGACCCATGAATATGTCTTCGATCTCAAAGAAGATGATGTCTATTGGTGCACCGCCGATGTCGGCTGGGTCACCGGGCATAGCTATATTGTCTATGGTCCACTGGCCAATGGCGCCACCTCAATGATGTTTGAAGGGGTGCCGACTTATCCAGATGCCAGCCGCTTCTGGCAGGTCTGTGACAAACACAAGGTCTCTTTGTTCTACACAGCGCCGACCGCCATTCGGGCGCTGATGCGTGAAGGCGAGGGGCCGGTGAAATCGACCTCGCGGTCAAGCTTGCGCCTGCTCGGCTCTGTCGGTGAACCGATCAATCCAGAGGCCTGGGAATGGTATTATCAAACGGTTGGTGAGAGCCGTTGCCCGATCGTTGACACGTATTGGCAAACCGAAACGGGCGGGGTGATGGTCGTGCCGCTGCCGGGGGCCACCGATCAAAAACCTGGCGCTGCAAGTCATCCATTTTTCGGCGTTGAGCTCAAACTCGTGGATGCTGAAGGCGTGGAGCTGACTGGGGCGACCGAAGGCAATCTGGTGGTCACAAATAGTTGGCCCGGCCAGATGCGCACGGTCTATGGCGACCATCAGCGCTTTATCGAAACTTATTTCTCTGCCTATCCAGGCAATTACTTCACGGGCGATGGCTGCCGCCGCGACGAAGACGGGTTCTATTGGATCACCGGCCGGGTCGATGATGTGATCAATGTTTCTGGCCACCGTATGGGCACGGCGGAAGTCGAAAGCTCCCTGGTCGCCCATGACGCCGTCGCAGAAGCCGCTGTGGTCGGCTATCCGCACGACATTAAGGGCCAGGGTATCTATGCCTATGTCACGCCAGTGGCGGGGGTTGAACCGAGTGACGACCTTAAGAAAGAACTCGTCCAACATGTCCGCACCGAGATCGGGCCGATCGCATCCCCGGACCTGATCCAATTCGCGGCTGGCCTGCCGAAGACCCGATCCGGCAAAATCATGCGCCGCATCTTACGCAAGATCGCTGAGAACAGTTTCGAGAACTTGGGCGACACGTCCACATTGGCTGAACCGGAAGTGGTGGATGATCTCATCGAGAATAGGCAGAATAGGTGAGGGCGCGCGCTCTAGAATAAATATCATTCGAGAAGATCGACGGCATACACGCGGCGGTGGACCATGTCGGTCTGTTCGCAAATTTTGTTGTTGATTTTGAGCGAGGTCATTTCTTCGTCGTCGTAAATGTCGGTGTATCGCAAAAGTTCTAGTGAAATTTTCTCCGCGCTACCGGGCGAGTCCGCGCTTTCAAATCGATACTCATAATGCATAGGCAATTGTCGGTTCCATCCTTTGGGTGGAATGTCGACAGCCGTTCCGTTCAGCGCGTACTGCGTTGCCTCAAACGTTCCGTCGCTCGACAGGCGAGAGATGTAAGCTTCGCCCGTTGCGATGCGCGTGGCCTCGAAGCGTCGACGATACATATCATTGCAAGGACCGGATCCTGACCGGCAAGGGTCATTGAACTCGGTTGGGTCGAGGCCGTGCGCTCGGGTTAGGTTCAGCGTCAGGCCGATGCGTTCTCCATCGCACACGGCAATCCCGGAAAAGGTCTCGTAGGGATCGGCAGCGGTAAGCGGCGCTAGGCTGAGCCCTGCTGCGATCACAAATGAACAGCGAAAAAGACGTGCCCTAAACATAATAATGCAGCCTCATTCCAAACACTCTCTCAGATATCAATGCGCGTGTCGGCCATATGCGTCCCACACATTTCGAGCAGAAATGCGGCGCTGTCTTTGGAAATGAGATGGTTGAGATTTGCGCCCGGTACAGGGCGGAAGGGCTAACGTTCTAAACGCTGTGAGAGCCGGAACTTCGAACCAGTTTCTGTTGCATCTGAGTGACCTGCGAAGCGCCGTAAGTTTTGACCCAATATTCGAAATCGGAAGGTTGTAGTGGCTTACAGATTCCAAAGCCTTGGATGACCTCACACCCGATGCCACGCAAAATGGCAAATTGCTGTGGTGTCTCAACCCCTTCTACGATGACCGTCAAGTTCAAGCTGGTGGCTAAACCGTGCACGGCTTTGACCACTTGTTGGGTCTTATGGCTTTCAATGTCTCTGATCAGCGAGCGGTCGATTTTTAACCCATCCAAGTCCAACTTCATCAAGTTGGATATCGTCGCATGGCCGGATCCAAAATCATCCATAATGGTTTTGATGCCGGCTTCACGGAGGCGATTAATCGACGTCACCGCGGCATCATTCTGGCTCTCGATCAAGGTCGATTCCAGCACTTCGACGACGACATCGTCGGTGCTCAATCCACGTTTGCGAAGCTCTTTTCGAACCCGCAACGCATAGTCTTCAGAGCGCAAGGAATGGGAGGAAGCATTGATCGAGACATATGGGATTTCCGCGCCGGACTTTCGGAGCGCAACCAAGGCGTCAAAGCTCTTTTTCATGACTTTAAAATCAAACTCGGCCAAGCGTCCCATTTCTTTGATGACAGATAGAATTTGTGCCGGGGGCAGCAATTCTCCGGACGCGCAACGGATGCGTCCCAAGCCTTCAACCCCAGTCACCTTGCCGCTCACCATGTCGACTTGCGGCTGTAGCACACAACAGACGCTGCCATCTGTGAGCCATGCCTGCATCTTCTCTTTGAACGCTGAATCTTGTTCGAGTTTGACGCGCATCGAGGAGGTAAACCCGCGCGCTTGCCCACGGCCATCGCGCTTCACTTCGTAGAGCGCCAAATCAGCGTCCGTCATGAGCGAGTCGATCGTGCATTTGTCGCTTTGGGAGGTGGCGAATCCGATGCTGGCACCGATCTCACATTCGACGCCATTGGCGATCATCGGTGCCCTAATGAGCTCGATCAAGGCTGCGCACTTCTGTTCAATTTGGACGCTGGAAGTGGCTCTTTGCTCGCGCGTCACGATCACGAATTCATCACCGCCAACTCTCGCGACCAACGCGCCCTCGCTAAACTCGGTCGTCATGATGCGTGCAGCCTCGATCAGCACAGCATCACCAACGGGATGGCCATAAGTGTCATTGATCGACTTGAACTCATCCAAGTCGACATGAATGAGGCAAATCATCTCGTCGTCTGCCAATGCGCCAGACAACATCGTTTCGAGATGACGATGCATGCCTTGGCGATTGGCAACACCTGTCAGTGAATCATGGTGAGCCGAATGATCGAGCTGTCCAGAGACTTGCATCAATCGATCTTGAAAGTCTCGCATGGAACGTATTTGGCCCTGCATAGCATGCGCAAAATATCCGACGCCGGCTGCACAAAGTCCGGTTGCCGCGGACAACATGACGATTGCAGCAATATCCAATGATGACTCAGGATAAGGGGCCTGGCTAACCAATCCGGCCTGGTTCAAGAACCAAAGCGAGACAAACGCCAAGACGACGAGAATTGCCGTGAGCACTGTTGCGCGAGCGCCGATGAACACGGCAGCAATAACCGGTGCGGTGACCATGATAGGTGCGACAAAGCCGCTTGCGCCGCCATTCGATAGGCTGGCGACGAACCCACCAATAATCGTCATTGCAACGATGTACGCTGCGCTCATCGTGTAGAGTTTCTCGTATCGACAGAGCCAACTTAAGCTGCCGATCGAGATGGCAGCGAGCGCGGCGATGACTTTGCCTATGGTCAAGAGCGGCATGAAGACCGAAACGATGCATAGATACAGCGTCAAGATCAGCGAAATCGACATCGCAACGCGAGACAATAACCGTCTTTGTTCAGCAAACCGGAGCTGCTGCGGAACTTCATCCTGCAAAGTCGCGACGGACACTATACCAACCCATACACCATTATCTGAACCAATAGATATACTTAAAGTTGTATATTTTTCATTTACAGGCGTTGGAAAATGTACCGAGCGGGTGTGTGAGAGCCTTAATTTTGCACGATAAAATGGCGACTTAGCGGTGGTAATTATTCCTTCGCGACCCGAACCATTCGCTTGCCGCGGTTTTCGCCATTTAGCAGACCGATCAACGCGGCTGGCGCGTTCTCGAGACCGTCAACAATGTCTTCGACAACTTTGAGTTCACCGCTCGCGGCCCAGGCGGCGAGGTCGGCATCGGCTTGCGCTTCATATTCCGGGAAGTCCATGGCGATGAAGCCTTCCATGCGGAGACGTTTGACGACAACGAGACCTGGTAAATTGCGAGGTCCAACTGGGTTCGCCGTGTTGTATTGCGACACGGCTCCGCAGCAGACGACACGGCCTTTCAGATTCATATGGAACAGAACGGTTTCGAGGATCTTCCCACCGACATTGTCGAAATAGACATCAACGCCGTCCGGACAAGCGGCCTTCAAGTCTTTGAACAAATTGCCAGCTTTATAGTCGACCGCCGCATCGAAGCCGAGCTCGTCGGTTAACCAGGCGCACTTTTCGGCGCCGCCTGCAATTCCGACCACGCGGCAGCCTTTGATCTTACCAATCTGACCGACCAAGCTGCCAACTGAACCCGCAGCCGCGGAGACGACAATGGTTTCTCCAGCTTGCGGACGGCCGACGTTCAACAAGCCGAAATAAGCGGTCTTGCCGGCAATGCCGAGGACGGACAGTCGGTTGCTAAGCGGTTGCACGTCTGGAACCACTCGGCTGCGCTTGGCCTTTGCGACGACATAGTCAGCCCAGACCCCTTCTGTTTCGACGACACTGCCGACATCAATAGACGCGTCCTTGGACTCGATAACACGACCAATTGTCAGAGTTGGCATCGGATCGCCGCCTTCTACGGCATCTCGATAGGTCGCACCTTGCATCCAGGCGCGGTTGGCGGCGTCGAGGGACATGAACAGAGTCTTCACCAGAATTTCGCCGTCACTTAAACTCGCAAGCTCGGTCGACTGCATTTGAAAGTGCGAGGGCTCCAGTTCGCCTTTGGGCAGGGCTGCCAACACAATTTGTCTTGTTTCTGTACTCACGATGAGATCCTCCGTTTGGATTGGATAAGAGCGTATCGCCTCAACCAGTCAAGAGCGGACCGGGCGGCTTGATCTGATCCTGTTCAGGTTAAGCGATGTGCGCTACTTTTTTTGGGAGAGCCTAGAGGTCATCACGCCGCCATGCCCGCCATTATCACGCCTCAGGAAATGTATCACGCTGAACAGCGGGTGATCTCCGGCGGTTTGTCTGGGTTTGAGTTGATGCTGCGGGCCGGAAAGGCGGTCGCCGACTTGCTGCACGCCGCTTATCCGACCGGCGACGTTTCGGTCTTATGCGGGCCGGGTGGTAATGGCGGTGATGGTTTCGTTGCCGCTGCACGCTTGCGAGAATTGGGGCGCCGCGTTTTTGTCTTTGCATTGAAGCCCATTGAAACGCTCAACGGAGATGCGCAGCAAGCCGCCGCATTGTGGTCTGAACCGGTTGAATCGCTCGAAGCGTTCGATGTTCGTGCAGACGGTGTTGTGCTGGATGCCTTATTCGGAGGCGGTCTATCGCGACCGCTGTCTGGGCGCGTGGCGGACCTGGTCAACGGGATTGAAGGCAACCTGGTCGCCGTTGATGTTCCCTCAGGTTTAGATGGTGCGCGGGCTGAGCCCTTGGGAGTGTGTTTTTCGGCGGATTTGACCATCACGTTCGCGGCCTTGCGTCCAGCGCATGTCTTATCGCCTGGCAAAGCGTATTGCGGTAGAGTTGAAATTGTCGACATCGGGGTCCCAGTGCCAGACCGGGTGCGTACCCGCGAGAGTTTGGCACCAGTTGCCTCTGATGTTTTGCAGATCATAGACGCGGTCGACCTCAATCGCATGATGGATTCAATCGATCATCACCCCATAAACCAGATTGATGCTGTTCGCGCGTTGGCGCAGCACCGTTCGACGACGATCTTGTTGAAATCACCTGAGATGATCATGGCGATGCCAAACGGAGACGTTGTCGTCCAGCGCTAAACACGATGGCAGGGAGGTTGTGGAAGTGAGGCAGGCGATGGATTCCTGACCCCCTTCACCTAGCGGAGCGTATAGCCTTATCGATATTGAGGGATTAAGATGCGCAATAGAACAAAAAGAGCGTTGAGTGCGTGTCGGCAGGAAACCATGGCACTGTTGGCCGAAGAACGCGAAAACAAGATCCGGATTGCGCTTGCGAGAGACCCGATTGCGCGCCGGTCCTTCAAATCGGAACGTGCCAGCGCATCAATACAAACTCAAAGTAAGGTGAGATCTATATGTCAGAAAAAATGACCCTGTCTGGGCATCGTGCCCTTGTGACCGGCGCGTCCGGTGGGTTAGGAGAGCACTTTGCAACGACGCTCGCAGCTCATGGCGCAGAGGTGGTTATTGCAGCGCGTCGACTCAGTAAACTTGAAGACGTCAAATCTCGCATCGAAGCCAGTGGCGGCAAAGCGCATGCGGTGGAGATGGATGTTACCAAAGTGGACTCTGTCGAAGCCGCATTTGCGAAGATCGCCGCCGAAACCGGTGGCCCATGCGACATTCTCGTGAACAATTCTGGAGTTGGTCAAGAATCCTGGCTGGTCGACACGCAAGAAGATGAATGGGCGAACATTGTCGATACCAATTTGACCGGCGTTTGGCGTGTTGCAAAACACGCTGGCAAAGCCATGATGGAGGCCAAGACGCCTGGTTCGATCATCAACATTGCGTCGATCACAGCGCTCAGGCCATCTTACATGCTCGCGGGATACGCCGCCACCAAAGCGGGGGTTGATCAATTGACGAGAAACATGGCTTTGGAATTTGCCCGCTTTGGCATCCGGGTGAATGCCATCGCGCCGGGCTATTTCAAAACCGCGATCAATGACGCTTTCTTAGACAGCGAAGGCGGAGATCGCATGCGCAAACGCGTCGCGATGCGTCGATTTGGCGAGTATCAGGAACTCGATGGCGCCTTGCTTTTGCTGGCGTCTGACGCTGGCAGTTATATTACGGGATCGACCATTGTCGTGGATGGTGGCCACACCTTGGTGCCGCTTTAAGCCAATCGGCGATTATGGCAGTTTGGCAAGAGTCTTGGACAGAAACTCGACCATGTGCCGATTGCGGTTCAGTCGCGCGACATCCTCGTGAACGGCCAACCAGAAAGTCCGAATGACATTGAGTTGGTCCGGGATGAGACGAACCAGATCGCGATATCGGTCCGCCATAAAGTTCGGCAATACGCCAATCCCTGCGCCGGCGGCGATCATCGCCCGTTGAGCAAGAATGCTCGGGCTGGAGAGGTGTGGGGAAAGTCCAGGAAGAATTTCGTCTAAATATCTCAGTTGAGATGAGTAGATGAGGTCGTCCACGTAACCGACCAATGTATGCTCCAGAAGGTCGGCTTTGCGTGTGACCGGCTGGGCGCGCTTCAAATACTCTTTTGTGGCGTACAGCCCGAGCGAATAGTCAGAGATCTTCTTAACGGTTAGTCGTCCGGTCTTTGGACGTGCCAGCAAGAGTGACATGTCCGCTTCGCGTTTTGGAACGCTGACAAATCCTGAAAGGGCGATCAGATCGACATCAATCTTAGGATAAATCGAGCGGAACTCCGCGAGCGCAGGCGCGACAATCGTCGCGCCGAGGCCTTCAGGAACGCCGAGGCGCACCCGTCCAGCGGCCAGCCGCTCAGATGTGTTGGCGCTGACGTCGAGCGAAATGGATTCCATCTCCTCAATTCGCTTGGCGAGACTCTCACCTGCAGGGGTGAGCATATGACCCCGTCGCGTGCGTTCGAATAGCGTGCTGCCAAGCGACTCCTCGAGCCGGCGTATGCGGCGGCTCACTGTCGTGGCGTCGAGCTGTGTCTGCGCGGCAACCGTGTCCAATTTGGGTTGTCGAGCGACCGCGAGGAAAATTCTGAAATCATCCCAGTTCATCATTTTCACTTCCTGCAAAAATGCAGCCATGAGCTGCAATTGTTTTCCTATACCGGCGTTTATTGTGCGGTTACAAGAAGGTTTGGAAGCTATGAAGGATCTGTCGAAAATGCGCGAAGTTCATCATTTCGTGGGTGGAGATCATGTGAAGGGCACCTCGGGACGGTTCTCTAACATTCTCAATCCGAATACCGGAGACGTGCAGGGAAAAGTCGCGCTCGGCGAAGTCTCGGAAATCGACAAGGCAGTTCAGAACGCCGAAGCTGCGTTCCCGGCCTGGGCCGCGATGAATCCGCAGCGTCGTGCGCGCGTGATGTTTGAATTCAAACGCCTGCTGGAAGCCAATATGGATGAGCTCGCCGAATTGCTCTCAAAAGAGCATGGCAAAGTCATTGCCGACAGTCGCGGGGATGTGCAGCGCGGCCTGGAAGTGGTCGAGTTTGCGTGCGGCATCCCGCATGTCCAGAAAGGCGAATACACCAATGCGGCCGGACCTGGCATCGATGTCTACTCCATGCGTCAGCCGCTTGGCGTTTGCGCTGGCATCACACCGTTTAACTTCCCAGCGATGATCCCGATGTGGATGTTTGCCATGGCGATTGCCGCCGGTAATACATTCGTTCTTAAGCCTTCGGAAAAAGACCCCGGTGTTCCGATGCGACTCGCCGAACTCTTCCTTGAGGCCGGTGCGCCTCCCGGCGTACTCAACGTTGTGAATGGCGACAAAGAAGCCGTGGATGCGCTGCTTGATAATCCGTCGGTCAAAGCGATCAGTTTCGTAGGCTCGTCCGACATTGCGCAGTACATTTATTCGCGTGGCACCGCAAACGGTAAGCGCGTTCAAGCCATGGGCGGGGCGAAAAATCACGGCATTATTCTGCCAGACGCGAATATGGACCAGGCGGTCAAAGATATTGTCGGCGCCGCGTTCGGATCGGCCGGCGAACGCTGCATGGCGCTGCCCGTGGTTGTTCCAGTTGGCAAAGATACCGCTGACGAGTTTATCGAACGCATCACTGTCGAGGCGAATAGGTTGAAAGTCGGAATCTCGACGGACCCAGAAGCGCATTACGGCCCTGTCGTGTCAGCGGCGCACAAAGCCAAAGTCGAAGAATATATCCGCATCGGCGCCGAAGAAGATGGCGCCGACCTCCTGATCGATGGTCGTGGCTTCACCCTGCAGGGGCACGAGAATGGCTTCTTCATCGGACCGACCCTGTTCGACAATGTAAAGCCTGGCATGAAGACCTATGAAGAAGAGATCTTCGGACCGGTCCTGCAAGTTGTTCGCGCTGAATCCCTTGAAGAAGCTGCGAAACTTCCGTCCAATCACCAATATGGCAATGGCGTCGCGATCTTTACGCGCAATGGCCGTGCCGCACGGGATTTTGCGGCCAGCGTGAATGTCGGCATGGTTGGCGTCAATGTGCCGATCCCCGTGCCGGTATCGTATCACACTTTTGGGGGCTGGAAGCGGTCAGCCTTTGGTGACACCAACCAGTACGGCACTGAAGGCACACGCTTCTGGACCAAGATCAAAACCGTTACTCAGCGCTGGCCGGAAGGCGACGTTGGCGACCAAGCCTTCATCATCCCGACCATGCAATAAGCGGAGGTGGCCATGTCTGACGTCTATACCCTGGAGAATGAGTCATGACCCAAATCGCATTTATCGGATTGGGAAATATGGGCGGCGGGATGTGTATCAATCTCGCCAAGGCCGGACACAGCGTCCGCGCTTTTGATTTGAGCGATGACGCGATTGCGAAAGTGGTTGCGCATGGCGCTGTTGCGGCTGGATCTGTGGCTGAAGCCGTCAAAGACGCGGATGCCGTGGTCACGATGTTGCCCGCCGGCAAGCACGTGAAGTCGGTATATCTGGGCGATGACGGCATTCTTGCGTCAGCAAAGCCAGGCGCGGTCTTTCTCGATTGTTCGACCATCGCTGTCGAGGATGCGCGCGAGACGGCAAAAGCAACGACCGATGCCGGCTTCTTGATGGTCGATGCCCCAGTTTCGGGCGGCACCGCAGCCGCCGATGCCGGGACTTTAACATTCATGGTCGGCGGCACGGAACCAGCTTTCAATGCCGCGAAACCCATTCTCGAAATTATGGGACAAAAGATCGTTCACGCCGGAGCGTCTGGAAACGGTCAAGTCGCGAAGATCGCCAACAATATGCTGCTTGGCATCTCTATGATCGGCACTGCGGAAGCGTTTAATCTCGCCGAGTCCCTCGGGCTTGATGCGCAGACCTTCTTTGATATCTCCTCCACCGCATCCGGGCAGTGTTGGTCGATGACGTCATATTGCCCCGCGCCTGGACCAGTCGAAACAGCGCCGTCCAATCGCGGCTACCAGCCGGGTTTCGCGGTAGATATGATGTTGAAAGACCTGCGTCTCGCCGCGAATGCCGCCAACGCCGCCGATGTGCAAAGTCCGCTCGGTGCGATGGCCGAGAAAATCTATGCCAGCCTGTCGGAAAGCGGGCAGGGCGGGCTCGATTTTTCTGGGGTCATTCTGCGGCTGAAGAATGAGGTATAGCCCCATCGATAAAGTTCGCGGCCCGCTTCTCTAACGCGGCTTTGACGGCTTCGACTTGATTAGGTTGTCCAATCACGCCGTCCTGCGCTTCGGACTCCGCCAAGAGCTGTTCGGCTTCGGTTCGATCTGGCAAGCCGTTGAAAAGGGCTTTTGACATCTGCACAGCGTCTGGGCTCCGCTCCGCGATCGCTGCCGCAAGCTCCATGGCATGCGCGCGTGGATCCGCCGAGACGTGCGTCGCGAAACCGTATTCCTTGGCCTCTTCGCCAGAAAAGAAGCGGCCCGTATAGGTCAGCTCGCGAACAATGTCCTCTCGCGCACATAAGCGCATAATGGCTGTCGCTGACATATCCGGGACCAGTCCCCATCGGCTTTCAAGAATCGCCAGCTTGGTGTCCGGGTGAACGATACGAATGTCGGCGCCAAGCATTAATTGAAAGCCGCCGCCCAGAGCCACGCCGTGCGCAGCGGAAATCACCGGCACGCGCAGTTGCCGCCAGCCCCAGACACATTGTTGCGGGAAATTGACAATCCCATGCGTGCGAACCGCCAGCTTGTCGCGCGTGACTCCCGCGCCTGCGGCGCGATCACCACCTTTCGACATTCTCTGGAAATTGGACATATCGAGTCCCGCGCAAAACGCCCGCCCATCGCCAGACACCACGACGCAACGGACATTCGGGTCGTTGTCGATGGTCTGAATCGTCTCCACGATCGCCTTCATCATCTCATTATCAAGCGCGTTCATCTTATCGGTGCGGATAAGCCGAACATCGGCGACATGGTTTTCCACGGTCAGGCGAATACGGTCTGTCACGGGGCGTCCTCCAGTTTTTCTTTGAGTTTAGCGATCAGCTCTCAGAAAGTAAAAAGGTCAGCGCATCATCGCCCGTCCGAATGCGATTTGGATTGCGCCGAGAGTGGCAATGCGTAAGAGTTGTAGGAAGGGTCTAAATCGTCATTAACATCAATCTGCTATGGCGATACCTGAATGAGTGGGAGTAAAGCGTGTGGCTGACAAGAAACCAAAGGACAATCAAACGACGTCTATCAAAGCGCTAGAGGAGCGTATCAACACGATAGGACGCGCGGTATTGGGCAATGAGAATTTCGGCAAAGTGATGAATTCTGCCGTGACAACCTCCTCACGCGTGCAACGCGGATTTTCAGACCAAATGGCCAGGCAGCTTCATTTCTACAATATGCCAAGCCAAGATGATGTGGTCCGTTTGAGCGAACAGTGCGCGCGTATCGAAGAACGGGTGGTGCGCATCGAGACCGCGATTATGCAGCTTACCAATCAATCTGCCGCGCAGGCAGGGCCGCCTCGAACGCGTCGCCCGAAGAAAACAAAAACAGACACAGCAACCTCCCAGCCGAAGAGAACAAAATCCGCGAAAAAGGAATAAGCAAAGCATGGCTGAGCAGAAGTCGCAGAGTCGAGGTGGAGCCATTCGCAAGCTCGTCGAGCGCACCATTCAGCGAAATATCAACGGCGTTGCTTATTTCGTGTCGTCGGACCCGCCCGTCGGACTCACGCCGAAAGATGTGGTCCACAAACGCGGCACCCTATCGCTCTTCCATTACAAGCCGCAGACGGATGAGATTTATCGCACACCGATCCTGATCGTCGCGCCGACAACCAATCGGAGCTATTGCCTCGACATGATGCCGGGCGTCAGTTTTGTCGAGTATTTTGTCCGCGCCGGATATGACGTCTTCTTGATGGACTGGGAACCGCCGCAGCCAGAAGAGAAGACCCTCGATCTGTCTGACTATTCGCAGCGCTTCATCGAAGAATGTATCGGCATCGTCCGCCGGATTAGCGGTGAGGATGAGCTCTCGCTGATGGGGTATTGCATGGGGGGTGTCCTGGCCTCGATTTACACCGCCAGCTATGATGCGCAACATGTGCGAAACTTGATCTGCTTCACCACGCCCGTTGATTTTCACGAAATGGATATGTTCAACAAAATCACTGACCAGCGCCATTTCGATGTGGATCGGTTGGTCGACAATGTCGGCAACATTCCCCCGAGTTTTGTGCTCTCGGGCTTTGAGTCTTTAGAACCGGCGGGTAAGGCGGCGTCTCGATTGCAGCTTTGGGAAAAGATGTGGGATTCTCAATTCGTTGAGACATTTCGCAAATATGACCGGTGGGCGAATGACATGTTGCCGCTCGCGGGAGAGTATTTCCGCGACACGGTGAAAGACCTGATGTGGGACAATAAGCTCATGGATGGTAGTCTGGTGCTCAATGGGCGGTCGGCCGATCTGGCAAAGATCAAGGTGCCATTCTTTCATGCGGTTGCCGAGCACGACAATATCGTTCGTCGCCCCGCGAGTGCGCCGCTCATAAACAAAGTCTCTTCAAAAGATAAAACTGAAATCGTCCTAAAGGGGGGGCATGTCAGCATTGTCGCTGGCGGCAATGCGGTCAAACGCCTTTGGCCCAATTTGGACGACTGGTTGTCAGAAAGGTCGGTCTAATGGAACTCAATTATCCGATGGAATTGGAACAATTAGGCGCAGGGTTTCGATTGCGTAAAGTTGCCGCTGGCGACGAAGACGCACTGCACGCATTCGCGCTCGGATTGCCGCCGCATGATCTGCTCTATCTGCGTCGGGATATCTCTAAGCGCCCAGTGGTCGACGCTTGGGTGCGTGACTCAGTCTCTGGAAATATCGAAACTTTGATCGTCGAGAAGGATGGCGAAATCATCGCTAACGCCGCGCTGATCATTGATACGAAATCATGGTCGCGCCATGTCGGTGAAATTCGCGTATTGGTCGCCAAAGACCATCGAAAGTCAGGCATCGGACGCCTGCTCATCGAACAAACCTTTGCCATCGCCATCTCCCGTGAGTTGCGCAAGATCATCGCCCAAATGACGATCGACCAAAGAAATGCGATCAAAGTGTTCGAAGAGATGGGCTTTTCAGGCGAAGCATTGCTGAAAGATCACGTGCAGGACACGACAGGCGAATTCCACGACATTCTCATTCTGTCTTGCAGCGTTAATGCTGTGACAACTCGGATGGCGATGTCGCGCTAAACACCAAGCCTGTTGGTTGTCCGGCTTACCAGGGCGCAGACAGCCGATAGAGCACCCGATCCGTTTCGCCGGTGATCAGCAGATTGCCGTCCGCGTCGATGGCGACACCCGTGAAAATTTGCGACGGCGGAAGGCCGGGCGCGCCGGGAGAGCCACCTGGCAGCTCGACAAGCGTGCGTCGATTGCCACCTGCATCAATGAACGTCACCCGGGCCGCCGCGGCTTCAACCACTACAATCCCATCCTCAGTGAACAGGAAGCCTTCGGGGGCTTCGAGATCGCTGGCGACAATTTCGGGTTCGGCGAGCGCTTCACCGTCTTGGGCGATCCGAAGGATCTGGCCGAGCTGCCAATCGCCAACATAAAGCGCGCCATCAGCTGCGGCCAATCCAGTTGGCGCGGGCAATCCCGCAACGAGTTCGACAGGCGTTTCGCCGCCATACAGATACACCCCGCCCTTAAGATGCTCGGAAACCGCTAAACCGTCCGCATATCGGATGGCGGCCACAGGCCCGGCAAGGTTGGGGTAATGCGCGACGCGGTGTTGGGCCACTGGGTCCCAGACCCGCGCATCGCCATCGAACCAAGAGGTTAGAACAAGATGTTCGCCATCAACCGAGGCATTGATCGACCCGCCCAATTGGCCGACGCCGACAATGTTGCGTTGGGTCGAAATGCTTTCGCCGCTCGTCCGGTCGAAGCCGCGAATGGCGTGAATGTCAGCGACCCAAACGGTGTCGCCGATGACCGCAAGGCCGCCAGGATGTGACATGCCGCCCGGCATAATCTCAGTCAGTGAACCGTCTTCGTTGACCCGTTTGATAAAGCCGTCGGTGAAACTCGACACGAACGGCGTATCATTCTCATCGAAGGAAAAATTATCCAGGCCGGGCGTTAGGGTGGCGACGACGGTTTGCGTGTCGCCTTCCACACGGATGAGCTCGCCAGTCCCGGTGTCGAGGACGTGAAGGACGCCTTGGCTGTCAAATTTGATCGCAGCTGGGGTGGTGAAGCCGGTCGCTTCGGTCCGCCGCTCACCCGTGTCGACATCAAAACTGACCACTTCGCCATGAAACCAGCGCGGGCCGTAGAGACGGTCATCTGGCCCCCAATCCATGCCATTGAGTCCGCAGCCGGGTCCAAGGTCATCAGCAATCAGGCGGGGCTCGTCGACGCCATAACGATCGAGCTCATACAGATTTGTGCCGAGAAAGCATTGCGACACGAACATACGATCATCGGGCGAAAAGGTGATTGGGTTCGATCCGGGCGCGAGTTGCGCGGCGATGACTTTCTCGCCGTCTGTATTAAATCCAGCAACTTCGCCGGTCAGGATGGAGGTCCAATAATAGGATCCGTCTGAGGCAAAGGCGACATCATCTGGACCGATCACCCCATCCGCAGCCGTGAAACGCTTCACCACGGCGCCTGTCTCTGGATCGATCACGGTCAGGTCTGAACCAATGACAGAGGTGATATAGAGCAATCCGTCCGGGCCAAAATGGATGCCATTTGTGCCGGCAATATCAGCGCCTGTGGCGATAACTTGCAGCTTTGGAGGTTCCGGCGCGGTCGGTGCGACCGGCGCGGCGACGGCCTCGCTCTGAGGTGCCACTGGTGCTTCTGTGATTTGGTCTGTCGTACACGCCGCGATAAAGGCGCTCGCAAGTAAAACCGACGTCATGGGTCGCATCATTCTGGGTTCCTCTTTCACCGTCGACGCGTCGCGATTGCATCGACTCAGCTGCGTTTATCCGCAGGCTTTTGAAAGGCGTAACAGATATGCTGCGCCACGCAAGGCAAGGCTTTCGAACCCAGTGAGGCGACACAGCCGCAACTCTGTTTTTTCGATGCGGCACCGAGTGGCCTAGGCGTCCTTAGGCGGCAACCATGTTAAAGATGAATGGTGGAGCGAAATCAAAACCCGGCCATTCAGCTTGTGATAAGCGAACGTGTAATCCGCACGCGTCGCATTTCCGTCGCCATCTCTAAATGTGTAATGCCCCATATCCTTATAGCCGAGACCCCCAGCTTTCAGGATCGGACCCGCCGCACTCTGAAACTCCACGCTTTTCCAACCATTCTTCAAAAAACCGTGGTCATGCGGGTAGTCGGGATTGCCGCCAACAAAGTAAGACCGGGCGCCTTCGCGGTCGAGGCGAATGACGTCGGCCAGTGTCGGCTTAAACAAAAGGGGTTCGTCGGGGCTGCCAAAATCATACAGTTCTAGCAGTTGTTCAACGTCTTGCTCGGTCACGTATTTCGCCCAAGCGCGTTGCGCGGCGATGACCTCAGCTTTGGTCATTGGTTCGTAATTAGTGATGGGACTGTCCTACCGTTATTCTGCTTCATTCTGTGTCGCGCAATTTATGCCGTGGCTCATCATGAGAGACAAGTCGAGCCGGGCCGCCAGCGCAGGTTGAACGTCCTTTACGCTACGTCGACCAATCTTGCCAATCCCAGCCATGTCATTATGGCGAGGTCGCATGTTTACGATCACCGAAGACTTTGAGGCGCAAATTGCGGCGCGGCTCGACGGCAAAACCAAACCCGTTGGCTCGCTTGGGCAGATGGAGGCTTTGGCTGCCACCATCGCTCGCGTTCAAGATACACTGACCCCACGCGCGGAGACGTGCACGCTGACCATATTTGCCGGTGACCATGGCATGGCCGAAGCGGGCGTCTCGGCATTTCCGCAAGCGGTGACCCGTCAAATGGTCTTGAACTTCCTAGCAGGCGGCGCTGCTGCGAACATTTTCGCCGCCTCGGTTGGGGCAGATATTCAAGTCGTCAATGCGGGCGTCGCGGGCGCGCCGATTGAGGATGGAACGCTAATCGACCACCGAATTGCGCCCGGCACCCGCAACGCCATCGAACAACCTGCTATGACCACGGACGACTTGGAGCGCGCGCTGACTTGCGGCCAAGCGCTTGGACGAGACACCGACACGGCGGTCGCCTGTTTCGGTGAAATGGGGATCGGCAATACGTCATCCGCCGCCTTGATCGCGGCGAAACTCTTGGGGCGGCCCGTGGCGGCGCTGACCGGCCGCGGCACTGGATTGGACGATGCCGGGATGCAACGCAAGCGCACGCTGCTGGAGCAAGCCGAGGCTCGCACGCCCGCAAACTTAGACGCGCGGTCTGCGCTCTCTGAGTATGGCGGCTTTGAGATTGCCATGATGACCGGCGCTATGTTGGGAGCTGCGGCACAGCGCCGTGTGGTCATCGTTGACGGATTTATCGCGACCGCAGCGGCGATGTGCGCAAAGCACCTGGAACCCGGCTGCGAGACGGCTTTCGTCTACGCCCATCAATCTGCTGAAGCGGGCCATCGCATCATGTTAGAAGCGCTCAGTGCGCGCCCACTCCTGCAGCTCGGTTTGCGGCTTGGTGAAGGCACGGGCGCCTTGCTGGCTTTTCCCCTGGTCAAAGCCGCTGCAGCCATGCTGCGCGATATGGCGAGCTTTGAAAGCGCTGGCGTGAGCGGCCCTGCATGAGGGGCGAAGCGGCGACCTTCTTGCTCGCGGTTCAGTTTTTGACGCGATTGCCGATCCGTGGCGACGGGCTCTATTCGCCTGAGCGGATGGCCGCGTCGGTGCGATACTATCCTTTGGTTGGAGCATTTGTCGGAACTCTCAGTGCTTTAGTATTCTGGGGCGCGGATCAGGTATTTCCTTTGCTGATCTCTGTCCTTCTGGCCACGGCCGCCAGCCTTCTATTGACCGGCGCGTTCCACGAAGATGGTTTAGCCGATACGTTTGACGGGATTGGCGGCGGACATACTGCCGAGCGATCGCTTGAGATCATGAAAGATTCTCGGCTTGGCACATATGGTACAGCTGCTTTGGTCTTCGCGCTCGCCTTGAAGGCCGCGGCCTTGGCCGGGCTCACGCCTCTGATGATCCCCATCGCTTTGATCGCAGGGCATGCTCTGTCGCGTCTATCCAGTCTCGTGGTCATCGCGACGAGCCGATATGTTCGCGCGGAAGGGACAGGGAAACCTGTGGCGCAAGGCGCGTCCGCCATGAGTCTGTTCATCGCCGCTTTCACTGGCAGTGCCGTGATCGCGGCGTGGGTGATGCTGCAAAACCCAACCGCCCTCGCATATGGTTTGGCTGGATTGGTCCTGGGGCATCTCTTCATGCGCTTATTCTTCGAAGCCAAGCTTGGTGGCTATACAGGCGACACGCTCGGCGCCGTCCAGCAGACCAGCGAGATTGGGTTCTATCTTGGATTGCTGGCATGGCTCTAGTCCTGCTGCGTCACACGACGCCGAATATCGCGGCCGGCATCTGTTACGGGCAAACCGATCTCGACGTCGCTGAGACGTTTCCGTCTGAAGCCGAGCAGGCATTAGAGGCCTTGCCCGCGATTGACCATATCGTCACGAGCCCGCTCACCCGGTGCCGCCGATTGGCAGAGTTTGTTGGTGCGCGCCTGAAATTGCCGGTCGAGCAAGATGTCCGCATTGGCGAAATGGATTTTGGCGCCTGGGAAGGCCAAGCCTGGTCGGCGATTCCAAGAGGCGAACTCGACCAATGGGCCGATGATTTCTATCGCGCACGTCCGCATGGCGGCGAGGCCGTCGAAATGCTGCATGCGCGGACTGTGGCGGCGGTCGAGGCTTGGAACCAGGTTGGCAAAACCGGCCTCCTGGTCACCCATGCGGGCGTCATCCGGGCGGCCTTGGCGCAAGGCCAGTCTGCCAGTGATTTTCAAACCGCCATCGACTTTGGCGGATTTATCTCCATACCTTGCCCGTAAAGGAGCAGATGATGAGCGACGCGACCAAACACAAAGCCGAGATGCAAAAGCTGCAGGCGGAGCAGAAGCGCAAAACCAGCGAGGCGACTGACCCGCACCGCGGCCTGATTCTGGTCCATACGGGCGACGGCAAAGGCAAATCCAGTTCCGCCTTTGGCGTCATCATTCGCGCCCTCGGCTGGGGACATAAAGTGGGTGTGGTTCAGTTCATCAAAGGCAAGTGGATTACCGGCGAGCGGCAATTCTTCGACAAGCTCGGCGAGGTTGATTGGCACACAATGGGCGAAGGCTTCACTTGGGATACCCAGGATAAGGATCGCGATATCGCCGCCGCCACTGCCGCCTATGACCGAGCCCGCGAGATGATGGCGAGCGGCGACTATGATCTAATTGTCCTCGACGAGATCAATATCGCTATGCGCTATGATTATTTGTCGGTCGAGACGGTATTGGACGGGCTGAAAGCCCGCTCGAACCGCACCAGCGTGGTGCTGACAGGGCGCGATGCCAAACCCGATCTATGTGACTATGCCGACTTGGTCAGCGAAATGCGGGAAGTGAAGCATCCGTTCAAATCTGGCATCAAAGCGCAACGCGGGATTGATTTCTAAGCCATTCCCATGCGGCCACGTGTCCGCCTCGATTGACAACCCCACGCACCTGCAGCATGACACGCCGCAGATGGTGCCACTTTAATCGGTGGCTAAGAGGGAAGCCGGTGTGAATCCGGTGCTGTACCCGCAACTGTCAGCCAGGAGCTGAAGGCCATTTGCCACTGGGATCGATCCTGTCATGGGAGACCTCCTGGGAAGGCGGCCAGAAGCATTGATCGGCAAGCCAGGAAACCTGCCATCGCGTCGTTCGTCCGGAGACCGGGAAGAGTCTCAGCGGTCGGGAAGGTTTCTCACCTATCCTTTTGAAACGGCAGTCAAACTAGGCCTGGCCGCCCATGCAGGGGGTTCCCTTGCGAGGCCATGTGTCGTTTTCGGTGCGTCTTTTCATGGGCGGCAAGGCGCTGAAGGGATAATCCCTATGTTGTATAAAACAGCGCTTCTAAGCGCAGTGTCTTTCGCGCTCACATGCCCGGTTCTGGCGCAGGTGGAATCAGATAGCGAAAGCCGTCAGGAAACCATCGTGATTGAAGGCTCACGATTGAACCAAACCGCGACGGAGATCGGCTCGAGTGTTTCGGTCATAACAGCCGAAGACATCGACCGCCTGGGCTTTGATTTTGCCCTCGATGCGGTCGCGGCCGCGCCAGGTGTTACGATCAATCAAAACGGCGCCTTCGGGGGCAATGCCAGCGTCCGGATTCGCGGCGCGGCCAGCGAGCAAACGCTTGTTCTGATTGATGGAGTCCCGGTGAATGACCCATCCTCGCCGGGCGGGGGCTTCAATTTTGCCCGGGTCGATACCGAAAGCATTGAGCGGATTGAAGTGCTCAAAGGCCCACAGTCCACGCTTTGGGGCACAGACGCGATTGGCGGGGTGGTGTCGATCACCACGAAAAGCCCGGATGAAGGGTTTGGGGGCAGCGCCTTCGCCGAGTATGGATCTTTCAATACTTTCCGAGGTGGCGCTTCCATCGAAAACGGATCCGAGACGGGCGATTTTCGACTCGCAGTGTCCGGGACAAGTTCCGACGGAATCTCGAAAGCCGACGAAAACAATGGAAATGGCGAAGACGACCCGTTTGAGGCGCTAACGGTCTCGGCGAAAGGGGGCTTCAACTTCGGGGGCGACGCCCGCCTAGCAGGTAATTTGCTTTGGACCGATGCTGAGTCAGAGTTTGACGGCTTTGTGTTTGGCGAGCAGGGCAATGTCGGCGACGCCGATAACCTGTCCGACACAGAAGAGCTTTCTGGAAATGTCTCGCTCACCGGATCATTGTTCGACGGTGCCTTAGACAATCTGCTGCTGGTTGGTTTTTCTGAAATCGATCGACAGAATTTTTCAAACGGTGCGCCGAGTTTCGACGCCAGCGGTGATCGTATGATCTATCGCTATCAGGGCACGCTGGACTTGAATGAGGCAAACACACTCGCATTCGGCGCAGAACGCGAAGAGACTGAATTCAATGGCGATGAGACCACGATTGATGGTCTGTTTGGGCTGTACGAGTTTCAAGCTACCGAAGCATTGACCTTAACCGGTGGGGTGCGCGTCGATGATCATAATGCGTTCGGCACCGAAACCACGGGACGGGCCGCGATTGCTTTCAATCCAAACCCGCAGCTCACGCTACGCGCGAGTTGGGGCCAAGGCTTCAAAGCCCCGACCTTGTTTCAATTGTCCGGCGGCGGATTTGCGGATCCGAACCCAAATCTCCAACCAGAGACCTCAGAAGCATTTGATGCTGGAATTGACTGGCGCTCACCTGATGGGCGTTTCGAGGCGAGCCTGACGGTGTTCCAGGCGGATATTGAAAATCTTATCAGCTTTGCGTCCACAGGCTATTTCAACGAAGCCGAAGTTGAGACGCAAGGGGTCGAAGTGACGGGCCGGGTGCAGCTCAGTGACTGGGCGAGTGTCGAAGTCGGCTATGGCTATGTCGACGCGACCGACAGTGATGGTGATCCACTCCGGCGGGTGCCTGAGCATTCGGGCGATGTGACTTTCTCGGTCGATCCTGAAGGTCCGTTCTCGGGGGCTATCCTCATTCGATATAATGGCGAGGAGCCGAATAGCGCGACCACCGAAGTCGATAGCTGGACCCGCGTCGATGTCACTGGCAGCTATGACCTGAACGAGAAAATCGAACTGTTCGGGCGGATCGAAAACCTGTTTGATGAGGAGTATCAACAAATCCTCGGATACGGGACGCCTGATTTATCAGGGTCGATTGGTATCCGGTTGAGGTACTAATCGCGTGTTCAGGCTGGCAGTCATCTTCAACGCATTTTTGGCCGCTGCGTGCAGCGCGCCGGGCGTCTTGGATTCCCCTTCCAGTGAGCGCCCGATGCGGATTGTCAGCCTGGATTTTTGCGCCGATCAATATGTTCTTAAACTTGCGGATGAAGACCAGATTCTCGCCGTGTCGCCTGATGCGGTCGAGGACTTTTCCTATATGCGCGAGGCGGCCATTGGCGTGCCGACGGTGCGCCCTGTGGCGGAAGATGTACTCATCTTAAAGCCGGATTTGATCGTCCGCTCTTATGGCGGTGGCCCCAATGCGACGTCCTTTTTTGAACGCGCTGGGGTGCCGGTCTTGCAAGTCGGATGGGCCTCTAATGTCGACAGCGAGGATTTAGGCTCGATCCCATCGCTCATCCAAGGCATGGCCGATGGTCTCGGTCAAAGCGAGCGCGGACAAGCGCTGGTCGATGAGTTTCGCACTGGCTTGGACGCGATCAGCGCCGAGCATCAAGGCAGCACGGCGCTCTATATGACCCCGGCAGGTGTGACCACTGGACCCGGCTCCTTGGTCCATGAAATGCTCAAATCTGCAGGCCTGGAAAATTTCCAAGAAAGCCCAGGCTGGCGCTCACTCCCGCTTGAACGCATGGCGTACGAGCAACCAGATATGGTCGCCGCTGCCTATTTTGACTCCCGCACCAATCACCCCAATGCCTGGAGCCCAACCCGCCACCCTGTGGCACAGGCCCAGCTTGCCGAAGAGCAAGTCGTTTCGATCAAAGGCGCTTGGGTCTCTTGTGGCGGCTGGTTCATCTTGAACGCCATTGAGGCTTTGGCCGAAGGTCCGGTCGAATGAGCGCCCGGCTTTGGCTGACCCCTGGGCTTGCTTTGGCAAGTTTGGTGGCGATTTTCGTCGCGTGCTTACTCGGCTCGACCCCGCTCGGTGTGGACCGTGTGTTGGCCGCCTTTTTCGGCGGCGCTGATGCCGGGGACCGATTGGTCGTTTGGTCAATCCGTTTGCCGCGTGCCTTGGCCGCCTTTCTCGTGGGCGCGGCTTTGGGGTTGAGCGGTGCCGCATTGCAGGGCCTGTTGCGCAACCCACTGGCGGAGCCTGGCGTGCTCGGCGTGTCAGCCTCAGCATCCCTCGCGGCGACCTTTTCGCTCTATTACGGGCTTGCCGTCGTGAGCCCATGGATATTGCCGATCTCCGCCATTTTAGGGGCCTTGGCTGCGACAGCCTTGCTCACGTTCGCGGCCATCCGGACGCGATCCGTCGTGACCTTGATCCTTATCGGGGTCGGGTTGTCGAGCTTTTCCGGCGCTTTGATGAGCCTGTTGATGAATATGGCACCAAACCCGTTCTCGCTGTCAGATATGATCAGTTGGATGCTCGGCTCGGTGGCCAATCGGAGCTTTCATGAGATTACATTTGTCTTGCCCTTTCTGATTGCCGGGAGCGCAATTTTGCTGGCGACAGGGCGGGGGCTCTCCGCGCTGACGCTCGGTGAAGAGGCGGCGAGCGGGGTGGGGTTAAACTTACGCAATCAGCGCATCCTCACCGTGCTCGGTGCGGGATTGGCGACGGGCGCGTCGGTTGCTTTGGCCGGAGCGATTGGCTTTGTCGGCATTGTCGCGCCGCACATTATCCGGCCTTTTGTTGGGCATGATCCGGCGCGATCGCTCGTGCCATCGGCGTTGCTGGCCGGGCTTATTCTGGTCATCGCTGATATTGGTGTTCGCGTCATTCCGACGGATAGCGAACTCAAACTTGGCGTCGTCGCGGCCTTGATCGGTGCGCCATTCTTTGTCTGGATTGCCATGCAGAGACGGGGTCTGAATGACTGATCTCGTCGTCAAAGATTTAAGCGTCCAAGTCAAAGACGCGACGCTGGTGGAAGCGGCCAATTATCAGCTTTCACCCGGCGAGTTTGTCGTCCTCTTAGGACCGAACGGCGCCGGTAAAACCAGCCTGATCCGCGCCAGCCTCGGCCTGGAACGCGCCAGCCAAGGCACTGCGAGCCTAAACGGTAAAGACGCGTTTAGCCTCAGCCCGATCGAGCGCGCGCGGCAGATTGCATATTTGCCGCAAAGCCGACCGTTGGCGTGGCCGAACCAAGTCCGCGATGTCGTGGCGTTAGGCCGGTTTAGCCATGGCGCCGCCCTTGGGCGCTTAAAGCCAAAAGATGCGGCCGCTGTCGATCGCGCCATTGAGGCATGCGACTTGTCTCACTTGGCGTATCGAAATGCGGACACACTGTCCGGCGGAGAATTGGCGCGCATGCACTGTGCCCGCGCCTTTGCCGCTGAAGCGCCGCTGCTGATTGCAGATGAGCCGACCGCGGCGCTCGATCCGCGTCACCAATTCCGCATTCTCGACATGATCACCGCATTCGTGAATTCAGGTGGCGGCGCCTTGGTCGTGCTCCATGATATCCAATTGGCGGTGCGCTACGCCTCGCGCCTGATTTGGATGAAAGACGGTCGCATCGTGGCAGACGGATCACCAGAAGCGACCCTCACTCCCCACCAGCTTGAAACCATTTATGGCATCCGCGCGCGGGTGGATGGGCTGAGGATAGATATGGACGGGCCGCTCTAATGACAGGCGCGATGAGTCTGGACCGGCGCGGGATAAGCCAGTCGAAATGAGCGCCGCGGCGCTCATGCTTTTGGCTTGGTTCGCCGAACTTATCCTCGGGTGGCCAAATTGGCTGTATAAACGTCTTCGCCATCCGGTTGTGTGGTTTGGAGGATTGGTTTCGGTGCTAGAGCGGGCGTTCAATCAAACAAGTTGGCCGCATTCAGCGCGCTACATTGCGGGGATGGTGAGCACGCTGCTGGCCGTCTCGGCAGCGGTGGCGATTGGCGCTGCGATTTCATGGCTGCTCCCGATGACCTGGTGGGGGATTGGATTCGAATTGCTCATCTGTTCAAGCCTCCTCGCGTCGCGAAGTTTGCACGCACATGTCGCCGCCATCGCGCGGCCCTTGGCGAACGGAGACACGGACGCGGCGCGCCAGGCCGTCGCGATGATTGTTGGGCGTGACCCGCACCAGTTGGATCAAGCCGGGATTGCCCGTGCGGGTCTGGAAAGCCTGGCTGAGAATGCCTCGGACGGGGTCATCGCACCGCTGTTCTGGGGGGCGATTTTTGGCTTGCCGGGACTGGCCGGATACAAGGCGATCAACACGCTTGATTCGATGATTGGGCACCGCAATGAGCCTTACGCGGCATTTGGTGGATTTGCTGCGCGGTTGGATGATGCGGCAAATCTCGTCCCGGCCCGGATAACCGGCGCGCTGTTAGCGATCGTCAGTTTCAAACCAGCGGCCTTTCAGGTCATGCTCAGCGATGCCCGCCAGCATCGCTCGCCCAATGCAGGATGGCCGGAAGCGGCAATGGCAGGCGGCCTCGGCGTTCGGCTGTCCGGACCGCGTCGGTATGAAGACCGGGTCAGCGATGAGCCGTGGCTCAACCCAGATGCCCGCGACCCGAACGCTGCAGATATGTTCACCGGCTTGCAGACTTACCGTTTGGCGCTGGGCCTTGCCGCCGTTTTGCTGATCGCGATTGCCATAGGATTGGCGCGATGACCAAGGACCTTCTCCATGGCGGGGCGTTGGACGTGGTGCGCGCGGCGTTTCCCGACGCACCTGAGCCGTGGATAGACCTCTCGACCGGGATTAACCCCTGGCCATATCCCGACAGCCACGTGTCGCCCGAAGTATTGGCGCATTTGCCGACGCAAGCGGACCAAGCGGCGTGCCGCGCGGCGATGGCTGCGGCGATTGGGGCGTCGCCTCATTCGATCTTACTTGCCCCTGGAAGTGAGCTCCTTATTCGGCTTCTGCCGGACTGTCTGCCCGCGCGCCGGGTTGCGATCCTTTCTCCGACTTATGGCGATCATGCAGACGCTTGGGCGCGAAGCGGGACGGATATCGTCCGCTCTGAACATCCACTCGAAGCCGCGGCTGAGGTGGATGCGGTGGTGGTGACGCATCCGAATAATCCAGATGGACGCCGGTTCGATCTTGAGGCGCTCGAACAAGCGCGACGGACTTTAACGGCGCGCGGCGGCTATCTCATCATCGACGAAGCTTACGCAGACCTGCACCCAGAGCAAAGCCTGGCCAGCCACGCGGGCGCGGATGGATTGATCATCTTGCGCTCTTTTGGAAAATTCTTCGGCCTCGCAGGGGTGCGCCTCGGCGCCACCTTGGCCCCGGCGAATGTGCGAGAGAGACTGGCAGCTCGCTTAGGGGTTTGGCCGGTTTCAGGCGCAGCGCTGGAGATTGGGACGCGGGCCTATGCCGACACGGCGTGGCAAACCGAGACGCGGCACCGTTTGGCGGCCGCCGCCGCTCGGCTCGATGCAGTGTTCAGCCGCGCCGGACTGCCGCCTTGCGGGGGCACAGACTTGTTCCGCTATATTGAGGTTGCAGATGCTCATGAGGCGTTCGCGCATTTCGCGCGCCTTGGGATTTATGTGCGACGGTTCGAATGGTCGAAGCGGCACTTGCGGATCGGCCTCCCCGCGACGCAGGTGGCGGAAACGCGCTTGGCTGAAGCGCTTAACCTTTTAAACGGATGGGCAAGCCCGCGGCGACAAACTCAACCCGCTGACACGCCGCCGCGACGGCTTGATTGAGACGGCCTTGCGCGTCCCGAAAGGCGCGGCCAAGCGGCGTCTCTGGCACCAGGCCTAAGCCAATCTCATTTGAGATCAGGACGACCGGGATGGGTGATCGCGCAAGATATTCACAGAGGCGACGCGTTTCGGCGTCGATATCGCGCTCATGATGCATCAAGTTGGAGAGCCAGAGGGTGAGGCAATCGACCAGGCAGACATCGCCATCTTGCGCCGCCTGATCGAGGGCGGGGATAAGGTCCAAGGGCGCTTCGATTGTGGTCCATCCTTGACCGCGTTCGGCTTTGTGGCGGGCAATACGATCCGCCATTTCAGTATCCAAGGCCTCTGCCGTTGCGACATAGACACGACGTGCCCCGATCTGTTCGGCCAGCGCTAAACCACGCTGGCTTTTGCCGGATCGTGCGCCGCCCAAAATGAAAGAGGTTTCAGCCATTCAGGCGAGATAGCATGCCTGTGCGGGGACAGGAAAAAGAAACCGCATGCAAAGCGGTTTGGCAGCGATCACGCCAATTCTCAATTGCTTTTCAATCGACGATGCGAGACCACAGAGTATGTTGCCTTTATCGCTTTCGCAGATTTTCGACCCGACCCTGTCTGGGCTAGGGCGGTTGCCGGCCCGTGCCTCACTGACACCTTATCCAGATGAGACCGCGATGCGGGCACGCGAGGCAATCTGGCGCCAGAGTTTGGATGGGACTTGGCGGTTTCAACTCATTTGCGCACCCGATTCTGCACCCGACGATTGGACAACCGCGGACACGCAAACGGCGCCTTGGCGAGATATCAAAGTTCCAGGTGTGTGGACCCGGCAAGGGACGGGTGACTTGCCGCATTATGCCAATTGGCGGATGCCGTTTGATTGTCAGAAACCGCCAGCGGTGCCGTCTTCAAATACCACGGGGCTCCACAGAACACGCTTCAATGTGGCTGAGATGCCGCCGAAAGACCGCAAAGTGCTGCATATTGGCGGCTTTGAGAGCCTGGCGCTGGTCTGGTGCAATGGGGTGTTTATTGGGCTCGCCAAAGACTCCCGCTTGCCGAGTGAGTTTGACCTGACTGAGGCAGTTCGGACGGGTGAGAACGATCTCGCGATCATGGTCGTGCGCTGGTGTGATGCGACTTGGATTGAAGACCAAGACCATTGGAATCATGGCGGTCTGCATCGCTCGGTCTGGATCGAGACGCGCCGGGCGACGCATGTGCGGGACATTGTCATCGACACCGACTTTGATCCGGCGACGCGGGCCGGACGCGCAAAGGTACGAGTCGAGATTGACGGGCCGTCGGATGGGTATGCGGTCACCACGCGGCTTGAAGACGCTGAAGGCCGGCAGGTCGTCGCCCCAAAAAGTGAAGCCGTGGCGCAATTTGATGCGACACGATCGATCGGCGCTCAGTGGCGACAGTCTTACAGCTTCTCCGGTTACGCCGCCGCGCTCGAACTGGAACTCGATACGGTCCAAGCCTGGTCTGCCGAGTACCCAGCGCGGTACCGTTTGATCACCAAGTTAGAGGACCCGGACGGCACCTGTGTCGAGGCGCACGAAACTTGGATTGGCTTCACGCGGGTTGAGACCAAAGACCGCCGTCTCAAAGTCAATGGCCAGCCCATTGTGCTCATCGGAGTGAACCGGCACGACCATCATCCAGAGAATGGCAAGACGCTGTCCGAAGCCGATATTCGGGCAGAGCTGGTGACCATGAAACGGCACAATATCAATGCCATTCGCACCGCGCACTATCCGAACGACCCGGTCCTGCTCGATCTGGCGGATGAGCTTGGTTTCTATGTGATTGATGAAGCGAATGTGGAATGCCATGCACGCTGGACGGAAGTGGCGCAGCATCCCGGCTACCAAGCCGCCATCGTGGAGCGCACAACCCGTATGATCGCGCGAGACCGCAATCACCCGTGCATTATCGGCTGGTCGCTCGGCAACGAAGCCGGGCACGGGCCGGCCCACGATGCCGCAGCGGCGGCGGCGCGGGGTCTCGATCCGAGCCGGTTCGTGCACTATGAGGGCGCGGTGTCCCTGCGGCTGAGCTTTCCGTTTGGGCGTTCCCCGGAAACGACGCAGCAATCGCCGACGGCCAGCGAATTGACGACGACGGATGTCGTCTGTCCGATGTATCCACCGATTGATCATATCGTCGATTGGGCGCGCTGGGCGGAGGCGACCGAAGATGACGATCGCCCCTTGCTCTTATGTGAGTTTTCACATGCGATGGGCAATTCAAATGGCTCGATCGCCGCTTATGTCGATGCCTTCTTTGATGAACCGGCTTTGGCGGGCGGCTTTGTTTGGGATTGGCGCGATCAAGGGCTTGCTGAACATGATGAAGCGGGCCGGTTCTATTGGGCCTATGGCGGGCATTTTGGCGACACGCCGAATGACGGCAATTTCAATATTAATGGCTTGGTCGGACCGGATGGAGCGCCGCACCCGGCGCTACGCGAATATATGTGGGCGGCCCGGCCAGTGGTCAGTGAATGGCTGTGTGAAGCGAAAGTGCGCTGCGAAAACAGGCGCGCTTTTCAGGATACGAGCGATCTACGTTTGAACTGGTATATCTCCCACAATGGGCGAGTGGTTGAAGAAGGCAGTCTGTCGCCGATCATTCGCCCCGGTAAAGCTCACAACGTCACCCTTCCCATCACCGCCGACATGTCTGCTGAAGGCGAATGGCACGTCACCCTAAAATGGTGTCTCGGCGCCTCAAACGATTGGGCGAGTGCGGGGCATTGCGTTGCCTGGGATCAGGATTTGGTTTGGGGTGAGCCTGGTGCGCTGGCCATGGTGAGCCACACCTCCGATGCATTCTCGATCCGAGAAGCAGAGGTCTATTTTGCGAACCAGCCGGTCTTCGCCTCACCGATAACGCCCTGCGTTTGGCGGGCGCCGACCGATAATGATGGCGGCAAACCGGGCACGCGGCCACTGTTTCAGAGCATGACCAATGCCTGGGTCGAATATGGCCTGAATGCGCTTGTCCCGGGCGAGCCGCGCCGCGTGGTGGACGGCAATATCGTCAAATGGTCTCGAGCATGGACGGGCAATGACGGCCAAGCGCTGACACATGAAAGTGTTTGGACGCTCGACGGCGACCAGGTCCATTTCGACGAAACGCTCATCATACCGGACGCCTGGAAAGACTTGCCCAGGATCGGCATTCGCTTCGAACTCGCTAAGACCCTGAGCCAGCTGGACTGGTATGGCTTAGGGCCAGACGAGTCCTATCCCGATCGCTTGGGCGCACAGACCGTGGGGCGCTGGCAATCGTCGGTGGCGGATCAGTACCATGCTTATGTCCGCCCGCAGGAGTATGGCGCGCATGAACAGTGTCGCTGGTTCCGGCTTATGGATGACGCGGGGCAGGGCGTGCAGATCACGCTGCCGCGCCCGCTCAGCTTTACCGCCAGGCCACACCATGATGTCGACCTGAATGAAGCGGAGACCCTGGCGGAATTGACGGTGCGTGGGACGACGGAAGTGCATATCGATGCCGCAATGCGCGGGCTCGGCACCGCGGCGTGCGGTCCGGATGCTTTGCCAGAATATTTGGTTGGGCCAGGGACGTATAAGTTCCGATGGACGCTGAGTGCGCTCCGCGCCGATTAGTCTGCGCTATTTCTGGCGCACCGGCTCAAACTCATACAAAGATATGCCGCGGGCATGGGCATCGAATTTGAGCTTGCGATTGAGCGGGGCGTGCGCCCGAGACGCGCAATTCTGGCGGTCGCAGAGATAGCAATTGACGCCAATCGGCGTTGGCTTCTGATCGGTGATGTTTAAGCGATCAAAATAGACCAGATTGTCCGCATAGGCCTTGTCGCAGCCAAGCCCAATTGCGACCCGGGCCGGCGGGCGGCCATGATGTCCGCGCGAGCGATTGATGGCTTTTGAGATCGAGACATAAGTCGTCTCATCCGGCATTTGGATGAGCTGAGTGAGGGTCTCTCCCGGCTGCTCAAAGGTGCGGTGAATGTTCCAGCGTGGGCAGGCGCCGCCAAATTTGGAGAAGTGGAAGCGTCCAGCGCTAAACCGTTTCGAGACATTCCCGGCTGCATCAATTCGTAAGAAGAAGAAGGGGATGCCTTTGGCGTCCGGCTTTTGCAGCGTGGTCAGGCGGTGGGCGGTTTGCTCAAAGCTCGTTCCGAAACGGTGGCTGAGTAGGTCGACATCATACCGCGTGCTCTCACAGGCTTTGAGGAAGGCGTCATACGGCATCAGCAAGGCGGCCGCGAAATAGTTTGCCAGCGAGACCCGCGCCAGGCCGATGGCGCTGTCTTCGGCCAATCCGGATCCCGCAACCAAGGATTCGATGAGTTCTCGATGTTCCAACAGTCCAAGTTGGAAGGCGAGTTGAAACTGCCGTCCGGTCGGGTGCAGCAATTCCGAAATATCGATCCCGGAGCGATGTCGGTCGAAATAGGTGAAGGAGGACGGCATGGCCGAGCTGGGCAGCACCCGAATGCGGAGCTTGTGCTTGTCTTCCAACCGTTCCTGAATGGCGACTTCGACGGGCTTTCCGCCGGCGGTGAGATCGGCATAGAATTGCGTCGCGGTCTCATCCAATTCGGCAAAATAGTTGCTACGATCATGCAGAAACTGGCGCACTTGCTCTACGGGGCGGGCGCTTTCTTCCAGAAGTTCGACTTTCTCGCGATCGGCCAGCGGGTTGGCATCGGAATAAGCGCGCAGAGCGAGTTCGCGATAGCGCTCATGTAGGCGCAAAAAGGCTTTGGTGGTTTCCGGGCTGGCGCCGACCAAGTCTTCTAGTTCGCTCTTAGAGATTTGGGCGCCGCCAAACACCGGATCGCGCAGCGCATTGACCAATTCATTGACCAGGCCGGCATCCATATCTTGGGCGAGGTCGGCGACATTGATGTCGAATTCTTCGGCGAGCTTCAGCAAGAGTGCGGCACTGACTGGACGCTGATTGCGCTCGATCAGGTTGATATAAGTGGCAGAGACATCCAGCCGCCGGGCGAACTCAGCCTGGGTAAGGCTCAATTGGGTCCGGATGCGCTTTATGCGCGGCCCGATGATCAGCTTCTTTTTCATCCCAAAAGCCTATTACAAGATTTACAAAAACACCATATCGAAATTTACATAACAAACAATGAAACCCAGTAAGTACGGGCGCTATCTGGACGTGGCACGAGTTTTGTAAATAAAACACACATGTTACAAAACAGGAGTGTGCTGTGCACGATACGTTGATTAAAAATGCTGTTTCGGCAGCCAAGCCAACCCCACGTCACCGCCGTCCGGCGGAGGTTGTCGGCGCGATCCCAGCTGAATATGAGCGTGTTCTCAGCCACCGCGCTCTGTTGTTCATCGCCGACCTCGAGCGTCGTTTTGGTCCACAGCGTCGAATCCTGCTCGAGAATCGCAAACTGGCACAGATGCGGTTTGACGATGGCGAAATGCCAAGCTTCCCGCTTGAGACCGAACATATCCGCAATTCAGTTTGGGAAGTCGCTCCTGTTCCCAAAGCGCTGCAGGACCGCCGCGTCGAAATTACCGGTCCGGTGGATCGCAAGATGATGATCAACGCGCTGAACTCTGGCGCGAAAATGTTCATGGCTGACTTTGAGGACGCCTCCTCGCCAACCTTCACCAACATGATCGAAGGCCAAGCCAATATGCAGGACTATGCGGCTGGCAAATTGGAATTTGATGATGAAGCGCGCGGCAAGTCTTACCGTTTGAACGAAGAGACCGCGACCATGCTGGTCCGTCCGCGCGGCTGGCACTTGGAAGAAGCGCATGTCACGGTTGACGGCCAGCCTATGTCGGCCAGCCTATTCGACTTCGGCCTGCACATTTTCCACAATGGCAAAGCCCTGATGGAGCAAGAAAAAGGTCCATTCTATTACTTGCCGAAAATGGAGAATTACCAGGAAGCACGTCTGTGGAATGACGTCTTCAACTTCGCTCAAGCGGCGCTCGGTATTCCGAACGGCACGATCAAGGCCACAGTGCTGATCGAGACCCTGCCAGCCGCCTTCCAAATGGATGAGATCCTGTACGTGATGCGCAATCACATTGTCGGTCTCAATTGCGGCCGCTGGGACTATATTTTCAGCTATATCAAGACCTTGCGCAATCATCCTGAATACGTTCTGCCAGACCGGGCACAGGTCGGCATGGACCGCGCTTTCTTGAAAGCCTATTCGCTGAAACTGATCCAAACCTGTCACCGTCGCCGCGCCCATGCGATGGGCGGTATGGCCGCGCAAATCCCAGTCAAAGGCGACGAAGCGGCGAATACCGCAGCCTTCGACAAAGTGCGCGCGGATAAGAAACGTGAAGCTCAGCAAGGCCATGACGGCACTTGGGTGGCACACCCAGACCTGGTTCCGGTTGCGATGGAAGTGTTCGACGCCGAAATGCCGAAAGCCAACCAAGTGTTGAGCCAGCGCCAATTCCCGAACATCACCGAAGAGTCGCTGCTAACGCCGCATACTGGTGACGTGACTGAGGCGGGCATTCGCACAAATATTTCTGTTGGCATCGAATACACAGCCGCATGGCTGCGAGGCCGCGGCGCTGTGCCGATCCACAATTTGATGGAAGATGCGGCCACGGCGGAAATCTCTCGCAGCCAGCTTTGGCAATGGCTGACCCATGGCACGGAATATAAAACCGAAAGCGGTGAGTCCGTTGCGTTCGATCGCGCCGCCTTTGATCGCCTGCTCGAAGATGAACTCGGCAAGATCAAGTCGACCCTTGGCGACAATTCCTATGCCGATGGCCGTTACCCAGAAGCGACGGAAGTCTTTGTCTCGACCGCCACCGGCGAGACGCTGGCCGATTTCCTGACCCTGCCAGCCTATGCTGTGCTCAACGAGCTTTCTTAGTTTTTCAATTCATCCAGTCAAAAGACCCAATCAAGGATAGTACAATGACCCAACGACCAAGCTATAAGCAATTGATGGAAGAAACCCTCAAACGCTACCCAGAAGGCCGCACGCGTGCTGGTCTTAGCGTTGAAGATGTCGTCCAGCTGAAAATCCAGAACACGTATAACACGCATCTCGACATTGCCCGCGCAATGGCCGACGTGATGCGCGAAGACATGGCGGCTTATGACGAAGACTCGTCAAAGTTCACCCAGTCGCTCGGTTGCTGGTCAGGCTTCCACGCGCAGCAGAAAATCAAAGCTGTGAAGCGGATGCGCGGCACTGCTAAAGGCACTTACATCTATCTGTCCGGTTGGATGGTTGCTGGTCTGCGCAACACATTCGGTCACCTGCCAGATCAGTCTATGCACGAAAAGACCGCGGTCACCGATCTGATCCGTGAGATCTACACATCGCTGCGCCAAGCGGACGAAGTGGCTCTGAATGACCTGTTCCAAGAGCTGAAAGCGGCGAAAGAGTCTGGTGCTGATCAATCGGCGCTCGATGAAATCATCTACCGTATCGACACGTTCGAAAGCCATGTCGTGCCGATCATTGCCGACATTGACGCTGGCTTCGGTAACGAGCATGCGACTTACCTTCTGGCCAAAGAACTGATCCTGGCTGGGGCGTGCTGCTTACAGATCGAGAACCAAGTGTCTGACGCCAAACAGTGTGGTCACCAGGACGGTAAAGTCACCGTTCCGCGCGAAGACTTCATCACCAAATTGCGCGCCTGCCGCATGGCGTTTGAAGAGCTCGGCGTTGACGAAGGTGTCATCGTGGCGCGGACCGACAGCCTCGGTGCTGGCCTGACTCAGAAAATCCCAGTGTCGAATGAGCCTGGCGATCTCGCATCTGAATATATCAAGTGGATCGAAACCGAAGAAATCACGGATACGAACCCACTGAAAGACGGCGAAGTGGCTCTGATGCGCGACGGTAAAGTTACCCGTCCCGTGCGCATGCCGAACGGTCTCTACAAGTTTAAGGACGATACTGGCCGTGAGCGCGTGATCGAGGATTGCATCAGCTCGCTCACAGAAGGCGGCGCTGACCTGCTTTGGATCGAGACGGCGACACCAAACGTTGATGATATTGCCTCTATGGTCAACGCGGTGCGTGAAGTCGTGCCGAATGCCAAGCTCGCTTACAACAATAGCCCAAGCTTCAACTGGACACTGAACCTGCGTAAGCAAGTGCGTGAGCAGTGGATTGCGGAAGGCAAGATTGCCGCAAGCGATTATCCAGAAGACGTCGCCCTTATGTCTGCGAAACTCGACGAGACGGAGCTCGGCATTGAAGCTGATGCGCGTCTGCAAAGCTTCCAGACCGACATCTCAGCCCGTGCCGGTGTGTTCCACAACTTGATCACCCTGCCGACCTTCCACCTCACCGCGAAGGGGATGGACGAGCTGTCGAACGGCTATTTTGGCGAAGAGAAAATGCTCGCTTACGTCAAGAATGTTCAGCGTGAAGAGATCCGCCGCGGTGTCTCTGCTGTGAAGCACCAACATGAAGTTGGGTCTGACCTGGGCGATACGTTTAAAGAGATGGTGGCTGGTGATCGTGCGTTGAAAGCTGGCGGCGCGCATAACACCATGAACCAGTTCGTGGCTGCGGAGTAATCGCTTCTGGCGATTATCGGTGGGACTTTCCCCACGAACATCAAGAAGGGCGCCAATCAGATGATTGGCGCCCTTGCTTTTTGCCCAGCTCCCCCGGGGCGTTAATCGAGATTGTCTAAGGCCTCTACGACGCGGTCGAAATCGGCGTCAGAGGTGGTGTCGAGAATGCTCTGGCGATAGACGCGCACACCGGCTTCGCGTTCCGCAAGCTTGCGTTCCAGACGTCGGTAAAAATCGGCCGAGCGGGCATAATAGGGATAGTAGCGCGAATATTGCCCGCGGGCAT
Organism: Pseudomonadota bacterium; assembly: GCA_039194965.1. GTDB lineage: Bacteria > Pseudomonadota > Alphaproteobacteria > Caulobacterales > Hyphomonadaceae > Henriciella. The sequence continues at coordinate 79,086 of JBCCVQ010000012.1, read as the reverse complement.
CGCGATTGCCGCGCAGCATGACGCGTAACATCGCATCCGAGGTTGCGCGGGCCTCTTCAGAGTCGCGCGTCTCGATAATGGTTTGGATTTTGCGCTCCAAAGCGAAGCGTTTCACGCGCCGATCCATTTGGGTTTGGCGTTCTTGGCCATAGGCGATGACAACCGGGCCCCGATCTTCATCGGTTTGGTAGGTTTTAGACTTTCCGCCGCCATAGACAGTGACGTCTCGGGCCAAGGCCGGGGCAGAGAGTAAGGCTAGGGCGCCCACGAATGTGAGTATCCGCGAGCCTGATACAAAGGTCTGACGCATCAATTCTTCGAGCTCCAATAAAGCCGTTCTGGCTTTGGTTAGCGTCATCTTGGCAATTTATTTCGAATTTGCAACAAAATACTATAGTTAATGCGGAACTTCCTTATTTCGATGTAATCAATAGGGTGTTTGCATTGTGACACCGCTATGGCAGAGGGAGACATCATGCCTAAGGCGATCATAGTTGGCGGCGGTATTGGAGGATTGACCGCGGCGTTGGCGTTCCATGCCTATGGCTGGGGCGTGACGGTGCTCGAACGCGCGTCTGAACTCAGTGAAATCGGCGCCGGCATCCAGATCAGCCCGAACGGAATGAAAGTCTTCCGGGCCCTCGGAATTGAATATGATGTTGCCGAAAATGGCTTTCTGCCTGAAGCCCTGGAAATGCGGTTCGGGCGCTCGGGCAATCGAATTTTCCAAATCGAAGCGCGCCGCGCCATCGTTGAGCGTTGGGGCGCGCCTTACTTGCACTTGCATCGCGCCGATTTGGTCGGTGTTCTGATCCGAACCTTGGCGCAGCGGGCGCCGAATGCGGTCCGCCTGAACACGGACTGCACGGGGTATGAGCATACGGCGAAGGGGGTTGCCGCGATCCTCGCCAACGGTGACCGTCTCGAGGCAGATGTCTTAGTCGGCGCGGATGGCATTCATTCCAGCGTCCGCGCGCAGATGTTGGGACCGGACCAGCCCAACTTTACCGGCAATGTGGCCTGGCGGGCGGTTGTGCCGATGGACCGGCTGGGCGATCTAGCGCCGCCGCCCACGGCATGTGTCTGGGTTGGCGCTAAGCGCCACGCCGTGACCTATCGTTTGCGTGGTGGCACGCTGGCAAATTTCGTCGGCATTGTTGAAGACGACACTTGGACATCTGAGTCTTGGACAGAGCAAGGGACGCGGGAACAAGCCATGGCGGACTTTGCAGGCTGGCATCCGATTGTCACCAACTTGATCGCCAAAGCCGATGCGCATTTTCGGTGGGCGCTGTTTGATCGAGATCCCTTGGAGAAATGGATCGATGGGCGTGCCGCGCTCCTCGGCGATGCCTGCCACCCGACATTGCCTTTCCAAGCGCAAGGCGCGGTGATGGCGATTGAGGATGGATTCTTACTGGCCAAGCTCTGTTCGGAAACTCCGAAAGATTTGGACACCGCCTTGGCAACCTATTTTGAGACGCGCCACCCGCGCACCAGTCGGGTTCAGGCCGCCTCGCGTCGCAATGCGAAACTGTTCCATAAAGCAAGTCCGATCAGCCGCGCCTTCACCTATGGGCCGATGTGGCTCGCCGGGAAAATTGCGCCAGCGGTTATCCGCTCCCAGCAGGATCCTTTCTATGCCTATGACGTTCGCGAAGAGCCGTTACGGTGATCCCGGGGCTTCGCTGGGGTCCATGGCGATCATTTCTTCGTCAGCGAGATAAGCGGCGTCGGGCAGGATAGGCTGATACGTTTCACCCAGCGCGAACCGGGCATACCATGCCAGCTCTGTATTGATCTTGAACAGCTGATTGGCCGGTTTGCGGAAATTGTGGGGTTCGTCTTCGGCCTGGAACAGGACGGTTGGCGTGCCCGTGGCGAGCACCCCGCGATACATCAGGATCGACTGGGTCGGCGGCACGCGAACATCATTCTCGCCAACGAAGAACAAGGTCGGCGTCGTCACTTTCCAGGCATTGACCAGCGGCGAGTCGATGCGATAGCGCCGCCGCGGCGCATCGCGGTCCCAGGGCATGCCGCCAAAGAAGATTTCGCGGGCGCGTCGAACATCGCTCTCGCCGTGCATGGACAACCAGTCTGACGCGCCAGCACCGGACGAGGCGGCAGCGAAGCGATCAGTATGCGTGATCAGTTTGTTGACCATATGCCCGCCCGCGCTCCAACCCATTTTGATCAATCGGTCAGGGTCGGCGAGACCGCGCTCGACCAGCGCATCGATGCCATCCATCACATCATGATGGGCGTTGCGAAAATAGCGGCCAACCATGTCGCGGACGAAGCGGTCGCCATAGCCGGTGCCGCCGCGATGGTTCGGCAAGAACACCATATAGCCTTCGGCCGCCAAGACCGGCAGATAGCGCGACATGCTCCAACCGCCAAAGCGCGATGAGGTGCGCGGCCCGCCATGCGTGATGGTCACCAGCGGATAAGACTGTCCCGGCTGATAATCGAGCGGATAGACCAAGACGCCTTCGAGCCGCGTGCCCCAGCGCCCGCGATACGAGAAGGCGGTTTGCTGTGGCAATCGGAACCGATCTGGCCAATCTGCATAAGTGGTCGTTACTGGGACGAAGCCTTCGCGTGCGTCGCTCATCAGCTGAACTTCGCCAGGGTCGGTCGCCGACTCGAACCGGGCAATGTGCGTTTTGGCGACAGGATCGTAGCGCCAGCTGATGATCGCATGGTCGCCTTCGGTCAATTGGCGAAGCGCGCCCGTTTCGATCTGATAATGATAGAGGTCGGCCCGCAAGCCGGTATTGCCGACAATGAACAGCCCTTCGCCGCTTTCATCCCAGGCAAAAGCCAGGGTTTCCATCGCCAGATCGCCGAGCAAGCGCCCCGGTGGCGCGCCGGGGGTTTGGATGAACACTTTGCTCTCATAATAGGGCTGCAAGTCATCATTGGCGGCCGCAATATAGGCGAGCTTAGTTCCATCGGGTGAGAGTTGCGGCGAAATTTCCTGCACCTCGTTCAGCGACCAGCGCACGGTTTCGGCTTGCATCAAGTCGTGGACAAAGACTTCGCCTTGGGCGCGCGAGTCGACAGCATGGTCGGGCAGCAGAACCGCGATCAGCTTGGTCGCATCGCGCGACAAGGAGACATCCCGGACCGAGAATAACCCGCTAATCTCGGTCCGGGTTTCGGCGGTTTCTAAATCGAACCAATTGACCTCGCGATTGGCATTGGCGCCGTAAGGCGGGATAATCCAACCTGCGTCGAGCAGTTTGCGATCGCTTTTGGGTTGTTGCTGAGCCGCGATAAAGAAGAAGCCGTGACCGTCCGGGTGCCAGATCACAGACTCAATCGCTTCGCTGTGATGGGTCAGCTGCCGCGACTCGTCCAATGCTAAATCGTAGAAAAACGCTTGCGCTTTCTCGCCGTCTTTTGGCGGCTTGAGATAGATCAAGCCCGTGCTGTCGGGATGCCACCAGACTTGTTGTGCGCCGCGGGCAACGTCCGGGGCCGGGCGCGGGCTACCGGTTTCGATATCGATGAGAACCAGCCGCCTGACCGTTTCATTCGCCTGCCAATCTGTCTCAGAGCGCAGATAAGCCAAGATCCTGCGATCCGGCGATAGGCGCGGGGAGGTGAGGCGCGGCAGTTCGACAAAGTCGACCGCATTCATGCCGCGCGGCGCGTCTTGCACTTTTGCCGGCACTTTTGCCGGCGCTTCGGCCAGCGCTTCGGAAAGCCCCCCCAACAGACCAAAGGCCAGCACCGAACCAATCAGATTTCGATACATGATTGTAATCTATAACGCCTTGCGACGGGCGCAAAGCAAATCCGCTCACATCATCGTGGGGATGGGTTAGGCATTGCCGCCGGTTTGGTGCAAGTGCGCTGGATCGATGCCCAATATGCCGAGCGTCAATTCCCATTTTTTCGAGTGCGCGGCGCCAAACACAATCTCGTCATGCGGATCGGCGACCAGCCAGGCATGTTCAGACAATTCATGCTCTAGCTGACCTGGGCCCCAGCCGGAATAGCCGAGCGTCATTGTCGCTTGTAAGGGCGCGCCCTCAGAGGCCAGTGCCCGCAGGACATCCCGGGTGGCCGTCATCGACAGCGAGTCTGCGACTTCGACCGTCGCCCCATCGCTATAATAATCGGTCGAGTGGACAACAAAGCCGCGATCGGTCCCCACCGGGCCACCATTGAGGACATAAGAGTCCGGCAATTGAATATTTTGCTCAATCCCGAGCTGGGTCAGGAGTTCCGGCAAAGTCAGATCATCAATCGGCTTATTCAGGACCAGACCCATCGTGTAATCATCACTATGCGCGCAAATCAGGATCACCGATCGCGAAAAACGCGGATCGCCAATCCCTGGCATAGCAACTAGCAGTTTTCCGGTCAGGTCCTGCACGTATCGACTCCTCTACTGATGATGACGCTAACCTGCCCGTCTAATTTGGCAAGGATTTGTCATTGCGATGCTGGAATTGAGGTCTATGTAGGGGACAGAACATAGGAGAACCTGCAATGAGCATTGCTGTTGGCGACAAACTTCCAGACGCAACCTTTATGGAAATGACCGAAAAAGGTCCTGAACCTCGGTCCACCGCAGACGTATTTGGCGGTAAAACCGTGGCGCTTTTCGCGGTGCCGGGCGCCTACACACCGACCTGCTCGGCCAAACACTTGCCAGGCTTTGTCGAGAAGCAAGGCGATCTATCCGCAAAAGGCGTCGATGAAATCGTCTGTACGTCTGTGAACGATGTCTTCGTCATGGGCGCGTGGGGCAAGGATAATGGCGTCGGTGGCAAAGTCCGCATGCTGGCAGATGGCAATGGCACATTCGCTGCCGCGCTTGGCCTCGAAATGGATGGCAGCGGCTTTGGCATGGGCCAGCGCTCGCAGCGTTACTCCATGCTGGTCGAAGACGGCACCGTGAAAGAGCTGAATGTCGAACAGGGCGGCGCGTTTGAGGTGTCCAGCGCGGATTATTTGCTGGGTCAGCTTTAAGGGCGATGTTTTTTCCTCCTCCGCTTGCGGGGGAGGCGGAAGCTATGGCAAGAGCTGGGTGGCTTGTGACGGTTGAAGCCGCTAACTTGCCGCTGGGTTTTGGCATAGTCGGAGATATTCGGGCCGCGCTACAAAAATTGAGCGAATCCCTGCCCAAATAGCGGATGGTCAGCGTTCTCCTGAAAGATCGTAATCTTCTGTTCCTGCACGTTCCCAAAACGGGAGGCGGCTCTGTCAGCCGGGTCTTACGAACTGAACCGGACGCTGAAATTTATCCCGTTACGGAAATGTCAGTCGCAGAGCCCTGCGTCTCGCAGCTCGCCAAACAATTGCCCAAGCCATTTCGTGAATATACAACGGTGGCGTTCGTGCGGAACCCTTGGGACTGGACGGTCTCCGGTTACCTGCATGTGACGCAGAATCTGCCAGCGTATCATGCGCCACCTTCATTCCATGATTTCGTCTTAGGCGATTGGACCAGCGCAACAATTCTAAGATATCCGCAAAAGTTTAAGACCGCGAAGGCCTATGTCGCCTATCACACGCAGATTACACCTTGGGAACATCTCAAGGGTTCTGGTCAAAGCGTATCGATTGATCGAATTTGCAGATTTGAAAACCTAGCAAAAGATGCCGCCGACGTGTTCCAAACAACTGTTCGGTTGCCGCACGCGAACAAATCTGAGCGCCGCCATTATTCAGAGTATTTTGATGCCGAGACGCAGTCGACCGTCGCTCGAAGGCATGCGGACCTTATCGAAAAATTCGGATATCAATTCGACCGCCAAAGCCTCGATAGTGAGTAGGCGAAGCGACTAGTTTAGGGGGGCGTCGCTGAGCTAACAACTGCTATCGGCGCCGAACGGGACGTAAATGGGAAATACCCTTTGTTGAGCCTCATCCTGAGCGAAGTCGAAGGACGAGGCGGGCTTACCGGAAGCATGGCCCTTTATCCTTCGACTTCGCTCAGGATGAGGGCCTAAGGTTGGCAGGTCTCCTCCTGACACGAAGCAGTCATTGTCAGTGCCCCATACTCTCGCAAAATAGTCGTTCGGTGCTCACGCCATCTGCGTTCTAAGCCTGCGCCGCCTTCGGCTGATTGACAAACAAGTCGCGGACAAAAGAGCGGCCCGCGAGCAAGAAGAACAAGCCAGCAAAGGCGAACAGGCTCGTCGCCACGACGCAGGCCCAGCGGACGCCATAGGCGCGGGCTTCGCGGCAGGCATTGACCAGATCTTCTGTCAGGGCCGGATCGGTCAGGCTGCAGGTTGCGGTGATCTGTCCGGCAAAATTACTCGCCGCGATCCAATTGGTGGACAATGAGTCCGCGATGATGCCGAGCGCTGGCGGGCCGATGCCGTAGCCGATGAGATTGACGACGAAGAGCAAGATCGCAATCGCGGTCGCGCGGACGCGCAAACTGACCACGGCTTGCGCGATATTATACTGCGCGCCGAGATAGAAATATTGCAGCGTGCTGGCCATCATTAACAGGACCAGCATCAACGTGCTGCTGCCGACTAAGAAGGCTGAGGCATAGATTGGCGCGCAGCACAGGAATGCGATGCCTGGCACCCATGTCGCTGCGGTCTGTGACCGCCGGTTGGCCCGCTCGGTCAGGAAGCCGCCTAAGAAAGCGCCGAGGGTTCCGGCCAGGCCAACCGGCGCCATGAACATCAAGGCCGTTTCGGCTGGGGTGAAGCCTTGCGTGAAGACGACATGCTGCGGCTGCAATCCGACCAGAGCATAGCCGGCAAAGGCGGCAATCGTCGCGCCGGCCGTCATCACCCAAAAGGTGCGCTTGGAGAAGATCTCGCTAATCGCTTCTTTAAAATCGGCTTTCTCCATTTTCGCGGTGCCGGGTGGATCGGAATAGCCGCGCGGGGGTTCTTTGACCGTGAGCAAGAAGACAATGCCGATCAGTATGCCCGGCGCGCCGATAAAGATGAAGGCCTCCCGCCACGTGAAAATATCGAGAATAAATCCACCAAACACTTGCGCCAGCACGCCGCCTGCGGTGACGCCCATGGCATAGATGCCAAGCGCCGTCGGGCGCGCCGACGGGGTGTAATAGTCGCTGATCATGGAATTGGCTGGCGGGGTACACCCGGCCTCGCCAATCCCGACCAACATGCGCGCCACAAGCAGCGTGAAAAACCCAACTGTGAATCCGCACAACACGGTTGCAAAAGACCACAGGATCACGCTGACCCCGATGATCAGTTTGCGGCTGACCTTTTCCGACAGATTGGCAATCGGAATGCCGAGCAGCGTATAGAACAGCGCGAAGCCAATCCCGGAAAGCAGTCCAAATTGGAACTGTGACAGCTCGAACTCATTGATGATCGGCACGCTGACCACGCTGATCAGGATCCGGTCGATAAAGTTGAACGTGTAGACCAGCGTCAGCGACATCAACACGTAAGAGCGATAATTGAAGCTGCCATAACTGGTGCCTAATCCGGCCTGCGGCACAGAATCGGCTGTCGGGGTGGCGACTTGGCTGCTCATAAATTTTCCTCCGCGATCCGGTGATTGGCTCACACTTTATCATTCGACAGGAGGTAGCGGTCGGCGACGAAAGAAAAATACAAAAACTGGAGGCGGGCGATAGTCTGAGCCTATGGATCCATCGCGCGCATCGCCGTCCTATTCGAGCAATTGCAGCAATTGGATGAGATTGCCGCACGTATCATCAAACACCGCCATGATCGCGCCGCCAGCTTTGACCGGAGGCTGCGTAAAGACCACGCCCAAACCCTCCAGTCGCGCGACTTCGGCATCGATATCGTCAACACTGAACCCGGTGAACGGAATGCCGTCGGCCATCAGGGCCGACTGAAACGCTTGCGACGCGGGATGGGCGTTCGGCTCGAGCACCAGTTCAATCCCGTCTGGTTCCTCAGGCGACAGGACGGTGAGCCACCGATGCTCGCCGAGCGGAATGTCGTGTTTGACGACAAATCCAAGCTTGTTGGTGTAGAAGTCCAGCGCTTTGGCCTGGTCATCGACGACCACGCTTTTGGCATACATTTTCATTATTCTTCCCCTTCAAAAAATGGTTCTAACCATGGATGGATGGCGCCGGTCAGTGAGGCGGCGGCGAGTGAATGGACTTTGGTGCGCCCCCGCCAGGCCGTGACGATCAATCCGGCCTCCTCTAACGTTTTCAAATGGCGCGTAATGCCCTGCCGCGAGAGCGTGACGTCGTGCACGTCAAACAGCCGGGCGCAGAGCTCAAACAGCGTCTGGTCATTGCGCTTGCGCAGCTCATCTAAGATCAACAATCGCGTCTCGTCACCGAGGGCACGAAACACTCTGCTGAGGCGCGGATCGAACGGAATTCCCATTTGGTAATAATGCAACAAAAGTGTTGCATGTAAAGAGGGGGATTCAGGGGCTCCCGCTTTCGCTGGGGGCGCCGGAGAGTTTAGCGAACTCGGCGAACGGGTCGTTGGGGTCGAGTCTGAAACCCACCTAGCTGCCACTTTAATCGCCTCTTGCAGCGCACGCGTACCAACATAAATCCAATCAAGATAATCGGGTGAGCGACGGTGCCGCCCTGCGATGAGGAGTTCGCCGCACGTGTCTTCCGTTCCTGCAGACGTCAATTTCACATTCAATGCCGAGCAACTGGAAATTCTGAAAGGCTACGGCAAAACCGTCTCTCATGCTGAAGGGGATCTACTCACGCAAGAAGGGCAAACGCATCAGGATTTTCTGATCACGCTGTCCGGTGAGACCCATATATTCGTGGAGACACCGGACGGGCCAAAACGCGTCGGATGGATGGAACCAGGGCAGTTTACCGGAGATATTTCTGTCATCACGGGCGCCGCTGCTTTGGTGCGTGTGATTATGGGTAAAGCCGGAGACTTGCTGCATATTGGGCATGACCGATTGCAAGACTTACTTGTCGCCAATTCCGAACTTTCTGACATCATCGTCCAGACCCTGACGGCGCGGCGGGCGTTTGCGCACAATGCTGATCATGGCTCGGTCATCGTGATCGGGGCGCCGCAGGACCGGCTGGTTTTCACCGCGCGGGACCTCTTGTCCAAGTTCGGCATTCCGCATCGCTGGTTGTCACCCGAGACCGATCTTCTGGCCGAACGGATGCTAAGCGCGAAAGGCATTGATCCGTCTGATTTGCCAGTGGTGTTCCGCGGTGGGTCGCAAGTGCTGGTGCGACCGACGGCGAGTGAAATCTCGCATGCTTTCGGGTTTGACCTGCTCAAAGACGGCGCCACCGCCGACGTAATCGTGGTTGGTGCCGGGCCAGCGGGCCTGGCCGCCAGCGTCTATGCGGCCTCGGAAGGGTTGAGTGTTATCACAATTGATTCCGGCAATCCTGGGGGACAGGCGGGGACCTCGTCCAAAATCGAAAACTATCTCGGTTTTCCGACCGGAGTTTCGGGCCAGGAGTTAACCGATCGGGCGGTCATTCAAGCGCTGAAATTTGGGGTCAGCTTGACGGCGCCGGTCAAAGCGGCGTCATTGGAGCGGCAAGGCGATGGATTTTCCATCGCCCTCACCGATGGCCGGAAGATTGGCTCTAAAGCCGTGGTGATCGCCACTGGCGCACAATATCAGCGTCTGCCGCTGGAGCATATTGAACGGTTCGAAGGCCGCGGCATTTATTACGGTGCGACGCCGATGGAAGCGCAATTGTGCCATGGCTCAGAAGTCGTCGTGGTTGGCGCTGGCAATTCGGCCGGCCAAGGTGCGGTCTTCCTCAGCGCCTCCGCCGAAAAAGTCCACGTCATGTATCGCCGCGCCGACATTCGTGAAACCATGTCCGAATATCTGGTCAAACGCCTCGAAGAGACGCCCAACATCATCCTCCATCCGGAGACCGAAATCTCGGCGCTGCATGGCGTGGATGGGGCTGACGAATTGGATGACCGTTTGGTTTCGATCAGCCATGTCCACCGCGCCACGGGTGAGACCGATACTTGTGATGCGCCATTTGTGTTCCTGTTCGTCGGGGCCCGGCCTTTCACGCGATGGCTGCCACCCAACATGACCTGCGATACGACCGGTTTCGTCCAGACCGGCACCGATCTAGAGAATCTCGACTTGGTCAAAGCGGGCTGGTCGATTGCGCGTATGCCGTCAGAGTACGAGACCAGTTGGCCCCGTATCTACGCCGTCGGCGATGTCCGCGCGGGCTCGGTCAAACGTGTTGCTTCAGCGGTCGGCCAAGGCTCGGTCGTGGTGAGCCACATTCACCGCGCGATCGCGGAGATGGAGGATGAGTAGGGGGACAATCCGCATCTCCCTATCCTGCGGTGATGTCGGCGAAAGCTGGCATCTACGGATAAGAATGCGCTTGGGTATTTACCTTGAGTGATTGCGGCTTTGTCGCATTGGTCATTATAGCATTGATTATGAGGATTGAAATATTGTCGTTGTTTCGGCAACCTCAGATTATCGAGAAGGTAACAACAGGGCGGGGGCCAATAGAATGACATTACGAGAGATCGGGCTGTGGCAACAGGATGCTCAGGAAGAAGATGACCGTTTATTCTATGTTAGAGAAGACTTTCCCGATCTACTCACTGGGAACAAGTCGCTAGTTATCGGCAGGAAAGGAGCGGGTAAGACCGCGATTTTCAATTATCTCAGAAATGCGTCTTTAAGCAAAGACTACCTGTTCCAGTCATATGAAGCGGACGCTCTGGACTATCAAAAAGTTGGCGAAATCGCAGCGAACCTGGCTCAAGTTACAGCGTTCTGGAAGGACCTAATCTACACGACCAGTCTAACTCTTTTGGATCGAAAGTATGGAGAGCCCGTCGAAAACTCCAGGCTGGCTCGAGCGACTGGGTTACTCAGCCAGTTTGCCAATTACATCATGCAACAAGACTTCGAATTTGAGATCAAGGGCTTAAAGATATCGAGGAGTCACTCGGATGACTGGCAAGCTAGAGCTGCCACGAGCATGAATGCGGTTCTCGACATCACGCAACAATTAAGCGACCGACCGACCATCATGGTTGTGTTTGATCGGCTCGATCAGGGGTTTCGGTCTCGGGACGACGCCAACCCTTCTGGGGCTTACGCGCGCACGGTTCTGGGCCTTATTCGAGCTTGCTTCGAAATCCGAAGGGAGTTGTCATCAGCGCCGATTTCAATTCTGCCAGTCGTCCTTCTTCGGACCGACATCTTTGATTTACTGAAGGACCCGGATAAGAACCGATGGACCGATAGAGCCGTGATGTTGCGTTGGCATAACAGCGAGATCAAGCGTTTGCTGGAGTATAGAATTGCCCGCACATTTGGAGTGGATCCACAAGACTTTCCAAAAGGATGGCTCACAATCTTTAATCGCGATTTCGTGAAAGATTCTTACGACGGCGTCTCCAAGAAAGAGCTTTTTGATTTCATTGAGGCGAGAACAGCATGGCGCCCCAGAGATTATGTGTATTACATTCGAGAGTGTGCTTCCTACGCCGATAAAGCGGGAGATGAGCGAATAGATTTTAAAAGGGTACTGAACACCGAGTACAACTACTCCACTTATATGCGACGAGAATTGATCGACGAATCTGGCGCTCACATTCCTGAGTTAGATGAAGTTCTCCAACGATTGGGTTCAGTGGTGGAGAAGCATCCTACGAAAAGGTTCTTCGACGTAGATCTGTTTAAGAGTGGGTTTGATCTCGATGATGACTCACTGAAAACGCTCCTTCAGAGTTTGTATGACATAAATATCTTAGGAAATCGTGGGGTCGCGAAGCACGGGAATTCAGATGCATCGGACCACCGTTATGCCTACAACACCGACATGTATCGATCTTTCAATGCCAAAGAAGGCATGGTTATACACCCCGCAGTTCACCGGTTTTTGCGGGCTCGCTAATTTTTTGAATCAATCGATGTCCATTAGGGGACACTTTATTCGGGCACCTAATCCCCCATCCTCACCAATCGGTAACCAAATCTCCTCACGAATCCCTAGATACCATGGGAAACTCCCTGTTTTTCAATAAACTCTTATTGAAAAACGGCAAATCCACGCCCATGTGATGATGAGGTTCAATCAGGGAGAACCGGATATGGAATTAGGAATTGTCGCAGGTATCGCATTATTTGCGGGGCTGATGCTGCTCTTTTCAGCGGTGACCATTGTCCCGCAAGGATTTAACTACACAGTTGAAAACTTTGGACGATACACCAGGACGCTTGGGCCGGGTATGGCGTTCATTATGCCATTCTATCAGCGCGTTGGGCGCAAAATGAATATGATGGAATCGGTGCTGGATATTCCCACCCAAGAAGTGATTACCAAGGATAATGCGCAAGTCTCGTGTGATGCGGTCGTGTTTATCCAAGTCGTAGACCCCGTGTCGGCGGCGTATGAGGTGAACAATCTTGAAAATGCCATCACCAATCTGTCGCTGACCAATATTCGGACCGTGGTCGGCTCGATGGATTTGGACGAGGTTCTGTCGAACCGCGATGATATTAATGCGCGGCTTTTGACTGTAGTCGACGCAGCGACCAATCCATGGGGCGTGAAAGTCACTCGGATTGAGATTGCCGACTTGTCCCCGCCGGCGGATATTACCGAAGCGATGGCGCGGCAAATGAAAGCTGAGCGTCTGAAACGGGCGGAAATTCTGACCGCGGAAGGCGAGAAGCAATCGGCCATTCTGCGCGCAGAAGGTGAGAAACAGTCAGCCATTCTCGAAGCCGAAGGGCGCCGGGAAGCGGCCTTCCGAGATGCTGAAGCGCGCGAGCGTGAAGGTGAAGCGGAAGCCAAAGCCACCGCCTTTGTCTCCGAAGCGATTGCCAAAGGTGACGTCAACGCGATCAATTACTTCCTCGGTCAGCAATATGTCACCGCGTTTGAGAAGCTCGCCTCTGCGGGCGGCAATAAGACGGTGATCATTCCGGCTGAGTTCAGCTCGATCATCGGCACGATTGAAGGCATTCGCGGCCTGACCGACAGTGCTCAAGCCGCGAGCGCAGCGCGCACCGCGGTCCCGCCCGCCGGGACCCGAGGATAGGAGGCTGACATGGAAGGTTTAGACCTCACCCTCTGGCCGCCGACGGCGTGGCACTGGCTCGCCATCGCGCTGCTTTTGTTCTCGATTGAGATGATGACCGGCACATGGGACTTGCTCTGGGTGTCGATTGCGGCCGCGTTCACCTCGGCTTTTGCGGCCTTTGCGCCGGCCGGGATTGCCGGTTGGGAAGGCCAGCTCATCTTCTTCGCGATCGCCGCTGTGGCGTTGTTCATCCTCGGCCGGACGCTGTTCCGTCGGATGCGCGAAGATGTCGATGAGCATCCGACTTTGAACAAACGTATGGCCGGAACGCTCGGCCAACGCGGCGTGGTTGCAGATGACTTTACCGGCGGCCTGGGCCGGGTGAAGCTCGGCGATACGGTCTGGTCGGCTGAAAGCACCGATGGCGCCAATCTGGCGAGCGGCACGGCGGTGATTGTCGAAGCGACTGAAGGGACTGTGCTGAAAGTGCGGTTGGCTTAGAGCGGTGCGCAACATCTGATTTGTCATCCTGGAAAGCGCGATAGTGCTTATCCGGGACCCAGGTTAGACCGCGCTTGACCTTCTAGGTCCCGGATATTTCCGCTGCGCGAAAATTCCGGGATGACATGGGAAGGTGTCGCTCTTAAATCGTCCACTTTATCCCCATTCTCCGCCGATACCTGCGCAGGCAGGTATCCAGGGACCTTAACCCACGGCGGTCCCGTTCGCAAAAACTGCTCCATGGACCCCTGCTTTCGCAGGGGTCTGCGGATCGTGGGTGAACCAAACCCGCTTTGCCAATGCAAGTTGGCATCTTTGCCTGCGCCCGACGTGATCGGGGGCGGCTGGCTGATCAAAACCCCGGCCGCCATAGGTCCTGACTTGCGTCAGGAAAGCGGGACGGGAGTCATTCCGACACTGATTCCTCTCCTCTGCGGAGACGAGTCAGGCGCGCGAGACAGCCCGCTTGCCCAGGCGAGGGGGCCAGGCTAGCGTCGCCGCAAATGACCATTCTCAAACTCGACTCCCCCGACCTCGTCCCGCTCCCCGCTCAACCAGACGGCACACCGTGGCCAACCAGTGACTGGCCGGAAGGCCCATTCCCGAGCGACGCTGACCAAGCCAGGTTCGATGCCCTGGTCACCCAAGCCTTTGCCGACAAAGATACGTATGGCGAGACGCATGCTTTCCTGGTCATCCAAGGTGGGCGGATCGTCGCCGAGCATTATGATGACGCGCATGGCCCGGACGACACCTATCATTCCTGGTCGATGGCGAAATCGATGACGCATGCCTTAACGGGCATTGCCATAGAGGATGGCGCCATCAATCTGTCTGGCCCGCTATTGGTACCGGAATGGCTGACCGCCGATGATGGGCGCGCGGCGATCACACTGGAACAACTGCTGCGCATGAGCTCCGGGCTCGAATTCGTTGAGGAATATGCCGATGCGGGCATCTCGCACACGATTGAGATGCTGTTCGGGGCGGGCAAGGATGATGTCGCGCACTATGCGGCGAGCAAGCCGCTCGAGTACCCGCCGGGCACGCATTGGCTCTATTCCAGTGGCACGACGAACATTATCTGCCGCGCGCTGGCGCTCGAATTAGGGCTCGACCGCGATGGGTTTGAAAGCTTCATGCGCACGCGCCTGCTCAACCCGATCGGGATGCGGTCGGCGCTGCCGAAATTTGACGCGGCGGGCACGTTTCTCGGCTCGAGCTTTTGTTTTTGTACAGCGCGGGATTTTGCCAAGTTCGGACTGCTTTATCTGCGCGGCGGGACATGGGGTGCGGAGCAGGTGCTAAGCCCAGAATGGGTCGACCATGCGCGCACCCCGACCCCGCATGTGCCGGACGAGGAACCGATGGGCTATGGCGCGCATTGGTGGCTCGACATGGCCGGACCCGGGAGCTTCTCAGCCAATGGATATGACGGCCAGTATATAGTCCTGGTGCCGCAAAACGACCTCATCCTGGTTCGTCATGGCGCCTCTGAAGCGTATAAGGACAATGTCCGCGAATGGCTTGCTGCCATTGCAGATTGCTTCTGATTTATGGGTCTCGAGATCGGCCATTTGCTTCAAATCTACGAAATTTGATTGAAATCCAGCTGCCATTGTAAACGCACTGGAAGTGTCGCCCACATATCCTGTGTCGCGAGTCTAGGGATCACACTTTGGTGTAGGAGCCTGGGCTTATGTCATTTTTTAGAGGGGTAGGGCGCTTCGCCCGCGATTGTCGCGGCGGGACGATGCTCGTTTTCGCAGTATGTTTTGTCCCGATCATATTAGCGGTTGGTTTTGCCGCGGATTTTGGGTTCTATCTCACCCATAAAAAGAAAGTTCAGCAAGCCCTGGATATGGCCGGCTTAGCTGCGGCAAGACATGTGAGCGACCATCTCGGATCCAATAATGCGACCTTGCAAACGATTGCCGACGATCTTTTCAAATCTGAATTGGCCAAAGACACGTTTATCACGATGCAAGATGTAACCGTGGTGCGGAATGGTATGCGGGTAAATCTCGCGGTCGAAGGCACAATGCCAACCAGTTTTATGCATTTGGCTGGAGTCTCGACCATGGCCCTGAGCTCCACATCAGAAGTGGTTTACGGCGTTCCGAGCAAAGCCGAGATCGTGCTCGTCCTCGACACCTCAACCTCGATGACGAACGTCGATACCGGTGAGACCGAGTCGCGCATCGAATCGCTTCGGACGGCGGCTAAAGATATGGTTTCTGTGCTCTTGACTCCGTCAGCGACAATCCCGGTCGAGGTCGCGATTGTTCCCTTTTCCAACATGGTCAATGTGGGGATGGGGCAGGCCAGTGAGACGTGGCTGTCGGTTCCCGCGGACTATGAGTACACAGAACAAGATTGCCGTCCTCCAGACTCTTGGTATGAAGCCAATTGTACCCCAGATACGCAAGCCTGTGGCGAAGATGGTGTCGCCGGAAGCTGCGGAACTTGGGACTGCACGGGTCACGATGAGGGCGCGGCAAGTGTTTGTACGGACGTCGACTATACGGTGCCTTGGAATGGATGTGTCCAACCTCGAACGGATGCAAACCATCTCAAGGACCAAGCATATACTACCGATCAAATCCCCGGCATCGTCAGCACTAACGCCAATGCTTGTGCCTCTCCCATCGTGCCGTTGTCTAGCAATCAAACGCATCTTGAGGGAAAGATTGACGCACTCGGGGTTCGCAATGAGACCTATATTCCGACGGGACTGATATGGGGCTTACGCATGTTGACCAATACCGATCCGTTTCCGGCGGATGATAGCATTAGCAACTTCATGGCCACCGGCGGTGTGAAATCAATCGTATTAATGTCCGATGGCGCCAACACGCTTGCGCCCGACATTACTGGCGAAGTGACCGATGTCGATCTCAGCGATGCCAATCCAAATACCGCGGAAGTCTGTCAGACCATAAAGGATGCGGGGGTCGAGATTTATGTTGTGGCTTACGATATCACCGATGTAACGACGACCACCCTTCTCGAAAACTGCGCCTCAAGCGCGACGCGTTTCTACGAAGCCAGTTCTTCGGACGAATTGAAAAGCGCGTTTGAGACTATCACCAAGCAACTGGCGCGTGACCTGGCGATTGCGGGGTAGCGACGCGCTCATCTGAACAGGAGACACCTGGCATGTTTGCCAGGTGTCTTTTCATGATCCGCAAAATTACCGCCCTTAAAGACCACCTGGTCGTCAGGCGTCTATGTCCAAATAGTGCAAGGTGAAGACCAGAGAATTCACGCATGCGTGCGCGACCATTAGGGGCCAAATGTTGCGCTTATAGGCTAAGAATAAGCAGCCGAGCGACACGCCGATTGCGCCGGTTGTAAACAGCCCGCGGACGCCTTGATAATACATATGACCCGCGCCAAAAATTAAGGCGGGGATCAGGATAGAGATCGCGTTCGCAAGTCGGCTCGTGCCGAAGGTTTTGGTGAGGGTGTTGATCATGAAACCACGGAAAAACAGTTCCTCGGCGGGGCCAGCGACCCACAGGATTGCCAGCCACATCAGAAACAGGGATGTGTTTCCGGCCAGATCGCCAAAACGGTCGCGCGCGCCTTCCGTGTTGACTTGCATAAACTCCAATCCGGACGCGTCCCCCAGCAAGCTGACAATCGCGCCGGTGGCAATGATCGTGACAAAGGCGACCAATGTTTGAACCGGTATGAGCCAAAAATTCTTGGCGGTTTTAAGCGGTACGATCCCCAGCGTGGAGAGGTCTCTTTTTTGATGTGCCAGATACAGGCCGATGCAGGCCAGAACCACGACCAACGATATCGGGCCAGCATATCGCCAGATGACCAGATCGAGGGCAGCCTTTAAGGCCAGCGCAAAAATGGTGAAGCCGAGAAATTCTCGCACTCCTGTCGTGTCTAATCTGTCGTGCATTCAACAATTCCATTCGGTCCGTTTTGATATCTTCTGGAGGTGAGATGCACGGGGGCAGGGAATTGGATGCAAGGCGATGCAGTCATGTCTGGGCCATCATGGCCTGACCCGATTCACCGGCGTTTCCCGCTTTAATCAGTAAGGATGAAATCGGACTTTGCTGATGCTGACAATAAAACCTATCTCGACCATCGCCGTCATGATCCGCGCCTGTATTGCGGCGTTCGCTGGGATTTCACTTTTGACCGCCGCCGCGCAAGCGCCGGATGCGGCCCCTTCTGCAGATGATGAAGTTCAAGTCTTGATCTTCGAAGCGGAACAAGGCGATCCTCACGCCCAGTTTTTGCTAGCGGCTCACTATGCCGAAGGGGAAGGTCTGCCTCAGAGTGACACGGCCGCGTTCGATTGGTTTCTGATGGCCGCGGAGCAAGGCCATGCGCGTGCGCAATATGAAGTCGCGCGGCGCTATCATAGCGGCAAGGGAGTCGCAGAGAATGTCACCAAATCGATCGCGTGGTATCGCCGCTCGGGCGCTGCGGGTTACGCAACCGCCTACAACAATCTCGGCGTACTCTATTTTGAGGGGCAAGGGGTTGAAGTGGATAAAGCCGAAGCGATGAAGTGGTACCGCCTCGCAGCCGATCAAGGTTCAGCCGAAGCTCAACACAATCTTGGATACATCTATGACTATGCGGATGGCGTGCCGGAGGACAATCGCGAGGCGGCGAAATGGTATCGTCTGGCCGCGGTCCAAGGCTTGGCCATGGCGCAGTACGCTTTGGGGACCCTGTATGAAATTGGCGAAGGGGTTCCGGCTGATGCTACCGAAGCGTCCAAATGGTACCGTCTCGCTGCGGAGCAAGGTTTCGCCTATGCGCAATACAATTTGGGCGTACAGCTCGCCAATGGGACGGGCGTTGAGCAAGATGAAACCGAAGCGGTGAAATGGTATCGCGCCTCAGCCGAGCAAGGCTATGACCAGGCGCAGAGCAATCTCGGCTTCATGTACGAGTATGGCAAAGGCGTTGAAGCAGATGCGGGCGAAGCACTGATCTGGTATCAGCGCGCAGCGGCACAGGGCAATGCCGACGGCCAGTTCAATCTCGGCGCGAAATATGCGCAAGGCATTGGCGTCGAGGTGAATCTCGTCAAAGCGCTCGCATGGATGCTGCTGGCATCGGCGCAGGATCACGCGCAGGCGATCGACTACACGCCGCGTTTAATGGACGTGATGACGACCGCCCAAATGGAGGCGGGCGAACGCCTCGCGATCGAATGTTTTGAGCGCTCATTGGAAGGGTGCGATTGAGGGTGTGCGCCAACCATCGCTCATCCCCGCCTCCGCGGGGAAGAGCGGGTATCTACAAATCCGCCAGCTTCGGGATCGTCCCATCTGTCCCCAACCAAGCGTCTTCGAACAATTCCCGCGCATAGGCTTCCGAGCGTGAATCGCCTTTGGCGCGATAGGTCTCGGCCAAGCCGAACAAGGCATAGGCATTGTTCGGGGCCTTGATGAGCGTCTTGAAGAATTCGCGCTCCGCCCGATCATATTGGCCGTCTTGCAAGAGATAGAGACCAAGTGTCTGGCGGGTTGGGTAATACCACCAAGTCGGCTCGAAATAAGGCAATTGGCCTTCCGCCGCAGCGGCGGCTTCTAAGCGGTCGATCGCCCCGGTTAGATCGCCCGCAGCGGCCAGCATGCGACCTTCTAAAGTGAGGCGCGCAACGTCATGGACGCCGACAAGAGGCGTCAGATAGGTGCTGTCATAATCGCCGAATGTCGGTTCCCCGGTGAGGGCGTTGAGCTTGTCATACTCGGTCTGCGCCCCCGCCATGTCGCCTTGCCGGGCCAGGACTGTGCCGCGGGCATAGTGCCAGGCTGTGCGCGTATAGAGATGCGCGGCAGCAGGCTCCGGCGTCGCCAACACCGTCTCACCGGTGGAGAAAACCAAGTCCGTGAAGATGGGCGAGGCGGCGATATGCTCACCCAGCGGGTTTGGCGCAGACGGGTCGAATTGCGCTAAGACTTCGAGCTTGTCTGCCATCTCCAGCGCGGTCGCGGCGTCGCCAGCAAATTGCGAGCGGGCGACAACGAAGTGAACATTGTGCGGGTAATAGACACTGCCATAGACCGCGGCATTGTCGCTGCCAGCGATATAGGCTTCGTCCGCTTCGATCGCGGCGATGTTGGATTCATGCGACTTCTTCCATTTGCCGAGCCGCAAATAGATGTGCGACGGCATATGCACCAAATGTCCGATACCCATGTCCTGCTCAAGCAACCGGTCGGCATAGGCCTCTGCGCGGTACGGGTCGACTGAGGACTCGGTGACGTGGATGTAAAGGTGAATGGCGGGCGCAAAGTCCGGATCGATGGCGAGGGCGTCTTCGATCAGCGCCAGCGTCCGCGCCGTCCGTCCTTTCGGCTCGCGGGCGCCGGGTTGCCAATAATCCCAAGGCTGGGTGTCCATATTGGCTTCGGCGGCGAGGGAGAGGATCAGCTTGTCTTCTGGAAAGGCGGTTGCGACACGATCCATGGCTTCGGCATAGAGCTCCGCGTTCTCCACCACTTCGTTTTCGTCTTTGACGCTATAACGGGTGCCGAGCGCGACAATGAGTTGTTGTTCGTGGGCCGTGGCGCTCGATTTCAGGTCGAGCGCTTTGCCGGTTGCGACCAGACCCGCTGCGCCGCGGGCGGCGTCATAGGGGATGTTAATATTGCTGCCAAACGAGAGCCCTTCGCCCCAGAAACACATGGCACAATTCGGGTCGCTGGCCTGCGCTTGGCGGAAGGCGGCAATGGCTTCGTCATGATTGAAATTCGCCATATGCGCCATGCCGGTATCGAACCAGAGCTGAGCGTCGGCATTGTCAGTTGAAATCGGATAATGGAAATGTTCCGTGACCGCGACAGGGAGAGCGAAGGCGCTGCCATAGTCGAAGCCTGGATTGAGTTTCGCGGCGGTCTCTAGCGCGGCGGCAGAGGCTTGGAAAGTCCGACTGCTGCACATGCTCTGCGAGAGCGTGACTGGGTCGATAAAAGGTTGGGTGTCCTCTTCGACGACGTCCGTTTCGACGGGGTCTGGGGTGACACAGGATGATAAGCTCAAGAGACCGGCACTGAGACCGGCGACGAGACCAAATTGCAATTTCGTCTGGGAGCGCTTTATTATTTCCGCCGATGCCAGCGTAAGCGGGTATCCAGGGACTATGACGTCCTGCGGTCTTGATGGTGAATTTCGGTCCATAGACCCCAGGTTGCGCTGGCGTCTGCGGATACTTTCTTTGAATTTCCTGAATGTCATATTGCGTCCTCCTCCGCCGCCTCACTACCACAGATTGTGCAATCCGTTAACCAAACCCGGCTCGACTGCGCCAAGTCTTTGCAATCTGCGCCGCCGCGATTAGACCCGCGCTAACACTCGAATGGAAAGGCCGTGCCGATGCGTGACGGGGGTCGAATAGCAGCAGCCATGGATGTTCTCAGCGATGTTTTGGGGCGCCATCAGCCGGTGAAAGTTGCCGCCCGGGATTGGGGCAAGCGGGCGCGTTATGCGGGGTCGAAAGACCGCGCCTGGGTGTCTGGCCTGGTGCTCGACGCGCTGCGCAAGCGCAATTCGATTGCCCATGCGATGGATGATGACAGTCCGCGCGCGCTTATTCTTGGGGCGTTGAGCTTTGCTTGGGGCTGGGACATTCGCCGCATCGATGATGCGATGGATGAACAACACGCGCCAAGTGCGCTCACCTTAAAAGAGCGTGAGCATTTGGTGATGGCACCGGATGTCACGGCTGAGGCGCACATTGCAGGCGATTATCCAGATTGGCTGACCCCGCACATGCAGCGCGCCTTTGGCGAGCTAGCGGCGGTGGAGGGACAAGCGATGGCGGTCCGCGCCGATGTCGATTTGCGGGTCAACACGCTAAAAGTCGATGCTGAAAAAGCCGGCGGGCCTTTGCGCAGCGCCAAAGCAGAGCCGTCGCGATTGCTCCACAATGCCTATCACATCCCGGCTCGCGATCCGTCTCAGCGCGAAGCCAGTTTGGACAATATTCCGGCTTACTCGAAAGGCTGGGTGGAAGTGCAGGATGCTGGCTCGCAAATCGCTGCCGCCGCCGCCAACGCCCAAGCTGGTGAGCAGATCTTGGATTATTGTGCAGGTGGTGGCGGCAAAACTTTGGCTTTGGCCGCGGCAATGGGGGGCAAAGGCCAAGTCTTTGCTTATGACATTGATGGCCGACGACTGAGCGCCATCATTCCGCGTCTCAAACGCTCTGGCGCACATAATGTGCAATTGTTGCATCCACGCGAGCCAGAGGCGCTGGACGCGCTGAAAAACCAGATGGATTGCGTGTTTGTCGATGCACCCTGTACTGGCACAGGCACTTGGCGGCGGCGGCCCGATACCAAATGGCGGGTGAAGCCGAAATCGCTAGAAACGCGCATCAGCCAGCAAGATGAAGTGCTCAGCAACGCAGCTTTATACGTCAAGCCGGGGGGGCGTTTGCTCTATGCGACATGCTCCTTTTTGGTCGAAGAAGATGAAGATCGGGTCGACGCATTCTTGGCGCAGACCCCGGGCTGGGTTCAGGAAGATGCGGTCCAACATGCATCCAATAGCGGATTGCTGACGGATGAAGGCCTAGCGGTCATCAAAGCCGGGCAGGGACCGAGCGGCAGTGTTCGCCTCACCCCGCGCAGCGCTGGGACAGACGGCTTTTTCTTCGCCGTTTTGCGCCGCCAAAGTTAACGCAACCAACGAAAATCGCTGACCCGTTTTCGGCTCACCTTCAATTTGCTGTGTCATATCAGTGGTTTGGGGAGGAGTGCGTTTATGGCAGTTACGACAAAAGATGGCGTCACCGTTCTAAAGCCCACCGCTTGGAAATGGTTTGCGGGGGCGCTGGCAATTTTCTTCATGTTGCCCGGATTTGGTTGGATCATTGCCGGCGTGTTCGGCTTGATGGGGGCAGGGGTTCTGCAAAATCTGTCTCTCACGCCGCAAGGGCTGAAAGTCCGCAACTGGTTCACGACCAAGGAATATGCCTGGGCGGACATTAGCGATTTCCGGGTCTACAAAGTCCGTTCTGGCCTCATCACCGCGGCGAGCATGGTGTCGTTCACGCAAGCCAAGAAGGATGGCAGCATGATGGGCAATGCGGCGAAATTCCTGGTCGGCGGCACCGATACGATTCCCGCCGTCGGCATGCCAGCAAAAAAGCTCATTCACGTGATGGAGGCCTATAAGCGCGGCTTTATCCCGGCAGATAGCGAAGCGCCCGAAGCAAGCCTGCCGCCATCGCTGCCCGTCTTCACGCCGCCAGCGACCCCCAAGCCGGCGCCGGTCAAGCGCGAGAAAGCCCGTCCCCGCGCGGTGCCAGCCACCCCGCGGGCGCAAAACCGCCCCGCAACGAAACAGCCCAATCTCGGCGGCACACACAAAACCTCGACCCCATTGGTGCAAGAAGGTGGCGGCCTATTCGGACGTCGCCGCTCAAGCTCTCCTTTCCAGTCGTGATTTGTCCTGGTTGAGCCCAAAGCGGGACTCAGCTAAAGGGCCGCATGGCTGATCACAAACATGAACGCGCGCTGATTATCGACTTTGGCAGTCAGGTCACGCAACTCATCGCCCGCCGCCTCCGCGAGAGCGGCGTTTACTGCGAAATTCACCCTTTCAATAAAGTCGATGATGCGTTCCTCAGCGCGTACGATCCGCAAGCGGTGATCCTGTCCGGCGGGCCGGCCAGTGTCACTTGGGAGGACAGTCCTCGGGTGCCGGATGCGGTGTTCGATCTCGGCGTGCCGGTGCTCGGCATCTGCTATGGTCAACAAGTGATGATGGAACAGCTCGGCGGCCGGGTTGAAAGCGGCACCAGCCGCGAGTTTGGCCGCGCCTTTATCGAAAAAGTCGGCGATGACCAATTGCTCGATGGATTGTTTGAGAATGGCGAAGAAGAACAGGTCTGGATGAGCCATGGCGACCATGTCGCAGAGATGGCTCCGGGATTTGAAGTGATCGCCAAATCTGCCGGCGCCCCGGTGGCAGCGATTGTTGACCGGTCGCGGAAATTCTATGCCACGCAGTTCCACGTCGAAGTCGTCCACACCACGCATGGCGCGCATATCCTGCGCAATTTCACGCATAAGATTGCTGGCCTAAAAGGCGATTGGACCATGGCGGCCTATCGCGAGGAAGCGATTGAGAAAATCCGCGCGCAAGTCGGCTCAGGCCGGGTGATTTGCGGCCTCTCTGGCGGCGTCGACAGTTCGGTCGCAGCGGTGCTTATCCATGAGGCCATCGGCAGCCAGCTCACCTGTGTCTATGTCGATCATGGCCTGATGCGGATGAATGAAAGCGAGCAAGTCGTCAGCCTGTTCCGCGAGCATTACAATATCCCGCTGGTCCATGTCGACGCGTCTGATCTATTCCTCGGCGAGCTGGATGGCATTTCTGACCCCGAGAAGAAACGCAAGACGATCGGCAAATTGTTCATTGATGTGTTTGAAGACGAAGCCAAAAAGATTGGCGGCGCCGACTTCCTGGCCCAAGGCACGCTGTATCCTGACGTCATCGAAAGCGTCAGCGCGATTGGCGGCCCGTCCGTCACAATTAAGAGCCACCACAATGTCGGCGGTTTGCCCGAACGTATGAATATGCAACTGGTCGAACCGCTGCGCGATCTGTTCAAAGACGAAGTCCGCGCGCTCGGCCGCGAGCTTGGTCTGCCGGAGGCGTTTATCGGGCGTCATCCATTCCCAGGGCCTGGCCTTGCCATTCGCATTCCTGGCGAGATTACCCGCGACAAAGCCGACACGCTGCGCAAAGCAGACGCGATCTATTTAGAAGAGCTGCACAAGGCCGATCTCTATAACGAGATTTGGCAAGCTTTTGCGGTGCTGCTGCCCGTCAACACGGTTGGCGTGATGGGGGATGAGCGGACCTATGAGAACGTCCTGGCGCTCCGCGCGGTAACCTCGACGGATGGCATGACGGCGGACTATTTCCCGTTCGATCACGACTTCTTAGGGCGGGTGGCGACGCGGATCATCAATGAAGTGAAAGGCGTCAATCGGGTGGTCTATGACATCACCTCGAAACCGCCTGGAACGATTGAGTGGGAATAGCGAGCTTCGCTTAATCTCATCCCATCCGAGAAACTAAGAATCGTCAGTTGTCACCGTATATTCGGGCGACCCATCCCAGATGAGTTTCCACCGCGCGCCCGGTCGTACGTTTTGAACCAGGTGCGGCCTGAAGGCGACCAAGCAGGTGCCTGACGTTCGTCTGACGGACGGATAAATCAGGCCGCGCGCGCCGTCTGCTTGGAGCCTTAAGGCCAATTGCTGACCCTCAGGATAGGCGATCTCTGGAACCTCGCCGAGATAGGCATTGGATCGATCCACCTGACGCAAATCATGAAACTCACCGATGAAACCGGCGAGCAAGGTTTGGTAGACGGCTTCATCTTCAAACACTTGAATACGGGCCAGCTCGCGCGTTCGGTGGTAGGCGACTTCAGCGATCGCGGTCAGGTCATCGAATGAGGCATACCATGCGCCGCGATCGCCCGTATTGAAGCGATTGCCTTCTGGCCGCGTGTAAGCAAACGCCGCGTTGATGTGAGAATGGCCCCAAATGTTGAATGCCAGCTCTCTTTGGTCGAGGGCAGGCAAACCGCGTGTTTGGGCCTTGAGGCGTTTATTCGTCAGGCCTTCAATTGAGGCCAGCACATCCAGATCTTCTTCATCGTCGACCAATGGACGCAAGACGGGCGGCTCATAATATTTTGTCGGGATCAGTCGAACGGTCGCTGGCTCGCTGATCTCTATGAGAGGCGGCGTCACACGCCGCCCCTGAGCGCGTCAACATAGTCGCGAGTGTCCATGATGGCAGGCAGACCGCCGCGCAGCATGACGTCGATCGGCTTATGACCGGCAAAACTCGGTCCCGTATTTGGCAAGCGGACCCAACGGTCGGCTATCTTATCGCTGAAATAGAGGTGCAGCGCCTTATACAGACCTGTGACCGCGCTGACGCGCATCAATTGGTCTTGATCGAGTGAGCCATTCCATTGCTCCGTCTTCATCCGTGCCCACGTGCGTTCGCTGACGCCGATCAGCGCCGCTGCGGCTGGATTAGGAAGTTTCCAAGCAGCTGCGATACGGGCATAGGCGCGGGCGGCGACCGAGACAACGCGGTCGCGATCATGGGCTCCAAGATTAGCGTTTGGAGTTGGGGTTTGTAGAAGCTGAGTTTGCATAGACATCTCACCATTCCTTGCCATGTGGCGTAATATATATCGCCATATGGCAGAATTCAAGAGGCTTACGTCGATTTAAGTCTAGTTTCGAGCAGGCCGCCGATTCCGTGTTTTGCGACCGAAATCCGAGCAGTCCGTGCTCGCCTGGTGCATATTATCATAGCCACGCGCTCACGCTGCGCGTGAATACAGTTTCTTTTCGTGTCATTCTCGTCATAACCAACCTATGCGGGTGGACGAGCGCTATATTCGATGGGCGATCGCTGGACTTTTTGGGCTAGCGGGGCTGTGGGCCATGCTGCTGCGGGGCCAGGCTTGGCCGTTCGTAATGGAAGATTTGCGACTACCAACGCATCAGGCGCTGATCGATGAATCACGATTGGAAGCGGCCCTCGAGGAAGAGGTTCTCAACTATAATCTCGTCATTGATCTGGCGCGCGACATTGTCGCCAAAGAGCCGCTAGCGGTTTACCCATTTGAGGGTTTGCTTTCGGTCGAAGTGGAGCGAGATCGCCTCGTGCCCGGCAGTATGGACAGCGCGGCAGCAGATTCATTCGCAGCGGCGACGCTTGATCGTGATGGGCGTAATCTCACGGCGCGCTTCTATCTATTGGATCGCGCGATCATTGCCGGCGACTGGACCGCGGCGCTGGATCAGTTTGGCGCAGCCTATGAGTTGTGGCCGGAGCAACGCGAAGAGTTATTGTTTGGCCTCGATCAAACGATTCTCGAACCCGGTATGATCGATGCGTTGGTTAAGGCGTCCGAACGCGGCGAAGCCTGGGTTCCGTTTTTTCTACGGGTTTTGTCCATCGACGCGCTTGAACCGGCGCAAGTCGAAAATGTCTTTCGCGCCCAACCTGACCATCATGAGATGCTGTTGGAGAAACTGGCGCGAGCAGGGCAGTTCGATCAAGCGTTCCGCACTTGGCAAAATCTACGTCCTGACGAAGCTGCACCACATCCAGACGGGCTGATCGATTTGTCCTTCGTCGGATCGCGCGCGCTGCGACCTTTCAACTGGCAGCTCGATACCGGATTCGCTGAGATCCATCCGCGCCAACAAGCATTGCAGATTTCTTATCGCGGGCGAGGGCGGCCAGTTTTTGCCTCGCAGATCACGCACCTTGCGGCCGGGTCTTACCTGTTTCGAGCAAATCTCGATGCGCTGCCCAGCGATGATGTTGGTGATTTTGTCTGGGTGATGAATTGTCTGACGCATGATGCGCTGCCTTTGGAGATCTCCATCTTTGATCCAACGATGACGGCGCAAGATGCGGACATTCCGTTCGAAATTCCGGAAGGCTGCGCCTATCAAGAGCTATCGTTTCACGGCTTTCCGGGACAGTTTACGCGCCAAATATCGTTTCAAGTGAACGATATCGTCATCGCGCCCATGGAGGCGCAGCCATGAGCCGATCCCGCCGGAAACGCCGCCTCAAAGTCTCTTCATGGGCAGATTTTCAAAAGATCGCGCGCGGATTGGTTGGACGGCGCGAAGTGGCCCTCGTATGGGTGCCGCTCCTGCTCACTTTGTTCGCCATATTTGGCGGAGCGAGCGGTGAGGGTTTTAACGTCCACGCGCTTTTGCTGTTTTTGTGCGGGTGTATTTGCGCAATCGCCACTTTGGGATTGCGGTGGGAGAAACTCCCGATTTCAGCAAAATGGCTGATCGGCTTTCTGCTCTGCTACATTTTATTGGGCCTGTTTCATTTGATCGAACTGCCGATCGGCGTGTGGCGACTGCTTGGCGGGCGAGAGATGATTGAAGAAAGCTGGCAATTGCTGGATCTGAGCCCGTCTTTCGAATCCCTAAGCGTTGCGCCCGGGCGAACCTATCACGCGCTTCTCTATGTCCTCATCCCGTTCGCCGCGGTGCTATTAATGTTGCGGCTGGGATGGCGCGCCGTTGTCGCTTTCTTGCCTTGGACGATTGTCGGGCTTGGCAGTTTCAGCGCGTTATTGGGTCTGGCGCAGGTTTTGATGCCAGGCACGTCAGGACTGTACATTTATGAGTTCACCAATGACGGCCGACCGGTTGGGTTGTTTTCGAACGTCAACCATCAGGCGAGTTTCCTGTTGATGACTCTGGCTTTCTCAGCTGTTTTGATTGGTGACTTGCGGTCACGGGAGAAAACCAGCGATGTCGATATGGCAAAGCGCGTGGTGATTGGCCTGTTCACCAGCCTGCAATTGCTGGGCGTCCTAATGGCAGGCTCCGTGGCGGGGTATTTGTTATTGGTGCCGATCCTGGCAATGGGATTGCTGATTACTCAGAGCCAACGGCGTGAGTTTCAAATCATCCGACTGGTCATTCCGGCAATGATCTTCATTCCGATGATTATGTTGGTTGCGTACAGCCCTCAACTTTCTGATCTTGGCATTACATCGATTGAGAATGATGGACCGACCTCGCGGGTCGGGATCATGGAAATCAGTATGAGACTGCTGCAGGACCATTTTTGGTTTGGCGGCGGGCTCGGCACATTCGAACCGCTATATAAGGTCTATGAGGACCCGGATACGGTTGGTTTGGTGTTCGCCAATCATGCCCATAATGAGTATTTGCAATGGGCGATTGAGACCGGTCTGATCGGGCTCCTCCTCTTGGCGGTCTTTTTGGGATGGTTGCTGCGGCAGTTCTTTCGGGTTTGGCGCGCGAGCGGCGACCGGACCGTGAGGATGCGCCGGGCAGCGGCCACGGCCATCTCCGTGTCGATGCTACACAGTTTCGTCGACTTCCCGCTGCGCAGTCCGTCAATATTGTTTCTGGCCAGCATTTGCGTGGTGCTCTTGATTTTGCCACAACACCGCACGGGACGTTCCGAACCTGAGGTGCGCGAGGATAAATCACTGACGCTTTAGCGAACGCGTTCATAAAAACGGGCTATTTGTCGCCACGCGGCAACAGTCTTGATAAAAGATTGGGCATCCGTTCGAAAAGCCAAGGAAAACCGGCCCGTATGGTTAATCCGCCATTGCCAAATTGCGAAAAATGCGGCACAGCGCACGTCAGGGTGATCCAAAGAATTTGGACAGGGAAGCATCATGATTCGACTGATTAGCTTGCTTTTATTGGCCTTTGGCACGATCGGGATTGCTGCGGCAGCGCCCGAATCTTCGACCGCTGTGACAAGCTCAAGCGTTACAACGAATGCGACATCCACCTACGGATCCAGCCATGGCGGGTCGTATAGCCATGGATACAAATTCAGCCACAAATATTGTGGCCACGGCTGGCACAAGCCCCCGAAATACAAAACGGTCTATAAAACTTGTAAAAAGTGGAAAAGGCACCGTTGGTGGTGGGGTCATAATCATCGCGGCAAGCTGGTGAAATACGTTTGTAAGCCACACAAGCCCGCCAGCCCGTAACCGGCATCGGTTTTCGCCAATCGCATCCCGATTTCTTTCAATCAATGAGTCGTTGAGTCGGCCTGGTGCGCATTTTCGCGTGGTTGAGCGGACAAGGCATACTCAGAATTCATTAGCAAAAACAATCCTCAAGCCTTGATGACACAAATTTAAGGCCCGCCCGGAGGCGATCTGAGTATCGTCTTAGGAGGATGTTAAGGCCCTGCACCGATTTTCAGTAGGGTTAATTTTACGGCCGACTTTGTTAATGGGATTGGGCAAATGAGCAATAAATCGGTGCGCTGGGGCGCAGATATTGGCTATCAATCAGCGATCAAGATCTTCAAAGGCAAGGAATCGCTGCGCAAGCACGGCTTGAAAGGCAAACTGGCGGACGGCGAGCTCGGCTTTAGCCGCGGTCGCACGCGCAAGATTGCCCAAGAAGACGCGGCCGATGCCGTCCCGGCGTCCGAGGCCATGACTGAGGATCAGTGGAGCGAACGCGAACAAGAAATCGCGGAACGCGCGCGGGGCGTCCGTCGCGGACTCGAGACTTGGATGAGCGGCACGATGGCCAGCGTCCGCAACTTCATTCAAGACTGCACACCCGCGGATATCCATCCCGAACATCTGCGCGAAGTGATCAAAGCCGAAGAGAACGAATTCCGCCATTATGAAGTCGATGACGCCGAAAGCGCCCGCGATCATCACGATGCGACCGTGGTTGAGCTGCAGCACTTTAAGCAAGAGCATAGCGACCGCATCGGCAAACGCACGCCCGATATTAAGAAGAATGTCGAGCAGACTTTGGCGATCCTGATGCTGATCATGATTGTTGAAGGCTGTTTCAACGCGCTCCTGTTCAAAGACGCGCAATCATCTGGCCTGCTCGGCGGGATGATGGTGGCGTTTGGGATCAGTGCGGTGAATGTCATGACCGGCGTACTCGCGGGCTTCTTTGGGCTTCGCTATCTCAATCATCCAGACCGTGGGTTTAAGATTGCCGGCGGTGTGATTGCCGGCCTGTTAATCGTGTTTGGCATTATGCTGAACTTCTTCATCGCGCACTTCCGGGATGCCGTCGAAGTCGCGTTGCATGCGTCGCAGGAGGCTGGCTCATTGGCCGGGTTCTCAATGTTCGATATTGCCCCAGGGACGGTGATTGCGAGCATGTTCCCGAACATCTTCGCGCTCAATTCTCTGGTTGCGATTGCGCTCCTGTTGATTGGACTGACCATCTTTGGCGTCGCCATTTATGAAGGCTATGACCGAATTTCGGACCGCTATCCTGGCTATGGCCGGGTCTGGCGCAAGGAACGCTTGGCCTATGAGCAGCGCCAAGCGGTGCGCAATGGCGTGCGAGATGACCTTTCAGATTACTTCACCCGCTGCCGGTTTTGGTTTGAGACCCAGCATAAGCGTCATACGGCCGCCAAGCGAGAGATTGAGAAATCTCTGAATGAACTGGAAGCGCATCGCGACCGCGCCGTCGGGATCGCAGCGAAAGCCGCGGATCAAGAGCGCTCGCTTAAGATTGCGTATCGCCAAGCCCATCGCCGCGCGCGCAACAAATTCCGAGATAAGCTCGGCGAACAGGCGGATATCCCGGCCTATTTTGATGAGATCGTAACGCCCAATTTGCCGGGTTTTGATCTCAGCAAAGAGCGCGAGCAAGCGAATGAAGCGATTAAGCGGATCGAACAAAACCTAACCGCTCTTAATTTGACACGCGAATGGCTCGAAACGCATATTCAGAGTGTCCAAAAAGGGCTTTCATCGATCCAGAAACAGGTCAACAAAGAGGTCGCAAAAGCCCGAGAAGCGCGCATGGCGCGTGAGCAACAGAGCGATGCTCGCTCGGCCTGAAAAGACGATCCGGAGGGAATAGATGGCCCGTCCTAGAGAAAAAGGTCCTTGGTTTTGGCGCAGCGCCATTGGCGTGATGCTGCTCAGCGTGGTCGGCTTGTTTTCCGTCGCCGCGTTTAATGCAGCGCCCGCCTTAGACCCAGAGACAGAATGCCGAATGGATCGCAATGATCCTGCTCATACGGTCTTGTTGATCGATCAATCAGATCCGTTCTCAGAGAATGATCTTGCTTGGGTCGATGAGCTGATCGATGCCGAGGCGCGCGCCTTGCCGCGCTTTGGGCGCCTGACCGTCATTTTGCCCAACAGCGCACAGCCATTCGATCCGAAGACGCTGTATGTTCACTGCTCACCCGGCAGTGTGGAAGATGCCAATCCGATCCTGCAAAATCCACGTATGATCGACGATACCTGGCGCGAGCACTTCTATAAGCCGCTCTCGGCCACAGTTGGCGATACGCTTAAAACGACCAGTCAGCCGAGCTCGCCATTGTTCGAAGCGCTTTACGCGGTCGGCGATCGGGCCGACTTCCAGACCAATCGCAAGAATCGTCGCTTGGTCATCGTCTCGGATCTGATGCAGCATTCGGATGGCTTTTCATTCTATCGCAATGGCGCAGATTTAGCCGCTTACGGCAATGCCTCGATTGCCAGCCAGACGCCTCGCTTTGATGGGGTAGACGTCGTCGCACGGATTGTTCCACGGCAGGAGTATGATCTGCCGATCAGTGAGTTGAAAGCGTTCTGGCGTAGCTATTTCGATCAGACCGGCGCGACTTTCGGCTCAACCAATTAGTGCTGGCAGTTAGAGTCGCCAATTAGAGTCGATTAATCGCGCTCACCGGCGCGTCGAGCAAAAACAGATCTCCAAACCTTTGCACCTGTCCGGTGATTGTCACAGGATCGGCGACATAGGGGAGGAGGTCTTTATTGTGGCCATAGCCACCAGACGTCATGATCATCAGCGCCGTCTGGTCTTTGCGGTCTTTGACATAGAAGGCCGGCGGGATGCCGCCGCGAATACACAAGCTGGCACAGGCTTTATGGACTTTGCCTTCCGAGGGCCGCATCGCCCCGAACCAACATTTGCTGTCGAGAATTTCGCCATTCAGAGACGCTTCGAAAAGCGGTTCAGGGGTTGGGAAGGCTAAGTCACCAATCGTCCCTTCGGCGTCTTCGCGGATCCAATCCAGACCATCAATCACGGCAATCATCGTATGCGGGCCGCGTTGGAGGAGGGAACCTTTCACGACCACAGGTTTGCCCGCCAAGGCGCCAATTTTGGCGCTCACCCCGCATTTGCCTTGGCAACCGAGCAGCGCTGTGCGCGGCGTGCCGTCAAGGTCGAGCGTGCGCAACATGCCGTACGGTTCTGCGGTGGCGATGCCGCGCCATTCGCGGACTTCACCCATGTTCCAAGTGCCTGGCCCGACGGGACGCTGGAGGGCAGCGACCCCCGCCGCAGTGGCCACCGTGCCGGCCAGCAAGCCGAGCCCGGCGCCGAAAAAGAACCGGCGATCGAGTTTCGGCGTGTCCGCCCAGCCGATGAAGAACTCATCCTTGCTCATGTCATGGCTCCAATCTGGCTCGGGGCTTGTGGGGTGCCGGGGGCATTGGGCTCAGGGTTCACATAGACCACGCCATCGACAATTCGGGTCGCATAAGTGGCAATCTTCTCGGTGAAAGGCGGCGGCGATTGGCCGTCTTCCATACGGTATTGGAAACCATGCCAGGGGCAGGTGATGCAGCCATCGACAATCTTGCCTTCCCCCAACGGGCCGCCTTGGTGACGACAGACATTCGACACGGCTGAGACTTTGTCGCCATCCCGGAACACGGCGATGGCTTCGCCGGAGGCAGGGCGGACGATTTTCGCGCGGGCGTCTTCCATGTCTGCCACAGAAGCGACTTTCAGCCAGCCATCCTCGTCTGGGCGATCTGAGCCGCGGAAAATGGCGAGTCCCGTCAATATGTGCAAAGCGACGACGACTGTTGCTCCACTCGCGAGTAGGGCGACATAGATCGGGCTTTTCTCAAACTGAATGGCGCCCAGAGCGACATGCGCAATCAACAGCGCGTATGCCAGATACACGCCCATATGCAGCGCCTTCCAGAGGCCCGGTCCAAGATTGGCATTCCAGAAATCATGACTGGTGGCGGCCATGAGGAACATGATGAAGAGGGCGCCAACGCCGAGCACTTCAAAGGGGAATCCTGCGAGGCTGTCATAGCGAGGATTCGAGATAAATATGGAGACGAAGGGATTGGTCTCTGAAAAGCCGTGATACCAAAGGACGACCAGGGCCGCGTGCACGAGCGCGATCAAAAATGTCGTCACACCCAGATGTCGGCGATTGTATAGGAACGGCTTGAACCGGTCCGTCATCCGGGCCAGCGGACCGATACATAGAATGAACGTGAGCAGCAGAAAGGCGAGCGTCCCCGTTGCCCGCATGAGCGCTTGAATCGGCGTGAAACTGTCGCCTGCAGGCTGGGTCGCATAGCTAACTGCAATGAAGCCGACCAAATAGACCACGACGCCGCCGAGAAGCCATAGATCAAAGCGTTTCTTGAACGGCGTCCATTGCACGGCTTTATAATCGTGAGACATTAGCCAGCCTCCTCAATCAACGCGTCCGGCAAGGCGTCATTCACAGGCGCAGCGGGTCGATGAAGGACGGCCAGGACAATCGTCGCGAACATGACCGGGGCGAGGACCAGCCAAAGCAGAAAATGAGACTTTCGATGCGCGCGTTTCATGACACGGGTGGCTCCTTTTGCAGGAACAGTTTGCTGATCATGAGCGGCCACAGGCCGACAATTCCCGGCAAGATCAAAAGCCTGACTCGCAACGGCATGCCTTTGCCCTTGGCCACCGGATCGATGCGGCCGACACCGCCAAACAGGTAGATCAGCCCGACCAGAAGACCGAGTAGGAAATAGAGCCCAATCGCGATCACCAGGTGTTCGGCAGCGGCTTCGCTCATCGCCCAACCCCTGCATAACCTACGCCGGATAAGTCGGACATTTCGCGACTAAACGTGGTGAGGTCATCGGCAGTGAAATCGCTGAGCTTTGAATGTCCGCACGCGCGGGCCATGACTTTCATCAGGTCCGTCGAGGCTTCGAAGAAGTTTTTCAAGCGATGGGCTGATTTCTCAATCACCAAGCGTGAGACCAGGTGCGGCTGCTGCGTGGCAATGCCGACCGGACAATTATTCGTATGACAAGCCCGCATGGCGATACACCCAATCGCTTGCATTGCGGCATTTGAGACCGCAATGGCGTCAGCGCCGAGCGCCATGGCTTTGACGAAATCGCCAGGTTTGCGAAGGCCGCCTGTGATGATCAATGAAACATCTTTGCGATCCGACTCGTCGAGGAATTTCCGCGCCCGGGCCAGGGCTGGAATGGTCGGCACCGATATGTTGTCTCTGAAAATGATCGGGGCCGCCCCTGTGCCACCGCCGCGGCCATCGAGAATGATATAGTCGACCCCAACCAGAAGCGCCGCTTCGATGTCTTTCTCAATATGTTGGGCCGAGAGTTTGTAGCCGATCGGGATGCCGCCCGTGCGGTCGCGGACCTCGTCAGCAAAGTCTTTGACTTGCAAACAATCGGTCCAATCCGGGAAACGCGGCGGAGAAATCGCTGCTTCGCCTTCTTTCAAACCGCGGACTTCGGCGATCTTGCCCTTCACTTTATTGCCCGGCAGGTGACCACCCGTGCCAGTCTTCGCGCCTTGGCCGCCTTTGAAATGAAAGGCCTGGACCTTGTCGAGCTTGTCCCAGGAAAAGCCGAACCGGCCGGAGGCGAGCTCATAGAAATAGCGGGAACACGCCTCTTGCTCTTCCGGCAACATGCCGCCTTCGCCAGAGCAGATGCCAGTGCCCGCGAGTTCTGCACCACGCGCCAGCGAGACTTTTGCCGGTTCTGACAGCGCCCCAAAACTCATGTCCGAGACAAATAGCGGAATATCGAGCTGCAGCGGTTTTTGCGCATTCGGGCCGATGACGGTTTTTGTGTCGACGGGTTCATCGTCCAGCAGCGGCATCTTGTGCAGCTGCGCGGTGATCATTTGAATATCGTCCCATTTGGGAAGATCCGCGCGCGGTACGCCCATCGAGTCGGTAACGCCATGATGACCGACTTTGCTGAGGCCATCGCGGGCATATTGTTGGATCAGGCTATTGGTTGGCTCAGGGTGGGGCGCATGGCTCGGGTCCTGGTAAAGGCCGAGATATTCATCGCGCTGATAGGGCTGCGGATTGGCGTGGCCCCAGGCATTGATCTCGTCGGCATCAACCAGAACATCGCCATTTTCGATCCAGGCTTGGAACTTGGGCAGAGCCTCCGAATTTTCATATTCAGACACGCCGCTATCGAGCCTGTAATCCCAATTGTGGACGCCGCAAATCAGATTGTCATTGGCATCGACATGGCCGTCCGACATCAAGGCCCCTCGGTGGAGGCAGCGGCCATAGAAGACAGAGACCGTGTCATCGAAACGGACAACAACTAAGTCGACTTCGCCTATGATGGCATATTCAGGCTGGCGGTCTGCTAGGTCATCCCATTTGGCAATGGCAGTTTTGTTCATTTCAGACTTCCCCTCTAATTCCTCTGCCTGGCCTCTATCGAGAGAGGTTCTGACACGCCAATCACATCCGCCCAAAAAATTGTGATCGACGTTTTATATGCCTAACATAGATAATTCCGATAGGTCAGCCAAAAGCAAGCGAGGGGTATAAGAATGTCTAAGAGCACAACCACTTTGATTTGGCATAAGGTTGCTGAGCCTGGAGAAGTGGCCGAAGGGCGCGTGAAATCTGCGACCGCCGGCACCCAATCAGTGGCGCTCGTCCACTTCAAAGGCCAATACGCGGCGATGGATAATAAGTGCCCGCACCAAGGCGGGCCGCTTGGCGAAGGATCGATCGAAGAAGGCATTGACGACAAATGCTGGCTGCGCTGCCCCTGGCATGGTTGGGACTTTGATCCGCTGACCGGCAAGCCGCCGGGTGGGCATGAAGATACCGGCCAGGAGATGTTCGACGTGGATATCCGCGATGATGGAATCTATGTCGGCGTCCCGGAACTGCCGCCGCGCGAGCGGACAATTGCCGACGTGATGGCTGAGACGATGACCAATTGGGGTGTGACCAGCGTGTTCGGCATGGTTGGCCACTCCAACCTTGGTCTTGCTGATGCGCTTCGAACGCAAGAGGCAGAAGGCAAACTCAAATACTACGGCATTCGGCATGAAGGCGGTGCCGCGTTCGCGGTGTCTGGCTATGGCAAGCTGACCGGACACCCGGCGGCGGCACTGACCATTGCCGGGCCAGGGGCCACCAACCTCCTGACCGGCCTCTGGGACGCCAAGGTCGACAGCGCGCCTGCGCTGGCGCTGACCGGGCAAGTGCAGGACCAAGTGGTTGGCGTGCATGCCTTCCAAGACATTGACTTGGAAGCGGCGTTCGAGGCCGTGGCCGAATTCTCAGAAACGGTACACCTGACGTCCGACCACGCTTTGCTGATGTCGCAAGCGATCAAGACCTCCATCCTGAAGCGCGGCGTCGGACACCTGGTATTTCCAGATAACGTCCAGCCAAAGCCCGCCGCGGAAGGGGCGAAAGCCTATGGCCCTGCCGGACGTATGGCGGATCTCACCGTGGCCCCGCCGCCTGGTGCTATTGACCAAGCCATGACGCTGCTCAAAGGCGCGAAGCGTCCAATGATTATTGTCGGCTATGGCGCGCTCACCGGGATGGACGAAGTGATTGCTCTGGCCGAGCAGCTTGGCGCGCCGGTGGCGACGACGTTCAAGGCGAAAGGCCAGATTGGCGATGATCATCCGCTGGCAGCGGGCGTCATGGGTCGCTCCGGCACGCCGATTGCGAGTTGGTTTATGAATGAAGCCGATTTGCTCATCGTCTTCGGGTCAAGCTTCTCTGACCATACCGGCATCTACGAAGGCGCGCCGACCATTCAAGTGGATACCGATCCGATGCGTCTCGCCAAACGGCACCCTGTGACCGTGCCTGTCATGGGCGACGTTGGGGTGACAGCTGAGGTGTTCCGGGCGGCCCTGAAGGATAGCGGCGCGGCGATGGATGCGCGCGGCGAAGTGGCCGAGCGTTGGAAACTGTGGCGGGCTGAGAAAGACCGCCGGGTCGCAGAGGACCGCGGCAAAGGTGTTTCAGCCGCAGCTTTGTTCGAAGCCCTGACGCGCGCGACCCCCGCCGATGCCATCCTTCCCGTGGACGTAGGAAATAATACCTATTCTTTCGGACGTTACTTTGAACCGACGGGCCAGCAGCGGGTGTTGATGTCCGGCTATCTTGGCTCCATCGGATTCGCTTTTCCGGCAGCCATGGGCGCTTGGGCGGCGACGCAGGAAGACGGACCGTATAAAGGTCGTAAAGTGGTTTCTGTGTCTGGCGATGGCGGCTTTGGCCAATATGCGATGGAATTCACCACCGCCGTCAAATACGGCATGAACATCACCCACGTGCTGATGAACAATGCTGAGCTGGGCAAAATCTCGAAAGAACAAAAAGCTGCTGAGTTCGAAGTCTGGCAAACCAGCCTGGTCAATCCGAGCTTTGCGGGCTTTGCCCGCTCCTGCGGCGGTATGGGCGAGCAAGTGAAAACCCGTGACCAGCTCGACGAAGCCCTGGCCAAAGCTATCGCCCATGAAGGGCCAAGCCTGGTCGAGGTGTTCACCGATGCGGAGCTATTGTGATGAGCACCGTAGAGCGCGGCCACGCGATGGACGGCATGACCGGTGGGACGTCACTGGAACACTTGCCTTTCGGCTTAGATGAGCCCGTGGCGCACGCCCTAGAAGGCTTGGCGATTTGCATCGACTTGATCGGCGTTGTGCTGATTCTATTCGGGTTTTTCGTGTCTCTGTTCCGGCTCCTGGCCGGCCTTCGCCACGGCATTGGCTTGACCAAAAACCTGTCCAATCTCAGTGCGGCGCGGACCATTCTCGGGACGTACATCCTGACCGGGCTCGAATTCATGATCGCCTCTGACATCATCCATACGGTGATTACGCGGGAGCTCACGGACCTCATCTTTGTTGGACTATTGGTGCTGATCCGGACCGCGATTTCCTTCTTCCTCGGGCGCGAGATTCTGGAAATCCAGCACGCGCAGGACAAGCAACACGCCTGAACGTTGGCCTAATGGTGAAAGGTCGCGCTTTTTATCAACGCGTAGACCGACCGTCCGGGTGCGAGCCCTAGGTCCGCCACGGCTTTGCGGGTCACGGTCGCAAGTAAGGACTGGTCGCCGACCGACAGTGTGACGGTCTGGAAGGCGGGTCGCTTGGTTGGCGCGATTGCGTCCACAGTCGCGCTCAGCATGTTTTGAATGCTAATCCCCGTCGGCTTCTCCAGAGCGATTGAAACATCGCGGGCGGGAACTTTTAGCGATACTGCAGTGCCATTTGCCAGATCGATATCGGCGGCGAGCCACATCGCGGCGTCGCCGATCCGCACCGCGATCAACCCATCTCGTGCGGCCTCTTGGTCAATCACGCCGCGTAGGACACTGGCTTGCTCATACGGATTGCGCCCCGCCTCTAAGCCGAACCGGCTCAGCACTTCATCGGTGCGCCCTGTCGCGATTACGCGACCTTCTTCGAGCATCATCACGCGGTCAGCAATGCGGCTGACCTCATCGACATCATGGCTGACATACAGGGTCGGCAGGGCGAACTCAGTCTTCAAGGTCTCGAGAAAGGGCAGGAGGTCGGCTTTGCGCGCGGTATCTAAGGCTGAGAGCGGCTCATCGAGCAGTAAAAGCCGGGGGCGGGTCAGCAAGGTGCGGGCAATGGCAACGCGTTGCTTCTCCCCACCGGATAGGGTCTGTACGGCACGCTCAAGCAGCGGACCGACCGCCATCGCCTCTTCAACCTTTGCGCGCGGATGCCCTGGCGCATCCTTGTCGGCGCGTTTGTCAGCATAATCGAGATTGCCGCGCACCGAGAGGTGCGGGAAGAGCTGCGCGTCTTGGAACACCGTGCCGACCGGACGGCGATGCGGCGGCAGCCACGCTTTTGGCTGTGATCGCACCCAGATATCCCCTGCGAACGTGACCTCGCCCTGATCAGGCCCCAGGAAGCCAGCGACCAGGTTGAGGAGACTTGTCTTACCGCTCCCGCTCGGGCCGAAAACGGCAGTGACCCCTTCCAGCGGCACCTGTTCGTCCAGGACCAGCGAGAAATCGTCGCGCGCGATCTCGGCCTTTAAGATGAGCTCAGAGCCGGACATGCGCAGGGAACCGTTTGTTGAACAGGAAAACGCAGAACAATGTGATGAATGAGATAACCAGCAGGATCAGCGACAGCGCATGCGCGTCGCCATAATTGAGCGTCTCAACATTCTCATAAATCTCAATCGAGGCGACGCGCGTGCGGTCGGGAATATTGCCGCCGACCATGAGGACCACGCCAAACTCACCGAGGGTGTGGGCAAAGGAGAGCACTGTCGCCGTGACAAAGCCACGGACGGACATCGGCACGGCGACGGAGAAGAAAGCGTCGACCCGCGAGGCGCGCAGGCTGGCGGCGGTGCGCATGGCTTGCTGGACCGGGCCCTCGAAGGCGCTTTGCAAAGGCTGGATCATAAAGGGGAAGGAATAGATCACTGAGCCGATGACCAGGCCGGTAAAGGAGAAGCTCAGCGTATCGCCCGTCGCCGCCAGCCAAAACCCACCAAAGGGCGCGTTCGGACTCATCGCGATGAGAAGATAGAAACCGAGCACTGTCGGCGGCAAAACGAGCGGTAGGGCGATCAGCGCCTCAATTGCGGGTTTGAACCGTGACTTGGTTTGCGCGAGCCACCAGGCAAGCGGCGTGCCGATGGCGAGGAGGACCAGGGTGGTGACTAAGGCTAGACGCGCCGTTAGCCAGAGGGCGGAGAGATCAGGCAAGCTCATTCGACCCAATCTCCGTATTCGGTCCAATAGCCACTCTCGCGGATGATCTTCCGGGCATCGTCGGATCTCAGATAGGTTAGGAAGGCGGCGGCGACGCGATTGCCAGTGCCACGCTTGAGCAGCACCGCGTCTTGCGCGATCGGGTCATGCAGTTGCCGGGGCACCAGCCAATAACCGCCACGATCCGGCTCTGGCAAAGCCAGCACTTGCGAGGCCGCGACAAAACCAAGCTCCGCATTTCCGGTGCTGAGAAAGGCAAAGGTTTGGCCGATGCTCTCGCCATAAACGAGGTGTGGTTCGAACACGTCGCGCCGCTCATAGCGGTCGAGCAATTGGACGCTGGCTGCGCCATACGGGGCGAGATCTGGATTGGCGAGGGCAAACCGGGTGACATCTGTTTCCCAGAGCGTGTCGGGGGTGACGTCGTCTCGCGCTGGACCCCACAGCGCCAGCCCGCCGTGGGCATATGTAAACCGCGACGCACCGTTAGCTTGGCCGTCTTCGACCAGCCGTTCGGGCCGCGCTTGGTCCGCTGCCAGAAACACATCATAAGGCGCGCCATTGACGATTTGCGCATAAAGCTTGCCCGTCGATCCGGAGACAAGGTTGAGCGCATATCCGCTGCGGGCTTCAAAGTCGGTTTGGAGTTTTTCCAGTGTCGTCTTGAAATTCGTCGCCACAGCGACGGTCGCCGAGTCTTGCGACGTGGGCGCTGAACACGCCGCAAGGACGCTCAGCCCGAACGCAAAAAAACAAATGAAAAAGAACCGCTTAATCGGAATGCCTCGACACGAACAATCAGAAAGAAAGTCCTATTACTCTGACGCGCACGTGTCGATGCCCCAAAAAAAGCGGCCGGAGCGAGAGAGGGGCTCCGACCGTTTGAGTTTATCGAGAGACGGTTTTGCCTATTCGGCCGGCACCATCTGAGGCCGTTTCTTGGCGGCGCGGCGGGCCGCTTTGATCGCTTGGGCGCGGGCTTCTTGTTCGTCGAGGCGGGCGAGATAGTTCGGATGTTCGGTGCCCATCCAGCGGTCCCACCAGGTGAAGTAGAAGCCGAAATTTCCGGTGCCGCGCTCATGATGCATGTCATGATGGGTGACGGTGGTCAGCCAGCCAAGGACGGGCATCCGCGCCCAGCTGCGAGGGAAGACTTCATAGCCGCAATGCGCCAAGGCGTTTTTGAAGATCATGATCGACAACACGATATACAGCGCCAGATTGTGCGTCGGGATCAGCATCAGCGCGATTGGGACATACATATATTCGATAACGGCTTCCGCGGCGGCGAAATTATAGGCTGTGAACGGCGTTGGATTGTGCGAGCGATGATGCTGCATATGGGTGCGCTTATACAGCTTGGCCGTGTGCATCAGACGGTGCGTCCAATAGAAATACGCATCATGCAAGATGATGAGGAGCGGGATCGAAATCCAGAACCAGAGCATGCCATAATCGGCGAAATCATCATATTTCTGGAACAGGCCAATGTCTGCCGCTTCGAAGATGAAAATGTCCATCGCGACGAAGACACACACGGTCTTGAAAGAGTGCTTCAATTCCATCTGAATCTGCTTCGCACGAGGTGTGGGTTTGCGGATTTTGCGGGTTTCGATGAACCGATGCAGGAAAATCCAGAGCACAAAAAACGTGACCAACGTGCCCATCGCATAGCGGGTCGACTCAAACTGAATACCACCGAGAATGCGCGGGCCCAGATAGTCGGTAAAGAACGGTAATACTTCCATTTTTTGTCTCCTCGTTTGTCGATGAGGTTAGACAATCAGATTTTAGGCTGAGCCTCTCTGCAGGCGCGAAATTGCATGCACAATTTCAAAAATGAGGACAGATTTTCAAGATTGCGCAGCCTCGCTCAACGCTTTGCTGCGAAAGGCGCTCGGGGTGGTGTCTTCTTCGGACTTGAAGGCGCGGTTGAACGTCGCCAGCGACGCATAGCCGACATCCATGGCGATGGTCAGAATCGGCGTGCGGGCCTGTTCCGGGTCGGCCAGGTGGGCTTTGGCTTCGGCCAGACGATACTGGTTGAGAAAGGCCGCAAAGTTGCGATAGCCGAGTCCTTTATTGATGAGCGCGCGGAGCTGATGCTCTGGGACATTGAGCTTGGTCGAAAGGTCGCCAATGCCGAGGCCTTGCTCGCGATAGAGTTTAGTCTCCTCCATAGCCGCGACCAATCGGGAATGAGTTGCCAAGTCTTTAGGGGCGACTGCCGGCGGGGTCGCTTCGCGAGGTTGCACGGTTTCGAACAAAAACTGTTCAGGTTGCAACCGTAAAAACCAGAACACAGAATAGAGCGTAATTGGGAAAATGATCATCACACGTGCGATCTTGAACCATTCAGGATCGGGGGCCGCGCCGGAGAGGAAAAATTGCAATGTTTCCCCGCCAACAATCAGCAAGGCGGCGATTGACGAGGCGACCATAAACCAAACGCGCGTGCTGCGGCGACCTTCGACAAGATCATCGCGATAGCCGGTGATCGAGACCCAAAATAAATTTGCCAATATGCTCAAGCCGATAATGCGACTGATCACGACACACCAAAAAATACCAACCGAATTATCCACGGTGAGCGCGATCTGCAAAACAATCAGAGTGATATACTGCGCGACAATCGCTGCCCAATGTATCCGTCTTAATCGAAATCCATCGACGAGCAGAGATAGGCCGAACAACCAGAGCAGTGCGATATTTGGAATGTGAACGAGCCAAGCAATGGCGACCCAGATCTGCGGAGGATCCAGGGCCTCGGGTAGAGTGTTTGCTAACATGCTCGCCAAGCAGATGCAGAGGGCGATCGCGAGTCGTGCTTGTAAAAGATGACGCGCATCGCGGTATGAAAGTGCGGCGGTCACCAAAAGAATAGTGATTGTCGCAAATCGAAATGTCACGTCCCAAAGAAGCATGGCCTAGCCATGCCCGCATTCGCCGTGAGGTCAAGCGCAGCACTTGCCTCTAGCCAAGCCGATCGGTTCTGCATAACACGAGCAATTCGAATTCTCAGTCAGGAATGACAATTAAATGCGCCTCTCTCGATATTTTATTCCCGTCTCGAAAGATGTCCCTTCGGACGCGACGATTGCGAGCCACAAATTGATGCTCCGCACAGGCATGGTGCGCCAGAATGGCGCCGGGATTTATTCCTGGCTGCCGCTCGGCTTCCGCGTCTTGAAGAAGATTGAGCAAATCGTCCGCGAAGAAATGGATCGCGCCGGCGCGATTGAGATGTTGATGCCGACGCTGCAACAAGCCGACTTGTGGCGCGAGTCTGGCCGCTATGATGATTATGGCGAGGAAATGCTGCGCATTACTGATCGGCATGACCGCGACATGCTTTATGGCCCGACCAATGAAGAGATGATCACCGACATCTTCCGGTCATTCGTGAAGAGCTATAAAGCGCTGCCGATCAATCTCTATCATCAGCAATGGAAATTCCGCGACGAAATCCGTCCCCGCTTTGGGATTATGCGGGGCCGCGAATTCCTGATGAAAGACGCGTACAGCTTCGACTTGTCTGAAGACGCGGCGCGCGTGTCGTATCAGAAAATGTTCGCCGCTTATCTCAACACATTCGCGCGCATGGGCATTACGGCGATCCCGATGCAGGCTGATCCAGGTCCAATTGGCGGCGATTTAAGCCATGAATTCTTGATCCTGGCCGATAGCGGTGAGAGCGAAGTTTATTGCGATCGCGCGGTCCTCGACGTACCTGCGCCCGGCGCTGATTTCGACTTTGAAGATCTCACGGCGTTGGAAGCTGAGATGACGAAGCGCACGCAATACTATGCGGCGACCGAAGAAAAGCATGATGAAGCAGCCTTCAACGCTATTCCGGCGGACCGCCAGGTCAAAGCGCGCGGGATTGAAGTCGGCCACATCTTCTATTTTGGCACCAAATACTCTGATCCCATGAAAGCCGAAGTGCAGACCAAAGAGGGCGACCTGGTGACCATTCATGGCGGCTCTTATGGCGTGGGTGTGTCTCGCTGTGTCGGGGCGATTATTGAAGCCAGCCATGATGAGAATGGCATCATCTGGCCAGACGCCGTGGCGCCGTTTGGAGCCGGGATCATTTCAATGAAGCCGGACGCAGACGATGTCGCTGCGGTCGCGGATGAGGCCTATGCCAAGCTCGTCGCAGCCGGCAAAGACCCGCTTTATGACGAGACCTCCGAGCGGGCCGGGCCAAAATTTGCGCGCATGGAGCTGATCGGTCTGCCTTGGCAAATCACAGTCGGGCCGCGCGGGGTTAAATCCGGCACGGTTGAACTAAAACGCCGCGCGACGGGAGAGAAAGAAGACCTGTCGCTCGAATCGGCCGTGAACAAAGTGATGGGCGCGTGATTAGGTTTTGGTCTTTAAAACGAACTCCATTTTCCGCAGACGCCTGCGAAAGCAGGGGTCCATGGACAGGACTTTGCCGATGAGACCGCCGGACGTTTTGGTCCATGGATACCTGCTTTCGCAGGTATCGCCGGATAGAATGAAGACCGATCCGATGTGCGGTTCCAATCCTTCACCATCACGATTTGTCCATATTTCCCAAATAGGCGTCAGATCATGAGCCGCGCGACCCCATTCGGACAAGTCGAACGCACCCTTGCTTGGCGCTATTTGCGGGCGACGCGGGCGAATGGCGGGGTGTCCGTCGTTTCGATTGTTTCCTTCATCGGCATCCTCCTCGCGGTTATGGCGCTGATCGTCATCATGTCGGTGATGAGCGGCTTTCGTGCGACTTTGCTCGATGCGATGTTGGGCGGGCAAGGCCATGTCTTTGTCTACACCCAAGATGAGCCCGCCGAGTCGATTGATGATCTGGCATCGCGGATCGAGGCGCTGCCCGAAGTTGACCAGGCGATGCCAATTGTCGAGCAACAAGTCCTGGCCACCACAGACCGGCGTCAAAGCGGCGCCATTGTCCGCGGCGTGCGGACCGAAGATCTCGACAATCTGCCTTTTCTAGAGGGCGGGGCGGACGCGGCGCGGGCCTTTGGGTTTGGCGAAGGCCGCAATGGCGGTGATGTGATCCTGGTTGGA
This sequence comes from Pseudomonadota bacterium, assembly GCA_039194965.1. GTDB lineage: Bacteria > Pseudomonadota > Alphaproteobacteria > Caulobacterales > Hyphomonadaceae > Henriciella. Next base: position 34,191 of record JBCCVQ010000012.1, on the reverse strand, counting down.
CGCTTCCTGGCCGCCGAGCTCGGACTCTATCCGGGGGACCGGCTGACATTGATCACGCCGAACGGGTTCAACAACCCATTTGGCAACACCACGCCGCGGCGCAAAGCGTACACGGTTGGCCAATTCTTCCAGACTGGCAGTGTTGAGCTCGATCAGCTCTACATCCTCATGCCGATCGAACAGGCGCAATTATTCTTCAATCGACGCGGTGTTTACGACAAGATCGATCTGCGCGTGCCTGAGCCGATGGACACGGACCCGGCGGAACGGGCGGTGCAAGCCACGATCGAATACAAGTTCCCGACTCAAAGTTGGAAAGTCCAACGCGAGGCCTATTTCGGGGCGCTGAACACGGAGCGGTCGATGATGATGATCATCATGCTGATCCTGATCATGATCACCTCTTTGAACATTATTACGGGTGTCGTCATGCTGGTGAAGAATAAGACCCGCGACATCGCTATACTGCGCACCGTCGGAACCTCCCGTGGGTCGGTGATGCGGGTGTTTTTGATGATCGGCGCTTTGCTCGGTCTGACCGGGGCGTTGATTGGAGCGGCCTTGGGCGTGGTGATTGTGGTGAACATTGACGCGGTTGAAAACGCAATCAGCTTTGTCATTCAGCGCGAATTGTTCCCACCCACCGTTTACGGATTGGATGGTTTGCCAGCGGAGCTAAACTGGGCGGAAGTGTCTTTCGTCACGCTGTGGGCGATGGCCATGTCGATGCTGGTGACAATTTGGCCAGCTTGGGCGGCGGCAAGGTTGGATCCTGTCGAAGCGCTGAGGTTTGAATAATGACGGCGGTTCTGGAGCTCCGAAATATTGTCCGTGAATACAAGTCAGAAGCGGGTGTTCTGAAAGTCTTGGAAGGCGCCAACCTCGTGCTCAACCCGGGCGAATTGGTTGGGCTGGTCGGGCCGTCAGGGTCAGGCAAGTCGACGCTTCTGCACACCGCTGGCCTGCTTGAGAAGCCGGAAGGCGGGCAAGTCTTCTTGGAAGGCGAAGATTGTATGGCGTTGAACGATACGGGGCGCACCCGGCTGCGACGTGAAAAGCTTGGATTTGTCTATCAATTCCACCACTTGCTGCCAGAATTCAATGCCAGGGACAATGTCGCCATGCCCCTTATGGTTGGCGGTTTGCCGCGTCGCAAAGCGCGGGAGAAAGCCGATGCCTTGCTGGCTGAGATGGGGCTTTCAGAGCGGGTAAAGCACCAGCCTGGACAAATGTCTGGTGGTGAACAACAGCGCGTCGCGATCGCGCGGGCTTTGGTCAATGATCCACGCCTTGTGATTGCTGATGAACCGACGGGCAATCTCGACCCGGCGACCACCGAACGGGTGTTCGAAAGCCTTATTCGCATGGCCCGGAGCGAGGGTGCTGCGGTGCTGGTCGCGACCCATAATATGTCTCTAACGCAACACATGGACCGGGTTCTGACGCTGCAAGACGGGAAACTCACAGTTTTCCAATAGAGACGCTAAAGTTCTTCTTTTGTTCTCATACTTTTTCTGCTAAGGCGTAGCGCGTGGAGTTGAGCATGGCTGCACCGTTTGGTTCTTCCGTTTGAGAATCAGCGCAATCATTTGTTTTAGGCCGTCATTGCGGGCTGAATTCGGGTTAGGAGTGCGCTTTGGGGCAAACGCCATTCATCCATCTTGCGGTGCGAACATCATTCTCTTTGCTGGAGAGTATGATCAGCACAAAGGGCCTGACCAAATGGTGCGTCGACCAGGCCATGCCCGCGGTTGCCGTGACCGATCGCAACAACTTATTCGGCGCGCTCGAACTGGCTGAAAGCCTATCTGGAGCTGGTGTGCAACCGGTTATGGCGGTCTGTTTCGATGTCACGGATGGCGCCCATCAGGAAACAATTACCCGGCTCTCGCTCTATGCTCAGAATAAGACTGGGTATGAGCGGCTAATGGCCTTGTCCTCGTTTGCCTATCTGGATGCCGAAGATGGTGTGCCGCGGATTCACAAACGCTATCTGGAAGACCAGACGGACGGGCTGATCGTTCTCACCGGCGGCGCCGAGGGCGAAGTTGCGCGCCACCTCTTGCGCGGAAAACCCGACGAGGCGAAAACCGCTTTGCAGACGCTCGCAGCGCAGTTTCCTGGACGTTGTTATGTCGAAATTACACGGCATGGCTCACCGGAAGAAATGCAGTGTGAGCCGGGTCTGTTGGCGCTCGCCTATGAGCTCGATCTGCCAATCGTCGCGACCCATGATGTGCGGTTCATGAAAGCCGATGATGCCGAAGCGCATGATGCGATGATGTGTATCGCCAATGGCGCATATCTCGGCCAAGAGGATCGCCCGCAGGTCGAAAGCCAGCAATATCTCAAGACCGAAGCGGAAATGCGCGAGCTCTTCGCAGACTTGCCGGAAGCGATTGAGACGACGGCGGAAATCGCCAGGCGCTGCGGCATTCGCGCGACCAAGCATAAACCCATTCTGCCAAACTTTGGCGATGGCTCTCGCTCTGAAATTGATGAACTCAAATTGCAGGCGAAAGAGGGCCTGGAAGCGCGTTTGGAAGCCGCGCCGCAGCTCTATGCGACGCGCGAGACCTATTTCGAACGGCTCGATTATGAACTCAGCATTATCGAGCGGATGGGCTTCCCGGGCTATTTCTTGATCGTTGCTGACTTCATCAAATGGGCCAAAGAGCAAGGCATTCCGGTTGGGCCAGGCCGGGGCTCAGGTGCGGGCTCTTTGGTTGCGTGGGTGCTGACGATTACGGACCTCGATCCTCTGCGCTTTGACCTCCTCTTCGAGCGCTTCCTCAATCCGGAACGGGTCTCGATGCCGGACTTCGATATCGATTTCTGCCAAGAGCGCCGCGGCGAAGTGATCCGCTATGTGCGCGACAAATATGGCTCTGAATCGGTGGCCATGATCATCACGTTCGGGACGCTGCAAGCGAAAGCTGTGGTCCGCGATGTCGGGCGGGTGATGCAAATGCCATATGGCCAAGTTGATCGGCTGGCCAAGCTCATCCCGTTTAATCCAGCCAAGCCGCCAAAGCTCTCTGAAGCCATTGATGATGAGCCGAAATTTGATGAAGAGATTAGCCGCGACCCGCGCGTCGGGGAGCTGCTCGATACAGCGCTGGCACTCGAAGGCATGTACCGGAATGCCGGGACGCACGCTGCAGGCGTGGTGATTGGCGACCGGCCTCTGACGGAATTGGTGCCGCTCTATAATGACCCGCGCGCCGATCTGCCAGCGACCCAATTCAATATGAAATGGGCGGAATCCGCGGGCCTCGTAAAGTTCGACTTTCTCGGCTTGAAAACGCTGACAGTGATCGACCGGGCGCTGAAATTCATGCGCCGCGATGGTCACGATGTTGGATCAGAATGGTTTAGTCTGGACGATCCGGAGACCTATAAATTGATGGCTTCGGGTGAGACGCTCGGGGTCTTCCAATTGGAAGGCCAGGGCATGCGCGACACGCTGCGCAAAGTCCGACCAGGCAGTCTGGAAGACGTGATCGCGATCATCTCGCTCTATCGTCCGGGGCCAATGGACAATATTCCAGTCTATGTCGCCGGTAAGGATGACCCGAACACGATCAAGTATCAGCACCCCGATCTGGAACCCATCCTACAGGCCACCTATGGCGTGCCGGTCTATCAAGAGCAGGTGATGCGAATGGCGCAAGAAATTGCCGGCTATTCGCTTGGCGAAGCGGATTTGCTCCGCCGCGCCATGGGTAAGAAGAAACTCGAAGAAATGGTCGCCCAGCGCGAGCGCTTTTTGAAAGGCGCCAAGGAACTCAAAGAGATCGAAGCTCCGCTGGCCAATGACATTTTCGATACGATGGAAAAATTTGCCGGATACGGCTTCAACAAATCCCACGCTGCCGCCTATGCGCTGATTGGCTATCACACGGCTTACTTGAAGCGCCATTTCCCGGTGGCCTTCCTGGCCGCCTCGATGAGTTTGGATTTGCACAATACTGACAAACTCGCCGCCTTCTTTCAGGAAGCCAAACGGCTGAAAATTCCGGTCGTCGCGCCGGATGTGAATGTCTCGACCGCAGACTTTGATGTCGACGGCGACAAGATCATCTATGCCCTCGGCGCGCTCAAAGGGGTCGGACCCGAAGCGATGCAGAATCTGGTCAAGGAACGTGAGGCCAATGGACCCTTTGAATGCCTTCACGACATGGCCGAACGGGTCGATCCGAAAGACATCAATAAGAAATGTTTCGAACAGCTCTCTAAAGCCGGCGGTTTTGACACGCTCGAACCTAATCGGGCCCGGGCTCTAAAATCTGCGCCCATGCTGGCGGCGACCTGTGCGTCATCGGCAGAAGACCGGGCGGGCGGGCAGGGCGGTCTGTTTGGCGACGCTGAACCCGCGATGCGGGCGGATCTGCCAAAAGCATCAGCTTGGAACATGCAGGAAAAGCTCGATCAGGAGTTTGCTGCGATTGGCTTCTACTTCTCTGGCCATCCGCTGGATGATATTCTCGATAGCCTCGAAGAAGGCCGCATCACCTATGCGATGAATATTGAAGAGACCGCGGTCGATGGTCGCCCGATTGAGCTCATCGGTGTGGTTCGCCGCCGGGTTGAGAAGCCCGCCCGTAATGGCGGCAAGTTTGCTTTTCTAACCCTGTCTGACCCGACCGGCGAGGTGGAGTTGATGGTCATGCCGGAATTGCTCTCTGATATGCGCGAGCAATTAGAGCCTGGATCCGCCGTGGTCATACTGACCGAAGTGCGCCGGCGCGATGATGAAATCCGGCTCTCGGCGCGCCGGGTTCAGCCCATCGAACAAGCGCGGATCGCCAAGAAAGCGCCAGCCTTGTCGGTCCGGCTTGAAAAAGGCGCGGATTTGACCGGCTTAGCCGCCATTGCAGCCCGACTGAAAGGCGCATCAGGCCAAGACCGCGGCGAAATCTTCGTTCGCTTACCGATCGAAGACGGCCGGGTCGTAACATTGCGCCTTCCAGACACCTATCCGACTGGAATCGAAGCCCTCAGAGCCTTGAAAACCGCCCCAGGTGTCGCCCGAGTCGACCATGAAGCTGCTTAGGTCGTTGTAATCGCATCTATTGCGGTTGCGTACGCGGCCATTTCATGTATAGACGCGCGCAACAACCCCCGATGCGTGGTCCTATCCGGTGTCGGCCCTCAAGTGAGGATCGATAGGGATCATGCCGGTCAACCGGATAAGGAAAATTAAGATGGCATTGCCTGATTTCACAATGCGTGAGCTGCTCGAAGCTGGCGTACACTTTGGTCACCAAACACACCGCTGGAACCCCAAGATGAAGACGTACATCTATGGTGCGCGTTCTGGCATTCACATTATGGACCTGTCAAAGACGGTTCCTCTGCTGCACCAGGCGCTGGTGAAAGTCCGCGACACGGTGGCGAAAGGTGGCCGCGTTCTATTCGTTGGCACCAAGCGCCAAGCGTCTCAGCCGATTGCAGAAGCGGCACAGCGCTGCGCTCAGTACTATATGAACCACCGTTGGCTCGGCGGCACGCTGACCAACTGGTCGACCGTTTCGAACTCGATCAAGCGTCTGCGTGAGCTGGAAGAAACCCTTGGCGGCAAAGAACAGTCGGGTTTCACCAAGAAAGAGCTGCTCAACTTGGAGCGCGATCGCGAGAAGCTGGACAAGGCGCTCGGCGGAATTGCCAATATGGGCGGCCTGCCAGACCTGATCTTCGTTATCGATACGAACAAAGAAGCGATTGCGATTAAAGAAGCCCGCAAGCTCGGCATTCCCGTCGTCGCTGTGGTCGACACCAATTGCGATCCAGATGACGCCGATTTTGCCTTCCCAGGCAATGACGACGCGGCGCGCGCGATTTCGCTCTACTGTAATTTGATTGCCGATGCCGTGATGGACGGTCTCGCCGAATCATCGGCAGGGCTCGGCATTGATTTGGGCGAAGCTGAAGACATCGAAGCGCTCGTAGAAGCTGATGTCGCTGCTGCAGATGCCGCAACTGAAGAAACCGCTGACGTCGCAGAAGACAAGACTGAAGCTTAAACACCTACGGGTCGAACAGAAGGAAGACTAGGATGGCTCAGATTACCGCTGCCCTCGTCAAGGACCTGCGTGACAAGACTGGCGCAGGCATGATGGACGCTAAAAAGGCGTTGGTTGAAAATGACGGTGACGTCGAAGCCGCAGTCGATTGGCTGCGCGCGAAAGGCTTGTCAAAAGCCGCGAAAAAGTCAGGCCGCACCGCGGCGGATGGCTTGGTCGCTGCGGTTGTTTCAGAAGACGGCAAGACCGGATCAGTGGTCGAATTGAACGCTGAAACTGACTTTGTTGCTCGTAACGAGACATTCCAAGGCGCCTTGTCTGACATTGCGAAACTGGCTTTGGCCACTGATGGCACCACGGAAGCGGTTGCTGGCGCAGCAGCTCCTGACGGTGACGGCACAGTTGAAGACTATATCAAACGCCTGGTTGGTACGATTGGCGAGAACATGACCTTGCGTCGTGCGGCGCAAATCAAAGCCGACTCCGTGGCCGCTTACATTCACAGCGCTGAAGCCCCAGGCATGGGTAAGATCGGCGTTCTGGTTGGCCTGAACGGGGCTGGCGACCTGGCGGAAGCCGGCAAGAAAGTCGCGATGCACGTCGCTGCGACCTCGCCTGCGTCCGCAACGGTTGCGGATCTCGACCAAGAACTGGTCGCCCGCGAGAAGCAAGTTCTGACTGAGCAAGCTGAGCAAAGCGGCAAGCCTGCCAACGTGATCGAGAAGATGATCGAAGGCCGGATCAAGAAGTTCTACAAAGAAGTTGTTCTGGTTGAGCAGCAATTCGTCATGAACCCTGATCAGACTGTGGCACAGTTCATTTCTGATAGTGGTGCGGAACTTGTCGGCTTCGTTATGTTTAAGCTCGGCGAGGGCGTCGAAAAGGCAGAAGATAATTTTGCTGAAGAAGTGGCGTCGATGACGAAGGCTTAAGGCCTTTAAAATATATGCTTTTGGATCCCGGCGACCGATGACAGGTCGCCGGGAATCTTTTATGGGCTGATGAGTTACGGGAGACGCGAGCATGGCAGGTGAAGATGAGACAGGCAGTGGCTTAAAATATAAGCGCGTGCTGCTGAAAATCTCTGGGGAGGCCCTGATGGGGCCAACCGAATACGGCATTCACATGCCGACCTGTCTAGGCTTCGCAGAAGAAATCTCCGCCGCGCGCGATCTCGGTGTCGAAATTTGCTTGGTGATTGGCGGCGGAAATATTTTCCGCGGCATGAAAGGCGCCGCCCAAGGGATGGAGCGCTCTCAAGCCGATTCCATGGGCATGTTGGCGACGATCATGAACGCGCTGGCCATGCAAAGCGCGCTGGAATCCATCGGCGTGCAGACCCGGGTCCAATCGGGCATTCGCATGGACGAGGTCTGCGAACCGTTCATTCGCCGCCGCGCCATTCGCCATATGGAGAAGGGCCGCGTGGTTATTTTTGCGGCCGGCACCGGCAATCCTTACTTCACCACCGATACCGGCGCGGCCCTTCGGGCGGCTGAAATGCATTGCGAAGCGATGATGAAAGGGACGCAAGTGGATGGTGTCTATTCAGCGGATCCTAAGACCGACCCGAATGCGGAACGGTATGACACGCTGACATATCAGGATGTCCTGGCGCGCAACTTGAAAGTGATGGATGCATCGGCTGTCAGTCTGATGCGTGACACCAACATACCCATTGTGGTTTTCTCCTTACACAATAAAGGAGCATTACAGGACGTGCTGACCGGTGTCGGGCCAAGCACAGTCATTTCCGGATCGTGAGGAAGATAAAATGAGTTACGACAAAAAAGACCTCGAACGCCGTATGGACGGTGCCATCGCATCGCTGCAGACCGAATTGCAGGGCCTGCGTACCGGGCGAGCCTCGGTAAATCTGCTCGATAGTGTCTCGGTGTCCGCCTATGGCTCGAACATGCCGCTGAACCAAGTTGGCTCTGTCTCTGTCATGGACGCTCGGATGATTGCCGTGAATGTATGGGATAAAGGCCTGGTGGGCACGACAGACAAAGCCATTCGCGAGTCTGGATTGGGGTTGAACCCGGTCGTCGACGGCCAAACCTTGCGCATTCCGATTCCGCCGCTCAACGAAGAGCGCCGCGTCGAGTTGACTAAAGTGGCCGGCAAATATGCCGAAGCAGCCCGGGTCGCGGTGCGCAATGTTCGTCGCGATGGCATGGACTCGCTCAAGAAAATGGAAAAAGACGGTGACATCAGTGAGGATGAACATCGGTCTCTATCCGATGAAGTTCAAAAACTCACTGACAGCTATGTCGGCAAAGTCGATGACGCGCTGAAGACCAAAGAAGCGGAGATCATGCAGGTTTGACCTCGGTTCCGACAGCCTCCCAGACCGGGGAAGGCGGGCCACATGGCAGCAATTTTCCCGATCACATCGCCATCATTATGGATGGCAACGGACGCTGGGCAAAAGCGCGTGGGTTTCCGCGCGCGGTCGGACATGAGCGCGGCGTCGAGGCGCTGCGCCGAACCGTCGAAGCGGCGCAAGAGATCGGCCTGAAGAATCTCACGGTCTATTCCTTCTCCACCGAAAATTGGCGCCGGCCCGTGGCCGAAGTGAATGCGCTTTTCGGCTTGTTGAAGGCCTATGTAAAACGCGATTTGAACCGGCTCGCCTCGGAAGGCGTGCGCATTCGCATTCTTGGAACGCGTGAAGGGCTGCCAGAGGATATCCTGAGCCTTGTTGACCGCGCCGAAAGCCGCACGGCGGACAATTCAGCGTTCAATCTCTGCATCGCCTTTAATTATGGGGGGCGCGAAGAAATCGTTCGGGCCGTCCAGAAGCTGGCGCATGAGGTCGCGGACGGACGCAAATTGGTCGATGAGATCACCGAGGAAAGTGTCGAAGCTGTCTTGGACACCGATGAAATCCCGGATCCGGATATTCTGATCCGCACCAGCGGCGAATACCGGTTGAGCAATTTCCTGATCTGGCAAGCGGCGTATGCGGAACTTGTCTTCATGGATGTGCTTTGGCCAGATTTTGGCAAAGCACAGCTCTTAGAAGCGATTGAGATTTACCGCTCGCGTGAGCGCCGTTTTGGGGGTCTGGCCTCCGGAGCTGCTTAACATGGCAAGGCAGCGCCAGCATGACGGCCAAAAGGGCGATCTTGGCCTGCGCTTAGTGTCGGCAGCTGTACTCATCCCGTTCGGACTGTTTGTGGTTTGGAGAGGCGGCGCTTGGCTTGCCATCTCTTGCGGCCTGTTTGCGGCATTGATGGCGTATGAGTGGGTGCGCATGACCGCGTCCCCGAACATGAAATCCTTCGTTTTGCTGACGCTTCCACCATTCATTGCGGCAGCGTTTGGCCACGTATTATTATCCTTCTGGTTGTTCGGTCTCTCGGTTTTGCTGGCGAGCTTCCTACACCCATTGCGCGACAAGCGCGGGGCGGAGGCGGGTGGCATGTTATATGTCGCGGGCATGGCATTGGCGCTGTTTTTCATGCGCGAGGGCCCCTGGGACGGCGTCGCAGTGGCGTTGATATTTATGGGCATTGTCTGGGGCTCTGATTCTGCGGCCTATTTTTCCGGTCGCGGCTTTGGCGGCCCGCCACTCCACCCGGATTCGCCGTCTAAAACCTGGAGCGGGGCGATTGGGGCGGTGATATTCAGCGCTTTGTGCGGATTATTGGCGGCCCGAATCACCGGTGGAGACACGCTGATATGGCTGTTCACCGGCGGATTTATTTCGGTTTTTGCCCAACTTGGCGACTTGTTAGAGAGTTCTCTCAAACGGTCTTACGGGATCAAGGATTCCAGCGGCCTGGTGCCTGGACATGGCGGATTGCTCGATCGCGTCGATGGATTGGGCATGGTCTGCAGTGTCACGGTTCTGGTTTTTCTATTTGCCCCCGCACTCGTCGGCGTACTAGGGCTAAGCGGATGAGCGGCGCGAGCACCATTTCGATTATGGGATCGACGGGATCGATTGGCACGTCGGCTTTGTCGGTGATTGAACACGCGAATGCCGAGGCCGATGATCCAGTCTTTGTGATCGATACGCTGGCGGCTGGCACAAATGCCGATCTGTTGGCCGAACAGGCCAAACGCATCCGTCCTAAACGGGTGGTGATTGCCGACGAAAGCAAACGTCAAAGCCTCGTCGATGCGCTGAGCGGGCTCGAGATCGACGTCGCCGCGGGCCAAGCGGCGATCACAGAGGCCGCAAAACGCCCCGTCGACCGGCTCCTGGCGGCGATTGTTGGGATTGAGGGCCTGTCTTCGACATTGGCTGCAATCGAGGCGGGCAATTCTGTGGCGCTGGCGAATAAGGAAAGCATGGTCTGCGCCGGACCTTTGCTCAATCGCCTGGCGGCGGCGAACAATGTCGCCATTGTGCCGACCGATTCAGAGCATAATGCGATGTTTCAAGTGATGGATCGGCGCGAAGACTTGTCGCGGATCATCCTGACCGCCTCAGGCGGACCATTTCGCACCACCCCGGCGGCAGAGCTCAAATCGGTGACGCCGCAGCGCGCCCTGGCCCATCCGCGTTGGAATATGGGGCAAAAAATCTCGATAGATAGCGCCACTTTGTTCAATAAAGGGCTCGAACTGATTGAAGCTTGCTATCTGTTCGATGTGCCCGAAGAGCTAATCGAAGTGGTCATCCACCCGCAATCGATCATCCATTCGGCGATTGCTTATCGGGATGGCTCGGTGCTCGCGCAAATGGGTGTTCCGGATATGCGCACGCCGATTGCCCATGCATTGACGTGGCCAGCGCGTCGCCAGCCGACCCCTGTTGAGCCATTGGACCTGATCGCGCTCAGTCAGCTTGATTTCGAACCGCTTGATTCGGCTAAGTTTCCTTCTGTGGAGCTCGCCCGTCAGGCGGTGCGGGCCGGGCGCGGCGCGCCGACAGTATTAAATTGTACTAATGAAGGCGCTGTAGCTGCTTTTCTTGCGGGCCAATGCAGTTTCCTCGACATAAGCTGGGTTGTAGAAACCGCCTTAGAGCGGTTTTTAAATGGCCCAATGGCTTGTCAGGATTGCGATAATTTAGAATCCATCCTGGCCGTCGAGGCCGAGGCAAAGAGATTAACCGGCGCATTGCTTGAAGAAGTTGCGTGCCAGGATCAGGAGCGTAGAGCGTGACGGACATTCTGGCGCAAGGCCCGATATTCCTGATTTGTCTGGCATTCTTGCTCGGCGTGGTCGTGATCATTCACGAGCTCGGCCATTATTGGGCCGGACGCTGGTATGGCGCTGCGGTCGAATCTTTCTCCATCGGCTTTGGACACTCGATTTTCGAGCGCAAAGATAAGAATGGCACCCGCTGGCGCGTAAACTGGATCCCGCTTGGCGGATTCGTGAAATTTGTCGGCGAGAGCCAGTTGCCGAGCGATGTCGGTAAGGTCGAGGAAGGCCCAGTTGGAAAGGCCTATCCAGAGCTCGGCGTTGGCGCCCGTTCGGTTGTCGCCTTGGCGGGGCCTGTGGCGAACTTCGTGTTGGCGATTGTTTTGTTTGCTTGCTTCTTCGCGCTGCGTGGCACTGAACAATATGACGTCTACGCTTATTCAGTGGAGGCGGAGTATCCTGCCGCCGAAGCAGGTATGCTGGAAGGCGATATCATCCGCTCGGTCGATGGTAATCCGGTGCGCCAGATCGCAGACATGATTGTCATTACCAGCATGTCCTCCAATCGCCCTTTAGAGTTTGTCGTCGAACGCGATGGCGCGACGCTGCCGCTGACCATCACGCCGCGACGTGTCGTACGCGAGAACCAGTTGGGGCAGGTGGTGCCGCAAGGCACGATCGGCATTCGGCCTGCGCCAGTGATGGAATCTGTGGAATTTCGGCGGTACGACCCGATCACGGCGCTCGGCAAGGGCGTAATTGAGACACGCGATACAGTTGAACACACCGTCTATATGCTCAGCCGCATCATTACCGGCCAGGAGCCTTTAGCGCTGATGAGTGGCCCTGTGGCGATTGGCGATGCGGGGCGGCGAATAGTCAATCAAACGATGGGGGCGGAACAGATTCCATTGTCGACACGTCTCAGTTCATTGGCATGGTCGACATTGCAGCTTTGTGCCTTGATTTCGATCGGGATTGGCTTCTTCAATTTACTGCCATTTCCGGTTTTGGATGGCGGACATTTGGTGTTCAACGCCTATGAAGCTGTGACCGGAAAAGTTCTGCCCGAAAAGGTGCAGGAAGCGGCATTGATGGCCGGGCTTGGTCTGCTATTGACCATGTTCGTCTTCATTACCTGGGGCGATGTACTGGAAACGGGGCTTTTCAATAGTCCCGCAGGCGAGTAGGCCGCCTACCATGGAGGATCAAGGGATTGATGCGTAAAGTTATTGCAGCCGCTTTGATGGCGTCTAGCGCCTTAACCGTGGCCAATGTCCCGGTGTTTAAAGCCAATGCGCAAGCGGTCGAAACGATCCGCCAAATTCAAATTGAAGGCAATCAACGGATCGAAGACCGGACGGTTCAGTCTTATCTCCTGGTCTCGCCGGGCGACCCGTTTGATCCGTCACGCATCGACCTGTCTTTGAAGACCTTGTTCGCCACCGGCTTGTTTGCCGACGCATCGTTCGAAAAATCAGGCACTGACTTGGTCGTTCGGGTGGTTGAAAACCCGATCATCAACCGCGTGATTTTCGAAGGTAATCGGGCGCTTGATGATGATAAGCTGCGTGAAGAAGTGCAAGCCGCGCCGCGCGGCATCTTTACCGCCGCACGGGTGCAAGCGGATGTGCAACGTATTCTCGAACTGTACCGTCAATCCGGCCGCTTTTCAGCGACGGTAGAACCGCAATATAAGCCGCTCGATCAAAACCGGGTCGACCTGGTATTTGTGATGACTGAAGGCCCGGTGACCGGGGTGCGCGCGATCAACTTCATCGGCAATGACGCGTACACAGACCGCCGCTTGCGCAGTGAGATTGTCACCAAACAATCCCGCTGGTGGCGCTTCTTTAGCTCCAACGACAATTACGATCCTGGACGGTTGGAATATGACCGCGAATTGCTGCGCGAATTCTATCAGAACAAAGGCTATTACGATTTCCGAGTGATTTCGGCGGTGGCCGATCTGACCCCGGATCGCGAAGACTTCTACATCACCTATACGATTGATGAAGGCGAACCATATACCTTTGGTGAAGTCGAGGTTGAAACCGCGCTGGATAAACTCAGCAGCGAAGGCCTGAAACGGGCGGTGCCGTTCCGTGATGGCGATCAATTCCGCGGAGATTTGATCGAGAATACGATTGATACGCTCACCTATGCCGCGGGTATTGCGGGTTACGCCTTTGTCGACATCACACCGCGCCTAGAAGCCGACCCGGAAACGCGCAAAGTGAATGTGACCTTTGCGATTGATGAAGGCCCGCGGGTCTATATCGAGCGGATCAATATTAACGGCAATACGCAAACGCTCGACCGGGTTATTCGACGCGAATTGCGGGTTGCTGAAGGTGATGCGTTTAACCGCGTGCTGCTCGACCGGTCGCGAAACCGCGTGCGGGCGCTCGGATATTTTGAAGAAGTCGAGATCACCGAAAAAGCTGGCTCGCGGCCAGATCGCACCGTGGTCGATCTCGACGTCAAAGAAACCGCAACGGGTGAACTTTCCTTCGCCGCGGGATTCTCGTCGGTCGATTCGTTCTTGCTCGATTTGAGCGTGACACAGCGGAACTTGCGCGGACGCGGTCAAACCTTTGTCGGGCGGATCTCAGCGTCGGATCGCCAGCAATTTGTTGATGTGCGTTTCCAAGAGCCGCGCTTCTTAGATCGAAACTTGTCGGCGGGGCTCGAGATTTTCTCCAGCCGGTCTGACTTTTTGGATGTCTCGGATTTTGAATCTGAAACAATCGGTGCCGGATTCAACTTTGGCTTCCCGGTATCTGAAAATACCGGCCTTCAATTGCGCTACCGGTTACAATCCGACGAGATTAATGTCGAAGACCGCAACGTTGTGATCGATGATGCAACTGGCGTGTTGGCGTTGGAAGAGCGAACGTTCGATAATGGAACTCCGGACGACCCATCCGACGACATTGTCAGAGATGTGCCGATAGATCCGACGATGCCACCATTTCCAGTTGGGACTAGCTTGGTCGATCAATGCTCACCGCAATTCTTGGCCCGATCTTCAATCTGTCGAAGCGAGCGGGCTGATATTACGTCGCTCATCGGGTATTCTTTCAACTGGGACCGCCGCAACGATCCGATTGCACCGACCGGTGGGTTTGACTTCTCTTTGAGCCAGGACTTTGCCGGCATTGGCGGTGATGTCCAATATCTTCGAACAGAGGTCACCGGCGCGACTTATCGCGGAATCTTCCCCGGCGTGCGGGCCAGCGTTCGGTTGTCAGGCGGGGTGATCGAGCCTTTAGGCGATGATGATGGCGTTCGGATTAATAACCGCTTTTTCCGGGGTGGATCGTCGTTCCGTGGATTTGACGTGGCCGGCCTCGGCCCTCGGATTATCGACACGCTGGCAGATTCCGAAGGCAATATTATTGACATCAAGGCCCTGAACTCGCTGGGCGGCAAGGTTTACTACCAAGGCACCGGTGAGCTGACAGTTCCGAACTATCTGCCGGAAGAATATGGTATCCGCACCAAACTCTTCATCGAGGCAGGTTCGGTCGGTATTTTGGATGATGTAGACATTACCGAGCCGGTATTCTTTTCGACCTTCGGAGGTCAATACAATAACGTACCGGCTGGGACGCCAGCGGTTCGCCAAGTTAAAGACGGTTTAGGCCTGCGGGCTGCAGCTGGTCTTTCTGTGGGTTGGGATTCGCCGTTCGGACCAATTCAGTTCGACTTTTCACAAATCCTTCGCAAGGAAGAGTATGACCGGACGGAGACCTTCCGTTTTAGTACATCGACTCGTTTCTAATAGAGTTCTCAATAGGAGAGAGACTTATGTTCCCCCTCAAATCGATCATGGCAGCGTTTGCGCTGCTTTTCACCGCGCCCATCGCGCTTAGTTCGGTCGCCGTAGCTCAAGGTACGACCGTGGTCGTTATCGACCGGGTTAAAATCTATGCCGAAAACCAAGCCGGACAGGACTTGCGCAACAAAGTGGCGGCTATCGAAACCACAATGCAAGGCGAGCTGAAGCCGACAGCGGACAAGCTGCAAGCGGACGGCGCCGCATTCGACGCGAAAACCACCGGCATGACACGCGAAGCGTTAGCTGCCGACGCGGCCTTAAGCGCTGAGTACACGCAAATCGCACGCGACGCTCAATCCTTCCAGCAGCGTCGTCAGATTGTTGCGAATGAACTCGCTTTGACAGAGCGCGCGGCTTTGGCGGAGTTCAACAACGCACTGATCCCAGTGCTGCGCGAAATTGTTTCGGAAACCAGCGCGAATGTCATTCTCGACAAATCTCAAGTGGTTTTTGTTGACGACGCCACCGATGTTTCGGCTTCCGTCATTACAAAGTTGAATGCTGCGACGCCAACCATTAACGTAGTCCGTCAGAGAGTGCCGACGCAGCCAGCGCAGCAATAGCAATATCGGGGGGCGAATGCCGATCGATCAGCGCTTTTACACATATCAGGGTTCGCACAAGCTGCGAGCCCTTTTGCGCCTTTGCGATATTGCTGTAGACGTCGATCAAGACCCTGAAATTACGTCTATTTCTGCGGCAAGCAGCGCCAAAGCAGGCGACATTTGCTTCGTCGAAGGCGGTCCCCGGCAAGCCGGTGCGATCAGCGCTGAGGCGAGTGCTTGTTTTGTCAAAGACGGCGCCGCATCGGGCCTGCCAAATGGGGTGACCGCGATCATCGTTGATCAGCCTCGCTATGCGCATAAGCGCGCCAGTGAGGTGCTGTTTCAACTCAAAGACTGGTATGCGGATGGTCCGTCCCCGGCGATCGACGAAACCGCTCACGTCGCCCCGACGGCTCAGATTGGGCGCGGTGCGGCGATAGGTGCGGAGGCCCGGATCGGTCCAGGCGCAGCGATTGGGCCTGGTGTGCAAATTGGCGCGCGCACGGAGATTGGTCCGAATGCGGTTATTCGCTGCGCATTGATTGGCAATGACGTCAAAATCTACGCCAATACGGTGATCGGCGAAGCCGGTTTCGGCGTCACGCTTGGTCCGGACGGCGCCGAAGATGCTCCGCAATGGGGCCGGGTGATTCTTCAAGACCATGTGACCATCGGCGCAAATGCCTGCATTGATCGCGGCGCATTCGATGACACTATGATCGGTGAGCGGACGAAGATCGATAACCTGGTCCAGATCGCCCATAATGTGATTATTGGGCGCAACACCACGATTGCCAGCTTCACTGGCATTTCTGGAACCACCACGATTGGCGACGGCGTCGCAATGGGCGGGCGTGTTGGTATTGCCGATCATATCAGTATTGGTGCCGGCGCCAGAATCGCCGCATCCGCGGGGATTATGAGAGATGTTCCGGCAGGGGAGACTTGGGGCGGTGTTCCGGCCAAGCCGCTGCGCCAATACTTCCGCGAAGTTGCATGGGTGGAAAAACAGGTCGCGGCGAGCAAGAAGAAACCAACATGACCGTCACTATACACCCCACCGCGGTGGTCGAACCCGGCGCTGATCTCGGCACCGGCGTGACCATTGGCGCGATGTCTTATGTCGGACCCAACGCGGTCCTAAAAGACAATGTCACGCTACATCCCAAAGCGACCGTGATTGGACACACCGTCCTGAATGAAGGCGTAGAACTGTATCCTGGATCGGTCCTCGGCGGCCCGCCCCAAGTGCTCGGCTATCGGCAAAGCACAGACTCGCGGCTCGACGTCGGGGCGCGAACGGTGATGCGAGAGCACACGACGCTGCACACAGGATCGCCGGAACATGGCGGCATGACCAAAGTTGGCGAAGACTGCCTGTTCATGGCGCACACCCATGCCGCACATGACTGCGTGCTCGGGAATAAATGCGTCATCGCCAACAATACCCATATTGGCGGTCACGTGACCGTCGGAGAGCAAGTCTGGTTCGGCGGCGCCGTGGCGGTCCACCAATGGTGCAGAATTGGCGATCACGCCTTTGTTGGCGGCGGCGCCATCCTCGTGGCGGATGTCATTCCCTATGGCTCTGTCGTCGGCAATCACGCGCATCTGGCTGGCCTCAATGTGGTGGGTCTGAAGCGGCGCGGGTTTTCGAGAGAAACCATCCGTAGCTTGCGATCAGCCTATCGCATGCTTTACGCCAAAGAGGGCACTTTCTCTGAGCGGCTGGAAGACACTGCCGCAACCTTTTCCGAAACATCGGAAGTGATGGAGATTGTAAATTTCATTCGCGACAATAAGAATCGCGCTTTGTGTTTGCCGCGTTAGGAGACGCTTTTGGCGCCCTTAGGAATCATTGCGGGGCTTGGAGACTTGCCGGTTCAAATCGCCGCCGCCGCGACAGAGCGCGGGCAGGGCGTCTATGTCCTGCGTATGAAAGGCTTCGTCGAACCCGCGCTCGCGGACTATCCTGGCGAAGTCGCGGGCATTGCCGAGCTTGGCAAAGCGTTTAAGGCGCTCAAACAAGCCGGATGCGAGCAGATTTGTTTTGCCGGCATCGTCAAACGTCCGGACTTCCAAGCATTGAAGCCAGATTTGAAAGGCGTCTCACTCCTGCCCAAGGCAATTGCCGCTGCCCGACAAGGCGATGATGCGCTGTTGCGGTTCATGATCGACGTGTTTGAGCGCGAAGGCTTTCAAGTCATCGGCGCAGATGAAGCAGCTCAAGCATTGACCGGGAAACCCGGTTTGTTGGCTGGGCCTCAGCCGACAGAAGCGCAAATGGAAGACTTGACCAAAGCCGCTAATGTCGCCCGGCAAATGGGCGAGCTTGATATCGGCCAAGGGGCGATTGTCGCCAACGGCCTGGTGCTGTGTGTGGAGGCCCAAGAGGGCACAGACAAGATGCTGCTGCGCTGCGCCGATCTGCCGGTTGAAATTCGCGGCACGGCTGAGGCGCGGCTCGGCGTGCTCGTCAAACGGCCAAAGCCTGGTCAGGAGCGCCGAATAGATCTGCCAACCATTGGTCTGAACACAATTGAACTCGCCGCCAAAGCAGGATTGGCGGGCATCGGATTCGAGGCCGATGGGGCCCTCATCCTGAACGCCGAACAAATTCAGGCCCGCGCAGAGGCGCTCGGCGTGTTCCTTTATGGCTTCGAGAAAGCCGAACCATCATGACCGCGCCGCGCGTGTTCTTGGTCGCTGCAGAGCCATCCGGCGACTTACTGGCGCGCGAGACAGCTGAAGCGCTGCGGGCTCAATCTGCCGATATTCACATAGGCGGCATTGGCGGGCGGGAACTTGAGAAGATTGGCATCGAGTCCCCGATTGATATCGCGCCGCTTTCAATTCTCGGCCTGTTCGAAGGCTTGAAGGCCTATGGCACGGTGGTGAAACTCGCGGATGCGGCGGCGGACGCGATTATTGCCGACAATCCGGATGCGGTGATCCTGGTCGATTCCTGGGGCTTTATGTTGCGTGTGGCGCAACGCGTGCGCGCCCGAAACCCTGAGATCAAGCTGATCAAGCTGGTGGGCCCGCAAGTCTGGGCGACCCGCGCCGGGCGTGCCAAGACGCTCGCAGGCGCGGTCGATCACTTGATTTGCATCCATCATATGGAAGTGCCGTATTATGAGCCGTTCGGCTTACCTGTGACGGTGATGGGCAATCCCGCCCTCAGCCGCACGGAGCAGGGCGATGGCGCCGCGGTGCGAGCACGCCTGGGGCTTAGTAAGGAGGATCAACTCCTCTTGGTTTTGCCGGGGAGCCGACCGAGTGAGATTAAGCGCGTGGCGACGGATTTGGTCGAGGCAGCTTGGCTGATGAAGTCGGAAAACCCTGCACTGAACGTCATCATCGCACCTGCCTCGGCGGTGCGCGAACAATTCCTCAAGGCCTTTCCGAGCACCGAAGAGTGGGCGCATGTGACAAATGAGCGTGATCGTGGGGCCGATGTGATGGCCGCTGCGGATTATGCGCTCGCCTGTTCTGGCACCGTGACCTCAGAGCTTGCCGTCCAAGGAACGCCATTCCTCGTGGGTTATCGAACCGGATGGATCACCTGGACTCTGGCGCGTTATTTCCTGTTTAAGCCCAACCATATCACGCTGTTAAACATCGCTGCCGATGATTCCGATATTGCGCCTGAATTCATTCAGATGGATTTAAAAGCTCCCGCACTCGCCGCGGAAGCGCAAGCGGTGCTGGCGGATGAGGATCGGCGCAACGCGCAAATAGAGGCGCAAAACAAAGCGCTCTCCCGCATGGGAGAGCGCGATGAAGTGGCCGCTGAAATTGCGGCGAAAACGATTCTGGACGTGATTACCGCGCGCTAATCGGAACGAAGTCGCGCATCGCAGCGCCCGTATAGATCTGACGTGGGCGACCGATGCGCTGACTTGGATCTTCGATAAATTCGTTCAATTGCGACACCCAACCAACGGTGCGCGCAAGTGCGAATAGAACGGTGAACATTTCGGTCGGGAATCCCATCGCGTCGAGAATAATGCCAGAATAGAAATCGACATTCGGATACAGCTTCTTCTCGCGGAAATACGGGTCTTCCAGCGCCAGACGCTCCAGCTCTTTCGCGACGCGCAGGATTGGCGTGTCGATGCCAAGTTCGTCGAGCACTTCATGCGCGGTTTTCTGCATCACGGTCGCGCGTGGATCATAGTTTTTGTAAACCCGGTGGCCGAAGCCCATCAGGCGGAAACTGTCATTCTTGTCTTTTGATTTTTCGATATATTCTGGAATGCGATCAACTGTTCCGATCTCACGCAGCATGTTCAGGCAAGCCTCATTGGCGCCGCCATGACTCGGTCCCCAGAGTGACGCAACGCCCGCCGCAATCGCCGCATAAGGGTGAGCACCTGACGAGCCGGCCAAGCGCACGGTGGACGTTGATGCGTTTTGCTCATGATCCGCGTGCAAGATGAAAATCTTGTCCATCGCGCGCGCTAGGGTCGGGCTGATTTTATACTTCTCGGCGGGCACTGAGAAACACATGCGCAGGAAGTTCTCTCCGTAAGACAACTCATTGAGTGGATCCACGAACTTCTGGCCTTGAGTGTATTTATAGATGCGCGCTGCCAGGGTGGGCATTTTTGCGATCAGACGAATGTAAGCGATGTTGCGCTCTTCCGGGTCAGAACTGTCCATCGCGCCAGGATAGAACGCCGACATTGCACCGACAGTTCCAGTCAACATGGCCATTGGGTGGCTATCACGCCGGAAGCCGTCAAAGAAACGGTCCATTTGCGTATGCAACAAAGTGTGCTGGGTCACCAGGCCGTTAAACTCGCGAAATTGAGTTTGGGTCGGCAGCTCACCGTTCAACAGCAAATAGGCGACTTCGAGAAAGCCAGATTGTTCCGCCAGCTGATCGATCGGGTAGCCGCGGTGCAAAAGAATGCCTTTTTCACCATCAATGAATGTGATTTGGCTTTCGCACGATCCGGTTGAGGTAAATCCTGGGTCCAACGTAAAAACGCCTGCATCGGCGTACAGGCGTTTTACATCAACTACATCAGGGCCGTGCGTGCCACTTAGAATAGGAAACTCAATCGTCTTGTCCTTGACGTTGAGTGTGGCGGTTCCAGTTTGCTTCGTCTGATTGATCATATTAGCCCTCATGCATCTCGTTTCCGTTGGCCTGTTTTTAGGCAGGCAGGTGTTTGTCTAATCTCGCCAGCACTTCATCGCGCCCAAGCCAATACATGACTGGCGCGAGATCTGGCGCCGGCAGCCCGCCGGTTAATGCGGCCCGCAAAGGCGGTCCGACTTGCCCCATTGAGAGTGTGTGCGCCGCACAATACGACTCCAACACTTTCTGTAACGCTTCAATAGTCCAAGAATCCGATAGGTCTAGTGCCTCACGGAGTTCTGACAGACGTTTGATCCCCTCTTCGCGTAATGCCTTCCGGGCTTTTTTGTTTAGATTGTCAGCGTTACTATCCCATAAAAACCGGCAAGACTCGGCCAATTGGGGCAGAGTTTGGCCCCGTTCTTTTAGGGTTGGAAGGGCTTGCTGCAGGCGCTCACTGAGTGAATCTGACGCATCCGTCAATTTCTCAATTTCCGGCATTATCAGCTGTAAAAGTCGTGATTCATCAATGGTTCGCATGAAATGCGCGTTGACATCGCCCAGCTTGTCCAAGTCCAGCCTGCCGGGCGCTTTATTGATATCGGCCAGGTCAAATACCTCGGCCGCCTCGTCCAAGGTGAAAATCTCTTGATCGCCATGGCTCCAGCCTAAGCGCACCAGATAAGAATTCATCGCTTCGGGCAAATATCCCATATCGCGATAGGCGAGCGTCGACAGAGCGCCATGGCGTTTGGACAATTTGGCGCCATCAGAGCCATGGATCATCGGCACGTGCGCGAATTGCGGCACCTCCCAACCCATCGCCCAAAAGATCGGCAATTGCCGGAATGTATTGCGAAAATGGTCATCGCCGCGCACCACATGGGTGACGCCCATATCATGATCATCGACGACGACGGCCAACATGTAGGTCGGCGTGCCGTCCGCGCGCAGCAGAATAAGATCGTCAATTTCCGCCGTTTTCAGCGTAACTTCGCCTTGCACATGGTCGGTCACCGTCATTGTTGCCTGATCGGGCGCGCGCAAACGGATGGTGTAAGGCGCATCCGGGGCAGGCGGGTCGCCGCCATCGCGCCAGGGCGAGCGATACGGCGCGAGCAGTGCGTCCGCTTCGGCGCGTAAGGCCTGCTGCTCAGCCTCGCTCAGCCCTTCTGCCTTCGCCGCAGCGCGTTTGGCTTCGCCTGCCTCGCGGCGGGCTTGTAATTCCTCGGGCGTCGCATAACAGCGAAAGGCGTGGCCGGCCTCGACCATTTGCAGGGCACATTCGGCGTGACGGTCGGCATTGCGGCTCTGAAAGGTGGGCGCGTCATCAGCGTCCAAACCGAGCCACGCCATGCCATCCAAAATCGCTTGAGTGGCCTCCTCGGTTGAACGTTTTTTGTCCGTATCTTCGACCCGCAGCAGGAATTTTCCAGCATGGCGCTTCGCCAGCAAATAATTGAACAAAGCGGTGCGCGCGCCGCCAATGTGCAGCATTCCTGTGGGTGAGGGCGCAAAGCGGGTGATGACGGTCATCGCGGTATTTTCGTCCGTGGATTCAGGCTTCTGGGATAATCTTCCCCGCTTCAACACGCTCTGCTAAGGTTTCGCAAGGGGCCGGGAGGATTGATGCAGCGATTTTCGCTGTCCGTATTACAGTTAAGGGGAGACATTTCAGCGCCACTGGCCTTCGCCATCGGGATGATGGCAGGGACGATCTGGTATTTTTCCGTTGAATTTGAGCCTGTCATGACCGCGCTGGCGGCGTCGACCGCGCTGGTCTGGGCAATCACCATTTGGCTGCGCCGTCTGGCCGGTGCAGCGATATACCTGACAATCTGTACCGTCCTGTGCGGCGCGATGAGCGGCGCAATGGTCGGCGGTCTTGCGACCCAGCGCGTGGCGCATACGACGATCGCGGCGCCGACAGGACCCGTCTTGCTTGAGGGTTGGGTTCTGGCCGCGCAGCCGGGACGATCTGGCGTGCGATTGGTGATGCAAGTTCATGCGGTTGAGGGCTTAGAGGCCGCTGAGACGCCCCGAAAAGTGCGTTTGACGCACGTCTTATCCTTACAGACGGAGCCAGGCCGCTTTGTTCGGTGCTGGGCGATGCTGAGACCGCCGCCCCAGCCGGTTATTCCGGGTGATTATGACTTTGCCCGACAAGCTTGGTTTTCTGGGCTCGGGGCCGTTGGTTACGTGCAAGGGCGCTGTCGAGGCGGAGCACTCGGACCGCCAAAAAGCATCCGCGACCGAATAGGCCTGCAATTCGGAACTTGGCGGCGGCAATTGGCCAGATACGTCCAGGACGCGGCGGGGGCGCGGGCAGGGGGATTTGCTGCTGCATTGGCGTCCGGCGACCGGAGCTTCATGCGGCTAGACGATCAAGAGGCCTTGCGCGGCAGTGGCTTGGCCCATCTGCTTGCCATTTCGGGGTTGCATATGGGCATTGTCGGCGGGCTCGTCTTTTTGTTCTTGTGGCGCGCCTGCGCTCTGGTGGAGCCGATCGCCTTGCGGTGGCCAGTCAAAAAACCAGCAGCGATTGGCGCACTTTTGGTGTGTACCGCCTATTTACTGATATCGGGCGCGGGATTGTCGACACAACGCGCTTTCATCATGTCCGCGGTGGCGTTTACGGCCGCGATCTTTGACCGCACAGCGCTTAGCTTGCGCTCGCTCTCAATTGCCATGATCATTATTCTCGCGCTCGCGCCATGGAGTGTTCTAACACCCGGTTTTCAAATGTCTTTTGCGGCGACGGGCGGGTTGATTGCGACGTATGAAGCGTGGCGTCGGCGGCGTCAGGAGCTGCGCCAAACGCGCCGCAATGGCCCAGTTTTTTGGCTCAAATCCCTATTTGTTACGTCGACCGTTTCCGGCCTTGCGACGACCCCGTTTGCGCTCTTTCATTTCGAGAGAATTGCCGGGTTCGGGCTGCCCGCGAACTTGCTGGCGATGCCGATCATATCGCTGTTAAGCGCGCCTTTGGCGGGGGCCGCCTTGCTGCTTGCGCCCTTTGGGGGAGATGCATGGGCGTTGCGCTTGTTCGGCGCGTCCTTGGAAGCGGTGCTTTATATCGCGCACGTCTTTGCCGATTGGGGGGACCATAGCGCGTTGAGATGGCCGAAAATGCCAGGCCCGAGTTTGGCGCTATTTGCACTCGCGATCGCGGCGTATGCGGTCGTGTATGGGGGGTGGCAGAAACTTCTCGCCGTTCTGGCGTTGAGTGGATTGGCCATCCTGGTTTGGACCATGATGGCGACTGACCGAATTCATTGGGCGCCGTCCGGCGAGCTGTTTCTCGAGACGCCATACATGCCCGTGGAACGGATTGAGGTTGTAGATGGCGAGGGCCTCGCCCCATTGCGATTTGCCAACGCTCCGGTCACCCGCGTCTGCAAGGATCAAATCGCTTGTACGATTGGCTTTGGAACCGCCTCAATCGAAGTGTCGGGGGTGGCGCACGTGGGGACCACAAACGTGTCCATCATTGAGGCAAACGCAGCCGAACTTGCGCCGCGTCTTTCGATCAGTTGGCCGGACGTGATC
This sequence comes from Pseudomonadota bacterium, assembly GCA_039194965.1. GTDB lineage: Bacteria > Pseudomonadota > Alphaproteobacteria > Caulobacterales > Hyphomonadaceae > Henriciella. The sequence goes on along the minus strand of JBCCVQ010000012.1, from coordinate 10,035 downwards.
GCCGAGAATGGCATCACGCTGCAACGCCATGGTGGCCGCTATGAGCGGCTTAAAAAGCCAGACTGTGGCTTCCGCGCCTGGCGGCCCTGTCCGGCTGAATAGGGCTTACTCGTACTTCCGGATAAGTGCCACCAAACGGCCTTGCACGCGTACACGGTCTGGCCCGAAAATGCGGGTCTCATAGGCGGGGTTCGCCGCTTCCAGGGCAACCGATTCACCTTTTTTGCGCAACCGTTTCAGAGTGGCTTCTTCATCATCGATCAGCGCCACCACGATGTCGCCCGAATTAGCGCTGTCAGTGCGTTTGAGAATGACAATATCGCCGTCGAGAATGCCAGCATCAATCATTGAGTCGCCTTTCACCTCGAGGGCGTAATGCGCGTCGCTGTCGGCATATTCTTCAGGTGGGGTCACCCGGTCGACTTCGTTCTGGATCGCCGTGATCGGCACACCAGCAGCAATCCGGCCAAGGACCGGGATTGTATTGCGGCCCATTTGCGGGGTTTGCGAGCCGACCACGCTGGGGCGGAAGGCTTGTCGACCACGCGGCGGCGCGGCAGGCGTCGCAGAGTCCGGCATTTTCAGGACTTCCAAAGCCCGAGCCCGATTGGCGAGGCGTCGGATGAAACCACGCTCTTCCAAGGCGACAATCAAACGGTGAATACCGGATTTGGACGCCAGATTGAGCGCTTCTTTCATTTCATCAAAGGAGGGCGAGACGCCATCTTCTTTGATGCGTTCATGAATGAAAAGAAGGAGCTCTTTTTGTTTGGTCGTGAGCACAAAATTTCTCCGCAATAACGAATCTGTTCTCTATATGTTTATTCTCGTTCTGTTCTTTTGTCAAACTCGTATCGTAAGATACTCATTATATGCGTGTCCCAGACGTCATCTTCGATAGGTGTGCTCTCGCGGCGCGTGCCTTCGAGGGTGAATCCGGCACGCTGATAAGCGCGTATCGCAGGCTGATTGTGAGAATAGACAAGTAAATCAACGCGGTGGACCCAATTTCGCGCAAAGGCTCTGTCTAAGATGAGGGCCATCATGGGCGCGGCATAGCCTCGCCCTCGGGCCTCGGGCGCGAGACCAATTCGGCCAAGACCGACGGTCTTAAGGCGGCGGTTCATGGCCAGTTGAAAATGACCCACCATCTGATTGTCAGCCCATACGGCCCAAACTTCACGGATAGGGTGTGTACCTTGATGATCTTTGATCAAGCGTCGAAACTCACGTTTATTGAGCGGCCAGGACAAAGCCGCGCCCGCCCATTGCAGTGCATCGCGCTCGGTTGGGAACCACGCGAACAGCTCATCCATATCGCGGCGCTCAAATTTGCGCAGCGATAGGGTCATTTTGCGGTTCGGAGGGTTCGGACATGTTCGAGCCGATCTGGACGCTTCATCAAACTTTCGCCGATCAAAAACCGGCGCGCGCCAACTTTGCGCAGCCGGGAAATATCCTCGGCCAGGCTGATGCCGCTCTCAGAGATGAATTGGCGATCGTCTGGGATCAGGCCCGACAAGGCCTCGCTGGTCGCAAGATCGGTCTGCATGATTTTCAGATCGCGATTATTGATTCCGATCAGCGGCGAAGGCAGCTTCAAGGCGCGTTCGATTTCGTGTTCATCATGCGTCTCGATCAGCGCATCCATGCCAAGGTCGAGCGCCGCCTGAGTTAAATCCAAGGCCAAAGCATCATCCGTACAGGACAGGATCACCAAAACCGCATCGGCGCCATGGGCGCGCGCTTCAGCGACTTGAATCGTGTCGATCATGAAGTCCTTGCGCAGCATCGGCAGAGCGACGGCTTGGCGAATGGCCGAGAAGTCTTCCAAACTGCCGCCAAAGCTTGGACCATCGGTCAGTACCGAGAGGCAAGCCGCGCCGCCGGTCTCATATTGCGCGGCGATCTCACACGGGTCGGCGCCTGGCAGAATTTCACCAGCGCTCGGGCTTTTGCGCTTCATTTCGCAAATCAGGGCGTTCTCGTCTGTGTCTGCGATCTCGGACAGGCGCTTCGCAAACCCTCGGGGCGAGGTCTGCGTGCCCGCTTGAGCCAGCAAGTCCTGCTCCGTCTGAGTGCGCTTCAGGGCCGCCACCTCATCGCGCTTATAGTCGATGATGCGGTCGAGCGCGGTGCTCATGCGGATTGCCCTTTGGATGCCGCCGCAAGCGCGGTGAGGGTGCGGCCAGCGGCACCGGAATCAATCGCGTCACCGGCTTTCGCCGCGCCGCTTTTCAAATCGTCCGCCAAGCCGAGCAGATGTAGCCCGGCCGCGGCATTGAGAATGACCGCATCCCGGAATGGGCCTGGGCGGCCATCCAGGAGTTCACGAATGGCCAGCGCGTTCTCTTCCGGCGCACCGCCTTCAAGGGCGCTGAGGCGATTGCGGGATAGGCCTGCATCTTCGGGGACTATCGTTCGTTCGGTGAGGGCGCCGTCTGCCACTTCAATCACTTGGGTTTCCCCCGCAATTGAGAGCTCATCGATCACCGCGCCATCAGAATCGGTGCCATGCACAACCCACGCGCGGGTAATGCCAAGATCCCGCAGCGCTTCCGCCATGGGACGTAACCAACGCGCTTCATTCACGCCTAAGACCTGATGGGTGGCTGAGGCAGGGTTCGAAAGCGGCCCGAGAAGATTGAATATCGTCCGAATGCCGAGGCTGGCCCGCACCGGCGCGACATGGCGCATGGCGCTGTGATGGCTGCGGGCGAATAGGAAGCCGACGCCTGCCTGGTCGATACAGCCGCGGAATCGATCTTCGGTGAGGTCCAGCTCAACCCCAAGCGCTTCGAGCACATCCGCGCTGCCGGTTTTCGGGGGAACAGAGCGATTGCCGTGCTTGGCCACTTTGCCCCCTGCTGCGGCGATCACGATCGCGCTTGCCGTGGACGTGTTTAAACTGGTCCAACCGAGTCCGCCTGTGCCGCACGTGTCGAGGGTTGGGCCTGCCAACTCGATCTTACGAGCATTGGCGCGCAGGGTTTTCGCCCCGGCGAGCAATTCCGCGCCGGTTTCACCCCGCACGGCTAGGCCCATTAGAAAGGCTCCAATTTGCTCCGGTGGCACGCCGCCAGATAGGATCGTGTCAAAAGCCGCGTCCAAGTCTGAGGCCGGGAGCGCTTGGCCTCGCGCCAGCATTTTCAAGCTTGCAGAGATCGAATGTGTCGTCATGATTGCGGATATATAGAAGTAGCGATTTGTGCCTAGAGGGTTTTGAGCGTAATTCTGACCGTGTTGATTCATACTGCGTTGATTCATGGGGAGGGGGCGTGCGCATGACCATCCCAGATAAATGGGAGCTGATTGGCTTAGCCCTGGTCTGTCGCAATGATTGCATTGCGGACAGTCTTGGCCAGGTGCCAGCCGGTATGCGCGCAATCATGCGGGGCGCTGCGTTTCAAGCCGAGTTGAACGCGTGTGACGCCTTAATTATGGGGCGCGCGGCTTATGATGCGAAGATTTTGCGCGATGACCGCGTGCGCATTATCGTCACCCGTGATTCAAAAGCCCTCGAACATAAGGAAGGCGGTTGGTGGTGGAACCCTGAGGCGATGCCGCTCGAAAACATGTTAAAAGTGGTGATCCCATCCGGTGGACGCATCGCGGTGCGCGGCGGACGCCAAACGCTGGACTATTTTTTGACCAATGGATTACGGCGTTTGAATATTTGCCGGGCCGAAAGCGTGGCGATTATGAACGGGTACAAATTGCTAGACGGCTGCGATCGTAAAACCACGCTGGATACAGTGTTACGGGACAGAGGTTTGATATTAGCGGAACGACAATTGATTGACTTGCGCGCGCCAGTTTCGCTTAGTCGTTGGACGAGACGCCTAGTCTAATCACTTGATCAGATTGAGGAAATTTCGCAGCAGCGCATGTCCATGCTCGGTCAGGATACTCTCTGGATGAAATTGGACCCCATAGACCGGACGGGTCTTATGGCGCACGGCCATAATCTCTCCATCCTCAGTGAACGCATCTGCGATCAACGTGTCTGGCAGGTCTTGCGGCGTAATCGCGAGCGAGTGGTACCGCACAACATCGTAGCGCTCCGGCAAACCCTCAAATAACGGTCCGTTCTCATGGCGAATTTGGCTGAGTTTGCCGTGCCGGATTTCTTGTGCGGTGATAATATCCCCGCCTTCAGCCGCGCCAATACTCTGATGGCCAAGACAGACGCCTAGGATGGGCAGATCGGCGGGGGATTGCTGCACCAAGTCGACACATATTCCGGCTTCCTTAGGGGTGCAGGGGCCTGGAGAGAGGACAATCCCATCTGGCTTCAGCTCCAGCGCTTCTTCAGCGGTTAGATCGTCATTGCGGATCACCATGGTGCGAGCCCCAATCTCTTCGAGATAGTGCACCAGGTTCCAGGTGAAACTGTCATAATTGTCGACGATCAGAAGACGTTTCGGCGCACTCATTGGTCAAACTCATATCGGGCCGATAAAGCCGCCGCTTTTTTGAGAGCATTGGCCTTATGCACGGTTTCGTCATACTCGTATTGCGGGTCTGAATCGAGCACAACGCCGCCACCGGCTTGGATGTGCAATTGGCCGTCTTTGAGCACGGCTGTGCGCAGGGCGATGCAGGTGTCGAGGTCACCATTCCACCCGAAATAGCCGATAGCACCGCCATAAATACCGCGGGCATGCTGTTCGAGCTCATCAATAATCTGCATCGCGCGGATCTTTGGCGCGCCTGAAACCGTTCCTGCCGGTAAGCCCGCCAGCAGCGCATCGACTGCGGTAAGACCTTGGCGCAAATCGCCTTCAACATGTGAGACGATGTGCATGACGTGACTATAGCGTTCGACAATGAATCGCTCGGTCACTTCAACGCTGCCATAAGCGGCAACCCGCCCAACATCGTTGCGTCCCAAATCAAGCAGCATCAAATGTTCGGCAATCTCTTTTTTATCCGCGAGCAAATCCGCTTTGCGTTCGGCATCAATGACCGGATCGCCCGAGCGCGGGCGAGTGCCTGCAATTGGGCGAATGGCGACGCGACCCTCGCGGACCCTGACTAGGATTTCCGGGCTCGAGCCCACCAGGCGCACATCGCCGAGATTCATGTGGAACATGAAAGCGGACGGGTTCAGGCGGCGCAGAGCGCGATAGAAGCTGATCGATTTGCGATCAAACGGGGCACTGAAGCGCTGGCTTGGTACGACCTGAAAGATATCCCCGGCTTTGATATAATCGCGCGCGGTATCGACCATTTTGAAATACTCGTCCTGGGTCGTGTTAGAGGAGAAGTCCAAAGGGTCACTGTCGCCTTCGCGGGGCGTGATCGGCGGCAGGTTTTCAAGCGCGCTTTCGACCTGGTCGAGTAAGGCATCCGCGTCGGCTTCCTTGCCGGGGGCATGGCGACCAACCAGGATGAGTTCCTGATACAGGTGATCAAAGATCAACACCACACCGGGGATCATCAGCAGCACTTCAGGGACATTCAACGTGTCGGGCTTGGTGATCGCAACCGGCTCGACATGTTGGATAAAGTCATACCCGATATAGCCAAAAACGCCGCTGGCCATGGGCGGCAGGTCGTGCGCGTCATCGGCCTCCGCAAGGCCGGCCTCTGCGAAGGTCCGCAGCGCGTCGATCGGCGTACCGTCGACAGGCTCAGCGCCTTCAAATGAGATATCATCGGCTTGCTCGCCGACCCCCTCTAGGACGCGCATCCACTTTTGCGGATGTAAGCCGATAAATGAGTATCGCCCCAAGCGTTCGCCGCCATGGATCGATTCAAACAAAAAGCTGCCCGCCTTGTCGGCCCCGAGTTTCAGCATCGCTGAAACCGGTGTTTCTAGGTCGCCCGGTCGCCGACGGACCCGTAAAAGATCGCAGGTCATTGTTCCGTCACAAGGCTTCGTTTGTAGGCGTTCAGCGCATTCGTATTGGTATTCAGCTCAACATCATTGGCAATCGAGATGAGATAAGCCCGGAACAGGTCTTCGGTGATTCCGGATTGAATTTCCAATGCACTGGCTTGGGCCAGCAGATCGAGCGTTTCGCTTGCAGGCCGGTCAATCGCATCAACTTGCATAATGATCATTTGACCCGACAGGCCTTGGATCGAGAAGGTCTCGCCAACTTCATTGGCTGAGAACAGGCCCGACAGGAGCGGTCCAGGCAGTTGGAACTCGGTATTCTCGCGGGTCACTGGACGCGGCAATGTATCTACCGCGGCATTGTAAGCAGCCGCTTGGGCCGCGAGGTCGCTGGAGCCGTCAGCTATGCTGTTTTCGATTTCGGCGGCGACGGTTTGCAATTGCTCGCTCTCTTTTTGCAGCTTCCAAGCTTCGACCAATCGTTCGCGGACTTCTTCAAACTCTGGCAGGCGTTCCGGGACAATGCTGTCGACACGTGCAATCCACGTTGTGTCGTCCTCGCCGAAGCGTTCTGTGTTTCGGCCTTCGGCTTGGGCATAGATCATTTGCAGCAGTCCCGGGGCGGTGACCAGTGGTAGGAATCGTTTACCCGCCTGGGTCGCGCCATTGGTGTCGACCGGCGCGAATGACAGAACTGGCACATCCAGTCCTTCCGCAATCGTTTCCAGTCCAGCGCCGGTGCCAAGCAGATCGTCGAACCGCGGCAGGGCGTCGTAAAACAGACCAATCGCGATTTGACGCGCGAGTTCGTCTTGGATTTCGTCACGGACATCCTCGAGCGGGGTCGCCGCGCCTTCGATAATGTCTTCCAATCGAATGACCACATATCCGGCACCAACCGGTTGCGGGCCATGGATTGAACCAATTTGCGCGCCGCCAGCGAAGACTTGATCGGCCAAACGCTCATTGGTGATGACTTCGCGCCGACCGGATTTCAGCTCTGAAACCAATGCGGTTTCGATGGCTTCCGGCGCCGCCCCGCCGGCAATCCGGCCGAGGGCCGCGCGGGCGGTCGCTTCATCTGCAAAGGTAAACTCGGTGAAGCTGCGGCTGTCAGGGCCCGTATATCGGTCCGCTTTGTAAGCCTCGTAAAAGGCGTCAATGTCTTCTTCAATCACGTCAACTTGTGCGATGAAATCGTCCGGGCTGAGGTGGATCAGGCTGATCCCCCGACGTTCGGGTTCGCGAAGCGTTTCTTTGCGGGTCTCATAGAGAGTCTGCAATTCTTCCTCGGTCGGCTCGCCGATTGGCGGCAGCTCAGACTGCTGAAGGATGAACCACGACGCTGACCGCAATTCGCCCGCATAGGCCGCTTGCAAACGCGCCAAGGCGGTCGGCACGCGCAAACCAGCGCTCGGCACAGCGCTCAGTCGATCGAGCGTCATGCTGGCTTCCAGATCGGCCTCATAATCGGCTTGGCGAAAGCCATTATTGTCCAAGAGTTGGCGATAACGTGCGGGATCGAACATGCCGGTCGTGTCCTGAAACACGGGGTCGGTTCGAATACTCTCGACGATCGCATCGGTGGTCGCAGACATACCTTGCTTGTCGGCATAGGCCGTGAGCATCGTTTCGCGGGTCATTTCTGCGAAGACCTGATCGAGGATGCCACGCTCCATGGCTTCTTCCTTGGTCAGCGCGCGACCGCGTTCGTCGGTTTGGGTCCGTAAGATTCGCTCCAAGGTCGCGTCGAGATGACGGTCAGAAACGGCGCGATCACCGGCGCTCACGAGGCTCGCGCTATTTCCACCTGCGAAGATGTCGGTCACACCCCATGCCGCCATGGCGATAATGACGATAACAAATATCCCGCCCGCTGCTGGGGATCGGAGCATATTTCGCAAAGGGGTCAGCATGAGTTCAGACCTTTTCCTAAAGGATCGCTTGTGAGTTTCTGTCCAGCTTGCTAGGCGAGCGCTCAAACTTGTTCAAGATGGTGACTGGTATGGTACGCACACTGATTGCAGGCAATTGGAAAATGAATGGCCTGAAATCTTCTCTAATGGAAGTCGATAAAGTGGTTTCGGGGCTCGCAGGATACGGGGATGATGCAGATTGTCTCATTTGTCCGCCCTCGACCTTGATCGCTTCAATGGCTGAACGGGCTGGGGACCGGCTGAAAGTCGGGGCGCAAAGCTGTCACCCCGAAAAAATGGGTGCCTTCACCGGCGATTTGGCCTCCGAGCAGCTGAAAGATGTCGGCGCGTCTTATGTCATTGTTGGCCATTCAGAGCGACGCTCAGAGCATGGCGAGCGCTCGGCCTATGTTCAAGAACAAGCCCATGCCGCCTTGCGAGCTGGGATTGTCCCGATCGTCTGTGTCGGGGAGAGCTTTGCCCAACGCGAGCGCGGTGAGACCAAGGATACAGTGGTCCGCATTTTGCGCAAATCACTGCCAACGCTCGGTGCCGATGATTCGCTGGTCGTCGCGTATGAGCCGCTCTGGGCGATTGGCACGGGCTTGGTGCCGAGTTCGGAGGAAATCGCTGACGTGCACGGCGTCATCCGCGCCTTGCTGATCGAGCTCTATCAAGATCGCGGGGCTGGCATTCCGATCCTTTATGGTGGCTCGATGAAACCAGGAAATGCGGCTGAAATCCTCGCGATTGAGAACGTCAATGGCGGTTTGATTGGCGGCGCGAGCTTGAAGGCCGACGATTTCATGGCCATTTATGCCGCGGCGGTGGCCTAAAAGATCGTCCCGACACTGACCCTAAGGGGTTGGCGGACGGGCCAGAAAGGCGTAAGGCCCGCCGCTTGAGATCCAGGAAGCAAACATGACCAATGTAATCCTCGTCGCACACATTCTTGTCTCCATTGTATTGGTGGTTGTCGTGTTGATGCAGCGCTCCGAAGGCGGCGCGCTGGGCATTGGCGGTGGCGGCGGCGGCGGTGCTGGCGGCGGCTTGATGTCGGGCTCTGGCGTGACCGGGGCTTTGGTCCGAACAACGATTATTTTCGGCGCCATTTTCTTTATTTCCAGCCTGACGCTGACGATTATTGCGACGCAAGAAAACGCCGATAACCGAACCGACGTGACCCGCGAACTGGAAGGCAGCCAGACCCCCGATACGGATACAGATGGCATTGACCTGAATGATTTTGACGACGTGCTAAGCGGCAGCGGCGCTTTGTCGGATGACCCATTGGCCGTCACCCCGAGCGAGCCAACGCCGTCGGATGATGCTGAGCCAGAGAATGACGATCCGCTCGCACCGAACCCGGACCCACAATAAACTTCCAAAAATCCTGACTTACCCCTATCGGGCTCGGTCGCGAATCAGGCAAACTGCATTCCCATGACTCGCTATATTTTCATTACTGGCGGCGTGGTGTCTTCCTTAGGCAAGGGTATCGCTTCCGCAGCACTTGGGGCATTGCTGCAGGCACGGGGCTATAAAGTCCGGTTGCGCAAGCTCGACCCCTATTTGAATGTCGACCCTGGGACGATGAGCCCGCGCCAGCATGGCGAGGTGTTTGTCACCGATGATGGCGCAGAGACCGATTTGGACCTGGGCCATTATGAACGCTTCACCGGCGTTTCAGCCCGACAGTCGGACAATATTACCACGGGTCGCATCTATTCGACGATTATCGAAAAAGAGCGCCGCGGCGACTATCTCGGGGCGACCATTCAGGTCATCCCGCACGTCACCAATGAGATCAAAGACTTTGTGCTGTCAGATGCCGGGGAGGGCGTCGATTTCGTCCTTTGTGAGATTGGCGGCACGGTCGGCGATATTGAAGGCCTGCCTTTCTTTGAAGCGATCCGCCAATTGGGCCAGGAATTGGGGCCAGAACGGGCTTGCTTTATCCATCTCACGCTGTTGCCCTACATCCCGGCGGCGGGCGAGATGAAAACCAAGCCGACCCAACACTCGGTCAAAGAGCTGCGCTCGATCGGTATTCAGCCGCAAATCCTGCTCTGCCGCTGTGACCGGCCTATCCCGGAGAACGAGAAGGGCAAGATTGCCAGCTTCTGTAATGTCCGCCCCAGCAGCGTCATCGAAGCGCGCGATGTTGGCCATATCTATGATGTGCCTGCGGCCTATCACCAAGAAGGCTTGGACGAAGAAGTGCTCCAGCATTTCCGCATTCAAGATGCGCCCAAGCCAGACCTGTCGCGCTGG
>JBCCVQ010000011.1:0-147152 GCA_039194965.1 Pseudomonadota bacterium | reverse complement strand
GCCAAACTGGATCGTATGAACACCGCCATGAAGGGAGCGTAAGACGCCTCATGTCTATTAGCGCAGCAGAAATCTCCGGCATTCTTAAGTCGCAGATCGAAAATTTTGGCGTCGAGGCTGAAGTCTCAGACGTTGGTCAGGTTCTCTCAGTGGGCGACGGTATTGCCCGCGTGTATGGCCTCGACAATGTTCAGGCCGGTGAGATGGTTGAATTTGACGGCGGCATTAAAGGCATGGCGCTGAATCTGGAAAGCGACAATGTCGGTGTGGTTATCTTTGGCGATGACCGCGGCATTAAAGAGGGCGACACGGTTAAGCGCCTCGACGAGATTGTGGCCGCGCCTGTTGGTAAAGGCCTACTTGGCCGCGTGGTCGACCCGCTCGGTAACCCAATCGACGGAAAAGGCCCGATTGAGGATGTTGCGGCTCGTAACCGTGTGGACGTGAAAGCCCCAGGCATCATCCCGCGTAAATCTGTGCACGAGCCAATGATGACCGGGATCAAGGCGATTGACGGCATGATCCCAGTTGGCCGTGGCCAGCGCGAACTGGTCATTGGTGACCGTCAGACCGGTAAAACTGCGGTCTGCGTCGACACCATCCTGAACCAGAAAGAAACCAACGCTGCCGCCAAAGACGATAGCGAGAAGCTGTTCTGTATCTACGTGGCTGTTGGTCAGAAGCGCTCTACCGTTGCGCAAGTTGTGAAGACGCTCGAAGAGCGCGGCGCGCTTGATTACACCGTGGTTGTTTCTGCGACCGCGTCTGAGCCAGCTCCGCTCCAGTATCTCGCACCGTTTACCGGTTGTACGATTGGTGAATATTTCCGCGACAATGGCATGCACGCCCTGATCATCTATGATGACCTGTCGAAGCAGGCCGTGGCTTACCGTCAAATGTCTCTCCTGCTGCGCCGTCCTCCGGGCCGCGAAGCATATCCTGGTGACGTTTTCTATCTTCACTCCCGCCTGCTCGAACGCGCGGCGAAGATGAATGAAGACAATGGCGCCGGCTCTTTGACCGCTCTGCCGATCATTGAAACGCAAGCGAACGACGTTTCGGCCTATATTCCGACCAATGTGATTTCGATCACGGATGGTCAGATCTTCCTCGAAACCGACCTCTTCTATCAGGGCATCCGTCCTGCGGTGAACGTGGGTCTTTCGGTCTCTCGTGTGGGCTCTGCGGCTCAAACGAAAGCGATGAAGAAAGTGGCCGGCTCGATGAAGGGTGAGCTCGCGCAGTACCGCGAAATGGCGGCCTTTGCGAAGTTCGGCTCTGACCTAGACGCGGCGACGCAAAAGCTCCTTAACCGCGGTGAGCGCCTGACGGAGCTGCTCAAGCAGCCTCAGTACAGCCCGCTCCTGATGGAAGAGCAGGTTTGCGTGATCTATGCCGGTACGCGTGGCTATCTGGATGATGTCGCAACCCGTGACGTCACCCGCTATGAAGCTGAGCTCCTGTCTTTCCTCCGGAACGACAAGAAAGATCTCTTGAAGCAAATCCGTGACGAGAAAGCGCTCTCTGAAGGTGTCGAAAGCGGCATCAAAGAAGCGCTGGAAGCCTTCGGAAAGACCTTCGGGTAAGTTGAACCTCACGACTGGGAGCGTCTGACCCGATGTCTGGCCTCAAGGAACTGAAAAACCGGATCGGAAGTGTGAAATCCACACAGAAGATCACCAAGGCGAAGCAAATGGTCGCCGCGGCGAAACTGCGCCGCGCGCAGGAAGCTGCGGAAGCCTCTAAGCCTTATGCGAGCCGGATGGCGAACGTGGTTGCCAATCTGACCGCCTCTATGGGCGATGGCGCTGGCGGTCCGAAACTGCTGGCTGGCTCTGGCGACGACAAAGTGCATCTCTTGGTCGTAATGACGGCGGAACGCGGCCTGTGCGGCGGATTTAACGCCAATACGGCCAAAGCGGCCCGCCTGAAGATCGAAGAGCTCAAAGCCGATGGAAAAGAGGTCAAGATCATCACAGTCGGCAAGAAAGGTCGCGAGGTTTTAAAATCCGCCTATGCCGATCTGTTCATCGATCATGTCGATCTTTCCGAAGCCAAGGATAAGTTCACACCGTTCGCGATTGGCCTCGGTCACGATCTGACCGCACGCTTTGAGAATGGCGAGTTTGACGTGGCGACGCTGATCTTCTCCGAGTTTAAGAATGTCCTGGTTCAAAACCCAGTGGCCAAACAGCTGATCCCGGCTGAAGCACCAGCGGATGCGGAGACGATTGATCTTGCCGGCGCGATCTATGCTTATGAGCCGTCCGAACCGGAAATCCTGGAAGCCCTCCTGCCCCGCTATCTGAACACGCAGCTTCTGTCTGCGATGCTGGAAAATGCGGCGGGCGAGCAAGCAGCCTCCATGACCGCTATGGACAATGCGACCCGCAATGCAGGTGATATGATTGATGCCCTGTCTCTGCAATATAACCGAGCACGTCAGGCCCAGATCACCAAAGAGCTGATTGAAATCATCTCTGGTGCGGAGGCGCTCTAAATGACGCATTCAAACCCGCACACCCACGCCCGAAATAAAACACTAAACCCGCTCCTAAGGAGACGCCTCGATGGACCTTTCTAAAGCAACCGGCCGCGTAAGCCAGGTTATCGGCGCTGTTGTCGACGTAGAGTTCGACGGCGCCCTTCCCGACATTCTGAACGCCTTGGAATGTGAAAATAATGGCAACCGCCTCGTCCTTGAGGTGGCTCAGCACCTCGGCGAGAACGCTGTTCGCACAATCGCGATGGACTCGACCGAAGGTCTGGTTCGCGGCCAAGCCGTTGTCGACCTTGGCGAGCCCATCATGGTTCCGGTTGGTCCAGCGACCCTCGGTCGGATCATGAACGTCATCGGTGAGCCAATTGATGAGCGCGGCGCGGTTGAAACCGAATTGCGTGCACCAATTCACGCCCCAGCCCCTGACTTTGTTGACCAGTCAACCGAAGCTGAAGTGCTGGTCACCGGCATCAAAGTGATCGACCTGCTCTGCCCATACACAAAGGGTGGTAAAATTGGTCTGTTCGGCGGTGCCGGTGTTGGTAAGACCGTTCTTATTCAAGAGCTGATCAACAACATTGCGAAACTGTTCGGCGGCTATTCTGTGTTTGCTGGCGTTGGTGAGCGGACACGTGAAGGTAATGATCTCTATTACGAGATGCAGGACGCCAACGTGATCGATCTCGAAGGCGAAAGTCGCGCGACCCTGGTCTATGGCCAGATGAACGAGCCTCCAGGCGCCCGTGCCCGTGTGGCTTTGACCGGACTCGCCCAAGCCGAATATTTCCGTGACGTGGAAGGCAAGGACGTTCTGTTCTTCGTCGACAATATCTTCCGCTTCACCCAGGCCGGTTCTGAGGTGTCCGCGCTGCTCGGCCGTATTCCATCAGCTGTGGGCTATCAGCCAACACTGGCCACCGATATGGGCGGCCTGCAAGAGCGGATTACGACCACAACCAAAGGCTCGATCACTTCTGTACAAGCCGTTTACGTGCCTGCGGATGACTTGACCGACCCAGCGCCAGCGACCTCGTTCGCCCACTTGGACGCGACCACGGTTCTGAACCGTGCGATCTCGGAAAAAGGCATCTACCCAGCTGTGGACCCGCTCGATTCCACATCGCGTATTCTTGACCCGCTGATTGTTGGTCAGGACCATTATGAAGTCGCGCGTGGCGTCCAGGAAATCCTGCAGCGCTATAAAGAACTGCAAGACATCATCGCCATTCTCGGCATGGACGAACTGTCTGAAGAAGACAAACTCGTCGTTGCTCGCGCGCGTAAGGTTGAGCGCTTCCTGTCACAGCCGTTTGACGTGGCTGAAGTCTTCACCGGCTCGCCTGGCGTTCAGGTGAAACTGGAAGACACGGTTGCTGGCTTTAAAGGCCTGATCGAAGGCGAGTATGACCACTTGCCAGAGCAAGCCTTCTACATGGTTGGCTCGATCGAAGACGCGAAAGCCAAAGCTGAAAAAATGCTGGCTGACGCCGCTTAAGCACACTGATTTTGGCCCGCTTCGGCGGGCCAAACCCTTTCGAAGAAAGCTAGGTTCATGGCTGACAAATTGCATTTCTCACTCGTCTCTCCGGCTCGGGAACTGTTTTCCGGCGAAGTCGACCACGTCATTGCCCCAGGCAGTGATGGCGAGTTTGGTGTTCTGGTGAACCATGCACCATTCATGACGACGCTGAAGAATGGCGTCGTCCGGGTCGAAGAGGGCGGCGAGACCACGATGCGCCTATTCGTCCGCGGCGGTTTTGCTGATGTCACGCCTGCTGGCCTCACCATTCTTGCCGAAGAAGCGGTGAACCTGGACAGCGTCTCTGTCGAAAGCGTCCAAAAAGACTATGACGAAGCGCACCGCGCTCTGCTGGCCGAGGGCAAAGACGGCAATGCCGCGCTCGAAGAGCAAGTGGCGTATCTCGAAGACTTGAAGGCTGCGCTGGTCAATTAAGCGCGTTCAGCGCCAAAACAGCCCCGCCAAGTACCCCTGCATGCGCGCCGAGACCGGGCGCGCAAATTATTTCTGAGTCTGAAACCGGCAGATATGCCCCGATGAGCGCGTCAAACCGCTGGCGCACTCTGTCCAGCAGATGCGGCGCATTCATCAGCCCGCCCCCCATCACAATGCGTTGCGGCCGCGTCATCAAAAACAGGTTGAGACACGCCTGGGCGAGATAATCGGCTTCAATCTCCCAGCCAATATGTTGTTCGGGCATCGCCGCAGGATCACCCCATCGGGCTTCCACCGCGCGGGCCGAGGCAAGACCTTCCAGACAGTCGCCATGCAAGGCGCAAACACCCTGGAAGCTTTGGTCTTCCGGGTGACGTTGGACGCGGATATGACCAAATTCAGGATGCGTCGGACGACCGACGAATGCGCCATTCAGGAACAGGCCCACACCGATCCCCGTGCCAATCGTCATATAGGCTGCGCTGTCCATCCTGCGCGCGGCGCCCCACTGCATCTCAGCAGCCAGCGCAGCGTTGACGTCGGTGTCGAGGTAAAACGGCACCCCCAATGCGGCGCTCAATCGCGGGCCAATCGCGGCATCGTCCCAGCCGAGCTTCGCGGTCCCTGTTATCGTTCCGTACAGCGCCGAGTCCGGATTGATATCCACCGGGCCAAAACACGCGATGCCCAACGCACGCGGTTCGACGTTCAGCGTATTTGTAATCGCTTTGAAAGACTCTGCGCAGGCCGTCAGCGTTTCATCAGGACTGGACGTCGGAACAGACCAAGCGCGAAGAATGGTTCTATCCGTCGCCACAATGGCGCACTTGAAATTCGTGCCGCCAGCATCAACCGCGGCCACCACTTCATCTCGAGGCATGGCGTACTCCTCCCGGCTTACCGGGATAAGCAATCAGCCAAAAACAGCAATCGTTTGGCGACCCACCAATATCGGTTCACCATCACGGTTCCAGAGACGCATGGACTGGCTAGAATAGCCATCTTTCGCGAGCTGTGTCGTGTGCTGAGCGAAATACCAGCCGGCTGAATCAGTGCTAATCGTATCGGTCATGAACTCGGCCATCCACGTCATCGAACTGATGCGTGACGGCATGCTGAGCATCGACATCGCCGCCGGCGGTGGGGCATCGCCGATCGCTAGAATCGCTGTCGCGTCTTGCGACGCGTTGGGGTCGAGATGACGCATCCATAAGCCAATAGACGTGTCCTTAGATCCAGACACTGGTCGGCCGCCAGATGCCAACAACATATCGAAATTTTGCGTGAAACCCGGACGCGGTCGATCGGCATCGAAAAAGGATTCGATTTCCTCTGGCGCCCGCACTGAGGGCATAGGCATATCATCGAAGTGCAAGCTGCTTTCGCGCGCCAATCCGAAGGCGAAAATGGATTGCGCTGCAACCCCGGTTTCCGACGTGATATCGACGCTCACAAAAGCGGTATTCTTGCCGCGTCGCAACAGTCGCGGCGCGATCTCTACATCTCCGCCGACCGGTCCAACAAAAGCGACTTGCGCTGAGCGGATCGGAATATCACCCACAAGACCCAGAGCAGCCTGGCACGACAATGCCGCTGTGAGGCCGCCATAGGTCGTGCGCCCCTGCATCCAAGTTTCGGGAATGTGAGCGAGGATCGTGTTGTCGCTTTTGCGATCTAAACCCGCGAGCAGTTCGGTATAGGATGTCATAACCGTCAGATAGTTAGTTCTACACGGGCACCAAGGCGTCACGTCACGTCAAACATGTCAAAATCGCCCCTATCGCCAGACAGGGACGATTTTTCGTGATCTTGAAGAGATCTTAGTGCTGGCTTTCCGGTGTGGTCACTTTCAAGCCATCCAGGTCATCGCTGACACTGATCTGGCAAGACAGGCGCGAGTTTGGCTGTACGTTCTCCGCGAAGTCGAGCATCGATTGCTCCATATCTTCGGCGGTTCCGACTTTCTCTAAGAATGCATCGTCGACATAGACATGGCAGGTGGCGCAAGCACAGGCACCGCCGCAATCAGCATCAATGCCGGGAATAGAGTTCTTGATCGCCGCTTCCATGACGCTTTCGCCATTGGTCGCCTCAATTGCGCGTTCCGTGCCTTCATGATCGACGTAAATAATCTTCGCCATTAGTCGTTTGTCTCCTTATACCGCGCTTGCCGCGATCTCTTTCATGGATTGGGATGTATCGCTTAATAATGACGGTGCAAGAGACGCGCCTGTCATTATTAGTTTCTTCGATGCCAGGAATTCCGGCGCGCTGTTGATCGCGTCTACCGCGATCAGTTTGCCGTTTTGCAAATAAAACACAGCAAACTTGCGCTCCGCCGGATCCCCGCGCAGGACGGTTTCGTCATAGTTTTGGCTGAGACCGGCAATTTGTAACTTCAAATCATACTGGTCAGACCAGAACCATGGACAATCTTCGGGGGGGCGAGGTTTACCCATAATCGCGGCGGCGGCGAGTTTGCCTTGCTCAATCGCGTTGTGCACGCTTTCAAGTCGGCCATCGCGGCCATAATGGACCAATGGGCGGGCCGCGCAGTCTCCGGCTGCAAACACGCGCGGATCATTGGTGCGGGCGTCGCGGTCGGTCAGAATGCCGTTCGAACAAGCAATCCCGGCGTCTTCAGCGAGCTCAACATTTGGTAAAATGCCGATTCCGACGAGGACGATATCAGCATCCAACGCGCTGCCATCCGCCAAAATCGCTTGGGTCACTTTGCCGTCAGCGCCTTTCAGCGAAGCCAATCGTGCCCCGGTTTTTATGGTCGCACCCTGGCGTGTATGCTCATCCTCGAAGAACTGACTCATGATCGGGCTGGTCACCCGCGCGAGAACCCGGTCTTCCATTTCCAATACCGTTGCATCGAGGCCCAGTTGCCGAGCCACCGCAGCAGCTTCCAAACCAATATAGCCGGCACCGACTATCACCAATTTCTGACCCGCGATCATGCGCGGGCGAATGCGCTCAACATCCGCTAGACTGCGCAAATCGAAAACACCTTCTAAATCCGCACCCTCAACCGGCAAAGCCCGTGGGCGCGAGCCGGTGGTGATGATCAGAGCATCATAAGGGACCGAACCGCCATGCTCCAGCTCGACCGCCCGCGCGCTGCGGTCAATCTTCGTCGCGCGCACAGAAAGTACTGTGTCGATATTCTGATCTTCATACCAAGCCGCAGGTTTGAAATAGAGCCGCTCTTCTGCGAACTCACCCTTCATGTACGCTTTCGACAAAGGCGGGCGCTGATAGGGCAGGGCGGCTTCATCGCCGATCAGCGTGATCGCGCCTTCGAAACCAAACAGCCGCAACGACGCGCAGGCTTGCGCCGCGGCCTGCCCGCCACCGATGATAACTACGCGTTCGGCGTTAGAGAGATCCACAGTCTCTGCCCTCCTAACCTATTATTTTCATGACGCATGCGTCACCTTTTTGCAAGCCGCGACGCTGCGGCAATATTGCTGGTTCTTTTCGCCGCTAAAAGACTGTGCCACAAGCCCGAAATGGACAAACAAAATGTCAGTCGCATCCTTTCAATGCTTCACGCTCGGTCAAGCGCGTTGGACAATGGCGAGCCGATCAGCCCGCCAATTGTCACAACCGCCAAATATGCGCTCGCTGGAACGCCCAATACACCCTACACTTATGGGCGCGATATCAATCCTACCGTTGAGGCGGCTGAAGCTGCGATTGCGGCCCTGGAAGAAGCCTCTGTTGTGGCCTTTCCGTCCGGAATGGCCGCAATTACGGCGGCGCTGATGGCAACGACCAAATCTGGCGATCGAGTTCTGGTGCCGTCGGACGGCTATTATGTAACCCGTGTACTCTTGGAAGAGATCTTGGACGGACACGATATCACCTTCGACGCCATCCCGACCAAGGCCTACGCCTCTCAGGACCTCTCGCCTTATGCGGTGGTTTGGTGCGAAACGCCGTCTAATCCAGGTCTGGATCTTTGCAGCATCCGCTCCGTGGTCGACTCGGCGCAAGCCACCGGTGCCAAAGTGATTGTTGACAATACAACGCTCACCCCGTTATTACAGCGCCCGCTCGATCTTGGTGCGGATTTGGTTGTGAGTTCCGACACGAAGGCCATGGCCGGTCATTCTGATTGCCTTTTCGGACACGTGGCAACCCGCGATGAAACCTTGTTTGCGAAGATGCTTAAGTGGCGCAAAGTGTCCGGCAGCATCCCCGACCCGTTCGCGGCTTTCTTGACCCATCGGGGTCTCATGACACTCGAGCTTCGCCTTGAGCGCATGTGCACCAACGCAGCCGCATTGGTCGAGCGAATTGAAGGCCACAGCGCCATTGAGACGCTGAAATTTCCCGGCATCGGGTTTTTGATCGGCCTGACCTTCGCTGATGCGGAGAAAGCCGAAGCCTTCATCAATGACTGCCCCGCAATTTTCCCATCGACGAGCTTTGGTGGCATCCATACCAGCGCTGAACGGCGCGCCCGCTGGGGAGATAATGTACCAGATGGCTTTGTCCGCCTGTCAGTAGGCTGCGAACCCACCGAAGCGCTCATACAAGCCATCGAGGCCGTCCTTGCTGGACTTTGAGCTTCCTGACCTCGCCGCCACGACCGCGCTGGCGCAGCGACTTGCACCACATTTGCGGGCAGGGGATGTGATGGCGCTGCGCGGCGGGCTTGGCGCTGGGAAAACCACATTCGCACGCGCCCTGATCTCAGCGCTGCGTGGCGAGGAGACCGAAGTACCGAGCCCGACCTATACGTTGGTTCAGACCTATGAAGGGCCTGCATTTCCAGTTTTCCATTTCGATCTCTACCGGCTCGACGATCCGAATGAAGTCTTCGAACTCGGCTGGGACGAGACGCAAATCGGCGTTTCCCTAATCGAGTGGCCAGAGCGCGCCGGGTCACATTTGCCGCGTTGGCGGCTCGACCTCAGCCTCGAAATCATTGGGGATATCCGTAAAGCACGACTGGAACCGCAAGGCGAAGACTGGCAAACACGACTGCATGAGCTCTGAGACCGCCCGTATAGACGACATTGCCGCATTCCTGACCCGGGCAGGGTGGGGCGATGCGCAATTGCATTGGTTTGACCAAGACGCCTCAACCCGCCGCTATGCCCGCCTGACGCGTCCGAGCGGGATGACCGCGATTTTGATGGATGCGCCGCGGGTCGAAGACAATCCTTGCACGCCCGAAATGAGCGCCGAAGAGCGCGCCGCTCTTGGCTGGAACGCAATGACGCGGCTGGCCTCAAGCCGGGTCGATGCGTTTGTCTTGATTGCCGACCATTTGCGCGCCGCAGGATTGCGCCCGCCGCACGTGCACGCCCATGACAGTGCGGCCGGGTTCGCGATCCTCGAAGACTTTGGCCATCAACGCGAATTCGCGCGCCTGATTGAACAAGGGATGGATGAAGTTCCGCTCTATGCGCAAGCCGCAAAAGACCTGGCGCGTCTCCATGCGCATCCACAGCCGCACGTGCTCAGCCAGGGGGACGAGTGCTGGCCGATCCTTGAGTTTGACCAGGTCGCGCTCGGCGCAAATGCTGACCTGTATGCCGATTGGTTCCACGTCTTTGACGACCGAGCACGCATGAACGATGCTGACCGTGCGCGATGGGAGGAGACCAAAGACGCCCTTATCGCCCACGCGATGACCTTCCCGCGTGAATTTACACTGCGCGATTATCACGCTGAAAACTTGCTTTGGCTACCAGAAGGCAAGGTTGGACTGCTCGACTTCCAAGATGCGCTGCTCGGCTGGGATGCATGGGACATGGCGATGCTCACCCAAGACGCCAGACGCACGGTGTCGGCCGCCGCAACCGATGCCGCCATTCACGCCTATCTCGACGCGACGGGCAAAGAGGATGCGGCGTTCCGCGAACGATTAGCGGTGATCGGCACGCTGAACGCTCTGCGGATCGCGGGCGTATTCGCTCGCCTGGTTAAGCGCGATGGCAAACCGCGCTATAATACCTTTATGCCACGGCAATTGGAGATGCTCTCCCGCAATCTCGCCCATCCCGCCGCGGCGGATATGCACGGCCTAATTGCCGAAACCGCGCCATTTGTGTTGGAGGCTGCACAATGAATGAGATGCCACATACCGCTATGGTGCTGGCCGCCGGGCTCGGCACGCGGATGCGTCCATTGACCGATGCGACAGCAAAGCCGCTCATAGACGTGGCGGGGCGCACGATGATTGACCGATTGCTCGACAATTTGGTTTTAGCTGGCGTAGAGCGGGCCGTCGTCAATGTGCATTGGTGCGCCGATTTGGTCGAAACGCATTTGCAGGACCGCCAAGACTTACAGATCGTCATCTCTGACGAGCGCGAGCAAGTCCTGGAAACAGGCGGCGGTCTGGCCAAAGCGCGCCCGCTTCTTGGTGACGACCCTATCCTTGTGGTCAATACGGATGCCTTTTGGGCGCCAACTGGGCCTGGCCCATTGCGAGAACTCGCACAAAGTTTCGATTCAGAACTTATGGATGAGCTTCTACTGCTGGCAGATACCAAACGTTGCCTTGGATTCCCCGGCGCAGGTGATTTCTTTCGAGGCGAGGATGGTCGACTAACCCGGCGCGGTGAGGCGGCAAGCGCGCCATGGGCTTATGCCGGGCTGCGAATTCTCAAGCCATCGCTCTATGACAACGCGCCAATCGAGCCTTTCTCTGCCAACGAAATATGGAATGACTTACTCCCCGCTGGACGCATGTTTGGGCACCCGCTCGATCGGTTTTGGCTGCACGTCGGCGATCCGAATGCGCTAAAAGACGCCGAAATTTGGTTGAGATGCCACGGCGCATGAGCAGCCTGTTCAGTCCAGACGGCCCGCGCGTCTTTTCCATTCCCGCTGGCGCCAACTTTCTGGCTGAGCTGACGCAAACTTTGGCGCGCGAAACGGGTTTGAAAGACAATCCCGAAGCGCTCGCAGACGCATTGATTTACGTCCCCAACCGGCGGTCAGAACGCGCCCTCGGCTTCGCACTGCACCAAGCGGTTGGCGGCAAAGCCTGCTTATTGCCCAACATCAGAGCGCTCGGGGATTTAGAAACCGATGAACCGCCGCCGAGCGCTGAAGCCGCGTTGGCCGATCTGCCGCCCGCAATGTCTTCGGCCAAACGCATCGGCGAACTGACGCGACTGGTTATCGGCTATTTTGAGGCGACAGATCGTCCGCTCCCGGCTGTTTCATGCTTATCGGCAGCTCGCGAACTGGCTCGATTGCTCGACCAGGCGAACCTTTCCGGTGAGGTCGACTGGCAAAGACTAGATGAGCTCGTCCCGGACGCCCAACTGGCGCAGCACTGGCAGCAATCGCTGAAATTCCTAAAAATTATCACCGCCGACTGGCCAGCGCATTTGCAAGACGCCGCCATGATGGACCCATACGCGCGGCGGTTTGCTGCCGCAGAGGCGGTCGTCGCGCACTGGCAACATACGCCGTCTAAGGCACCCGTTATTATTGCTGGATCGACCGGCGCAACACCGGCCAGCCGTCTACTGATGCGCGCGGTCAAGGACCTGCCAAATGGCGGCATCGTTTTGCCTGGGCTCGACCGAGACATGGATGCTGAGACCTTAAAACAAATCTTACAATCGCCGTCGCATCCTCAGTTTGCCTTGGCCCGCACGCTTCACGATTTAGGCCTCTCTCCGCAGGAGGTCGCGCCGTGGCCCGGGACGGAAGGCTCAGTACGCGGCGGGGCGCGACGCCGCCTCATTCACCAAGCCCTCGCGCCTGCGAAAAGCACCGCGGACTGGACCCGCAAGCTCGCCCAACTTGCAGGGGACGAAGCACCTGCCGACTTTGTCACCGCGGCATTGGACGGACTGACTGTAATCGACGCGGCAGATGACAATCAGGAAGCCCTGATTGCCGCGATCCTGATGCGCGAGACGCTCGAAACGGACGGGCTGACCGCGGCTTTGGTCACCCCAGACGCAGGGCTCGCCCGGCATGTGAGTGCGATGCTAACGCGTTGGCAGATTGACGTGCCGCCTTCAGCCGGGCTGCCGCTCAGCCAAACCGATACGGGCAGCTTGGCATTGCTGGTCGCCGATTGGATGCTCGATCCTTCGGATCCCGTCGCATTGATGAGCGTGCTGAACCACCCTCACAGTAAGTTCCAAAAAGAAACTGTGAATGCTCTAGATAAGCATTTCCTCCGCGGTCCACGCACCTGGGGCGACTGGAACGACCTCATTGCGCACACCCAAACCGTCCCCGACAATCGTCGTCATCTCGGCAAATCGATGCATGCTGCGATTATTGAGCTCATCAAAAACCTCACGCATTGCCTCCAGACGGATTCGGCCGACCCAAACGCTCCCCTCACCGGAGAGGATTGGTATCGCGGCGTGGCGCGCCTGGCTGAGACGATCGCAGATCCGCCCCATCCTTGGACAGGTGAGCCTGGTACAGCGCTCGCCAATCTATTTCGCGATCTCGCTGATTTGACCGCGCCCATGGGGCCGCAACCGCCCGAAGTTTGGAACGAGTTGCAGCAGGCGGAAATGCGCGCCACCACAACACCCACCGGCACTGCGCATCCACGTTTGGCGATTTGGGGCCCCTTGGAGGCCAGGCTGCAGACCGCGGACCGGTTGATCTTAGCCGGCCTGAATGAAGAAATCTGGCCCGCGCAACCGACTGCAGATGCATTCCTACCTCGGGTTTTTCGAACCAAGATTGGCTTGTCTGACCCGGATGAGCGCGTCGGTCTTTCCGCGCACGATTTTGCGCAATTGGCGGCTGCGCCAGACGTGACCTTGCTTAACAGCCAACGTCGTGATGATAAGCCCGCAATCTCTTCGCGATGGTTATGGCGCTTGAAAACGCTGGCCCGCGGAGCGTTGGGTGATGCGGCCGCGGCGACGCTTGCGCCTGCCGCAAATCGCGACCCGCTGATTTGGCTCGCGCAGCTCGAACGCGCGCCGAGTTTGCCAGAGGGGTTCTCCGCCGAGCCGCGCCCAAAACCACCGCTCGAAGCGCGACCGGACCGATTGTCTGTGACCCGGGTCGAACAATTGGTTCGTGATCCTTACGCGATTTATTGTGAATCAGTGCTCGGCTTGCGCCCGCTCGATCCGCTCAACTTGCCGGCTGACGTCCGCGTTCGCGGCACCGCCATTCACAAAGCACTCGAGCGATTTGAAAATGAGACACCCGATGGCGATGCCGCGGAATTGCTCGACTTACTCGAAAGCGAGCTGCGGCGCGGCGGTGAAGTTGACGTCGACCTCATCGCCCTACGAGACCGGCGGCGCGAGGTGTGTCAGGCCTATCTCGATTGGCGCGAAAAGACGGCGCACGTCCTCAACGGGCCGCCCTTAACCGAACAGCGTGGGACGTTGGAGTTGCCTATTCAGGGCCGCACGTTCACCCTGTCAGGCACCGCCGACCGGATCGAGCGACGGCATGATGGCGCGCTAGCCATCTTGGATTTCAAAACCGGTAAGCCGCCCACCGAAAAACAAGTTCGCGCCGGGCTTAGCCCGCAAATGCCGCTGCAAGGTCTGATCGCTCGCGAAGGAGGTTATGCTGAGATTGGTCCGGCCGACGTTGAGGCGCTGACCTATCTGCGCTTCGGTACACAGTTCCAAGTGCAAGAGCTGGGGGCCGCCGCGCCCCGCTCAAAGATCGCTGAGAAACCCATTGCCGACTTAATCGCCGACGCCGAAACGGGCCTAATTGATCTACTCACCGCATTTGCCAATCCGGATCACCCCTATCTTAGCGCACCGCGGCCTGAGCGCGTGCAATATGATAGCGACTATACACGTCTCGCCCGCCGCGATGAATGGACGGGGAGCGACACGTTTGACTGATCTAGTTTTCTCTCCTGACACACCGGCCTTTGACGCCGCCAAAAAGGCGCAAGCGGAAGCGGCTGATCCGACCCAATCGGCCTGGGTCGAGGCCAATGCCGGGTCCGGCAAGACCAAAGTCCTGATCGACCGGGTGGCGCGCCTGTTGCTGCGTCGCCCAGATGGTCGGCCGGGCGCGAAACCCGATTCCATCCTCTGTATCACTTATACCAAGGCCGCCGCCAATGAGATGCTATCGCGTCTCTATGCCCGCCTCGGCGAATGGGCGGTGGCCGATGACGCCACGCTGCGCACGACCCTGGCGCAATTGGAGGACCGGTCCCCGGAATCCTATCAGGAAGATGACTTCCAAGAAGCTCGGCGCCTATTTGCGCGCGCATTGGAAACGCCAGGCGGATTGCGGATTGAGACCATTCACGCGTTTTGCGCCCGCATTTTGAGGCGTTTTCCGCTCGAAGCGGGTGTCTCACCTGGCTTTGTTGCGATTGAGGAAGATGAAGCGAACGCGCTTTGGCGAACCGTCCTCTCTAATCAGCTCCAACACGCCGCCGCGGCGCAGCCGGAAGCGATGGCGATCTTGGCCGAAGCCACAGGCGGCCTCGGGATTGCTGCGGCGCTCGACGCTTTGAAATTCCAGCGTCAGACGCTGAGCACGTTCCGTCAGATGGCAAGCTCTAACACGGACATTGTCAGCCGGATTCGAACCGCCAGTGGAGCAGGGGGTCAAACCAGCGCTGAACTACTGCGGGATGCGATGGTCACGGATTTGCCGGAAACAGATCTCTGCCGCGCGGCGAGCGATCTGGCGAATTTAGACAAACCCGGCAAGGCTGACACAAAGCTCCTCGGTGGGCTCAATGCGATGCTTGAAACACCTGAGCCGCAGATGCGCTTCACACTCTATATGAATGCGATTGCGGGTTCAAAATGGGATTTCCCTGCGGGCAGCAACCCCTACACCACCAAAGCGGGCGACAGCGTCGCCGATCTGTTTAGCCGTAACCAAAAATCAGGCCTCCCCGAAGGGCGCGAGATTACGCGGATGAAGACCGTGCAGAACGCGCTCAAAGCCGCAGCGTTAGCCGAACGCAGCGTCGCCTTAATGCAAATTGGACTTCCGATGGTGGAGGCGTATGCGGCCGCCAAACGGCTGCGCGGTGCGCTCGATTTCGACGATCTAATTGCGCGAACCCGCACGTTGCTCACTCTGTCCAGTGCGGCCGCTTGGGTTCTTTATAAGCTGGATGGTGGTCTGACCCATTTGCTGCTCGATGAAGCGCAAGATACGAGCCCCGCCCAATGGGCATTGATCAATGCGCTGGTCGAGGAGTTCCAATCTGGGCTAGGTCGCGACCGCGCTGCGGAACCCCGCACGCAATTTGTGGTCGGTGATTCCAAACAGTCCATCTACTCCTTCCAGGGCGCCGACCAGCAAGAGTTCGAGGCTGAACGTCAGGCCTTCCTGCTGCGCGAAGAGGTGGTCGCATCCGCCGAGGACCGCAAAGTCAATCTGCCAGAAATGGCGATGTCATTCCGGTCGACACCTGACGTGTTGCGCTTCGTCGACGAGGTGCGTGCGCGCGTGCCCTTGGCCGACGCCGCGACCGACCCCCTGCCTCCTGTCGACGCCGACTTGCGTCCGCACGCGCCGCGCCGCGCCAATCAATCGGGCCGCGTAGAGCTTTGGCCGCTTGAGCTACACACCGGTCAAGATAGTGAAGACTCCGCCTGGACAGCCCCCACCGACCATGTTCCCGCCGATGCGCCACGCCGGCGCCTTGCTCGCAACATTGCGAAAGAGATTAGGTCTATCCTGGATCGCGGCGAGACGGTTTGGCGCGAGCAAGCTGACCGTAGCTGGCTCCGTGCCCCCGCGCGCGCCGATGATTTCCTCATCCTCGTCCGCAGCCGCAATGAGCTGTTTGACTCTCTGATTGACAGTCTCAAGCAGGAAGGTGTGCCGGTTGCGGGGGCTGATCGGTTGCGATTGCTCGACAATCTAGGCGTTCAAGACTGTTTGAACCTGATCCGTTTCGCACTGCAGCCGGGTGATGATTTGACCCTGGCCGAAATCCTCCGCGGGCCGTTCTGTGGTTTGGTCGATGATGACATTGACCTCTTCCCCCTCGCCCATAATCGCGCGCCCGGTGAAACGCTTTGGGCGCGCCTCGCGCAAACAACCGAGACGCGGTTCCAATCCGCCCAAGCCTTTTGCCAAGATCTCATCGCACAAGCCGACCAATCGGCGTTTGAATTCCTGACCCGCGCACTCACCCGGCGCGATGCGGACGGGATAAGCGGCTGGGACAAGCTCATCCAACGCCTCGGCGAGCCCGTCCGTGATCCGGTTCAGGCTCTGGTCTCGGGTGCGCTCAGCCACGATATGACGGAGGCCAAGAGCTTGCAGGCCTATCTCGCAAAAGTGCAAGGCCAGGATACTGTGTTGAAGCGCGAGCTTGGCGACGCTGATGGTGCGGTGCGGGTGATGACCGTGCATGGCGCCAAGGGTCTGCAGGCGCCGATCGTCATCTTGCCTGACACGACGGGCGCGACCAAACCGGTCAGCGATGCGCTCTTTTTCACGCCGGATGGCACGCCGCTCTTCAGCCCCTCTTCGCGCACTGATGCCACTGTGACGGCAAACCTGCGAGACGCCGCAAATGCCGCCGCTGAACGCGAATCTCGGCGATTGCTTTATGTCGCGCTAACCCGCGCCTCGGACCGCTTGATTATTGCCGGAGCGGGTGTCGGAAATCGCAGCTCGGGTTATGCCAAATCGTCTTGGTATCGATGGTGCTTGATGGCGATGCGCGCGCTCTGCGGCGAAGAAGATTCTGACGAACCACCTGAGGTGCAATTGAGCATTGGCGCGGCTCCTACGACGGCACCGCGGCGCATCGAGCAGGTCCTGCCGTCAACAGACATGCCGCGTTGGCTCGCGACACCCGCCGGCACACCTGAACCTCCTTTGCGGCTCGCCGCGCCCTCGCGCTTGACCGAGGATCGCGCCGCTGTGTTGCAGCCTTTTGGTCCGGAACGCACCTCCGCCCTGCGTCGCGGGCGGTTGATCCATGGATTGCTGCAAACGCTCCCGGATGTGGACGCTTCGAACCGCGACGCGGTTGCAAGACGATTCTTGTCGCGCGCACCCGAGGTCACTGAAAGCGAAATTGATGAAATGGTTTCGGTCACTCTGAAGACGCTGGAACATCCGGATTTTGCCGACATATTCGCCCCAGGCGGACGCAGCGAAGCCGCGATTGTCGGGACCTTGCCGGGCGGGCAATTGGTTAATGGCCGGGTCGACAGGTTGATCATTCAGCCAGACCAAGTCTTGATCGTCGACTATAAAACTGACCGCCCCGCCCCACAAAGCGCTGACTTGGTCGACACCGCCTATTGGGTACAAATGGCAGCGTACCGCGCTGTGTTCCAGTCGCTTTACCCAGATCGGCCGGTCCGATGCGCCTTATTGTACACCGATGGCCCACGACTGATCGAACTGTCTGGCGCTGAGATGTCAGAATCCCTAAACCGTGTTGAAAGCAGGGTTTGACGCGCGCCAAGAGTCCCTATCTTATGCCGCGTCAACAAGATTATAGGAGGTCATTATGGCTGCAGAGCATATTACCGATGACACATTTGATGATGCCGTTGCCAGCGATACGCCGGTCGTCGTCGACTTTTGGGCGGAATGGTGTGGCCCCTGTAAGGCCATGGCCCCGCATCTGGACGCCGTCGCCGACGAAATGAGCGGCAATATCAAGGTCGCAAAGATCAATGTCGACGATAACCCAATGGCGGCCTCGAAATACGGCATTCGCGGCTTGCCAACTTTGATGATTTTCAAAGACGGCAAAGTCACGGCGACCCATCCCGGCGCGATGTCGAAGCAGAAAATCACCGAATGGATCAAAGAGAACACTTAAGTTTGATCTGATCGAATGCTTCAAAGCCCCGCCAATCGGCGGGGCTTTTTTGATTGTCCCATAGCTCTCCTTCTCGCAGAAGCCAGCGAAAGCTGAGGTTTATGACCTGATCTCAGCGATCTAGTCCGAGGGACATCGTGGTCCCTGGATACAGCTTTAGCTGACATTACCGGAAGCAGAGGGCAGCTCGCACTGGACCGGTGCCAATTTTCCATGCTGTTCGCCCGACGGCGGGGCTTTCATTGCGCTAGATAACGACTAGCCTGCCCAAAAGTTTTGGAGGTCCGCTATGAAACCCTATCAAAATCTCGACCGATCTGTCGCTGGAAAGACGGTGCTGATCACCGGTGCGGCGAGCGGAATGGGGCGGGCGACCGCGCATTTGTTCGCGCGCGAAGGGGCGAATGTGATGGCCACCGACCTCAACCCGGATGGGGCCGAAGCCGTCGCTCAAGAAATTCGCGACGCGGGATTTGATACGGTACAGGCGACCGCCTTGAACGTCGCTGATGCAGATGCGATTCAGGCCACGGTGGATGCGACCGTGGCAGCCTTTGGCGGCCTCGACATTCTTATCAATAATGCCGGGTTCGCGCGCCTGGCGCACCCGTCTGAAGATCAGTATGAAGACATTTGGCATGACAGTTTGAACGTCATGCTGACAGCGCATCAGCGCTTAATCCGGGCGGCATTGCCACATTTGCTGAAGACCGAAACCGGTGGTCGGATCGTCAATATCTCGTCGACGGAAGGCCTTGGCGCGACGCCTGGCAACGGACCTTATGTGGCCGCCAAGCATGGTGTGATTGGGCTGACGCGTGCCATGGCGACGGATCTTGGGCGCGATGGCATTACCTGCAATTGCATCTGCCCTGGCCCGATCGAGACGAACATTAATGCGGAAATTCCCGACGATCATAAAGTCATTTTCGCGAAACGGCGTGTGCCGCTGCGCCGCTATGGCATTCCTGAAGAAGTGGCGCACATCACATTGTCTTGCTGTTTGCCTTCCGCCTCTTACTTGAACGGCGCGGTGATTCCGGTTGATGGCGGATTGAACATCAAGAACGCTTAAAAGGGTCGCTGACTATGATCCGACGCAAGCTCATGCTCTTCACCGATATCGGGATGATCTTGTATTGGATGATTACCGCTGCGATGGCCTTAGGACTTTTGAATATTCCAGGCGAGTGGTTGTTTAAGGACTATTATGACCCGCGTGTGGTCGCTTGGAATTGGTCATTCTTTCCGATCGATATCTTGTTCTCTGTGACCGGCTTGGCGGCCCTGCGCATGGAACGCGCAGACCACCCCAATTGGAAGATAATGGCCACGATATCTCTCACATTGACTGTCTGCGCTGGGCTTATGGCGATAGCTTACTGGGTCATCTTGGCCGACTTTGATCCAACCTGGTGGATCCCCAATCTGTTCTTGCTGATTTGGCCGCTGCCATTCTTGTATCAGCTTGTACGAGGCAGAGAAATTTAGACGGGCAATTGGCCATTCATCGCCAGGACTTCGCCCGCGAGATAAAGCGAGCCGCCAATCAAGATGCGGTCAGGCTGA
Organism: Pseudomonadota bacterium; assembly: GCA_039194965.1. Classification (GTDB taxonomy): domain Bacteria; phylum Pseudomonadota; class Alphaproteobacteria; order Caulobacterales; family Hyphomonadaceae; genus Henriciella. Next base: position 127,367 of record JBCCVQ010000011.1, on the reverse strand, counting down.
GCCGCCGCTGCTGCCGTCATCGCATCTTCGAGCGATGCGTGGGCATGCGCCTTCGGTAAAAAAGCGCGCGCCGTTTCGGCGAGTTCATCAGGCTCTGCCCCTGCATGGCCAGGCGCGTTAGGGAGCGTGTGAACCGCCTCGATGGCGCCTTTGAACGAGTGGAAGAAACCTCCATGATCTTTGCTGGCAATCATCGCTGCAACCATCACTGTGCGCCCGCCCATCTCACGCAGCAGCTCCGCAATCGCGGTCGCCGCATGCGGATTATGACCACCGTCGAGCCAAACCTCCGCGCCGCTGCCGAGCCGAGTCACCGGTCCATCCGCGAGGCGCTGCATGCGCGCCGGCCAGATCGCGGATTGAGCGCCTTCCCAAATCGCCGTTTCGGTGATTTGCGGCATCTCGAGCTTGCGCATGGCCAATCCTGCGAGCGCCGCATTGTACCGCTGATGCGTGCCTGGCAAGGCCACACATTCTGGGACCTTTTCAATGTCTTCCATTCGAAGCACGGTGAGCGGGGCATCTAGGTCCGCCGCTTGCTGGGCGATCACCTCGCCGCAGACGCGCGCTTGGATGGCCGAAACGACAGGTCGCTTGGGCTTGATAATACCTGCCTTCTCGCCCGCGATGAAAGCCAAGTCGGATCCGAGAAAACGTTTATGATCAAAATCCACTGGCGTGATGACGCTCAGGGCAGGGGTGTTCATCACATTGGTTGCATCGTATCGCCCGCCGAGGCCGACTTCTAGGATGAGCAAATCCGCGGGCACCTCGCTAAACGCCAGTAAAGCTGTCGCTGTGGTCGCTTCGAAACGGGTAATTGGCCGCCCTTCCAGCGCGGCATAGACCCGGTCAATCCAAGCAATCAACGCGTCGTCCGTCACCAATTCGCCGGCGAGGCGAATGCGTTCATTGAAGCGAACAAGGTGCGGCGACGTGTAGACATGCACCCGTAAGCCCGCTTGTTCTGCCATGGCGCGCAAATAGGCACAGGTCGAGCCTTTGCCATTTGTGCCTGCGACATGAATGGTCGGCGGAAGTTTATCTTGCGGGCGGCCCAGGGTCTCCAAGACAGATTCGATCCGTCCTAAGGAGAGTTCAATTGTCTCTGGATAAAGACCTTCGAATGTCGCTAAGGCCGCTGTGAGGGCCGCTGAATCCATGCTCAATCTTTGCCATCGCGTGGCGCGGGTGCATCTGCGGACGGCGCTTCAACTGGGAGTGTTGAGATGTCTTTTTCCGCCGCCGTCCGTTTTGGCATCAAGTGTCCAAGGACGCGGGCCAACGTGTCTTTCAATTCGCGACGATCAACGACGATATCGACAGCACCTTTTTCCCGCAGGAACTCTGATCGCTGGAACCCTTGAGGCAATTTTTCGCGAATGGTCTGTTCGATCACACGCGGCCCCGAGAAGGCGATCATCGCTCCTGGTTCAGCCATGTGAACGTCACCCAGCATAGCATAAGAGGCTGAGACGCCCCCTGAAGTCGGGTCACACAGAACGACGATATAAGGCAGTCCCGCTTCTTTCACTTCTTGGATGGCCAGCGTCGAGCGCGGCATCTGCATCAGCGATAGCGTCCCTTCCTGCATGCGCGCGCCCCCAGAGGCGGTACAGATTACGAATGCAGCTTTGCGCGCCACGGCCATTTGGGCAGCTGCTATGAACGCTTCGCCGGCCGCCATGCCGAGAGACCCGCCCATAAAGGCAAAGTCTTGAACCAGGATAACCGTTGGAATGCCGTTCACCCGGCCAAAAGCTGCGGCCATACAATCGTCCTGCGCGATCGGCGGGACGGCGCCGCTATCTGGCGCTTCTTCCTTATCCCGTTTGGAGATCTTGCCCTTCGCGCCTTTGATGCGAGATGGGTATGTCTTGTCGTCTTTAAACTTTAGCGGATCATTCGGCACGGGCGGCAGAGGGATCGGCTCCCAGCGCTCTTGATCAAAGAACAGGCGGAACCGGCGGCGCGGTGAGATGCGCAAATGCGCGCCCGCCGGCGTCACATACCAGCTTTCTTCCAAGTCGGAGCGATAGACCAATTCACCGGAATTCGGGCATTTAACCCAGAGATTGTCCGGCGTGTCTTTCTTATTGCCTGATAGAAGGCCTTTGAGACCTGGTGTTCTGAAATTTGTCAGCCAGTTCATCGTTTACGATCCCTTTGTCCGAAATCGGACTTTGTTAGGCTGGCACTTCCCCCTTGAGCGCCGTACTCAACTCCCGAGCCAAAAGGCCCATTTTCTCAGCCGTAACTTGTGGCGTTTTGGACACACTTGCAAGTCTTGCTTGTTCCACAAAAGCAGATCCAACGACAACCCCATCCGCGATTTTCGCCATGGCTGCCGCCTGTTTACCGTTTTTGATGCCGAATCCGACGCACACTGGAAGGCCTGAAACGCGCTGCGCCATCTCAACACCGGCGCGAATGTCTTCTGGATCAGCTGAGCCAGCGCCGGTCACGCCAGCCACGGCGACATAATAAAGGAATCCGCTGGCGCCTTCAGCCACTTTGGCCATTCGGGCCTCATGCGTGGTCGGTGTTGCCAGGCGGATCACAGATAGGTCATGGGCTGCATAGGCGTCGCGGATCGGTTGATCTTCTTCAGGCGGCAAGTCGACGACAATCGTTCCGTCCAACCCAGCATCTGCGGCGGCGGCAGCAAAAGCCTCATAGCCCATAGTGTGAATAGGGTTTGCGTATCCCATCAAAATGACAGGTGTTTCTTGATCGGTTTCGCGAAAGCGTTTCGCCAGCGCCAAAACATCTTGGAGCGTAGTTTTGTTGGCCAGGGCCCGCAAAGCCGCTTTTTGAATGGCCGGACCGTCCGCCATTGGATCGGTGAAAGGGGCGCCGAGCTCAATCAAATCGGCGCCATTATCACGCACCGCGCAGAGCGCTTCAAATGAGGATTCAAGATCCGGATCGCCTGCCATGATGTAAGTGACGAGTGCGGCACGGCCTTCAGCTTTAACCTTGTCAAAGCGCGAACTGATACGGGAAGTCGGCATTTATGCAGGATCCGTGTTCTCTAAAACCCACGCTTCATAAGGCGCATTCACTTGCGCTACGCCGAGCGCAACAATCGCCGGAACGTCATATGGGTGATGTTCTTTAACAATCGCTTCAATTTTGGCGAAATTTGCCGCTGGCGCCTTTAACCAGAGTATGAACTCAAACGCCTGTTCGACTACGCCTTTCCAGCGATAGGTCGAGGCCATTGGTCCTTCAATATTGGCGCAAGCCGCGGCGTGGGACTCGACGGCGTCATCCGCAATCGCACGGGCGATCCGTTGGCGTGGGCAGGTTATCCGATACAGCGTGAGTTGTGTTTCCGACATTCACGCCACTTCCTGCGTCTTAAAGCCGAAGTCAACTGCAGATTCTGTGATCGCGTCGTTCCGCTTGATCGATACGCAAGCGCTCGGTCTTATTCATCTGCAATCTGAGCGAGAATCGCGGCCACTGCGTTCTCGACCTGGATCACGGTTTTGGCGTGACCGGTCTTCTTAGCGTTTGAGACAGAACGCGGGTTCTTAGCGAGTTTCTGCGCTATTTCTGCGCCGCTTAGGCCGGCTTTCTGAAACATGTAGACGATGTGCTGATACGGCGTCATCTCGTCGATCAAAGTTGCAGCCGCATTGGTCAGAGCCGTCAGCGACAAGTTCGTCGCCGGGTCAGCGATTTGCCAATCACTGAACTCCCGTCGCTTTTTGAGCTGGATCAAAGCGCGGCTCGCCGCTTCGAATACGGGTCCACCCATTTCGCGGATGGTGCCGCCAGCATAGCCTATACGACCCCGTGCAGTGACAAACCGGAAACGCGCCACACCGCTTAGGGCATCGCGAATGTCCGCCACCACCTGATACAGCGCCCGCGGTGTTGCAAACAAACCGGCAAACTCATCGCCATAGTTTACCTCAAGCGGATAGATAATTTCAGACGATAAGCGCTGGTTCTGCCGCTCCAATTGCGGTAGCAGCTGCTCCATCAGGTTTGTATTTGTCTTGGAGGACAAGCTGACCGAGCCCTTAATATCGGCCAATAGAAGGTAATACGGCGTCTGATTGTCCATTTATCTATCTATTATCATAGATTGTTTCGTTTCTATGAATTTCGATAGATAACTTAATAACTATGAGAATTGATAGACTAGATTTCGACGCCCAAAGCCTCAGCCACCGAGAACACATCCTTATCGCCGCGCCCGCACATGTTCAGAATCAGCAGTCCGTCTTTATCCATATCAGAGACAACATCGCCAACGCGCGCCAAGGCATGGCTTGGCTCGAGCGCGGGAATGATCCCTTCGAGACGCGTGCACAGCTGAAACGCCTCAAGCGCCTCATCGTCGGTACATGTCAGATATTCAGCCCGGCCCGTATCGCGCAGAAAGCTGTGCTCTGGTCCGATACCCGGATAATCGAGTCCGGCAGAAATCGAGTGCGCATCGATGATCTGGCCGTCATCCGTCTGTAGCAGGTAGGTTTTATTCCCGTGCAAGATGCCCGGCGCACCGCCATTCAACGCCGCGGCGTGCTGGCCGGATTCAATGCCATGTCCAGAGGCCTCAACGCCAATCAAGCGGACGCTTTCATCCTCAATGAAGGGATGGAACAGGCCAATGGCGTTGGATCCCCCACCAATACAGGCCATTGCGGCATCAGGCAGCCGCCCTTCACGGTCTAGAATTTGCGCCCGCGCTTCTTTGCCAATGACACTTTGGAAGTCCCGAACCAATTCCGGATAAGGATGCGGCCCAGCGGCCGTGCCGATGCAATAGAATGTGTTCTCAACATTCGTCACCCAGTCCCGCAGCGCTTCATTCATCGCATCTTTGAGGGTGCCCGTGCCCGAAGAGACCGGCACGATCTCGGCCCCAAGCAGTTTCATCCGAAACACGTTTGGCTTTTGCCGTTCGACATCCGTCTCGCCCATAAACACCACGCATTTCAGGCCAAACCGGGCGCAAACCGTGGCGGTCGCCACGCCATGCTGACCGGCCCCGGTCTCGGCAATGATCCGCGTTTTGCCCATACGCATGGCCAGTAAAACCTGGCCCAGGCAATTATTGATCTTGTGTGCGCCTGTATGGTTGAGCTCATCGCGCTTGAGGTAAATCTTCGCGCCGCCAAAATGGTCGGTCAGGCGCTCAGCAAAATAAAGCGGGCTGGGACGACCGACATAATGCGCCCAGAGGTCATCCATCTGCGCCTTAAATGCCGGATCGGCTTTCGCCTTGCGGTATTCCTTCTCCAGATCGAGGATAAGCGGCATCAGCGTTTCGGCGACATAGCGTCCACCAAACTCGCCGAATCGGCCATTCTCATCGGGCCACTGGTCCCAGCTATTTCTCAAATCCATCGTGTCGTTCTCTAAGCAGATTTGGCCGCATCAATAAAATCGCGGATCAAGTCCTCGTCCTTTACGCCCGGCGCCGTTTCGACGCCAGAGGAAACATCCACGGCCGTCGCACCTGTCGCAGTTACAGCCTCTTCGACATTGGCTGGCGAGAGGCCACCGGCCAGCAGCCAAGGCACATCTGGATCGAAATCCTCAAGCAGCGACCAATCCACGGTTTCCCCGTTGCCGCCGGGTCGATCCGAGTCGGCAGGCGCTTTGGCATCAATCAAAAGCCGGTCGACACGCCATTGGTCGAGGGCTTCTAAGTCGGACTCATCCGCCACGCTCACCGCTTTCCAAAGCTCGCAGATGCCGGCGCAATCGCGCCACCAGCGCAACACTTGGTCCGGCGTCTCGCGACCATGTAGTTGGATCGCATCCGGCTCAACATCGTGCAAGACATCATCGAAGAAGTCTTCATCCGGATCCACCAACAGCATCACCGACAATAGGCCAAGGTCTTGGGCAAACTCGGACAAACCAATCACGTCTTCCAACGCGTCTTCGCCCTCGCCGAGCACATTGCGCGGACTTTTTGGAAACAGGACAAAACCAACCCAGTCTGCACCAGCTTCCGCTGCCGCACGAATATGGACCGTGTCCCGAAGTCCGCAAATCTTGACCTGTGCCATGCCGCGTCTGGTGCGGGGCGCGCGTGTATTAGTCAAGCGAAGTCTGTCGCGATCGAGGCGTTGCGACAATTTTGATACGCGGAAGACCCACTGAGTTTGTGTTTGTCGGCGCTAAGAACCCGCGCCCAAACCAAGTGCCTGCATCAGGCCTTTGGCAGTGTTTTGGTCAAATTTCGCTCTGAGTTTGATATATGGACCTCTTTGACGATGGCGCGCCGCCTCGAAATCATCATCGTCAAACCCGGACACGTTCCAGCCGACACTCACCCAGATATTTTTCTCGGGACTAAGTCCGATACTTGGACCATACGACCATTCCCCGGTTTGAGTCGCATCATTTTGAGCCCAGGTCGCTTGGAATCCAAAATCGACATGTTTGCTAATATCGTGGCGTAGTTCGCCACCCAGCAAGTGGGTCACTGCGGTCGCATGAACCCCTTCAAAATCGCTCTCCACCCGCTTGATACCATGATAGAATGACGCTTGCGTCTGTTTGGAAAGCATCGTGTTTATGGCGAGATTGTTGACGATTTTAGAGCGATCTTGCACGCCCTCTTCGTTTAAGTGCCCAATATCAAGCCGATTCAAGACAACCGCACCTTCCCCCCGGGGGCGCCACGCCGCGCCTAATCGAACATCGGTTTGTTCGCGATCGCCACGGCCTTCGATGTTCTCCCATTGATGACGCGCCGCGGCGCTAAATGATAGTGTTTTCGAAATTTCACGCGCGCCGCCTAGGACGGCAACCAAACGCGACCCGGAGGTGCTTTCCCGCGCTTCGATCCGGGCGGATCCGGCCATGCTTTCCGCCTGATAGGCCGCGCCAAGATATCCTGAAGCATACTGTTCAGATTGGGTCAGCGGACTGCGGACGCCATCTTCAAGCGGACCAATCGCAGCATCAGGCGCGACATCTAGCGGTTCATCTTCGCCATCCACATTGGCGCGGCGCGCCAGACCGCCACTGAGCGTCCACGCATCGTCCACTTGCCAGACTTGGTCGACCCCGACAGTGGCGCCAATGCGGCGGCCGCTCTCATTGGTGATCAAGTCGGTGGCGGCGCGAACTTGGGTCCCGCCTCTGGGCTCCCATGTGATCCCAGCGATCGTGTTCTGACCGGAGGCATTCGCACCATTGGTGATTTCATGGCGAATATTGGCAACCGCTTGCGGGCCAAGTGTCTTGTCTAGACCCAGCACAGTTCGACCCGGGAAGAGGGTGGATTCATCGTCATTCTTCCCGCCCGCATACACCGGTTCTTCATGCACAGCGCTAATCGTTAGGCCTTGATCGATAAAAGTTTTGCGCGCCCCAGCCAGAAGCAACACTGATTGGCGCGGGTCGGCAGCGGTTTCAAAGTCTTCGGAGACCCCGCGCAGACCAAAATTGACGCCGAACGTTTGACTGTCCTGCTGCCAAACAGCATCGGCAACCGTGCGCCGGGACTCTTGGCTTAGATTTCGCTCTTGATAGGCTTGCGCCGTCACGGATCGAACCACGCGATCGGACCGATCAGGACGTTCGCGCACGTCGAGTTCAGCGCTCAACTGCGCCCCCAAGCGCTGCACCGCAGAAGTCGACGACGCTTGTTGGCCGAGACCAAAGCCGTCCGATTCCGCGCGATAGTAACCCGTGATGGCGAGCTTTTCAGTCTGATGCGTGGCTTCGACCAAAACCGCCTCGCCTTTGGTGTCGCCTGTTTCTGTGTTCGCATCGCTGGATGCGACTTCCGCACGCACCTCAACTTGGTCGGAGACTCGCACGGTCAAGTCGACCGCGGCGAGACGGGACCCCGCTGCGCCTTGTGTGCTGCCATCTTCTTCTTGGATCAGTGTCGCACCAAGCTCGACTTTATCATCGGCCATTCGTGTTTTGGCTCGCAAGCCCGCCGTTACGCCGCGTTTGCCGATTTCGGATGTCTCGTAGTCAATCACAATGACATTCGGATTCAAGGTCGCATCCGTCGCTGCCACGGGTTGCCGGAAGAAGAGTTCACCGGTTGTGTAATCAATCTCATAATCGATGTAGCGACTGAGCGGACGTTGATTGAGTATCACGTCAGGACGCAGCCGGTCGCGTGTCTCAATTACGATGACTTCGGAAGACCTGACCAGCGGCGCGGAGCGCAGCGAGAAGGGACCGGACGTACCGTCCGCAGCCAGTTCGTCTTTGACAAATGTTTGATTGGTCTCGGCCGCAAAAGCCGTAACCGAGAGATCATCACGTTCATAATCGGCCTTTAGGCCCGAAAGGCGGCGCGAATAGCGCCCTAAGTCTGTATCTGTGAACCCAGTCTCAAAATCGCCAAACACCGCTTGGAACGTGTTCTTTTCGAGCTTCACATAAACTGGATAACGGCTTTCAGCATTGTTGTTTTGCCAGGTTCGGTCACCATACAGCGTGTAATATGCATTTGGATCGATTTCATCGAACAATTCGCCATCTCTGGCGCCGCGGCGTTTGGCGGTATCAACCGCGACCGTTAGCAACCAATCGCCTTTGACCACACCCTTCGCGAAAAAGGCCAGGCGGCCATCGGTGCTGCGCTCGTGGACATCGCGGTCACTGGCATCCTCTAATCGTGCAGCCGAGTGAACCGACTCGGCAACGCCAACAATGATCCAGTCGCGTTTTTCAGGCGTCAGCCAAACTTCGATCTCTTCAACGCTGCCATCGTGTAGTGGCACTTGCAGACGCACGCGGCCCGACTCCAATGTCGGCTCTAACTCGACAAAAACCACCCCATCCGCGCCGACGCGGAGGCCTGAAACAGCCGCAAACGCGGCATCGACCGGCGATGCATATTCTTCCTCAGCTTCCTGCGCCAGACGGTATGGGTCTGCGACGGCGATCTCGACGATCCGGCCTTCATGTACAGGATGACCATCGGAGTCTTCCAATCGAACCGCCACGACTGGCTTGGTCCGACCGTCCGCAACCAATAAGGATTGGTCATCGACATGGTACGCTTGGTCGACTTCATCCACAAACCAAACTGAGCGTTCGATCCGCGCCACCTCGACGTCATTCTCATCGACCAAGCGGGCGACAAATCTGTTTTCACCGCGCTGAATGTCCACGCCGGCCCAACGAGAGATCGCGACCGTCCGCGAAGCAGACAATTCTTTACCCGAGAAGTTCAACCCAGGCACCGGCGCACCATTCAGTGCCAGACGAACCGCATAGCTCGGTTCATGTTTCAATCCCAGGCTAACTGACCGCCCGTGCGGGGTTTCGTCGACGCGCGGATAGACCCAGTCAAACTCGGCTTCCGTCTGCTGGTTTAGCCAGACCTGGTCGAACACGTCTTCGCTACGTGTTTTCGCAACCTCAATCTCCGGGGCTTTGGTCACCGCATCGGTGCGCTTTAAGTAGAAATTGGCGCGCCAAACGCTGCCGCCCTGGGCGTCAACGAATTTTGACAAAGCACTCCCGGCATAGCGTGTGTTTTCTTCGCATATGATGGGTTCGTATCCTGGAGGCAGCGTGGCTTCATCCACCTGAACCACATGCGTGCCGGGTTTCACGCCTTCGAAATGGAATAGGCCATCCTCATCGGTGACGACATATTGGCCGGTTTCCATGTACAAACGCACACCGCCAACGCCGTCGCCATCAAACAGTGTGCGCGCCCATTCATCATCGGGACGACAAGCCGCTTCGGCGACCCGACCGACAATCGTCAGACGCGAGGTCAGCAAATCCTCTTCAATTACAATTGCCGCTTCGGCCTGATTGGAAAGAACCGCTCCATTAGCGTTAATGGCAACCACGCGATTGACCGCCTGACCGAGCGGCGCCCCAGGACCGACGGCCGTGAGATAGGTTAATTGGAGTGTCTCGCCAGGGAGCACCAGTCCGCCGGAATAGGTCAGATCCAAGCCGTTAGACGAGATCACCGGATCGGCAAATTCGGCTCCATTCAGCCGCGTGGTCCCTGCGATGTAGCGCAACCCCTCTGGCAAGCTATCGCGCAACGAAAAGGGAGCCGGAACCGTGCCAGCATTTTCAAGATCAATAGTGTAACTGACGAAGTCGCCCACGGCGGCCTGACGATCCGATGCACGTTTTCGAACTATGAGTTCGCCATTTGGATCTAGCGGGATATCCAGATTGACTGGCCCCGACTGAGTGACTTCAAACGGAACGCCGTATGACGCTTGAGGTTGCAGCTCAAACGGCGCGCTTGGAAGGTCCTGCAATTCCGCCGCATCTCGAACAGATGGGAATAAATAGCCATCGGGCGCCTCAACCACGATTTGGTAGGTTCCCGGCGCCAGGATCGGAAAAAAGAACACCCCAGGTGCGCCAGGATAGGCAATTCCGCTGGCGTCGGTAACCCTTTCCCCTGTATGCACGCTCGACGGATAGGCTCCGGTGCCGTCCAATCCCATAATCTCGGCCGGTTGACCTGTAGTGGCGTCAATAATCGTGACGCGGACTTGGTCCAATAGTTCGCCCGTGAAACTATCAAAAACTCGACCGAATGGGTCGACCAGAGCGGTATCAACTGAAACCTCGCTGGCATCGAACGCATCGACATAAGTGGCTGTGAGCTGCGTATCCTGAGGCGCCGTGATGGTCCGGTCATTCGGTGGCGTCGGATCGGCACTGCTCGGGAAAAATCCATAGAAATGGCCTGAATCCGGCGTGTCCTCATACAATCGCAACGTGATCGAGTCGCCATTGTCCGCAAGGACATTGATCACGACCGTTTCTATGCGATCTGGATTACCATTCTGGCCTAAGTCTATAACTCGGACGACCATTAACTCGCCGGATAGATAGGTTTGGGCCGGCACCAGGCTCACGGGGCGCGATGTATCCAGCGTTTTTTGTCCAAGCAGAGGGACCGAGTCGAACGACGAGAAGGGACCTTCGAGAGCGCCCGTCGGGCTGAAATCGGAGCCGTTGAGTTGAACGGAAATCGCGTCTGGCACGTTCTCGACGATGCGGAAGAACTCGATTTCAGAAGGCGTGCGCCGTGCCTCAATCGTGAACGCGGCCTCATTGGTGGGGAGGATGAGAGTCCCGTTTGTGGAGTCTTGGCTCACATAAGCGGTGTTGGTGACACGCTCTCCAAGATCAGCTTGCGCCGCTCCAGTGATCGTCCCAACCATCGCGCATAGGAGCGCGAGTTGCCGCAAAACGGCATAGATGTGCTTCCACCCGAAGCTCATCTCCAAAATCTCCACCATGACGCGGCAGACTTTTTTACATCTGTCCGCAAGCTCAAATTTCAGCAGATCTGACGCTGCCTTATGCTGCAGACGCTAAGGCCGTATGGTTACCATTCCGGGCGGTGAATCGATGAAATTTGAGCTATTCCGCAAAAAAATGCAGTTATTTTCGCACTTTATATGGTTCCGTAACGGGGAAAATCTGAATCCCAGACAGCAAAAAGGCCCCCATCGCGCAGGCGCAATGGGGACCTCGAAGTTAGGAGCTTAAGCTGCGTTCGTTACTTGACCGTAGCTCGGATGATAATCTGCCCGATCTCTCCCGCAGCCAGAATTGCGTCTGACAATTGGACGGCACACGTGGCAACCGTTCCATCGCAATCGCTCGCAGCTGGCGTGGCTGGGAACGTCAGAACCGGTCCAACGCCGCCAATGGCTGTGTCATCAGCAAACCCGGTCGCGGTGGTCGTTGCGAGCGACGCAGATACAAAGCTCACATCAGCTGGCAGGATATCGTCAATCACCAGGTTGGTTGCACTGGCAGTCGCGCCCGTGTTCTGCACCTCGATGACATATTCGATACAAGACCCAGGTACCGCCTTAGCGTCGGCTTCGGCGGTAGCCGTTGCACAGTCGGTCAGCGCGACAAAAGGATCAGCAATTCCAGGCTCTTTGATCACAGAGACCGTTTTCGCGGCCGACAAGTCTGGCGATTCCACCTGAATAATGCCAGTCGCGGCGAACAAGCCGTCCGCGTCGCCACTTGTCTCTGCAGCCGCAACGCCTGTGCCATCAGCCAAGACGTTTTGTGCGCTGCCTTCCAAGACGTTTGCCCCTGCAGCTGCAGCCGTGACGGCAGCAGGCGAAGCCGAAGCTTCGTTCAAAAAGGCCGTTGGATTACGCGCTTCGGCCACCAAAGTGACGTCATCCGTGAATGTGTCCGTGACGCCTGCAGCGATCGTGCCTTGGACTTGCACAAAGACGCGTACGCCCTTGGGAACATCACCTGTCACGAACGCAGATCCAGCCGCGGCTCCGATCGTTGTTTCGGTGAGCGTCGTGAAGCTGCCATCATCGGCGGTGCCGTTATCATTGGCATCGACGAGGTAGCGTACGACGATTGAGCTTGCGTCAAACGTTGTCGCACCTGCGTCCAAATCTGCAACTGAGAATGCATAGGCCGATGTGTCATTGCCTTCGTTCAACACTTCGAAGGTTAAGGTCGCATCCGTGCCGGGCACTGTCGTCAGCGTGCTGTTGGTCGCCGTGACGATGAGGTCGACTTTACGGTCAACTGTGAACAGCGTGGGTGTGCCTTGAACCACCGCGCCAACCGGCGGGCTTGCATTGTCATTGGTAATGATCGGCTGCGCCGTACCAGAGACACTATAGCTTAGTTCGAAAGTGTTAGAGACCGTCGTACCAGCCTCGGTGAGAGTGTTGTCTGCGTGTGCAACACCTGCCAGGCCAAGGCATACCGCCACGGCCAGGATTACACGGGAGGCAAGCCCCCGCACCTGTGAATAGTTCATTGTCCGCCCGCTCCAATTTTTTGTAAGCGGGATCAGTGTCTCATAGAGGTATTAATACGTTCCAAAAGAGACCGTTGGAATTCCCTGCTTGCCTGCATTTAGCGGCAAACAGCGGCGGCGCGATCGATCGCTGAAGAGGATCCGGCTAAGGAAAAATGATACGTCACGCGGGTGTTTCGCACCGATGTCGCTTCGACTCGAAGCTCACTGCCGCGCTTAAGCTGTCGGACCAAACCGGGATCATCGCTGTCTTGGGCAAACGCTTCCCGACCGACTCCGAACAAGGTCCAATCGGCGCGTCCAATACGCGCTTTGCCGGGCAGGTCCCCCCGCAGCTCATAACCGACTTTCAAACTCGGCTGATTGCGCGCTTTGCCTGAGCGCCAGTTCGACACATAGAACCAGACATCGCCATGATCGGCAGATTTGGGGGCTTTGTCGGTGGCTTGGGTCGCCGCATAACAAAGACGTTCGCCGCCAACATTCTCCGTAAATACGACCCAATCAGAGTATTGCCGCACCACGCTGGGAGCAGCCGTCGCCGTGAGGGCCGGTAAGAATGTAATCGTCCCAAGCAATGCCAGAGCCAGACGGCGCATATAAACTCTCCTACATGCAATAAAATATATAGCCATACCTGAATTTCTTCTGTATCAGTCTTAGGGCTGGAATAAGGCATGCAAGATTAACGGGCGATTATGGACGTGTTGTATCGTAAAGGTTGTAATTCTTCTGGTTTTGGCGCTTTATACGTGTACGAAGCGACCCAGGGGAATGACGTGTCCCTCCAAACCACAGGTAGCGACCCGACAGAGCGGGAACGGCTCGCGGATTGCGTTGAGCAAATCGCAACAGCGCGATCCCGCGCCGCGTTCGCTGATCTATTCGAATATTTTGCCCCGCGTTTGAAAAGCTACCTCATCCGCCTTGGCAGTGAGGCCTCAACTGCGGAAGAAATCATGCAAGAGGTTATGCTCAATGTTTGGCGTAAAGCCGAGCAGTATGATCGCCGACAAGCCTCTGTTTCGACATGGATATTTAGAATCGCCCGCAATCGCCGTATCGACAATTTGAGGCGCACGAATAAGCCAGAACTCGATGCTGAAGATCCGATGCTACAACCGGCGGAGATCGAGCAGCCGGACATCACGGTGAACCGGGTGCAATTAGAAGTCAAAGTGCGCGAGGTGATTGAGACTCTGCCCGATGAACAGCTGGTCCTGTTGAAGGCGGCTTTCTATGAGGGCCTTTCGCACTCTGAGATTGCCAAAACTTATGATCTGCCGCTCGGCACCGTAAAATCGCGTATTCGACTGGCATTTATGCGGCTTCGCGGCTCCTTAGAACGCGATCACTAGCCTTTATACTGCAATCTGGAGCTGCATTTGCTTGACGATAACCTTGATCCGACAATATCGCACAATGTGAGGGATCGAATTGAGGGAAGTGCCACGCCAATGGGCAAAGCAACGATCAGTGATTTTGGGGAAGTCTACAGCAATTATGCTGCTGGCTGTTTAGACCCCGCGTTTTGTCTTTTGGTTGAGACCCAATCGGCATTGCGCCCAGATGTCGCGCGTGCGGTGGCTCGCGCTGAAACGATTGCAGGTGTTTTTCTTGAAACCGAAGACGCGGCCGCACTGAGCGCTGGCGCGATCGATAAAGCCTTTGCGATGATCGACGCCTTTGAATCTGGCGGACAGCCCAACGCATCGGCGGTACATCTGGCAGGCGAAGGCTTAGACGAATTGCTGGCTCTACCCGAACCCCTGCGCGAAACCGCCCTGCAATCCTTTCAATCGCAGAAATGGCAGGGCCTAACGCAAGGCATTCGCCGCCTAAAACTCGATACCGGAAGTGAGGCAGAGGTTGAGCTTTACCGGATCGAACCTGGCTGCACCGTACCAAAACACAGCCACAGTGGCAGCGAGTTTACGCTTGTTGTGGCGGGCGGCTTCAGCGATGAAAGCGGCAGTTTCGGCCCTGGAGACATAAGCCTCAAAGGCCCAGAGGACACACATCAACCAACTGGTGACATGGATGGCGTGTGTTTTGCGCTCGCGGTGCGCGAAGGTGGTTTGCGCTTTACCGGCCTTCTCGGGGTCGTGCAGCGCCTCGTCGGCCAATAGATAAAGCGAAACTAGCGCACAATTTCGAACTTTCGGGTGGCGAACACGGCCAGGACTTGTTTCAGGTCGCGGCCGCGTTTCAAGGTTTGTCCTTGCGCCCCGTGAACCGAATAGGCGCCTTGCATGCGCGCCAGCGCCGGGGTCTTTACAACGGTCCAATTTGGCGTTTCTGCGTGGCGGCGGAAAATCGCGAACACTGCCTGATCCTTGTGCGCTCCAACTGCATAGTCTTTGGCTTGCCCCGACATCACCAATCGACCGTAAACGTCGAGAATCAAACTCATTTCGTCGCGCTGAAAAGCGATCTTTGGTTTACGGGAGGACTTCTTTAGCGGTGTAATTTGTGTCATAAAGCGTAAATTCGGTACAATTCCTTTCGGGTGACGCATTTTTAATCCAGATTGCGGCAGTTTTGCCTCAATCGCGCCTTGCGGCGGCCACCGATTAGCATCAGTTTGCAATTGTCGGGCGGCGAAGTCTAGCAGTCTTTCCGGACCCATCAGCCCCCCCAGCCCCCCGGGGCGACTGCTTTGAGCCGCTCGACACACTAAACTATGTAGATTTTCAACGGCGCGTTCCTCTCAATTGGGACGCGCCGTTTTACATGAACGGAAATTTAGCTGCACCATATTGGTGATCCCTTTACTGGCCTGGTTTACCGAATGAGGTTACCTCTGACGATTCAACCAGCCGCGATCCCAAAATGCTCGACCTCCAAAACTTGAGTAAAGCTTTCGGCGACCATATCGCGGTCGCGGACTTGAGCTTTACCCTCGGCAAAGGTGAAGTCCTTGGATTCCTTGGACAAAATGGCGCAGGCAAGTCCACCACAATGCGCATGGTTGCAGGGGTCCTGGAACCCGACGCAGGCGATGCCTTAGTGAACGATCAGTCCATCGTCGCAAACCGGCGCCGCGCGCAAAGCCAAATCGGTTATCTGCCCGAAGGTGCCCCGCTATACCGTGATATGACGCCGATTACGTTCCTGCGCTTCATGGCCGACGCCCATGGTTTGGCGCGTTCGGAGCGAAAGAATGCTGTCGAACGCGTCGTCGCTGACGCTCGAATCGCAACTGTCGCCGGCAAACCGATCGCCGCGCTCTCCAAGGGCTATCGACGCCGTGTAGGGTTGGCGGCAGCCCTGATCCATGATCCGCCTGTACTCTTGCTGGATGAACCAACGGATGGATTGGACCCAATCCAAAAGCGCGCTGTTCGGGCGTTGGTCGCGCGGATGGCGCCCGAGAAAGCCATCGTCATCTCCACGCATACGCTCGATGAAGTGCCCGCTATGTGCTCACGGGTGATTGTCATCGATCAAGGCCGCGTCGTTGCCGATGAGACACCGGACAAGCTGGCCAATAGCAAGCCGGGCGGCCTGGAAGAAGCGTTCATCTCCCTCGCCGAATCGCGGGAGGCCGAAACGTGCTAGAATTAGATTGGCGCGGTACGCTAACCGGGATCAAAGCCGCTTGGCGCCGAGAAATTTCGGCCTATTTCGCAACGCCTCTGGCGTATGTGTTTGTCGCGATCTTTCTGCTCGTCCTCGGCGTGTTTACGTGGGATCTGTCGCGGTTTTTCGACACGGGCGCAGCTGATCTTGGCCCGTTTTTCTATTGGCACCCATGGTTGTTCATGTTGTTCATGCCCGCGCTTGCTATGCGGCTATGGGCAGAAGAAGCCAGCCATGGCACCGCCGAGTTGTTGCTCTCGCTGCCGGTAAATCTCACCGGCTTGGTGATCGGCAAATTGCTGGCGGCGTGGACCGTCGCGGCTTTGGCACTCGTCTTGACGTTTCCATGGTGGTTGGCCGTGAATATCCTTGGTCCTGCCGACAATGCCGCCATCGCCCTGACCTATGTCATGAGCCTGCTCATGTCCGGCGCCTATTTGGCAATCGGCGCAGCGGTTTCCGCCTTGACGCGCAGCGCAGTCCTAGCCTTCGTCATTGGCGTTCTCGTGGCCTTCATTCTAACCGCAGCGGGCTGGCCTTTAGTGTCCGGCGCCGTGGCAGACTTATTCGGCGCGCCGGCGGGTGACGCGATTGCGCAATTCTCTTTCCTCACGCACTTCGAAACCGCTCAACGCGGCGTGCTCGAGTTGCGTGGTTTGCTCTTCTTCTTCGGTTTCATCGCGCTTTGCGTTGCGTTGAACACGCTCTTTGTCGGTCACCGGCGTGGGGGCGCACAATGAGTCCGCGCCGTTACCTGATTTTCGCTAGCGTCCTCCTGATCGCCATTTTCGGCGCGGGGAACTTAATTGTTCAATCTTGGGCGGCGGGCGCCCGCGCTGATTTTACTGAGAACAATCTGTTTACACTCTCTGATGGCACCCGCTCGACCTTGGATGAGCTTGCGGAACCGATTGATCTCACCTTCGTTTACACGCGCAGCGTTGGCCAAGAATTTCCGGCCGTTCGGGCCTATGCGGTGCGGGTGCGAGAATTGCTCGAGGCTTATGCAACGCTCGGCGGCGCGAATATTCGCTTACGTGAGATTGACCCAGCACCTTTCTCCGAAGCCGAAGATGAAGCCCTTGCCTCAGGGTTGGTCGCGGTCGATACGAATGGCGGCGATCCCCTCTATTTTGGTCTAATCGGCCGAAACGCGGTCGATGACGAGCGGGTCATTCCGTTCCTAGCGCCGGAACAAGAAAGCAGTCTCGAATACGACATCACGCGAATGCTCGCGCGTTTGGATCGCCCAGAGCCAGCGCGGATCGGCTTGCTGTCAACCTTGCCGGGCATGACCGCGTTGACCGACGAAGCCGGCTACGCCATCCGCCGAGAAATGGGTAAAACGTTCACGGTGGAATTGCTGGACGAGGCTTTCATTGATCTTCCCGCTGAACTTGATGTGCTGATGCTCGCCCACCCGCCGGAACTCACCGACTGGCAACTCTGGCAGATCGATCAATTCATCCTTCGCAAAGGCAGGGCTCTGATCCTGCTCGACCCAGCGGCCAAGACCGCACAGGGCAGCGGACCATTCAATATGACCAATCGGCAGATTCGATCCGATCTCGACCGATTTGCCGCGGTCTGGGGGGTTCGGTTGGACGACGACGCGATTGCCGATACGCAAACCGCGCTCTCCATCGAAGCAGATGCTGGCGAAGGTCGGACAACCGTATTGCAGCACCCATTATTCCTATCTGTACCGCCGGCGCTGATGTCCCGCGTGAACATCGTCACCGCGGACCTAAGCCGCACGGTCAATTTGGGCGCACCCGGACGATTGATCCTCAATGACGGCGCTCCGGGCCAACGCGAAGTGTTGATGCAAACCGGTGTGGCGCCGAGCAATATTCCGGCTGACCGGGCCGCTTTAGACTTGTCCGCAGGGGATACCGTGGCGCTGTATGAAGCCACAGATACCGGCCCCGCTCCGTTGGCCGTGCGCGTTTCGGGACCGCTCATCAGCGCCTTTCCAGAGGGCGCCCCAGTCGCGGATATTCCAGATGATCCAATCTATGCCGAACTCGCCCGCGCCGCGATCGAAGAAGCGCTCCCACATACCGCCTCAAGCGCCGTGGATGCGGACATTATTATCATCTCCGACGCGGATATGTTGGATGATGGCTTGCACCTAGATCTCTCATCCGGGGTCGCATTTGCTGACAATATCACCTTTATTTTAAACGCGCTTGATAGCCTGTCTGGCGGCTCTGAGCTCATGAGCCTGCGCGCCAGAGCGCCCGGCCGGCGACCGATGACGACCGTCGACGAGATGCGTGAAGCCGCTCAATCACGGTTTTTTAGCGAACAAGCACGCTTAGAAGGCCGATTGGCAACCTCGCAGCAGCGGCTTGAAGAATTGCAATCGATTGGCGCCACAGGCGGCTTCTTCGATGGCGATGTGAGCGCTGAGCTGAATGAAGCAGAACGCGAGGAATTGGCGCGCTTGCGGGATGATATTGTCACAACTCGGGGGCGTTTGCGCCAGATTGAGCGTGATTTCCGCCGTGACATTGATCGGTTGGAACTGAGGCTGCGTCTATTTACGATACTTGGTGGGCCTGTACTGATTGGCCTATTTGGCATCGCAATTTTCGTTCGTAACCGGCGGAGGGCCCGCACGTGAGCCAGTCGCACGCACAGTCTCGACGAAAGAGCGTCTATATCCTGGCTGGCCTCGCGATCGGCTTATGGGCCGTGCTCGGTCTGACCAGTCTGACCAATGGTCCGACCAGTAATACTCATGCCCGTATGGGTGATCCGGTGCTCGAAGATTTTGGTCGGACCCGGGCCGATTCTCAGAAAATTCGGTTCACATTGGCCGATGAAAGTTACACTTTAGCGCGCGCGGCAACCGGTTGGACATTGGAAGAAACCGGCGGCTACCCGGTCAGACCGGATCGTTTGTCCGAGCTCGCGGGTGGACTAGAGACGCTGAGTTTCGATGAAAAACGCACCGATGACCCGTACAAGCATGACAGAATTGGCTTGGGGCATCCAGAAGAAGACGGCAATGGCGCCCTGGTTGAAATCTTCGGTCCAGACGCGGAATTGATGCACAGTCTAGTTATTGGACGCAAGAACGAGACGATCTATGTGCGCGACCCTGAAGCGGCGCAAACTTATCGGGCTGAAGGCTCTCTGCCACCGTTTTACAATCGCCGCGCCTGGTTGGATCTCAACATTATCGAAATCGATCCATCGGCCATTCGATCTGCCCGGATTACAGACGCAGCGGGGCGATCTTTGTATCTGCGCCGCGCCGAAGGCAATGATGCGCGAAGCTTCCGCCCCGCAGCGCCTTTTCAAAACGACCGTCTGATATCCCGTCTGGCCGCCTCCACCACGGCACTGGCCGTCACCCGGCTCACGCCGGTCGATGTGAAGCCTGCCTCAGACCTGACGACGCAACCGATCGCCCGCCATATCAGCGAGACGTTTGATGGCTTGGAAATCGATTTGCGCGCTTACCGCGAGCCGTTTGGGCTTTGGGTCACGTTACGCGCTGTGGAAGCGGGCGAAGGCGCGCGGCGCGCCGCAGCAATTAATGAAAAGGCCGAGGGCTGGGCATTTCGCATTACCGATTATGACTTCCAGGACTTTACGCCCGACGTAACCAGCATTGTTCAGCGCGACTTCTAGCGCCCCGCCAACCGCATACCTAATCGCATCACAGGCAGCGCGAGCCATAGAATGGACCGCTCTAACGGACCGCCGGCAAATTTTCTGAAGTAGTGCGCTAAGCTCTCGGCCTTGTGACGCGATACTGTTGCGTTCGGGGCATCCGATGTCGACCCATAATGCAATGCCCCTGCGCGCGGATCGTATATGACCTGCCCGCCCGCTTCGCGACATCGCCGACATAGATCCACGTCCTCGACGTGCAGAAAATAGCCCTCGTCGAATCCATCCAGCATCGCCAGGCTGGCTTTAGAGGTCAGGAAAAAGGCGCCAGAAATGACTGGCATTGAGACGGGCGTAATTGGCGCAGCTGTGCCCTCGAGCGTCCAGGTGTTCCAGCCGAGAAAGCTGGTCATCGCCCGCCACAGCGTTAGCTCACGTCGCCGCGGACCGCGTTCTTCACGGCCATAAATATCAAAGATTCGCCCGCCTATAATCCACGGTTCGGCGCAATTTTCAGCCTCGACTTGCATGCCCTGGATCGAACGGCGGCGCAGAACAGCATCCGGGTTTAGCACCAAGATGTGCGGGCCTGCGGCATTGCTCACGCCGCGATTTACGCCCGCGCCAAAACCGATATTGCCGTGTCCGGTCACAAGTTGAACCGCGTCATGGCGCGCGACGAATGAGGTCAACCAATCCCGTATACTGGCGGGATTGCCATTGTCGACGATGACAATTTCTCCAATCTCAGGATCTCCGAGCAAAGCGTAGAGGCATTCTTTCAAGCGTGGGCCGGTCATGTACGAGACCACCACTGCCGAGACAGCTGGAAAGGTCACGCCTTGACCATGCCATCATGACGAGCGCGCAGCCAGATCACGGCCGAAGCTATGACGACGCTAGCCCAGAACGCTTCATTCCACATGCTGTAGGCAAAGCTGCACACGGCCAAGCACGCGCCAACCAATCCGGCAGCTGCATATTTCGAAACGGGCGGCCATTCCATCGGCGGTTTTAACCGCCAACCCACGAAGAACAGAAACAGCGCCGCAAGCAAGGCCCCGATCATGCCGGTCTCGGCCCAGATTTGCAGCGGCATATTGTGTGGGTGAATGGGAACAATGGGGTACACTTCCCAAGCATAAGTGTCGCCGAACCTAGCGGCGGCATCCGCGAGCCAGTCCGGGTGGTCGCCAAACTGATCTCGCCATGTGTGCGACGCTTCGGGACCGTGCCCGATAAGTGGCGCCTCGCCGACTTTGGATCCAACCAATTCCCAGCTATACGTGCGTGAAAAGAATGAACGTGGTAAAGGCAATCCGGTGGCCCGGAGCTGCGCGACCCCCCAACTGAGCAAGGCTGGCGCCGCGACAATGTAGAACGCGATCGTCGTAAAAATCACTTTGAAGCCATTTTGTGGCATCCATTTCACAATCGCCATGGCGACAAGCATGAAGCAGGCTCCGACCGCAGCGGTCTGATTGCCGGTCTGGATGAAGGCGGCGACGGCGACGATGAACATAGAGATCGCAAACACGCCGCCATATTCGGATTCAGATCGATGCCATTGCCAAGCCAAGAGGAAAGGCAATAGCAGCATGAAACAGGTCGCGTTGCGCAACAAATTCTGCGGCATCTCGGAAACCGGGTCGCTAATCGGCGCTAACAGTCCGAGGATTTGTGGCATGAAGATCGCGGTGACAACCACGCCGGCAAATTGGACCAATCCAGCGATCGTGATCACCTTCAAACTGGTTTCGCTGCTGGTGGATGCGACCGCGCCCGTCGCGACCATCACACCCAAACCCGCAAGCGCCGTTAGACCGAAACGCACACCCGGCATATCCATTGAGAACGAGCCTGCAAGCAAATTGCCCGTCAGAAATTCACTCGATTCGGGAGACCATAAGCCCGCGGCGACAACCCACAACACGAACGCAGCGATGGCCAGTGCGTAGAGTTTCACGTCTCGAACACGGACATAGACCAGGCCGAGCAGGGCACCAATCGCAACCGCGCCCGTATATCCTTGCGCGCCCATATAGGCGATGATGGGCCAAAGAACGAGGATCGCGGCCAGGAATGGCGCAAATGTTCTCGGGCCCATCGTCATTTAGGAACTCACTTTACGCTTCAAATCAGGCGCAAGCGCCTCAAATGACAGCTTAGACAGTCCTTCTTCCAAGGTCACGATCTCTTGTGCTTTCGATCCAAATCGGCGCAGCGCTAGTTTCCGCTCTTCGGCTTCCCGCGCCCCGACCACCGCTATGACAGGGACTTTTTGGACCGAATGCTCGCGAACTTTGTAATTGATCTTTTCAGATCGAAGATCGACCTCTGCACGCAATCCTGCAGCCCGAAGCTCCTCAGCAACTTCTTCAGCATAAGCGTCGCTGCTTTCTGAGATCGTCGCCACCACCACTTGCACCGGCGCAAGCCAGAGTGGGAAGGCACCCGCATGCTCTTCGATCAGGATGCCGATGAAGCGCTCAAGCGATCCGAGAATGGCACGATGAAGCATAACAGGGCGAACTTTCTCGCCTTGCTCATCGACATATTCTGCGCCCAGTCGTTCCGGCAGGACAAAGTCGAGCTGCAAAGTTCCGCACTGCCAAATCCGACCAATCGCGTCGGTGAGCTGGAACTCTAGCTTTGGACCATAAAACGCCCCTTCGCCGGGCATGATCTCGTAGGGCAGACCCGTCGCTTTGATGGCGTCTTCAAGGTCTTTCTCGGCTCGATCCCAGACTTCGTCCGAACCAGCTCGCACCTCCGGCCGCGTTGACAGCTTCACAGCAACGTCTTCAAAACCGAAATCGGCATAGACGCTGTTCAGCAACGCGCAGAAAGCTTCTGTCTCGGAGATAATCTGGTCTTCACGGCAGAAGATATGCGCATCGTCTTGCGTGAACTGTCGTACCCGCATGATGCCGTGCAACGCCCCGTGCGGTTCGTTGCGATGACAGCAGCCAAACTCCGCCAAACGCAGTGGCAGGTCGCGATAGGATTTCTGACCTGTCTTGAACACCTCGACATGCGCCGGGCAATTCATCGGCTTCAACGCCATCAGTTTGGCATCTTCAGGCACAGAGATTTCGACGCCTTCGTCCCCTTCGGGAATGAAGTCTGGAACGATGAACATGTTCTCGCGATACTTGCCCCAATGGCCGGATTTCTCCCATTGCGCACTGTCCATAAGCTGCGGCGTCTTGATTTCGTCATAGCCGGAGTCGGCCAAGCGCCGGCGAATGTAGGCCTCAATTTGTAGCCAGACTTGATAGCCCTTCGGATGCCAGAACACAGATCCAGCGGCCGCCAGACCATCTAAGTGGAACAGGTCCAGCTGTGTTGCCAGTTTCCGGTGATCGCGTTTTTCAGCTTCTTCCAAGCGGTGAAGATAGGCTTTCAGCTCTTTTTCATTCGTCCAGGCCGTGCCGTACATGCGCTGTAGCATTTCGTTCTTGCTGTCGCCGCGCCAATAGGCCCCGGCGAGCTTCATCAGTTTGAACGCTTTTGGCAGTTTGCCTGTGCTCGGCAGATGCGGCCCACGGCAGAGATCATACCAGTCGCCCTGCTTGTAGACCGTGATCGGTTCGCCAGGAGGAATGATATCGTCAATGATCTGGGCTTTATAATCTTCGCCAATCGATTTGAACGTCTCGATCGCGTCTTCTTTGTTCCAGACCTCACGAATGATCGGATAGTCGGCGTCGACAATCTCGGCCATTTTCTTTTCGATCTTTTCGAAGTCCTCAGACGAAAACGGCTCTTCGCGGGCAAAGTCATAATAGAAGCCATCATCGATGACCGGGCCGATTGTGACCTGCGTGCCGGGATACAACGCTTGCACGGCCTGCGCGAGAATGTGCGCGGCATCGTGCCGGATCAGTTCTAAGCCTTCCGGGTCTTTGGCCGTGATAAGGGCAAGCTCAACATCGCCGTCGAGCGGGCGTGTCAAATCATAGAGCTCACCGTCAACTTTTGCGGCGAGGGCTTTTTTGGCGAGCGAGTTAGAAATACTCACCGCCACATCATAGGGACTGGCGCCGTCCTCATATTCTCTTACAGCGCCGTCAGGAAGCGTGACTTTAATCATCGTGCTTTTCTTTTCATTTCTTGTCTGGCCCATGATCAGGAAATCGGCGTTCTGTCAAAGCCCAATCTCCGTACTGCCATGGAGCCCAAAAGGGTGCAGATTTCGTTTCCGTTGGAGCCGGGTCGTATCCTGAGCTGCCGCCTGGCCGACACCGGCAAAAGCGAGCGAAGCCCATCCAGAGGCCTTTCCACACCCCGTGGCGCGAAACGCACTCAGCGCAATAAACACTGCAAGAAGGCTCGTGTCGGCATCGGGCCCCGAACACCATAAAGATGGGTGACAGGGTCAGTTTGTAGACTTTGAGCAATCCAAAAGCGATGGAACGGCGTGGGCCGGACATGGGATGATCCCCAGTTGATTCCTTGAAAACGGATGTAAACGCTAATGCCTCAGGCGAATAGGGCGTGAGCCCATTTGAGCACTGAGTTAGGCCGCGGGTAGCGCGTCAGCTACCGCAGCCCGACTGGTTCGCGCGGTTTCTATCGCGTCCAATATCGCCTCAAAGGCCAGCATCGTAGACGCGTGACGAGGTGGATAATCACGCACGCCTTCCAAATGGCGCAACTCATAGAATCGGCCACGCGGCGGCTCACCGCCCTCTTTCAGCATCGCCCGCAACTGGTCACGTACCTCGACCAACTCGGCATAAGTCGCACCGATCGCGTGCTCAGCAAGAATCGCTGTGGCCGCTTGGCCCAGAGCGCAGGCTTTGGGATCGACGGCAATCTCCGTCACGGTGTCGCCATCGTCCGCAAGCTTGACGTCGACGCGAACGGTAGATCCACAAATTCGGGACACTTTTGTCGCGGAACCATGCGCATCCGCAAGGCTTCCGACACACGGAATGTCGGCTGCAAGCTCTAAGACACGGTTGTGGTATAAGTCGACCATACGCGCCATGTCGCTCTGAAAGGCGACAAAATCAAGTCCTAAACGAAAGGCAGCACCGCCCACACGCGCATCAAGACGTAACAGGCGCCGACCAAACTGCCGCCCGCCAGCAGCAGCACGAACCCATCCCTCGCGGTGATTGCCAGGCCAAAAAGCAGAACTGTCAGGCTGGGGATTAACGGGCCGAACGGCACGAACCCTAAGGGAAATGTCACCAAAGCTGCGGCGACACAGGCCAGCGCTACTATTTGAACAAATGGCGGGCCCGTGAGAAACGTTAAACGTGGTTTGAGGAAGCGATCGACTTGAGCGACATATTTGTCCGCCACCGCCACCCCCATGATTAAGTGCTTGCGTTCAAAGCTAAACTCGAGCGCTTTCCTGGGTATCCAAGGATATTTGCGCCCAAACACCATTTGGACCGCAAAGACCAAAATGATGAAAGCGACCAAAAAGTTCGCACCGGGAATAATCGTCAGCGGGCTGATGGCGATAAAACCAAGCAGCAAAAGAACCGGCCCATAGGACCGGCGTCCAACCGCATTCAGTAAATCCGCGACAGTAACCGCCTCACCTTCGGTTTCATTGCAGAGCGAACGGAGCAGTGTTCGTAAGTTTCGCACTTGAGACATATCGCTGTCTAAGCCAAAATCTGATTCGGTGACAATTGGTTTGAGCGCGAGGGCGAAGGCGTTGAAGCAGAGCAAACTATTACTGGCCGAATTTATCGGCGCTCTCATGTTGGCTGGCGTGGTCATTGGCTCAGGCGTGTTGGCGCTTGAGTTAAGCGGCGGCAACCTGGCCATTGCTTTGCTGGGCAACACAGTCGCGACTGGAGCAATTCTCTGGGTCCTGGTGGCAATATTGGCGCCCATCTCAGGCGCGCATCTCAATCCAGCGGTCACTTTGGCCTTCTTTCTACGGGGAGAAATGAGCGTGGAAACAAGCATGCGCTACGTTGCGGTGCAGATTGCGGGATGCGTGGTCGGAGCTGTTTTGGCGCATGCCATGTTTGAACTCCCGCTTTTGCAAATCGCCCAAACGGAGCGCTCCGGACTATCGCAGATGTTGTCTGAAGGTGTGGCGACATTTGCCCTTGTATTTGCGATTCTCGGCGCCCTTAAGCACGCGCCAAAAGCATTGCCGGCCGCCGTCTCATTGGCGATCGTCGCGGGCTATTGGTGGACCGCCTCAACCAGTTTCGCCAATCCGGCAATTTCCATGGCACGCGCGCTATCAGATACTTTTGTCGGGGTGCGCCCAGCCGATTTGCCAGGCTTTGTGTTCGCGCAGTGCTTAGGTGCAGCCCTCGCGACCGGTGTCGCGGTGATCCTATTTCCAAAGGATAAGGAACCGACAAAAGCCGGAGACGAAAAATCGATCTAGCGAGCTGGCCACTGCCAATGCGGTGACACATCACCATCGATGAAGGTCTCGCCCGTTTCCTTGTAGAGTTCCACCAACGTTGCATCTGCATCGAGCAAGCTCGTGACGAGGGTTCGATTGTGCGAAACAACAACGACTTGAGTGTCTTCGCTGACCCGTGTGATGAGGGTGGCGAGGGCGGGAATGACCGAACTATGCAAACTCGATTCTGGTTCGTTTAAGACCAATAATGGTGGCGGACGCGGTGTCAGCAAGGCCGCCGCGAGTAGGATAAAACGTAAAGTGCCATCTGAAAGCTCTGATACGTTAAGCGACCTCAACATACCGTGCTGGGACATCAACAACTGGAACAGCCCCGCCTGCGTATGAACGTGCAAACGAGCGCCTGAGAAAGCCAAATCGATCGCCGCGTCTAAAGCATCCCGATCACCGATCTCGATAATGGTCTGGATGGCCGCGGCGATATCTGAACCTGACGGATCGAGCGTGGTCGTACGCGTGCCGACTTGCGGCATTCGCGCCGGAGCGTCTTCATCGGTGCGAATATGATCGTAAAACCGCCAGGCCGATAGGCGGCGGCGCAGAACCGCCAGCTCCCAGGGCGCGTGTTCTCCGACAATTTCCCGGATCATCGAGTCGTGCGGGCTCATGCTGGTGGCAATTTGCATCGGCTTATGGCGATTGTCTTTGACCCGAACGCCCGGTCCACGGCGATCTGCGATGATTTTCGATGGCGTCGGCTTTTGGCTCATCCAATAGACTTCGCGTTTGATGACCGGGTCACGCGCAAACATTGAGCCGGGCACCGGAACCGGCAGTCCAAGCTCAATCGAGTAACTCAGATCGTCTTCTGTAAAACCCAGCTTGAGCGAAACCGGTCCTTGGCGCACCGTACCTTGGATGGGCACCGAACCATCGCGCATGCCGCGCGAAATCTTCTCCGGACCGGCCCAGCAAATACTGTCAAACCCACCCTCGCGGGCAATCGAAGAGATGATCCGACCGTCGGCAATATCAGCCAGCAACCGGAGCGATTTATAGACGCTCGACTTTCCGGTGCCATTGGCGCCGGTAATGATGGTCAACTGTCCGAGTGGCAGTGTGACATCTCGCAAAGACCGGTAGCCTGAGATCGCGACTTTCGAAATCACTTTTGCCTCCTCTTCGCGACAAGTGTCAGACCTGACAGTAGGCGGTGTGCAATTGGCCGGTTCCTATAGCGTACGCCCATCCACCGGCTCAAGGCATTCCAATGCGACCCTTCAATCCGGCCCGCTTTGTCGCAGCAACCTGTTCGATCCTTTGGGTTTCGACGGCCGCGACCGCCGCCGCCGACGCGGTGAATTTTTGCACCACCGCCACCAATTGCAAAACCATTTATGTTCAGAACAATGCCGCGGTGACGGTCAAAAAGGTCAACATCACCCAGCAAAAAGGCGATGACAGTTGCGAGAGCGGCCTGAAAAAGACGGTCTCTCGCGACATGGCGGGCGGGACCGGGATTATCAAAGGCCAGTCCTACAATTTCTCCGCCAATCCCGACTGCAAGTATAAAGTCAAATTTGTCACCACGAGCGGCTGTACGGGTGACAAGACCACCCATGTCCGGCGCAGCGATTTCGAAGCTGGCAAAAATATCGTCAAGCTGAGCGGCCCATGCGGCTGGCTCAAGACCAAAGTCGCCACCAAAAACAACGTATCAGAGTAGAGGTTGCATCATGACCGTTAGATTAAACCCATTCTCCATTCTAATTCTATCCGGCGTAGCCTTTGCCCTGCCGATGCTCAGCGCCGCAGCTGAAGGGGCTGCCTTTTGCGAATATGGTGAAAATCACTGCGTCCGGGCCTACCTGGAAAACGTTGCCTCAGTGACCGTAAAATCGACCAATATTACCGAACAGGAGGGGGCAGATTTCTGTACCAGCGGGAAGAAAACTGTCTCCAAGAATCTCACAGGCGGCACCAAGCTGACACCGGGTGAAGAAGTCGTCTTCTATGCTGACGATCGCTGCAAGTATAAAGTGAAGTTCGTCACCACGAGCGGCTGCATCGGTGACAAGACCACACATATCAGTCCCAACGATTTCGCATCAGGTGAAAAAGTCGCCCGTATCGAGGGCGGGTGCGGCACCCTTAAAACCAAGACCGTGCATCTAAACGCGAGTTTCGAATAAAGCGCTCCGAAACGCTGTCGAACCTGACAGTGGTCGTCGAGATTCATTCCGCGATACTGGCGACAAAGTTTGGACGGCCAGAAAGGACTCCCATGTTGCGTCTCTCACCCCGTTTGATCGGACTGTTTGCGATCGGTTCTGCCACGTTTTCCGCTCATGCGAGCGAAGTCGACTTCTGCAAGGAAGGCGAAGGGGGCTGCCTCAAAGCCTGGGTCGAAAATCAAAGCTCCGCCCTGGTAACCTCTGTCGATATTACCGAACAATATGGCGCTGATACCTGTAATGGCGGTCTGAAGCTGACCCAGGAAAGCAATATGGTGGGCGGCGGCGGCCTATCAGAAGGCGCAAGCTTCGCCATCCTTCTACGAAAAGCCTGCAGATACAAATTCAAGTTCAAAACCACGAGCGGCTGTACCGGCGATAAGGTTCAACATCTCGAGCCTGAAGATTTCGCCGACGAATACAATGTCGTCAAACTCACCAAAGCCTGTGGAACGCTCGACGCCAAGAAGAGCAGGAACAAAACAGACTATGGCTGAGGTTTCAATGCGAGGGGCTCAACACCAACCATCCTGATCACGGAGAAACTCAATGTCATCATCCCTGAAAACGCTCGCCGTAAGTTGTGCCGCGTTCGGCGCCCTCGCCCCGCTCGCGCCCAACGCGCAGGCGAGTGAAGTCAATTTCTGCGAGGCCGGTACTGACGGATGCCTTAAAGCCTGGGTCGAGAATCGAAGCTCAGCACTCGTTAAAGCGGTCAATATCACTGAACAGAACGGCGATGATAGTTGCGATGGGGGTCTGAAGAAAACTCAAGAGCGCAATATGGTTGGCGGCGCCGGCGCGGCCGAAGGCGCGGAGTTCGCGTTCTACGCCAAGACCATCTGCAAATACAAAGTCAAATTCAAGACAACGAGCGGCTGCACAGGCGACAAGGTCCAGCATCTAACACCGTCAGATTTCGATGACGGATACTTTGTTGTCAAACTCGACAATGCTTGTGGAACCCTCAACGCCAAGAAGTCGAAGCGACGCTCCGAGTATGATCCGGAGTCGTGACAGCGAACCACAGACCCAACTCAATGAGACGAAAGGAATTCACATGCTCAAGCGACTGAGCCTCCTTGGCGCCGCCCTTCTCGCAGGTGCGGGCACAGCGGCAGCGGACCTACCCAATTTCTGCACCGACGA
This sequence comes from Pseudomonadota bacterium, assembly GCA_039194965.1. GTDB lineage: Bacteria > Pseudomonadota > Alphaproteobacteria > Caulobacterales > Hyphomonadaceae > Henriciella. Next base: position 97,669 of record JBCCVQ010000011.1, on the reverse strand, counting down.
TTCGCGTTGCGTGGAGGTCTTTGTTCAGAACAAGGCTTCGGCGACCGTGACCTCGGTCAAGATCAAGCAGCAAAGCGGGCCGAATGATTGCGAAAGCGGCGAAGAGAAGACGATATCCGGAAACCTCGCAGGCGGGGCGCCAGCCTTCCCAGGCGAAGGGGTTTGGTTCCATGTCGATCCGATCTGCAAATATAAGATCGTGTTCAAGACCACGAGTGGCTGCGTCGGCGACAAAACCACGCATTTCTATCCGGATGATCTAAAAAAGACCGACGTCGGCGCGAAGCTCACCGGCGCTTGCGGAACCTTGAAAACCAAGACCACAAGCGGGTGAGTTCAAACCTTAGGCGCGCCGCCAGGTCGCCCCGCCGGCACTGTCCATAATCTCAATGCCTTCGGCGGCCAGTTCATCGCGGATGCGGTCGGCTTCGGCCCAATCCTTGTCGGCGCGTGCTTGTACTCTGGCCGCGACCAGCGCATCAATCCGGGCATTCTCATCGGAATCACCGCCTTGCTCCCATTCTGCTGGACTACGCGTCAGCAGGCCCAGCAGGACGCCCGCCGCGAGCAGATCGGCGCGCGCTTCGGCCATGCCCGCCGCGTCCTTGCGATCCGCCGCCCCGTTCGCAGCACTTGCCAGTCGTGACAGTTCCGCCAGCGCAATCGGCGTGTTGAGATCATCACTCAAGGCCGCCCGCACGCCTGCATCGGCAGACGCGCCACCTTCAGCCTCCCAGACTCGGCGCAAGGCGCCATAAATCCGGTTCAAGGTGGCTTTGGCCTGTTCCAACAGATCTGACGTCCAGTCTAGGGGCGCGCGATAATGGCCTGACAACATGGCAAAGCGAATGACCTCGCCATCCCAGTCTTTGAGCAAATCATTCAACAGAACGACATTGCCGAGGGATTTCGACATCTTCTCGCCGGACATATCGAGGAAGCCATTATGCATCCAATAATTGGCCAAGGTTTCCCCGTGCGCGCATTCTGATTGCGCAATCTCATTCTCATGATGCGGAAATTGTAAGTCGACACCGCCGCCATGGATATCGATCGTCTTCCCAAGATGCTTGGCGGCCATGGCGGAACATTCAATGTGCCAGCCGGGTCGCCCGCGGCCCCATTTGCTTTCCCAGATCGCATCTTCCGGTTCGTCCGGTTTAGCGAATTTCCAAAGCGCGAAATCCGATGGGTCGCGCTTACCATGATCCACATCGACGCGCGCACCAGCTTGGTTGTCATCGAGCTTGCGTTTCGACAGCCCGCCATATTCCGGCATTTGAGAGACCTGGAAAAACACACCTGACTCCGTCGCATAGGCAAAGCCCTTACGCTCTAATGCTTCGATAATGTCGAGCATCTCAGCCACATGATCCGTGGCCCAGGGAATGACGGTTGGGCGAAGTGCATTTACCGCAGCCGCGTCTTCATCATAGATGGCCGCGTATTTCTTGGTGATTGCTTCAATCGTCTCACCCGTTTCGCGGCTCGCAGTGATTATTTTGTCTTCGATGTCAGTGACATTTCGCGCATAAATAACGGCGTCTTCGCCATAAACGGTGCGGAGCAAACGAAACAAAGTATCGAAAACGATGACCGGGCGGAAGTTGCCAATATGTGCGCGGTTATACACGGTTGGACCGCAGACATACATCGTCACACGCGAGGGGTCTTGCGGTTCAAATACACGTTTTTCACGGCTCAGCGTATCGTAAATTCGGATGGTCATAAGTGAAGCTCATCTAAGGGGTAAAAGAGGTGTGCGATAACGGGCTAAGGGGTGACCTTAGCCGCAGATACAAACGCAACAGATCTTTAGAGGGCGCATCGCTTACTCCTTACTCGGGTCCGGCCTTACGCGAAGCGATGCGCTTTGGCAATGATCGCCAATGGTTTTAGGAGTTGGCTCATAAAAGCGAGGAAGCGATGCGCGTCGGACGGGTTCAAACACGTGCCAGTTCAAGCTTTCTTAATCGCCCCGGCTTAGGGCGATGAAGAACGCTAGGGGATACATCAAACACCGATCTTCGGTGCCAGGAGATGTATGCGCTACCCCCTCAAACATGCCGAATGGCTAACCCCGCGACGGATCATTAGTCTTGGCGTCGTCGCCTTGGTGATGTCGTGCTTTCCGACGATCTACTTACTTTCAACATCGAACGGGAGTTATGACGTTAACGGCAAACTCTTAGGCACAGATTATTCTGCTTTTTGGTCGGCTGGACGTTTTGCGCTCGACGGACACGCGGGTGACGCTTATGATTTGGCCCTTCAAGACGAACATTTGGACAGTCTGTTCGACGGGCCGAGTACCCCATTAACGGCCTGGCTTCATCCGCCGACTTTCTATCTCGTGGTTACACCATTCGCCATGCTCCCTTACCTGGTCAGCCTCTCGTGCTGGATCGGCGTTGGGTTGGCGGCTTTTGCCAGAATGATCAGAAGCATCGACCCGCGCGCAACAGCCGTTTTGCTAGCCTTCGCTTTCCCGCCGGTCCTCACCAATGTTCCGCACGGCCAAACGGGTATGCTGTTCGCAGCTCTATTTGGTGGCGCACTCCTCTGTCTCGATCGACGACCGTTTTTGGCGGGTCTCATGATTGGCTTGATGACATTTAAGCCGCATCTCGGACCCCTCATTCCGTTCGTCTTGCTGATTGGCGGTCACTACAAAGCTATGGCTTCGGCAACCCTCACGGCGGTGTCTTTGATCATCATCACAACGGCTTGGCTGGGGCCCCAGATTTGGTTGGAGTTTTACCAGTCTTTTGACGTCAGTCGTGGCGTCATTTTGGAGTCCGGAGGCGTTGGCTGGTTTAAGCTTCAATCGGTCTATGCGACGTTACGCATCTGGGGCATTCCGATCGAACTTGCTTATACGCTTCATGCGGCGATGGCCTGCCTTGCGGCGCTTATGGTCTTCGCAATCTGGGCGCGGCCTATCGATCAGACCTTGAAATTCGCTGCACTCATCGCCGGTAGCAGCTTAGTGTCGCCTTACATCTACGACTATGACCTGGCGATGTTAGCCCCTGCGATCGGTTGGGTCATTTTGCACGCGCTCCGGAACGCGTTTTTGACTTACGAAAAAAGTGGGATCGCTTTTGTTGCCCTGGCGCCCGCGTTCTCTCGCGCGATGTCAGACGATTTGCACATTCCTCTCGGCTTGCTGGCCTCGATGGTGCTGTTTGGAATAATCGTACGCCGCGCATTACACGGCACCAACTCGGCGAAGCCTGAACGGGTCGAGACTTGCGGCTAAAGCTCGCCAAGTTCGATCAATGAATTCGTGCTCGCGAGTATGGCTTCGTTCGCCGGAATGTATTCGATACCAAGCTGGGTTTTAGACTTCGCGTTTGTGAAATTGCGCCGCTTATCCAATTCCGGAACGATTTGCTTCAGCGTCGGGTTCACCAAAGTGAGCAGCTTGACGAGCCAACTCGGCAATTCGCCTTTTGGCAGCTTTCGCTGCGGATAAGCCTCTCTCAAAACGTCACCAATCTCAGTGAAGCTCAATACAGAGTCCCCGACAATGAACCGTTCGCCAGCGGCGTCAGGGTGCTCCATGGCGGCCACGTGTGCGTCCGCAACATCCCGTACATCGACAATGCCGAACGTGAGTTTTGGAAAGGCTGGCACTTTGTTCAGCATCGGTTGCGTCACTAATTCTAGAGACGCGGAAACATCGCTGCTCATCGCTGGGCCGAGCACCGCGACCGGGTTGATGGTTGCCAACTCCAAACCTTTTCCGTCAGTTTCAATATAGTCCCAGGCGACCTTTTCCGCGATCGCTTTCGAACGCGTATAGGCGGTGTTGTCCTTGATATTGTCTGGATTCGACCAGTGCGTCTCATTCAATTCATCGGGGCGGCCATCGCCCCAGCCGTATCCGATCGCCGCAAATGACGAGGTCATAACCGCGCGCCGCACTTCGGCTGCCTTGGCCGCGCGCAAGGCGCGAAGCGCACCTTCTCGCGCTGGAATGATCAGCTCATCAGGATCTCTTGGTAGGTTGTTTGGGATCGGCGAAGCCAGGTGCTGTAAATAGGTGACGCCCTCCATGGCTTCATCCCAACCATCATCCTTGGTGAGATCCGCGCTGACCAGTTCAATTTCGATGGGTTTGCCAGCATAGGCGCTTAACGTCGCGTTGAGTTTATCCGCTTTACTGGCTGAACGCGCCGTGCCGCGAACCTGGTAGCCCTTATTGATCAGCGCCAAGATCGTATGAGATGCGATAAAACCGGTCGCACCTGTCACCAAAACTTTCGTCATCACCATCCTCCATTTTGAGAATTGTGAACGATTTATTTGATATTCACAAGAGTGAGGCGGTCACGATTCCGTTTTCGCGCTCCGGCGTTCCCGCCAACCAATATAGAAGGTCGACACGACGATAATGAACGCGCCGACCCAAACACTGATGCCAGGCACCAAGCGAAACACCCAAAAATCCGCTACGGCTGACATCGGCAAACGCAAATAATCGATCGGCGACAAGAATGAAGCATCGCCAATGCTCATTGCGTAGATGAAGCAAAATTGCGACACGAACCCACAGGCACTCATCGCGAAGATCAATCCCCAATCCTGTAGTGAAACGTCCGTCCAGAAAATGAACACGAATGGCGCCAGCAAGATACTGGAGAACAAGTTGGCGTAGAGCAGCAAGACCATGGCGGGCAGCTCAGCGCTCAAAAACTTGACCATAACGATGGCGGCCGCGAGGCTGAATGCGCTGATAAGCGCGATCAAACTGCCGAGATTAAAACTCGCCATGTCGAGCGCGCCTGGCTCCCAGAACATGAAAACCCCTGGCATAACCATGACCAAAACACCGAAAAACCCGACAAATAAGGCACCCCATCGATGCGGCCCGACGAATTCTCGCAACACCATCGCCGCGAGAAGTGTGACGAAGAGCGGACGCGTGAAACTGATCGCGTTGAACTGCGCCAAGGTCAAAGTGAAGAAATCGGATACGGCCACGATGGCGAGCGTAAAGCCGAGCGTTCCACATAAACTGCGAAGAATGAGTATGCCCGGCCGTTTGGTTTTCATGGCTCCGAACCCGAGACTCGCGACAAACGGGACCGCCAGGGTCATACCAAAAAAGGCGCGAAAAAAAGCCAGGAAAACCGGGTGCACTTCCGCGGAGAGCAGTTTGTTCAGCAGAAGATAGATGGTGAAACCGATACTGGAAAACACCATCAGAACCGCACCGCGCAGATTGCCCGATCGTCTTGATGTGTTAATCGGCTCGTAACCGGATGCTTCCTCCTTGTCAGACATGTCCCATTTCTCCGCTGCCGATTTAGACGCTATAGACCGCCTTTGGCGTTCTGTTCCCGCCGATCATGTTTGGACCGGCTGGTCCGCCAGCGGTGAGACCCCGGAAGAAATCACACTGTACCGAACACAGGCGCACTGGCGCCGGTTTCCGTTGCGCAAGTCAAACCAGGACTTTGTCTTGTTTGACGACAAGGGTCGCGAAGTGGCGCGCTCCGACTCGCTTGATGATTTGCTGCAGCAAGTCGAAACCATTCCCGGTCTATCCGACTAGGCGCCCAGTCTAAACACCTTGGCCACTGCGCATCGCCTCTGCCATCTGTTCAGCCTGCTCGGGCGTGATGCCCAAAGCGTCGAGGAGAGGGCCTGCTAATTCTTCATTCCAGCTGTGCGGTGGACCGACTGTCATTCCGCCATCGACCAAGAATTCACCGCCGGTAACGAAGCCTGCTTCATCGGTGCTCAGGTAAGCCGCCATGTTGGCGATATCAGCGCCGTGTCCGACGCGGCCAATTGGCTGCATCGAACCGCCCGCCTGCGAGACCATCTCCGCCATTTGATCCGCTTGCTCACGCGGCAAGCCCAATGAAGCGCCGAAAATCGAGGTTGCGATAAAACCAGGCAGAATGGCGTTGACCCGCACTTTGTGTTTGGCGAGTTCCGCTGCAGCCAGCTTTGAGAAATGCGCCACTGCTTTCTTGGCGACAGAATAAGTGATCGGCGCATATCCCGCGCACACAGCCGAAATCGACGACGTATTGATAACGCTGCCGCCGCCTCGCGCGATCATATGCGGCAAGGCAAAATGAGTTCCGGCGAAGACCGACTTTAGCAGCAAGTCCATGGTGAAATCATAGCCGTCCGCATCAAACTCTTCCACCGTACTCGACGTGCCGCCACTGCCCGCATTGTTCCAGAGGATATCGAGCCCACCAAACGTGTCGACCGCGCTCTGCATGAGCGCTTTCAGATCGGCCATGTCGGTGACATCGCAATGTTGATAAGCAACTTTGTTTGCGCCGAACCGCGCAGCCAGCGCGGCGCCTTTCTCATCCTGCACATCGGCGGCAACGACTTGCGCTCCTGCCGCCACAAAGACTTCGACCCCCGCCGCACCGATGCCGCTCGCCGCGCCTGTGATAACCGCCACTTTGCCTGACAGATCCGCCATGGTTTCCTCCTGTATTATGTTTGTTCAGATGGGGACTAAACTTGACGCCTCCGTCAAGATGGGTCCTCGCGTCAGTCGGCCTGCCGAATGGGCTTGACTCTGACCCCGCCTTCCTGTTTTAGACGCCGCTTCAGGACGGGTCGGTGTGGTGCTGCCGTTGCAATCGTCGTTTTCACATGGAGAGCGACCAGCCCACGTCAAAAATTGAGGTACATTATGTCACGTCGTCATTCGGCGAAGTACAAGATTGATCGCCGTGTCGGCGAGAACATCTGGGGCCGCCCCAAATCACCAGTTAACAAACGCCCAAACAAGCCAGGTCAGCACGGTCCGAACCGTCGCGGCAAAGTCTCTGACTATGGTATGCAGTTGATGGCCAAGCAGAAACTCAAGTTTCACTATGGCGATATCACTGAGAAGCAGTTTAAAGCGACTTTCGTTGAAGCGGCCCGCCGCAAAGGCAACACCGCTGAGATTCTGATCGGTCTGCTTGAATCGCGTCTCGATGCGTTCGTTTATCGCTCGAAATTTGTGCCGACCATTTTTGCGGCGCGTCAGTTCGTCAATCACGGCCACGTGCTGGTCAACGGCACCAAGACCAATATTGGCTCTTACCGCCTGAAGCCAGGCGACGTTGTCCAAGTTCGCGAAAAGTCTCGCAACATGGCGCTGGTGCTGGAAGCCCTTGGTTCTCCAGAGCGCGATATCCCAGAATATATCGAAGTTGAGCCTAAGAGCATGACCGCCACATTTGTGCGGATGCCAGAGCTTTCTGACGTTCCATATCCAGTGCAAATGGAACCTGCTCAGGTGGTCGAATATTATTCTTCGTAAGCAGTCGTCTGCTTGCACAAAAGATCAAGCCGCGCTGTCATGGCGCGGCTTTATTTATTCGACCCGTTAGGAGGATCGCGATTGTCTCATCCACCCATCTCAACCGTCCGCGACACGTTGATTGCTGAGCCCGGAAAGTCTTTTGACCTGTCAAAGCGCGATTCTGGGGACCGCTCTCTATTCCCAGATAAAAAGGAAGCGCGCGTCTCGTTGAAAAAGGACGCTGCCGCGATCAATGAGCTTCAGGACAAGCTCTACGCCAATCGCGAGCAGGCTTTACTTGTGGTTCTGCAAGGCATGGACACGTCAGGAAAAAGCGGCGTCATTCGCAATGTGTTCGCTGATACCAGTCCATTGGGCATGCAAGTGCGGGCTTTCAAAGCGCCGAGCAAGACAGAGCTCGCCCATGATTATCTCTGGCGCATTCACGATGCGGTGCCTCGAAAAGGCCGGATCGGGATTTTCGATCGCTCTCACTATGAGGATGTGTTGGTTGTAAAAGTCCGCGAATTCGCGCCCGCCAAACAGATTGAACAGCGCTATGACCAGATTAATGCGTTCGAAAAGCACCTTGCAGAGAACGGCGTTCGCATTTTGAAATTCATGCTCAATGTCGGCTATGAAGAGCAGGGCATTCGCTTACGTGAACGGCTCACCGAAGAGCACAAGTTCTGGAAGTTCAATCCGGGCGATTTGGAAGACCGAAAACTCTGGCCGAAATTTATGGGGGCGTATCAAACCGCCGTGGAGCGTTGTTCCACACCGCACGCGCCCTGGTACATCGTCCCTGCAGACAGCCGCACGCGGCGCAATGCGATGATCGCCCGGATCGTACGCGGCGCATTAGAGGATATGAACCTCGCCTGGCCAGATCCGGGCTACAAGTTGGACGATTTCGACTTCGACTAAACGCTAGCCGCGGATCTGTACCGAGCCGCCGCTAGATTTGTCTGTGTCGACATCGGGCGGGTTGCCATACACATCTACGTCGGCCCCGCTTGAGGCGTCGGCCCGCACGGACCCGGTGACGTGAATGGAAATGTCAGACCCACTGGACGCATCTGCGCGGCCATCCTGACAGATCAGATCGCGCGCATCTAAATCCGAGCCCGACGAGGAATCAGCGCGCACCGTGGCGCAAGTCCCGGACACGGAAGCATCAGAACCGCTTGATGTCGACACAGTCACAATCCCGCCATCGACACCGGTGACCGTCACATCGGCCCCTGATGACACGTCGACGAAAACCTCTTCGCCGCTCATCCCGCGGCCATTGACGTCTGATCCTGAAGAGGCCTCGATTCCGCTGACGACCGGCGCCGTTACGGTAATGCCGTAACGCTCGCGCTTACGGCCCCAGCCCCAATTATTCTTCGCGCGCTTGAGAACCAGCGTGTCGCCTCTGACCACAACTTCAATGTCGCTGAAGTCGCCTTTCGTGTTCTCGACCGTAATCGATTGCGCGGTTCCGGTATCAAACTCGAGATCGAGCCCAGCGGAAATATCAATCTTAGTGAATGAGCCAACATCATAGGTTCGGGTTTCAGCACTGGCGGCGCCAGCAAGACCCAGCGCGATGAAGCTGGCAGCAGTGAGAGTGCGGATCATGGGAGTTCGCTCCGTTGAAAAAGTTGCTTTATTGATCCTGAACGCGGGGTCTTCTTACATATCGAAAAACAATAAGTCAATAGATTTGACTACATTTGTGGTCGTGGTGGTTTCAAGCGCCATTCACTGGTCGCCCAACGCAGTGGTGTCGGCATATTCTATGGCCGTATAGGTATTTCGTTTTACAATCAAAGATCTAGCAATAGATTTATATTTATTTCGAATACTTTCTTTACATTACTAAATAGCTGACTTTTATTCTTCACTCGTACAAGAATAGGAGAAGTATTATGGCGGTTGAACTGGAAATTAGGGATGGCGACCCTTGGTGGCTGAGTCCCGATATTTGGATTGTACCGGGGTCTGACCCGCTTGGCGCGCCGGGGATCCCAATTGCGGGAAACTCCGCTTTTGTCTGGGCACGGGTGCGCAATGATGGCGACACCGAAGTCACGAATGCCGAAGTGAGATTCCATTGGGCCGACCCTTCCGCCGGGTTTGATCGAACCACGGCCCATCTCATTGGGTCATCCTTTGTCACCCTAGCAGCCGGAGAAGTCAGCGAAGTCTTGCTGCTCGCGCCGTGGACACCCGAATATGTCAATAACGGCCACGAATGTGTGTTGGCGGAAGCCTTTCATCCGTTCTTGGATGCGCTGCCTACGTCTCCGGCCTTTAACGTGCCGACTGACCGACATGTGGCGCAGCGAAATCTCACCGTGATCCAAGCGACGGCCAACGGCTTTTTTGCCACAAATCTATCGCAGTTTAACACCTCAAGACGCGCAACCAATTTCCGCCTGATGGCAGAATTGGCCGACCTGAAAGTTCTAGTGCCAATTGCAAAGTCACTCGCACTCGATCTAGATCCCAAGGCGAAACCCGGAAAAATCGATCGCTTGCAATTTAGCGAAAAACGCTGCCCCGACCCGGACGACCTCCAAAAAAAGGCTGACTCGGAAATCGAGTTATCATTGCGCGGGAACAGTAATGCACAACGCTCGATCATCGGGCTCCTTTCCGACGGCCCTGCACTGATCCACGTCAAACTTTTTCACAAGGACCGCCTGATCGGAGGACAAAGCGTCCTGGTCTTGCCGCCTCAAAAGACCGCGCAATCAAGCACTCGCAAATCTTCAGCAAAAGGGGTCGCAGCATGAGCCATTTCAGCATCCCCAACCGACCATTCGCGACTGACCGCATAACCGGTCTGATGCTCCCAGATGGAATATTCGTGACCATGCTCGGACGCCAGAATCTTACGGTTCAAATCAGAAACCAAGGCGCAACGAACTCCGCGCCAGTGGATGTTTACATCGAGTCTGTTTCACACCCGTCTATTGTGGTTTTTGCAAAGACGCATGCGCTGGCGCCGCTGCAAAGCCAAGCCACGACCACGGTCGCCTGGACTGTTGACGTTTCAGCCTGCCCCGCAGGCGTGCATTATGTCAGCGTGATAGTCGACGAAAGTGGCACGAAGCATCGGATTATCAAAAAATTCTTCGTCCTCGGCGTCACCTTTAATCCAAGTCAGGGGTTCGTCGCCGAAATGCCGGAAGGACGGATGACCGTCAAATTTGGCGACCTCGTAAAACCTCGCCGAAAATGCTGTGCTGGATCAGAGCAATTGGAGCCCGAACTGGAGCCCGCACGCGATGATCATCAGCGCGAGGGATGTTGTGGCAGCGCAACAAAGGACTCGCGCAAACAGAGGCCGATGCAAACCCTCGTCGAGGTGTTGCAGAATTTTCGACGTCACGATCCAGATTTTCGATTCTGCCCGCCGGGTTATCTGTTGAAAACGGCAGAATATGCCTGGGAACCCACGCCCGCGTTTCAGGGACAATATAGTGATCTGCCCTTTGAAGATCCCTGGTGGAAAGTCGTGTTGGCTGTTCTCGCGCTACTCCTCCTCGCTGGGGCAGCGATTGCCGAAGGATTAGATGGATCCGGATCGGTCACAGCTTCGGTTGAAGACCCGCCCACAAGCTCAGGCCCAGTCGAGGATTGTTGCGGAGTCGAAGCATCTGGCGGTGGTACCAGCTACATCGCTGCAGGGCTTGTTGCTGCGGCCGCTGCGGCCGCCACGGCAGCCGGATTGAGCGACGCGCGTGACGCGTTTCGAGTGGGCGAAGATAAGACGCCCCCAGGCGACGGAGAAACCACGCTCTCCGAACAGTTTGGGGTCGAATTCTCTTACCCCGAGTCGGTCGCCCTTGGCCGCCCGTTCGTGGTCGAAGCAGATTGGTGGTTTAAGCGGAACACCGATGTTAAATCCTATGAGCACCAGCAGAAAGACGCTCACAGTAATATCCACGTGGCCTCTTCATATGAGATCACCGCTCCCGAAATCGCTGAGCGATACAATCCGGACAAACCCTGGATCATTCGCGGCAAGTTCATCGACGCGAACGGGACCGCATTTCGGGGCGCCGACCTGTTCGTTCAATGCTTCATGATCAGTCCATCCGGTCGGTGGTACCGCTATATGATGCAGGATGATGGCATTTGGCCAGACGAGTCGGCGAACGGTGGGGTCTATGCTGCGCATGTCGATTTTCGCCGGATCAAGGCGGAGACTGGTTCCTGGCACTATTTTGTTATCGCGCAAGATGTGAATACGGCGCAGCCAGACATGAAGCCCGAGGAAGCGGCACAGATTATCGGGGGCATGGTGATCACGCACCAGCTGACGCTCAGCTTTACCGAAGACGAATGTCCGATCATCCCGGATGGATACGTCCTCGTCGTCTAGTCCATGCTTCGCGAAAAATTAAAAACGCCCGCATTGATGAATGCGGGCGTTTTTAAAACTTTGATCCAAAATCGTTGGTCTACATGAAGCCCTTGAACTTGTCCTTGAAGCGCGACACGCGGCCACCACGGTCAAGATTGGCGTTTCGGTCGCCTGTCCATGCCGGGTGAGAACTGGAATCAATATCCAAGACGAGCTTGTCGCCTTCACTGCCCCAAGTTGAACGGGTTTGATACTCCGTCCCGTCAGTCATAACGACGGTGATGAAGTGATAATCTGGATGGCCTTCGGCTTTCATCGCGGGTGCCTCTTTGAGCTGCTGCGGAACCGATTACTGACCGGCTCCAAATCTCGAAAGCGCGGACATACAGGAAGGACTGCGCATGCGCAAGATAAATGAGTCATCTCAGTGGCATATCTGACAGTGGCTAACACGCGCCGCCCCAGCTGTACAAACGTCACCGGCAAGCATCAGAGCGACAAGCCGGACGGTCGGATCAAAGGAAACTCGAGCGAATACGCGGACTAGAGACCGTTTTCTGCAACCCCAGAGGCAAGTTCGGGATCGAGATAATCCGCCGTGATGCGTTTGTCGCGCTTCTCCAGCCGCCAGGTAAAATAGGCGAAGGCCATCCATCCGCAGTGGAAACATAAACCGGCGCCGAGGGCGAGCCAACCGGGAATGGGGCCGACATGGGCCCGATATAGAAACTCTTCCCAAGTGCTAACGTCGCGCGGGTGCATCCCGATCTTGGCGAAATAGGCGACGCCTTGGATCAAAAACAGCCAGCCATAGTTGCGACGCAACCGCCGACCGATTGCCCGCATACTCGAAATACGATGTCTGGGGCGCATATAGTCATCTGACAACGCCGTCCCTTTATCCATCGGAATTTGCGCGCCTTGGCCGCGCAGGATGGGAACGTAATTGGTAATTTCGATCATTCGCGCCCGAAATTTCCATACATAGAAATATCGATAGCGCCGCGCTTCAAGCACCAGAAACATCGCCGATAATAATCCGACGAGGACAATCGGAAGGGGTGAAGCTTGTTCATTCGCGAAGCTCACCGAGAATGCGATTCCAGTCGAGACCACGGCCCAATTGGTTGTCATGTCGAGGCGCTGGCGCCAAATCGTAGAGCGATACACTTCTGCCCGGTACAAGTGCGCAAGCGCACCAATTTCAGCACTGCCGCAAACCGCTTCTGGCGGATCCTGATCCGGATCAATCATTCTGACGGTTATAGCGCAATTTGCTTAACCGCCAATTGCTGCGGCGGATTGGTCGCAATAGCCAAATTCGAGGATCGCCCGGTAGCCGTCTAGGACCCGCCGCACTTCTCGCGTGTCCGTGTCATTATCGATACCGCGGACGCGATTAAGCAGATCGAGAGCGCCGCGTTCCATGCGAGCTCTCCAAAAGGCGTACCGCAAATTTTGCGGCGCATCTGTCAAAGCAGAAGCTTCACCAAACATCGCCATATCACACCGCACCATGGCGAGTTCAGTTGCCGCGTGCGCGAGGTTAGGTCGTTCAAAGTCTGACGCAGATCTCGACAGATCAATCAACGCTCGATTGAGTTTGAGAGACGCCGCCGGTTGCTCACGATGCAAGCGTTTCCCGGCCGACAATAAGGCATCAGTGCGTCCAAAACTCAGCGGGGCTTGTCGACTGCGCGCGCGGTCGATCAGGCCATCCACGCCGCTCTGATTCAGAATGGGTTCGGCCTTTTGCCAACCATAATCGGGATAAGGCTCGCGCAGTTCTGCGGTTCGCGAAAACCTCGACTCCCAAAACGTTTGTAGCTTTGAGTCGTCGGAAAGCGTCGCAACTTCTAAAAAGGCGGGCATCAGCCGCTCGCGCTTCTCTTCGGGCAAGACCAGCGCCGCGGACCAGGCTGCGTCGAGCACACAAGCGGCTTCAGACTTAGAACAATCAAAAGACTGCGCCTGCGCAGACGCGGTGATGCTGATCAGACCAAAAAGAAGGATAAACCGCCCTAGCATGATCACGGCTTAACACTGCTTGTCTGAACCGAAACTGAGCAAGTTGTAAAATTTTCAAGCGGTTAGCCGCGTCCTCTATACGGCGCGACGCCGGTCTCCGGCACGTACAAGCCTTCCGGAATGGGTCCCGTTTGCCAGAATACATCGATCGGAATCCCGCCACGCGGATACCAATATCCACTGATACGTAACCAACGTGGGTCCAATAGTTCCGCAATCTCCTTGCCAACGCGCAGCGTGCAATCCTCATGAAACGCGCCATGATTGCGAAAACTGGTCAGATAGAGTTTCAGACTTTTGCTTTCGACAAGCCAATCACCCGGCGCGTAATCAATCACCAAATGTGCAAAGTCAGGTTGTCCTGTGACCGGACAGAGCGATGTAAATTCCGGTGCTACGAACCGCGCGAGATAGAGCGTGTCGGGATGCGGGTTGGGTACGCGTTCAAGCTTGGCATCGTCTGGCGAGGTTGGCGATTCGATCTGCTGACCCAGTTGGTCGAGCCCCGAATAAATATCCTTGTCCGCCATATCAGCCACCAATCGCAGGGATCAGATCAAACCGCAGACCCATATAGAGCAAATATCCGCTCAGCAGGATGCCGCCTTCCCAGCGCGAGAGCTTGCGGCCTGTAAAGGCAAATAAGAAGAGCAATACCAGAGACAATAACAACGCCCCCATGTCCGTCCAGGTGACCATGCTTGCGGCTTGGCCGAACTGCATCGCTGTGACCTCTAACGGCGCCGTTTCGATCAGTGAGAATGGGAAGACAATCGCTGACACGCCTAGAATGCCGAGAATATTGAACACATTCGAACCCAGAACATTGCCGAGCGCCACATCGGCTTTGCCTTTGCGAGCCGCCATGATTGAGGTCACCAGTTCAGGAAGACTGGTCCCGAGTGCGACGATCGAAATGCCGATTACGGTTTCGGACACGCCGAAGAGACGCGCCGCATCGGACCCGCCCTCAACCAAGAACCGCGCGCCGACGATGACACCTGCGATGCCGGCAAGCGTGAGAACAATGGAGAGCCAAATAGCATCATCATACTCAAACTCTTCGGCCTCTCCGCCATGCATTTCACCCGCGGCGCTATTGGCGCGCCGGTCGAGAATGACAGATGCAATGAGGTAGAAAACCAATAGCGCGGTGAAGGCGATGCCGGTTGTTCGGGTAAACCCGTCGAACCATACGACCACAGCAAAAACCGCGGTGACCCCAACCATAAACGCGCCATCCCGCGCGAGGGCTTTTGGATCAGTTGTAATCGCGCGAACAAAGGCCGCGGCGCCAATCACCAACATAATGTTTGCAACATTCGACCCGATCACATTGCCAATCGACAGACCCACCGCACCTTCGCTTAAGGCCTGCAGGCTGGTGACCAGTTCAGGAAGACTGGTGCCGAAACCAACCAAGGTTAAACCGATGACCAATTCAGACATCCCGGCTTTCCGTGCAACACCCACAGATCCACGCACCAGGGCTTCACCGCCAGCAAACAGCAATAAAAAGCCGCCAAGGATCAATAGGGTCATCATCATCGGGTTACCGCTCCCACAATCTCGGCGCTGATATGGAGGTACTTGCCAAGAGTTCAAAGCGGGTAAATGATTTCGACGTCTAGGAACAGCCCTGAAGGGGAGTCACAATGCAGCTGCGGTCATTTGTAATAGGAATGTGCTTGGTGTTCGCCGTTCCGTCCTGCGCCGTTAACGTCAACGTCAATGACACTCAATTGATCGGGACATCTCAGACGGATGAAGATCAGATCCGCCAAGTCTTGCTGACTCAGCAAGACGCCTGGAATGCCGGTGACATTGACGGCTTTATGCAGGGCTATTGGCGTTCAGCCGAACTTCGATTCGCGTCAGGCGGAACCGTCACCACAGGGTGGCAGGCAACGCGCGACCGCTATCACGCGAACTATTCCGATCGCGGCCTGATGGGGGAGCTTTCCTTTGATAATATAGAAGTCGTGCTGCTCGGCGACGACGCAGCAGCGGTCCATGGTGCGTGGGCTTTGCAGCGTGACACTGATCGTCCGTCAGGCCTTTTCACCCTGATTTTTCAACAGTATGACGGCGATTGGAAAATCGTCAGCGACACCACAACTTCGGCAGATTGATGATGACCTTACCCCGCATTCGCCAACTCGTTTTTGCTTCGCTTGATCAAGGCGAGATAGAAACTCTGCGCTATGTTCTTGGCCTCGGCGATGGGTTTGTCGATCCCGGTGTCGCGGAGTTCGGATTGACCAATGGCGTCTTCGCCATCGGCGATCAATTCCTGGAAGTCGTCGTCCCGACCCAAGAGAATACTGCCGCCGGTCGCTTCCTGGCCCGCAGCCAAGGGGTTGGCGGCTATATGGCGATCTTCCAAACCGACAATCTCAACCAAGTCCGAGAGACCGCAGACGCACGTAAGATTCGTCGAGTCTGGAATATCGACCTTCCCGACATCTCCGCCAGTCATCTACATCCCGCCGATATTGGCGCCGCGATCGTCTCCATCGATGAGGCGCGTCCAGAAGGATCTTGGCGCTGGGGCGGTCCAAAATGGGAACAAGCCGCAAAGCCTGGTGTATTGATACGCCTAGATGTGACCGCCATCGACCCTGAAGCAATGAGCGAAAAGTGGGGCGCAGTTCTCAATATTACCCCAACTGCGCTCAGGCATGATGTGTTTTCGCTTCAACTCAGTGGCGGGTCAGTTCGCTTCATCAAAGGCGATCGTGACCATTTGAACGCTTATCAAATCGCTCATCCAGATATCGCCGCATGTCTCAAGCGGGCCGAAGAGCGCGGGTTGGCTCGAGATCGAGACAGTTTTCTATTCGCCGGCGTACGACTGGAGCTTACGGCAATTGATCCTCTGGCGGACCACGCTAAAACACCGGATTGAGATTCGCTTGGGGGACACGAAGGGGTCAGCTGATGAAGCAAGGTACGCTTGATCTAGAAACCAGTCATTCGCCGCTAGAACGTGCGATTGAAGGACGTTTGTTTCGAGATTTCATCACCGGATTGATCATTATCAATGCCGTGATCTTAGGGGTGTTGACCTATGAAAGCAGCATGCCGAACGGATTTGTCGAGTCGCTAAGTTGGTTCGACCGCGCCGTGACAATTGTATTTGCCATCGAAATCTTGATGAAGCTGATTGTCTACCGCCTCGGATTCTTCAAATCGGGTTGGAATTGGTTCGACTTCTTGGTTGTGGGTGTATCCCTCATTCCAGGGGGCGCAGCTTTCTCGGTTCTTCGTGCAATGCGCGTGCTGCGGATCTTACGCCTTTTGCACATCGTTCCGATGATGCGGCGGATCACCGAAGCGCTGCTCAATGCGCTGCCCGGCATGGGCGCGATCCTTGCCGTGCTGGCACTTCTTACATATGTCGGCGCGGTGATGGCGACCAATTTGTTTGGCGATACGGACAATGAAGACGTGCTGCAATTATTCGGCGATCTGCCAAGCTCAGCGTATTCTCTGTTCCAAGTCATGACCATGGACGGTTGGCGGTTTGAAGTGGTTCAAAAAGTTGTCGATGACGGCAACCCGTTCGCGCCACTCTTCTTTCTGATCTTTATTTTCATCGCCAGTTTCGCCGTCCTGAATTTGTTTATCGCCTTGATCGTCGACGCCCTGGCAGCAGAGCAGCGCGCGGCAACTGAAGAACATCTCGAAGATATTGAAGAGGAGATGGATGAAGAGTTTAGCGACGCGGACAAAGAACGCGATGAGATTATCGCGCTATTGTACGAGCTGAAAAAGGAAGTCGCAGAGCTCAAAGCGGCAAAGTCATCCGACTCATCTTAAACGCAAAACCCCACCAGCGGGGGAAGGCTGGTGGGGTCGCATAGGAAGTGCAAGAACGTGGGGGTGCGCGCACTTCCCAGTGAACATTCGCCCGATTATCCGGCTGGCAGCAGAACCGTATCAATCACGTGGATCACACCATTTGACGCTGACACATCGGCCGTAACCACGGTTGCGCTTGAGCCCGGCGCCGTCAGAACGACCCCATCGGTGCCATCAACGCCCAGCTCGCCGTTCAATGTGCTTGCCGTGATTTGTTGACCGGCAAGGTCGCCGGATTTGATTTTGGCGCCAGCGATAACGTGCAGCTTTAGAATCCCTGCCAATGCGTCTTTGTTTTCTGGCATAAGCAGAGTTTCGACAGTACCGGCTGGCAGCGCTGCAAACGCTTCATCTGTGGGCGCGAACACGGTTAATGGGCCGTCGCCTTTCAACGCACCAACAAGACCAGCAGCTTCCGCGGCGGCGAGCAAAGTGTTGAACGAACCAGCGGCGGCGGCGGTATCAACAATGTCAGACTTAGCCTTGGTATAACCTTCGCCCGCGATTGCGGTCGTGTAGCTGGCGTCGACCCGGTGTACGTTTTGCTTAGACGAGCATTGCTCAGCAATGGCCGGGGCGGCAAGGAGGCTGGCAGAGATCAAAAGAGTTGCGAGTTTCACGAAGAAATCTCCATAAAAGTTACGACCCGAACCATATCGGCGTCATTATCTCTACGATGTCGAATATAAAATAGTTTATTATATGACTCGATTTTAATATTTGGCTTTGGGCGGCCTTAAGACGCGTGTCAGTATCGCTCATTCACAGCGGGACATAATACGCGTATTAGGTGTGCTTATGACACTTTGGCAGCGCCTGATTGAGAGCGGAAAGCGATTGTTTGACGTGGACGTGGTGGATGAACCCGTCCCGGCGGACTTGGAGTGCGCGCCAGACCCAAATGATGTCGGTTTTACCGCCGCCGTGGTCGGCCTTGGCGCCAAGATGGCGAAGGCCGATGGACGCGTCAGCGATGAAGAAATCATGGTCTTTTCGCGGGTTTTTCAAACCGCCCCGAAAGACGCTCCTGCGGTGCGCCGTGTGTTCAATCTCGCCCAGCAAACTGTCAAAGGCTATGAGTCCTATGCGCGCAAGATCGGCCGAAAATACGCGGCGCGCCCGTGTTTATTGGAAGGTGTTCTCGACGGTTTGTTCATGATTGCGACCGCTGACGGCGTGGTGACTGAGGATGAATTGAACTACCTTCAAACCGTTTCAGGCGCGTTCGGGTTCAGCGAAGCGACTTTCCGCAGAATCAAAGCCAGCCATATGGGCGCAGATCGAGACGACCCGTATCATATTCTCGGCGTCGCGCATGATGCCGAGTTCGATGAAATTCGGCGCGTTTATCGTCGACTGATGGCCGACAATCACCCCGATCGGGTCATCCAAAATGGCGCGCCGCGAGAGTTTGAAGCCGCCGCCCATGAGAAAGCTGCCACCATTACGAGCGCCTATGCTCGAATCCGCGCCGAACGCGGTCTCATCGCGGCGAATTGATCAACCGTCACATTCTAGCCGTTGACGGCACCTATCTTGCACGCCATTTATAGGCGTGACGAGGATCATATGACCGCTACACATACAGCCCCACTCGGTTTTCCGGAGAATTTGTTCGCCCTCATGCGGCGCATTGGAAACCTGTTCGCCAAGGGTGCGCTGGCCGTAGCGATCGTGTTCATGGCAGGTCTGATTGCTGTCGCCACAGCAGCGGCAGGTATCGCGCTGGCAGCCTTCGCCCTCATTTTGCGTCTGTCTGGCTCGAAGGAGCGCGACACTCAAACGCATTATGAAGAGCACGCTGACAATGGCGCGGTGACATTGGAAGCCCGCAAAACCCCGCGCGGTTGGACCGTCGAATAAGGCTTAAGCGGCCTTCTCATCCATCCCTTCGATAAATAGTGTTTGCGTCGGATACGCGAATTCGAGTCCGTTTTCCTGGAGTCCTCGAAACAGCGCTAAGAGCACTCGCGACCGCGCGGCCATGGCCCGATTGAAGTCCGGCTGCAACGAGTAGAAGACGAGATCAAAGTCGAGCGAACTCGGACCAAAGGCGGACATGCCGCAGCGATCAAATTCTATAGCGGGTACGTCTTTGACAATTTCCGCAACGATTTCGGGAACCCGTTCCGCCAAGTCCGGATCGGTTTGATAGATTACGCCGAACACGGTCTCAATCCGCCGCCGGGCCATTCTTTCCATATTGTGGATTTCATAATCCAGCAGATTGGTATTTGAGATAATCATCTGCTCGCCGGTCTTGGCGCGGATGCGGGTGGTTTTCAAACCGATATCCTCGATGATTCCCCAACTGTCGCCATATCGCACAGTGTCGCCGACCTGGAACGGCTTATCGATGACGATGGATAGCGAGGAGAACAGGTCACGGAAAACGCCTTGGGCGGCGATACCAATAGCGATACCACCAATACCGAGACCCGCGAGAAGCGCCGTCACATCGGCGCCGACATTGTCCAAGATGAGCAATAATGCGACCGACCAGACGGCGACGCTGATGAACCATTTAATAATATTGAAGGCCGAAGCCAGTGCCCTTGCATCGCCACTTGAGCGCGCAACATTTCGCCGAATGAATGAGACGGCAAACTCTTGAACCCACTCCGCAATTTGCAGGATCGCGGCGAGGACGAAGAAAACTTTTACAATCACAGACACCGCATTGGGCAAGCCCAACATCGCATCCGTCAAAGCGAAAGCGATCATGACCATAAAATAGGTATGGAATCGCTTGACGACGCGATGCAGCAAGGCTGTGAAGGAGTAATCATCGCCGCGTGGCAATTGAACAATACCCTTCAATATCGCCCAGCGCGCAAGCCATTGTGCTGTGGTGATTGCAATCACCAACCCTAACGCAATTAAGGCCGTTAGCTCGCCCGATCCGATCCAATTGACGAATTCGCTGGCCGCTTCCGTGGCCTGCGCGGTGGTCTCTGTAATCGCCTCAATCGGATCAGCCGCGGGGTCAGTTGACTCCGGCGGCACGTCTTGCAAACGCGGTCCGAGTGCCAAAGATAGTCCGTCTCCGAAACGCATGTTCCGCCCTCTTAAGCTGGTCGCACGAGCGCCGCCGCGGCATCAATCACGCGTAGGGTCTCGTCCCACATGTTCAGTGAGGTTAGCTCCGATAAGTGAAAAAACCGTGCCTCTGCAGCATCATCGCCAGCGATCGGTGTTCCTGAGACCCAGCGCGCAGCATAATCGATCAAGACATAATGGCGCGTGATTAAGTCGCCGGCTCGATTATTGAAAATCGCATCAACTACATCGACCAAGCCGACAAGCTCTGCCACCACACTGGTTTCTTCTCGCAATTCACGGAGTGCTGCCATTTGCGTCGGCTCGCCAGGCTCGATGCGCCCGCCCGGAAGCGACCACTCGCCGGCGCGCGGTGGGGTTCCGCGTCGGATTAGCAAGATCTCTTCACCACGGAAACAGGCCACACCGACGGCCGGCACAGGGCGCAAATCATCTACGGGCGTGGCCAAATTCGACATCGCCAACAGATTGCACTGAATGTTTTGAAGACCTCGTAAACACTTTGTGTCAAAGCGACGATGCGTTTTTAGAAAGAAATCCATGGCGACGACCAAAGTCCGAGATATTAGCCTGGCGCTACAAGGCGGCGGGGCGCATGGCGCCTTCACATGGGGCGTGCTGGATCGATTGATCGAAGAGCCGGGCTTAAACATCAAAGCCATCACCGCGACTTCAGCAGGCGCCGCCAATGCTGTGGCGTTCGCGGCCGGTCTTGCGCAAGGCGGAAATGACGGCGCACGGGCCAATCTTGAGCGTCTGTGGCGCTCGGTGTCTCAAAAGGGCGCGCCGTTTTCCGCATTTTCCTGGTCAAACTCACCGCTCGCGGCCCTTCCGTTTGGGCCGATGCATATGGCGATGGCGTTTACCAGCATAGCAAGCCCGTATGAGTTCAACCCATTTGACATCAATCCGTTGCGCGACGCGCTGGATGAGGCGATTGATTTTGACGCGGTTCATGCTGCGCCCATAGACCTGTTTCTGTCAGCCACGAATGTCGAAACCGGCCGTGTAAAAGTCTTCCAAGATGGCGAGATATCGCGTGACGCTGTTCTCGCTTCCGCCTGTCTGCCGCAGACATTTCGCGCGGTGGAAATAGATGGCAATGCCTATTGGGACGGCGGCTACATGGGCAATCCCAGCCTGTTTCCGCTCATCTACGCAAAGGCCCCTCGCGATGTTTTGCTGGTTTTGCTCAACCCGATTTCACGGCTCGGCGTCCCGCGGCGCGTACCGGAGATCATGGATCGACTAAATGAGATCAGTTTTAACGCGTCACTGATTGGCGAATTGCGGGCCATCGCGTTCGTCCAAAAACTCCTCGACGATGGCATGTTGAAACAGTCCTTGATGAACAAGTATCGCCGACTGACCATTCACGCACTTCGCGGCGGCCAAGTGCTTCGCGACCTGTCACTGCAGACAAAGTACGATACCAGCTGGAGCTTCTTGATCGATCTTCGCGACAAAGGCCGCGCCGAAGCCGAGCGTTGGCTGGGGTCCTGCGCGCACTATCTCGGTTCCGGAGAGTCGAGTGTCGACCTCCGCAAAGAATTCCTTGAGGACTAGGGTTCTCTCAAGAACCAGACTTTCGCAGCGCCGATATTACGGTCAGAAACCACGTCCCAACCTTCAAAATCTGGCGTTTCGTCAGCGGCGGTTTCAACCACGATAAGCGCCTCATCTGAGAGCCAATCGCCTTTGCTCAACTCGCGCAAGCAAGGCACGACCATGTCTTTACGGTAAGGCGGATCCATAAAAGCAAGATCGAATCGCGGACCCACGCCAGCCGGTTTCTCGCCAAGTTCAGTGGCGCTGCGGCGATGCATCCGCGTGCAGCCAAACAGTCCCAGTGTCTCTATATTTTTGCGAATGGCACCCCGCGCGGCGTGCGCTGTTTCGACGAAAAGGCAATACGCCGCGCCGCGCGACAAAGCCTCAAAGCCTAGCGCCCCCGAACCTGCGAACAAATCCAGGACCCGAGCGCCCTCTAATGGTGGCGCCCAATCAGCGTGCATCAGAATATTGAAGAGGCTTTCGCGGGCACGGTCAGACGTCGGCCGCGTCGCGTCGGTCTTCGGCGCTTGAATGGGGCGCCCTTTAAGCTGTCCTGCTACGATCCGCATGGCTTGCCTTTACGGCGCTGTGGCGCGATGGGGAAGAGATGAGAGACACGAGTGACCCAATGCACCGCGCCTTGCAGCTGGCGCAACAGGCCGCCAATCTGGGCGAAGTGCCGGTTGGCGCGGTGATTGTTGATCCAGTTCGCCACGAAATCGTCGCCGAAGGTCATAATCAGCCCATTCAAGATCATGACCCAACCGCGCACGCGGAAATCCAAGCCATTCGGGCAGCAGCGCGCACGCTCGGCAATTATCGGCTACCGGGCTTGCATCTCTATGTGACGCTTGAACCCTGTGTCATGTGCGCCGGCGCGATCAGTCTCGCCCGCATAGAAAAACTCGTCTTCGCCGCCGACGATCCAAAAGGAGGCGGCGTCATTCATGGTCCGCGCTTTTTCGATCAACCCACGTGCCACTGGCGCCCCGAGGTCGAACAGGATCAGGCCCAGGCGGCCGCGGCGGGTCAGTTGCTCAAGGACTTTTTTCGGGCAAGACGGAAGAAAACGGCGGGTTAGTTTCGTTCGATCTCGCGGAAAAATCCGATCACTTTGACAATCTTGCCGGCATCATTGACCTCTGTGACATCAAAGCCGGGCATCACCAGCTCACCATTCA
The DNA here is from genome assembly GCA_039194965.1 of Pseudomonadota bacterium. Taxonomy (GTDB): domain Bacteria; phylum Pseudomonadota; class Alphaproteobacteria; order Caulobacterales; family Hyphomonadaceae; genus Henriciella. The sequence continues at coordinate 74,343 of JBCCVQ010000011.1, read as the reverse complement.
TATGGATCGCCCAGTGGTAGCGACAGTGATTGTTCTGCACATCCACTTCGCTCGCGCGGGAATAGTCCGCGCCGGGGATTTCAGCCTGTACCTGGTCAACCATTTTTAGAAATGCTTCGCGCCCGATAATGTTGTGATTGGGATCAACGAAGTGAACGTTGTGCTCCATAGACTGTTCGACCAATCGACGCTTTTCCGCCGCATCAGTCGTATTCCAAACCGTCATCATACGCGTCAGATTTTCCATATAGTCTGCCATTGCTTTACTCCATAAACAAACCGACCAGCGGTTTGTTTACATTTATTCAAAGCGCTGTAAAGGGAAATATGGCGACTCAACAACAACGTTCGGACTCAACGCGGCAAAAATTGTTGGATGCGTTTAAGGCGTCTTTCCTCGAACGCGGGTACGACCAGACGACGACACAACAAATCCTAATCGAAACCGGACTGAGCAAAGGCGCGCTCTACCATCATTTCCGAAGCAAAGCGGAGATTATCGAAGCGCTGTATGACCATGAGTCGCGCGCCGCAATCGATCGTGTGTTTAACCTGCAGGACCCGAATGCATCGCCATTGGTGCAGTTAAAAACGGCGTACTTGGAATGGACGCGGACGGTGCGAGCGCCTGACATTGCGAAAATTCTATTCGAGATTGGTCCATCTGCGCTCGGCGCACAACGCGCCAAACAAATCGAAGAGCAAGCGAGCAATAAACCGATCAAGCACCTTCTGAACCGCGCCATCCAGGCCGGCGAGATCGCGCCGCCTGATCCGGATCTGCTGATTGCATTGCTAAACGCTTTGGTCGCAGAGGCAGCGCTTTATCAATTGCATTCGGGTCGAGATGCCGATGCGACGCTAGAGGTGATTATCTCGGCGGTGTTGGCACAGATGAAACCTTAAAAGCACGCTTCTTCTTTGGTCGTCCCCGTGGCTGTGCCACGCGTAGCCCAAAGGGCGAAGCGTGGTGGAGCCAGACGGAATCGAACCGACGACCTCTTGCATGCCATGCAAGCGCTCTCCCAACTGAGCTATGGCCCCATCTATTCGGGAAAGGCGGGAATAGAGTTTCCCGCCCGAGCAATCAAGCCCTATTTATCATCGTTTTGGGGCTCGATATCGTCAGCATCGGGTTCACCGAGCTGGTTTCCATCATCAAGATCGATATCGCCGCCTAAATCGAACTCTTCATCTAAATCGATGTCTTCGCTGTCATCGTCTTCGTCATCATCATCGACGCCGTCTTCACTGAAGCCAGCCGGCATTTTTCCAGGCGCCGCATCGTCATCATCGTCGCCGCCTGACATATCGAGCACGACCTCATTCTCATCGCCGCCCAACTCTTTGGCTTGATCATCAGAGGACTCTTCTTCGTCTTCGTCGGTGCCCGCTGCTGCTGCGGCAGCGGCCTCTTCCTCTTCCAACTCTTCGTCGTCATCCTCTGGCACGGCCTCTTTGGCCGCCGCGGTGCGGACTTTGGTTTTGGTCGCTTGCGCAGTTTCGTCCGCGGGGTCGAATGTATGACCGCATTTCGGACAGGTCGCAGGTCGCTTGTTTAAGTCATAAAATTTAGACTCGCAGCTGGGGCAGACGGTTTTGGTGCCCAGTTCCGGATCAGCCATGTTTTTCATCCATTGGTGAGAAAATCTTTGCCCGCGCGCTTGCCAGAAACGTTCCCGCCTGTCAAAGCGCTTTTCGCTAGGTACTGTAACTAAGGGAACCACAATAACATGATGTGGACCTCGCATCCGGTGAAACATATCACCGGGACTCTGCGTGCGCCTGGCGACAAGTCATGCTCGCATCGCGCGCTTATCCTCGGCGGCCTGGCAACAGGCATTTCTGAAATTTCTGGACTGTTGGAAGGCGAAGACGTCCTAAACACCGGCCGGGTCATGGCCGCGCTCGGCGCGACGGTCGAGCGGCTCGGCGAAGGCGCTTGGCGGGTTGAGGGTGTCGGCAAGCAAGGCTTGCAATCGCCAAGCGTCGATCTCGATTTCGGCAATTCGGGCACCGGCTCGCGCCTGATGATGGGCGTTGTCGCGGGATATCCGATCGAGGCGCGCTTTGTCGGCGACCAAAGTCTCTCTGGCCGCCCGATGGGCCGCGTGCTCGATCCGCTGGCCGAAATGGGTGCGTATTTTGTGTCTAACGATGGCAAGACGATGCCGCTCACCCTAACTGGCAAAGCCGACCTCCAGGCCATCGACTACCAGCCGCCACATGCCTCCGCGCAGGTGAAATCTTGCCTCTTGCTGGCGGGTCTAAACGCGCAAGGCGAAACCGTGGTGCGCGAGTCGCGGATCACCCGGGATCATTCCGAACGCATGCTGCGCGGCTTTGGCGCGGACGTGAAAAGCCAACGCGATGGTGCTGCAAATACGGTGTCGATCCGCGGCGGGCAAAGCCTCAGCGCCCAGGATACCGTCGTTCCCGGCGATCCAAGTTCGGCCGCCTTTCTCGCCGCGGCTGCGATGATATCGGCGCGCGGCGGGGTTTTGGTTGAAGGCATGATGTCAAACGAAACGCGTGACGGCTTCTACCGCGCGGCCGCGCTGATGGGGGCGCCTGTCGGGGCAGAAGATGTTGGCGATGCGGCAGGAGAGCGCCTGATCGATATGAGTTTCGAGAGCGCCGACTTGAAGGGCGTAGAGATTCCGGTCGATTTGGTCCCGAGTATGATTGACGAATTCCCCATCCTCGCCGTCCTCGCCGCCTTCGCGACGGGAACCACTGTGGTTAAAGGCGCCTCTGAACTCCGCGTCAAAGAAACCGACCGCATTAGCGCCGTGGTCAACATGTTGCGCATCAATGGCGTCGAGGTCGAAGAGACCGAAGACGGCTTCATCATTCAAGGCTGCAGCGGCGCTGTGCCAGGCGGCGGCCTGGTCGAAACGCACCACGATCACCGCATCGCCATGAGCGCACTCGTCATGGGAACCGCGAGCCAAAAGCCAGTTTCAATCGACGATGCGAGCATGATCGCGACGAGCTATCCGGAATTTCGCGCGCATATGAAGGAGCTTGGCGCGGATATTCGAGACGCTTAAGCTTTCGGCGACATGAAATATGGGACTTCAGCATGATCATTGCGATTGACGGCACCCTCGCCTCCGGCAAAGGCACGATCGCGCGGCGGCTGGCGGGCTGGTATGGCCTCGCGCATATGGATACCGGGCGGCTGTATCGGGCCACCGGTGTGGCGGCGCTGAACAAGCAAGTCGATTTTTCAGATTCCGATGCCTTAGCTGATGTCGCCCGCACATTGGACCTCAACGACTATACCGAGGATCAGCTGCGCACGGGTGAAGCCGGGCAGGCGGCTTCGAAAGTTGCGGCCATTCCCGAAGTCCGCGCGGCCTTGCTTGAATTACAGCGCGCCTTTGCCCATCAACCGAAAGGCGCCGTGCTCGATGGTCGCGACATCGGCACGGTGGTCTGCCCTGATGCGGATGTGAAACTCTGGGTCGACGCCCGCGTTGACGTTCGGGCCGAGCGGCGCTGGAAAGAACTGACCGGCAAAGGCGAGACGCTTTCGCTCGATGAGATGATTGCGCAAGTCCGTGAGCGCGATGAGCGTGACCGTGGCCGCAAAGATGCACCTATGGTGGCAGCCGCAGATTCAGTCTTGATCGATACATCCGACCTGACTATAGACGCGGCTGTGGATAAAGCACGGGCAGCGGTAGACGCCGTTCTCGCCCAAAAATCTGAGCGCTCTGAGCCGTAAGGCCCAAATCTAAAAGCCCTCAAACGCTTATCCCTGACATCGCAGCGACGTCGGACCAGAGGCATCGTGCATCTGGCTGTGAACCCCGTCATGACTGCGCATCTGGAGACCCCATGACTGACTCAATGAATCCCTCAACTGAGGATTTTGCCTCTATGTTTGAGGACAGCGCTGGTGCCGCCACTCTGCAAGAGGGCAAAGTTGTACCAGCCACCGTCATTTCAAATAATGGCGACTATCTCGTCCTCGACGTAGGCCTGAAAACCGAAGGCCGCGTCGCTGCGAAAGAATTCCTGCTCGAAGAAAAGCAGCCTGAAGCTGGCGATATTGTCGAAGTTTATCTCGACCGGATCGAAAACCTGATGGGTGAAGCGGTTCTGTCACGCGACAAAGCCCGCCGCGAAGAAAGCTGGATCCGTCTGGAGGACAATCACAACAAAGAAGAGCCTGTTAAGGGCGCAATTGTTGGCCGCGTCAAAGGCGGTTTCACCGTCGATCTTGGCGGTGTGAATGCCTTCCTTCCTGGCTCACAAGTTGACATCCGCCCGGTCCGCGACGTCGGCCCACTGATGAACGAAGTTCAGCCTTTCGCCATCCTGAAAATGGACCGCGCGCGCGGCAACGTTGTTGTCTCTCGCCGTGCCATCCTGGAAGAGAGCCGCGCCGAGCAGCGTGCGGAAATCGTTGGCGATATGAATGAAGGCGATACCCGCGAAGGCGTCGTCAAAAATATCACCGATTACGGTGCGTTCGTTGACCTTGGCGGTATTGATGGCCTCCTGCACGTCACTGACATGAGCTGGAAGCGGGTCAATCACCCAAGCCAGGTCGTCAATGTTGGCGATACGGTGAAAGTGCAGATCATCAAGATCAACCCAGAGACCCAGCGCATCAGCCTCGGCATGAAACAGCTGGAAAGCGACCCTTGGGACGATATCGAAGCCAAGTACACCGTTGGCACGCGGATGAACGGCCAAGTGACAAACATCACCGATTACGGCGCGTTTGTTGAGCTTGAAGACGGCGTCGAAGGTCTGATCCACGTCTCTGAAATGAGCTGGACCAAGAAGAACGTTCACCCAGGTAAGATCGTTTCAACCTCTCAAGAAGTGCTCGTCGAAGTCCTCGATGTGGATTCTGAGAAGCGTCGCATCTCGCTGGGCCTCAAGCAGACTCAGGACAACCCATGGTCGGCCTTCATGGCTGAGCATCCGGTCGGCACCGACATCGAAGGTGAAGTCCGCGGGATCACTGAGTTTGGCCTGTTCGTCGGCCTCGGCCCAGACCTCGATGGCATGGTCCACATCAATGACATCTCTTGGGAACAGTCTGGTGAAGAAGCGATCCAGGCGTTCAATAAAGGTGACACGGTTACGGCTCGCGTCCTCGACGTCGACACTGAAAAAGAGCGTATCTCGCTCGGCATCAAGCAAGTTGGCGGCGATCCAATCGCCGACAATTCTAGCGTCAAGCGCGGCGCCATCGTGACCTGTACGGTGAGCGAAGTTGCGTCTGGCGGCATCGAAGTCGAGTTTGGTGAGCCACCGGTTAAAGCCTTCATCCGTCGCTCTGACCTGTCTCGTGACCGCAGCGAACAACGCCCAGAGCGTTTCGCCGTTGGTGACAAAGTCGACGCGAAGGTCACTCAAGTTGATAAGTCAGCGCGCCGGATTGGCGTCTCGATCAAAGCGCTTGAGATTTCTGAAGAGCAAGAAGCTGTCGCACAATACGGCTCTGCCGATAGCGGCGCATCTCTCGGTGACATTCTTGGTGCGGCTCTCGCGACCGGCGACGGCGAAACAGCAAAAGCCCCTGTCGAGGTGGAAGCTGAGGCCGAAGCCGAAGAAAAGCCAAAGAAGAAGAAAGCCACGAAGAAAAAAGCTGAGAAAAGCGACGACGCGTAAACAGCTTTACGTTCCAACCTAACAATCAGGTAATGGACAAGTATTTTGCGACGGAGGCCTAGTCTCCGTCGCATTTTTCGTTTAGGTTCAAAGACATGCTAAGATCTGAATTGATTGCAAAACTGGTTGACGAGAATCCTGACTTGCGTCCGGAAGACCTCGAAAAAGTCGTCGCTGTGGTCCTAGATGAGATTGCAGATGCTCTCGCACGCGGTGATCGCGTCGAGTTAAGAGGCTTTGGCGCCTTCTCTGTTCGCCATCGCAAAGCCCGCAAGGGCCGTAATCCACGCACCGGCGAAGCGGTCAGTGTCGAGGCCAAATCGGTCCCGTTCTTCCGCCCCGGCAAAGAATTACGTGCGCGTGTGAATGATGGGATCGACCCAGAATCTCGATAAACACCTGATTCTCTTACTGTTCCAAAAATTTGACCTTGCGGCAGAATTGAAACACTCTTTGCGTCAGACTTTAAGGGGTCTGTAGACAGAGGGGTTTATAATGTTCAATGAATTCAAAGAGTTTGCCATGAAAGGCAATCTCGTCGACATGGCGGTGGGTTTCGTCATGGGCGGCGCGTTTGCCACGGTGGTGACGGCTTTTATCCAGGGCGTATTCCTGCCCGCGCTGAGCCCGGTGCTCGGTGGTCTCGATTTCGGCAGCTGGGTTTATGAGATGGCGCCGGCCGTCCTCGCCGAAGATGGCTCGGTGGTTACCGAGGCTGTAAGCATCAAGATCGGTGAGTTTGTCTCAGCCATTATCTCATTCCTGATTGTCGCGTTTGTCATGTTTATGATCATCAAAGGCATGAACAACATGATGAAAAAGGCTGAAGAGGAAGCACCGGCTGAACCGCCAGCTCCACCGCGCCAGGAAGTTCTACTGGAAGAAATTCGCAATCTTCTCGCGAAACAGTCGTAATTCGTTAACAATACGACGATAGAAATTCACTCAAAGTAGAGTGTGTTGAGTGTTTAGGGGCGGCCAGCGGCTGCCCCTTTTCATTTGTTTCAGCGCCGTCTCAAGAAGACATACCACGCCCCGCCGCCGCCATGTTTCGCATGGGCCGGCGCATAACCGCTGATTAATGCCCGGGCTTCCGGCAAGTCGAGCCAATCCAGAAAAGCCCGGCGGAGTATGCCCTCCCCAGATTTGCCCTTGCCGGTGATCACAATCACGCATTGCGATCCCTTCGCCTGTTCCCGAGCGAGAAAACCAGGTAGGACTTGAAACGCCGATTCACGCGTGTGTCCATGTAAATCAAAGCTTGCGGAGATGGCTTGACGCCCGCGTCGAACCGCTCGCTCATTCTGTCGGTTTTGCGGGGCTGCATGGGCCTTCGTTCGAGACGGCGCTGGCAATAGCGCTTCCATATCGTCGCGGCTGCGAGGGGTTCCAGATGGCGTGCCTCGCCGTCCTTGAAGACGTGTGACACTTCGCGTGGCCGCTGCCCAGGCACGCTTGTCTTTGTCGGTGAGATCTCTCCGGCTCATGCCATGCGTTTTAGGGCGATAAGACAATCGGTCCAGAGGTTGATACCCGCGCCGCATTCTGCATGCGAATGCGCTCGGCAACGGCGCGCGGAACGAGAACCCAAAGCCGACCCGGCGCATTGACCGTATCTGCTGCAGCGCCCGCCTCGACACCCGTCCCGAAATATAGATCGCCGCGCACCGGACCTTTGATTGCCCCACCTGTATCTTGCGAGACCAAGAGGCCCGACCAATCACCCCCCAGGCCAGGTGCGGTCGTCTGAACAAACATTGGAACGCCGCCCGGGTGAATGCTGGTATCCACCGCCATAGATCCAAGCGGCGTTAGCGGCACGCCGAATGATCCTTTTGGCCCGAGTCTTGGATCCCCTTCCGGTTCGAGATCAAAAAACACAAATCTCGGATTCGCATTCATCGCCTCGCGTGCCCGAGCTGGGGTCGTACGATCCATCCAAGCCCGGATTCCCGTCATACTTGCTTCACCGCGCGAGATCCATCCGCGTCCAATCAACCAATTGGCCGTGGAGCGAAATGGCTGGCCATTATTCGCAGCATAGACCGCTCGCATGGTCTGTCCGTCCGGCAACAGCAACCGGCCGGACCCCTGAATTTGCAGAAAGAAAACATCTGCCGGATGCGCATAGGCAAGCGGTCTTACTCCATTTCGGGTGATCTCTTCGCGGCTAGGATAGGCACGGCGGGAACCGTTTGGCAGACGCTGATAGACGTTACCGTCTGTGGTAATCAGGTCATCCGGTCGACCTGGAATCGGTTCTGTATATGGGGGCACTGGCGTTAGCCGGGCTTGGTATGTCGGCTCAAAATAGCCTGTGAACCGAGACTCCCCCCGATCCGAGACAATCTCGATTGGTGTAAACAATGCCTGCAAAACGGCGCGGGCGCTTTGCGCGTCTTCGATAACATCCAATGCCGCACACGCGGGCGTCCAGTCATCAATCGTTCCGGCCCATGGCGCGCGCGGCGACAGGGACGCTTGAGGCGAGCGCGCGGCAAACACGTCGCAACTCCTGCGCAACGCGAACAAGCCAGGCGCCAAATCCGCCGACTGCCAGCCGGGCAAGGAATCAAACGCAACAGGATTAGGGCGCAAGGTCCAAGCGCTCGGATCTATCACCTGACGCGGCGGCTCAACGCTTGGGCCGGGCCTCTGAGGCGCCGGGTCTGGTGGCGACGTGACGCAACCAGAAAGCGCCAATAACGCTGCGCTGAGAAGACCAATGATTCGCATAGCGCGAATTTAGGCCACATTCGCGGCGCGGCTCAAGTTACGATTGTAAGGTCGAGACTTCGTTTCGTCCGGGACTAGTCCGCGGTGTCCACATCATCCAAAATCCAATTCGGATCGGACGAACTCGCTTGTCGCATAAACGTCCACAATTCAGCCGCTTTGGTGGTGGTTTCCCCATCTCCGAGTTCGGACTCATACAGGACCGTGACGCGCGCCATACCATCCCCCGCCAAAGAGGCGTCGGTGATTTCGGCTTTGCGAATGCGCAAGAGTTGAAGCCCCTCAGCGCCGGTATTCTCACGTTCGGTAATCGCCGCATCCCAAGCTTCGTAAACATCAGTGTCCAAGAGCGGTCTCAACGCATCTCGGTCACCGCGACCAAATGCACCGACAATCATTTCATAAGCCGCGCGGGCACCTTGCATAAAGCCGCGCGGATCGAAGCTTTGGTCAACCTCGTAAATGGCCTCCATTCCAGCGGCCGCTGGGCCGGTAAAAGATGGCCGCAATTGAACCACGTCACCCCCGGTAGGCGCGGTGTTCGCCGGCGTCGGAGTTGGCGCTGGATTGGGCATGCGAGATCGGCCTTCCGGTGGGCCTTCATCTTGGCCAAGAGTGACGAACAATCGCCACCCCACAAAAAGGGCGATACCTGCCAGGACTATAAATTCAATCATTGAGGAAGACATATACCACTCTTTTAGCAATCTTTCGCCTTCTCATATAGGGGGATTTCCAGAAGTGCCACCCACCGTTGCGCCACTTTGTGGCACATGTTACGCGCCAGTAATCCTTAGCTCTAGAGTGATCCCCGATGACCGACACACCTGACATGGCGACTCCGCCACAAGATAATGCACAACAACAAGGCCCAGCCATTCGGGTTCTGAACCAGTATATCAAGGACTTATCGTTCGAAAATCCGGGTGCGACCGTCCAGGATCAGCCAAATATTGAGCTTGGAATCGATGTTGGAGCAGCTCCAAAACAAGCCAATGAAGGTGTTTACGAGGTCACTCTAAAACTCAAGGCCCGCGCCGGAACCGAATCCACTGCTCTGTTCCTGCTGGAAATGGATTATGCCGGACTGTTCCAACTGCAAGGTTTTTCGCAGGCCGATATGGAGCCGATCCTGTTGATCGAGTGCCCGCGCATCCTGGTCCCGTTTGCGCGTCGAATCATCGCTGACATTTCTGCAGAAGGCGGCTTCCCGCCGCTGCGCATCGACCCGGTTGATTTCGGAGCGCTGTACAATTCGCAAAAGCAACGTGCAGCCGCTGCAGCCGCTGAACAAACTCAGGCGCCGACCCCACCCAGTGAGCCTCAGGCGTAGCGCTTCCAAATAGCGTCATCACCGAGCGTCTCAACAAAGTCTTGGTGATTGGCGCGCTCATCTTCGGAAATCTCAAACGCCCGTTCGGATGGGCGCGACTGAGCTGGCAATCGTTCGCCCGTAATCGCCGCGCTTTTGCCGCCAAAGTCAAAACTGTGTGCGCGTCCGCCGAGAAGTTCCAGATATACTTCGGCCAATAGCTGACTATCAAGCAGAGCGCCGTGATACGTCCGGGCCTCGGCGTTGACATCGAACCGCTTACAAAGCGCATCCAAACTTGCTGGGGCCCCGGGGTACTTTTTGCGGGCAATCTCTACTGTATCCACCCAGCGGTCATCTGGGATGATCGCTTTGCCGCAGCGTTTGAGTTCCATGTTTAAAAACCCGCGATCGAATTTCGCATTGTGGGCTACCAGAACGGAGTCACCGACAAATTCTAGAAATGCGTCGACGATGGATGGATCTTCAAACGGCGGTTTATCCACCAGATCATCGTCTGTGATCCCGGTGATCCGAATCGTCGCTTCAGAAACTGGGCGACCTGGATTGATGTAAGTTTGAAAAGTTTTGCCTGTTGCAACGTGATTGATCAGTTCAACCGCGCCGAGTTCGATAATGCGATCGTCTTGGTCCCACTCTAATCCTGTGGTCTCGGTATCGAATGCGATCTCACGAATGAGTTCAGCCATGGTCAGACTCCGCTTGCCAACTGTCCATCAAGTCTATGATGGCTTGAACGTGTGCGCGGGTGAAGTCAAAGCCGAATGCGGTGCTGATGACAAAATCTGCGCGCGCCCGTTTTTCAGAATCTGCCATCTGTTTGGCGCGGATGGCATCAAACTCATCCTCACTCATCTCGCCGCGAGAAAGGACCCGGTCTCTTTGCACATCCGCCGGTGCGGTGACGACGGCAACATAGTCACACCGGGAGTCACCGCCCGTTTCAAACAGGAGCGGAATGTCCAAAACGGCAAAACTTCTTTTACTTTCTAGCGCTTGCTGACGGAAGTTCATCTGGGTCTGACCGACCAAAGGATGCACAATCGATTCTAAATCCTTCATCGCGTCCGGGTCATCTACGACTTTTGACCGCAAGGCTGCTCGGTCAATGCCGCCATCTTTGAGAATATCTCCAAACCTTTCGGACAAAGGTCCGACAGCAGCCCCACCAGGAGCATAAAGTGCATGGACTTCGGCATCCGCGTCATAGACCGGCAAGCCCGCATCCGCGAACATTTTTGCGGTGGTTGATTTTCCCATGCCGATTGAACCGGTCAGCCCGAGTATTTTCATGACACTGCTTTCATCGCCATTTCACATCGCGACTGCGCCGCCGCACGATCAGGCGCTTCGCCAAACCAAATCTCAAAACTCACCGCCGCTTGCGCCACCAACATGGTCAAGCCATCGAGTGTTCGCCAATTGCGATCATGTGCATGCAGAAGTTGGGGCGCGGCCACTTTGCCATAGGAAATGTCGAAAAATAGCCGACCATCGCCATCTGGGAGTTCGAACAAATCTCCTGAATGACCCATACTTGTTGTGTTCACCACAATCGTAGCAACGGCCAGGTGCTCTTTGTACTGACTAATCGAGCCATGGGTCGACCGTTCGTCGCCCAATTCACTCACCAACGCGTTGGCCTTCTCCACAGTGCGGTTGAGAACCGTCACTCTTATTCCAGCCTCTACCAAAGCGAAGACCAAGGCACGCGCAGACCCACCGGCCCCCAGAATCAGGACATGCTCCGTATCAGGATTAACTGATCCTAAGGCCGCAATGAATCCGGGCACATCGCTATTGTCCGCTCGCCACCGGCGCTCACCAAGATACGTTAGCGTATTCGCGGCTCCGACTTTTGAAGCAGCTGAACTATATTCCTCAGCGGCCGCGAGCGCCGCAGATTTATGCGGGAGTGTCACATTTACCCCAAGAATATCGCGCTTAGACAGCGTTTCCAAAGCTGCCTCAAATTCTCCAGCAGGGACATGCATCGCCTCATAGGTCGCGTCATATCCCATATCCCGCAACCATCCATTGTGGATCAAAGGCGACAGAGAATGCGCGATCGGATCGCCAATAACGCCAAGCAGTTTGGTCATTGCTCGAGCACGCCTCGAATGCGCAAATAATCCAGCAACGGTAACAGTGGTAAGCCGAGAATGGAGAAGTAGTCGCCTTCAATTTTTGAGAATAATTGTGCGCCGAGTCCTTCCAATTGATAGGCTCCCACCGTCGTTAATAATGGCGGACCGCAAGATTTAAGATAGCGTTTGATAAAGCTATCGCTCAGGGTGCGGACAGTCAGAGATGGACGCGCCAAGTGCCGCCAAATCGGGACACCATTTTCGGCGATGACTATTGCCGTCTCCAGCGTATGCGTTTTGCCGGAGAGTTTTTTCAAGTGCCGCTCGGCGCCATCAAGATTGATTGGCTTATCGAACGCGTCGCCTTCCAAGTTGAGCATCTGGTCACCGCCAATCACCAATCCGCCAACATTGCTCGAGACTTTGACCGCTTTCATTTCAGCCAGTTGCATCGCCTGATTGCTAACGCTCAAACCGTCCGATCGCATCGCGCGTTTAGCCGCGTCTTCGTCGACATTCGGTTGGATCGACTGGGCTTGAACCCCGGCGCCTGCGAGAAGCGATCGACGACTTGCACTGCCAGAGGCCAAGATAATGTTCATATTCAAATAAAGCCTCGGCGTTCGTTGAGTTTGTTCAAAATGGCGGCAGCGGTTTCTTCAACACTTCGCCGCGAAACGTCAATGACTGGCCATTTATTACGCTGGAACAATCGGCTTGCCTCCGTCACTTCGGCGCGGACCGCTTCTTCGTTGACATAATCAGTCTGGGAATTCTCGTTCAATGAAACCAAGCGCTGCGAGCGAATTTGTAGCAATCGCTCAACGCCTATTTTCAAACCGACGACCATTGGGTGCTTGAGCTCCTCGACCAATGTCGGGAGCGGAATTCCCGGCACCAGCGGAATGTTTCCGGCTTTGACGCCGCGATTGGCCAAATAGACGCAAGTCGGCGTTTTTGATGTCCGGCTCACCCCTAAAAGAACCACATCTGCATCCGTAAGGCCTTGTACGTTTTGCCCATCATCATGATTCAAGGCGAAGTCGATGGCCGAGATCCGTTTGAAGTATTCTTCATTCAGCGCATGCTGGCTGGCAATCTTCTCACTGGCGGGAATTCCGAGATGCCGCGAAAGCATATGGATGGATGGATCCAATACTGGCAGCGTTTGAATCCCGCGCTGTCGACAAAACTGCTCTAGCTTCCGCCGCAAATTGTCATCTGAAATCGTGTACCAGACCACGCCCGGTGCAGCCTCTATTTCTGCCATGACCCGATCGAGTTGCCGCTCAGACCGGACCAAATAATAATTGTGTTCCAGAGGAATGGTGCGATCGAATTGCGCCGCCGCCGCGCGCATCACCGCATTCAAGGTTTCGCCGGTCGAATCCGAAACTAGATGAACATTGAAATAGATCGAGAGACGCATGCTGGTCCTGAATTGTTTCTATCATCCTCTGCCGGAGGGAAGAGAATTCGACAAGCCCTGTGGATGCTTTGTGGAATTGTCGCAAACCCGTCGAAATTGACTCCAAATTGCACAAATGCACGAATCTGACTCCCATAGTTGTCAGCATGTTCTAAACCATCGTGCAGGTCCTGCATTAACACATTATTTACCATTTTTTCAAAAGGTTAATGAGGTATTAATCGCGAATATCTCAGTGGACAAACTGTGGATAAGGGCGGGACAAATCCACTCATCTGACGTTTTCCACGAGACTCCCGCCTTAATAATGATAAGTCCTCTTCGATTGAATTTTTGGTTTTAAGATTCCCATGCCTGACCCCTCCTCGTCGCGTTTTCTGAAAGTCCTCTCGGGAACGCCCAGTGCCCCAGTTCCCATCTGGATGATGCGACAAGCGGGACGCCATCTTCCGGAATATCTCGAGCTGCGCGCGCGCGCGAAAGACTTTCTAGACTTTTGTTACTCACCAAGCATGGCCGCCGAAGCGACGCTGCAACCGATTCGACGATACGATATGGATGCGGCCATTCTATTCGCGGATATTTTGCTCATTCTCGATGCGATCGGTCTAGATGTGCGGTTCGAGAAAGGTGTGGGTCCAATTGTCGAAACGGTGGATACCGAAGCCGACCTCAATCGCACGCCAATTGAAACAGCGGTTCAACGTCTTTCACCTGTCTATGAAACCGTCGATCGCGTGCGCGGTGGTTTGGCTGACAACAAAGCTCTAATCGGATTTTGTGGAGCACCGTGGACAGTGGCACTGTACGCCATCGAAGGTCGCGGCGGGACGGATAAAAGTACGGCGCGAAGCTGGGCCTATACGAAACCCGATTTACTCAAGAAACTCCTCGCGCTGCTGGTTGAGGCCTCTGCGCAATATCTTGAAGAGCAGGTGAAAGCCGGTGCCGACGCTCTGATGATATTTGAGTCTTGGGCAGAAGGTCTGCCAAGCGATTTGTTCCAGTCACTGGTGATTGATCCAAACGCAGCCTTGGTAAAGCGCCTTCGAGAATTGGGTGTCACAGTTCCGATTGTTGGATTCCCGCGCGGCGCGGCGACCATGCTGGCGTCATACACAAACCAAGTTGCCGTCAATGCCGTCGGTTTGGATACAGCGATCGATCCGCAACATGTGATAAAGTCGGTGCCCAGCCATATGGCGGTTCAAGGTCATCTCGATCCACTGCTTTTGATTGCTGGGGGTGACGCGATGGATGCACGGGTGCGTGAGTTGTTAGCAGCTTATAAAGGCCGGCCGCACATCTTTAATCTCGGTCATGGAGTGCGACCTGAAACTCCGATTCCGCATGTCGAACGCGTGGTCGAATTGGTGCGGGCAGGGGTCTAGATCATGTCTTTGTATCTTTGGGTGAAGGCCTTTCACATCATTTTCGTAATCGCTTTGATGGCCGGCCTGCTTATCTATCCACGTTACAAGCTTCACCAGATTAAGTCACAACCCGGCGACCCGCTTTTCGATACGATGCAAGATGCGTCCAATCGCTTGCGTAAAATCATTCTAAATCCGGCGCTCGTCTTGGTTTGGGTGCTCGGTCTGACGATGCTTTATCTCAATCAGTCCCTCCTCAGTCAGGGCTGGTTTCACACCAAGCTATTATTGGTTCTGATTTTGAGCGGCATGCACGGCTATTTCATTTCCATGGGCAAAAAAATTGACCGTGGTGACGCGCAGCCGACACCGAAAACGTTGAAAATGCTGAACGAGGTCCCATTTATCATCATGATCGGCGTCGTTCTTTTGGCGGTGCTGAAACCTTTCTAAGGGTTCACAGCTTGCACCCTTGACCGAAGGACAGGCTTTGCGCATATGGACGCCAAGCGCTGTCCAGCGTGTGGGCCTTCGCCCCATTTTTCCCAAACTAAAATTTTGGATACCGGCACCCTATGCCTGATACTGCACCTGAAATCGAGCTTCCGTCTCAAGTCTATTTGCGTGAACTCAAAGCAAAATCCCCGACTGATTTGTTGGCTTACGCCGAAATGCTTGAGGTCGAGAATGCCTCGTCTTTGCGAACACAAGATATGTTGTTCGCTATTCTTAAAGAGTTGGCCGAGCAGGAAGTCGAGATTATCGGCCGAGGTGTGGTCGAGGTGTTGCAGGACGGATTTGGCTTCTTGCGATCGCCCGAATCTAACTACTTGGCTGGACCGGACGACATTTATGTCAGCCCGAAAGTCCTCAAGAAGGCAGGCCTGAAAACCGGCGATACCGTCGAAGGTCCGATTGCGGAACCTGGCGAGAATGAGCGTTACTTTGCTCTGACCGATGTGAGCTCAATCAATTTTGAGGATCCGGAAAAAGCTCGGCAAAAGGTCCACTTCGACAATCTGACCCCGCTCTACCCGGAAGAGCGTTTGCTCATGGAAGGCAATGATCCGACCAAGAAAGACCGGTCAGGCCGGGTCATCGATATTGTCTCGCCGATTGGTAAGGGTCAGCGCGCCTTGATCGTCGCGCCGCCGCGCACAGGTAAGACCGTTCTGTTGCAAAACATTGCGGCTTCGATCGAAGAGAATCATCCCGAATGTTATCTCCTGGTTTTGCTCATCGACGAGCGTCCGGAAGAGGTGACGGATATGAAACGTTCGGTCAAAGGTGAGGTCATTTCGTCAACCTTTGATGAGCCGGCATCACGCCACGTAGCAGTCGCTGAGATGGTTATCGAGAAAGCCAAGCGGCTGGTCGAACACGGCCGCGATGTCGTCATTCTGCTCGACTCAATTACGCGACTCGGACGCGCTTACAACACGACGGTCCCTAGCTCAGGTAAAGTTTTGACCGGCGGTGTTGACGCCAATGCGCTTCAGCGCCCGAAAAGATTCTTCGGTGCCGCGCGGAATGTTGAAGGCGGTGGATCTTTGACGATTGTCGCAACGGCGCTGATTGATACCGGCTCACGTATGGACGAAGTTATCTTCGAAGAATTCAAAGGGACCGGTAACTCGGAAATCGTCTTGGATCGCAAAGTTGCCGACAAGCGCACATTCCCTGCGATCGACATCATGAAGTCCGGCACCCGGAAAGAAGAGTTGATCACCGACAAGGTCCAGCTCCAAAAAATCTATGTCTTGCGCCGGATCCTGAATCCTATGGGGACGTCGGATGCGATCGACTTCCTGCTCGATAAATTGAAGCAGACGAAGAATAATGCTGAATTCTTCGAGGCGATGAAAAACTAATCATGGCACTGCGCCGGGACACAATTTGTGCTCTGGCGAGTGGCCCGCCGCCGTCAGCGATTTCAGTTCTTCGGATCTCTGGCCCCCACGTGGTGGAGATCATATCATCGCGCCTATCGGTGTCCGAGCTCAAACCGCGCCATGCGACATTGGTCGATCTCGTAGATGAGTCGGACACGCTCATCGACACAGGCCTCGCGGTTTTTATGCGCGGGCCGGCAAGCTATACTGGCGAAGATACGCTCGAGATTTCATTGCACGGTGGCCGCGTCATCACCGAGTTGGCCTTGCGGGCGATTATGTCGGCAGGTGCGCGATTGGCAGAACCGGGCGAATTTACACGCCGCGCATTTGAGGCGGGAAAACTCGACCTGACGCGCGCCGAGGCTGTGGCCGATCTCATCGACGCTGAAAGTGAAGCGCAACATCAGCAAGCCCTGAAGCAAATGGATGGAGCTTTAGAGAAACTCTATGCCGGGTGGCGCGGAGATCTCACCACGTGTCTGGCGTTGCTCGAAGCGAGTATCGATTTTCCAGATGAAGAAGATGCACCTGATAAGGTCGAGACTCCCGTCCGCCAGACGCTCACAAGGTTAGAAAAAGATCTGAAGCACGCCCTGGATCAAGGCAATATCACAGAGCGTATTCGAGATGGATTCAAAATCGCGATCCTGGGAAAGCCGAATGCCGGTAAGTCCACCTTACTCAATCAGATTTCCAAGCGTGAAGCCGCGATCGTCACAGACATACCCGGTACAACTCGAGATGTCGTCGAAGTCAGACTGACAATGGGCGGGTATTTGGTTTGGTTATCTGATACCGCCGGGTTGCGCGAAACATCCGATATTGTTGAGGCCGAAGGTGTCCGCCGAGCGATGAAAGCCGCGGATGAAGCTGATCTCAGAATCTGGGTCTATGATGCCCGGGAAGACTTTGAGTCAGACAGGGTCCGGCCCGGAGATTTGATGGTCGCCAACAAGTCGGACTTGGTGTCGCCTGATCGTGTTTCACGTGAAACATTGAGAATCGCCGCTAAGACCGGCGAAGGCGTTTCGGAGCTGGAAGCTGAAATCATCCGTCGAATATCTACGCTCACTCAAAATGTTGGCGCGCCGATGATCACACGCGCTCGCCACCGACAAGGTATCGAACGCGCTCTGACACATGTTGATCTGGCGCGCGGGCACCTTGATTTACAGATTGGATCTGAATTTGTCGCTGAAGATGTTCGCCAAGCGAGCCGCGAACTTGGCATGCTAACCGGGCATATCGATCCCGACACGGTGCTCGGCGCTGTATTTTCCAGCTTTTGCATCGGCAAATAGTCTATTGCTCTGCGCCAGGATATTATATGCCGTCTCGCATAGAGGCGAACAGTGATGCAGCACCCATTAGATTTTGATGTGATTGTGGTCGGAGGGGGCCATGCCGGATGCGAGGCAGCATCCGCGGCGGCGCGTACGGGCGCGCGAACTGCGCTGATCACCCACAAGATTGAAACAATCGGCGAAATGTCCTGCAATCCGGCAATTGGCGGATTGGGCAAAGGGCATCTTGTTCGCGAGATTGATGCGCTGGATGGATTGATGGCGCGCGTGGCCGATCGGTCTGGCATCCAATTTCGAATGCTCAATCGCTCAAAGGGTCCAGCCGTTTGGGGGCCCCGCGCGCAAATCGATCGCCAACTCTATCGCGATGCGATGCAAGAAGAGATTCTCAATCATGAGAATCTCACCGTGATTGCTGACGGCGTCGAAGATCTGATTGTCGAGAATGACGCGGCGCATGGCGTCATCGGAGAATCGGGAACCGGGTATCTTGCAAATGCCGTGGTCATTACAACGGGCACATTCCTCAAAGGGATTATTCATCGCGGGGCGGAACGGATCCCGGCGGGCCGGGTCGGCGAGAAACCCGCCATCGGATTGGCCGACCGGCTCTATGCCTTGGATTTGCCGATCGGTCGATTGAAGACCGGAACGCCGGCGCGCCTGAATGGGAAGACCATTGATTGGGACCGGCTCGAGATGCAACCGGCGGATAAAGAGCCAATCCCATTCTCTTACATGACGGATCGGATTGAAGTCCCACAAATTGCCTGCGGGATTACGCACACCAACGCCGCGGCCCACGAAATTATTGCTGACAACATCAAACAGTCGGCGGTCTATTCGGGGGCAATCGCCGGACGAGGTCCACGGTATTGCCCGGCGGTCGAAGACAAAATCCACCGCTTTCCTGAAAAGACGCGCCATCAGATTTTCCTGGAACCGGAAGGTTTGAATGATCCGACCGTCTATCCGAATGGCATCTCGACGTCTTTGCCGCGCGACGTCCAGGACGCCTTCATCCGCAAGATTGAAGGTCTCGAGTCCGTGGAGATCATGGAATACGGATATGCCATCGAATATGATTATGTTGATCCACGCGCTTTAGATGTTGGACTGCAAGTCAAAAACCTGCCTGGACTTTTTCTGGCCGGACAGATCAATGGCACGACCGGATATGAAGAAGCCGGGGCCCAAGGCCTGGTTGCAGGCTTGAATGCGGCGCGTTTTGGTCGCGGCGAAGCGCATGCGAGTTTCGATCGGGCCGAGGCCTATATCGGTGTTTTGATCGACGACTTGATCACGCGCGGCGTCACCGAGCCTTATCGTATGTTCACTTCGCGCGCTGAATACCGGTTGTCACTCAGATCGGATAATGCCGACCAGCGTCTGACCGAACGAGGGATTGATCTCGGTTTGGTCGGACCGGGGCGCGCCAAAATGTTTCACGTGAAACAAGAAGTCCTCAAGGCTGGGCGAAAACTGCTGCAATCGAACGGTATGACTCCCAATGCTGCGCAAAAACACGGATGGAAGGTCAACCAAGACGGCCAAAAGCGCAGCGCTTGGGACTATCTTGCTTATCCCAGTATTTCGATGTCTGAGATTGAGGTGGCATTTACGGACATCTCTGACCTCGAACCGACGATCAAATCACAACTCGAAATCGAAGCGATGTATTCCGGATACATTGAGCGCCAGAAAGATGATGTCGCCGCGCTTCGCCGTGAAGAGTCACTCGTCCTTCCTGGCGACTTGGATTACGCGGCCGTCGGTGGTCTGACCAATGAAGTTCGTGCAAAGTTGGAACACATCCGACCGGCAACACTGGGTCAGGCTTCCAGAATTGAAGGTATGACTCCGGGCGCCCTCACGGCCTTGCTGGCTTTCGTTCGACGTCGACCAGATCGGACTCGCGCCAATGGTTGATCGTGATGGGTTTGGCCCCGATGATCTTGAAAATGTTTCACGTGAAACACGCAAGCGGCTGACGGACATCGTCGCCGAGCTGGACGCCTGGAGGACCAAGATCAATCTGATTGGGCCGTCAGAGTTCGAACAAGTCTGGCGTCGTCATGTTTGGGACTCGTGGCAACTCTTCGATCTGATTCCTGAGCGAGGTCGGATTGTCGATTTGGGCTCTGGGTCGGGGTTTCCCGCGCTTGTGCTGGCGGCGGGATTCGCGTCTGAGGAGTCGCACATGACGATGATCGAAAGCGTCGGCAAGAAGTGCGCATTCCTCCGCGCGGCAATTAAAACGGCCAATCTGCAGGCGGCTGTCATACAGGGCAGGGTCGAGTCGGTTAACCCTGTTCAAGCCCAGTGCGTCACGGCGCGAGCGTTTGCACCTTTGCCACAGCTTTTGGAATATTCATCACCTTGGCTGGAAAATGGCGCTTATGGGGTTTTCCCAAAGGGCCGACGCTGGCAAGAGGAATTGACGTCAGCCCAGGAATCCTGGAATTTCGCGTACGAAGCGATTCCCTCGAAAACTGGGGATGGGGCTATTTTGAAGATTTCGGAGGTTTCACGTGTCGAATCCTAATACGCGCATTCTTGCCATCGCCAACCAAAAAGGCGGTGTCGGCAAGACCACAACCTCAATCAATTTGGGAACCGCGCTTGCCGCGGTGGGTCGCAAAGTTTTGGTCATCGATTTCGATGCTCAGGGTAACGCGTCAACCGGACTTGGTATTACGCGTCCGGAAAGACAACTGACCACGTATGACGTGGTCGTACACAATGAGTTTCTCGGTGATGCCGTCCTCAGCACTTTGGTACCGCGGTTGGATATCGTGCCGGGCGACGAAAACCTTGCCGGTGTCGAAACCGAACTTTCGAGTGATCCACATCGGTCTTATCGTTTGCGCAATGCGCTGCGCTCTTATGTTCAGGATGCGCCGCGCCGCAATCTAACCGAGTATGATTATATTCTGATCGACTGTCCGCCATCTTTGTCATCGCTCACCATCAATGCCATGACCGCTGCGGACTCACTTTTGGTGCCCTTGCAATGCGAGTTCTTGGCATTGGAAGGCTTGAGCCAGCTTTTGAAAACGGTCGAGCTTGTCCGCTCGGGTCTAAATCCGGATCTCGATATTCAAGGCGTTGTTCTGACCATGTATGATCGCCGGAACAATTTGTCGGACCAGGTGGCCGATGAGGTTCGGTCGGTGCTCGGTGCGAAAGTCTACAACACCGTCATTCCAAGAAATGTCCGCCTGTCCGAAGCGCCAAGTTTTGGCAAGCCGGCTCTGCTTTATGATTATCGTTGCCCTGGCAGCGAAGCCTATATTCGCCTCGCCTCAGAAATGTTGCAGCGCGAACGCGCGCTTCGGGGGTAGGCATGGCGCCAGATCCATCTCGGGGAAAACAAAGTCGTCTCGGCAAAGGTCTTTCGGCCTTGATTGGCGAGGTCGAAGGTGTCGGTCTCGCGGCGCCAGAAGAATCGACGTCCGAGGACAAACCTGCCGCTTCGGTTTCAGAGTTTGCTGTTTCAGACATCCGTCCGAATCCAGCCCAACCTCGACGCACTTTTTCCGAGGCTGAGCTCGAAGAACTTTCCGCTTCGATCCAGCAACGCGGTGTCTTGCAACCAATCTTGCTTCGGCCTGATCCGGATGCGCCCAATCAGTATCAGATTGTTGCGGGTGAACGACGTTGGCGCGCGGCGCAGCGCGCTGGACTCAAAACCATTCCGGCCGTGGTCCGAGATATGGATGAGCTGCAACTTCTCGAAGTTGGTATTATCGAGAATGTTCAACGTGAAGATCTCAATCCGATTGAAGAAGCTGAAGCCTATGGCGCGCTGATCAAACGGTTTGGTCGTACCCAAGAAAACCTGGCCGAGAGCGTTGGGAAGTCGCGGGCCCACATTGCGAATACGATGCGGCTTCTGAATCTTGGTGAAAGCTCTCGAGAGCATTTGCGGCAAGGTCGCATTTCAGCGGG
Organism: Pseudomonadota bacterium; assembly: GCA_039194965.1. GTDB lineage: Bacteria > Pseudomonadota > Alphaproteobacteria > Caulobacterales > Hyphomonadaceae > Henriciella. The sequence goes on along the minus strand of JBCCVQ010000011.1, from coordinate 52,598 downwards.
CCATGCGCGGGCCGCTTTGGGGGCGCCCGATCCGGACCCGGTCGTTGATATGGCGGTCGCCAAGCGAATGTCGGTCCGCGAAGTTGAAGCTTTGGTCAAACGATTGAAAGACGGCAATGCCCTCGACGCGATTGCCCAGAAAGTCTCTCAACCGGAAAAGGATGTCGATACGGAAGCCCTCGAAAGCGATCTCGCGCGCGTACTCGGCCTGAAGGTCGACATTCGCCAAGGCAGTAAGGGCGGTGAGTTGCGGATCAAGTATGGGGATTTGGAGCAATTGGATGAATTGTGCCGCCGCCTCACCGCGAAACGCACTTAACTATCTGATTTCAAAGGTAAAAAAGTAACTTCCTGACTCTTAAACTGAGATCAGGCTTTGGCGGTTTGTTTTACCCAGCGGCACGATGATAGCGTGGAGATTGACCCGAGCGATTATCTCTCAGGTCGACGCTTGGGAGACTGCCGATGCCTGATTCTACATTCGATTCGCATGCGAAACTAGAGCGTCCGAAGCTTTCCTATCGCGTTCCAACTTACACAGGCTATTTGGAGCGCGGGGACAAAGTTCCACCGGCGAGTGATTTAGACTTAGCGACACTCGATCTCGCGGATGTTGAAATCTGGCGGCAGAACAAAATGTGGGACCGGTTCGAGCGGCTTCGAAATGAAGACCCCATTCACTACACGCCAGATAGTTTCTTCGGTCCCTATTGGTCGATCACCCGGTATAAGGATGTGCTGGCGATTGATACTGACCATAAGCGGTTCTCGTCGGACGCCGAGCAAGGCGGGATTACACTGTCCAACATGACACAAAGCCTGGTCGGACGGAGCTTCATCACCGCGGATGAACCGGTCCATTCGCAGCAGAGAAAAACGGCGCAACCCGCTGTCGCCCCAACCGCTCTACGCGAATATGAACCACTCATCCGCAAGCGCACCCAGGCCGTGCTCGACAAGTTACCCGTTGGCGAGCCATTCGATTGGGTCGATGCAGTGTCTATAGAACTGACCGCAATGATGCTCGCGACCTTGTTCAACTATCCGCAAGAACGCCGACGCGAACTGACGCGATGGTCGGATGTGACAACGAACCCGACGGACCCAGACATTTGTCCGGGAGGGATGGAACAATGGCGGGCAGAACTCACCCAATGCGGACAAGTGTTTTGGGAAATTTTCCAGAACAGAAAGAATGCGCCACCGGCGAGCGACCTGATGAGTCTGCTTGCTCATGGCGAGCAAACGCGCGACTTGGAGCCAATCGAAATGTTGGGCAATGTGATATTGCTCATCGTCGGGGGCAATGACACGACGCGGAATTCCATGTCAGGCGGCGTCTATGCGTTGAATAAGTTCCCACATCAGTATGCGAAGCTGAAAGCCAATCCGGACCTGATTCCAAACATGGTTTCGGAGATTATTCGCTGGCAAACGCCCCTCGCCTATATGCGTCGCACCGCGCTTGAGGATGTTGAGATGCATGGCAAAACCATTCGCAAGGGGGACAAGGTTGCGATGTGGTATGTCTCTGCCAATCGTGATGAAACGTTTTGGGATGAAGATCCCAACCAACTCATCATCGATCGCAAGCAAGCGCGCAACCATATGTCATTTGGGTTCGGCATTCATCGTTGCGTCGGCAACAGACTCGCTGAATTACAGTTACGCATTTTGTGGGAAGAGATTCTCAAACGGTTCGAGCATGTCGAGGTTCTCGATGAACCGAGCCGAACATCAAGTGCATTCGTCAAAGGCTATACATGGTTGCCGGTGCTGTTGCACCCGAAAGGTTGATGGAAATGACTCGAAGCAGTTTCGTCCTTACTGCGTTTAGCGCGTTGATTCTATCGGCATGCACAACGCCAATAGAATCTGTGGAGCCGGATATCGGATCGCTTCATCAGTCGGCGATAGTGATTGATGCTCATGCGGACATTGTATTGCCAGAAACATCGCCGCTTTATCTCGGGGCAGATGGGCGCTCAAAGACCAGTGCCGAGAAGTTGCGAGCGGGGCAAGTTGATGCGGTGGTCATGAGCGTTGCCGCCGGTCCAAAGCCGCGGACGTCTGACGGAGATGTCGCTGCAGAGTCGGAAGCAGACGCCAAGCTGTCTGAAATACAAAGTCTGGTCGACGCCACCGAGGGTTTGTCGTTCGCGACCACTTCAGAACAAATACGGGCGCATCAAGCGACAGGCCAAATTTCGATATTACTCGGATTTCAAAACGCTCAGGCCTTGAATGGCGACTTAGCCAAGCTCGATGAATTGTACGGGGCGGGCGTGCGGGTCTTTGGGCTGACGCATATGGGTCACAATGACTATGCCGATTCTTCGCGACCGATGTTTGATGGCGAGACCGGAACATATGAAGTCACAGAGGAACATGGCGGTCTCTCCGAACTTGGCCGCGCCGCGGTCCAGCGAATTGATGATCTCGGTGGAATCATCGATGTTTCGCAAATGTCCAAAGCGGCAACGCTCGAAGCCATCATGCTCGCGCAAACGCCAGTCATTGCCAGTCACTCAAATATCAAAACGCTTTCAGATGTGACACGAAATCTGTCCGACGAAGAGATTGATCGCATTGGCGCCACCGGGGGTGTGATTCACATCGCTGCGTTCAGTGCCTATTTGGTCGACCTGTCAGACTCCATCCTGGTCGAACAGATTCGCGGTGTCCGTCGCGAAGCCGGTTTACCGGAATCGTATTCATATCCTTATGAGCTCTATTGGGAGCTCGAGAAAGACGAAGACAAAATTGCATTCCTGACCAAGATGCGCGCTTTGGTTGGCCGGGAAAATGTTAGCCGAATGGTTGACCATATTGATTATGTCGTCGAGCGCATCGGGATTGATCACGTTGGGATTGGAACTGATTTCAACCATGGCGGCGGAATCATCGGTTTCACGGAAGCGAACTCAGCAGCAAACGTCACGTCCGAGCTTATAGCGCGCGGATATTCAGCCGAAGATGTGAACAAAATTTGGGGTGAGAATTTCCTTCGCGTTCTAGACAGCGCGAATGCCCGCAACTGATCGGCCGCCGCACCTCGCCTCACAAACGCGCGAGAATTCGGCGATTCTAGTCGACAAGCGTGAGATCTCGGCGCTAGCCACGGGTTGCGACTGAGTGAGGAAAACGAACGTGCAAGCCATCTATTGGGTTCTGACTTGGGCGTGTCACCGTAAGTGCAAGCACTGCTATGATGACCGATTCCGTCCATATGTCCGAGATGCACTCACCGAAGTGGTCGGCGAAGGCCAAACGGCGTTTCAAAAAGTGATCGATCATTTGCCCGATGATTTGAGCTGGGAAGATGACCAAGGAAATCGCGACCGTACGCTCCTTGTCTTGGCGGGCGGGGAGCTTCTGATCGACGGCGTCCGCGAAGAGCTTTCCTATCCGGTATTGCAGGCGTTGCGGGAGCGTTATGGTGATCGGGCCCCTAAGATATCTATTCAAACGACCGGTGATGTTTTGACACCCGACATTCTCGATGAGTGTTTGGCGCGCGGCGTTGAAAGTATCGCCATCGCCTCGATCGACGACTATCACGTTGGCATGCAGGGGGATAAAAAGTTCGCCTTCATGGACCGTATCCGCGGAATGATGGCGAGCCGAGGCGTGCGTGAGGTCTCGCTTGGCGGGGCCAAGGACAAACGCTTGAAAGAGCCCGATATTGCTGCAGGTCGTAAATTGAACGGCCCGACATTCTTATTCTTCGGCGCGCAAGAAGATCTTTGGATTGGCGAATTGTGGCCCCGCGGCCGCGCCCTGTCGAACGGACTCAGCAAAGCAGGGTATGACGTAAACTTCTGCGCCCGCTGGTCTGGTGCGAAGAACTTTCTGCACATCGGTCGCGCCGGATCGGAGGTTGCGATTGAGCCGGACGGATCGGTTTATCCATGTTGTTTGAAAACCAAAGCACCGCTGGGAAATCTAACAGAAGAGCGCTTGGAAGACATCCTAACGAGCGTCTCAACGTTGCCTTCAATCCAGGCGCTTAACGTCGGCGATCCTGAACGCATGGGCGAAGCAGACGGTTGGTCCCGCGAGATGTTTAGGCTTCAATCGCGCGCCAAGGATGGTCTTGGGCAAGACATTGAAAACATGTGCCTCGGTTGCGATCGATTTTTCGAACACAAGCTATCTGCGCAATTAAAAGAGCTGCGCCAGAAGCGACTAGCGGCGCTTGCGGTTTAGATCAGATCAGTTCCGCCCACCCTCACGGTCCGCACCGATGACCTTGTGATGCATTGTTCTGGTGATCTAGGGTGACAACTTAATTTATGGGACGCCTATCATGTTGACGCAAGAAGAGATGAGTTTGTCGAAGGCGCGCCCGAATCTCGTAGATCATGATGCGGTGCCAGATCTGCACTATCTCGGCAATTACAAGCGAAAGCTCCCGACAAACATGGCGCGGATGATCGAGAATGCTTACGATTGGGAGCACTTGCCATATGTGCACGCCTCGTCATTTGCCTCGATAGACCTGATTGATAGTGGCGATTGGGGTTGGCGAGCGAAAATTGGGCTTCATGGGGGTGGGTATCAGTTGCTTGATTTACGGCTCGATACGGCCCGGAATTATTGGGTTTCGACGGTTTACGTTGGCCCCGGCGCTGGCCTCGAAATTCACACTCAAGCGTCATCACTGTCGGATGATGAGATTGAAGTCGATGTCCGGTTTTACTTGCCCGCGGCTCTACCTGACGCGTCGGTGGAAAAGGACTTACATGCCGTTCTCGCAGGACAATATCGCCAGCTTTATGACGAGGATATTGGCCTCATGTCTGGTCGGCAATCTGCGCTCGAGGATCGATCGCGCTGGCGGGCTGGCGAGGTCGAGTCGGACATCATCCTGGTCGGATCCGTGAGTGATCTGGATCGCAGCGGTGCGAATATGATCGAGACGAAGACGGGGCGATTTTGCGTGCGTTACTGGAACGAGACTTGGATAGCCCACAGCGCCGTCTGTCCGCATTTATTAGGTCCGCTCGGGGAAAGCGCAATTGATGCAGACGGCACCGTGACGTGCCCTTGGCACGGTTATCGATTTGATGTCGCAACCGGTGAAAATATTGGTGGGCAATGCAAAGCACTGACCGCAGCGCCAAGCGTATGTGTTCAGGATGGGCAAGTCTATTTGCGCTTCACCTGATAACGCGCAATGCGTCGACTCACTGACAACGGAGGCAATTCCTCGTTGAATCCCATCGCTTTTCTCTACTAACTAGCCATAGGGTCGACAAAGACCTTGGGAGAGAGACAAGCGTGTTATCAAACGATCGCAAAAACGCGGTGCTGCAAGCGCTGTACGCAGCTGCGTCTGATCCGGGCCAGCATGAGACGTTTATCGATCATTTCTCTGAAACCCTGGCCGAGCATCAACACGACACTGTCGGTTCTTGGCTTGAGCCGCATATTGAAACCGCAACCGCGATTCTGGAGAAACTCAACTTCGCCGGATTGTTGGAAAAATCCTCAACTGAATTCGTCAATCGGTTCTCAGGACCAGCTTGTATCGTCAACTCATCGGGCGCGGTGATTGCGAGCAACGTCGCTTGGAGCAATATCAGCCCTGCCTCGTCGATATTTCAAGTTTTCGATTTGGAGCGCGATCAATCACTTGTTCGCAGCACGCTCACATCCCTCCACACGATTTTGGAAGACCGCGTCAAAATGATTCGGTTTGAAGAAGCGCCGCCCGGACTTCCGGTGCTGTCGTTTCAGCGACTGCCAACCGCGGAGACCGATGCGACCAATAGCGATCGCATTTTGGTGCGGACCGTCGGGGTCTCTTGGCCGCCAGCGCTGGTGAGTTTTCTTCGCAATGAGTTTGCGCTGACCGAGACCGAAATTCAAACCGTCCGATCAATGGTCGGGGGGGCAACGCTGGCAGAAATTGGCAGCTCGATTGATCGAACGCGAGAAGCGGTCAAATCGCACACCAAATCGATCTATGCGAAAATGGGCATTTCTGGGCGCGAAGATTTGGTCAGACTGATCCTGCAATTGCACCATCTTCTCGGTGAGGCGAAGCGTCCGGTTCGGGGTGCGTATGACCGGCGTGAACAGACTTATGTTTCACTCAGCGATGGCCGCCGTGTGCACTGGGTCGAACGCGGCGCGCCCGCCGGGCGCCGGATGCTCTTTGTGCATGGCGTGACGCTTGGCCATCAATTCTCCAATCGCTTTGAAGACTTGCTCGCAAAGAACAATATCACACTGATTTGCATCGACCGGCCCGGATATGGGAAGAGCGACCCGCCGCGCGAATGGCGTAAGGGACTGGAAGAGTGGATTGATCTTTTTCCAGAACTCACGCGAGCTTTGGCGGTTGAGGGCGCGCCACTTGTGACGCAAACCGGCGGCGTCATGCTCGCCTCCGCTGCAGCCGCGCATCACCCAAAACGCGTTCCGGGAGTGTGTGCTTTTGCGGGCGGCGTGCCGATTTTGGATCGCAAAAAACTGGCGCTTTATCCGCAACAGGTTCGGCTGATTTCCATGGCGGCGCGGATGTCGCCTGCGATTCTGCGGTTCCTGATCATGAATGCTGCGAACTATTTCAAAACGCCAGAAGGCCGCGAGCGGATGATTCAACGCACCTATGCGAACACGACCGTCGATCGTGACGCCTTGCGTGACCCAGAAATTTTCAAACAAGTTGGCGACAGTATGGAACTGATCGCGGACGGTGGATTTGATGGCTTTGTCGCTGACAATCTACATTTATTCGGCGACTGGTCGCGTTTCCCGACACGCGCCAAATGTGAAATTGCATATCTCAATGGCTCTGAAGATAAGATTTGTCCGGTTGCGTGGACGCGCGACTTTGCCGAGACGGTCGAGAATGTCAGTGTTTCGGAAGCCGTTGGCGCTGGGTATTTGATGCTGCACACCCACCCCGAACGATGCATGGTGCATTTGCTCGATTGTCTCGATCGATTTGATTCTGCGGTATAGCACCCCCAAGCGGGGGTATGCGAAATCGCGCGGGCTGTGCAGGATAATGGGCTACCCTGGGTGGGGTGGACGTATGCGGAGGCGCCTCCGTTTTACCCATAAGCGACTTGGTTATCGGCCTTCAATTTTGCGAGGACGGGTCGTTTTCATGTTGAGACCCGGTCGATTTTCTGCAACGTTTGAAATGCTGAGGTGTACGCCGCGATTGCCGTGTCCCTTAGCGCCTTATGGCGCATTTGTGAGCCCCAGAGGGTTTGGCCCTTTGGGGCTTTAAAAGCGCAGCCGCTTGGGGGTGTCGAAAGCGTATGCTGGTTGTCGTTCAAATCCCGGTCTTTGACCCACGGGGTCTGATATTCGGACAAAAACAAGCCGAGCAAACCCGGCGACTGGCCAAACCGCCTTGGGCGTTTCCCAAGGAAATTCGAGACTTCGACGAATTGGGCAAGCCGACCTTCCTACGCAGCGCCGGCGCAGTTGTTGCCCGCAAAGCAACCGGCCTGCGCGGCACCTTTGCCGAAGACGTTTTTTGCCGCGCCAATAAAGCGGCGAAGCTTCCAAATATTACTGCGATCGACCTGACCAATGTTGAAGAGGATTACTTTGTTCGCGTTTGGCCGCGGGTTCGGTTTCGCAATTTCTTCCATGATGGGCGGCTCCTTGGAAAGTTCGAAATTGGCTTCAACGTGCAGGGCGAAGATCAATTGAGGGCGGTTCTGAACACGGGTGCCAGACCGTTCGCGGATCACCTGCTATCGCAACTGGTGAGTGTTCGCGGGGCGCAGCAACCGGTCACCAGTTTGATGGAATCTGGGCCGTCCTTTGCTGAATTCTATGATCGCGCATCGACCTCTCATCCAAGATTCATGCAACGCGTTCGGGCCTGGCTTGGCCGCGAGACTGAAACACCGAAATGCCGGGCGGGGACGCCGCTTGTCACTTTTTCTGTGGCCAAAGGCGCTTTGGTTGAATCGGTCACCAGCAACCAAGTCGCTGAGTGGAAAAACAGCCGGGTCTATGCCTGGCAAGCCGAGGTTCGCGGGCGCCGGGCTGAATGTGTGATGATCTCCGAGAATAGCGACCGCACCAGTGAAGAAACGCGCAGCCTGCGCATTTTTCTCAACCGCATGCATGCTGAGCTCGCGGCCGCAGAAGCGGTCCTCGACGACGCTCAAGGAACGCTCGCAAAGTCACCGCCTCGTCGCGAGATCAACGCTGTCAGAGAGCGGATGAAGTGGTATGACCGCTTCCGCTTCGACCGCATTCAAGAATTATGCAGCCGGATCGCGGTCCAGACCCGTTTGCTAGGCGGACCCAATGATGGTGAGCAAGTGCTGTCGCTAATTTGGGGCGACCGATATGTAGATTTGAACGCGCGGCGAGAATCAGTCTGGGCCGATCTCAGCTTACAAGGCGGCGCAAAACCGGCGAAACAGGTATCGTTCCAACGCAAGCGCATCTTCATTTCATACCGCCAAAAAGACGATCGTAAACTGGCGTTGAAACTGAAGAAATATCTCGCCAACGCGCTCCCCACGGGAGAGGTGTTTCTGGATCAAGACTTGCCTTGGGGCGGCGATTGGAAGCGCGGCATAGAGAAAGCCATCCGGTCATTTGACGTGGTGATCGCCCTGATGGGGCCGAATTGGGTCGCCGATAATGGCACAACCCGCCGGATCGATGAGCCGCATGATGCGGTCCGCCGAGAAATTGAAATAGCCTTGAAACGCGACATTCCAATCCGGCCCGTGATGACAGGCGGCGCCGGCTTTCCGATGGACCTTCCAGACAGCATCGCCGCGCTAAAAGATATCCAAGGACGGTCTTTGCAATTGGGCAAAACCTTCGAAAGCGGCGCGCGGGATTTGCTTGAGTCGATTGTGGGTTGAGGCGGCCTGCTGAATTGCCGCAATACGGCATTTGGCATTGCACAAACACACATGTTGGATAGCCTGATTGGAAACAAGTACGGGAGCGTTTCGCGTGGCCAGTTTTCGTTCGTTTCGTGATCAAAGTCTGCACTATTTCTTGCGGGATCACACGCATATTCCTGAGAACCGAATTGAGGCTGAATCAGCTTGGAAAGGGGATGATCTAAAAACCCGTATCGATGAATGGCTGATAGTGCTTTCAGATGCTGAACGCGATGAAATCGATCGAGCGGTCGAGACCGTTATGAAGTCTGGCGCGAAGATGGATGAGATCACGCGTGATACTTTTCCCTTGCCCACGCTATCAGCAAAAATCATGGGTTGGCGTGAGGTCATCAAGAATGGTCGCGGCTTTGTCGTAGTCCGCGGTTTGCCTATCCAGGCTTGGGGGGAGGAGAAATCCGCCATGGCATATTGGGGGATCGGTCATCATCTTGGCGAACCTGGTGCACAGAATCCCAAAAATGAGCTTCTGGGGCACGTCATCGATTATGGAGAAGAAGCCGATAATCCGATCGTCCGCCGATACCGGACGACGGGAAATATCGACTTTCACTGCGATGCAGCGGATGCGGTTGGTTTGCTCTGCCTTCAAACCGCAAAGTCGGGCGGACAGAGTCGGATCGTCAGTTCGGTTGCGATCTTCAACGAAATTCAGAAAACCCACCCGCAGCTCGCTGGGAAATTATTCGAACCATTCGCGCTCGACTTGCGGGGTGAAGAAAAGCCAGGGGATCCAGGATTCATATCTATTCCTCCGGCCCGATATACAGAATCTGGCGGATTGAAGACATTCTATCATAGCGAATATTTCAGATCCGCTGACCGACACGCGGATGTCAGTTTCGACGCGGCAACTCGGGAATTGCTCGATGTTTATGACGCGCTCTGCCTACGCCCTGACTTGCAGCTCGATATGTGGCTTGAGACTGGAGACATGCAATTCATCTCAAATCACACCACTATCCATTCACGAACCGAATATGAAGATTGGCCTGAGCGCGCAAGAAAACGTCACTTGTTGCGCCTTTGGCTTTCCCTTTGAGGCGCGGGCGCAAAACGCCGGTCGGTTTTCAGAAAATCTAGGAAAAGTTGGAGCGGGTACACGGAATCGAACCGAGCTCAACAGCTTGGAAGGCTGCCGCATTACCACTATGCTATACCCGCTCAGGGTCGCAGCATCCATAGCATGGAATGTGCAAGTGGTGGAGGGGACTGGATTCGAACCAGTGTACGCAAAGCGGGCAGATTTACAGTCTGCTGGATTTAACCACTCTCCCACCCCTCCGGGGGCACTTACACAACGCCATTTGACGCCGCTGGTTCCGACCGTCATTAGGGGGTTCTGACACCTCCGCCTTTCAACCGGAAACGGCCTTATAATGAGCAAGCCCCGCCCGCGCAACCGTCCTAATTCACACAGGCGCAAAATGTCTGGTCGCCCCCATGGCTCGGGCGAAAACTGGCTCTGGGGCGCCCATGCGGTGACCGCGGCATTGGCCAATCCGAAGCGCCATATCATACGCCTGGTGGCGACCAAGAATGCGCTCGATCGTTTGGGCCGGGTTTCGGTCAAAACGGAGCTCCTGGAACCCGCCGCCATTGACGCCCTTCTGCCACGCGATGCCGTCCATCAGGGGGTCGCTCTGCAAGCCGATCCATTGGCGCCCGTGCAGATTGAAGATGTTATTGCCTCAGGCGTGCGCCGGATCGCAGTGCTCGATCAAATCAGTGACCCGCACAATTTGGGCGCGATTTTCCGCTCGGCTGCCGCTTTTGGGTTTGGCGCATTGGTGCTCCAAACACGCAATGCCCCGATGATTACAGGGGTCGCGGCGAAAGCTGCCGTCGGCGCGATTGAGACGGTGCAAGAATGCCGTGTGGTCAATATTGCCCGTGCTTTGGACGCGCTTAATGATGCCGGCTATCACACAATTGGCTTGGCAGGAGAAGGCGCAGCAATGATCGGTCCTGCTGTGGCGGGGGCTGACAAGCTGGCAATTGTCTTAGGCGCCGAGGGTCCTGGCTTGCGGCCTGGCGTGGCCAAGGCTTGCGCGGAGCTGGCACGAATTCCGATCGCGTCTGAGATGGAAAGTCTCAATGTCTCGAACGCCGCGGCGATCGCGTTTTACGAATCTGGCCGCGACGGTTGAGCCAGCCGCCGCGCCACTGCGGCAGCCAGCATTGGTCCAAGATTCGGCCCTTCGACGGGATACAGATACGGTTCAATCAGCTCCAATTCCATCAGCAGCAGACGCCCATCCGCACCCCGCAGCATGTCGACGCGGGCATAAAGTGGGACCTCGTCCAAGGTCGAAAGGACGGCTTTTGCGTCGGCTAAATCGGTGTCATTTGGTGAGATCGCAGTTTCCTTGCCGCCATAAGATGACTGAATGCGATAATCGCCGGATTTCGCCGTCTTGAGCAGGGCATGGCAAAACGCGCCGTCGACGAAGATGAAACTATACTCGCCCTCTTCTTGGATCATCGACAGGAAAGGTTGCACCATCATCGGATGCGGCATGTCCGGAAGCGGATCGCTTGGTGAGAGCCGAAATTGGCCATCCGCCCCTGCCCCAACTTGGCGTTTGAAAACCAGATCCTCGCTGCCTAATTGTTCAAACGCATCCGCTGCGGCTGCTTCATCCACGCGATCAATCCACAAAGTCGGAATCAAGCGCGCGCCCTTATCAGAGAGACCGCGCAAATAGTCCTTGCGGCTATTCCAAGCGACCATGTTAGCGCTGTTGAACAAACGACTTTGGCGCTCGATCTGTTTGAGCGTCGCCAGAAATCGCTCATGGTGATCCCAATAGTCCCAGGTCGTGCCGATCAGAACGGCGGCATATTCAGTCCAGTCTTGGGTTGGGTCATCCCAATCGACATCCATGAGGGTCAGGCCTTGTTCGGCAAACGGCGCCCGCAAGGCTTGCATCATCCGGTCATGTTCAAACGCATCAGAACGACGGCTCGGCGATCCCGGCAAAGTCGCTTTGGACGCTAAATAGGCAATCTTAGTCATGTCAGCGCCTTAGCTGGGCTGATCGGTTGCGTCCAGAGGCCGGTTCTGGCACAGGCTGCTGGCGTTAAGAGAAGGAATTTTCGCATGACGGATGCCCGTTTTGATGTGGTTGGTTTAGGCAATGCCATTGTTGATGTGATCTCAACGCAAGATGACGCCTTTCTGGCCAAATGGGGCATCAACAAAGATGCGATGAATCTCATCGAAGCCGATCGCGCAGACTTGCTAACAGATGCCTCGGTGAACGCGCTTGAAACGTCAGGCGGTTCCGGAGCGAACACGATTGCGGGTATTGCGAGTTTCGGCGGGTCGGCAGCCTATATTGGCAAAGTCGCGGATGACCGGTTGGGCGAAGTGTTCAAGTCGGACATGGCGAAAGTTGGCGTGCCGTTTGAAACTGTGCCCCTGGTCGGCGGCGCGGCCACCGCGCGCTCGATCATCTTCGTGACGCCGGACGGCAAACGCAGCATGAACACTTATCTCGGCGCCTCAGTGGAGTTTTCGCCCGCCGACGTAGATCGGGCGACAGTCGAGGCGGGCGGCATTCTCTACCTCGAAGGCTATCTGTTCGACAAAGAAGCGGCCAAAGCAGCATTCGTACATGCGGCCGAAATTGCCCATGCGGCAGGTCGAAAAGTGTCGCTCACTCTGTCCGACAGTTTCTGCGTTGATCGCCATCGCGACAGTTTTCGGCAATTGATCCGCACCCAGGTCGACATCCTATTCTCGAATGAGGAAGAGCTGCTCAGCCTGTATGAGACGCGGGACTTTGACGAAGCGATTGCGCAATTGCGCACCGAAACCGGCCTTGCGGCGGTAACGCGCGGTGAGAAAGGCTCTGTGGTGATTGGCGATGGCGACCCAATTACGGTGCCGGCGGAAGCAGTCAGCCAAGTCGTCGACACGACGGGCGCCGGCGACCAATACGCGGCCGGCTTCCTGTTTGGGGTGGCGCGTGGCCTGCCATTGGCCACCTGTGCGCACCTTGGGCATATCGCTGCCGCAGAAGTGATTTCCCACTATGGCCCGCGCCCAGAAGTCGCGCTGGCCACACTGTCCGTCGAAGCGGGGATCAAGGCTTAAGCCATCAAGGCTTCTTCGGCATAATCCAAACGGTCATGACCGAAGAACATCTGATCGCCGACGAAGAAGGTCGGGGCGCCAAAAGTGCCGCGCTCAACCGCTTCTTCGGTATTGGCGCGGAGCATGGCTTTGGTCTCGGGATCGTTGCCGAGCGCCCAGAGTCGGTCAGCATCAAAGCCTTCTGAGCCAAACGCCTTTTTGAACTCGCCCTCATCGCCAGTATTGATGCCGCCCTCAGGCAGGCCCCAGACATATTTGAAGCCCGCGTCGACCAGTTTCTTCTGCTGCTCGGGATCGTCCTCAAGCCGCAAGGTTGCGCCCGTTAGGATTCGCGTATTCATCAATGGAAAGTGCGAGTTGGAATAGATCTTGATGCCATGGCGCTGACAGCACCGGGCCATGTCTTGCTGCATATACTTGCCTTTGGCAGCGACCATGCCAGGTGGTTGGTTGCCGGTGGCTTTCATCACCCCGCCGAGAAACATTGGGCGAATCTTCAACTCTGCGCCAGTACGTTCAATCACGCCCGGCACCACAGCCCATCCAAGAAACGATGTTGGGCTCATATAGTCAAAAAAGAATTCTAAAGTCTTGGCCATCCGGGCCCTCCATGCAAAGCCTTTGGCAAAATCGCAATATACAATAAGTTCTTATTTGGAACTTAGGTCAAATCAGGCTAAGGATGCAAGGATGAAGTGGACAGATTTAGACGAAAACTGGTGTCCCGTCGCGCGAACCTTGTCTTTGGTTGGCGATCGATGGACCTTGTTAGTCCTGCGCGATTGCTTTCTCGGCATGTCGCGATTTGACCAATTTGTATCGAGTACAGGGGCCACCCGCCATCTGATTTCCGATCGGCTTAAACGCCTGGTTGAGGCCGGTATAATCGAGAAGCAAGCTTACTCAGAGCGCCCAAAGCGATACGAATATGTATTGACTGAGAAGGGGCAGGAGTTCGCGCCCGCACTCATGGCGTTTCGTGATTGGGGCAAAAAACACCTGCCAGTGCGGCGCACGAGCAAAGCTTAGACTTCGTCCGGTTCGTCATCCGGCTCCAAGTCGCGCGCCACGTCGGCGCGGCGAAACACAGCGCTCATTTCAGCTGCATCATCGTAAGACAGGTCGGCGATGAAATGCAGTTGCGGCGTGAATTTCATTTCAATTTCGCGGCCCAAGCGACCACGCAAGAATCCGGCGGCGCGGTTGAGCGCGTTGGCAATTTCTTCCATTTCGGCTTTGCCGGTTTTGCCGAGCGCTGAACAAAACACATTGGCGTGCCGCAAATCAGGGGAAGACCGGACTTCGCCAATTGTGATGGCAACATTTTGCAAAGCCGGATCGCGAAATTCCTCGCGCGCGAGGATTTCTACCAGCGCATGACGCACCAGTTCGCCCGCGCGCAATTGGCGTTGTGACGGAGCATGTGCCCCATGATTTGGTTTTCGACGTCGGCTCATGTCTCCTTCATGCCCTGCCCAAGGCGGCGCATAAAGATCTCGCACGCAGTTTTTTCACCAAACCAGTCATGTGGCAGCATCAATGGGTCAGCGCCATCGAAGTGTACAATCGTATAGCTGCGTGTGCTTTTGATTTCATCGATGGCGTCCCAATCAATGTGGGTGCTCACCAAGCCGCGGCGGATGACAAGGTCATCGTCGGTCAGCTCAACCTCCGTCACCTGCGCCATTTCGGCGCCGCGACCGTGTTGATGCCGGTACGACCAGCGCATAAAGATGAGGTACCAAACGATGCCCGCCACGGCCGCTAAAAGCGCGGACAGCATCACGGTCCAATAGGGTGAGAAGTCAATCGCTTCCAAAGCGGAACTGACCAGCAAGGCCATGCCCGCGCCAATAATCGGCGCTGTCACACCAGCATAATACAGCGTTGTTGGGCCGACCGTGCCACCGCGAATGGCATTGGTCAGACGGACCGCATCTCGTTTTTTGAGTGCCCCGGAGATGACATAAGAGTTCTGCATCTGATGCTATCTACGCACAAACTGTTTTGAAAATTGAAAACTCAATCGATAAAAATGAAAAGGACCGCACCTTTCTCGGCACGGCCCTTAATCGATTATCTTGGATGATTAATCGAGCGAACGCGCAATCATCTCGATTTCGAAGCACTCGATTCGGTCGCCCTCGCGAATGTCTTCATACTTTTCGAAGGCCATGCCGCATTCCATGCCATTGGAGACCTCTGGCACTTCATCTTTGAAGCGTTTCAGCGTTTTCAGCATGCCTTCATGGATGACGACATCGTCGCGCAGCAGACGCACACCGCAGCCACGCTTCACCACGCCTTCGGTCACTTTACAGCCGGCAACCTTGCCGACTTTGGTGATGTTGAAGACTTCCAGAATATCGGCGTATCCGATGAAGGTCTCTTTCTTTTCTGGGTCAAGCATGCCGGAGAGTGAGGCTTTCACATCGTCGATCAGTTCATAAATGATCGAATAGTAGCGAATCTCGACGCCTTCTTTCTCGGCCAAGTCGCGCGCTTGCTTATTCGCGCGAACGTTAAACGCAAAGACCGGTGCACCAGAAGATTGGGCGAGCAAGATGTCACTCTCAGAAATACCGCCCGCAGCGCCGTAAACGACATTCGCGCGAACTTCGTCGGTTGAGAGTTTTTCCAGCGATTGGGTAATCGCTTCGACCGAGCCTTGGACATCGCCTTTCAGAACGATTGGCAGATCCTTGGTATCGGCCGAGCCATCTTTCAAGCTGGTCATGAATTGCTCGAGCGAGGCGCGTTGCGTTGCAACACCTTGCTTCTGGCGCTTCATGCGCTGGCGATACTCGGTAATCTCACGCGCACGGGCTTCGCTTTCAACCACGTTGAAGGCGTCGCCAGGCTCGGGTGTTCCATCCAGGCCAAGAATCTCTGCCGGCATAGACGGCAGGGCTTCTTTCATCTGCTGGCCACGTTCATTGACCAGCGCCCGAACTTTACCCCATTGCGCGCCGGCGACGACAATATCGCCGCGCTTCAGAGAGCCGCGTTTGACCAGTACAGTCGCGACTGGACCGCGACCCTTATCAAGCTGCGATTCCACCACGATCCCGTCAGCATCGCGTTTCGGGTTCGCTTTCAGCTCAAGCAATTCGGCTTGCAGCGTGATCGCCTCGGTGAGTGCGTCCAGGCCAGTTTTCTTCAGCGCTGACACTTCGATCGACTGAACTTCACCGCCCATCGCTTCGACCTGAATGTCGTGCTGCAACAGGTCGGTCAGAACGCGACTTGGGTCGGAATCCTGCAAATCGACTTTGTTGACGGCGACGATAATCGGCACTTCAGCGGCTTTTGCGTGACTGATGGCTTCAATCGTTTGCGGCATCACTGAGTCATTGGCGGCAACCACCAGAATGACGATGTCGGTGACATTCGCACCGCGCGCCCGCATCGCGGAGAACGCGGCGTGACCGGGTGTATCCAAGAAGCTAATCTTGTCGCCGGATTTGAGCTGCACTTGATAGGCACCAATGTGCTGGGTAATTCCACCCGCTTCGCCCGCGACCACATCCGTTGAACGCAATGCGTCCAGGAGTGATGTCTTGCCGTGGTCGACGTGACCCATAATGGTCACGATCGGCGGACGGTGCGCCAGATCTTTTGGATCATCTTCGACACCTTCCAGACCGATTTCGACGTCGGCTTCAGACACCCGCTTAACCGTGTGTCCAAATTCCTCAGCGATCAGTTCAGCAGTGTCGGCGTCAATGATATCATTAGAGCGCAACATCTCGCCTTGCTGCATCATGAATTTCACGACGTCTCCGACGCGTTCCTTCATGCGGCCAGCCAGGTCCTGAAGCGTGATCGTCTCTGGCAGTGTTACCTCGACAGACGCTTTCTCAGACTGTTCGCCGCCCATCCGGCGCTCGCGCTCGCGTTCGCGAGCCCGTTTCACCGATGCGAGCGAACGCTGACGGTCACCATCATCGCCCAGAGCTGACGCAATGGTCAGCTTACCGCGACGACGCTTAGAGTCGCCACCGCGTCCTCCGCGTCCACCGCCTTGATCGCGGCGATCTCGGTCAGCGCGATCATTGCGACCACCTTTTCGTCGCCCACCTGCAGAGCTTGCTGCGGCTTCGATATCAGCTTGGCTAGGCGGCGCATTGCGACCTTGGCCTTTGCCGCCGCGATCATTACGCGCAGGTTTGGAGTCTTCTACGGCTTTCTTCTTGGCTTCCGCTTCGGCCTGCTTCTTCTCGGCTTCTTCGGCTTTGCGGCGGGCTTCCGCTTCTTCGCGTTCTTTTTCTTTTTGCTTATTGGCCGCTTGTTTTTCTTCTAGCGCTTTGGTGCGCGCCTGCTGCTTTTCTTGCTCAGCCTTACGGGCGTCTTCAGCTTTCTTGCGCTGCAGAAGCACTTTCTGGCGTTGGACCAGTTCTTCAACCGTAATACCGAGTTTAGCGGCGGCCGCTTCCAGCTTCGAGGGCGCCTTGCCGCCAGCCCCTGGTGCAGGCTTCTTGGCGGCAGGTTTGGCCGCGGTTGATTTGGTCTGCGCGCCAATGGTGCGCTTCTTCTTGGTCTGGACGACCACTTGTTTCGAACGGCCATGGCTGAAGGTTTGCTTCACCGTGCCAGACCCCGTACCTCGCGGTGCGGAGAGCGGCTTGCGGCCAGTTGTCTTACCTTTGTCTTTCGTATCGCTCATGCGTACCCTGGTATTTAACCTTTCATTCGAGGCGCCTGCCAAGCGCCTCTATCATCACAAATCTTCATGCCTGCCGGAAAACCAGCCTGTCTCGGGTGCATCCCTGAATCCGGTCAGTCGCCGATAGGCCACTGCAAACGCTTCAGAGAGGGAACCTTGTTCTAGCAGCGCATGTATCACATGCTCCCGCCCAAAGGCCATGCCCAATTCAGCGGACGACAGTGCGCCCGCGACTTTGACGTCTTCATATATCGCCTTGGCGAGAAAATGAACCTTATTCCGGCCATCTTCTGCACCATCACTGGCTTCGAGCAGCCAGCCTGGCGGCTGTTTGCGGATATAAGCACGCACTTGGTCAAAACCAAGAACGGCCACACCACTCTTTTTCGCCATGCCCAACAGGCCATTACAGCGCTGAACAAGCTGACGCTCGACTTCCTGGCTCAAATCCTCCATCGGCGTGCTTTGAGCTTTGAACGCCCGAGAGAAAACTCCTTGTTTCAACCCGGTTTCAAGCACGTTCTTGTCAGCTGTGACCCAAGCGCCACGGCCGGGGAGTTTTCCAAACACGTCTGGAATAACCATGCCATCTGGACTGCGGACATAGCGAATGAGCGCGTCGGGCGCTAAGCGCTCGCGCGTGACCGCACACTGACGAACGGATCCGTCAGCGCGCTTGCCCGTATGCGCCCCTAGGCGCTGGTCCGGCTCATTCAGACTTTGCGGCTTCATCGCCGCCCTCCATGAGAAGGTCTTCGTCGAGATCAAGACCTTCCAATTCTGCCAGGATGTCTTCATCGCTGACATCAATGGTTTCTTCGATCGCAGCGTCCTCGGTCCCGGCTTTGCCGAGTTCACCAAGAGCCAATAAGGCGCGCTCTTCTTCTGTCAGATCGGCTTCATCTACGCCTGCTGCGGCAGCCGTCATTTCAGCTTCCAACTGCTCAAGCGCTTCTGGCTCAATCCACCCCGCCAAAACGCGGGCTTTCATGATGAAGAGCTGCGCATCATCTTTGCGCATTTCGCCTTTCTTCAGGATGCCTTCCTGCCAGATCGGCTTGCCCTCTTTGTTATTCTCGCGCCAGCCGGTGAGATCGTCCGGTACCAGACCAGCAACGTCTTCAACGGATTTCACATCATTCTCACCGAGCTTCACAGCGAAGCCGGGCGACATGCCATCGAGTTCCATAACCGGGTCTTCAACCCCGAGTTCGACGCGCTTAGCGTCCTGCTCTGCCGCGAGCTTTTCGAGATATTCGCGGGCCCGTTCCTGGATTTCAGCTGCGACGTCTTCGTCAAAGCCTTCAATCTGCATGAAGTCTTCAGCCGCGATATAGGCAATGTCTTCAACCGTTTCGAAGCCTTCAGACGCCAGCAACTGCGCCAGCGTTTCGTCGGCGTCGAGCGCCTGCATGAACAGCTCGGTGCGGCGTTGGAAGTCGATTTGGTAACGCTCAGAGTCGTCGCTCTCAGTGACCAGATCAATCTGCCAGCCGGTCAGCTGCGACGCCAAGCGCACGTTTTGACCGCGGCGGCCAATCGCCAGCGGGAATTGTTCGTCAGCAACGACCACTTCCACCCGCTGCTCTTCTTCGTCGAGCACCACTTTCGAGACTTCTGCCGGCTGCAACGCGTTCACGATGAAGGTCGCGTCGTCATAATTCCAAGGAATGATGTCGATTTTCTCGCCGGAGAGTTCGCCGACCACGGCTTGCACCCGCGCACCGCGCATACCGACGCAAGCGCCGACGGGGTCAATTGAGCTATCGTTCGAGATCACGCCAATCTTCGCACGTGATCCTGGATCTCGGGCGCAAGAGCGGATTTCGATCACACCTTCATAAACTTCCGGCACTTCGGCCGCGAACAGTTTGACCATAAAGTCTGGGTGCGCGCGGGACAGGAAGATTTGCGGACCTTTGATCTCGCGGCTCACTTTGTAGAGATAAGCGCGGACGCGATCATTCGGCTGGAAATTTTCGCGCGGTATACCGTCATTGCGGCGGATAATGCCTTCGGCGCGGCCGAGATCAACAATCACATGACCATACTCAACCCGCTTGACGATGCCATTGATGACTTCGCCTTCGCGATCTTTGTATTCGTCATACTGGCGCTGACGCTCCGCATCGCGCACTTTCTGCATGATAACTTGTTTTGCCGTTTGCGCGGCCACCCGACCAAAGTCGAACGGCGGAAGCTCTTCTTTAATCTCGTCACCCAGTTCCAGAGCGGAATCGATTTTCTTGGCGTCTTTCAGCGTGATTTGCTGGGCCGGATCTTCAATCTCGTCATCCGCCACAACAGTCTGGATGCGCCATAGGCTTTGCTCGCCCGTCTCATGATCGATGACCGCGCGGATGTCATGCTCTTGGCCGTAACGGGACTTCGCGGCTTTCTCGATCGCCTCTTGCATCGCTTCGATGACGATCGATCGATCGATCGCTTTCTCTTCAGCGACCGCTTTCGCGATTTGCATGATTTCTAGTCTGTTTGCGGAAACGCCAACGGTACTCATGGCTTCAAGCTCCACTCTCTGGGTTGTGTTCTATTGTATCTTGTTCGGACGGGTCTGTCTCGAAATCTTCAAACGCCTCGTCGCCGGGCTGGGGTGGCAAGCTGCCATCACTGGTCGCTGCGTCGATGAGTTCATCGGTGAGGATCAGGCTGGCTTTGCTCATTTCATGCACTTGCGCGACCAATTCGCTGTCATCATCGAGCAAGATCGCGACCCCGTTCTCGTCTTCGCGTTGGATGACGCCTTGAAACCGGCGACGTCCGTCCAGCGGCATGATCAGCTCCAGTTTGACGAGGTGTCCGACCCAACGGCCAAAATCTCCGACCCGGGTCAGCGGTCGGTCTATGCCTGGCGTTGAAACTTCCAGCCGATACGCTTCGCTGATCGGGTCTTCGGTTTCTAGGATGGGCGACAAGTTCCGCGAGAAGGTTGCGCAATCCTCGACATCAGTCGGGGCGCCGCCCGCTTTCTCGATCATGATTTGCAGCAAAGGACGGTTGCCACCCATGATCCGCACGCGCACAACGTCGAGGCCGAGCTCGCTGGCAAGCGGTGCGGCCATCTCCAAAATACGATCTTCCTGCGGACTGATGGTGATCAAGTTTGCGGACTTTCAGACAAATAAAAGCGGCGGCCCCGTTCCCGGAACCGCCGCCGATATGTTTCGACTTGAGCGTGTAGATAGAGGCTCGCGCACGTTTTGTCTAGATGGCTTGTGCGCGAGGGTTGTAATGCCTCTTTCGCTCATTCCCGCATGCGCGGGGATGAACAGTCTCTGTCTCTATAGCAGTTTCAAATCGACCGCGGACGTCTTGCCACGGCGTTCATCATGATGAAGTTCATATTCGACTGCCTGGTCATCCGCGAGACCCTGCAAGCCAGAGCGTTCGACGGCGGAGATGTGGACGAACACGTCCTTTCCACCTTCATCAGGCACGATAAAACCGAACCCTTTTGTTGCGTTAAACCATTTCACTTTTCCGGTAGCCATATCAGACTCTTTCCGTTCAGCCGCGCCGGATCTGCACCATGCAGGCGGTCGCGATGTCGATTACGGAGAGGTAGGGACTTCGTTATCCGCCGGCCTGGCGGGGTCTTCTCAATTCAGACCGGCCGTATTCGATGACGCGAGCAGTTCACAGATTAATTCGCGGGTCAAGCGAAACTATTATTACTTTAGGAGAAAGGTGAAGGGCATCACAACATTTGTGCGCTCTATCCGGCAGGTGAC
Source organism: Pseudomonadota bacterium (assembly GCA_039194965.1). Classification (GTDB taxonomy): domain Bacteria; phylum Pseudomonadota; class Alphaproteobacteria; order Caulobacterales; family Hyphomonadaceae; genus Henriciella. The sequence continues at coordinate 31,175 of JBCCVQ010000011.1, read as the reverse complement.
ACCAACCTCCTTACGTTTGTCGGCGCGATAGCTCCATTTTGAGATGGTTTTCAAAATGGTGTCCTCGAATGCATCGTTTGGAATGGCGGCCCGAACTTTCGGATTGATGACCTTTCCATCAGCGTCCAAGTCGAATGCGACAATCACCGCGCCGACGACACCATCCTCGGCCGCGTTCCCGGGATAGCGCATCTTCGGCGATTGCCGGATGCGACCGTCGCAAAAAGGCAGCGCGCTGACAGTTTCGGGGGGGCTTTCGGGTCTGTCACCGGTCACCGGATAAGTGTCCAAAATCGCATCCAACTCATCTGAACTTGGATGCTTGTCGCGTTCACTCTCGAAGAAGGAATCCATCGCCATGACCCAGGCTTCGGCTTTCCATCTTAGGCCGACCGCCCAATCGGGATGCTCACCGTCCGCGCTGCGAAACTGTTTGGCGAAGCCTTGGACATGCGTCATTTCTCGCATCGCTTCAGGGTCCGCGTCGCCATTGAATAGCGCGGTTGCGGCAACGAATTTGGATTCAATATATTGCTGCGGAATGATCTCTTTCACCGGCTCAAGGTGGTGGGCGGCGGCCATGGCCGATTCTCGAATATCAGCGTACCGACCAGCCACGGTGTCATGCGTCATGACGATCAAATGCGCGTTGACGGTTTCGACCGTCGCATCGCCTTGATAATTGTCCAGCGCCAAAAGTAGGGCGGCGCGCCGCGCGTCGGTCTGAGACTCATCATAGGCGGCTTTGGCTGAAGCAATCTCTGTAATATCTAGATCTTGCGCCGCCATGTTCGGAGCAAGACCTGCCAGGCAAATGGTCGCCAAAATCATAAAAAGATTGCGCATAGTCTCTCCCCTTTGCTTGACGAAGTTTATGCGCGGATCAGCACGCGTCAATCAGGATTTCATTTCTATTCGAAAATCGTAATATACCGGCTCAATATCGCCGAGCTTCTTTGCTTGATACCGGGTTTGAATGTGATCCTTCGGCGCGTGGCGCCAGTCATCTGCGCGGGTCGCAGTCCACTCGAAAGCCGGATGCGCCAGAAACCGCTGCAATGCTTCATCCGCATAAGAGCGAACATCGGTGGCAAATCGAACTTGCCCTCCGGGTTTCACAATCCGCGCCAACGCGTCGAGGAATTCCGATTGGATCAAACGCCGTTTCTGGTGCCGCGTTTTCGGCCAAGGGTCAGGGAACAGGATAAATACGCGGTCGACGCAATTTTCGGCTAAGCCATCGACCAGTTCCCGGCCATCGCGCGGCCACAGGCGAATATTCTCCAGCTTGGCGTCTTCGATTTGTCCTAAGAGTTTCGCGACACCTTCAAAGAAAACCTCGCTCGCCATGATTCCAGTGGACGGACGTCGCTGCGCCTGCCCGCTGACATGTTCGCCGCCACCAAAGCCAATCTCAAGCCATATCTCGCTTGCCTCCGGAAACAGATCTTTACCGTGCAAGCCTGGCGATTCGGGGAGCGAGATTTGCAACCTCGGAAGTAAGTTCTCAACCAGGGCGCGTTGCCGTGTCGACAGTTTCCGCCCGCTTCGTCCGCCGAAACTGCGCACGGGTTTGTGTTGTTTTTCGTCCATGCTTCACTCCGCACGCGTGCCGCCGCGCTCGTTCGCCGTCTCGTCGCGTTGCCATAATCATTTACGAGCCCAATTGAAACGTCAGATCGCTGTCGCCGCGATTTTTCGGTCACCGAACCGCACACGTGCATGCTGAAATAACCATATCTAAATCTTGGCATGACAGACCAAAATAGGCCGAAAACGTACCGGCTGTGTTGCGTGTAGGAGAAAAGATGGGCGGTCTGCCAGCAGACTCCTCGTTGAAAATTCAGCGCGGTGGTTTCACATCCCTAAAATTCCAAGCGGTAAAACCGGGCACGTACGATGTGGCTTGGCAGATCTGGGCGATTTGGATCGCCGCATTTGCCATCTATTCCGCCCTATTGCCGCGCGATGCGGGCTATGACATCGCGCATTATCATTTGCACAATGGTTGGTCAGCGCTGAATGGCCGCCTCAATCAAGACCTTGCACCCGCCGACTTTCACAGTTTCGTCAATCCGGTGCACAGCATGCTGGTTTGGTGGTTGATCGAGCGTCTGCCTGGCCCGTTCGTGATGGCCCTCCTCAGTCCTATCCATTCTTTGATCCTACCGGTTTTGTATTCGCTCGGTGCCAGGAGTTTGCAGCGGCTCGACGCGAAGCTGAATCCGTTATGGCTGGGTGTGTTCGCCGTCACCGGATACCTGGCGCTTGGAAACACTTTGATGCATGCCAGCGTTGGGAATGATCATTGGGGTGTGCTTGCCTTTCTTGTCGCCCTCGTTCTGTTGATTCACAACGACGGAGCGACCATTTCCTGGACGCGTCTGGCGCTAGGCAGTCTCATTCTCGGCGCCGTCGTCGGCATGAAGCTGACCAACGCAGTATACATTCCCGGATACGCCGTCGCTGTCTTGGTCCTGTCGCCAACATGGCAAAGCCGCGCGAAAGCCGCAGGCATCTGCGCTTTGGCTGGCTTGGCGGGACTTGTTCTGCTCGGAGGTTGGTGGGCGGCGACAATGTGGGAGATGTTTGGAAATCCCATCTATCCCAATCTCAGCGGCGCTTTTGGGGCATCGCCATTCAGTCCCGACGAGGCTTTTCGCGATGAACGCTATTTGCCTGCAAACATCTTGGACGTGTTTATTCGACCATTTTTATTCTCGTTCGACACCAGCTTGATCTACGAATATGCGCTCATCGATCTTCGCTTCTTGGTCGGATACCTTGCCGCAATCTTTGCATTCGTGTGGATGCTGCGTGCCGCTATTGGCGGCGGAGGGTTTCCGGGTGGAACCCGACTCATCGCAGCGCTTTGCGGCTGTTTTCTCGCAACATTTGTGGTCTGGTCTGAAGTCTTCTCGATCATGCGATATGCGAATGCCTTGTGGATCTTGGGTCCTATCTTGGCTCTATTGGTGGCAATCTGGGCCAGCCCACGACTGACGCAATGGCCGCGCTTGCCTCTCATATCGGTGGCGGTTTGCATGGCGCTCTTCTTCACGACAAGCCAATCACCAACCCGGCGTGTTGCCTGGCTTTCGTGGGATGAACCCTATGCCTGGACGGAACTTCCTGAACAGGTTGATATTGGGGACGCTGCGATCCTTTTTTCGGCGCACTATCCGTCGGCATTCAATGCCCCGGCTTTCCGAGATGCGGCATGGCTTGCGCATGCCGACAGCCAGTATTGGAGCAAACCAGCGCTTGAAAACTATACGCCGCAAATTGCGAAACGTTTGGCCGCTGAAGATCGACCAACATTTGCCGTGATGTTCTTCGGCCAAGATTCCGACCTTGAGGATTTGCAGCGTATGGCGGGTGACTATGGCTACACCGCGAGGCTTGAGGACTGCCTGCCCATGCGCTCAGCATTCGACATTGACGGCATGCATTGGGCGCTTTGTCGTTTGCAAAAACGCTGAAGGGGTCCATAGCGACCACACCGGCTCAGAATCTGACCTTACCGCTTAGAAAAAGCTTGCGATCTGTGAGCGAGAGGCGCACAACCCGCGCCTCGGTTCAACAAGAGAGATCGTTGTGGCTGACGCCAGTGCCCCTCCAAACATAGACGCTCCGGCGACAAAATTGCCTATGCCGCAATGGGAGTTGGTCGTGATGGTGGCCGCTCTAATGTCGCTGAATGCTCTTGCGATTGATATTATGTTGCCAGCGCTGAGCAACATAACCGAATACTATAGTCTCTCGCGCGACAATGATCAGCAATTGGTGATTTTTGCCTATGTCGCCGGATTTGGCGCGCCGCAATTGGTCTTTGGCCCAATTTCTGACCGGTTCGGACGTAAAGGCCTCCTGCGTATTTGCCTGATTGGATACGCGATCGCTGGCATAGCCTGCATCATGACCACGTCCTTCATGACGTTGCTATTGATGCGGTTCGTCCAAGGCATCTTTGCCAGCGGTGTTCGGGTCATCGCGGTGTCGATTGTGCGTGACCTTTTGGCGGGGCGGGCCATGGCTCGTATCATGTCTTTGGTGATGACGGTCTTCATGGTGGTCCCAATCCTGGCCCCAACGATCGGAGCCGGGGTGATGCTGGTGGCGCCATGGCAGTGGACGTTTGCTCTGCTCAGTGTCGCTGCGATGTTTGTCTTGGCATGGATACAGATCCGGCTCCCCGAAACGCTGCCAGCCGAGGATCGCCAGCCGCTCAATCCAAGGCAAACAGGGCGAGCTTATTGGCAAGTTCTGACGACGCGTATCACCTTTGGGTATATGTGCGCGAGCGGCGTCATCTTCGGCGCATTGTTCGCGTTTGTTGCGGCATCGGAGCAAATATTTACGGACGTGTTCGGCCAGCACGAGACCTTTGCGCTTTGGTTTGCAGGGGTCGCCGCCGCGCTGGCGGCCGCCAACTTCCTCAACTCGCGTATCGTCGAAAAATTCGGTATGCGCCGGATTAGTCATACCGTGTTGATCTTATTCATCGCCTTGGCTTTGGTGAACGTCCTGACGCTGTACACGATTGGCGAAAAATTGTGGCTGTTCTACCCGCTCTTCTGTTTGACTTTTGGCTGTTTCGGCATGCTCGGCGCGAACTTTACTGCGCTTGCGATGGAACCACAGGGTAAGATTGCTGGGACAGCGAGCGCGGCTTATGGATTTGCATCGACCACGGTCTCGAGCTTTATCGGATACCTCGTCGCCGGACAGTTTGACGGCACGGTTGCGCCCTTCATGTGGGGCTTCGTGGCGCTAGGCGTGTCGTCGCTCACGATCATTTTCGTCACGGAGCGATTCAAGCTGTTCCAAACGCGATAGCGGCTCTTGCGCTTCCGCAGCGGCATCGACGGTAAGTCGCCAAAACGCAAAAAGGACGAACGGACATGGCGCTTAAGACTCGCATCACCGAAATGCTCGAAATCGAGAAACCGATTATTCAAGCGGCGATGGGATGGATTGCCCGCTCGCAATTATCCTCCGCGTTTTCCAATGCGGGCGGCATGGGAATTATCGAAACCAGTTCGGGTGAATTGGATGCCGTGCGCGCGGAAATCCTGAAAATGCGCGACCTCACGGATAAGCCGTTCGGGGTGAATGTCGCGCAAGCTTTTGTCCGCGACCCAGACATTGTGCAATTCGTCATCGACCAAGGCATTCGCTTCGTCACGACCTCTGCCGGCAATCCGAAGAAGTATACCGGTCAATTAAAAGAGGCCGGGCTCACTGTGTTTCACGTTGTACCAAGCCTGAAAGCCGCTTTGGGAGCGATCGATGCGGGAGTCGATGGGCTGATTGTCGAGGGCGGCGAAGGCGGCGGGTTCAAGAATCCTAAAGATGTCGCGTCCATGGTTTTGATTCCGCAAGTCTGCGAGGCGGTGAATGTTCCCGTGGTGGCAGCAGGCGGGATTATGGATGGCGGCAGCATGGCAGCGGCCTTCTCACTCGGTGCGGAAGGTGTCTTGATGGGGACACGCATCCTATCGAGTGCCGAAAGCCCGGTGCATGAGAATTGGAAACAGGCAATTGTTGATGCGGACGCAACCGACACCGTCTTCCTCAATCGCGACGGTCCAGGCCCGGCGCTTCGAGCGCTGCGCACCGAGCGCACCACTCGGATTGAACAAGACGGCGTGGAAAACATCTTCGGCGAATTTGCCGGAACCCAGAAAGTCTATTTCGGCGGTGACCTTGAAGCTGGCATCGCTTTGACCGGCCAAGTCGCGGGAAGAATCAAGGGCGTACGCCCGGTCGCGGACATTTTGAATGAGACCATGGCGCAGTTTGAAACGACCCTTGCGCGCTTAAACCAGCTACAAGTGTGACAGGAAAACCCTAGGCGTCTCATTCAAAAAATGGTTAAACACCGCAACTTTCCACTCAAAGGTGACCCAATGACTGCAAAAAAATACCTCCTCGGTGGCGCGGCGGCGCTCGCTTTCACGCTCGCTGGCTGCGGCTCTGCGACCACGTCGGGCGACGATACAGCGACGACAGACACAACAGAGGTCGAAACTGCGGGCGTCGATGCGGCGGCCCTGGCGGACAATCCGTTGTTGCAGGACTGGGACACGCCTTATGGCGTTCCGCCGTTCGCTGAAATCCAAGACGCGCACTTTATGCCAGCCGTCGATACGGCGATTGCTGAGCTGCAAACTGAAATCGACGCCATCGCGAACAATCCAGATGCGCCAACGTTCGAGAATACGATTGTCGCCTTGGATAAAGCCGGCGGCACGCTGACCAATGTCTCGCTGGTCTTTTCCAATATTACCGGCACCGACACCAATGAAACCTTGCAAGGTCTTGCAACTGAGATTTGGCCAAAGGTGACCGCCGTTGGTGACTCGATCAGCTTTAACGAAGCGCTGTTCGAGCGCGTCAACGCGGTGCGCGACGCCGCACCGACTCTGGATCTTGATGAGCAGGACTTGCGCCTGATTGAACTCACCTACCGAAACTTCGAACGCGCTGGCGCAACACAAAGCGCAGAGGTGAAAGAGAAAGTCGCCGCGATCAATGAGGAATTGTCCGGGCTCACCACTCAATTCTCGCAAAACCTGCTCGCCTCGACCAAAGCGTTTAAGCTGGAAGTCACGGACGAAGCTGAATTGGCCGGTCTGTCAGACAGCTTCAAAGCCGCATTGCAAGATGGCGACAAATGGATCCTAACCGTCGACCGCTCGGTCTATGAGACCTTTATGGCCCAGTCCGAGAATCGCGACTTGCGTCGGCAAATGTTTGACGGCTACCGCCTGCGCGCCACGGAAGGCGAAACCGATAATGGACCGTTGCTGATTAAGATTGCTCAGCTGCGCGCCGAGAAAGCCGAACTGCTCGGCTATGCCAGCCATGCTGACTTTATCCTCGAGTATAACATGGCGCGGACCCCACAGACGGTGGAAGACTTCCTCGTTCGCGTGTGGGAACCGGGTCTCGCGCAAGCTAAAGCAGAGCGCGATGAGATGCAGGCGATGATCGGCGACGAATTCACGTTCGCTGGCCACGACTGGTGGCATTACAGCGAGAAAGTCCGCCAGGATAAATACAATTTCGATGGCAATGTCCTAAAGCCCTATTTCGAACTCTCTGCCGTTCGCGCTGGCGCTTGGAGCATGGCGGAACGTCTGTTCGATATCACGCTCGAAGATGTCGATGTCGAAGGCTGGAACCCGGTCGTCACCGCTTACGATGTCAAAGACAATGCAACGGGTGAACATCTCGGCCTGTTCATGATGGACATGTATGCCCGCGACTCGAAACGCGGCGGCGCTTGGATGAGCACGTATCGGCCATCAACCAATTATGATGATGCGGATGAAGTCCGTCCGATCATCACCAACAATCTGAATCTGATTACGCCCGCGGGCGATGATCCAACTTTGATGAATTTCAGTGAGGTTGAGACGTTCTTCCATGAGTTTGGGCACGGTTTGCATGGCCTTCTGACGCAGATGAAATACTCTGAATTCTCCGGCGTCGATGGTCCGCGCGACTATACCGAATTCCCGGCACAAATCCTCGAACACTGGGCCGGTGAACCAGAAATGCTGGCGGAATATGCGCTACACTACGAAACGGGCGAAGCGATCCCGGTCGAGCTGATCGAAAAAATGCGCGAAGCCTCGAACCACAATCAGGGCTTCCGCACGACCGAGTTCATTGCCGCCTCACTGCTCGACCTGGCCTGGCACCGCCTCAGCCATGACGAAGCCATGGCGATCACCGATGCACGCGCCTTTGAGAAAGAAGTGCTGGAAGGCTACGGCCTGATCGAAGAGATTGAGCCGCGCTATCGCAGCCAGTATTTCGCGCACATCTTCTCAAGCCCGGTCGGCTATTCATCTGGCTATTACGCCTATCTCTGGTCTGAGATTCTCGACGCAGACGGTTTCACCGCCTTTAAAGAAGCGGGCGATATCTGGGATCCAGAACTCGCCGCGCGTCTGAAAAAGTGGGTCTATGAATCCGGCGGCCTGCGCCCCGCTGACGAGCTCTATCGCTTGTTCCGCGGCTCCGACCCAACCATCGAACCCCTGCTCCGCATCCGCGGCTTCGAAACGGATGAAGGCGGCGAAGGATAGGGCATTCGCTTAGTGCTATATGGAAAAGCCGCCCCGGATGGGGCGGCTTTTTGTTTGCGAGCTTTTTGCGAGATCGGAGAATCGCGCTTTTTACCACCATGGAGCAAAGTAATTGGTCGGTTTGGATTGCGCGCGCATGGCGAGAAACTCTCGAAACACTAGGGCTCACCAGTAGAGCACAACTTGCGATCCGATTAGTGTTAGCAGTTGTTGCTGTTGCCGTGATCTGGCTTGTCGGTTCGGAAGACGCTTACAAAGACGAAATATATCTACGCCTCGCACTTACGCTTGGTGTATTGGTTCTTGTGCCGGTCGTATTCGCGTTAACGTTGATGGGGGCACCTTACAGGACCGAACGAGACTTGCGACTGAAGTATGAGGGCGAACATGCAGCGATCGAAGAAAAACAGGATCGTCGTTCCCTAAATGATGAGCAGATGGGTGTGTTCGCTGGAATGTTACGCAAGAGCGGTGTTCGCCCTCAAAGCATCAATGTGATTTACGACAACGATCCTGAATCCAAAGACTTCGCAGCTGATATTGGGGATGCGATCCAACAGGCAGGAATCGAAAGCACGGTTCACCATGGCCCAATGTACACCGGGCAACCACGCGATCGTGGGATCAAGATCATTAGATACAAGTCCAAAATCTTGCAGGCCCTAGCTGAGCAAATTGCTGGACAGCTAAGGGAATTTGGTCATCTTTCGGAACAACGCGACTGCGACCAGGAGCAGATATTTATTGTCGTAGCCCGGAAAGCAGAATGAGCAAGCCATTTTACAGTTGTGTTTGGGCTATTGCTCGAGTCCTAACTTAACCTAAGCCAACGCCAACCGATAATTCCGCCGGGTTAGCCGTGGATCGATCCGCAAAGACTTAAGCCCTTTCGCATCCACGGCAGCGAGCATTGCGTCGGCACGCTTGCGGTCGGACGGCATCATCATTTGATAGACGTCCAGCGCATCCTGTAGTCGCAACAAAGAGAAGGTTCGCGCTGATATCATCCCGGCACGACCGCCCGTGGCGAACGGGACCATGCCGAGGCCGCGGGGCACTTCGGCGCGGGGTTCAGCGGTTTCGGCCCAGGCATTGAATTTCTCAATCGTCGCAGCGAGGACGGGGAGATGTTCACCCAATGCGGCTTTCAGGATGGGCAGTAGCGTTTTTGGAATATCATCATTCTGCACGAGATCCCCGGTCCGGCCTTCACCTGCAATCACGCGTTCGACATAGTCAGCGACCCGCGGCGCTTTGCGCTTCATATGTTCGCCGGAAAACTTGTCGCGATACTGATGCGCATAAAGCGGGCCAATCAGGGCGAAGTCCGCATAGCTCGCGCGCGTGCCGAGCAGGTAAGGCAGCTTTTTCAGATGCGCGGAGAAATCGGCGAGAAATTGCTCATAGGCTTTTTCCACGCCGGGCGCGGTTTCCGGCGTGATCCCGAGCATAGGGACGAAACTGCGGAATCGTTGCCCGACTTTTTTGCCGGCTTCATATTGCTCTTCCGGTGTGCCGTCTGGCGCCGCGTTTTTGCCGAACTCGCCATAAATCCAGTCTTCATTGTGGTTCCAGCGATAATGCATGGCTGGCAGGGTCATCCACTCATCAGCGTAAAGTTGAAGAAGGAACGTAACCAGGAGCTGCAACGGGTGTTTCGGGAGCGCCGATGGCGACCCTCCGCTGCGCTCGAAATGCGCGATAATGTCTGCCGTATCCTGAACATATTCGCCATCGGTTGTCTTCAGGACAGGAATCACCGGCCAGCCAATATTGGCGATGATTTCGGATTTCATTAGGTCAGGGGTCGGCGCGATCTCGGTGAATTCAATGCCTTTCCAGCGTAAATAGGCGCGGGCCTTGCCGGAAAAATAGCTCATCTCGCTGCCATACAGCACGTTCCCAGTCATGATTACTCTACCTCCCGCAATTCGGGTCGCCCTAAATGAACAAAAAAGCAAGGTTTCAGCCCATAAGTTAACCACAATCCAGGATTCCTTAACCCAAACGCGGCATTCCCATGAACATTGCAGATAACAAGGCGACACGTCACGTTTCCGCCCGATTCTCAACAGATAGAAACACGAGTTTGAAAAGACGGCGTTTGCCGCAAATCAGAAAGATTGGGACACGCTTATGAATCCAGAAGCGATGGCTGATGTTCACACACAGGGCACCTTCTCTATGATCGAGCTGCTTTTGGCGGCCGATCCGGTCGTTAAAGCTGTGCTCATCGCGCTCGTGATTGCCAGTATTTGGTCTTGGGCCGTTGTGGCAGAGAAATTCTTCGCCATTGGCGGCGCCCGTAAAAAGGCCAATGAGTTTGAAGAAGCGTTCTGGAATGGCCGCGCAGACGAGTATGAAATGCGTCCGGGGCAGAACACCAAAAACGCTGGCGCACAGCTGTTCGCTGCGATATCGCGCGAATGGCGTGATGCGAAATCGGTTTCGCCAAGCGAACATGCGGCTTTGGTTGCACGAGCGGAACGGTCTTTGCGGGCGACTGTCGATCGCGAAGTCGGCAAGGTGTCAAACGGCATCGGAGCGCTCGCAACCATAGGCTCATCTTCGGTTTATATCGGCCTGTTTGGCACCGTGTGGGGCATTATGAATGCGTTCTTGAACATCAGTGCCCAAGAAGACACCAGCCTGGCTGTGGTCGGTGGGCCAATCGCCGAAGCCTTGTTTGCCACAGGCTTGGGTTTGATCGCGGCGATCCCGGCGGTCATTTTCTACAATAAGTTTTCGGGCGATCTGAACCGCTATGCGGACATGCTCGACGCATTCAGTCAGGACCTGCTGGTTCGCTTATCGCGCCGTGCCAGTGATGGGCCAATTTAATGGCGACGCTCGGATCCTCTGGAGGCCGTCGTGGCCGCCGCGCGTTTACGGCCGACATCAATGTGACGCCGATGGTGGATGTCATGTTGGTGCTGTTGATTATCTTTATGATCACGGCAACGGCGCTACAGCGCGGCGTCGAGGTGAATTTGCCGAAGGCGGCGACCAGCAACCTGACCGTGCCGCGGACAACGCCGTTGCTAGTGACCGTCACGCAGGATGCCAAAGTCTATATTTCTGAGACTGAGATTGAGCTCGATGAGCTGACCTCGAAACTGTTGGCCATTGCTGGTGAAGGCTATGAAGAACGCATCTTTTTGCAAGGCGACACCAATGCCGCCTATGGCGAGGTCTTGGCGGTTATGACGCAGATGAAGAATGCGGGGTTCACCAATATTGCGCTGGTCACCGACCCGAAAGCGCGCGTGGAAAGGACCCCGTAGCGTATGATCCGCGGCCTCCCAGCTTCTATACTTGCACATGTTGCCGTGATTGGCGCGTCCTATGTGACGTTCCCGTATTGGAGCACGAGTACGCGCGTATTGGCGTCAGACTTGGAGGCAGTGGACGTCAATTTTGCCGAGATTGGCGAGATCACGAACATCGCGCCACTGGTTGAAACGGAGCCGGAAGAACCTGAAGAGGCCGCGCCTGAGGAACCAGAAGAACCTGAAGAGGTTCCTGAAGACCCGGTTGAAGAAGAGCTACCGGAAGCCGAACAAGATGTCTCAGATGTAGAGGCCGCGCCGCCGGAAGAAAACCCAGAAGATCTATTGCCAGAGTTTGAGCCGGAGCAGCGGGAAGAAGAAGACGAGCCGGCGCCGAAACCTGAGAAAAAGCCAGATCCAGCGCCGCGCAGTCCGAATAATGATTTGATGGATTTCCTCAATCAAAGTGAGTCGACCTTCCAAAGCGAACGCGCCACGCGCGAAAAACGCCCTGAGCCGAAGCCGGTCACCCCGGAACCGAAAACGGCTTTAGAGAATGCGCCGAAGCCTGCCGAAACACGCAACCGACGCGGCGCTGGCGAGCGCACCGCGAACACCGCCCGGATCGAGGCCATCTTATACAGCAAGATCGTTCCGTGCTGGGATAATGTTGTCGATTTACCGTTTCCAGAGCGCCTGAATGTTCAGTTGAGTGTTAAACTTAACCGCGACGGATCGCTTGCTGATGTTAAATTTGTTGAGCCAGCGCGCGCGCCGATCGGGAATTCGCCGATGCGAACTGCGATGGAACGCGCTAAGCGGGCGGTGCAGAAGTGCGCGCCTTATAATCTACCAGATGATGACTATGACCTATGGAGCGAAGGCGCGGTTAATCTCGGACCTGCCTTTGATGCCAAAACACAACGCTAATACCGGAGACCTCTCTCATGTTTAAAAGACTGCTCTGCGCCGTCGCGATGATATTTGGGTTCGCCAGCCCCGCTGCGCTGGCCCAATTTGAGGTCAATATTAATGAGGGTGTCCTGAAGCCTACGCCCGTCGCCATTCCCAATTTTGAAGCGATTGGCGTCGATCCTGAAGTGGCTCAGACGATTAGCGATGTCATCCGCAATGATTTGGAATCCACCGGTCTGTTCACCATCACCCCGGAAGACGCCTATATCCAGAAAGACCTGAACATCGAAGTTGCCCCGCGTTTCGCGGATTGGAAAATCATTCAGACGGATGCCCTCGTGGTCGGCACAGTCGAGCAGATTGAGCGAGATGGCAATCAACTGATCCGTGGTTCGGTTCGGATGTGGGATGTGTATGGCGAAGAATTGATGCGGTTCGAGGACTCAAATGGCCGTCAGGTCTCAGGTCGCCGGTTTACCACCACACCTGAAGATGTGCGCCGAATCGCGCATAAAATCGCCGACGCGATCTATAGTCGGCTGACCGGCGAAGACGGCTATTTTGATACGCGCATTGTCTATATTGGCGAAACCGGACCGAAAAATGCTCGTGTTAAGCGCCTGGCGATTATGGATGCGGACGGCGCCAACGTGAAATATCTCACCACAGGCGCATTCACCGTCCTGACGCCCCGCTTTTCGCCGACGGCACAGCAAATCACTTACATGTCGTATGAGGGCGGGATTCCGCGGGTCTATTTGTACGATTTACGCCGTGCGCGCCAGGAAGTGCTGGGCAATTTCCGCAACATGACCTTTGCACCGCGCTTTTCTCGTGATGGCAATTCGGTGCTGCTGACACAAGCGACCAATGGCAATTCCGACATCTATCTGATGGATTTACAGACCCGCCAAAGTCGCCGCCTGACGGATCATCCTGCGATTGATACCTCGCCGTCAATGTCACCAGATGGGCGTCAAATTGTCTTTAATTCGGACCGTGGTGGCAGTCCGCAGCTCTACATTATGAACACCAATGGCACGCCGCGCACCTGCCCATCTGGCGGCCGCGACATTGCCTGCCGAATCACTTTCGGTTCTGGACGGTACTCAACTCCGGTTTGGAGCCCACGCGGTGATTTGATTGCGTTCACCAAGCAAAGCCGCGGACGGTTCCATATTGGCGTGATTGGCATCGATGGCCGGGGTGAGCGCTTGCTCACAGAATCATATCTCGACGAAGGTCCAGACTGGTCGCCAAATGGCCGTGTCATCACGTTCTTCCGCGAACCTTCACCAGGCGCATCGCCAACATTATGGTCGGTGGATTTGACCGGACGAAACCTGCGTCCACTGGTAACCCCAACAGATGCTTCAGATCCAGCCTGGTCGCCGCTTCTGGATTAATCCGTATATCAATCAGGCTAAAATCTCAGTAATCTTCCCAAATCACCGAAAAAATGAGTATACGGTGACTCGAAGTTGACATTTAGTGCGCCTAAAGGCACCCAAGTCCGCGTAAGCAAGGAGAGAACAACATGCGAAAGCTTATGACGTCATCTGCGACGATTGCCGTATTCTTCGGTGTCGCAGCATGTGCAACCCCACCTGAGCCAGAGCCAGAAATCGTCGAAGCTGAGCCAGAAGTGGTTGTCGTCGAAGAAGAACCTGAAGTGGTGATCGTTGAGCCAATCGCCGATCCCGTCCCAACTGGCCCACTAGACGGCTCTTTGGAAGATTTTCAGGTAAATGTTGGTGACCGGGTCTATTTTGACCTCGACCAGTATCGCTTGAGCGCCGATGCTCAAAGCATTCTACGTCGCCAAGCGGCGTGGCTGAGCTCTTATCCAGCCGTGAACATTCTGGTTGCTGGCAACTGCGATGAGCGCGGCACCCGCGAGTACAACCTTGCCCTCGGTGAGCGTCGTGCCTCTGTGGTGAAAAATTACTTGGTTGACCTTGGTGTTGACCCAGCACGTATCCAGACCGTGTCTTACGGCAAAGAGCGTCCATTGGCGCTTGGATCATCTGAAGAGTCTTGGGCCCAGAACCGTAATGGTTTCACCCAATTGATTTCTGGTGTGGTTGGCTAAGGCCAAACTGCATTAACTGCAATTGATTTGGCCGGGCGTCACATTTTGGCCCCGGCCTTTTCATATCTGTTGCACACTCTAATGACCTGAAACGGGAGTCGATTTGATATGCTGCGTTCTTGTTTGATTGCTGGCTTGGCTGGCTTGGTGCTGATGACCCCGGCAGATGCAGATGCGCAACGGCGTCAAGCCGACATCGTTCAAGGTGTCACCAGCGGTGAACTCGTAGCGACCGTAGAAGAAATCCGCGCCAGCAATGCCCAATTGCGCGCCCGAATGACTGGAATCGAATCCGACAAAGCGCGTTTGAACGGTAAAGTTGAAACGCTGGAATTTCTGTTGTCCGAAAGCCGTGAAGAAATCAATCGCATGCAAGGCGACGACGCCGAGCTGGAACGCTTGATCACGCGCTTAGAAAGCCGGATTTCAGACCAAGAAAAAACCATTGCCGATCTCAATCAAAAACTCGCGGCTTTGCAGCCAGAACCTGCCTTCTTGTCCGCGGGTACAACAGATCTGCAATCCGATGGATTCTCAGAAACGGGTCAGACCGCTACGGATCCCGTTGCTGACCAGATTGATGACGCGATCGCTGATTCAGAGGGCAGCATTCCGACCGGTCCAACCCGTATCATCCGGCGAGTCGACGCGGCGACCGCTGGAGCGTCCGTTCAAATTGGTCCAGATGGCCAGCCCCTTCCACAAGGCTCGCTCGGGACATTGCCCGCGAGCAGCTTACCGGGCGATGCGGGCTCCCTGTTCGCCGAAGCCAAATCGCGCCTTTTACAGTTTGATTACCCGGGTGCGGAACTCGCATTCCGATCCTTCCTCGAGCAGTTCGGAGATGATCCGCAGGCCGGTGAAGCACAATATTGGTTGGCGGAAGTGCTTTATCAGCAAGAAGCGTATCCGGAATCCGGTGAGGCATATACCGATATGATCCGATCCTATCCGGATGACCCGCGCGCGCCTGAAGCATTGGCGAAGCTGGCGCGGTCGATGCGGTTGGTCGGGAATACCGAGCAAGCCTGCAATGCCTTGAATCTGTTGCCTCAACGCTACCCAAATGCGTCCGGTGTGACGAAGAATTTGGCGGCGGGCGAGCGTGTCCGGTCCGGTTGCGACAGCTAGACCACGTGCGATTCGACGCCAAGTTCACGGCGCTGATCGATCGATTCAGTTCTGACTCAAGTCTGCCGATTGCTTTGGCAGTGTCCGGGGGTAGCGACTCGATCGCGCTATTGAACGTTTGCGTGGATTGGGCGCGACGGACCCGTCGTACGCTCATCGTCTATACGGTTGATCATCAGTTACGCCGAGAGTCCCGCGGGGAAGCTGAGCACGTTGGGGCTATGTGCCAGGCGTGGCAAATCCCGCACCAAATCCTCACTTGGAAGCGCCCTAAAGCCACCCAAAATGCAGCGCGTCTGGCGAGATACCAATTGTTGGCTGAGGCCATGAACGCGGTTGGTGCCAAAGTTTTGCTGACCGGCCATACACGCGATGATGTTGTCGAAACGGCGATTATTCGTCGACGGCGAGGCGTCCGTGACGCGAACGTCGCCGGCCCAAGTTTGGCGGCGCCATTGCCGATCTGGCCAAGCGGACGAGGCCTGACTCTGCTGCGGCCATTGATCTGCACCCGTCGCGCGGAGTTGCGGGAAAGCTTGCGCGCGCAAGACATTGATTGGGTCGAAGATCCATCCAATCTCAACCAAAGTTTTGAGAGGGTGCGCATTCGGGAATTTCTCCGCCACCACCCGAAGCTGCATGAGCTCGCGATCACGGCGGTCACTCGGATGCAAACCGAGCGAACCGTTCTGGATCAATCTGTGGCAGACGCCCTGAGGCGCGTGACCGTCCATCCGGACGGATTAATCGACACTGCGGATGCGCCCCGCAGTGTGAGATTGCTGACAATATTGGCCCGTATCGCAAGCGGAGCCGCAAAAGATTCTCGTGCCCATTCGGTTTCGGCGCTCAAAACATCATTGACCAAGCCAGGCGCGAGGCAAACCCTTGGGGGGTCGTGGTTTCAACGCAACGGCACGGGTTTTCTAATTGGTCGAGATCCTGGCGCGCCGCCATCAGACGGCGACCGAGATGTCTTCGATGGGCGTTTTCTCATTGATCCAAAGGCGAGTTTGCCCGAGCCGGCGAGCGCCTCTTTCCTTGTGCGGCATGCTCTACCGCCAGATTCGGAATGGCGCGAAATCATCTCTGACCGGCTGGACCACATGTGTGCTTGCCTGCAAACGAAACCGCTGCAACTGACTGGTGAACGGGCTTGATCTTTGAGGCCCAATCACAGCTAAGTGGCGCGGTTCAGTGGGATTAGAATTCGATGTCTCAGGCCGAATGGGTTTATCTTGATGGTGAATATATGCGGGCGGAAGAGGCCCGCATTTCACCTTTTGATCGCGGTTTTCTGTTCGGTCAGGCGGCTTATGAGGTGACCGCGGTTTACAATGGCAAGCTGATTGACTTCGAACCGCATCTGGACCGACTGTCGAGAACTTTGGCGGGCCTCGAAATCGATCCACCGCTTGCAGACCTACGCGAGATGCACGCGGAGATGATCGCGCGCAACGCACTTAGAGAAGGCTTGATCTATCTAAATGTCAGCGCCGGGGCACCAGGTCCGCGCGATTATTATGGTCCTGATCAATTGACCCCATCTCTGTTTGCGTTCGCCACTCATAAGAGGTTGATTGGGGACGTTGCGCGGGATGGCATCGCCACGATCTCGCTGCCGGACACGCGCTGGCAGAGGCGTGATTTGAAGACGACGCAATTGGTATCGCAGACGCTCGCCTATCGCCACGCACGCCGCGTCGGCGCGCATACCGCGGTCTTGCATGAGGATGGCGTTGTGACAGAAGCCGCATCGGCGAACCTCTGGCTGGTCACCCCAGACCAAACATTGGTGACTCGCGACTTGTCTGCAGCGCTTCTCCCTGGGATCACGCGCGCGCGGCTCTTGTCTTTGTTCGACGAAGGCGCGTTCAACATTGAGCAGCGCGCCTTTACCTTAGACGAGCTGAAGGCGGGTGCTGAAGCGTTCACCAGTTCGACTGGGGTTGTGATTGCGCCGATTCTGAGCGTTGATGGCGTGCAAATCGGAACGGGACGGCCAGGCCCAGTGACCCGAAAAGTGCAGGCGGCTTATTACGCACACATTGGCGCCGACGTGTCAGAATTTGATTGGCTATGAGTCGGGTTTATCCGGATCAATGATTTCGCCTTCAACGGTGAACCCATCATCTTCCGACTCGCTTGGTTGCCGGCCAGCTTGCATTTGCGAGAACGCCTCTTGCATCTGGCCCATCAGACTGGCCATCTGGTTGGCGCCGAGGCGCGCGGATATCCAAGCTCCAACAAAGGCAAACAGGGCCGGGACAATCGCAAACCAAGCATCGACCGCCATCAGTTGCGGTTCAAACTCTGTGGTTTGAAAAATTGCCGCAATGCCAGCGGCCAAGGCGAAGATGACGGCATAGCCCACTAAACCCATCGCGAGCCGTGGCACCATGCCGCGAAATGGATTGCTCGGCTGCGGCTGTGCGTCCGGCGAGAGCATATCCTTCAAATCTAGCGCCGGAGACGGTGTGACATGGCGGATGACGACGGTTGTTAGCGTGGCGGCCAACGCCAAAACCGGAACCAAAATGAAGCTTCGGTTCAGGATTCCGGCCGCGGCAACGGCAATGAAAAATGCGACAGGGCCCGCGACCCGCAGCAAAATTGGAAAGAGAAGGGCAGTTGGCATGAGAACCTTCGAAACGCGTGCGTTCTATGCCCTAACGCGATCAAGCCTGAGCTGGCAATTGACGCTGTGCAACCAATACGGCGCGTAGCTTCAAACCGAGGATTGTCGCCGCGAGTGCCAACGTAACAGCATTGGCGAGAATGATCGGCAAGCTGTTGTCCAGCACGCCATACGCCAACCATCCTGCTACGCCGGTCGTAAACAGGGCGTACATGCTGAGCGAAATGCCATCTGTGCATCTTGTGCGCAGGACCATTACGGTTTGCGGCAGAAATGAAATCGTCGTCAGCATTGCTGCGACCAAGCCAATCATGTCTGTCATTTCGAGAAACTCCTGAAGAGAGTTCGGATTATAGCCGATAAGGACAAAGGATCATCGCATATCTGGAGATGCCATCTATGCACTATTGCATTGATTGGTTCACGGCTGGGAAAGCTTGCCTCACTCGCACACTTCCCGCATCTTGCGCTGCAACATCTTGTTCAGGAGAGTTGATTGGCGGACACCCAGTATCAGCACACGCCAGATCGGCCATGGATTTTTCGGACATATGCGGGCCATTCGACCGCGGAAAAGTCAAATGCGCTGTATCGTTCCAATCTGTCAAAAGGGCAGACAGGCCTTTCCATCGCGTTCGATCTGCCGACTCAAACCGCGTATGATGCCGATCATATTTTGGCGCATGGCGAAGTTGGCAAAGTTGGTGTTCCGGTCAGCCATCTCGGCGATATGCGCGTCTTGTTTGATGCGCTTCCGCTTGAAGACATGAACACATCGATGACGATCAATGCGCCCGCAGCCTGGATGTTGGCGCTGTATGTGGCGCTGGCGGATGAGCGCGGCGATGATCGCGCGAAGCTTCGTGGCACGACGCAAAACGACATTATCAAAGAATATCTGTCGCGCGGCACCTATGTCTTCCCGCCGCAGCCAAGCATGCGGCTGATCAGCGATATGATTTCTTGGTGCTACACCGAAGTGCCGAAATGGAATCCGATGAATGTCTGTTCCTATCACTTGCAGGAGGCCGGTGCCACGCCGGAGCAAGAACTCGCTTACGCGCTGGCGACAGCTTGCGCCGTGCTGGATGCTGTGAAAGCTGGCGGACAAGTGCCAGACAGCGATTTCCCAACCGTATTCGGCCGAATATCTTTCTTCGTGAATGCGGGTGTCCGTTTCGTGACGGAGCTCTGCAAAATGCGGGCATTCGTCGACCTTTGGGAGGAGATCGGTCGGGAGCGTTATCGGGTCACCGATGCCAAAGCCTTGCGGTTTCGCTATGGCGTTCAAGTGAACTCGCTCGGCCTGACCGAGCCGCAGCCAGAAAACAATGTCTATCGCATTTTGATTGAAGCGCTCGCAGTCACCCTCTCCAAACGCGCGCGTTGCCGAGCTTTGCAATTGCCAGCCTGGAATGAAGCCTTGGGCTTACCCCGCCCATGGGACCAGCAATGGTCATTGCGAATGCAGCAAATCCTCGCCTTCGAAACCGATCTTCTGGAATACGAAGATCTGTTCGATGGTAGCCATGTCGTCGACGGCAAGACCAATGACCTAAAAGCTCAGGCGCGCGAAGAGTTGGCCAAGATTGACGCGATGGGCGGGGCGGTCGACTCCGTCGAATATATGAAGGAAAGCCTGGTTGGCGCGCATATAGAACGGATCAAAGGGATCGAAAGCGGCGATCTTAAAGTTGTTGGCGTCAACGCCTACACCCAATCCGAAGAAAGCCCGCTTGGCGCGGGCAATGATGCCATTCAAACGATTGATCCCATGGTCGAGCGTCAGCAAGTTGAAAACTTGAAGCAATGGCGCCGCAACCGAGACGAACCCGCGGCTCAAGCGGCGCTTTCCGATCTCCGCGCGGCAGCCTCGTCGGGCGCAAACATTATGGAGCCGAGTATCGCGGCGGCCAAAGCTGGCGTCACCACAGGCGAATGGGGCACGGTCCTGCGCGAAGAGTTTGGCGAATTTCGCGGCCCGACTGGCGTGAGCGTGGTTATCGACACGGGCGGTGATGCGGCGATCGAGTCGACCAAAGCACGCGTTAAAGGCATCTCGAAACGCTTGCAGCGCGATCTGACCTATGTGTTAGGCAAGCCGGGCTTGGATGGGCATTCCAATGGCGCCGAGCAAATTGCTGCGCGGGCGCGCGCGTGCGGTATGAGCGTGGTCTATGAAGGCATCCGATTCACGCCGGCTGAAATCGTTAGCCAAGCAAAAAACGCCAAAGCGCATGTGATCGGCCTGTCCATTCTATCTGGAAGTCATCTCGATCTGGTCCGCGAAACCTTGGCCGAGATGCAAAAAGCAGGACTCGACAATATCCCCCTGGTTGTTGGCGGAATCATCCCATTCGAAGATGAACAAGCGCTGCGTCAGATGGGCGTTCGCCGGGTCTATACGCCGAAAGATTTTCAAATCACTGAAATCATCGATGATGTGGTGAATGTCGTGGAGAAGGCGTGGCTCAGCGCCGATGCCTCACCACTGGCCTAAGCGGCGGAAGCGGATTTCTCTGAGTTCGATACCTCGGGTTTTATCCGGAACGACGGGGCGCACAGCGATATAATCGAGCGCGACGCTGTTTTCGAGCAACTTTCGAGGGACATCGACTTCAGCGGTATAGGTGTCCCATTCCGGTTTAAGATCGAACCGTATCCAACCTGAATTACCCGCCTTGCCGGCCGAGTAGTTGAACTCGAAGGCTTCAGCGCCGCCGCCTTCAGTGGGTTTGACAGTCAAAGAAATGCGCAATTTGTGGCCGGAATACACGGTCTCTAAGTCCGGTCCTAGGCGGAAATGAGCATTGCGTTGGACATCCGGAAAATTGGCATCTTTCTCGGCCCGGATTGTTAGGACCTCATCTTCAAGGTCGAGATCAAAGCCGAGATAGGCTTCCATTCGGCACAAATCGCCGCCGGTCAAGATAATCAGACTGTAATCGTCCGGCCCGTTCGCCCCGCCAAAAGGACCACATTGTGGTCTCTGCCAACCGAGCCAAAGCGCGCTGACGACCATGGCTGCGACAACCAATGCGATCAGAGGGTAAAAAACATGATCTCTCAAACTGTTCTTCCTGCGGCGAAGACGACGAATCGATTGGCTAGCATTCCTATCTCGTCTCTGATAGCAACGCCCGCAACGAAACGCGACCCTCAACCGGGGAGTGTTTGCAGCCTATCGATCTTTTAATGGAACGCCTGACATGCCGAAGCTCATTCTTACCCGCCATGGCCAAAGCCAATGGAACCTCGAAAACCGGTTCACTGGATGGTGGGATGCCGATTTGACGGAGAAAGGCGAAGCCGAAGCTCATAAAGGCGGGGTCTTGATCCAAGCCGAGGGCTTGGCGCCGACATTCGCCTTTACCAGCTATCAAACACGCGCCATTCGAACCCTTTGGCTGGGGCTTGCGGCGATGGATCGGGCCTGGATCCCGGTCGAGAAGCATTGGCGCCTAAATGAACGCCATTATGGCGGTCTAACCGGATTGGACAAAGCCGAAACCGCGGCCAAACACGGCAAAGACCAGGTCCATATTTGGCGGCGCTCTTATGATATTCCACCGCCACCGTTGGCGGCCGATAGCCCTTACAATCTTGCAAGCGATACACGCTACGAAGGCGTGCCTGTACCTGAGGCGGAGAGTTTGAAACTCACTCTGGAGCGCGTTCTGCCCTATTGGGAGAGCGCCATTCGGCCGGTTCTGGAAAATGGCAAAGACACCATTATCTCCGCCCATGGCAATTCGCTGCGGGCCTTGGTGAAGCATTTATTCGCTGTCGCTGACGAGACCATTACCGGCGTCGAAATCCCAACCGGCAATCCCTTGCTGCTCGAACTTAACGATGCACTGGTGCCAACTGCCGCCCGATACCTCGATCAAGAACGCGCTAAAGATCTACCCGAGTTGCCTTGACCACAGAGCGTTTCATCCTCCGCGCTGCGGCGCCGGATGGCATTGGCATTCTGGCTGATGTCATGGGTCATTTGGCCAGTCATCGCGTGAATGTCACAGAGAGCCATGATTTTGGCGACCCGCAGAGCCGCCGTTTTTTCATCTGGGCGACCTTTGATGCGGAGCAAGGATTTAACCAAGCTGCGTTTCGCGATGGATTTGAAACATTGGCCGCACGGCGGGAGATGGACTGGTCACTGCGGCCAGAGCGGCGCAGACCAAGAGCTCTGATCCTAGTTTCAAAAGGTGATCATTGCCTGAATGACCTCCTCTATCGTCATCGCCGCGATCGATTAGGGGTAGAGATTATCGGCGTCGTATCGAACCATACGACAACCCAATGGCACGCGGATCGGCATGATTTGCCGTTCCACCACATTCCTGTAACGGCAGACAATAAGCCCAAGGCAGAGGCGCAACTGCTCGCGCTAATCGAAGAGACGCAAACCGATTTGGTTGTGCTGGCGAGATATATGCAGGTCCTTTCGAATGAGCTTTGTCAGCGCCTTGCCGGCCGCTGTATCAATATCCACCATTCCGCTTTGCCAAGCTTCAAGGGTGCGCGACCATACCATCAAGCGCATGATCGCGGCGTGAAATTGATCGGCGCGACCGCGCATTTTGTGACGCCGGATTTGGATGAAGGGCCGATCATCGCGCAAGATGTTGTACCCGTTGATCATCGCTTGACTGCGGAGAAAATGGCAGAACTCGGCAAAGACATAGAGGCCAGGGTCCTGGCGCGTGCCGTCCGCGCTCATGGCGAAGGTCGGGTCTTTTTGAACGAAAAACGTACGGTGGTGTTTGAATGAGCGCACACAGTCTGCATATGCGACGGGCGATGGACCTTGCCATCATGCAAGCGGATCGGACCGCGCCCAATCCCAGTGTGGGATGCGTCATTCTAGATCGTGATGGCGCGAAGATCGGCGAAGCGGCGACGGGCGATGGCGGGCGTCCGCATGCGGAAGAATTGGCGCTCTCCAGGTTGCCTGTTGGAGCTGCGGCAGGCGGCACTGCCTATGTCACATTGGAGCCATGCCGGGAGCGATCGGGCGGCACCGCGTCGTGTTCGCAGCGCCTCATCGATGCAGGTGTGGCGAGAATCATCATCGCCACGCGCGATCCGCACCCGCTCGGGAGCGGGGGTATGGCGCGGCTGCGCGAAGCCGGATTGCAGGTCGAACTTGGACCCCTTCGATCAGAAGCAGATGAATTCTATGAGGATTTTTTCAACTCGGTCAGCCAATCTGAGTCGTGACAGTTCGATCACACGCGCGAAGGAACCTTCGTGGACAATGTCAAAACTGACTTGACGTTAACCTTTGTAGTGTCAGCTTCTCATTGTAGTATCGGTAACTGGAACGGTCCCATGATCGGAATCGTCGTCGTCAGCCACGGAAAACTAGCGCACGAACTGGTGCGCGCGGCCGAACACGTGGTCGGTGCGCAAGATGCATTTGAAGCTCTTTCCATCGAAGTTGAGGACGATATCGATCAGCGCCGCGACGAAATTCGCGACCGTGTCAAAGCCTGTAATAAGGGCAAAGGCGTGATCATTCTAACCGATATGTTTGGCGGAACACCCTCAAATTTGGCGTTGTCGAATTTGGCGGATGGCAAGATTGACGTGATTGGCGGGGTGAATCTCCCAATGTTGATTCACCTCGCACAAGTCAGGGCGGACCTCACGCTAGATGAGGCGGTCCAGGCAGCGAGCGATGCGGGCAAACGTTACATCAGAATTGGCTCTCAAGTGATGAGTCGATCGAAATGAGTAGAGAAATGCGACATATCGAGATCATTAATCGCAAAGGCCTGCACGCCCGCGCGTCCGCAAAACTCGCCAAATTGGCGCTTGGCTTGCCATCCACCGTAACTGTTAGTTTTGAGGGCGAAAGCGCTGACGCGCGATCGATCATGGATTTGCTCTGCTTGGGGGCCGGGATCGGCAATCAAGTCGAACTCAGTGCCGAAGGCGAAGACGCAGGCCTATCTTTGGACGCGGTCGAGCAATTGTTCAAAGAGGGCTTTGGTGAACTCGAAGAAGACGCCGCCTGCGCGTGTAAGTGAGCGCTAAAGTACCATTGGTGCGAGCCAGAAGCCAATCGCCGTTATCACCGCGATTCCAATCAAATTGATCCGCAAGCCGCGGGAAATCATCATCGCAATCGGGACTTTGTCGGTGGCGTAAATGATCGCGTTTGGGGCCGTGGCGACGGGCAGCATAAACGCGCAACTCGCCGCGACCGCAGCCGGGGCCAACAAACTTTCGGGCGCGGCGCCGACAGCGCCGGCTAGGACGCCAAGAATTGGCGCGAGTGTGGTCATGGTTGCGACATTGCTGGTCAGCTCGGTCAGAAAGATGACTAAGGCGACGACCACCGCGATGAAGAAGATAGGCGGCAATACTGAAAGGGTCGCGAGTTGATCGCCAATCCAAGTCGAAAGGCCGGTGCGCGTCACTGCCTGGCCAAGGCTGATCCCGCCTCCGAACAAGATCAAAACGCCCCATGGTAGTTTGACCGCTTCATTCCAATTCAAGATAGCGCGTTTCTTGTCACCGCCAGCGGGGACCAAAAACATCGCCGCGGCGCCTGCGATTGCGATGCCCATATCGCTCACCGCCATCAGCCAGGGGAGCTCCAGGCCTGCATCACGGGCGGAGAGCTGCGCTGGCACGCGCAATACCCAAAGGCTCGCGACCACGCCGAACACCATCGCCGCCCGCGCTTCTGGCTTCGAGATCGATCCAAGCGCGGTTTTTTGCCTTTCGACTTCTTCGAGTGCAGCGCTCGCATTCGCCAAGTGCGGCAAACCCCGTGTGACGGCCCACCAGGCCAGCGGTACGAGTATCACCATAGCTGGAAGGCCAAAGCCCATCCATTGTGCATAGCCAATCGTGGCGCCGGTATTCTCTTCCAACCAATTGATCGCGATCAGGTTGGTTGGCGTTCCAATCGGCGTCGCGACTCCACCAATGGAGGCCGCGTAACAAACACCGAGGAGCAGCGCGACGACGAACTTACCGCTATCGTCTTTAAGAGCCGTTGCTGCCGAGAGAGCGATGGGCACCATCATTAACGTGGTCGCTGTGTTGGAGATCCACATCGACAGCAAGGCTGTGGCGATCATGAATCCGAAGATCAGCGCCGCCGGGTGTGATCCAACGCGAGAGACAATGTTGAGGGCGATCCGTTTGTGCAGGCCCCACCGCTCGATGCCCAAGGCAATGATGAAACCGCCGAGCAAGAGCATAACAATCGGGTGCGAATACCCCATCGCCGCGTCGCGTGTTGTCCCAGCGCCGATAAGCGGGATGATTACCAGCGGCAAAAGCGAGGTTACCGGGATCGGAATCGGCTCGGTCGCCCACCAAACTGCCATCCAGATCATCAGAGCGGCGGTCGCCCAGGCAGCAAAGCCGAGGCCGTCGGGTGCACCAATCAATAAGAGGGTACTCGCCGCAGCGGGTCCCAGCCAAAGGCCAATCCGTTTGGCAAGGTTCGGCGAGCCATCCATCGGAGCAATGGACCGATCTTGCTGCCTCAAGTCAAGCGCTTGATTTCCATCTCAATTCTCAAGAACAAGATCGTTGCGGTGCACCAAAGCAGGGCGTCCACGATACCCCAATTCTTGTGCGGCCTGATCGGATTGAAGCCCAGCGATCCGGCCCGCGTCTTCGGAACTGTAAGCGGTCACGCCTTTAGCGATCACCCGGCCGTCTTGCGCTTTTATGGCGACGGCGGCGCCGCGCATAAACTGTCCTTCAATGCGCGTTATGCCTACCGGCAATAAGCTCGCCCCTTGCGCCAAGGCGGCTTGAGCTCCTTCGTCAATATAGACGGCACCTTCCGGCGTGAGATGGCCTTTGAGCCAAATCTCGCGGGCTTTATCCGGGGTTAGCTCGGATGAGATCCAAGTGGCGCGACCCCCAGATAGCAGCGTCCGAATAGGGTTGTCCGGGGCACCAAGTGTAATGATCGTGGTGCATCCGGCAGCTTGTGCAATCCGGGCGGCAGCAAGCTTGGTCACCATGCCGCCGCTGCCAAGATCAGCGCTTTGATTGATGTCCCCGGCCATATTGTCATGTTCAGCCGTCAAATCTGAGACTTCAGCGATATGGGTCGCGTGCGGATCCTTATGTGGGTCGGCGGTGTACAGTCCATCGACATCCGAGAGAAGGATCAGTAAGTCCGCACCGATCATTTGTGCCACGCGCGCGGCCAAACGATCATTATCGCCGAAGCGGATCTCATCGGTCGCAACAGAATCATTCTCATTGATAACTGGCAGCGCACCTGCGTTCAGCAGCGTATCTAGCGTTGCTCGCGCATTCAGCCATCGGCGCCGGTTCTCTGTGTCCTCGAGCGTCAACAGCGCCTGCGCCACGGTTACACCATGTTGCGTAAACGCTTGCGTCATCGCTTGCATCAAGAGGGGTTGCCCAAGCGCGGCTGCAGCTTGTTTTTCTTCAAGCTTGCGAGGTCTGTCAGGTCCTAAGTGACGGCGTCCGAGCGCGATAGCGCCCGAAGAGACAAGGACGATTTCCTGCCCCGCCGCACGGCGCTCGGCCAAGTCCGCGGCGAGACTGTTCAGCCATGCCTGTCGCGGCTGGCCATCGGTGGCGATCAGAGCCGAGCCGATTTTGACGACCAGACGGGAGGCCTTATCGAAAGAATCTACCGAGTTGATGCGGGTCATCCCAATGGGCTCCACGCGTCATTCGCGTCTTCATCTTCGGATTCGGCTTCGGCAATCTGTCCAAGCTCTTTCAACATCAGCCCGAGCGCCTGTTTGACGCCAGTTCCGACCACCGCAGAAATTCGCAGCGGATCTTGCCCACATTCGGCTTTCAGGATGGCGGCTTGTTCGTTGACCAATTCAGCGTCCAAAACATCGACTTTGGACAAAGCGACAATTTCCGGTTTCGCCGCGAGCTCTGAGTCATACGCCTCAAGCTCTTCGCGAATGGTGCGATAGGCTTCGTCGGGATTGTCTTGGGTACAATCGATGAGGTGGAGCAGGACTTTGCAGCGCTCAACATGGCCTAAAAAACGATGGCCGAGCCCCACTCCATCGGCGGCGCCTTCGACCAGACCCGGAATATCAGCCAAGACAAAGCGAGCGCCCGGGCCCAAATCGACGATGCCCAGGCCAGGGTGAAGCGTCGTGAAGGGGTAATCGGCTATTTTCGGTTTGGCCGCCGTGGCGCGGCTGAGGAAGGTCGATTTCCCGGCATTGGGCAGCCCCAAAAGACCGGCATCGGCAATCAGCTTCAAGCGCAGCCAGAGCGTAAACTCTTCACCCGCTTCACCGGGATTGGCGCGGCGCGGGGCCTGATTGGTCGAAGTTTTGAATCGCATATTGCCCCAGCCACCATTGCCGCCATGGGCGACCATGACGCGTTGTCCAATCTCCGTGAGGTCGGCAATCAGAGTCTCGCGATCTTCCTCATAGATCTGTGTGCCGACCGGCACCTTTAGAGTTCTGTCGGCACCGCCGCGGCCATGGCGCTGTTTGCCCATGCCGTGGCCACCGCGTTCTGCTTTGTGGTGTTGTTGGTAGCGATAGTCGATGAGCGTATTTAACCCTTCGACGGCTTCGACATAGACATGTCCGCCGCGCCCGCCATCGCCGCCATCGGGGCCGCCAAATTCAACATAGGCTTCGCGTCGGAAAGAGGCGCACCCATTTCCGCCATGACCGGCTTTGACGTAGATTTTGGTTTGGTCGAGGAATTTCATCGCGCCCTCATAAGCGATCATGCGGATAAAAGCGAGGCATGCCTGCACGCATTACTGCGTGTGCGATCACGTAGACTTGAATATCTAAGCATGGACACTGGTCGGATTTCCGCGTGAATATAGATGAATAGAGATAGTATCTGGAGGACGAACTATGAAACGCGCGCTTTTAATCGCCGTCGCTGCAATCGCTTTTAGTGGCGCGCCGGCCATCGCTGGAGGCAGTGGTTCTGGCTCCTCGTCGCCAAGTAGTTCGGGCCCAAGCTATGATCCGGTCGAAGAATACCAGGCCGGCGTTGAGGCGTTGCAAGCCGGCGAATTCAAGAAGGCAGAGCGCGCCTTTAAGCGCGTCACCAAAGTGGCGAAGAAAGATGCCAACACACGGTATATGCTCGGCCTCTCGCATCTCGGCCAAGAAGAATACAAAGCCGCAGCGAAATCGTTCGAGCGTGCGGTAAAGTATGACGCGAAACTGTATCAAGCCCATGCGAAGCTGGGCGTGACCTATCTGAAGCTGGACAAAGCTGAAAAAGCCGATGGCGTGCTCGTCGATCTGCAAGAGGCGTCTTCTGCCTGCGCCTCCGCCTGCGCGGAGGCGGCGAATATTGCTGCTGCAATTGCCGAGATCGAAGCTGCAAAAGGCAGCGCCGAAGAGGTCCAAACATCGAGCCTCGCACCTGTGATGCAGCGAGTCAGCCTCGAAACCGGTGACGTGCTCTATGCCGAAGCGCTTCGTTTGATCAATCTTGAAGATTATGACGCCGCGATCGCAGAATTGCGCAGCGCAGGTACCATTCTCGGGCCACATCCGGATGTGCTCACCTATATCGGCTTTGCCAATCGCAAAAAAGGTGAGCGAGACGTCGCCTTGTCATACTACGCCGCTGCATTGAGCATTGCGCCGGACCATCTCAGCGCCAATGAATATCTCGGCGAGTACTATGTCGAGATGGGCGACTTGGACCGGGCGCAAGCACAGCTCGACAAGCTGAATACGCTTTGCCCGTTTGGATGTGAGCAGACCGAAGAGCTCGCCAAATGGATTGCCGACGCCCGCGCATGAAGCGCTGGCGCATAGAGATCGCGCTCGGAGTGGGTCTGGCGGCCTGCCAGGGTGCGCCTTCGGCACCAGAATTGGTGGACATTGAGATCACCGCCCTAGAATGGATCGCGGATACCGCTGACCCAGTTGCACATTTAACAACCCATCCCTCGACGTGCGTAACCGCACCGGAAGACCCTGCGGTCGGACGTGGTGCCTTGCTTTTTGCCAGTCCAATGCTGCTCGGCGGTCAGGCGGCCAAAGCGGGCCTTAGCTGCGCCGCCTGCCATCGCAATGGACGCGGCAATGAGGCGTTCGCTTTTTCCGGTATTTCTGGAGCCCCTGGGACCGCCGATGTAACGCATGGCCTATTCTCAAAGATCCGCGCCGATGGTGTCTTCAATCCCGTCGCCATTCCAGATCTCGCCCGCCCGGAAGGGCACGTAATTGTTGATCGCGACGCACCGGGCGCGTTGGAGGCGTTCCTGTCCGCGCAAGTTGTTGAAGAATTCTCAGGCACCGCGCTCGACCAAGCGGTGATATCCGACCTCGCAACTTACATTCGCGCCCTTGATGAGCGTGTGTGCGATCCAGACGCGACCGAGGTTCACACTTGGCAATCTGAAATCAAGTTGGTGCGTGCGGGTTTAAGCGCGGATCCGCAGAGGATAGCGGCTTACGAAGACGCCATGCGCGCTGCACTGGGTCGCATCCATGAACGATTTCCAGGCGACTTTGATATTCGCGCCGACCTGGTTTCACTTAGCCGCATGATTAAAGCGGACATCGACCGCGCCACAATCGAAGCGGCGCTCGATGAGGTTTCGAACGCGCTGGCGTCCGCCGCGGCGGACTCGCTTTATGATCCTGAGCGGCTGGCAGCGGCGCTGCGTTAGTGGGCGGCGAGTTTTAGGGCCAAGTCTGGCTCAATCCCTTTGGCATAGCGCATACATGGCTCTTTGCGGCCACGCGCGACGCCGAATAATTCCGTTTCGCCTGCGAGGCTAAAGCCGAGCTTGGTCAGAATTCGTCCGGAGGCCGGATTGTCGGAGAAATGTCCAGACGCAAAGCGTGACAGCTCAAGTTCCATTTGCGCCCAATCCATCAGTGCCGCCGCGGCTTCTGACGTATAGCCGAGGCCCCACCAAGGCTTACCGAGCCAATAACCGATTTCCCAAACATCCATTGGAACCAGCCGCAGGCTAATACAGCCGATCAGGCCGTCTTCCGGCAAGGTCATCGCGAAAACATAGGCCGTGTCTTCGTCCCACTTACTCGGCACGTGTTGTAGCCAGGCCTCAGCATCTCTGATCTGATAGGGAAAGGGCACGCGGCCGAGGTTCCAGGCCACGTCCCGAATGCCGAGCCGTTCCGCAATTTGTGCGGCATCGTCCATAAAGGGGGGGCGCAAAAGCATGCGCCGCGTCCTTAAGATGATCGGATCTGCCATGACACTGCCCTCACTGCGCCGTACCCATGGCGACTTCGATCGAAGCGCCCAGCGCATATCGCCATGCTAGATCTTTTCCGCCGCGGGCTAAACTGTAGAGCTGCTTTTCACCCACACGTTCAAAGCCGAGTTTCTCCAAAACGCGGCCTGATGCCGGGTTGTCCTGAAAATGGCCGGCGATGAATTTGGTAACGCCAAACTCCCGTTCGCCCCAGGCAAGCAGGGCGCTCGCGGCTTCCGTAGCGACGCCTTTTCCTTGCACCGCGTGGTCGACCCAATAGCCGATTTCCCAAGCATCCCCCCGCGCGCGATTGAAGCCAACAGAGCCAATGACGCCAGCTTCGGCATGCGTGATGACGAAGGCATATTCAGTGCCTTGCGCCCGCGCTTTGTCGGCATAGGCGATCCAATCCAGGGCGTCTTCTGGCGCATAAGGGTGTGGCAGACGCGCCAGATTACGCGCCATCGTTACATCATTCACGCAGCAGGCAATTTGCCGTGCATCCTTGGCCACCGGGGGCCGCATCAGAAAACGCTCAGATTTAAACTCAAACGATCGCGCCATTTGACGTCTCCATCAGGGAGGCAAAGAAAAAGGAGGCAGTGGCCTGCCTCCCTTTGGAACTCTTTGGCCACCACCCGGCGGCCCTGTTAGACCGCGCTATTCTGCTGCGTCCGCAAGCGGTGTCACCGACACAAACTGACGGTTGCCGCGCTTACGCGTAAATTGAACCTTGCCCTCGACGAGCGCATAAAGGGTGTGATCTTTGCCCATGCCGACGCCGCGACCTGGATAGGTCTTGGTGCCGCGCTGGCGGATAATGATG